>CANQEL010000001.1 GCA_947594855.1 uncultured Lachnospiraceae bacterium
CTTTTTTCAGCAAATGATATGAAAATAACTCAAAAACAATTTCAATTTATTCTTGACATATCACCGCTGGACTAATATATACATATTTTTACACTATTATTTTATCATGAATTTATTTTAAAATAAACCTTTTATTAAATTAATATATAAAAACCCCTGATACGACATAATATTAAAATGTGCCGTATCAGGGGTATAAGGTGTGAATCTGGTATCTTATTAATATATTATCCTTCAATAGCAATATATTTTGCTTCTTCTATCTCCGGCTTACTCTCTTTCTTCGGGATAGAAAGCTTCAGAGTACCGTCTTCAAATCTGGCTTTAATATCCTCCTGGGTTACATCGTCTCCCACATAGAAGCTTCTGCTGCAGGTTCCCGAATATCTTTCTCTTCTTATATATCTTCCTTCCTTATCTTTCTTTTTCTCATCTGTATTGGTTGCTGCGGTTATAAGAAGATATCCGTCTTTAAGTTCTGCTTTTACATCCTCTTTCTTAAATCCCGGCAGATTCATTGTAACTTCGTATCCGTCTGCATGCTCTGAAATATCTGTCTGCATAAGACCTGATGTGTTGTTCATTCTCCTGTAGCTGTCCTTTACAGGAAATCCAAAAAAGTCATCAAAAAAGTTTTCTCCAAAAATACTAGGCATTAACATAAGTCATCTCTCCTTTCAAAACTGTTCACATTAACTTTGCCAATTACCTCACAAGCTATTCGCTTGTTCTATAATTGTTATAACACTATTATTAGCACTCGTCAATAGTGAGTGCTAATAATTTTTGTGAAAATTCTGTGAACTTTTATTTAGTTCACATTATATTTTGAACAGTTTTTTGATTTTTATTCAAATTAAGGATTAATCCTTATGTTCCGTAAGCCATCTGACGGCGCTGTGTGCCAGACATGCTGCCCCAATTGCCAGAACATCTTCGTTAAACTGAACTTTGGGATTATGTGCAGGATAGTCGCCGCGCTCATCATCATAGCCGGCAGAAAGATACATAAATGCACTTGGAACACGTTCAGCAATAAGCGCAAAATCTTCTGAAGCACTGGCAGCTATACCGGAGTAACCGGCCGCATTTGGAATTGGAAGCTCATTCATATATCCTGCTATCTCCCTGGTAAATGTACTGTCACATACCAGCGTCGGAACACTGCATACGTATTCCACTTTTGCCAGTCCGCCGTAAACTGCAGCTGTTGCCTCTGAAACTTCTTTCAGACGGCGAACCAGTTTTTCACGCGCTTCTTTGTTATTGGTACGCATAGTTCCCTTAAGCACAGCAGTATCCGGAATAATATTTGCCGCAGCACCTGCACTAAATTGCCCCACAGTAAGCAGACATGCGTCACTTGGATTGCTTTCCCTTGCAATAAGTTCCTGTAAAGCCAGATAAATATGCACCCCTATATTAATAGGGTCAATTGACAGATGCGGGTAAGCGCCATGACTGCCTTTGCCCTGAATACTAATCTCAAAAGTATCTACAGAAAACATCATGGTACCTGAATCATTATACAGATATGTACCTATAGGAAGCCTGCCCGGGCTGACATGATATGCAAGGGCAACATCCGGTTTCGGAGATTCCAATACACCATGCTCTATCATATTTCTGCTGCCTTCAAACGTCTCTTCCGCAGGCTGAAACATAAACTTTACAGTACCATTCAGAGACTGCTCATCCTCCTTAAGCAGCTTTGCAGCCGTAAGAAGCATTGCGGCATGGAAATCATGTCCGCAGGTATGCGCCTGTTCTCCGGTAGGACATGCAAAAGGCAGGTTACTCTCTTCAGACATAGGCAGCGCATCCATATCTGCACGAAGAAGAATTACTTTTCCTCCATGTCCAAGTATAGCGGTAACCCCTTCACCACACTCCTGAGGTTCTAAGCCATATTCTTTAAGCTTTTTCATTACATATGCTTTAGCTTTTGGCATATGAAGCCCGACCTCCGCATTCTCATGGAAATAACGGCGGTTCTCAATTAACTCTTTGCGCAAAAGCTGTGCGCGTTCAAAATAATCCATATTTTCTCCCCCGCTTTTTTATATTATTAATACATATTTATCCTGCTAAAAATCAGAACGACTACGTCTAACACAGCCTCAACAATCAGTGAAATACCTACAAACATCCAAAGCGCAAGCGTTGATACGAATGGATTTGACAGAATCACGCATGAACAGACAACAGAAACTAACGCACTAAGCGCCGGCAGAAACCACCTTCCTATTTTCAGTCGCAGCGCGTCTACTGTCCACTGTACTTTGCACAATCCCGCAAACAGAATAACTATTCCATAAAGTATCGTAACCAGAGGGAACGCGGCAATCAGCAATTTGGGCTGAGACATACAAAAAATACCTGCAATCATCATTGCCAGACCTTTTACAAGCATCCCACTAAGTGCAGCTTCCTCGGCACTTGTACGAAAATATCCAATAATACATATCAGACCTGCTGCTGCCATGGCTATGCCAAAGGCGATAATAATAGCCGATGTAAATCCAACCGGATTTACTAAAAGCAGAATTCCAATAAACGCCTCAAATAAACAGAGTAAAATAACATTTGCATTGTTTTTTAAAAATTTCATTGATAATTCCTCCTCTTTTTTAATCTTACTGCCATATATGGTCTTCCCGGCAGATTAATTTTGAATTTACCTTTAAAAGTTCCTGCTTTTTCTACCGTCATATTCCACGTATCAATAACCTCCGCTTCATATTCGGTTTCATCATCTATATGAAATATTTTACACGAAGGCTGCATAAAACTGTAATAATATATAAAATAAGTTTTATTTTCTCTTTCTTTATCATCCTGCGGAACAGCCGTTACTCCCATATAATCCATTTTAGCATCGGAAGTAAGTCCAAGCCCCGGCGTCTCGCACATGATTTTATGCAGGAATTTTACACGTTTCCAACTTTCACCATGAAATTTCCCTCCATGCGACCACCACAGAACATTGTCTTTATTCATATAAGTCTCGCCATGTCCCGGATATCCGCCGCGCATTGCACATTCCCAGAAACGCCTCACCATCTCTTCGGCAGTTATATTGCCCCAGAAGTGGGGAATATCCCCTTCATATGCCATTTCATCTATAACCACGGGTTTTTTATATTTTCCTCGCCACTCATTGGTACATTCTGCAGTTTTATATATATCCTGTCTCTGTATTGAACAATGCGTAACCCATGGGCGCGTATAATCATAAAACGGTATACAGTTATGTATTGAACGCAGATGCCCATAAGGGTCTTTCGTGCATATTATCTGCGCATATCTTTCCCAGTCGTCTATAGTCTTATCAAGTATATCATATTCATTAGCAAGCGACCACCATACATTATGGTAAGCTGCAAATCTCGCTACGATATAATTTATATACAGGTCATCCTCATACGCACTCATTTTTGAAAATCCCCATCTGTCATACGGATGCATAATAATGAGGTCAGCTTCTATTCCGATATCTCCAAGCTTTTTAATACAATTTTCGATATGTCTGAAATGCCCGGGATTAAATCTTGTAAAATCCCACTCATTATTCTCCTTTGGATTATCCGTATATCCCCAGAAATTATCCTCTGTAAGCACTGAATTATCCATAGGCGTACCTTCATACGGATATGACCGCGGCTCATTAAAATTGTAATCATAATGTTTTGGGAAAATACAGAAACGTATTTTGTTAAATCCTGATTCGGAAAGACTTTCTAAAGTTTCTTTAATCCTGTCATCACTTTGAAGCTCCCACACATAACACGTTGTACCTACCGAATAATACGGGGTACTATCCGCATATGTGAAATGATATGTATTAGAAACCTTAACCGGACCATGATTGCCACTCTTTGCAGGAAACACTTCAAATTCTCCCGTAACAGTACCGGCATCTGAATAGTTTCCGGTTATGAAATATCTGTATACGCCTTCATATGATGGCATAAACCTTACTTTATATATACCGTCGCCATCATAAAATCCTTCAGTCTCTATCTCCTCTTGTTCACCTTTAAACACACCCCGGATAGTATAATCCGTAAACGGATTACCTGCTGTATTGCCGCTAAGCGCAATTTCAAAAATATCCCATTTAAAAACTTTATCCATATTTTTCCGCCTTTTATTATATATACTATTGTTAAAATAATTTAACAGCAAATAGTATATCAGTCAAGCTTGAAAGTCCAAAACAAAGTTTTTGAATTACACTTGACTTTTAGAAAAATAATGTGTATTATTTATTTAGATAAAGGTGCTACCGTATAGACGGTTAGCCCGGTTTTAAATGCTAAAATAGCCGCATAGTTTTCCGGACTGGGCGGCTATTTCTGTGTCTTTCCATGATGAAATCCTATCGTATATCCTATTCCAAAGCATGTACTGCAAAGAGCCAGTACTGCCATCATATTTTCTATAGTCAGCATAACACACGCCCCCCTTTTCTTTAGATTCCCTTTCGGGTTTCTATGTAATCAGAGAATATTAATTTCTCCGCAGAGGGCTAACCGCCTACCATCTTAGTAGCACCTGTATTTATTGTATCACAATATGTTGGGTATTACAATATTTATTTTTGAATTACACTTGACTTTCAGAAAAATAATGTGTATTATTTATTTAAATAAAGGTGCTACCGTATAGACGATTAGCCCGAAAGTATACTTAAAAATAGCCGCATAGTTTTCCGGACTGGGCGGCTATTTCTGTGTCTTTCCATGATGAAATCCTATCGTGTATCCTATTCCGAAGCATGTACCGCAAAGAGCCAGTACTGCTATCAGATTTTCTATAGTCAGCATAACACACGCCCCCTTTTCTTTAGATTCCCTTTCGGGTTTCTATGTAATCAGAGAATATTAATTTCTCCGCAGAGGGCTAACCGCCTGCCATCTTAGTAGCACCTGTATTTATTATATTACAATATGTGAGGTATTACAATATTTATTTTTGAATTACACTTGACAAATATCATAAATCTCATATATTATTATATATGGACAAAGATGTTTCAGCCGAAATATTTTGTCTTTTTTTATTACATAAATAAATAGAAAAGAGGACTATATATGAAACCATTAATCGGATTATTGCCACTAATAGATTATCAGAAAAAAAGCTACTGGATGCTTCCAGGATATATGCAGGGAATAGAAGCCGCAGGCGGTATTCCGGTAATGCTTCCCCTTACAGACTGTACTGAAGATATTAATATACTTACAAGCATGTGTGATGGATTTTTGTTCACTGGAGGACAGGATGTTTCTCCTGAAATATATAATGAGAAAAAACTTGAAAGATGCGGTGAATGTTCGCATGAACGTGATAAAATGGAACTTATGCTCCTTAACGAACTTCTCACTATTAACAAACCAGTTTTCGGAATATGCCGCGGCATACAGTTTATCAATGCAGCTCTTGGCGGTACGCTTTATCAGGATATTTCTTCACAGACTGATTCGGATATTAATCATCATCAGGAGCCCCCTTACGATATCCCAGTGCATAAGGTAATTTTGGAAGAAGAATCTCCTATCCATAATTTATTGAAAAAAGATATTTTATCCGTCAACAGTTATCATCATCAGGCAATTAAAAATCTTGCCCCACCTTTAAAGATAATGGCAACAGCTACAGACGGTATCATCGAAGGAGTGTATCTGCCTGACAAAAAATTTTTCCAGGCTATACAGTGGCATCCTGAATTATCTTATAAAACTGATGAAGATTCTGCAAAAATATTTACAGAATTTGTAAAAGCCTGCATTGCCTGAAATATTCAAGATATCAAAAGTTTTTTTGAATTACACTTGATTTTTAAAAAAATATCATGATGAAATCCTATCGTATGTCCTGTTTAATATCGCTCCCAATCTCTCCAATTACATATTCCAAATTGCAATAGCCGAATAATTGTCCATATTTTTTTCTTTTCCATTATCTGCTACTTCTTTTTCCATCCTGTCAAGCCAATCTTTAACATTTTTAGAAACATTAAGCAATTCGCACATCCTGTCCTCATTTATTAATTCCCAGAATCCATCTGAACACAATAAAAACGCCTGATACTCCGATATATTTAATGGTCCTTCAATTGAACTCATGCCTATTTTATCAACATCTCCCAATGCATTTAAAAGCTTATTCCTGTCGGGATGATTTCTTATTTCTGACTCTGATATTTTCCCGGCACGAAAAAGCATTTCTACAACACTGTGATCATGCGTTCTGAAACTGACAGACGAATTACTGAATGTATATACCCTTGAATCTCCTATATGTCCTATATATGCATATTCTTTATCCATTATAAGTACTGCCGCCGTTGTCTTTAATGTATTTGGACAATTCATGCTTTTTTGCATGCATATAAGTTCTGACTGCGCATTATTAAAAAATTCTTCAATCAAAGAACTATTTAATATGTTATTATTTGACATAAGATAATCTTCTGGTATTCTTTCAAATAATTCAGTTATTTTTGACGAAGCCAAATCACCAAAGCCGTGTCCTCCCAGTCCATCACACACTATGAAACCATAACAGGTTTCATCAGAAAAAAAACCTATGGAATCTTCATTTACGCCACGACTGCCTTTATCCGTCAGATATGCATACTTAATCATAATAACACCACTCAAAATAAAATTTTTTATTATCTTTTGTCATAATCTACACGTTTTAAAAATAATATTCCGATGAATCCATAGGCTGCACTATACAGAATCAACACAAGCCATGACATTGCAATATGCTGAATTGATGAATCATATTCCATTTCATATTCCTGCTCTAATCCCAGTTCTTTCCAACTGCTTATATTTTCATCTGACTCAAAAGCCTCGTTAAATTTTTCTATAGTATCTTTTGTCGGAATCTCGTTAATATCCGCTGAACTTAATATCGCAGTCTGTCCCCATTTACTTATAGTAAGCTGCTTCAATGCTTTTGCCCCTCCGGAAAGCGGGAACATCATGCCTGCCATAACAAGCTGTATTATAAGCACAAAAGGCATTACCGTCATTGCCGCATTTTCTGTCTTTACAATACATGACACCATGATTCCCAGTGCATCTGAACAAAATATAACCAAAACAAATGATATAAAAAACTCAAAACCAACCCAGCCAAATACAACCCCATGATTTGGGAAATCCCTGAAAATATCAAATACAACAGTAAGGATAACTGCCTCACATACGCATAACACAAACTCATATATCATATGCGCAATAATATAAGAGGAAATATGAAGTCCCGTTCTGTGTTCTCTTTTAATAATATCCCTTTCTCTGCATACAGATTGTATCGAATTAAACAATCCGACCCAGATACATCCGCAAATCATTGCAAATACTCCTGTCTTGGTGCTTTCATTTACCGAAAACGTATTATCACCAATGACCCATGCAAGTATCGTTGATATTATCAATGTACTTACAAGCGATTTCCATCCTTTCTCATTTATAAAAACCCTGAAACATTTACCAACATATATTTTTATCTGTCCTATTCTTCCAATACGTGATTCTTTCATTTTTATTCTCCAATATTTATAGAATTATATTTGTCTATATAATAATCTGATAAACCCTCTCCATTTTCATCTTTGCGGTTTATCCTCTTAACAATCCCTGAAAAAGATGAAACTTCAAAAAACTTAAATGCGTCATTAACAGTTCCGTAAAAAGCCAGATGTCCGCTATTATCCAAACTGCTTTTAGCCAATACTATTACTTTATCAAATAAGTCTGCTGCACGTTCCGGACTGTGCGTAATAACCATAACGATTTTACCCATGTCCGCAATTCCTCTTAAATTTTCCATTAGGCCCCGTCCCATAATGTCATCAAGTCCGGAATCTGGTTCATCAAGGAAAAATAAACTGGGATTTGCTATAAATTCAACTGCAATACTAAGTCTTTTTCGCTGTCCGCCGCTGAGTTTTGAAACAAGCGAATCCCTTTCCCTCGATAGTCCAAATTCATTCAGTATATTATCGATTCTTTCTTCACGTTTTTCATCTTTTATCCGTTTTGGCAATTTCATCTTTGCAGCATTCGACAGTGTATCGTAAACCGTATCACTGTTACGGAGAAGGTCCTGCTGTGGGACAAACCCTATCTCATACTTCATCTGTTCATATTCTTCATAAATGTCGGTATCACGATATGTGATTTTCCCATCCGCCTTTTCATATCCCATTACCGCATTGATAAAAGTAGTTTTTCCTGCGCCGGACCCTCCAAGGATAAGAACCATTTCTCCATTATTTACAGTCATTCTAATATCCTGCAGAAGCAGCATTTTTTTAAATCTCTGAACAACGCTGCGTTCAACTATATTTATACTAAGCTGCCCGCCTGAAACCTGGCTTGAAACAGCTTTTTTGCAAACCGCAGGCGCATCGGAAACCATACAGCCGCCTGAACAAATAAGTTTGTCGCCAAGAAATATAAAATATACATCTGCAATCCTTATCACATCAAATATGGACAAATAACGCGGACTTGTTATCTTTTTCCCATTTAAAAATACTCCATTTGTACTTTTATGGTCTATAACAGCCCATCCGCTGCCTGAAAGAAAAAACGAAACATGTTTTTGCGAAATAAATTCATTATCAATTGCCACACCTGAAGTAACCGTTCTGCCAATGACGAGTTCTGCCATATTATCTGAAAGCGCGATACTATGCCAGTTAAATGTTAATTTACTTTTGGTAAACAGGGCTATCGTTTTATCCCGCCCTACAACTTCCGACTGCCTGACCTCAAAAGAAATAATATCTCCATCGCTTAGCTGTACTGCCTGTTCATTTGTTTTCCCATATAACTTACCATTTACATATGTACCATTTGTACTCCCAAGGTCCCTGTATAAATAACGGTCTTCTGACAGAACAATTTCTCCGTGTCTTCTTGATACTATAGGAGAATTAATCATAATGTCACATTGGCTCTGCTCCGAATATCTTCCGATAACCGTAATATATTTTAGAGCATACGAACCTGCAAGTCCGTCTCTGTTAAACAAATGCAATACAGCTTCACCATCAGAATCAGGTGAATACAATACCGTCTTATCCATTATTTTCCTCCGTTTCGTCAGAATCATATGCTATAGGAGCATCAAAGGTATATGCATTGAAGCCCATTCCACGCAAGGTTTCTACCTGCTGTTCATTCACCCCGTAAACATTTACTCTTACATTGCCTAATCTTAATACCTGCCAGTCAATCATCTCATTATAACTGATATTAAGAGTCCCTGTTTCGTAATTACTTTCTTCAGGATGAAACGAAATACCCGAAAAATCAGAAACAGGATTGCCAACCAACTCTAAATTACATAATCTTGTATTAGAGACAAGCGGAGAAATATCAGAAATGTTGTTATTATTAAGCTTTATAAAAATAGCCGTACAAGAAGTAAGCGGAGTAATATCTGATATATCATTATCGCTCAAATCCAGATTACTTAGTCTTGTCTTATCTGCTAATGCCGATATATTGCTAATATTATTTTTGTTCAGTCTAACATCTCCTAAAGGGCAGCCTGCAAGGATTGAAATATCAGAAATCTTATTTTGTCCTGCATGAAATGTTTCCAATCCGGTAACGCCTGATAAGAAGCTTATATCATCAATACCATCATC
The DNA here is from genome assembly GCA_947594855.1 of uncultured Lachnospiraceae bacterium. GTDB lineage: Bacteria > Bacillota > Clostridia > Lachnospirales > Lachnospiraceae > V9D3004. Next base: position 9,686 of record CANQEL010000001.1, read on the forward strand.
CATGCATGAAAGGTTTGTAACTGATTCGGGAATAGTAATGGTCTGTGTATTAAGCCCTGAAACAGAATCCATATGCAAAATTATAAGATTTTGATACGTCCCAATTATACTTATATCAGAAACATTAGTTTCATTAATATATAAAAAATGAAGTCCCGTAAGGTTATTTAAACATGATATGTCCTTTGTTTTTGTCTTATTCAGATTCAGCGTGTTCAGATTCGTAAGATTATTCAACGGTGAAACATCTGTAATATCGGTATTTCCCTCAAGAGATAATTCTTTTAATTTAGTAAGCTCACCTATAACCTTTACATCATTATCATCCATAAAACAATTTTTTATAATAAGCTTTTCAAGATTTTTAAGTTCTTTTAATTTGGCAATATCGTTATCATTTATGATATCATAAGAAATTGTTACACTATCTGCATTTTTCATTATATGTTTATCCCCAATAGTAATGGTATTAAAGCCCGTAAATACAACTGAAATGATAACCATAACAAATAATGCTGCAATAACGCCGCCCCATATTTTTAATCTCCGTAAAATCTTTTTTCTTTCCAGGCGTGGATAATAAAAATATCCCATAAAAACCGCAATGGCAAGAATGTTCAATATAAAAACCATAAACATATTACTATATTCACTAGTGCCGGTAATGACCATACCTAACACTATCAGGACCACTATGGCAATCATTACAACACTGACTGCAAAGCAAACCCTATTTGGTTTTCTTTCTTTATTATTGATATATGGATAATACTTTCTTCCTGCAAAAAAGGTTGCGCCGACAAATATTGCTAATATCATAAAACAAATAGATAAGGTTACTCCGGTAAAAGCCTCTTCCTGAATTGCAAATAATATCAATGATAACATAATAAGTGAAATCAATCCCGTAATTGTTGAAATCACCAAACCTGACTTTTGGGGCTGAATTAAGGTCTCATGCTTCTCTAATGCTGTTTTTTTTGTTTCCCGTACAGGGGTTTTGGGCTGTTTAACTTCTGTAACTGGCTTTTCTGCTTTATTAATATCCGGATTATTATTAAAATACATATCACCTGAAACCGTAACTTCACCGGCTTCAAATTCGGTCGGCTCAGTATTATCCGCCTTTCCTGCCAGACACGCTTTCTGCAAATCTTCTATTGATTGGAAACGGTTTTCCTTTTGTATCGCCATACCCTTTAAAACAATATTATCCTGTTCTTTTGATATATCAGGATTTATTGATGACGGAGCTGTAAGTTCATCCTTAAATATTCTGTTCATTGCATCATCAGGCGTAACACCTGTAATAAGTTTATACATAGTAGCCGCCAAGGCATATACATCTGTCCACGGTCCCTGTCTGCCCTTTGTCCTGTATTGTTCCTCCGGGGCATAACCCGGCTTTAACATAATAGACAGGCTTTTTTCATCTGTTCCTCCTACATCTCTTGCCGCTCCAAAATCAAGCAATTTTACAACGCCATCGCTAAGAACCATAATATTAGATGGACTTATATCACGGTGAATCAATCCCTGCTCATGTATTTTAGATAGAGCGCTCATTATCGGAGAAAGCATTTCAAACGCTTTACCAAAAGACATGACGCCATTTTGCTCAAGATATTCTTTCAAATCAATTCCGCAAAGATATTCCATTACAATATACGCCGTATTATTTTCAGCGAAAAAATCCCGTACCGAAACAATACTCGGATTGTTTGCAAACTTCGCTAATGTTCTGGCTTCTTTAAGGAAATTTTCTTTACCTTTTTTAAAATCTGCCTGGGCATCTCCGACATTAACCGTAACTTCAGCAGAAACAGCACTGTTTCTGTTTACAATGCCTGACGGAAAATATTCCTTAACTGCTATTTTCATATCCAGATTAATATCTTGTCCTATATATGTAATTCCAAATCCACCTTCACCTAAAACCGCGCCTATCTCATACTTACCATTTAAAACCGTACCCGGACTCAAATGGTGCGGTGCAGGCATGTATTCATGTTGTTCCATACCTATTATCCCTTCTCATAACTAATTGTTTTTCTTGTTTGTTTTATTCTACTTTTCTAAAAACTGTTTTTTCTGTTTGCTCAATACCATCTTCATCTGTATATATCGCTGTAACAGTCATTATATTGTCCGATAGTTCTATTTCTACTTCTCCGCAATTTCCATAATTATCATATAATTTCAAAGTGTTTCCTGACAGCTTATATGTACCATAATCATCATCGTCATACCACTTGCCGTCACTTGTATATGTTATTATATAGGATTCCTGTCCTTCCCACGTACCTACTATTCTGTTTTTATATTTACCAATAAAAATTACTGCTATAATTATCAGAATAATAACTATTACTGCTATAATTCCTGCCTTTGGAATCTTTCTATTTAACCTGACTGCCTGGTCAGGTGATGCAACAGTTCCCATTCCGCCTACTGCAGAAGCAGATAAAGGTTGTCCGCACCTATTGCAGAACCCCGCGCTGTCAGCATTAGCAGCTCCACATGATTTACAATATTTTGACACTTTAATCATCCTCTCGCTTTAATTGGTAAACATATGTTTACGCTTATTAAAATATATATAACTTAAAATTACTAATACTATAGTACCCATCCATATTCCCGTCATTTCTGAAACTCCGTTACTTCCAATATCAGAAAATGATACATCTACTATTCCCATTGATATTACAGTAGATAATGTTTCTATAACCGGGTTTGCCAGATAATAAACTAATAATGATATAATTGCAGTAGACTTAAAATTAACTAACTGTTTACGTATATAAAATACTCCAAACAAAGCATATGCAATCCAAATAATACCCACGGCTATATCCGTACTTTTTAAAGCAGGAAATGTTTCATATAAAACCGATACATCTTCCATGCCATATATATTGCCTGTCATGGTATTAATCGCAGTAATCAACGCAAAGAAACCTGAACAAAACAATTGAAAATATATTACAAATTTATACCATTTCATTGACAGGTTTGACTGAAAATTATTATTATAATTCTGTGAATAATTATTGGTTTCCTGTTGGTAATTATTCATTTCCGATGAATAACCATTTGTTGTCTGCGAATTATACCTTTCACCCTGAATATCTAAAACTGCGCCGCACATAGGGCAAAACTTGGATTGTGGATTTTCTATTTGTTTACCACAGTTTGAACAATACATATATCATCTCTCCTATTCATTTTTTTATTTATAATAATATAGTTACACTATACATTACCATATCCATCTGCTTAATTGATTCAGTTTATCCAGTCCGCTCTGTATGTACCCTTTTACTTCATCCGAAACATATGATGCACATACTATCCTTGCAAGTATAATAAAAATCAATATAGACAATATCAGCATTGTCAAAAAAATGTATACTCATTTATTTTTATCTACTCCTGATACAGAATAGACTGAAACATTTTGATACACTATGCCAATAAAATAACTCATAATATATAAAACAAGCCCATACAACTCATTACATTTAAATAATAGACAACTAATCAATATGACAGGTACCAGTACAACAGCCTTCATAGATGTAGCCGCCAATGCCTCTTTAAAATTTATCTCTCCTTTTCCTATTTTTATCAGTCCAAATAACAATGTCGTACTTATCATATAAAGTATACCCGAATATATAATTGTCAAAATAAAAGCCTTCAGTACAGGAATAATTATATAATCGCCGCCACTCAAAGCATTAACTCTTAATGCGCAAATTATGACAAAAACAGCAGAAACCAACGCCTGGGCACACATAAAAATTATTATAGTTAATATATCAGTATTTTTAATATACGCAGCTCCGGCATCAAATGGTTTAAGTAAAATATTAACATATGTTTTAAAACGGTTATTCAAAGTTTTTCCACATTTTGAACACACTGTTTCATCATCAGCATTAGCTGTACCACAAAACATACAGTATTTTGCCATTTTTATTAGCTCCTTTTATTAGAATAAATTATTTAGGCGTTTGCGAAACGCCTAAAGCCGCATAAATACGGCATATTTTTTGTTGCAAAATAAAATATCTCCTCTCGGTTATGGTATAATAGAAGTGACCAAACAACTAAAAACCTCACCTAAAGGAGATAATTCTATGATAACACATAAACAACTCACTTTGGCAGATATTTTTGAAGATTGTCAGAAAATTTTTGATTCCGACAAACCTCAGTTCCTGTCTCTTCTTGAAAACCATATTGACCTTGATTCAATTATTCCTTTGTCTTTTTACAGGCATTACTATGCTTCTACCGGTAGACATCGTAAATACCCTTTAACTGCAATGCTTTGGGCTTTGATCATCCAACGCATTTTTTCTATCCCTACAGATTCTCTTTTACTTGTATTCCTTAATTATTCTAAACACTTAAGAGATTTCTGTGGTTTTACAAAAGTCCCTGACGCCTCTAAAATCACCCGCTTCAAGCAGGACTTTTTACCCGACCTGCAATTGGTTTTCGAAAATCTTGTTGATCTTACCGAACCAATCTGCCAGGCTATCGATTCCCAAAAAGCTGACATGACCATTTTTGATTCTTCCGGAATCGAAGCCTACGTTACTGAAAATAATCCCAAATATGCCAACCGCATTATCAAACAGCTGAAAACTTATGCAAAAACAATGAACTTTGATAACAACTACAATCCATACAAAGCTGCTTATGCATCCATGCCTTCCCATGCAGCAGCAAACAAAGATATCAAACAGTTATATGTTGACGGCCATTTCTGTTATGTTTATAAAATCGGCATTGTCACAAATGGTCTTGGTATAGTCCGCCATCTGAATCTTTATAACAAAAGCTTTTTAGATTTACATCCTGAACTTATTCCAGCCAGAAAAAGCGATTCACCTGACGAAGATAAATCCATTCATGATGCAAGACTGTTAATCCCTACACTTTCTGACTTTTTCAAAACGCATCCCCTTATTAACCCAAAAACATTTCTTGGAGATGCCGCTTTCGATTCCCTTGATATCTACACGAAACTGCTTAACGGCGGTTACTTTGGAATCCATGATGACGGAACATACAAAGCCTTTCAATCGGCTTATATCCCATTAAATCCCCGTTCAAATCTTTCCTCCGAATGCGAATGCCCTATAAATGAAAATGGCATTCCCTGTTGTCCCAAAAATCCTTCTTTGGAAATGAAACCGGAAGGAAAACTTATCACAAAGTCAGGAATCAAAAAGTATAAATTTGTGTGTCCTAAAATGGTCTGGGATTACAACCCTCAAACCCAGCGGGCACACCGAAAATGCACCTGTGAATCTCCCTGTACCGCATCCAAATGCGGCCGTATGTTTTACATCTACCCTGAACAGAACCCACGGGCTTATCCCGGTACACTTCGCGGCACAGAAAAATGGGATAACACCTACAAAATCCGTACCACTGTTGAACGTTCAATCAATCACTTTAAATATAGTTTCTGCCTGGCCGAAAGAAAAACACAAAACGAAAAAACACTCCATGCTGATTTAATTCTTGCCGGAATTACTCAGCTCATTTCCGTTGTATTAGCTGATAAAATTCATCAGTATAAATACATAAGAAGTCTAAAACCTCTTATTACTGTATAGGACTTACCAACTTAACAGCCTGAAATTATCACGGCTTATTTAAGTGCGCCTAAATTTAAGGTATCAGTATTCAATTGTCAAATTTCTTTTCAATGTCTGATTAGGTGGTCATATTTACAACTTTTAATCATTCGTTTCGCAATCGACTAGAATAAATTATTTTCTGATTACCCTAAGTAAGCATTTGCTGTAATTTTATTTCTAATTCTTGCAATAAATGTTCCAAACTTAATTTTCTCTTTTCTTTTTGGCTGATATTATAGTTATCATCACCTATGCCCTTATCAAGTACATGGATTCCTTCGTCTATTGCATTTAAAACCCCATTTACTCCTCTCATCTGTGTAATATTATCTATATCTTTTTTATACTGTTCTGCAAATTTGGTACTTGCTAACTCACCAACTAATTGTTTAATATATTTTGTGTATTCTCCTAAATCATGTTCTATTATATTTTTGTTTTTTTTCATGGTATCACAAATATCTTCAACCTCTTTTTGCTGACGTTGAACATTGGATATTTCTATAGATAAATTTTGAATTTTTTCTTTAATATCTTTAATTTCCTGTGCTAATTCCTCTCTAATATCCATATCTTTTCTCCTTAAATTTTTATTACCTTATACTAAACATTAATTACGCTGCAAACTCATCTAAGGAAATAAAAGAGCTGTTTAAAGGATTTTTATCTGACATACTTAAATGCGCTAAGTTTGCGGCAAGTTCATTGTAATACATTCTTTTTACCGGGTCACTGGTTTGATAATAATTTTCCAAATCATTAAATTCTTTAATATACGTTTTTTGTAACAGCTTAAAAGAATTATATAAATTATTTGCCTGTTCCTCCGTAACATCAGAACCAGCAGCTTTAACAATATTAAAATTATTTTTATAGTTATCAATTAAGTTATCGTTTATTTGATATAGTGCCCTAAATTCAATCATTGATGAAAATGCTGTATCATACCCTGTAATTTTATTAAAACATTCTTTCGTAATTGTTATGGCAGAAAATGTTTCAGAACCGAAAATACTTTCTGCAAATTTGTCAATTCCCTCATCTCCTAAACTGTCAATTGTTTCTTCAATCAGTTTTTTCCCTGCTGTTTTAAAATGATTTGTATATTCATCAATAAGATCGTTTATAGCAATTGATGTCAATTCATCATCCGGCATATTTGCAGATATGCTTTTTAACAATTCTATATTTTTAACATAATTAAATAATAGAGGAGCAATTATTTTCTCAACTTTTCCGGCATATTTTGTGCCATCTATTATATCTTTATAATATTCATTCAACTCATTCAATTTTTTGCTATATTTTGCAAAAATTCTACACCCATTTCCCACTACAGTTTTATCATCATATAATGCAGCATTTCCTTTAGTAAATATCTTATATATCTCAACTGCAGTATTTTCATTATAATTTTTAAATAATTCATCCATCATTAAATATTGTTCTGGACTTTCGCTATCTAACATATCATTAATAAAACTACATATATTTTTCTTAATCAAAATATAATCATACAATTTTGATTTATTCTCTTTAATATATTTTGGTATATGCCACGCATTTTTTGCAAATTCAATAAGTATATCTTTCCCATTGTATATATCATTAAGTACTGAATACGACCAATCGTCTTCATTATATTCATCATCTAATATATTTTGATAATTCTTATAAAAAGAAATATTTTCATCAAATTCAACGAATCTTTGAATTTCTTCAACGGTAACATCATCTGTCAATAAAGAAAATTTATCCGCCATACTTGTAATTTCATTAAACGAACCTGTCAAATCAAAAGAAATATTATCTATTGTAAAATTATCTGTACCCTTGCTTAATAATTCTGTCATTGCCCTAATAACGGCAATTTCTGCTTTTATTGTTGACTCAATTAAATCAATAGCAGGATTTACTTTTTCTCCAGCTATATACTGTTCAAATTTACTGCTATATTCTTTATCTATCATTACTACATTATCAAAAATTTCATTAATCCTTTTTTCCTTTAAGGTATTATATATACTCACTTCCCTTTCATACTCTGTAATAGAGTCAAAAATACCCTGACACTTTGTTAATATTAAGTTACCAAGAATATTTTTTGACAAAATTGATACACTTTTAACAGCAACAATATATTCAATCCATTTTTCGAATCGGTCATATGGCGACTGACGAAATATTTTTTTTAGTTTTTTTAATTCACTTTCATTAAAAATTCTTACCTGAGCAAAATCCCCCTCATACAACACATCATCTTCTTCATCTATCTTTTTTAAAAATTTATTAACATTGTCAGAAAATTTTTCATATATAGTTGTATTGAGTCCTCTTAATCCCTTAACATATTTTAAAAAACAAACAATTGCATCATGAGTTTTTCCGGCTGTAACTGTATTTTCAACAATTATATCCATGCACCTGCAATATTTATCAAGCAAATCATTTGCCAACTCACATTGCCGTTTAACATAACTGGTACAAGTTATATATTCTTCATCATCTACAACTATATCGTATTCCATACTTACCATCCCTTCACTCACTGTTTAAAAGCATTAGCAATATTTTTATCCGTTGTTTCAAATTTCACACCGATATTTTCCAAAAAGTTACAGGTTGCATCCATAAATTTGTTTAATTCTTTTGCTAATTCTGCTATTGAAACTGGTATCTGTAATAATGCGGCTTCTGCAGTCCTACCTTTACTTGTATCCTTGAATGTAGTGCACTGCTTTATTGCATTATTTTGTAAATATTCCTGATATAATTTTTTCATATTACCATTGCATTCCGTTAATGTAACAAGATTTACTTCAATCGAAGTATTTTTTAATGTATCGTTATACTTTTCTTTTCCTTTTGTTGCATAGTTCAAATCCAAATCTGAATCCAAGTTATTACCCTCCATAATAATTTAAACAATATTGTCAATATAAAATCTCAGACTGAATTTCATAAACAGATATTTCAATTTGAAATAATCCATTTACGAAACTCAGCTAAAATAATCATCTTAATCACAATACAATAATACTGTCACTGAGCTCGCATAAGTCCTGCAATCTTACCATCGGTTTCTTCATAGACTTTAGCTGTAGAATCCAGTGCTGCCCCAATTTCACTAATCAATTCATACGCTTTAATGAAACCGGGTTTAAGTTCTGTATAACGTTCATTAAATGCTCTACTTGCATCACCTTCAAACTCACTCATAAGTTGAGCTAAAAGACCATCCATTTTCTTAATAACTCCATCTACAGTTTCTGCCTCACGACGATATGCTGCAGCCCGCTCCCTCATTACATCTGGTGTAATTCTGATTTGATTTGCCATAATTAAATCTCCTTTCATTTTTTATTTTTTCATAATATATGAAAATGTTTCACATATTATCAACTTTAGGTATCTTGAGTTTTGTAACCTCATCTTCTTTTATATAATATACCGTGCCGGGTTCAATTGCTTTTTTATTATTTCTTATAACTGCGAGTGGTAAATCATCTATTATTTTCATAGCCGGTATATCATCAAAGAATAGGAAATGCCTTCCATCACGTAACCTTTTAAATATTTCAGGCGATGTATAAGAAACTCTTGTATTTTCAAAATCACTTACTATTACACATATATTCATATTTTTATACTTCCCAATGATATCTGAATAAGCATCTAGTGCCTCCATATTATCTGATATCATTTCAACCGCATCACGATTATTTAAAATCAACACAAGCATTGGTGATGAGCTTAGAATTTTATCATCGCCATTTGATACAGCCTCATATCTGACACGCAACGTATCTGCAATATTCTTTATCAAATCTATAGACTTGCCCGGTAAAATTTCATACTTACTTATTACAGTCCTATCTTTTAAATCACTCAACTTCCTATTTATACTATCAACCAAAAATACTTTAGTATGTTCCTTATAGAACATTTCCATTGTATTTATCATATATCTGATAAAATTATGTTTTCCCATGCCTGACCTTCCTGAAATTGCTATAACTCCAAGCTGTTTAATATCAAACCAGAACGGTGTTACTGATTCAAAATCCAAACCGGCAAAAATCTTATATGATACAATACTTTTACCGTAATGAGTAAAAACTTGTGATTCTGTTAAAATATTAGGAATTAACGGTATTAACATAGCCTCATTAGCAGAATAAATTGTATTTATTCTTTCTATGTAAGTTTTAATATTATTTACCCTCTCTATCTCCTTTTCTCCATCAAATGCAAGAAATGTCTGACACTCCAGATGTACTTTGTCAATATCAATTAAAGTTCTTCCCCGTATATCTGCTATGCTTTCCCTGCAATAATCAAATAACGAACTATATTCTGATGAATCATTATTAAATAATGCTATACGGCAGGCAAAATTAGATAAATAACGATATCCTATTCCTGCAGTCTGTGTATTTGCAATAACTACCGATATACCAACCGACAATCCTTCCCTGCACAACTCCAGCAATTCATCATCATCCTGAAAATACAATTCTTTTAACGCTGTAACATTGTCTATCATTAATATAATCTGTGGAATATCCGTTTCCCCTGCTTCTTTATAAGCTGAATATGAGCTTACTCCAACTGATAATAATTTTTCTTTTCTTATTGCAACCTCTGTACGTAAAAGTTTAAATAAATTCTTCAGTTTCTCATCTTCCGAAGCAGTAACCACACCTCCAACATGGTTCAGATTTTCAAAATTTTTAAGAACCATTGAAGCAAAATCAATTATGTAAATATTAACTTCCTTCGGTGAATACTTAGTCGTAATACTTCTGATGATGGTCTGCAGAAGATTGGTTTTTCCTGTCTGCGCTGAACCTATAATCATCATATTCTGATTGGACAAATCAACCGAATATACTTCCTGAAGCTGGTTATCAGGGTCATCATATATGCCAACTTCTGCAATAATGCTTTCACCGGTTTTCTGTAATTTCTCATCTTCAGGAAATTTTATTATTTTTTCAAGCGCAGGAAGGCATATATCAGGCAGCTTTGCTATGGCATTTTCAATACAGAATTTTTGTATGTAACTTACAAGTGCATCTAACTGGGTAACATGTTTCACTCCGTCTTTATTTTTCTTTTTAGCATATACCGGAATTCTTTTTCCTGATTCTGATATTTCATATATTACGAATTCCTTTAAGTTCATATCATCTGAATTTTCAGGAGCACCGCTGAATGCAGACTGAAAAAGTTCAAAAATTTCATTATTTCCAACCTGCATATATGCACGTCCAGGTTCTTTTATCTCGGCGGCAAGCGGGGATTTAATTACCTCGTTACTATCCTGCTGGCTCTGCACCTTCAAACACAATTTGAATCTTGAATTACTCCATATCTGTTCATCTACCTGTCCTGATGGTTTCTGTGTTGCAAGAATCAGGTGTACCCCAAGGCTTCTTCCTATTCGTGCGGCAGATATAAGTTCTTTCATAAATTCCGGTTGATCTGCTTTCAACTCTGCAAATTCATCCACTATCAGAATAAGGTGAGGCAGAGGTGTCCTTGCTTCCCCATTTTTGAATTTTATAATATACTTATCGATATGGTTAACCGATACTTCTTTAAAAAGCCTTTGCCGTTTTTGCAGTTCAGCTTTAATTGAACGCAATGAACGGTCTATTTCTTTTCCATCAATATTAGTAATTGTACCTATAAGATGCGGAAGTCCTGCAAACTGGTTTGCCATGCCTCCGCCCTTAAAATCAATAATAACAAAACCTACTTCATATGGATGATACAACGTAGCCATAGACATAATATAAGTCTGTAAAAGTTCTGATTTACCTGCGCCGGTAGTTCCTGCCACCAATCCATGCGGTCCGTGCGCTTTATCATGCAAATCCAAATAAACTATACCCTCTTTTGATACTCCTATTGGTGCTGACATAGACTGAAATACTCTGGATTTCTCCCATCTCATCTTCAAATCAATATCATCTACAACCAAAATATTTAATAACTGAAAAAGAGAAATATTTTTCGTTAATGAACCTTCAAGCGATATTTCTTCCGTATATACAGGCGCAAGAAGCTGAATCATTGAATTTAATAAATTATCCGATATAGTTTTATATGTAAATTCATAATTCTTCTTTCCGTCTGAAGTATCAATTAAAACTCCGCTGGTATCACTAAACATATTAATCAAATAACTGCATCCCTGGCCTATATCTGCTTTTGTTTGTCCAAAAAATATAAATGTAACCCCTGTTTCTTTTGCATCATCTACAAATTTTGAAACAGGATGTGTTTTAAATTCACAGTCATCATATAAAAATACCAATATATGCGGTTTTGTATTTTTATTCTGCTTCCGTGCTGTTAATTCTTTGTACAAATATTCAAATATAACAGTACGGCTGCTGCTGTCATGTACAATATTATAAATTCCAAGACTATCGTTATAAACCTGTGGCAACATTCTAAGACCATGAAGCATATTTTTATGCTTTTCATTCCCGACAAAAAACATTTTAATATCTGAATGATAATGTCTCGCACATATATCCAGAAGAATGTTTTTTAAAATACTATATCTGCTGCTTTCACTGCCGGTTATTCCAACTGCATTTGCATCTTTAAATCCACACACCACAGGAGCATTAATTAGATATTTGTATTCTTCTTTCAATCTCTGGGGATACATTTGTAAATCATCCTCTATCTCCAGACGTTCCTGTTTTTTATAATCTATTAATCTGTTTGATTCCAGCTTTCCAAGGCCCAGTCTGACTTCCAAAAAGTCTTCGTCGTCGGGTCTACGGTCAAACAGTTCCGGTGAAAAGTTTTTTAAACTATCAATTTCTTTATCCTCTGAAATATATTTGTTCTGAAGTTCCTGAAGTTCAATATTCCTGGCCTGTACTATTTCTTCACGTTTTTTGCTGATGTACGCATTATATTTATCAATACGCTCTTTTAACTCTGTTTTATATTCCTTATTTGCATCACGCATACTCATAACAGCAGTAACTATACCTATACCTGCTGATGCAACGCTTATCAGAATAAAATATCCTCCTGCCATTCCTACAACTACCGAAGAAATAACCATAACAATTGACGGCAAAAGTCTTGTTATAATATTATTCTTTGGCTTCTTTGGTATTGAAGGCGGATCAAGTATTTCAATTTTTTCATCATCTGCCACCATTTTTATACGGGTATTTCTATAAAATTTGGGATATGAGCCGCGGTCAGTAGAATCTTCATAATTTATCCCTTTCCCCTGTATATTGTCATTTTTTTGTGTAAACAGCCAGTTTCCCTTATAATAAAAACTGATATTTGCAATAGCAAAAAAGTCGCCTTCCTGTATAACAACCTGTTCCCCTGCCATCTTGCCATTATGATAAAATCCATACTTTGTGTATACTACTCCTGCAATCAGTCTGTTATTTTCATGCCTTATAATTACCTTATCACCATTAATATACGAACCATTAATAATTATATTATTATCCGGCTGTTCGCCTATTGATATCATATTTACTGAAGATATATCAAACCTTCTGTCATAATCTTTTTCTTCATAATCAAAATCAATTAAAAATGTAAGTCTGAATGCCTCACTTGCTGAATCCTGATACTTTATAACTATTTTATCTCCATGATTTAATTCAAGTTTCATTAATTTACGCACGTCATCTATGGAAATATATAAACTCTCAGAACATGTTACATTCCATATATCATTTTCATCTTTTAAAAATATAAGACACCACGAATTATGAAACAAATCTTTTCTTATACGTATATCACAGTCACTTTCTGTACCGAATCGTATATTTGTATCTTCCGGTGCAATTTCTATCTCCTTATAGATTTTTTTCCCTTCAATAATAACCCTGTATCTGTTTTTCACTGATTTTCCCTCTCTGAATAAATTATATTTGCACCATTCATCAATCCATATTCATTCAATGGCTTATTACCACGAAGCAATGCCATAGGATACTCGGATGTTAAATAACAATTATATATATTTTCCACATCAATCCCCAAATTATATGTCTTATTAAGTGCCAGTATCAATTCATTAACATTAATTGATAACGGAATATCTAAATCCTTTTCTTCTCTTTTTCCATTCTTTCTGTTTATAATAAACCTGATTATAATCCTATCATTTTCCATATGTATATCCTTTCTTTTTTATCATACTAGTAAAAAAGCTACTTTTTTAATACTTTCCTCTTTCGCAAAATCATAATATGTCATATTATGGTATTCTTTAAATTCATCAACATATTCATCTATCTTAAAAGGCATCGAACCTCCGTTTGTATATACATTCTGCCTGTTATCAGAATACTTATTACAAATAAATAAATATTTATCGGAGTTTATATTGTTTATATTTTTAACTAATTCTTTTGTTGCAAAAGCATCTTTTTTATCCTGACCTGTCACAATTATTACTTTATCCGAATTTGATATCATTTTTGCTTTATATTCATCAAATACCGATTCTGCATCCACTATAATATAATCAAACTCATCGGATTCTTTTGCTGATTTAGCAATTTTTCCAAATAAATCATATCCAATTCCAAATGACATCAAAGGCGCTTTCAAATGTGGAAGATAATAAAACACATCTTTTTTTATTTCAATTTTAATATCATGATAAATAGTACGTCCGGCTTTAGCCATTCGATCATATATTTCCTGTTTTATAACAGGTTTCAAATCCTCAAAAAAATATTGAAAACTCTGCATTCTTGCAGATTCTATATACAACACCTTTTTATACATATCGCTTAATGCCCCTGCTATACCTAAAGCTAAAGTAGTTTTTCCTGCACCTCCCGAAGCAGAAGTAATAAGTATAACTTCCGGAGCATTTTTCTTAACAGAAGGTATAAATCTATCTAACCCGCTTTTTGCGATAATTTCCGAAAATATTCCCTTTACATTTGTATACTTATATATAATATGTGCATCTGCTATTTTTTCGTTTTCATAGTTCTGTTTTTCCGACATTATAAAAATATTCTCAATTTCATGCTGTCTGAGTTTAATACTGTAAAATTTCATATCTACAATAAGAACATCTATCTTTTGCAGCGAATCAAACATTTCATCATAGTAATTTTTATCAGTAACTATTTCTATATTTATAGCATCCCAAAATTCGTATATAAATTTTGACTGTAACGGACCTGCAAATGAAAGATTTTCATCTACAATTACTATTCTTGGTTTTATCACATCCGATTTTGACATATTTTTCATCTCCTTAATGTCTTTACTGCTAACAATAAATTATCAAACGAATATGATGATTCCTCTAATAATTCAGCTATATGAATTGCATTTGACGATTGCATATTTGTTGTTTTTTTCATTATATAAGCCAATTCTTTTCGTAAATCATCCTCAAGATAAATTACATCAGTATAACATCGGGGCTTAATTGGAATATAAGTCAAAAATACCTGTAACGTTGACTGGTCAACATAAATTCTGTTTAATCTTATATCTACTCCGACATCCTCCAGAAACCCATTATTTTTTATATTTACTACCTGATTCATCAGGTTTTCCAAAACACATAAGAACTGATGATTAGTCAGTCTGGGCATGATTATATTTATTGCTTTATACTTTCCTGTCATATAATACAAAGCATCCTTACCATTGTACTTAATCTTTTTGCACTTTAATAAACCCTGATTGCCGCCACTGTTTACAACCTTATATTCTGTAGAAGAAAATTCGGCCTTATCTGATAAAATAGTATAAATAAAATCTCTGTTTGTATCTTCTTCCTCAAGCAATCCATTTTCTATAAGACTGTTTTTAATATGAAGCTCTTCCAAAGGTACAGAAGATTCAATTATCTTATCATCCTGTTCATCAATATATCCTTCCGCATAATCATTCTCTGGCAATAACTTTGCTTCCGGTACTTTTTCAAATGCTGCACATTTATCACATACATCAGAACCGTTGTTGTTTCTATTACCACAACGAATACAGTATTTTGCCATTTTAATTATCCTCCTCTGAAAGTAACATATCTAAATTTTCCTGTATTCTGTGCTGTTCCTTATACTCCATCCTGTCATATTCAGCCTTAATTTTCTCCTTTAATGATTCCAAATTATCCCCGTCAAAATATTGCAATATCATTAAATCTCCTTTAAAAGTATCAATTTTAACAGGTTCCGAATCATCATTGACTGTTGTTGTATCCGATTTATCAGTAACACTTAATATCTTGGTACTATTTGATTCATTCCATATATTTTCAAAATATTCTGAAAAATCTATATCAGCATTTTTAACAGCTTGTCTATATTCATTTTTTTTACTTATATCTATATTTTTCACATCATGAATAATATCGCCAGCTATTTCCTGCTGAAGTTTATCAAAGTTATTTGCAATTATCTTATATTTATTTATTTCACTATCATCACCTTTTTCTTTATAAGGAGTCGTGGAAGGTTTTTCTATACTGCTTTCTATTTGTTTCTCCCTATTTTTATAATTCTTAAGCATACTCTGGGAGCCATTATAAATATGCAGTGTTACTAAAAACATAATTAACGAAACGACGCTGACTGCTAATGATATCACAGTCATTATTCTGTATTTTTCTGTTTCCTGTCTAAACTTTCTATCATCCGGTTTCGGTAAATTATCATCTGCTTTATCTGATTTAATTGATATTTCTTTTTTTGAAATTCCATTAACAAGTTCTTCAATAGATTTTCTTACCGGTTCATCCGGAAGCGGTTTTCCATATAAAAATGCCTGATAACAACTCTGTTTCCACTGCCAGTCAACTTCACGGTAATAACAAATATCTTGTGGCGTCACATTAACTTTTTCATTTATAATACATACGATAGATTTATCATCTGTTACATTTTCTATTGTTTTTGCCGCATAAACATATTCTTCTATTTCTTTACATATTACTTCCGCTTTCTGTAGTCCGAACATTTTAACGTAGGCATTTTTCATGCAATTCATAAATTCATTTTCTGCCAAATCGCCAAAACTGCCTTCTACAAATTTTTCAATAAAACTATCCTTATCCCTTATGTTTTCATTTAAGTACACTGAATACGGATTCATAAAAAATTCTGATGCTGTAATATAAGCATTATTTTTGGGAAAATTTCCTCTTGCCAATGTAATTTTATCTTTAGGAAGATTTAAAAGCACAGGTTGCAATACTCCGTCAAGCATACCATCAGTAGCCAAAAGTACTGCTGCAGTTTTCTCCTCAAATATTCCAAACTCCCATGTCCTGTTTCCTCCCCTTAATGGGATAACCGAACTTCCATCGACCCCTTTTTGTCTTTGAGTGATTGGCTTAATTATTCCATTATATAACCGCACCAGAATACCACCGTCTCCGGCATGTCCATATATTACTTTTTCTCCGTCATACAATACTGAAGATAATGTTGTATCGTAACTTTCTATAGAATTTCCTGTTTCTCTGGCACATAATTCTATTTGTCCAAAAGCATACTCGTAACCATCTTCAAGCATTTCCTTAAGTTCAAAAACAGACATATTACTACTAATATTTTTTTTGCAATACTCATACAGTGAATTTACTGCCGTTTTGGATCCTATATCTGCATTTGCAGCACTTCCTACTCCGTCTGCAACTACTCCCAGATACCAGTCGCCATTCAACAATAATGCTTCACTTGCGTCCTGACAGACGACGCCTCTGCTTTTATGCGATTTACCCTGAATAGAAAATCCATATGTTATCATTATATTTCCTCCCCATACATTTCCAAATATATCCTAATACCAGTCTTCGTCTATACGCCTGCCTTTTTCAGCTTTTCTTACGTCATTGGGCAAAGTTCCAAATTCAACACTCTCTCCCGGACGGCTCTGTGATATTACCGCCATACTCTCGGAAAGCCAGTCAAATACACCTCTGAAATCCTGATTTTTTAATTCAATGACTCGTTTCGTAAGTGAAAAAAGTTCATCCTGGTCATAATCACCTGTCCCTAACGCCCAAAAACTCAGATGTCCGCTTGAACCTTTTGATTCCGCCATTTGTATTTTCTGTGCCGCCTGCATCATTGCGCTGTCGGAAGATGTAGACAACCCGTCAGTAATCATAAATATCCATGGTTTATGACATGGTGTTCCCAGATTATGATAAAGGGCAGTACGTTCCTTTACCATATCAACGGCCTTTTCTATACCAGCTGCCATATCAGTCCTTCCACCTGCCCTAAGTACCGGTACGGGCATTTCAGTAACCGGCATAAAATCACTTATTATTTTAACCTCAGACCCAAATGTAATTAATGCAACATCTACTCTGTTCCTTGCAATAGGATCTGCAGAAACATTATCCTTAAACTGTTTAATGCTGTTATTTAAACTATTTATTGCATTACCCTCCATAGAACCTGACACATCCAACAATAATGCACATGCCAGATGCGGCTCTCCGCATGATTTTATAAAATCGTCCATATTAAATTGTTTTGCCATAATATTATCCTCTTTTCTTTTATAATTTTATAAGCATAATGCTTCATCATACAATTCTTCAACTGCCATATCAGTACTAACTGACCGGCTGGCTGAATCTTCCATAGTACTTGCACTATCACAGTCTCTTGCAATCTTTTCCTCATCAATTACATATACGGCACCTGATACACCTTTATATTCAATCTCCACAACATACCATCCTGTCTATATCTTTGATAACTGTTCGCTGGCATAAGCATTGCCACATTCAGCAGCCATCTTATAATATTCATACGCATTGCTCCTATTGTAATTAAACTCATTCCCAATGCCATCCAATATCAGGTCTCCTATCATCTGACACACATCGCCTTTTTCTTCTTTAGACAGGCGTGAATTATTTGATACTGCTACCAGTAACTGCAAATCCTGCTGCAACACATTCTGCGGAGCCTGAGTAATTCTGTGGGCAACTGCCTTAAGATATGCTCCCCACGGATGTAATGCTATAACATCATCCTGCGCAAGATATCTGTCCATCTCATCAAACTGCTGTTCATTATATGCAGTAAATGCAAGTGTCCAGTATGCGTTTATTTTTAAATTGTCAATTTCATCCCTCTCATTTTCCTGTATAAATATGTCAGTTCTTCTTAAAGTATCATTAATTTTATTTATTGCATTATTACAAAGTTCTTTCGCCCGGTAATAGTCTCCCTGCTTCCTGGCTTCTTCAGCGGATGCATTGCATTTTTCTATATCTGTTATTGCAAACGCAGCATTATCCCCTGACGCCGGCATAGGTTCCGGATTTGGTGGCGGCATCCGCCAGCTTAATGGATTTGGTGGTGGATAAGCTATCCCTGCTTTATTACAATATTCTGCGGCAAGTTTTTGATTTTTAGCTAAATACACACCATACTCATACATTGATGCTAATCCTGCATAAGCTTCGCTAAATCCCATTTTTTCACCTTTATGGTACAGCTGGTAAGCACGCATCAGATTCTGCTCATGTCCTTTGCTTCCCAAAATACAACGCTCTGCTAATTCACATATTGCATATCCATCCTTATTATTTACCAGTTGCTCAAGCTGTTCATTAGTTGCGTTTAAATAATCCATATTATCACTCCTATAAAATTAATCATAAAATTCCAAAATATATGCATAAATGCGATACTACATAAGACACTCCTACCGCTATAAGCATGTATAATATAAATTTTAAAACAGCAAATATCGGGTTATCATTACTTTTTCCCTGTGACGGGTTTGGTGGTACATATGGTGGTGTCTGCGGTGATACCGGTGGTGTCTGCGGTGATACCGGCGGTGGAGCAGTGTTGCGTTTCTGTGGTGGCGGTACTTCAGATGAAGTACTCCAACGGCTCATCATTCTTTCTTCCATAGCACACAACGGACAATACGTATTATGCCTGAAAAAGCAATGTGCTTTATTCTTTGTACACACCACAATATTTGAAGCCCCTGTACCCATACAACGTATCAATGCATCTATCCATTCCTGAGTACCTGCCCTTTTTTGGGGGTCATTATATCCCTCTGCAAATGTTCTCACAAATAATGTATATATCTCATATGGCAATGACTCAAAAGCCGGTGAATACAGAGGATATGTTATATTATCTTTTTTATGATAAAATGGGAAAAAACCATTTTTAATATTATCTATGGGCTGAGGGGTAACTACTGACGGCTTTTCAAAAGATTTATTTATCTGCTCCATCGTATGCTGATATGAACCATTAATATCCTGCGCACATGCAAACGGATGGCATCCGTTCATCAAAAGAGTAAATATATGCACCGCAAGAGCAAATAAATCTGTTTCTTTTGTATAAGTAGGAAGCGGTATTGACCTTAATGTCCTTCCATTTCCAAATTTCTTTTGCAATTCAGGTGCAATATAATCAGCCAGTCCCACTTCACATCTGTATGTTTTTCCATTTGCCGAAATATGATATGAATCAGTATCTACAAGCGTAATATGAAACCCTCCGTTTCCATCCGAACTATCCAAATTAACGCATATATTCTGAGGATTAAGGTCGCCGCATACCTGTCCCATATCATGTACCGTTTGTATTGCTACGCACAGATTTATTGCAGCAATTATTCTGTATCTGAGATCATATTGATTATCTCCATTGTTATAAATAGACGTAATAGAATCTAAAGCATTTAATTTGGGCATAATATAGCCGACAAATCCATTCTTGTCATATATAACATCCTGCGGCCATGTAAGCGTCTGATACTGTTCATCAGTTAGTTTATAACTGACCATTAAACGAAGTTTTTCTTCTCTTTCGGGATTTCTGTTGTTAACTTTAAATATTTTAGCAACCTGTTTATAGTTGCTCTGTATTTTATGTATACTGCCTTCTCCGCCCCCGGCAATCTTCTCTTCTTCCACAAAATAGACTGCTCCGGACAATCCCTGATACTGCACCCACATTTTCATTATCTCCTTGTATAAAATACTGACTGTTTTGAAATATATTTTTATTAAATAATTCTACAAAACTTACTCTCCAAAAAAATTTCAGATTTTTTCTTTTTTATGGTTTTTTTGCTATTTTTCTCCATATACCGACTTTTTTATAAAAATTTAACAATTTGTATAAAAAAGAAGCTGCTGCAAAATTTTGTTTATTAAGCAGCAACTCCTGTCATTTGAAACATATGTATATATTTACTTTTCCTCATCTCCCCACACGCCAAGCAAATCACTATAACTGTACATCTCATCTTTTGCAAATAACGCAAGCAAAATATAATCTATCTCATATTCTTCACTGATTAACGGCATATTGCATGCATTAAGCGTTGAATCCGCCAAATCTATAAACATCTGCTTTGCTATATCTGCATGATAGTCATTTTCATATTCTGCCAGATATCTCTGTTGCGCTACAGTATGTATAAGAGGAAGCAAATCCTCCCTCTGTATCATAAGACATCGTTGTTTATTATCAAGAACGGATTGTCTTAGAACAGCTTTAGCCTCTTTTATAGTATTAATTTCAACCGGTTTAAGATATATTTCCTTAAGCAGTACGTATACCCAATTTGGTACTTCTGCATCTTCAGGCAGCTCATTTAATTTCTGTATTCCCCAGTTAATCCTTAATGAAACTTCCCAGTGCGACGGTATATTATAAAGATATGACAGATATTTCTCCGTAACCGGCTTTACAAAGCCAAAATTTGTTTTTTTACCTTTGTCTTTCTGGTCGCCTGAAGCAGTAAATACTTCAGATACAAGCCTGGCATTGGTTATCTTATCCGAATATACATCCTTTGCAAGTTCAATAATCATATTACCCAGATTTTCAGACACATTATACGAAGCGGACTTGCGGTGGCTCATAATAAATTTTTCTATTGTTTCCCTGCAATCCGGATTAGATATATCCTTTCTTGCTGCAATCCATTTATAATATCCCGTTCCGCTAAGAAGCAGATTCATCTGTTTCTTTTCCTCTCGCCGTATTTCTTCTATTATGTTATGTTTATATATTAAAAGATAATCAAGCATAGTCTGGCTGTACCCCTTAAACCATTCTGCATTATCACACATCCACATAATGAAATCTCCCGAATCCATTCCCTTTTTGCTTTCATATTGATTAAGCAACTCTCTTGTACTGTTAGTTTTTATAGTAGAAAATGAAATATCCAGGCTTGCCTCAAATTTTTCCATCATGCTGATACAGGTATCATAATCTATATTGTTTTCCAAACCATATAGAAATATAATTTCTCTGTAATCATTAATCTGGAATGACGGCTGTCCAAGTCCTTTTGTCAGATATTCCTCTGTTTCATCCTTACCAAGTCCCATCGCAAAACACATCTCATAAACTGCATCCCTTGAAGGTTTGGCATAACCATGTATTCCAAACCATCGCCGTATGGTAGGCATAGTTGCAATATTTCTTCTGTTGGTCCTCTTTCTGAATTCTTTCAGGGCAAGATTTTTGTTTACTTCACCTTTTTCTCCTTCTTCATACTGATATCCCATTTTCCCAATTATAAAAGCATCAAATCTGATAAAATTACGTTTCTCTGCTACTTCATGTATATAGTCTGCAAATATCATCTCTGTATTCTCCTGTCTTAATCAATTATTCCTATAAAACCATCTGACCTTTTGATTTTTTTGCTGTTACCAGGCGCCTGGGTTTTCTGTGGTGCCTGCGTCTTCTGTGGTTCTTTAGTAGGTTTTTCCTTTTTCTTTGGTTTAGCTGTTTTTTTCGGTTTTTCAGTCTTTACCGGTTTGTCTGTTTCTACAGCCTGTGGTATGATTACCGGCTGCATTGACTGTATTGGCTGTTCCGTAATCTTTGGTACAAAGCTTGTATATGGTGTTATTTCAGGAATAATTTCTTTTCCTGTTTTATCATTTTTTTTGAAAAATCCCATTATAATTCCTGCAAATATAAATACTATAAACAAAAAACATATTAGTATTACCGCTTTTCTGTTTTTACCTGGCCTATGGGAATCAACTTCAGTTTCCAGGCTATCATATATATCTGACATAAGGTCGCTTACTGTTTGATACCTTTCAGATGCCCTGATATTAAGACCTTTCATTATAGCTTCTTTTGCTTTTATTGGAATATTTATATCAGGCATATCTACAAGCGATTTTAAATTTTCACCTGCCATACGTTCAATAGCATCTAAAGGAACTTTGCCCGTAAGCATAAAATACATTGTTGCACATATTGCGTATACGTCTGACCACGGACCCTGTTTCCCCCTGGGACGATACTGTTCTTCAGGTGAAAATCCCCTTTTAAACAATACGGTCATACTCTTTTGCTCTACCACATCCTGTACCCTTGCCGAGCCAAAATCAATAAGTACCAACTTTTCTTCTTCCTGATACAAAATATTATCGGGGCTTATATCTCTGTGTAAAAGTCCTGTACTGTGTATCTTACACAGTGAGCCCAGAATAGGTTTCATAAGCCGCAGCACTTCCTGACCATCCATTTTACCTTTTGCTTTTACATATTTTTTTATGCTGTCGCCTTCTATATATTTCATAATAATATAAGCGGTATTATTGGCATAGAAGAAGTCCTGGACTGAAACTATACCGTCAAGATTGCTGAAACGGGCAAGACATCTTGCTTCTTTAATAAATTTATTAAGCTTTTTATCATACTCTGTTTTATCATTTACATATATATTAAGGTCTGTTCCGCGTATTATATCCCTGTTTACTATATCAGCGGGATAATATTCCTTTACTGCTACAGGTACTAAAAGTATCTTATCCCATGCCAGATATGTTATTCCAAAATTGCCTGAACCAAGCGATTTACCAAGTACATATCTATCAGCTAAGACCGTACCGGGAAGCAGATGTCTTGGAACCGGCTTATAATCTTTAATACGCATATGGCAGTATGGACATTCTTCAGAATTATCCAATACATGCATACATCCTATACATAAATTCATACCATCAACATTCATCCTACATTATCTCCTTTAGTAACTCATGTGACTATTTTCTTAACAGAGGAATAACGGCTGTATATTTTTTTCTTACCTTTAATCCGATATGTCCGTACTTTAATCTGTACCTTTTGCTTTCTTTTGTTATACTGAATCTTAAATATCCCTTTATATTTCTTTATCTTCACTTTGCCAACAGATACCTTTTTAAAATGTTTTTTTTCATTTTTAACATATACCTGAATATATTCTCCATCATACTTTTTAAGTTTTATTTCAATATATTTTATTGCGCCCTCTCTTTTTTTCTTTAATGTAAACGTCGGTTTGGACAATAACCGCTTATTATTTTCCGTAAGAGGCGGCGTTATATCCGGCGAAGGAAGTACGGCATCATTTTCTAATTGAAATTTCTGTACGCTTTTATTCTCCGGTTGGAAGCTGACTACAGGCGGATTTTCTGAAGGCAGCGGACTTTTTATAGTATGCGGAACTGCTGTGGCATAAGGCCGTCTTGTTGGTAAAGGTTTTTTTGTAGCACCTGGAGTCGGGGTTGGAAGCGCATAATCTTTGTCAGAATACAATTTTATATAATCAAAACCAAAATAACTGTACATATCTGCAAATTCCATACCTGATTTTGACACTGTAGCATATATATCTATCCTTGAAAGATATTCTTCCCACCCTGTCAGTGAATACAAATCTATATTACATACGGCTGTTCCTTCATAGTCTTTGAAAAGACCTGTGCCTAAATCATATCTGGCTCCATAAGCGTCATAAAGTATGAGACCATAAGTTTCATCAAGCCCGTCATAAGCCAGTTCAAGCCATCTGTAATACCCCTTCACATGTGTTGTTTCGGGAGTGTAAAGCGTCACTATTTCATCCGTATTATTATTAAGTATACCATACCACACTGGATCAGACACCACATCACAGGAAAACGCACCCTGCTGCCATGGTTTTTTCTGCCTGGGCTGTGATTTTTCCGAATCAGGTACCGGGGTAGGAAAAGGAACTTCCTTCATGATATCCGTATTAGATACTCTTATCTTTCCGGCATGGCTGTATGTATCAGATTCCAGATTAATATATATTACCGGTCTTATAAGTCCTTTATTATCACAAAACATTCTGTAATTCATATTACCATCAACCGGTATACGATCCCATTTATAAGCCATAACCCACCACATGCTGTTTCCTGCCCACGGTCCTGTATCGCTTACATATATACCCGACTGTTTTGCATAATCGCTTCCCTTACAGGTTCTCGTACAGGTTGCAGCACTATAAGCTGTATCTGCAAAACCATAATTATCCTGATATAGATATTGCCATGAAAGAATCTTAACCTTATCAATAGTACCAAACATCTTATTTATAACTATTGCCTCTTTTTCTTTACTGTTAAATGCTTCATTATAAAAATCATTATTAAGCCATTTTCTTATATTGCTATCCTGCCATTCTTCCGTTTCCTCTTCCGCGCAGCCAAGGCCTGTATCCGATATCAGGCACGCAATATCTCCATTTACTGAAAGCACACGCCATCTTATCGGCGTCTTTTTATCTTCAGTATCGGCCCTGCCATCTTTATTTGTATCATCCTGCCAGTAATTTCCAAAATATATACTATCCCACTCGCTTTGTTTAATCCCTGTCTTCATCGTTTCTCCCCTTTCCAGAGGAAACACAGACTTATCTATATGTATTACAGGATGTACATGTCGTTCAATATTATTTATTCCGGCGTCGATTTCTATTTCTCCATAATATACATCTGCATTTTCAGTACCTGACCTTCCCGGAGTACGTGTCCAATAGCTCCAGGAAACATCTATATATCTTCTTTGGTCGCTGTAAATATTTGGGCTGAAACCATAATCCTCATTTGTAAGTTCCTGTATAGACAGCAGATATACTTTATCTATTGTGTCATTTCCACCATCGGTTCCATATATCGGATTATCCTCATTTACCACATGAGTATATTTTATCGCCTGTTTTTCAATGTTGTTAAAAGCATCATTATAAAATTCATCATTCAGCCATTTACGCAGACTACATGTTTCCCATGTCACATCCTCATCCTTTTCATGATAAACCCGACTGGCAACTGTGCTTTCTGACATAAGAAATATATCATCACCATCTTCTTTTAATACACGCCACTTAATCGGCTGCGGCTCATCTTCTTCATCTATTTTATAATCATCATTTGTATCGCTATATCTGTAATTTCCAAAATACACTACATCGGATTCCGTATAAGTTACTTTCGGCATAGTAACTGAGTCATTAATATAATAATCGCCGGCTTTCACAGATTTTGCCTTTTCCCAGACTGATTTGGATAAATCTATATGCAGAACGGGACGTACCCCATATTCATCAGTCATCTTGTATGGAATATAGTAATCGTTAGGAATCAAATATCCGTCTTTATCTACTGCTCTCAATACATCATTTGAATCACTATCATAAAAACGCAGCCACCAGATTTCTCCCGGATTTATGGAAATGCTGCCGTCAGACGCAATTCTTGTATTTGTATCCTGGTTATTTTTATCAAAACCATATTTTATATTAACCGCTTCCTCACCTGAAAGAAGATATATCTTTTCCATTGATTCGTATACTTCTGTTTTTACTTTTGTTTCGGTTATTGCCGCTTTCTCACTGCTATTAAACGCTTCATTATAAAAGTCATTATTAAGCCATTTACGCAGACTGCATGTTTCCCATGTTACATCCTCATCCTCTGTGTTATTATACTGACGTTCTGCAAGTACACTATCCGCCATTATACAGGCATCATTTCCATCAACTGAAAGGACTCTCCATTTAATAGGCTTTTTCTCCCCATCTTCTTCCTGTGCATAATTTCCAAAATATATACAATCCCAACTGCTACATTCTATGCCAGCTTCTATTGTACCTGCATCCTCATACTCTATTTTGGACAAATCAACATGTATGACAGGACGTATTCCATATTGGTCATTTTCATAGGCCTCCCTGACATATGAAGTTTTGTATGGCTGCATTATATACGCACCGGTACTGCTTTCATATGGCCTTACCCAGAATTTGTAATACAACGAATAATTATTTTCTTTTACATATTTAGTAGCCTCTGATTCAAAAATTTCTGATGTATATATTTTGTCACCATATGCATTGTCTCTCCTCAATTTTATGTATTTTTCAATATCAGACACTGAAAGAATACTCGCCTGATTTCCTATTATCGCTTCCCTCTCGCTATAACTAAACGCATCATTATAAAATTCATATTTAATCCATTTATACAATAAACTGTCCTTCCATTTTACATCTTTTTTTTCACTGTATTTATTAACAGACAGAATTTTATCAGATATAAGGAAAGCATCGTTTCCATCAATATCTATTATTTTCCACTTTATCGGAGTTTTTATATCTCTCTTATTTGTCCTTCCATCAGCATTTATATCCTCCTGCCAATAATTTCCAAAATATATACAATCTACAGTTTCCAACGTTGTCTGCGGGTTGTTAATTCCCCATTTACTCAGTTCTTCCTGCGCAGGTAAACCGGTTGGCTCCGCATCAGCCTCCGGAATACTATAATTATCTTTTATACTATAATCAGACGCTTGTACTGTTCCTGCCTTTTTGATATTGCAAAATGAAATATCAATATGTAGAACCGGACGTATTGCATAAGAATTGTTCCATATATTACATTGTCTTACCATTCCTTTATTTGTACACTTATAATTACTTTTCGTGCGTAAAAGCATATAAAAATCATCTTCGCCAAATATGCTTTTCGTATATTCCGTATGTCTTGCGCTTCGTGTGTCTGTCTCTGCCGTCCTGCAGCCCAGAAATCCATATCCGGTATTAACAGCTTCCTCTGCTGACATTAGATATATCCTGTCTTTTGTATTATTCTCATCTGTATTTATCACATTTGTTTCTTTTATTGATTTTCTATCATCCTTATTAAATGCTTCATTATAAAAATCTTTATTAAGCCACTCCCTTATACTGCTCTTTTCCCATCCTTTCTCTATATCTACAGCAATTTCTTCATTATAATAATCAAGTATTTTATCTGACATAAGAAATACATCGTTTCCATTTACCGAAAGAACCCTCCAGCTTATCGGCGTCTTATCATCATTTTTATCCGAAACGCCATCGCCATTTGTATCTTCCTGCCAGTAATTTCCAAAATATACAACATCCCATTCGCTTCTGGCTATTCCAAGCTCTGCCATACCTGCTATCTCGCACGGAAAAACAGACAAATCTACCCAAAGTGCTGGACGCACTGCAAGTAAATTATCGGCATTATCCCTCGATAATAATCCCTCCGGTCCAACCGTATCTGCACACCCAAACATCGGTGTCCTCAGATACCATTTTACATATCCTTCATCATTGATATAATTACCGCACTTTTCTTTAATATAATCGGTAGCTTTAACTTTTCTCGTCATGCTGAGTATGGAAGAACTATTTTTAAATCCATAATCGGGATTTAGTATTTCATTTTTAGATAAAAGATATATTTTATCTAAAGTATCATAATTTCTCACTGTGCCTTTTAAAGTGTACATATAATTTTCTACTACAGTTTCTTTAATCGCCTGTTTTTCATCATCATTAAATGCATTTTCATAAAAATCATTATTTAACCATTTTCTCAGACTGCAATTTTCCCATATTATATCCTCATTTTCTGAATTATTATAGGGCATACATTCAATGGCCTCTTCTGAAAGCAAAAATACTTTATTTCCTTCCCTGCTTAATATTCTCCATCTGACAGGAGTTTTTGCATCATTCTTATCTGCAACTCCATCGCCATTTGTATCCTCCTGCCAGTAACTTCCAAAATATATGCAATCCATCGTATTAAATTCAACCCTTGGATTATTCAGCTTATTCACATATGCCTTTACCGGACTGCAGGTAATCATCCATGACATAAACGTATGGATACACAATATTAAAACTAATACCAGTGAAATAAATCTTTTACCCTTTATCTTTACCATAGTATGTTTCCTCTTTTTTAACACAATAAAGTTATGTAACTATTTTCTTTACTGACGAATAACGGCTGTATATTTTTTTCTTTTCCTTAATTTTATATGTACGGATTTTTAAATAAAGTTTCCGGTTTTTCTTATTATATTGAATCTTAAAAATTCCATTATATTTCTTTATCTTTATTTTTTTAAAAGATACTCTGCTATATCTTTTTTTATCGCTTTTTACATATACCTGAATATATTCGCCTTCATATTTTTTCAATTTTATTTCTATATATCTGATACCATTCTGTTTCTTTTTCTTTAATGAAAATACAGGTCTTGCCATAAGCTTTTTTCTGTCATTACCCAGCTGTGTTCCTGATTGCCCGGATGCATATCGCTGTTCTATATAAATATCCGGAATTGCAGATGGCAAAGGAGTCATCAACTGCTGAGGAGTTATCGATGGTGAAGGCGAATACTTTATTTCACCTGTAGGCAAAGGCCTTGCCGTATGCGGTACTGACGTCTGCTTCGGTTTGGCGGTTGGTGGAGGTGCGGCCGTATCCGCATACAATTTTATTGAATTTATTGTAATCCTTCCTCCGTTAGAATTTCCCTCGGCACCCCATGTAGGCGCCCATACATCTATCTGGGTTATATAATCATCCCAATTCTTCAATGAATATAAATCAATAACCTTAACGCACTCCTCTGCATATCCAGGAAGGATTTCATACCCCAAATCATACTTTGTATCATCACCTGATTCCCAAGGATGTTCTTCGTTAATAAATTTATCATATACCGACATTCCTCTGCTTCCGTCAGAGTCACAATATATTATCTCCACCCATCTGTAATAATCATCAATTCTCTGATTAGCAGGTATTTTGTAACACATATCCGGAAAATTTCCTTTGAATATAACAGTTACGCTTTCGTCAGAATTTTTCACATATCGCGAATTCCCCATTGTATATCCCGTATCAAGGTCAATCTCATAACAATAAGCATCCTTCGGCCACGGTCTTACTTTCTCATCCGGAGGTTGGGTTGCAGGATTGTGTGTTGGGTCCGGAGTCTGAGAAGGAGTAGGTTCAGGAGTTACAACAGGCGGAGTCTGTAATATGGCAGGTGTTTCTGAAGGAACTGCCGAAAGATCTTCCTTTTCAGAAGAATCAATATCCGATATATTGACGCTTCCTGCATAGCTATAACACCCTTTAGACAAATCAATATGTAAAACAGGTCTTATACCAATTTTTTTATCCACCACATCGCCTTTAATTATATTTCCGGCATTATTAATAATTACCTCGTTATCGTCTATGCAGTTTCGTAAAAGCCAACATTCCTTATCCTGGTATGTATATTCCGGCATCAGTTCACTTGTATAATCCGTATTATATGCATGTCTTGTATATGTACTCGCACACATATATTCAGGAAAACCATACTCAGGGTTTACTGCTTCGTCGACGGATAACAGATATATCCTGTCTGTCGTATTTTCACCGTTTTTTAATGCAGTATCAGTATTTACGGAATTATTTACATAAGCAGTCCTGATTGCTTCTTTTTCTGTTTCATCAAAAGCTTCATTATAAAATTCATTATTCAGCCAGTTACGTATATCGCATGTCTGCCATGTGACATTTCTGTATATATTATTATACTCTCTGTAATCAAGATTTTTATCAGCCATAATAAAAGCGTCATCTCCATATACCGATAACACTCTCCATTTTATAGGAGTCCTGGCATCATTTTTATCCGCAGTTCCATTCCTGTCCGTATCTTTTTGCCAATATTTTCCAAAATATATGCAGTCATATACACAGTTATCTATTCCTGCGTTTACGCTGTCTGTATATCCATATGATATAAGCGAAAGGTCTGCATGCATTACCGGACGAACATAATATCGGGAATTTGCAATATAAACCTCCGTTAATTTTCCCATTTCATTTATGTAATAATCAGAGATACCATCATCCCTCAGCCACCAGCTTCTGTATTTTTCATCACAAATAATATTGCTGTTATAGTCATAACTCATCATATTACATGCATAATCGGTTGCTGTCGCCTGACTCATCATATTTGGGGTATCGTAAGAATAATAATATGGACTGTTAAATCCATAATCGTTGTTTGTCAAAGCTTCCTTATCAAGAATATATATATAATCCAACGTATATATATTATTGTCCATTACCTTCGTCTTTTTAATTGCCTTTTTTTCGATATCGTTAAAAGCCGTATTATAAAACTCATCATTAAGCCACATTCTAAGTATAC
The DNA here is from genome assembly GCA_947594855.1 of uncultured Lachnospiraceae bacterium. Classification (GTDB taxonomy): domain Bacteria; phylum Bacillota; class Clostridia; order Lachnospirales; family Lachnospiraceae; genus V9D3004. Next base: position 40,710 of record CANQEL010000001.1, read on the forward strand.
TGTCTTTATATTTTACATTATTCATATGTGAATCGCTATCATAATAGGGCCGGACATCCAGGCATTTATCTGCCATAAGTAAAACATCACTACCATCTTTTTCAAGTATTCTCCACTTAACAGGAGTCTTATCATCATTTTTATCCGCAGTTCCATCGCCGTTAGTATCTTCCTGCCAGTAATTTCCAAAATATATGCTATCATACATTTTATATTCTATTTTAGGATTTTTTAAATCACAACCGTTATTCTCTGCTTTCGTGATATTATCGCTAAAAGATATTGCAACAGATAGAGAAACTGCCGCAATAAGAATAATTGCTATTAATCTCCTGTACATTACCATGTTCACAACTCCATTCCGTATAAGGCAAATTATTACGCCTTTTCCTACCCTATAACATGCTGACAGGCATATACTGTTTTATTATATCAGATACACCTATGGAAAATCTTTCAGATTTTTTCTGTTTTTTTCTGCATAATAAATTATTATATCATAAATATACTATAAAATCTTCTATTTTATATGTTTAGCATTTTTTAACAAAAATATATTTGGTCTAATTTATGCCACAATCACCATGTACAGTCTTATATGGACATAATTACAAAGGGTGATGATTACATATTATGAAAAAGTACACATATTTTCTTACACTGCTTTTAATAGCATTATTATCTTTCACAAATGATGAAAAAGCTTCTGCTGCCTCCATGAGGGGTATATGGTTATCTTACGTCGATTTTGAGGATGCCGGCCTTTATAACCGGAATGAACAGGAATTTATACAAAACTCAGATACTGTATTTAAAACCCTGAAAAAATATGGATTCAATACTATATACTTCCACGTAAGGCCGTTTGATGACGCAATCTATCCGAACAGTTCTTTCAAATGGTGCACAAGCCTTTCAGATAAACCTCTGAAATATGATGCGCTTAAAATACTTATAGATACGGCTCACCGATACAATATATCATTTCACGCCTGGATTAACCCCTATAGAATAACTATGGAAAAAATATATGACCCTTCAAAAACTTCTACTATTGAACACATAGTATCGGGAGTAAAAGAAATTATAGAAAATTATGATGTAGATGGAATACATTTTGACGATTATTTCTATCCTGCCGCAAAAGCAGGAAACCAGTTTTATGATGTTCCTGAAAAAGAACGTATGGAATATGTCAACCGCATGGTACAAAGCGTATACAGTACAATCAAAAACTACAATCCTGAAATTATATTTGGAATAAGTCCGTCAGGAAATACCGAATATGCAGAAAGCATAGGCTGTGACCTTAATACATGGCTTACAGAAGATGGTTATATAGATTACATTGCCCCACAAATATACTGGTCAGATATTTATATATCCGGCAAAAAAACCAAAACGCTTTATTCAGACAGACTAGAGGAATGGTCTGACCTGGGGCTTGGCAATATCCCCGTATATCCGGGCCTTGCACTGTATAAGGCGGGTATCAGAAGCAGCATAGACCGTGGATGGAGAAATACGGATAATATTGCAAAACAGGTCAGATTAAGTGATTTCTATGATTGTAACGGTTACATTTTGTTCAGTTACAGGGATTTGTTTACCTCTGCAGGCAAAAAAGAACTTGCCTCATATATGAAATATTTTTCTTCACTTAAAATCAAAAAAGCAACGTTGAGAATAAAAAGAGGCAGAAGATACAAATTTTCAAAACTTATTTCCGTAAAAAAGAAATATAAGTCATATATCAAATACTCTTCTTCAAATAAAAGAATTGCCACCATATCGTCAAATGGCGTTATAAAGGCCCGCAAAAAAGGTTATGTACGTATATATGTGAAAGGAATCGCAGGCTCAAAAACAGGCTGCCTGGTAAGAATCTACTAGGCAGCCCGGCTGTTTTACTTTTCCCTTTACTGTATATATATCATGGTTATTTTTTTATAATTATGCTCTTCTTACTACTCCATCTGCTATATATTTTTACTTTACCGGTCTTTTTAAAACTGCGTACCTGAATATAATATTTTTTACCCTTCTTTAAACCTTTTATGGTTTTCTTAATGGTTTTTGCCTTATTAACCGTAACCTTTTTGGATGCTTTCATATTCTTTTTCGTGGAATATCTTATATTATAACCTGACGCACCTTTTACTTTCTTTTTAAGAGTTACGATTATTTTATTCCCCTTAATACTTTTAACACTTTTAATCTTAGGAGCTTTAAGTGTTACTACGTCGCTTTTTCCAATATCCTGATTATTTCCCGGATTGGTAACAGGGTTATTTGCAGAATTATTACCGTTACCATTATCTTTAGGAGTAAGCTTAACAGGCGTATCCGAAATAATATATGTATTCCCTGCCTTTGTGGCAAAAGATATTGTATCGTTATCAATCACTTCAGGGGTAACTGCAATTCCCTCCGTTACATCAGCAACATAATACCCTGAAAGCCCTCCGTATCTTACAGAACATTTATTGCCGCTATTTGATACAATAGTTATATTGTCTGCAATTCCGTCAGACCACTCTGCACTGACTTCAAAGTTTCCTCTGGCTTTCATGCCGCTGTAACTTCCGTCGCCCCATTCCCATGGGAGTGCCGCAAGAGGCTCAATATAGTCTCCCTGGCTCTGGATAAGCATCTCTGCTATACCTGATGTAGCTCCAAAATTACCATCAATCTGAAATGGCGGATGTGTATCAAATAGATTGTTAAGCGTTGAGCCTGTAAGCTGTTCGCCAAGGAGTTTTAACGACCTGTCACCGTCACGCAGGCGTGCCCACATATTTATCTTCCATGCCTTACTCCAGCCTGTTCCGCCGTCACCACGTTTTTCAAGGGTAATGCGTGCTGCTTCAAGAAGAGCATCGTCTTCTGCGCTTCTTCCTGCAATTACATATGTACCGGGATGAAGTACATAAAGCTGATTCTGATGTCTGTGATTATCATAATTGGTTACTTCAAGATTGGTTTCATCCTTCCATTCGCGATACTGTCCTCCAAGCGTATCAGCCTTTGGCATATACAGCTTCTCTTTCGCCGCTTTTACCTCAAGCACCTCCGGCTCATTACTTTTTCCAAGAATATCACTTGCCTTCTCAACCTCATCAAACAATTCCCATATAATCGCCTGGTCTGAAGTACATCCTATCGAATACCAGCCATGTTCAGGTGAATATGAAGGATTAGCTACAAGCGTACCGTCTCTTTCATCAACCCACAGGTTATCTACCCAGAACAGCGCAGCCTGAAGCATTGTATCATAATATTTGGAAAGAAGCGCCTTATCGCTGTTAAACTGATAAGCTTCCCATATATCCTGACACTGCCATGCCGCAGCTGCCGGAAAATAAAATGCCGTAGTAAAATTACTCGGACTTGTGTTGCCCCAGATATTGTTTTCATGATGGATGACCCATCCCCTTACATCTGAGCCATCCTGTCTGCAATAATATTTTTTTGCAGTCTCTTTTCCTTTTTCAACCATATCATTTATATAATCAATAACTACTGTATGACATTCCGCAAGGTTTGTCTGTTCTGCAAGCCAGTAATTCATCTGCAGATTTATATTAGTATGGAAATCCGAACTCCACGCAGGTGATAGTCCCTGAGCCCACAATCCCTGCAGATTGGCAGGAAGTTTGGAATTTTCCCTTGAACTTGATATCAGAAGATATCTTCCATACTGGAAAAATAAAGTTTCAAGATACCTGTCCTCTTCTGCCGAATTACTGTTTCCATATCCCTTAAGAAGCTCATCAGTCATTTTATCAGGCGTCTGTGATGCCCCTATATTAATAACACAACGGTCAAACAACTTTCTGTAATCAGCAACATGTTCCCTGTACAATTCATCATAACCCTTATCTACTGCATCATTTACCCATCCGCTCACCTTGATTATAGGATCTTCATCTTCAAAATAATTGTATTCCGTAGTCGGGTCACTCTTATAATTGGTTCCGACGCTCATAATAATTACTATCTTGTCAGCGCCGCTTACAGACAGGGTCGCATTATCACCTTTAACTATCTGTCCTCCATCTGCAATCACTTTAAGATATCCTGCAAACTTTAACCCGTTTTCTTTCTGGTCAGACGGGCTTCCTTCCATTGTAATAACAGCTTCACTTTCATTTACATTAATCGTCTTTCTGCCCTGCTCTGACTCAAGTGAAATATCTTTCGTAAGACTGCCTTTTTCACTTGCAGTAAGTTTGCAGACTATTACATTTGAAGGATTATTAATAAAATATTCCCTGTCATATTCCACACCATCCTGTGTATAGCTTACAGATTCCACTGCACGGTTAATATCAGATATCCGCATATAATCACTATATGATGAAGCCGGTGTTTTATCTTTAATCATAAGATTGCCAAATGTCTGATATGAACCAAAATTATCCTTTTCACCTTTTAACCTATCCAGATTGGCGCTAAATTCCGAATCATTAAGCAAATCCTTATAATCGCTTGCAACAACATTTGAACCATTCATATAAGCCTGATTATTTTCAGAAAAATCAGTCACCATCTGCTGAAGGCTCTCCCTGACTTTAGTAAGCGACTCATGTACCTGCTCAGTACTGTAGTTATTATCTCCTCCGTCATAACTGCTGTTTGCACCAGGTCCTCCGCTCCATATGGAATTCTCATTAATCTGTATTTTTTCAGTATCAACTCCGCCAAATACCATTGCTCCAATATTGCCATTTCCCATCGGAAGAGCTTCTGATTCCCAGTCTGCAGCCGGTTCATCATAACACAGTCTCAAAACAGGCGCATTACTTTCCTTTATTTCTGCAGAAGCATTATCATCTCTATTGTCTGAACCATTATATACGCCTGCCGGCGTCATTAATATTGATATAGCAGCCATAATACTTATAACACGCCTCTTTCCCCTGCTTTTTTTCATAATTTATACACCCCTTATTTTTTCCTTAATCGTATCATATTAATATATTTTCTGCAATTGCAAAATCAGTCCAAACATGCTAATCTTATATTGTTACCTTTAAAAAAATAACGAATGGAGAATGGTATTTATGAAACATAATTTTAGGAAGAAATTATTAGCAGCCGTACTTCTTTCCGCTTTGGTCTTATCCTCTGGAAATAATATGGCTTACGCAAAAACAGCAAAAGCTCCGACGCTTAATGTCAAAAAAAGCATATCGCTTCAGGTTGGAACCAGCAAAAAGATAAAAGTAAAAAGCGGCGGCGTATCGAAAATAGTAAAAGTATCATGGAAATCCTCAAAAAACTGTATTAAATTAAGCAGAAAATCAGGAACGTCAGTTAAAGCTATCGCTGTAAAAAAAGGAAAAGCGACTTTAACTGCAAACGTTAAATATATTAAAAAATTATCAGCAGATTCCTCATATGCATCTAAAAAATTAAAATGCAAAATAAAAGCTGTAAATAAAGTTTCCGGCAATATTAATAATACGGCATATACTTCAGTGCAGCCTTCCGCAACAGCGGCTGTCAATAATAATACATCCGGTGATAATAATATTAACGGAACTTCTCCGGTGCCTTCTCCTACTGCTACCCCCATTCCATCAGGCACGCTTTTATCCGTATTATCTCCATATGTTGAAAACGTGGGTACATGCGTATCATATAACTCATGGGGAAGCGGCTTCGGCGGAGGCTGGGGAGGCGGTTTCGGCGGCTGGGGCAATAACAGCCAGACCGGTACATCTTCACAGCTTTTTGATGACAATACTACTAAATTTATCAAAGAAAACTATAACAGCCTCACAGCTGAGAATCAGATGAAATCAAGCTATATACTTGGTAATTCCGCTAACCTTATAAGCGTATCAGAAGCCAGGTCCCAGGGATATTACATACCTGAAGGCTATACAGAAAGTAATGTTCCCACACTCAGCTATACTAATATAGACTCTCTTATGAAATATGCTTCTGAGAATGGTCTGCGTATACGTTATCATGGTCTTTTGTGGCATGAACAGGCATCCAACTGGTTTTTCAGAAAAGGCTACAGTGACAACGCTGCATTTGTAACACCTGAAATCATGGATGAACGAATCGAATTTTTCATTAAAAATGTAATGAACCATGTATACAGCAGTGAATACAAAGACGTTATATATTGCTGGGATGTAGTAAATGAATATTTCCATATGACAGAATGTATATCACGTATAGGCGATGATAAAAATGATGATGTAAAATGTTTCTATGAAGTATACGGAGACAGTATATTTGAAGACCCGGCGGACCCTGCAAACTCACCTGTAAAGACTAATCCCGCATATGTGAAAAAAGCCTTTAAACATGCTTACGACGTACTGAAAAGCTTTGGCCTTGAAAATAAAGTAGAGCTTGTATACAACGATTATGACACCGATTTTCCTGAAGTACGTGAATGTATGCTTAAAGTCGGTGAGTATATCAATTCTAAGGATGAACTTAATCCTGACGGTGTAAAACTCCTTACCACTTTCGGTATGCAGGGTCATGACAAGATGGGAGTCCATACAATAGCAGGGCACAAAGATACTATAGAAGCCGTAAAAGCTGCCGGATATAACCTGCAATATACAGAGGCAGACCTTTCCCTTAAAGGACATACACGGGAAGAACAGTTAAAATACTGGAATGACTGGATTACACTTGTTGTTAATGAAAGCAAAAACGGCGCCCACTTTACCGGTTTCTCCTGGTGGGGTCTCTCTGACTCAGGTTCATGGCTCGGCTCAGGTGAAAGCCCTCTATTGTGCGGCTCTTCAATATCAGATAAAAAACCGGCATATTACACAGTCATAAGTGCTGCAATTGCCGCAGGAAACAACTAATTATCTTACAGTATGTTAATCCGTAATTTCTGCTCCTGGTATTATTTCCGGATACGGGAGCAGGGATTACCGTGCATTACCGCCTTAATCACATGTAGCGCCTCATCAAGCCTTTCCATATCAAGGCTTGAATAATTAAGTATAAACCTGTGTTTATCCTCCATATCAGACATCTGATAAAAATCAGTCAAAGCCTGCAGCCTGATATGCCTGTCTGACAATTTATCCTCCAAATCTTTATCCCTCAAATCAGTTTCCAGCTCCAGAATAAAATGCAAGCCTGAATCATTCTCAATAATCCTGCATTCATTTTTATCAAAACACTCATTAATATGTTCAAGTACACTATGTCTTTTTCTTACATAATAAAGCCTCATTCTGTTAATATGTTTTTCAAAATATCCGCGTTTTATAAATTCAGCCAGCGTATATTGTTCAAATGTCGACACAGTACACGAATAAAACGATAATTTTTCATTAAATTCATCTGAAAGATGTTTTGGCAGTACCATATAACTTATTCTTATTGTTGGAGTAAGGGATTTTGAAAAAGTATTCATATATATAACTTTTCCACATGCATCTATACTCTGCAGGGGTGGTACCGGCCTTCCGTTAAGACGAAATTCACTGTCATAATCATCTTCTATAATATATCTGCCCTCTTTTTTATTTGCCCATGCCAGTATTTCATATCTCCTGCTTACAGGCATTGTAATCCCTGTAGGGAAATGGTGTGTTGGACTTATATGCGCAATATCCGCTCCGCTTAATGCAAGTTCCTCTACACTTACGCCATTTTCATCCATATTTGCATATCTGCACTCTATATCATTACTTTTATATATTTGTGTAATTTTTTTATATCCGGGATTTTCCATACAATATATCTTATCTTTTCCAAGAAGTTTAATAAGAAGTTCATACAGATATTCTGTACCGGCACCCACAACAATCTGTGATGGTTTGACATTCATGCCACGAAAGGATAACAGATAATTTGCAATAGCTTCACGCAGAAGTAAAACTCCCCTGTTAGACAAATCTTTAAGTAACTCCTGTTTCTTTTCGGCCATATTTTCACGCATAAGTTTAGTCCACACGGAAAACGGAAAATTATCAGGTTCAGTATAATTGGAAGAAAAATCATATATGTCTTTCTTTATATCAGGTAATTTTTCCTCGCTTTCCGTCAATTTTTCCGGTATTGCAATTTCCATAATTCCGGATATATCAGATACATAATATCCTTTTTTAGTGATAGCATACATATAACCTTCTCCTATTAACTGGTCATATGCATTTTCAACAGTAATGGTACTAATTCCAAGATTTTTCGCCAAAGTCCTTTTTGAAGGCATTTTTTCATTCTTTCCCAATTTTCCACTATTTATATCTTCTTTTATGCATTTATACAGATATTTATAGAGGGCTCCTGTTGCTTTCGTAAAGTCATATGTAAGCATTTTCCTTCTCCTTTATATTTAAAATTGGCATTTAAAATATATTCAAACTGAATATTTTTTTATATCCAGTTTAGGTATATCATACAACTATTAAAAATGCAAGTTAAGGAGAAAAAATTATGGAAAAATCACAAAATATTTTAAACCGTGGATTGGCACAAATGTTAAAGGGCGGCGTCATTATGGACGTAACCACACCTGAACAGGCAAAAATAGCTGAAGAAGCAGGCGCATGCGCAGTTATGGCACTGGAAAGAATCCCTGCAGATATCAGAGCTGCCGGCGGTGTATCACGCATGAGCGACCCTAAAATGATTAAAGGAATACAAAATGCCGTAAGTATTCCCGTAATGGCAAAATGCCGTATAGGACATTTTGTAGAAGCACAGATTCTTGAAGCCATTGATATTGATTATATTGACGAATCAGAAGTATTATCTCCTGCAGACGACATATATCATATCAATAAACTTTCATTTAAAGTCCCTTTTGTATGTGGAGCAAGAGACCTGGGAGAAGCGCTCCGCAGGATTAACGAAGGAGCCTCCATGATACGAACCAAAGGCGAACCGGGCACAGGCGATATCATCCAGGCTGTGCGTCATATGAGAAAAATGAATTCTGAAATTGCACGTATATCATCCATGCGTGAAGATGAACTGTTTGAAGCAGCAAAATCACTTCAGGTTCCATATGAACTTATACTTTATGTACATAACAACCAAAAACTTCCTGTAGTAAATTTTGCAGCCGGAGGTATTGCCACTCCTGCCGATGCAGCTCTTATGATGCAGCTTGGCGCTGAAGGAGTATTTGTTGGTTCAGGCATCTTTAAATCAGGTAATCCTTCCAAACGGGCAAATTCAATTGTAAAAGCTGTTACCAATTACACTGATGCCGCGCTTATTGCCAAATTATCAGAGGATCTCGGAGAAGCCATGGTAGGTATAAATGAAAAAGAAATTGAACTTATTATGGAAGAAAGGGGCATATAATCCATGAAAATTGGAGTACTTTGCGTTCAGGGCGCTTTTATCGAACACATAAAAATATTTGAAAAGCTCGGCGCCGATTGTATCTGTCTGCGGCAAAAATCAGATATAACCCACATCGACGGGCTTGTGCTTCCCGGTGGTGAAAGCACAACCCAGGGAAAATTACTGCACGAACTTAATATGTTTGAACCGTTAAAAGAAAAAATCATAAATGGCCTGCCTGTATTTGCTACATGCGCCGGTCTGATTCTTCTGTCTGAAAAACTTACAAATGATACCAATATATATTTTGGCACACTTCCAATAACTACTAAGCGTAACGCTTACGGCAGACAGTCTGACAGTTTTCAGACAACTGCACACTTTAAAGGTATTGGAAATTATTTAATGACATTTATCAGGGCGCCTTATATCGAAAGTACTGACAGCAGTGTAGATGTACTTGCAACGGTAAATAATAAAATAGTTGCAGTAAAATACAAAAACCAGCTTGGTCTTGCCTTTCATCCTGAACTTGGGGATGATATCCGTATCCACCAATATTTTATTGATATGATAGGGCATAAACCCCTTCCTCATTAAATCTTATAATCTTTGCAAATACACTGCCTGACATTAAGCTGTCCGTATATTCCTTCGGAATGGCTATCGGACAGCTTTTGTAACTGATTTTATAATTATCATTAAGGATATTATTTATTGATTTATAAATAAATCTGTTAGTTTCTTCAGTATAATGAAGTCCGTCAATAGTTGCAAATCCCTTTTTTTTCATCGCCGAATATGTATCAGCATAATATATGTTTTTTCTTTTTCTGCCTTCTGTAAATTTTTTCAGTTTATTATTAAAATATGGTATACTTCTGTATTTCCCTGTCATATTTCCGTTTACGGGATTTACAGACATCAGATACAGCCTGCACTTCTTCCATTTCGTTTTAATAAGGCTGTCATATTTATTTATATATGTATCTATATTCCACAGGTCATTAACTCCCCAGCCTGATATAATTATCCATTCATCAATATAATCCTCTTTTTCCATGATTCTGTTAATTTGCGGAAGTCCCTCTTTTATAAACCAGTTATATCCCATTCCGCTTTTACATACCACCCATGTATCGCAAAGCTCATCCATTCCTATAGTCAGATTAAGTCTTCTTATCCTGGAATCACCGGTAAAAATATATCCCGTGCGGGCTTCCTCCCAATATGGCGGAACTATAACCGCTTTTTTATTAACTTTAGCGCATATGGCATCCGATGAAGCAAAAGGCAATATCATTGCCAGCATAATTAATGACAAAATATATCTTATAAATAAATTGCGTCTCATAATACAAGTTCAAATGAAGCAAGGCTTACTGAACCCTGCCCTGTATATTTTATGTATATGGAATTGATTCCGTCGGGAATATTTATATCCGAGGAATATTTTTCCCATACGTTTGTATATTTTACAGGAAGTACGGCAAGTACCTCACCGTCAATCTTTGTCATTATTTCAAAAGCTCCGCTGCCATATCCTCTTACTTTAAGGGTAATTGCCTTAACCCCTTTGCAGTCAAAATATTTAAATCCCGCAGTAGCGCCATCTTTCATATTGCATATATAACCTTTTTCTTCGTCTCCGTCACGGCCGTCCTGTGTTATCTTCGGAAACTGCGGTCCCAGCCATTCCCAGCCTGTGTATACGGATTCTTCATTACAGAACAGGTTACATGCAATATATGCGGGATATTCTCCCTCTCCACGAAGCGGACCTCCATTAGCGCCGCATGACGTCATTTCCACCTGTGGTATTGTACCGTCTTTAAGTATCTGAATTTCTTCAATACAATCCTGTCTGCTGAAATTAGAACCGTTTGTATGCCTGTGATAAAATACATACCACTTATCCTTTATCTGAACTATACTTCCATGGTTATTACCGCCATAATAAGCAGGCATATCCGCCCTTTTATATGTATCAATATTCATATCGTTATTGGCAATGATAGTTCCGCGGTATACAAAATCCTTTGTTGGCGACTTGCTTGTAGCATAGCATAGTTCATACATAAGTATCGAAGAATATATAAAATAATATGTGTCTCCGACTTTCCTTATTGAAGAGGCTTCAAAAAATGCATGTTTTTTATACTCTGAATCCTCCGCATACGGTGCGCTCGCAAGTATAGTAACCGGCTCTTCGATTATCGTAAGCATATCCCTGTCAAGTACAGTTACCCTGGTACCGCTTCTTGAAGTATCGTCTTTACTGCAGAAACCTCCATACAGATACGTAATTTCACCTTCCGTAAGAACTGCAGGATCAAACTGGGGTTCATCTCCCTCGCGTTCACCAAGATTTATACCGTCTTTATGATGCACATAACCATAAAATTCATATTTCCCTGCCGGCGTATCGCATACTGCCACCGATACTATCTGATATTTATCAAGGCAGTAATACAGATAATACCTTCCGTCAGGTCCTTTCGTTACGTCAGGCGCATACAGACACGCCTTTCCCTCACGGTTCAGCGGATCATCTGTTGCTTTATATATTACTCCCTCGTATCTCCAATCTGCCAGATTATCTACCGGCGCTGAATAACATACATAATCATTCAGGCAATACATCTGTGAATTGAACCTGTCATGTGAACCGTATGAATACACTCTGTCTCCAAATACATAAGGTTCGCAGTCAGGCGTATATTCCCATGAAGGCAGATATGGATTAAATGCCTGTTTTTCCATAATTTGTCTCCTTATTATTTAATCTGTTTTTTTAGCTTTTTACTCCATTTTCCGCATACTTTCTTTGTTCCGTCTTTTTTATATGCGCATATTCTTATATAATATTTCCCTTTTGCAAGTTTTATCGTATAAGACGATTTTGCTGCTTTTTTAATCGTAATTTTCTTTTTAATCTTATTAAATTTCTTCTTTTTGGATATCTGAATAATATATCCGTCAGCCTTCTTCTGTTTTTTCCAGGTGAGTATAAGTTTCTTTCCTTTTACTTTTGCCTTTTTTATAGTCACCCTGCCCGGTTTTGATATCTTTTGTACACCTGCTGCATCTCCGGTAAGTTTGTCTACGCCCTTATCAGAGGTATCCGCCGGAGAATTAACTACAGGCGGCACATAATATTTATTGTATTCATTTGAAAGTTCCGAAAGGTCGATTAAAGGAAGTGTTCCATCTGTATCCGCATCTATGCTTCCATCATAACTTTCAGGCATTTCAGAACGTTCATTCCATATTTCGCTTATTCCGTAATCATTTACAGCGACAACCGCAAAATAATATTTATATCCGTTAAGCAGATTACCGACTGTATATTCTGTATCTGTCACATCCTTTATAACATGCGTATATTCACCCGGTTTTCTTCCATAAAGAATACAATATTTATCTGCTCCTTCTGAAGGCGCAAACTTAAGAGTAACACTATTACTTTCGGGCATTTCAGCATACAGAAGCGGCGAACACGGAGTGTTCTTTACAGTAAACGCCTGCACTCCGTCAGATGTTTCAGTACTGTATTTTCTGTCTTTCGTATATGCCGTAACAGTCCAGTAATATGTCCTGCCTGGAAGAAGAATATTGGGTTCAACAGTATATTTGTTATATATCATATACGGTCTTTCAATAACCGGATCTGACATATCAGGATTTTCCGACACTGTAAGGCTGTAGAAAAATGCATTAGCTGATGCTTCCCATATAAGTTCTGTCCTTGCGCTTATATCAGAAGCATTATTTTCAGGATATGTAAGCGCAAAACTTACAGGTTCATTACCTTCCGCTTTCGTTGTAAAGCTGTGAAGCGGTCCGTTCATCGGCCTCTCACCGTTAGAATTCTCAGCATATACAATCCAGTAATACCTGGTGTTGTATTTAAGTTCATTATCAAACCTGTAATATCCCTGCGAATTATTGCCAAACTGTCCTGTTCCCCTTACTGTCTTTATTCCCCTTACATCCACAACCGCATCAGAAAAATCAGCATTTTCCGACACAATCACATGATATGAATCAGCATTATACGCTGTCGACCATTTAAGCTCCGTATTAACATCTTCATTTACTGCATTGACGGATGGCATATATGGTCCGAACTGTCCCGGCACATTTTCATTCTCCTTTACAAGGAATGAATACTCTGTGTCTGAAATAAATGTTGTCTTTCCATTTGAATTTTCTGCCGTAACAGTCCAGTAATACCTTACATCATTTTTAAGCGGAGTCTGTACTTTATACGATTGTCCGGTAATGCCTGATTCATTTATTACCGGGTTAGACATATCTTTATTTTCAGACACGGTTACCGTATATGAATCGGCTCCCTGTGATTCTGTCCAGGTAAGTTCAAGCGTATTAACCGCCGCCTGTCCGTCGTCGGGAGTAAGCGGTACAAAGAATCCCGGATTAGCTTTCGAGTCTTTTATATCTATAAACCATGCTTCATCTGCACCGACATTATTAATCTCAAATCCAAGTGTGCCGTTTTCATATGAATATGAAGTTATATCTCCCTGATACGAAAGTCCTGCATTTTCACTGTCAGTAATCTTATAAGTATTAATTGTAAAATCAGAATCGGAAAGTTTAACATTATCAAGTCTTATATCCATAGAACCGCTGCAGTCATTCTTGGCAGCAATTATTTTTATATTATCCTTATCAACACTGACTGCACCGGTGAAATCTTCATCTGCATTTTCCGTAGTTACTTCCACATATTGCCCTGACATCTGCGCAAATGCATAATATACCCACCATGTTCCTCTTCTTGCAGAATTATTTTCTGCCTTAACATTGGTTGTAAGAAGATCGCTCATTCCATTCCAGTTGTTTCCCTCAAGGCATCCTTTAATATTATAATCAACGCCTGTTCTGACAACATTTGACATACTTCTCGCCCAATCCGCCGGACTGACTGAACCTGCGTTATTTTCTTCCCATATAATATATTTGCCGTTTGCCTGCGGATACTGTTTCTGTAAATCAGCTATATTATCATGCCAGCCCTTAAGCTGACTATATGAAGCATATGTATTGCTTGTCCAGAACTCATGCCAGGAAGGTCCTTCAAGCGTCATCTGGTTTTCTGATACATATGGAATATAAAAATCAGGTATTCCGGAATATCCCACTGCGCCCGGTCCTACCGCAGGTATTGCATCAGGATAAACTTCCCTTAATGCCTCCCAGCATACTTTAAAAGTTTCTTCTGTTCCTGTCCAGTATTCATTAGTCAAATCCGCAAAATCAGGTTTTGCGCCATTATCTTTCATATACTGGAGTACATCTTTTATATATTGTTTAAAATTCTTAAGCTGCTCCTCAGTCTTAAAGTTCTTATTCTCCGTTGAATCCGTAGGGCCTCCGCTTGCCGTTGCCCATGACGGATTATGCCCTAAAAGCATATAATATTTTAATCCTGCATTTTTTGCGCGGGTATATGCTTCAAGCTGCCTCATAAGGATACTTCCCTCATACTGATAGTAGCTTCCGTCCATATCTCCTATCGCCTGAAAATTCTGCGCCGGAATGGTTTCCCTGTTTAGTACCGGTCCGAGAAGCGTCATTCTGCTGTCAGGAATGTCGTAATTCGGCGTAAGTATATATCCGAACATACTGTTATCCACTTTGCGTGTAATATTACCGCAGTCTGCGCTAAGAAGCGGATTTGCAACAACAGTTACATTTATTTTCGCCGAAAAATTATTATATTTTACCGTAACATTCGCTGTACCCGCTTTAAGCCCTGTAATCTTTCCGTCTGCCGCCGACACTATATCCGGAGCATCGGATATTATATTTAAATTATCTGCCTCCGATTCCCATACTCCGTTTGAATTTACAAGATATGCCACAATCTCCTGTGTGTAACCGATGCTTAAAGTATAACTGTCAGAACTGACAACAATTGCATCTGTAACAGGATTGTCTGAATATTTCCATACGGATATCTTATCAAGATTAATACAGTCATCATTATTATCAGATGTTATATTCTTAACCGTTATTACATTATTTCCCGCATTAAGACGTGTTCTTATTATCTTCTCTTCCCATGTATTCCAGGATGCATCTGTTCCGTTAAAAACAAGTTCTGACGAACTTCCGTTTACCAAAAGTCCCATAGTCCTGTTTTTAGCCCAGCCTCCGACATCGCCCGCCGAATATCTGAAATCAATATAATATTCAGCTTCTTCTGCCGCATCAACATTAAATGTAACTGCACCCGAACCGTTATTATCATATCCGCCTACAAATCCTGTACCGGTATATCCCGTATGGTCCGAAGCTTTTCTCGTTCCTCCTGAAAGTACCGCATCCTCCGCCTGATATACCTTCGCCATAGGATGCGCCGTAACCGGTTCCCTGTCTGCAGCATATACGCTGTCAATTCCGGTTTTTACAAATACAGCTGCGGCAAATACCAGCACTACAACAACAGCGGCTAATACATTTCTTTTAATCCTCATTGCAATCATCCTCTTTAAAATACATCTACTACAGGCTCGCCGTCATCATCAAACCATATTCCCCTTACAGCCGTACATCTCGGCGCGTCTTTAAGGGCAGTTTTGGCATGATATACAATATAGACATTACCGTTATCGTCGGTAAAGAATGAATTGTGTCCCGGTCCATATTCCCCTCTTACCGTATAAGACGTATGAATAGGCGTTGGTTTCTTATACCAGCACATTGGATTTAACAGATTATCATTCTCATCTGCTATAAGAAGTCCTACCGCATATGAATCTCCTCCTGCGGAACCTCCGGAAAATGCCAGATAAACCTTACCGTTTCTTTTTAACGCAAATGGTCCTTCGTTATTAATTGTTCCTTCAGTATTCTCCCAGCCCCAGAGCGGTCTCGATAATAAAACAGGCTCGCTTGTAAGCACATATGGTTTATCACTGTCTACAGTAGCTATATATAACATTGAGCCTGTATCTTTATCTGAAAATATATGCTCCCTGTAAGACCAGGTAAGATAAGATATTCCGCCCGCCTCAAAGTATGTCATGTCAAGCGTAATTCCCTTATCCGCCAGATTAGTTCCGTCTGCCCTTTTTACCCTTACAGGCAGCTCCCAGTCTGCCGGATTACTTATACAGCCTCCACTTTTAAGCTTCATCATATGGCACTGCGGGTCAAAGTGATCCGGGCTCACTGCAAATAGTATGTATATGTCATCTCCTATTTTATGAAGCTCAGGAGCCCAGAAAGTCTGTATGAATTTATGCTCGTTATCCACGTCCAGTATAAGTACAGGCTCTGCCCCGTCAAAAAGCCCTTCTACGGTATCGCTTTCACGTATATATATTCCTATATCGTTAGTATTATCATTGGTAGCTATAAAATAATATTTATTATCCCATTTGAATATCTGCGGGTCCGCCCATCCTGTAGCAAGCGTAAACTTGAATTTCATTGCATCAGATTTTATCATGCTCTTTTCAGGCGGCATAAATTTCTTACGGAGCCTGTATGCAGTTTCATCAGATATGGCAACCGTATCATTGATTACCATATCTGTTTTGCCTTCATATACAGGTGAAGTCACATCCTGCAATGCACACAGGTCCGTAAAATAATTTTTAAATGTATTTTTTTCGCTATCCTGCCAGGTTATGTCGTAACGTTTAAGTTCTTCATTATAAACACAGCTTATTTTATCTATATATACAGATGTATTCAGATAAAGCATACGCATTTCGCCATAATCAACAAAATCCTCAGTAATCCAGAATGAAACAGAACCTGTTGTTTCTTCATCGTATCCTTTCTCATTGTTGCAAAGCGGAGCCATAACCGCATATCTGCCGCAGGCAGTCTTAAATACGCACGGATTTTTAAGCCCCTTACAGCTTATTGTGTTCTTTTCGGTAATCGAACCCTTTGCAAATAATATTCCATAGTTATTATTTAATGGAACATATTCTCCATTACCGTTACTTAAAGCTATATGTACACTATTGGCCAAATCGATGCTGTACCCTTCCGAATCCGGCTTTCTTGTATATACCTTAAGCTGTGTTTCCGACATAATTATATCCTCCTGATTACTGGTTATTATTAAAACTACTGTGCCTGTCCCCTGTACTGTCTTGTTATATCCGATACGTGTGAAGGAATACCAGATTCTTCATCAGTAACAGTATATGGCACTATCGTATATGAATAATTGTACTTCTGTCTTGCGGACATCTGATATGCTGAAAGGGTATCCGGTCCGCAGCTCGCATTTCCTGCGCCTTCTGAACCATAGTTTACCGAAAGTATGGTTTCATTAAGCTTATTTAACTGATACGGATGCCTTGCCCTGTCCATATCATCATCTTTGAAATGAAGAGCAGATGCCTCAAAATCATTACCTGCAATGGCAACTGCCGATTTGCTGCCGCTGTTCGTTACAGTTATCCACTTAAGACCTGTAAGCGTACCCGTATCCTGCGTATCAAGATATGGATAGAACAGTTTATCAACAGTCGTTTTATATGAGCCAACCATCTCTCCGCTGCATCTGTCTTTCATAGTCTCAACAGGACCTCTTCCAAGCCAGTATACATTCTCATATCCTTCCGGAAGAACCATCTCTGTTCCTACGCGAAGAAGTCTTTTTTTACTTAATGAGCCCGTATAACCCGTAGGGTCAAATTCTATATCAATTGTTATCGCTCCGCTTCCGTCAATTGTATAAACCATTTTCTGGGTTACGCCGTTTGCCCTGCTGAATTTCAGGTTTGTTGTTATTACATTCTGACCTGCGCTGTTTTTGGATGCGCTTATACTGTCTACAGAAGCTGAATCCCCAACATTCTGCCATACGCTGTCATAATTTCTGTCGTTATTAAGCCTTGCTCTCCAGAAATTAGGCTGAGGTCCTGTAGTAAGTACGACTTCATCATTATATTTATATTCCTCAAGTATTCCGCTCTTTTTATTTACCTTAAAGCTGAAGTTTTCTCCGTTCACATAATAATATGCGGAATCGTCAGTTACATTTACGGCATTTCCCGAAACCTCTCTTGTAACCTTTGTATCTATATCCGATATATCAAACTGTTCATGAGCAATTTCATGGCCTGCCGGAATAATAACAACATCCTGTCCGTCAAGCTTGCCTTTCATCTCCTGTTTCGTCTTTACACGGATATTAAGATAATAACTGCTTCCCGGTTTAAGAGTCTGTGGAAGGAATTTCCTGTATGCAACATTCAAATTGCCTGTCGCACGCGCGGCAATATCACAATCTGAATATACTTCCGTTCCAAGGCATGTATCATCTTCATATACCTCTGCTACAACATCATACTTATTGAGATTATCAAAACTTGACTCGTTATATACAACTATATTTTCATTGTCCAAATCTTCTTTGGTTGTCCTGTCAAACCAGAAATTCTGATATCTGTATTTTACTTCATACAATTCAGGCTGAACATCCCTGTCCGGTGATACAAGACCGTTTACACAGAACGAACCGTCATTCGGGTTATCTCCGCTGTCTCCGCCATATGCAAAGAACATACCATCATTTTCTGATGCATAAAGATTTTCATGCGCATTATCTTCAGCATAATAATCATAAGCATTTCCTACCCTGTCAAGCGAAAGAAGCCTTGACTGGTCAACCCAGTCCCATATAAATCCTCCGAGCATATTGTCTGAGCTTCTTATTGCATCCCAGTACTCTTTAATATTTCCTACGGCATTACCCATGGCATGGTCATACTCGCATATTACATACGGCATGGTTTCATTAGTCTTGCCCCTTACACCATCAACCGAAGGATACATGTTACTGCTCATGTCAACACCGTTTGCATCTCCTGAACTCTCACTATGAACAGGCCTTGTAGGATCATTATCTTTAAAATACCATATCAGGTCATAGAACATTCCGTCAGCATAATTTGCATCGCCGGAATAATAGCTTTCATTTCCGGTTGACCACATAATTATGGCAGTTCTGTTTTTCAGCCTCTCAAATGTAGTTATAGTCCTGTCCATAAGCATATTCTTGAAATGAATCTGTTTATCAGCCTGATTCTGAATAGCATGTGATTCTATATTGGTCTCCGCCATCATATAAAGTCCGTATTTATCGCACAGATAATACAGATATTCGTCATTACTGTAGTGCGATGTACGTATGGCGTTGAGATTATACTGCTTCATCAGCTTTACATCTTCAAGATACACGTTATGCGGCACATATTTGCCATATACAGGGTCTGTATCATGTCTGTTCGTTCCCTTCAGATAAAACGGCTGTCCGTTAAGAAGCATCTGCTGATAATCATTCTTACCCGTTATACGGTTACCATTCTCATCAACTTCTGTGCTTGTAAATTCCATCTCCCTGAATCCAAGTCCCTGAGAAAGGAATTCCATATCGGCTCCCGTCTTCTTATGATAAAGTTTAAGAACCATTACATACATGTTAGGATTTTCACATGACCAGAGTTTTGGCGCTTTTACAGTTATAGATGAATCAGCAACATCTGTTATTGCAGCACCGTCATTTGTTCCAGCAGCCATTGCCGGCAAATCTATATTGTATCCGTCTAAGAATACCGTACCGTCTTCGTTGTATATCTTAACATCAATAGCATACTCACCTGCTGCTATAGCTGATGTACTGTAATTGGCAATCTGCAAATCGCTTATCTTAAGTTCTGCATCCTCATACCAGTCATCCAAATCTGTCTGTACAAAATAGTCTTCTATATGTACAAGCGGAGTTGCATACAGATAAACATCCCTGAATATTCCTCCGTCATAGAAGAAATCCTGTCCTTCAAACCATGTGCCATCGCAGAATTTAAGTACTTTCACAGCAAGCAGGTTATCCTCTGTGGTACTTATGCTGCCATCAGCATTTTTCTTGAGATAATCTGTAATATCAAAGCTGTGCGGGCTGTATGAATCCTCGCTGTAACCTACCTCTTTTCCGTTTACATAAAGATAGAAGCATGACTCAACGCCCTGAAAACTTATATTGACTCTTTCGTCTGCGTCAGAGAGTCCTTTATTAACCTTAAATGTCTTCCTGTACAGACCTACAGGGTTATAATTTACCGGACATTTTGGAGACGTAACATTTGTATCGTATTTTGACTGCCATGGCATCTGAACATTTGCATATATGGAAAAATCAAATCCGTAATGCTCCCAGCTCGAAGGAAGCGCAATCCCATCTGCCCAGTCGCCCTGTTCATTATAGCCTTCCTCATAAAAGTTATAATACATTTCGCCTTCTGCTTCTTCAGGGTTCTGTACTACTGTTAAATCCCAGTCAGCAACAGACGCATCGTTTCCAGTCAGAAACTGTACAAAATCCGATGATTCCTTTGAATAATCTCTTGCTCCTTTAATAGCACTTTCAGCAGTATAATACGAAACTGCAGAACCTGACGTTACAGAAGCGTCTTTTCTGTTAATCGCATATACTTCTGCAGCTTTCACATCATTACCGTCAACAGCCGTATATTCATCTCCTGTCCATTCCTGATAAGTAAACTTTTGTTCCTTATCCACACTGCTGTCAGTAATTGATTTAAGAGGCGGCCTCGGAACCCTTGTAGGAACAGGCGTTGGATTGCTGACTGAAGGCGTGTCCTGATTAGGCACTACTTTAACTTCATCAGCCTTTGAAACCTTTATTTTGCATGTAAGCTTTTTGGTCTTTGCCTTTGACTTTGCAGCAATTTTGTATTTAACTGTTGCCGTAACTTTCGCAGTACCTTTCTTCACTGCTTTAACCTTAGTAACAGCGCCTGCTTTTTTACTAAGCTTTACACACTTTTTGGATACTTTCCATGATACCTTAACAAGCTTCTTTACTCCGTTTTTCTTTACCTGAAGCTTTTTGGTATTTCCAACTTTAAGCTTAACAGTTTTTTTCACGTTAAGCTTTGGAACTTTTTTTGATTTGGCTGCCATGCTTACACTTCCTGTAGATATAACCATACAAGCTATAAGCACGCCTGCAGTAATTCTTTTTAATACCTTTTTCATAATAAACCCCTTTCTTTATTTTGCACATTTTATATTTGAATACTTACTATTTATTGTTTTACCTCCCTGTTTTTTGAAAGCGCACACTTTATAGTAATATTTCTTATTCTTCTTAAGTTTCTTTTTATCTGTATATTTCACTGTCTTTTGTTTGTTAATTTTCTTTATAACCTTATAACCTTTTTTCTTCTTTACAGAACGCTTTATAATATATCCGTCTGCTCCCGTTACTTTACTCCATTTAAGTTTTACTTTATTGCCGGTACGCTTACAGCTCTTAAGTTTAGGAGCCTTTAATTCCTTAACGGCGTCTGATTTATTATCATTTCCCGGTCCGTTCTTATTTATATCGGTTCCTCCGTTTCCCCCGTTGTTTGCCGGCGGCGTACCCGTTCCCGGTACATTCACGGTATAAGAAGCCGTCTTCTTGCTTCCGTCACCCGCTTTTGCGGTAATTACAGCGCTTCCTGCCGCTACAGCCGTAACTTCTCCTGTTGTCTCATTTACTTTTGCAACTGCACTATCGCTGCTTGAATAAAGCACCCCTTTATAATCCGCATTATCAGGAAGAACTTTTGCTGTCTGCGTATATGTCTTTCCTGCTTCTACCGTAACCTCCGGTTTTTCAAACGAAAGCCCTGTTACCGTTACCGGAATATTTCCTATCGGCATTATCGCATCCAGTACAAATGTGCCGGACTTTAACGTTACTTTTACTTTATGCGAAGAGTTGCCAAGTCCTGAAATAATATATGAAGAACAGTGGTTATTACTTGTATTTACAGAGGCTCCTTCTTCTACAACCGAACCATCAACCTCCACATCAATAACCGATGCGCTGTCATTTTTTCCTATAAGCGAAAATCCGTCGCCTGACATTTCAAATTCAAATGCCGCGCCCGATGATGATGATTTGCTTGTGGAACGGTACCAGTCATTACTGCTTCCGTTTGCCGCTATATCCCAGTTTCCGCTGTACGTTACATTGTCAGATGCATTATCAATAATTGCGCTTCCATACGGAATAACATCAAGCAACGCATCATCTTCAGTACTTTCCAGTTTCATAACCTTAAGATTATCAAAATATACTTCATCCCAGTCCGAAAACAGTCTTACTCTTCCGAAAAGTTCTGCATTACTGTCCTCATATTCATACACAGCCGTATCATTTACATATGCTGTTATTTTATTTCCTTTACCGGTAAGCGCAAGTCTGTATTCTCCGTTTCCGCCCACAGAACCGTTTGCAAGCTGTGTATAACCTTTTTTCAGTGTCCAGTTACCCTGATTGGTTATCTGGAGATTGTATCCGCTTCCTGTATATGCCATTCCCGTCTGTTCCCTTATTACTATACCTGCATATCCGCTTCCCGGAACTGTTACGTCAACAGATGCAGTATAGTTCATCCATCTGTAATCGCCTACGACAGTGCTTGGCGTATTTACCCGCCACTGGCTTATCTCTGATGTAAGTCCCTGTACAAGCCTTCCGTCTTCCACATAAAAGGCTCCCGAGTAATCAACCATATATCTCGGCTCATTACCTCTTTCAGAAAGATATTTACTGTCATAGGAATCATACTTAAAATCATCTGCATATAACACATTATCCGATGAATCCTGCGCATCTCCCGCCGCATTTGTATCAAGCACAGGATTATACGATTCTTCCGGAAGCCTTTCCGTATACTCTGTTTTTCCGTTACATTCAAGCGTAGTAACCGTCACAATAGAATACGGTTCTACATCCACATAATAATAACCGCCTTCTTTTTCCACCTTGCCTTTATACTGCATATAACTGTCCGTGCATGATTCCCATCTTTCAAGCGCCGCCTCATCTTCTATATCCATATTCTTTACCGACAACGCATAACTCAAACTCTTAGGACTGTTATTAACGATTATAGTTGAAAAATCCTTTCCATCCGGTGAAGCAAGCGTCATATAACTCGGTTCGCCTGATTCATTTGTAAGATGCTCCGTTCCTGAAGAATTATTATACGAAGCCTCAGCGATATATCTCCATATTCCCGCCGTATTCGTACTATTTTCCCATCCTGTTTTTGCAAATTTTGAAAAATGTTCAAGCAGATATATAGCTTCATCAAAATGAATATGCCCCGACCATGGCTCACGCGCGCTTAGAAGCTCCTTGTGGTCAAACTCTGAACCTTCATAGAAAGAACCTATCGCCGGTTGGAAAATATAATGCGTCTTTCTTGAATACACTGCGCTCTTTATCATACAGTCGCACATCGCCAGAGGACTCTGATAACCTCCTATCGTACCTGCGCCATATGCTACATTTTTATTTTCCTGATATTCGGTATAACTGAAACTTGCGCAGCCTTCGCTGTACCATACCTCTTTATCATCAATGTCAGCCATATTTACATAATCGTCTGTTGCCCCTTTTGTTCCTGTAGTATAATGAAAACCTATTGCATCTACTGCATCATAAAGTTCTCCGTCTCTTCTCATGGCTGGAACAATATTTAATGATATATATTCATCCGATGCTATGATTTTAATATTGTGATATGCTTCTATCGCCTTATCATCCATATAAGGAGGAAAATCTTCTTCATTTACAAGACGGTTTTTGAACCATTTGATGAAATCACCGTCAGGCGTGCCCGTCTCATTCTTATCAGGGTTTACGTAATCAAGTATATAACCGTATTTTTCATATGCATCAAATATAGTTTCACTATACCATTTATATACTGCCTCATACCCTTTACCGGTCTTATCCTGGTCCCAGTAAGTCTGTACCCACGCCGGCATCTCCCAGCGGAGTATACTTACTTTTACATTCTTATTTACCTTTTTTGCATCTGCCGCAAGAACAAATCCCGGACTTCTTGAAGCGTCAGCCTCCTCGTCTTCATACCTCATTGTACATGAATCTGCACCGGTAGAATTATTACCGTCATTCCCCATTTCTACCTTAACATGGTTCATGAGAGGATGTTCTCCTCCGAACAATACCCGGAGCATCTTATTATACGCCTCCGGTGATTCATATTTATAGTCAAGCAGAAGATTGCTTGTACTATTGGCGCTCAGTACGCCAAACCCCTTGTACGTAAGGCCGTTAACATTATCTGCTGCGCGCAGAACGTCATTGCCGTCAATTATTATCTCCATATTATCCCCAACTCCAGACTCAGCCGCATATACGCCTGCGGTACTGCAAAGCGGTATGCAGAGCGCCGCAATTATTATGCTGCTGAAAAGTGTTCTTATTTTTTTTATCATAATAATCTTTTCCCCCATTTTATATAAATTTACATAAAAATTATACTATAATACAAACTCTTTATCATGATAATTTACGATAAAAACATGAAAATATATGACAAGTTAAAACACATTTATGATACTTTTGCCTTCTTTTACAAATGCAATAAACTCATCTATGCGTGCAGTCTTCGTAACCCACCTGCCTCCTTCTTCTGTTTCTTTAGTATTCACATCTGTCCATTTTCCTTCCGGCAGATATACCTCCCGTTCAGTCTGGCCCTCATTTACTATAGGCGCAAACAATATATCTTCGCCAAACATATACTGGTCTTCAAGCGTATAACATACTTCATCTTCGTAATAGTCAAAAAACATAGGCCGCATTATAGGAGAACCTGTTTCAGAAGCTATATCCATATAATGGCATATATACGGCCTAAGCCTTTCTCTCAGCTCTATCAGCTCTTTTAATATTCTGTAGTTTTCCTCTCCAAAACTCCATATTTCATTTGCTCCGCCGCTTTTTTCAATTATGCCTGGATACAGGTCAACATGCTCCTTTTCCCTTAATCTTGAGCCATGCAGCCGCATCACCGGTGAAAACACTCCAAACTGCGCCCATCTTATAATAAGCTCGCGAAAATAATCACTTTCTGTGTCAGCAAATAAAAATCCGCCTATATCGCTGTTCCACCAGGGGATACCGCTCATTGCCATTGAAAGCCCTGATTTGACGCTCATCCTGAGCGCATCAAATGTAGATACAATGTCACCATTCCATATAAGCGAACCAAATCTCTGGATTCCCGGATAACCTGCGCGTGTAAGAAGTATGATGTCCTCTTCTCCCTCAGACTTTAATCCGTCATAAAACATCTTACTGTAATAATACGGATACAGCATTGCGCTCTGCGCTCCGTTTCCCGCATACAGTTTAAGATTGGCATACTGCTGCGGATGAATCTCCGGCTCAGCCTCATCAAGCCAGAAAGTCTTTATTCCATGCTTATAGTAATTCTCTTTTACCTTATTCCATACATACGGCCCTGTTTTAGGATGGGTAACATCAATAAATGCCTGTTGTCCGTAGAAGTCAAACATGCCATACTGGCCATTTTCGGTACGTATTATCATATTGCCGTCATTCATTTCCTGATAATTTTCACTATTTGGATTAATAGTAGGCCATATTGATACTACAGGTTCTATACCCATCTCTTTAAGCTCGGCACACATTGCAGAAGGGTCGGGCCAATACTTCGGGTCAAACTTCCACTCACCCTGCTCTGTCCAGTGGAAATAATCTATTACAATAGCTGCAATAGGGATTCCTCTTTCCTTATATTCACGCGCAACAGAAAGAACAACATCCTGACTTTCATAACGCAGCCTGCTCTGCCAGAAACCTGCCGCCCACTCCGGAAAATGCGGCGCATAGCCCGTAAGGTCACAATATTTCCTAAGAACCTCTGCCGGAGTATTTCCCGCGTATATCAGATAGTCTGCCTGATATGCGCTGTCAGCTACCCACATTGTATGGTTGTTTGTCGTTTCGCATCTGCCCGGCGCAGGATTATTCCAGAAAAATCCGTAACCAAGTGAAGAATAGATTACCGGTATAGCTGACTTCGTATTATAATGTTCAAGATTACATGTACTTCCTTTTCTGTCAAACTGGTCTTCCTGTTCCTGTCCAAGCCCGTATATATGCTCACCTTTATTTGCCTCAAAAATCACTTTTATTCTATAGTGGTCCCCTTCCGTATGTACATTACGCCCTGTATATTCACCTTCAAATTTAGTATGAAGTATGGCTTCATCATTTCTGTAATATGTAATAAGTCCGCCATACCACGGCTGGCCTGCCTCTATTTGAGCAGATACCATTCCATTTTTAATTACGGCAATATTCTCATCGCCGCTTATGATACATTCTGAATCATCTGTAGGCGGAAGGAGTGTCCAATTCTCATCTGACAGTTTACTGTTTCTTGTAGAACGGCACCTAAGGCAGTTCTTACCGTAAGGCTCTATTACCGTAAGTTCATCACGCCTTTCAAATATAAGCTTATTTTCACATATAGTTATTTTTCCCATAATATTTTCTCCTTTTTTCATGATGTCATATGTGTTTACAAATCTGATTGTGTTTTGTGGCAGTCCGCAGGTGTTCGCATACCAACTCAGGCTCGCAGCACCTGCTTATGGTATACAAACACCTTGCGGACTTTACACGATACAACCAGTTATAAAACTGCATATTTAAATTTCATTTGATTTTATAATATAATGGGGTAAAAATATTTGCTTTAATTATATTACTTTCTATTTACACTATTTTGATATTGTGTTACTTTAGAGATATTAAAGAAGCACAAAGCGTATATCAGACTGGAGGCGCCCATATGCCGGCAACTACATTTATTGAACCGATTTCACACAATACGCAGTCAAGACCTTTTTCCATACACTACACTAAAACACAGCCCGGTCTTTATAATGCACTATATGTACATTATCATTCAGAAATGGAATTTTTTTATCTCGAAAAAGGTGCTTTGGACCTGTATATAGAAGACCTGACTTTTCATCTTACCGCAGGTAATGCAGTATTCATACCCCAAAATCTTATACACAGTGCAGAACGCATATCTCCTCCTGATGAAGACTGCTGCTTCTATGCCCTTGTATTTTCCGATAAAATGTTAATGGATACACTTCCGAAATACTGCAATATATATATACAGCCTGTTTACCGCAGTCCCCTCGACTGTATTATTCCGCTTTACGGTAAAGAAAAGTGGCAGAAAGACGTTATTAACTTATTAAAAGAAATATTTGAAAGCAAAAAGTCTGATATAAACGAATGTGAGCTTACCATCCGCGGCAGGCTCCTTATAATATGGCAGTTATTATACAATAACCATATGAAATTTTATAATAATAATTTATCTGACAATAATTCTTTTCCACAGATACAAAAATGTATCAATTACATTCAGGAAAACTATGCTGAAAATATTTCCTTAGATGAACTTGCAGGAAACGCAGGATTCAGTACGGGACATTTCTGCCGGTTATTTAAAAGCATGACCGGTCTTACGCCGTTTAATTATATCAACCGCATAAAGATAGCTGCCAGCTGCGAACTGCTTCTTAACACAGACAAGAAAATATCAGAAATATCATCACTTTGCGGTTATAATAATATAAGCTATTATAACCGTACCTTTACAAGTATAATGAAAGAAACTCCTTCCGAATACAGGAAGAATTATGCATTAAAATGAAACAGCAAACCCTTTATACTTTAACCAATTGTATTCTTGCGCATTGTTAGTATTATCTCCCTTTTCATTAAAACAAATATATATAAACGTAAATATTACAGCCAAAAGAAATCTAATAATCTTATCCTGCTTAAACCATTCCCTGTTAATTCCAATATTACTATTCCTTATTCTCTCTCTTCTTCTCTTTCGGTCTTTTTTCTTTCTCAAGCCCTATACCCCCAAACAAATACCTGCTACAATTCTTATCCAACACAAAATCAGATCTTTTTATCATTTTAATTCCATTGTCATAGTTTATTTCTTTCATGTTCATATCCCCCATACTTAATATCGCTCATTTCATTTTATATACAAATAAAATAAGGTTACGTTAGTAACCATTATTATTTAATACACTTATTGTATTTCATTTATTATTTTTTGTCAATACTATTTTTGAATTACGTCAGATAGTTTTTTGAACTTTTTAGTAAAAAACTTCACAACCACGCCGGTAAAAAGCGCGGATATAATTGTGCCCTCCCTTGCTCCCACAATTGTAAAATCAAAAAATATAAGTGAAAGAATTAGCGCCAGTGTAACGCACGATATATCAAATAAAATTTTTATATTGCCAAATTCTTTTCCTGTTTTATCCGAAATTGCCTTTACAAATGCTTCTCCTGAATTCATTATGACATTTGCTATAACTGCAAGTGATATTCCAAATCCAAGTATTATTATTCCGGAAATTACCATTGCCATACGTAAAAGATAAGTATTTACCGGTATTGATGACACTATCCACATTCCCAAATCCGTAAACCATCCAAACAGAAATGACAATGGAACCTGCAAAAGCTGTATAATCTGAAATTCCCTGCGTAGAATTATTATCTGCCCGACAATAAGCACACAGTTCCATATAATAAGCCATGTTCCCATGGAGACTGAGGCAAACCGGTAACTCATAACATTTGCTACTGAAGAAATCGGCGATACTCCCAGTTCTCCATGTTTTGTAAATGCAACTCCAAGGGCTGCAAAAAACAGGCTTATTATAAATAGTATATAGCGTTTTGCAATTTCAGCTTTAGTCATCCAATCCCCCGCATATCACACACATATGCACATTATCATTTTACCTTATTACCGGACTTAACATATGAATCTTTTGTTCCCAATTTTAATATGCCTGAATCAAATGTCCGTTTTCCGGACCCGCTCAGTACATTTCCCGAAATTTTTGCTTTTTTATAATTGTATGTACATATCGCATATTTGGATATCTGTTTAAATGTATTTTTGGAAATCACCATTTTTGTATAAATATCTTTTGCACATCCGTGATTTGTTCCAAACGCATATTGAAAATTGGTAAAAGTACATCCTGATAATATTACATTTTTTGTGCGCGTACCGTCAAGTTTTCCCATAAGGTCAGAACCTGCAACACCTTTTACTGCAGATTCAATCTGTACGGCTTCTCCAACTTTCTGGTTTCCAATAAATTGGCAGTTTATTATTTTTACATTTTTGCCCGCACCAAATTCAACCAAATGCGCATTATTAACTTTCTTTGGCAGATATTTAAAAACTGTTCCTTTAATAGTTATATTGCTTACATGTGAGAATGTACACAGGGTTGTTACATTTTCCGTTCTTGTACCTGCATCAAAGATGCCGCCAAGAATAGTAATATTTTTCCCCCGGTTGTAGCCTCCTATTGTATATCCTCCGCCCGGAGAATCCGAATTACCTGTTTCCTGTCTTGGATTTCCGACAACAATCATGCCTCCACGTTCAAAAGTTTTATCTCTCTTTAATGTAACACCTTTTAGATTTAATGTCGTATTGCTGTAAATATGCAGGCTTCTTGTTAAAGTATACGTTCCCTTCGGCACTTTAATATTATACCTATCTCCCTCAGATAATGCTGCCAGATTTAAACAGGACTGTATATCATACTCATCACAATTTTCTGAAACATCTGATTCTACAGTTATATCAATAGTATCTGCCAGCACCTGTTCCGAAGCGAACCAAAAACCAAATACAATAAACGTGACAAGAAAACTCTTTATCAATAACTTTCCTGCTGTTTTATAATTTATGTATAGCTTCATAAAATACCTTTCTATTGTTTACCGGACTTTTTTATGATTTTTACCTTACTCCATTTGCCATATACACGCTTTCCTGAAGAATCCAGCTTATAAGCGCGTACTTTTACAAAGCACTTATTTTTCTTCCATTTCTTAATTACAAACGTTCTTTTCTTACTAGAAAGTTTCTTCATGTTTTTAGAAAGTTTCTTATTGCTTCCAACCTTTATCTGATATCCGTCTGCATTGGATACTTTTTTAATTTTAATAACTGCTTTATTCTTTTTAATCCTGACCTTTGCAACTTTTGGAACACTTGGAGCCTCTGCCGTAACTTTATTATCGCCTGAAACCACCTTATCTGAAGGAGCAGTTGGCTGCTCTGTCGGATTAGGCTGTCCTGTTGGAGCCGGCTGTTCTGTTGGTGTTGGCTGTTCTATAGCTTCAGGTTCTTTTGTTTCTTCAGGCTGTGCGCTCGGTTCTGCAGTCTGTTCAGGTTCAGGTGTAGCTGTTGGCTCAGGAGAAGACGTCGGTTCAGGTTCCTTCTCTGAAAAATCCGCTGTAATTGCAGGATATGTTTTTGTAAAGTTCAAAATAATACCTGTTCCGGTATAACTGCATATATAAGCCTCTTTCTGTCCATTAACCAGACCGACTGTATGCGGTCCGTCAGATACAGTAACCTCAAGCAGTCCGTTTTCATCAGTAGTTCCTTTCTTACTTTCACTGTCGTCTATATAATACTCAACTTCCTTATCAGCCGCTATATTTCCGTCTGTATCATGTATTTCAACACAAGCCGTATAATCTTTTGGCGTATACGCATCGCTGTGAACGACAATACGGTTTTCAGTGACAGGTAATGTCAAAGCCTTTGTTCCCTTCTCTGTACGCGCAAGAATAGTATTTTCAAGAAGAACATCCTGTGACCTTCCTTCCGCTATCTGCTTTAATCCGGGATCCGCAAGCATTGTATAATTATTACCGCCGGAAAACAGGTAATCAATTGAACCGAGAATAATCTGACGGCTCTCATCATTTCTATCCAGAGCTGTATTTTCACCATCAAGGTATATAGCTTCTACCTTCTGTCCTGTTTCTTTATTCGGATCATATACAAGTGACATACCGCCAATCTGCGGGAATCCTCCGCTTGCCGTCGTACCTGCCATAAGTCCGTCTGCCGTAAGACCTTTGTTTCCGGAAAGTCCCTGTTCCATTGCTTCATACAAAACCTTTGGTGTAACAACTTTAAATAAAACACCATTGCCAAATGGAAGTACATTTATAATATCGCCTTTGGTAATTACTCCTTTATGAATCGCGCTGCGTACTCCGCCTCCATTCTGAAGGGCAACTATCGGAAGATTTTTATATTCCTCAGCTACATTGCCCTCGCTTATCATATATTTACCTTCGTCAATCATACTGTCAGCAATAAGATTACCAAGATTTATCTCTGTTACACGGCCTTCTGCTACGTTATTAATTGTTCCGCCCCACAAGGTGCTGTCCGTGTCAGCTATCTTCTGCTGTAATAATTCTTTACTGGCATCCTCTATTTCGGCAAGTTTTGCCTCAACGTCAGAATCGGGCACGACATCTTTGTATTTTCCGTCTTCAGCCGTAAAATCTGCTTCAGAAATAAGTTCGGCCTCTATATCGACATCTTTTGTTTCCTGATCATACTTAAGCGTAACTTTTCCTACATTTGCAAGCGCAGTACCTGTCTGGCTTATCTGTATACCATTAACAACTTTATTTTCAACAGTATGGCTGTGGGCGTCAATAATTAAATCAAGTTTTCCCTGATATTCACCTGTCATAGCCTCTGCAAGCATATCCGATGTACATGCTGTCCCGTCAATCTCACCTATATGCGCCATACATACAACAATATCCGCACCTTCTGCTTCAAGCGCATTTACCATTTCCTTTGCCGTAGAAATCTCATCTTCAAAGGTAATTCCTGTAAGTCCCGCAGGGTTGGCAGAAGTTCTTGTTTCCTGAGTTGTAAGTCCAAATACACCTATTTTTACCCCTGCTTTTTCAAACAATGCATACTGCCCGTTGCTCTGCTTCTTTTTCTCACCATAAGTTCCTTTAAGAAGTGCTTCTCCGCCCTTTTTCACATTAGCTCCCAGAATCGGATACTCAGCAAGCGAAAACAGCTTTAAAAGCTGGTCCTGTCCGTAATCAAACTCATGATTTCCTGTACACATTGCGTCATATCCTGCCAAATTCATAAGTTTTATAACGTCTTCACCATTGCTAAGCGTTGCTAACGGCGCTCCCTGAACTGCATCACCGCCATCAAGCAGCAGTGAATTTTCCGTAGTTTTTTTCAACGTCGCTACTTTTGCAATACCAATAGCTTCATTCAGATGTCCATGCATATCATTAGTATGATAAATAACAATTTCCTTTACATTCGTTTCTGCTCCTTTAGCTGTCTGTGTAATGAAACTGCCGTTAAGCACAAGTCCCATAATTAACATCGCAGTTACAATACGGTTGATAATTTTTTTCATATTATTCAATTCCTTCCATATGTAATATTTTTTTGCCAACTTTTATTTTAACACATACACAGCATTTTAAACAATAACCATTTACGGAACGTAAACGACATGAGCATAAAATGGTGCATAAAGAAATTATTATTCCCTTTATGCACCAACAATTTCATTATTTCTTTATCTTAATTCTCTGCACATCACTCCACTTGCCGTATAATTTTGTACCGGCTGATTCTCTGTATGCCCTTACTCGTACATAGTAGGTTTTGCCTTTTCTGAGGTTTTTTATTATTTTTTTGGAAATCATACTTCCTACAGTTTTGGTCTTTTTCTTCTTTGTAAATCTTCTATTTTGGGCGTACTGAACCTGGAATCCGGATACGCTTACTTTCCATTTCCATCTGATAAGCATCTTCCTATTCTTTTTATTTGTTACCCGCAAATTCATTACTTTTCCCGGTTTTTGAACTATATTAATGGAAGGGGCGACAGATTTATTTGGTGTATTTACATTATTATTCTTCTGATTCACAGGCTGATTATTATTTTCATTATCAGGCACCTGTACAGGTGTAGATGAAGGTTCAGGTGAAGGATTATCCGTAATATCAGTATCATTCCCTTTCTTCGTTACAATAACAGTACCTGTTGCTTGCGTATCATCTCCTGTGGTAGCAGTTATAATAGAATAACCTTCTTTATTAGCAGTTATCATTCCATTTTCTACCGTTACAACATCTTCATCAGAACTGCTCCAGCTGCAGTTAACATCCTTGTCACCATACATTGCATAGAAGTAACCTTCTTCTCCTTCCTCCATTACCAATACTTCAGGATATACCTCCAGCTTATCTTCTGCATAACCAACTACTCCTTCAACTGCACACTCAGCATAACATGTTCCGGTCTTTGAATATGCCCTCAATGTCGTAAAGCCTTTTTTCAGTATTTCAACTTCTCCTTCTTCAGACACGGTGGCTATACTGCTGTCATCCGTATACCAGTCAACTTCCTGATTGGTAGCTTCTTCGGGATAAACAGTTGCCGTAACCTGTACCTTTTCTTCAGGCATTCCAACAATAGAATATGAACTTAAAACAATTGATTCCGCATCAATATCTGTAGTTGTTACCTTTACATTACAGTAATCAGCATACTTACTATCCGCTGTACTTACAAATATCTGTGTTTCACCTACCTGGTTTGCATGCAGCGTGCCGTCTTCATCAACAGAAGCTACGTTATTATCCAGACTATAAAATCTGACTCCGATATCTTTATTTTCATGGCTGAGGAAATACGTAATTTTTGTTTCCTCCCCTCGCTCCATATTATAATTCTCTTTTTTTATAACCAAAGCACCTTCATCATCTTCACCTGAACTTACAAGGAATGAAACATTCTTCACTGCACTTACATTTTTATAAGGCGCAACAGCTATATACTGAAGAAACGTATTCTTATTAATCACTATTTCACCGTCATACACACTGCTTGAAATTGTAGGATTGGAGCCATCGGTGGTATAGTAAATTACCGCACCCTCTTCAGCATTAAGATGTATCGTCTGAGCTTCCGTAAATATTCCTGATTTGGTATCACAGTCTGGGTCTGATGTTGTTTCTATATATTCATATACCGGATACACATCTACATTATCTTTTACCTGTATAAATCCATACGAACTCCAGCACCTAAATACCATCCTGTCAACCTCAGGCACCTCAGGTTCACTGGCATCATTTCCATAGATAACTTTCTGTGTACTGATTAGTTTTTCTTCTTTATTATAAAAATTAACTGTATATGTTTTAATTTTATAATTTGCCATCAGTACCAGATTATTTTCCACTACATCAACCTGTCTGCCATCAACAGTTGTCCAGTTAACAAAATCATATCCTTCTATAGGTGTTTCATCAGGATACGTAATAGGATCCCCATATGCAAAAACCTGAGTTTCTACTTCCTTTGTTTCCCAATTTACAAATGCAACACTGTATTTATTTTTAACATACTGGGCCGTAATCTCCATATCATATCTTACATTAGTAAGTCCATAATCCCAGCCTACAAAAGAATAATGCTCTTTATCAGGAACTTTAGGCGATGCAGCACTCTTTCCTTCCGTAACTGTCTGCGTATCAATAATCTTTCCGTCATTATCTTTAAACACTACTGTATATTTTGGCTTCGGCGCCTCTATAGTTTCAAGGAAAATAGGTTCTTCCGCTCCCTCTATAGCCAAAACAACCGTATAGTCTCCAGTTTTGTCACTGATTTTTTCCCTTGTTATGTATTTGAAATCATATTCCCCTGATGACCCGATAGTTACCTGTCCTACATATTCATTATTAGAATCCGATATTTCACCGTTTTTATATACAAGCAATGTTGCCTGTTTTCCAGCAAGTTTCGTATCAAGTTTACCCGATGTATGATATGTATTGCCGGAATTATCCTCTATATCTCCCATTCTGGCTCTGTACCGGTATGCAGTCCTTGTTTCAACATTTCTTGAATCACTGGCTGATATAAAATCCCCTGTCCAGTCTGACCAGTCTGACCATTTGTACCAGTAATATGTATAGCCTTTGGTTGCATCCCTGTATCTCCATTCTGTATGTGAGCTGGCAGGAACATTCTGGGTTGACGCTAAAAACCATATTTCACTTGCAAAATTCTTTCCTCCCGGTGGCTTATATCCGGCGTGTCCTGAATACGTACCTATCTGAGGAAGGCAGTAATTAGTCTGCCAGTCATATCTTGTTCCACCCATACTGGAAGAATATGTATAATAATACATTCCTGCACTGCTATTCCAGTATCTGTAGTAATACCAGTTATAGAGCGTGTATGCGGCTGAATCTTGTACACTACGTGTCTCAACCTCTCTTTTTGATGTTGTATTTGTATAACTGCTATATGAATTCCTTGAATATCCGCTCCATGCGCCATATGTCCAGTTGCTGTCAAGTACCGTATCATATAATGTCCAGCCTTCATTATTGCCTGTTCTGGTCGTAGTCAGCTGCTTATCCTGATACCGGTATTCTGTTCTTGTTTCAATCTCGTTGTTATCATCAGGTTTCTCAGGACTCCAGTCGCTCCAGTTTCTCTCAACATCCACAGTATCAACTTCAGATATCGGAATTCCTTTTGAAAATCCATTTATAATATATAAACTTGCTTTTGTTGCCTTTCCTTCATATGGCACATATATCTCTAACCCCTTTTTTTCTTCTCCTTTGCCTAAAGAAAACGCATTTGATTCGGTAGTATCAAGAAGCTTGTCTTTTGAAGTTTTAAGCGAAACCAAAGCTCGCCCTTTTGTCCTCTTATTTGGATTATTCTTTATATCATAATTAACTATATACCCGTCATCTTTGAATTCACATTTATTTAATGTAATCACTACAGGCAAATCATCATTTGCCCATACATATGATGCCTTTATGGTTGCATTCCCCTGAACATTTTTATAATCATCTGAATCCCATCCTGCAAATACATACCCTTTTTCAGCAGCAGGAGGTTCCGGCGCTGTTGCATCATCTTCATATAATACTGATTCTGTTTTCAGTACATTCCCGTCTTTATCCAAAAAAGTAATTTTATATGTATTTCTTTTAAACTGTGCAACGATAGTCCTGTCAGATGTTACGTTACTGTACTCACCTTTCCATCCTGTAAAAGTATGTCCTTTTCTTGTCACTCCTGTTGGTGCCTGTGCTGCATAACCATATCTTACTGTCTGCTCACATAAAAGATTTTCTTTTCCATCTTTATCTTCTTCAACGAACTTTACTTTACATGGATTATGTGCAACTATTGTTTTATTCAGTGTTGCCGTATCACTGTTCATACTTCCCCTTGCATATCCTGTAATCTTATATTCTCCTGCTGTTGGAAGGGTAAATGCCAGTGATGTGGCATTATAGCTGTTAGTAGATAACGTCTGTGTGTAATTTCCACCTTCAATCTGCGTTAAAGTAAGCGTATATCCTTTGGTTGCATTGCTGTCTGCTCCCCAACTTACCGTAACTGCATCTCCTACTGCATAATCTTTTTTAGACGTACTGAATGACGGTACGCCTGGTTTTTCCGTACCGGTTGTTTTATCATTTATCCAATCCGTATAATATGTTTTACCATTCACAGTAGCATAAATCTGCCAACTGTAAACATGACCCGGTCTAAGTACTAATCCCAATTCACTATTACAATCAAACCAAACATCCAAACCTTTAGAATAATATCGCCATTTTATATCCATAGGAAATTCCCTATTTGTAAGAACAGTATTGCCATCTTTTATTTGGATTCCATATGTATTGATAAGGCTTCCATTTGGATTATATATTTTTGCCTTTGGTACAAGATTAGTGTCATATTTTTCGCAAGAAACAGCTTTGACTGATGGGCTTATTTGTGGAGTATTAGGTGGAATATTAGGTGCCGAATTAAGATAAATATAAGATTCTGCTAATGGATTTCCTCTAGTATTCCAATAATTTCCATTTGCAACTGCAAAATGAAGATGATATCCTGTAGAATAACCTGTTGTTCCAACTTTTCCTATTAACTGCCCTGCCTGAACTCTACTTCCAACATTTATTCCTAATGGTATGCTATTTGGCCACATATGTGCATATACATACTGCCTTCCATCATCTCCAATTATTACTAAGCCTGTTCCAAAGCCATTACAATCACCAAAATTTAAATGTTGTTTTACACATGTATATTTATTTTTCACAGTACCACCTATTGCAGATATAATATTAGCTCCAGCTATACCCCCATCACTAATATCAACGGCACAAAAATCATGAAGTCCTTGTGATAGCCTTGTATGTCCTGGAACTGGCCAATATAATTGTACCGCCGCTTCACCCGTTTCCGACCAATCAAACACCTGAGCACCAGGAATTCCCTGGAACACTGATATTATCATTGCAAATGCTAAAACCAACGCTTTAATTCTTTTAATAAAGTTCTTCTTCACTTTCACAACCCCTTTTAATCCTATAATCAAATTATCCTAAAAAAAGTTTTCCTACTTTTTAACCTTTACTTTTACCTTGCTGCTCCACTTTCCATATACCTTATATTGTATATTTCCATATTTAAATGCCCTTATACGCACATAATATTTTTTATTGGATTTTAGTTTCAACTTTAACTTATTACTGCCATATACAACCTTTGTTTTTTTTCTGACAAAATTTTTCTTTGTAGAATACTGTATCTGATATCCATTGGCAGAAGCTACCTTATACCACTTAATGCATACCTTACCATGTTTATATGACTTACATGACTCTACTGTCGTAATTCCGGGTGTCGAAACCTCATTCCTATATGTATCCTGAGTACTCTTAGCAGTTACATTTTTATCACCTTGAGATTTTTGTGTTGGTTTGACTGTTGAATTTACTGATGGTCTTACCGTTGGCTTAACCGTTGGTTTTATTGTCGGTTCAACTGTTGGCGTTACCGTCGGCTTTGCAGTCGGAGTTACAGAATCAATCACATCTACTACACATACATCAGTATCACCTGTACCGTAAGATATACCAACAATATATGCCCGTCCGGGTTTTAATGCCATAAACTCTTTTATATCACCCGTTTCGGTATTAATCGGTTCAATAATATCTCCGCATAGAGTATCCCAAAACTTCGTTGTCATTGAGCTTCCAAACGGTATATTATTTTTTTCACCAACTTTCATTGTACTATATGTGGTTTGATGATATTCAGCTGGATTATAACAGGAAAAAGCTTTGAATTTTTGACCACTGCTATCTTCTGCATATATAGTCGTTTTAAAATTATTTTTTGCTCCATTTAAATCTCTGTTATCTATAACCTGGATAAACCTTTTTCCCTGTCCTGCCAAAATAACATTGCTTCCAAAATCTTTTTCTATAGATACTTCCTGCCCATTTACTTCTGCAGTCGTAACCATTTTAACTGAATTTAATTTTAAATCCTGTTCTTCTGATACTCCCGCAATAGCAAAATTAATTGCGCAAATATCAGTAGAATAACATTCTTCAAGCCTATACATATGTTTCATTGTTATTGAAGGAATATCAATTCCAGTAAGTGTACTACAACATGCGATATTTCCATATGTATCATAGGCGTAAATATGAGTATAATAACCCTTTGTTTCGTTATTATGATCATTTTTACTCACGGTAAAATAATAATATTCTTTTTTATCTCTGTAATTTCTACCTTTGCAATTATCATTATTTGACCAGTCAGATACAAGATCATCCTGTCCGTTTGCTGACGTCCAAGTTGGAAATTGCAATCTGTCTATACCACTAGAATCCTCCGCTTTACAAAGTACCATATAACCTGTACTGTCAAGCTCTATTATGGAAACATCCGAAATTACCGGAGCAGTCCTGTCAATATAAACAGTGCTTATTGGCAAAGACGTATAATTATTAGCTGCATCATAGGCATATATATGCGTCATATAATGTCCTTCTACTAATCCTGATTTCAAATCAATTATATTAACTCTGCATGTAGCAGTATTTCCTGAAATAGTTCCTGTGAGCCATTTTGCGTCATCTCCTATATGCATATCGGTATTCCATGATGGGAACTGTACTTTTGTTACTCCTACATTATCACTTACATCGCAAGTTACCGTATAACCATCCCTGGTAATATCAGTTACCCTGATATTACTTATGACAGGTTTGACAGTATCTGACGAACCAAATGTCGCCGCCCATGGCGCCGAATAAATTATATATCTTGATACACTGCCTACATTAAGTGTTCTTCCCCAATTTATTTTACATCTGCTGCCATAATTACATTCACCCAATGTCAATACATTTCCACTGCGGCCTATAATCATTGCCCAATGCCCATTTGTTGCATCGGCATCTCCGCCGTAATAATGGATTACATCTCCTATCTTTGCATTACCTATTGCAGTCTGTCCCCATGATGTATGAGTAGAACCATACAAATCAGATGCTAATTTTTTTACAAATCCACAACATTGTATTGCTCCGCCAAATTCATTACAGTCATGTCCTCCTATACCTGCATTTGCGGTATGTGTATCACATGGAGACCAAGTATATCCATTGGGATTATTACATGGACCAACATGATAATAATAACCTGAATATCCATGACCGCTCTGTACCACATGATTCCAATATGCGCCATTCGGGAATTTTTTTTGCATATCCATAATTGTAGCAGCTTTTGATACTTTGCTGTCCGCTGTTACAATACATACCAAACAAAAAACTGTTAAACATAATATCCGTATACTATACCGTTTTATTAAATATATACACCTGTTCATTATAGCCACTACCTTCTTTCCATTAGACAAGCAAATCTATTCGTACAACTTTTCCATGTTTCACCTTTATTTGTACAGCAAATGAAAGTAATCCTTTATTTCCCTGTATCATACTTTATCTAATATATATATACCCTTGGAATATACCGCCACTCATATCCCCATTAGGATTAGAAGCATCAATTACCCTTACATTAAAAATTCTTCCTGCATAATTTGATTCTGAAATAGTTATTAAATTTCCTGAAATTGCTTCTACTATTGCTACATGATTTGACCAACACATAACAGCTCCCAATTTAGGTGTGTTTCCATAACTATAACAGCCTTTGGATTTATTATAACTGTACCAAACTCCTGCAGCACCCGTAGATAATAAAGGTTTACTTCCAATAATTTCCCATGCACGACCATATGCGTATGCCGTACAATTCGGCATTGCATACCCCATTTGATAAAATGGATTACTTGCATAATATCGGGCGTCTGATGTACTTGGAGCAGTTGTTCTGGGTGCAAAGTTAGACGTTGCAGTTATTTTTTTATACGCCTCTCCTCCAACATCAATTTTTTCACCTTTATTAACCAGTTTAATTTGTATTGCCTCTGCTCTAATACCACCTCCTGTTGTTCCTGCGTATTCTCCGTTTTTTGCCCATCCAAGCCAACCATACTTAGCCACATGAACACGATAATATATATCAAATATCCTTTCTAATGAAGTTGATAATTTAATCTGTACTGCCTCTATTGCTTTGGCCTGTTCGATTGTTCCTGCCATCTCTCCACTGTTTTTCCAACCTTGCCAACCTATATTAGAAACATGTGCATTGTACAAAACACCATTATTTCCCCAAAAATCTTTAAGATTTATTTTTAATGCTTCCAATCTTAAAGACTTACCTATTGTCCCTGTTATTGTATTTTCTTTTACCAATTCCTTCCACCTGTCATTTTGGCAATAAGCCTGATAAGATAATTCAGGTTTTGTTAAAGAAGCGCTTCCAATTGTATTAAAGATACTATTCTTCTGTACTAACCTAATCTGTATTGCTTCTGTTCTTAAAGCTATGCCTGTAGAACCAGCCATTTCACCATTTTTGGCCCATCCAAGCCAACCATATTCTTCCACATAAACTCTGTAATATACATCATATTTATTTGCATAAGTATCAGACAGTTTTATTCTGACTGCTTCTATTGCTAAAGCTTTTCCCGTTGTTCCTGAAATTTCTCCTGATGCTTTCCAGTCCTGCCAGCCTGTACTTTGAATATGTGTCTGATATTTTATCTGACTTTCTCCATTCGAATCTTCCAAAAATATTTTTAATGCTTCTAATCTTTTTGACTTACCTATAGTACCCGCACTGTCGCCATCACTCACTATATTTCCCCAATTATCTATTTGAATATGCGCCTGATATTTTATTTCAGGTATAACAACCTTGTCAGGTGTATTAGCAGGAGCTTTATTAGGTGTAGGGGTTATTTTGTGATTTGGTGTTGCCGTTGGTTTGTCCGTAGGTTCTTTTGTCGGAGTTTTAGTTGGTCTTTTAGTCGGTTCTTTAGTCTGTATTGGTGCTTTACTTACATAAGGTTCATTCATTTTTACAAGTTCATTATTATTCTCTGGCATCTGCTCTTCAGTTTTATCTGTCACCGTAACTTTAACAGTTTTCCTTACCTTCTTGTTGATTTTTGCTGCTACGGTTATCCTTGCTTTTCCTATACCAACCGCTGTTACCACGCCTTTTCTACTCACTGTAGCAACACTCTTATTCTCAGACTTATACTTAATATTTTTTCCTGCTTTCTTAGGTATTACTTTCTTTACTTTAATAGTTTTCTTTTCACCTACATACAGGGATAACCTTGCATTGTTCAAAATAATCTTATTTGCTTTTATTACTGCTTTTGCAGATGACTGATTGACTACTACAAATGACAGTAATAACACAAATGTTAAAATTGTACTGATTATAAAATTACCTTTCTTGGATAGCTTCATTATAATACCCTCCATATCTGCAATCTTATTCATACTTAACTTGTTTTTTATGCATACTATCAAAATCATATTCTAAATATTATTTGATTACCTACTTTTTAATCCTAACTTTTACCCTGCTGCTCCACTTTCCATATACCTTAAATTTGATATTTCCATATTTAAATGCCCTTATGCGTATATAATACTTCTTATTGGCTTTTAGTCTCAGCTTTATCTTATTACTGCCATATACAATCTTTGTTTTTTTCCTGCCAAAATTTTTCTTTGTTGAATACTGTATCTGATATCCATTAGCAGAAGCTATCTTATACCATTTAATGCATACCTTACCATGTTTATCCGGCTTACATGTCCTTATTGTCGTAATTCCTGGTGCCGAAACCTCTTTTCTATATGTATCCTGAGCATTTTCCACAGTTACATTTTTATTACCTTGAGATTTTGGCGTTGGTTTGACTGTTGGATTTACTGCGGGCTTTTTTGTTGGTTTAATCGCCGGCTTTGTTGTCGGCTTTACTGTTGGTTTGTTCGTTGGCTTAACAATAGGTTTCATTGTTGGAGGCGGAGTTAATGTTGGGGTCGGTGCAGGCGTCGGAGTGGCAGGAGGATAAATAGTTACTGTTTTATTACCAAGCAAAACATTACCCCCGCTTCCTATATTAATTGCATATACATATACCTGCTGTTCTCCTATTCTATTAGTAGCGATTACTGTATCAAACCCATGGTTATTTCCAACTCCCGGATAAGCCGCATTTACATCCTCTCTTAATGTGCCTGTACTTATCTCATGTCCTTCCGCACCTGAACCTGCAGGTCCTCCAATATATACATGGATTTTTATTGCTGTATTTACGTTATCCCTATCAAACGCCCAGCCTCTAACTTTTATATTACCCTGTCCTCCATTAACTATATCAAAACAGCCTTGTGGATTATATACTGTTGTAAATGCCGGTCTTATAGCACATTGTAATGAAGAATAGTAAAACCTATTTATCGTACAATATGATTGGTAATTATAATTTTGATTCATTACATTAAAGCCCACTTCATCTGCTGATAAAAAAATTCCAACATGACCATAAGGACCTGTCCCGCTTCTAGAGTCATTTGTTTTAAATACGGCAATATCCCCCGGCTGATAATTGCTATATACCCTTGTCCATCCTGACGGAAGTGCATTTGTAGCATAATCACATGCATTACCTACAGCATACCCTGCCACTCCTAAGTAAGCATAATATGCTTTTATCAAATCCACACACTGCGCACCATAATTCCCTCTATATGTTTTATTAAGCTGGTTGTTAACCCAGTTTACCGCATCATTTTGTGTAGTAGCGCTGACTTTTACTGTTGAAAAATTACTTAATGGTGATATTACTATCAACGATAGTATTAAACATATTGTAATCGCATTTTTTAATATTTTTTTACTGCTCATCTTCTCCATCATAATGTTCCTCCGTATTTCATTTTTTGCTGTTCAGTTGTATATGAAATTATAATTACTATCAAAGAACCCTACCATACATATAGCAAAATTATAGTTTTCATATCTGTCATGCGTATAGTCCTCTCTACGTTCCGTTATATAATCTTTTATTGTTACCAAAGATTTTCTCTTATTTATATAACCAAATTTTTTATATAGTACTTTTATTCTATCTTTCGAAATATAATAGTTTCTGTCTCTTGAACACCATCTTCCCCATATTCCTTCCATGTCATCATAGCTTCTGATATATCTACTTTACATTCAATATTTTCCCCTGAATTCATAGAAAGTTTCAAAGTATTCCCAGATATTTCATATTCGCCATATTGAACC
This sequence comes from uncultured Lachnospiraceae bacterium, assembly GCA_947594855.1. Taxonomy (GTDB): domain Bacteria; phylum Bacillota; class Clostridia; order Lachnospirales; family Lachnospiraceae; genus V9D3004. Next base: position 84,405 of record CANQEL010000001.1, read on the forward strand.
TCTTGTTTATATCCTCCCTCTGTTATCCATTTACCATCACTTGCAAATGTTATTCTTCCTATGTCATCAGCTTCCCATGTACCTACTATCGAAGCAGCTTTAGAACCGCATCCCGACAATGCCATCATTGACAAAACCATAATAATACTTAATATAATATTAGAACTTTTTCTTTTCATCTCAATTCCAATCCTTTCATTTTGAGCTAACATTTATGTCACGCAATTTTTGTTACTTATTTTAACATTTTATTCTTCATATTTTTACAAACCAGCATAACTGACACCAATAAAGGCATAACTTACAGTGACTTTACATATATTTTATGAAATAATAAATTAACGCCTTTTTGTTTCATCATATTGTTGTCAACATTGAGGTAAAATGATATACTTTCTACATTTAGTATGTACTGGAGATGAAAATAATGAGAATTGCTGCATGTGACGATAACTCAGACTATCTTGATTTTTTGGCGGGTCAAATTACAAAATATACCGACGGCTGCCATTACACCAATGTATCTGTAGACTCATTTTTGCCGGATGAACTGATAGAACAGTTAGAAAACGGTAAATTCAATTATAATATTATACTTCTTGATATAATAATGGGTTCATATGACGGTATAGATATAGCAAGAAAAATTAACAAGGCAGCTCCCGCATGCAGTATTATTTTTATAAGCAACTATTTAGACATGGCTATAGAAGTATATGACGTTTCACACATATACTTTATACTAAAATCAGAACTTGAAAAAAGACTGCCTTCCGCACTGGAAAAAGCAGCCGTTCATTTCGCAAATGAAAACGGTAAATATATTAATATAATAAGCAATTCCCGTAATATATGTCTCAACTCCAAAGACATAGCTTATGCGGAAATATATGGCAAAAAACTTACCATACATCTGACAGACGGAGAATCATATATATCTAACCTTGCACTCAAAAAATTGCATGAGCAGCTCCCTGATTTTATAAGAATACATAACAGTTATCTTATTAATCCATTATATATACGAAGTATATCCAAGGATTTATGCTCCCTGTCAAACGGTATAGCCCTTCGCGTAAGCCGAACCTATTCAAAAAAAGCTGCGGAAGATTATAACAGATACCTGGCTTCTATCCTTTAAAATCATAGCTATTTACATAGGATTTTGCCTTTTTAATATCTCCCTTATCTAAAAGAAGCTGCACTGTTGTCATATGGTCGGCAAAGTCGTGAAGTATTTTTCTTGCACGTTGCTGTTTTTCCTGAATCTTAATATATTTCTCATATTGTATACTTTCCCTTATCTGTATCATTTCCCTGTTCTTTGCATCCACGGTCTTTTCCCATATAAGGCCTCGTATAATAAATACAAGCGACAACAGTTCTGTGATAAAACTCATTATACCTATTGATTGAAGAAGAACCGAACCATTTGGCAGCACAATTATACCGACCATTATATAGAGCATAATAAAACAGCCCTGCGATATATTCATAACATATATTCTTCTTTTTTCAGGTTTCATAAGCCATTTTAATAACTTTACAACAAGGAAATACGCCAAAAAATTAAGAATCATATATATAACAATCAGATAAAACGTTCCGGGTTTATAATACGCGTCATATGAAACATTTGACAAATCTTTCATTGAACCTCCCATTAACAACGAATAAAACGGTATAAAAAACACGCTTCCAAGACAGCTGCTTCCCATATCCCCTATCACAGTAATACCGATATACCTGTACCAGCTTTTATCGCCTATAAGATAGCATGGAATTATAATATGCTGGGTTATCACAAGAATAGAACGAAAGACCGCTCCATCACCTGCAATATCTTTTCCTGTTACAAGCATTATTGCCGTATATACGGCGGTAGATATATAACCAATTAACACAGCCACTTTTTTACTTCTTCTGCAAGGCAGAACTGATATCAGAAAATATAATACTGCCGCCATTGTGCATACTTCACACAAAGCAAATCTGAAGCCGTATGAATCAAACATTTATATCTCCCCCTCATTTACGGTAATGATAACTGAATATGAATCTCTTTTTTTATCATACAGGCAGCTTCCGTTATATTTTTCTGCTATATCCCGTACTATCTTTTTACCAAGGCCATGAAAAGCCTTATCTTTCTTCCAGGTATTTCCGTTCATTCGTTCATTTCTTTTTCTTGAATTCTCTGCATTAATGATAAATACTCCGTTTTTACTGCCTGTTTTAAATGTTATCCATCGTTTTTCACCTATATCCATACGCAGACACGCCTCAATTGCGTTATTTAACAGATTATGATATATGGATATTATCTCTGCATCTGAAAATGGTATATTTTCCGGTACAAAGGAATTTACTTCTAATACAATATCATTTTTCTCGCATATTTCCGCTTTGGAATGAAGTACCGCATCCAAAAGCGGGTGATTACACATCTTTTTCCATCGTTTATTGCTGCACTCCTCAAGTATAGTTTCAGTATACTCTTTGGTTTCTTTTACTGCCGCCCTATCAAGCAGACTTTTGATATGTTCCATATAATTTGAAATATTCTGCTCCAGCTCTGAGAGAGCCTTCTGTTCCTTTTCTATTTCCAGCATATACTCTTTCTGCAGGCGTTCCTTTTCATCCAGTATCTCTTTCTCATAATCCATATGTCTCAGATACCTGGTAAACTGAATACCTATAAAAAGCACTGCCAGAATAAATATTACAAAGAAAACTGCGATTCTAAGCTGAAATCCATCCTGGAGAATAATAAGACACCAGAATGTAAACATAAGAAAAATAATGCCTGTAACCATAAGAAAGAACAAATAAATCTTTTCTCTGTTTTTCAATGTACTTCACCTCATTAATATTTTATATTAACTTCCTTTATATACTCTTTTGCACGTTCAATATTTTCATTTTCCAAAAGCAGCTGCATCGTAAGCATATGGTCAGCTAAATCATGGCGTATCCTCCTCGCCTTATCATAATTATTCTGTATATATGTATATTTCTCATACTGAATCTTTTCGCGAATCTCAGCAAGCCTCCGGTTCTTTTCGTCATCTGTCTTTTCCCATATAATCCCTCTGACCAAACAAATTAAACCTATATTAAGCATCATAAAATTGGTAAAACCTGCATACAGAAAACTTTCCATACCCATATATATAAAGTTTAACGCAACATACTGAATAACAAAAAATATCAGACTGATATTCAATATATATTTCTTTCTTTTTTCCTTCTTCATAAGTATTAAAAGTATTTTCGATACAATGTAATAAGCAATAAAATTAAGAATCAAATATACCACAAGCAAATACAGATTGCCCGGTTTTTCATATGTCTCGTACTGCATTGCCTCAGTATTAAACGTAGAACCACCGCCAGATGCAAAATAATAAACTGGTGTAAATAATATCGAACCCAGACATGAGGCGACGCCATCACCCAGAGGCACCAGTCCTACATATCTGTACCATATTTTGTCCCCAATCAGGTAACATGGCAATATAAACTGCTCCATAATAAGAAGTATTGGCCTTAGCCATATTCCGTCGCTAAGCGGACTTCTGTTCATAACCATCATAATCACAAGATATACTGATAAGGTCACATATGCAATCATGCACCCAACTGCCTTACTTCTTCTGCAGGGAATTACGGTAAAAAGAAAAAACAAGACGGCCACCATTGAAATAACTTCACTAAATATAAACCGGAATATGTATATGCTGCTCATTACATTTTACTCCTTTTTCATATAAGCAAAACTCGGTAATTGCAAAATTTATTCTAATATATGCGATTATAAATCTTTTACTATACCATGCGCAGGCGGATTCACAGCACCTGCTTATGGCATGTAAAAGTTTCACAATCGTTATATCCAGATAATTACAGAATATGTATTCTGTGCGTTCACATTTATTGTCTAACGGTACCGTGTGACGCCGCCGGTACTTAGTTTGCGGAAAATATTTTCCGCAAACTTATGTATCCGTTGCGTGCGGAGCCGAGTGAGAACGTGTACCGGCAGATAATAAATGTGAACGCACAGATACATAACACTTTATAATTACCTGATATAACCCCAAAAAAACGGATACAACATCCACACACATGCAGATATCATATCCGTTTAACCTGGTTCTTTACCAATTATTTATAACATACAATCTTTCCAAAATCAGCTTTAAGCGATGCTCCGCCTACAAGACCTCCGTCAATGTCAGGCTGTGCAAAAAGCTCTGCAGCGTTACCTGCATTAACGCTTCCGCCGTACTGGATACGTACTGCTTCTGCCGTAGCTGCATCATACATTTCAGCTATGCAGTCACGTATTCCCTTACATACTTCTTCTGCCTGCTCTGTAGTAGCAGTTTTACCTGTACCGATTGCCCAGATTGGCTCATAAGCTATAACCATCTCTTTAACCTGGTCAGCAGTTACTCCTACAAGGTCAGACTTAATCTGTAACCTTATCCAGTCCATTGTAACGCCCATTTCTCTCTGCTCAAGTGTCTCACCGCAGCAAAGAATTGGTGTAAGTCCCGCATAAAATGCTTTCTTAACTTTCTTATTAAGAAGCTCGTCGTCTTCTTTGAAATAGTCGCGACGCTCTGAGTGTCCTATAATAACATATTTTACTCCGGCATCTACAAGCATCTCTGCTGAAATCTCTCCTGTATATGCGCCTTTTTCTTCAAAGTACATATTCTCTGCGCCAACGCATACGTTAGTTCCTTTAACTGCTTCTGCTACGGGAACAATATCAATGGCCGGCACACAGTATACGACGTCAACTTCATCATTTTTTACAAGATCTTTTAATTCATCACAAAGAGCTACAGCCTGTGATGGAGTCATGTTCATTTTCCAGTTTCCTGCGACAATTTTCTTACGCATATTTTTATTCCTCACCTTCAAAATAAATTAATTATTTGTTATTAGCTGCTGCAACACCCGGAAGTTCTTTGCCTTCAAGGAATTCAAGCGAAGCTCCGCCGCCTGTTGAAATATGGCTCATCTTATCGCCAAATCCAAGCTGGTTTACTGCTGCTGCTGAATCGCCGCCGCCGATAATTGTAGTAGCGTCAGCATCTGCCATTGCCTTTGCAACTGCAAGAGTTCCCTTTGCAAGCGTAGGATTCTCAAATACGCCCATAGGTCCGTTCCAAACTACTGTCTTTGCAGAACGTACTGCATCGGCAAACAGTTCCGCTGTCTTGGTACCGATATCAAGACCCTGCATGTCAGAAGGAATAGCATCTGAAGAAACAACCTGAATATCTACAGGCGCATCTATAGGATTTGGGAAATCCTTTGCAATAGTTGTATCTATTGGAAGAAGCAGTTTCTTTCCGAGTTTTTCTGCTTTATCCATCATATCCTTACAATAATCAATCTTCTCATCATCAACAAGTGACGTACCGATTTCATAACCTTTTGCCTTAAGGAATGTATATGCCATACCTCCACCTATAATAAGCGTATCGCATTTCTCAAGCAGGTTATTTATAACATTAAGTTTATCGGCAACCTTTGCTCCGCCGAGAATGGCTACAAAAGGTCTTGTAGGATTCTCTACTGCATTTCCAAGGAAATCAATCTCTTTCTGCATAAGATAACCTACAACAGCAGTATCAACAAGTGAGCTGACACCTACGTTAGAGCAGTGAGCCCTGTGAGCTGTACCGAAAGCATCATTTACGAACACATCACAAAGTGATGCAAGATCTTTTGAAAAAGCCTCTCCGTTCTTTGTTTCTTCTGCCCTGTAACGTGTATTTTCAAGAAGTACTACGTCTCCATCCTGCATTGCAGCTACTGCAGCTTTTGCATTAGGACCTACAACCTCAGGGTCTGCAGCAAACTTAACTTCCTTATCCAAAAGCTCTGAAAGCCTCTTTGCAACAGGAGCTAAAGTAAGCTCCGGCTTAGGCTCTCCCTTTGGCTTACCAAGATGTGAACAGAGAATAACCTTACCACCGTCTGCAATAAGCTTTTTAATAGTAGGAAGTGCTGCAACAAGACGGTTTTCGTCAGTAATCTGTCCGTCTTTTAACGGTACATTGAAATCGCAACGAACAAGTACCTTTTTCCCTTTTACATTAATGTCATCAACTGTTTTTTTATTTAACATTATAAAGTAACTCCTTTCAGATATTTAAAATTATGAAACAAAAAGAATCCGGTCCTTTCAGACCGGACCCTTTATGAATCCTATTAATTCATGTCCGTATATTACAATATTTGGCTAAATCAGCCTAACTCTGCAAAATACTTAATAGTTCTAACCATCTGGCTTGTGTATGAATTCTCATTATCATACCATGAAACTACCTGAACAAGATTGTCTTCTCCAACCATAGTCTGTGTAGCATCAAAGAGTGAACCATACCTCATGCCAACGATATCTGAAGATACTATCTGCTCTTCATTGTAACCATATGACTCATTAGCTGCTGCTTTCATAGCTGCGTTAATCTCTTCTTTTGTTACTGACTTCTCTACTGTAGCAACAAGAATTGTTGTTGAACCTGTAGGAGTAGGTACACGCTGTGCAGAACCGATAAGTTTTCCGTTAAGTTCAGGAATAACAAGGCCGATTGCCTTAGCAGCTCCTGTTGAGTTAGGAACGATATTAACTGCGCCTGCACGTGATCTTCTAAGGTCGCCCTTTCTCTGAGGACCGTCAAGGATCATCTGGTCACCTGTATATGCATGAATTGTTGACATAATACCTGACTTGATTCCTGCAAGGTCGTTAAGAGCCTTAGCCATAGGAGCAAGACAGTTAGTTGTACAGGAAGCTGCAGAAATAATCTGATCATCCTTTGTCAATGTCTCATGGTTTACATTATAAACAATAGTCTTGAGGTCATTACCTGCCGGAGCTGAAATAACAACTTTCTTAGCGCCTGCATTGATATGAGCCTGAGCTTTAGCCTTTGATGTATAGAATCCTGAACACTCTAATACAACATCAACGCCAATCTCTCCCCAAGGACAGTTATTAGCATCCGGCTCTTTGTAAATCTTGATTGTCTGTCCTTTAACAGTGATTGTACCAGCCTCGTCATCAGCTGTTACCTGATCTTCTTCACCGATAGCTACATATCTTCCCTGTGAAGAATCATACTTCAACAGATGAGCAAGCATCTTAGGGCTTGTCAAATCGTTGATAGCAACTACTTCATAACCTTCAGCTCCAAACATCTGTCTGAAAGCAAGACGTCCGATACGTCCAAAACCATTGATTGCAACTTTTACTGACATTTTGAAATTCCTCCTAAATATAGTGTTTTCATACATAGTTTGATAGGTTGCTAAATTTACCACAAACTGTAAGTACCATTTTACATAACATGTCTGAAAATTTCAAGTATAAAATACGCTACAATTCGTATATTTACGTTAAATTCATAAAAAAATTATATTTTTTACCATCCCAGCAGCTCTCTGTACAATTTTTCATACTCTCTGGCTGAAGATGTCCAGGAATAATCCTTTGCCATACCCCTGTCTATTATCTTATTCCACTCTCTTTTCCTGTTATAATACACGTCTTTTGCATATCTTATAGTTCCAAGCATCTCATGTGCATTATAATTATAGAAAGAAAATCCTGTACCAAGGCTTTCATATTCATTGTACGGTTCAACGGTATCTTTAAGTCCTCCGGTCTCACGGACTATAGGAACAGTACCATATCTCAAACTCATAAGCTGGCTGAGTCCGCACGGTTCAAAAAGCGATGGCATAAGAAATGCATCGCATCCCGCATATATACGGTGCGAGCGCTCATTATTGTAATAAATACTCGCAGATACCCTTCCGTGATATTTCCATTCATAATGCCTGAAAAGGTTCTCATACTTAGGGTCTCCCGTTCCAAGAATAACAAACTGTGTATCCTCAGAACATATTTCTTCAATAACACATTCAACCAGGTCAAGGCCTTTCTGGTCAGTAAGCCTTGAAACTATACCAAGCATAAACACCTTATCATTCTGTTCGAGACCAAGTTCCTTCTGAAGGCCGCGTTTATTCTTAATCTTCTGTTTACGGAAATTCTTCGCATCATAATTCTGATAAATAAACGGGTCCGTTGCCGGATTGTATTCATCATAATCTATGCCGTTTACAATACCTCTCAGCGCATTGGAACGGGCGTTCATAAGTCCGTCAAGTTTTTCACCGTAAAATGGCGTCTTAATCTCCTCCGCATAAGTTTTACTAACCGTAGTCACATAATCGGCATACACTATGCCGCCTTTAAGATAATTGGCATCTCCATATGCCTCAAGCTTATCCGGAGCAAAATAATATGAGCTGAGTCCTGTTATATCCCTTACAGTAGGGGCATCCCACACTCCCTGGAATTTCAGGTTATGTATTGTCATTATCGACTTAATTCCCTGATAGAACTCTCCCTGACTGAACGTATCCTTAAGGTATACCGGTACAAGTCCCGTCTGCCAGTCGTGGCAATGTATAATATCCGGTCTGAAATCAATAAGCGGAAGAGTTGATAACGCTGCTTTACAGAAAAATGCAAACTTCTCAACATCTTCATAAATATTGCCATATGGTTTATTGCCTGCAAAATAGAATTCATTGTCAATAAAATAAAATGTTACCCCATTATATTGCATCTCAAGTACGCCTACGTACTGTTTACGCCATGCCAGTTCAAGATAAAAATGCGTTCTGTACTTCATCTGGTTACGATATTCTTCCGGTATTGCCATGTACTTCGGAATCATAACCCTTACATCAAATTCCTCTTTGTTAAACATCTTAGGAAGTGCACCGACTACATCTGCAAGACCACCGGTCTTGATAAACGGCACTGCCTCAGATGCTAAAAATAGTATTTTTTTCATAACTACTTATACCTCCATAAGATTTATCCAAAAATCCATACTAAGTATAACATAATTATGAGGCAGCACACAATAGTTTATAATAATTATTTTCCATGTTTTTCTATGCTCTGAGTTTATACTCAAGCCTTATTTTATCAGCTATAAGTGCAACAAATTCAGAATTGGTAGGTTTACCCTTTCCATTATTTACCGTATATCCAAATAATTCATCAATTGTATCCATCTTACCCCTGCTCCATGCCACCTCAATAGCATGCCTTATTGCGCGTTCCACACGGCTTGGAGTTGTTTTATGGCGTTTTGCAATAGACGGATAAAGAAGCTTTGTAATAGAATTAAGCATTTCACCATCATTTACTGACATCATTATTGCATCTCTCAGATACTGATAGCCCTTAATATGTGCAGGAACGCCTATTTCATGTATAATATCAGTAACATCGGCTTCAAGGTCATGTTCTCTTTTTACAAACGCATTTTCATACACTCCGTTTGAAGAGGCAACGAATTTTCCTTTAAGCCTTGAACGAAGCTTCCTTATTCTTGATAAAACCACATCATTATCAAACGGCTTCATAATATAATACGCCGCTCCAAGTTCAAATGCATTTTCCGTAACCACATCCTGTCCTATTCCCGATATTACTATGAATTCAGGTGTCTTTTCTGCGTCATCATTTGCACGTACTTTTTCTATAACGCCAAGTCCGTCAAGCTTTGGCATTATTATGTCCAAAAGTACAACATCAGGTTGAAACATCTTAATCTTTTCTACCGCATCGACGCCGTCTGATGCAGTAGCCACTACTTCCATATCTTCCTGACTTGAAACAAGTTCCTTAAGCGTATTCACCATTCTTTCATTATCATCTGCAATAAGTATCTTCGTTTTCGTCATAATGCTTGTCCTCCCATTAAACAAAAATATTTGGTAATATTTGGTAATTTATTGTTCTTTTACACTATAACCAAAATTTACCAAAAATTCAAGTCTTTTTTTTCGCATTTAATGACAAAATTACGCATCTTTTACGAAACAAGGTATATTTTGCAAAACAAGACCACCTATGTACTTATAGTCTGGCTGTTATAAAACACGTTCCCACTTGTTTCGCCACGTAACGGTGCATAAAACGGCAAAGTACGCCGTTTAAGCACCGACGGTCTCAAACAGTCTTATAACAGCCAGCTATAGCACAAAGGTGGCGATACTTGTAAATCAGGTGTTTAAAATGAAATAATCAAAAATGTATTGCATTATTACAAAATCTGTGTTACAATAATTACACAAGCGAGCTTAAAGGAAATCGTGAGGTGGAGGTGCAATATATGTTGCTTGAGGAGATGCTGATGGACAAGTATATGGAAGGTATAGATATCAAACACTCACAAGACACTTTAATGCAACAAAAAATGATATTCTTGTCATCTTATCAGACACCGAAACAGTACCTGAGACTCTTAAGAAGCAGATCATATATGAAAGTAGCGCCGACAGACTAAATAAGATGGTAAGGCTTGCCACAAAGGCAGAATCAATTGAAGACTTTAAAAAGAATTTTGAGAAATGCGACTGACCTGATCTGTCAAAACTTGTATTTATAAACAGGGGTTATTTGTGTTTTTATGTATAATATACTTAAGGCCACCCGTGTGCCATAGCTGACTGTTATAAGACTGTTTGAGACCGTCGGTGCTTAAACGGCGTACTTTGCCGTTTTATGCACCGCTACGTGGCGAAACAAGTGAAAACGTGTCTTATAACAGTCAGACTATGTGCACAGAGGTGGCGTCATTCTGTTATTCCGTTATTCTGTTATTCTGTTAATATGTTATTCTGTATAGTTACTTCATCCCGGTAGACCCGAAGCCTCCTTCGCCTCTTACCGTATCTGAAAGCTCTTGTGTTTCCTCGTATACCGCCGGAATGTAAGGGGCAACTACCATCTGCGCTACCCTTTCACCCGGTTCTATACTTACAGTTTCCTTTGAATGGTTATGGAGCGCTACCATAATCTCTCCGCGGTAATCGCAATCAATTACTCCGACTTTATTTGCGGGCGCAATGCCCTTTTTACATGCCAGGCCGCTCCTTGCATATACAAGACCTACCGTACCCGCCGGAAGCTCGACTGCTATTCCCGTATGTATAAACTCCGTATCGCCGGGATTAATCACAACCAGTTCGTTCATACACGCAAACAGGTCCGCGCCTGCGGCATACTCGCTGCCATAGCAGGGCTGTACGGCGTTTTTATCCAATTTCTTAAAATACACTTTACACGTATCCATTTTTTATATTCTCCTTATCCGGAAACTGCAAACCATCCTGCGTTTAATAAAGTTCCGGGAATTCATGAAGTATAGTTTTTCCGCTTTCGAGCGACTCCGGCACCCGTATAGTCCTTTGATTTGCCGAACCTTTAAATATAAGTTTCAGGCTTTTTTCGTCTTCATGGAATTCACCGTCAACAAGTATATCAATATATGACAGCATTTCCTTTGTTTCAGGCCATTTGCTGCACATATCCCCAAGGATATCCGTTTCAAACGTATATCCGCTGAACGCCCAGACATTGCGGTGATGCTCTTCATACTTTTCCCTTGGATACTTCTTGCGGAATCTTCTTAATAAAGGCAGAAGTCCTATCTGGTTGGAATGTTCAAAAGGTTCTCCGCCAAGAAGCGTAAGTCCTGAATAATAATCCGGTTCAAGACATTTCATAACAAATTCCACCGTATCATCCGTAAATGGTTTTCCATATTCAAAATCCCACGCTTCTTTATTAAAACATCCCTTGCAGCCGTGTGTACACCCGCTCACAAACACCGAAACCCTTATTCCTGTTCCGTTTGCAATGTCGTACTGTTTGATATCCGCATAATTCATAATATACCATTACTCCTATGCATATTATATATGAAGAACTCTTGCATTAATTTCTTTGGTCTTGCCCACATTCCAAAAATTCTCACCAAGGTATCCGCATGTTCTTCGTGTAACATTCATCTTTGCATGGTCCTTATTACCGCACTGAGGACATTCCCATTCAAGATTATCATTTATTTTAATTTCTCCGTCATATCCGCATACATGGCAATAATCTGACTTGGTATTAAACTCTGCATACTGAATGTTGTCGTATATAAATTTCACAATATCCCTGAGTGCCTGAAGGTTATGCCTCATATTAGGTATCTCAACATATGAAATTGCTCCGCCTGAAGATATATTCTGGAACTGGCTCTCAAATGTAAATTTAGAGAACGCATCTATCTTCTCTCTTACATCTACATGGTAAGAATTGGTATAATATCCCTTATCAGTAACATCTTCAATATCTCCAAACTGCTCTTTATCAATTCTTGCAAACCTGTAGCAGAGTGACTCTGCAGGAGTTCCGTAAAGCGCAAATCCAATGCCTGTCTCTTCTTTCCATGTATCTGTTGCTCTCCTCAGACGTTTCATAAGTTTCAGTGCAAATTCAGAACCCTCCGGCTCTGTATGTGAAACTCCTGTCATAAGCTTAGTAACCTCATACAGTCCGATATAGCCAAGTGAAATTGATGAATAGCCGCCGTGAAGAAGCTTATCTATCTTCTCACCTTTCTCAAGTCTTGCAATAGCTCCATACTGCCAGTGTATAGGGCTGACATCTGACAATGTTCCCTCCAGCGCGCGATGTCTGCACATAAGAGCCTCAAAGCAGATTGAAAGTCTTTCTTCAAGAAGCTGCCAGAATTTCTCCATATTACCCTGTGCTATAATACCTATCTGTGGAAGGTTAATACTTACAACACCCTGGTTAAACCTTCCTTCAAATTTGTATTCTCCGTTTTCATCTTTCCATGGGCTTAAGAAGCTTCTGCAGCCCATGCATGAAAATACGTTTCCTTCATAATTCTCACGCATCTTCTTAGCAGAAATATAATCAGGATACAGACGCTTTGCAGAACATTTAACAGCAAGCTCTGTAATATAATCATATTTGCCGCCCTTAAGACAGTTATTTTCATCAAGTACATATATAAGTTTAGGAAATGCCGGCGTAACATATACGCCTTTCTCATTCTTGATTCCCTCAAGTCTCTGTCTGAGTATCTCTTCTATTATCATTGCATTTTCTTCAATATACTCATCATTGTCATCCAGGTACATAAATACTGTAACAAAAGGAGACTGTCCGTTTGTAGTCATAAGTGTATTAATCTGATATTGTATTGTCTGTACGCCGGAACGAAGCTCATCATGAAGCCTGTCATTTACAAGTTGTTCCATAACCGAGGCATCAATGCTGTCACCGTATTTCTCTTTATAGCGGTCCATATATTTTTCCTTACTGATTCTGAGATATTTGCCAAGATGCCTTATATCTACAGACTGTCCTCCGTACTGGCTGCTTGCGACTGCACTGATAATCTGAGTCATTACCGTACATGCTACCTGGAAACTCTTTGGCGTTTCAATAAGCTTGCCGTTCATGACTGTTCCGTTTTCAAACATATCTTTTATATTAATAAGGCAGCAGTTAAAGATGGACTGTACAAAATAATCCATATCATGGAAGTGTATTGCTCCCTTTTCATGCGCTTCAACTATATGCTCCGGCAAAAGAATCCTTTTCGTAAGATCCTTTGACACCTCACCCGCAATAAGGTCTCTCTGCGTGGATGCGATATAAGCGTTTTTGTTGGAATTCTCTTCCATTACATCCTTATTGCTGTTCTGTATAAGGCTCATAATGGATTCGTCAGTAGTATTTGCCTTTCTTACAAGCTCCCTGGTATATCTGTAAATAATATACGTTTTGGCAAGTACATACTTTCCTTCAGCCATAATTTTCTGCTCAATCATATCCTGGATATTCTCTACATGCATTGTATCACGGTGAAGATTCTCTATGCTTACTACTATTCCTTCTATTTTTTCATCAGTAAGTTTCTCATACCTGTCTACTTCTGCATTTGCTTTCCTTATTGCAGTCAGTATTTTGTTGCGGTCATACTCTACAACCCTTCCGTCTCTCTTAATTACCTTCATTTAACTACACTTTCCTTTCCTTAGTTACATAATAATACCAATAAGCGGCTTTTCTATGACAGTATATCATAAGAAATATGATTTGTCCATATATATAGTTGATTATTTTTTTCAAACCGCAATATATTGTGTAATTGCTATGTATAAGTAAATTCTAAGAACCACTTATGTAGTATAAAGTACAACCACTTCATTTTTATATTTTTATTATTTTTAATTAATATTTTCTTTACCATCACCTAAAGATATCGTATATCCCGAAAATCTTATTATGTCCTGAATCTCATTTTCCGGAATATGTGTGTACTCTGACAATTCTTTAAGGCTTGCCACTCTTCCAAGCTGTTCTGCCAGATGTTTGGTCGCTTCATATATAAGCCCCGCCTTAGCTACAGCGGCAGAAAACTCGCTATCATTTTTACTTTCGTTATCAATAAGCCTGATTATATATTCCCTTATTTTATCACGGAAATATTTTTCGCATGCATCAGATATATCCTTATTCCCTTTAACAAAATCCTCTCCCGCACCTGCAATCTCATCTACTGCAACAACAAGCGCAAGATTTCCTTCCTGGACAAGCTCATCAGATGATACTCCCTTATTGGCGTATCGTACAGCCATATTTATAACCATCTGAAGATAACTGTGTATAATATACTCTTTATCCGATATATCTGCCTTCCCATATATAAGCTTTTTGGCGGCGGCTCTCAGCTTTTCTTTATCGGCAGATACAATTTCACTGACATTCTTCTTATACCCGTTCATTCTTCCTGAGCTTTTTACGGTTTCCGCTTTTGCAAATCCGCCCGGTATATATCCTTTTACCGATATATTGTTTTTATGCATGTAATCATATATGGCGTTAAGCTGTTCTTCCGAAAATTCTTTATCTGCAAAACAGCTTTTTATATCCTCAGTTGTAATAGTGCCTCCATTTGTCTTTGCAATGTCAACAATATCTTTCATAAGTTTCATAAACTGTTCTTTTTCAAGCATATATCTGCCTCCATACAACAAGGGCTGCTGCTTTAAAAGTAAACTTCTGCAACAACCCCTGTTTATTATAACCATATGTATTATTTTTAATTATTAATAAGCTTATCTTCGCCGTTCCAGCTGTAGAGCTTACGAACTTCTTCTCCGACTTTCTCTGAAGGATGTTCAGCCGCAAGCTTTCTCATTGCATTGAAATGAGCTTTGCCTCCTGCTGATGACATATCTAAGAGGAACTCTTTTGCAAATGAACCATCCTGAATGTCCTTAAGGATTTTCTTCATGGTCTTTTTGGTTTCCTCTGTAATAATCTTAGGTCCTGTAATATAATCTCCATACTCAGCAGTATTGGAAATTGAATATCTCATTCCTGCGAATCCGCTCTGATATATAAGGTCTACAATAAGCTTCATCTCATGTATACATTCAAAATATGCATTTCTCGGGTCATAACCTGCTTCACACAGTGTTTCAAAACCTGCCTGCATAAGTGCGCATACACCGCCGCAGAGCACTGCCTGCTCACCAAAGAGGTCTGTCTCTGTCTCTGTTCTGAATGTTGTTTCCAAAACTCCTGCTCTTGCGCCACCAATTGCGAGCGCATATGCAAGTGCTTTTTCAAGCGCCTGTCCTGTTGCATCCTGATGAACTGCTACAAGGCATGGAACACCTTTTCCTGCCTGATATTCGCTTCTTACCGTATGTCCCGGTCCTTTAGGAGCTATCATGGTTACATCCACATTCGCCGGCGGAACAATCTGTCCGAAATGAATGTTGAAACCATGGGCAAACATAAGCATATTTCCTTCTTCAAGGTTTGGCTCAATGTCTTTTTTGTACATTGCAGCCTGCAGCTCGTCATTAATAAGAATCATTATGATGTCTGCTTTCTTTGCTGCTTCAGCGGCAGTATACACTTCAAATCCCTGTGCCTCAGCCTTAGCCCATGACTTAGAGCCTTCATAAAGTCCGATAATAACATTGCATCCTGACTCTTTTGCGTTAAGCGCATGTGCATGTCCCTGGCTTCCATAACCTATGACAGCAATAGTTTTTCCATCAAGCATGGAAATATTGCAGTCGTCCTGATAAAATATCTTTGCCATTGTAAAATTCCTCCTATAAATTATTTACATATATTTAGTCGTCTGCCGAAACAAAACCTCTTGTAAGTCCGGTTACACCTGTACGAACAAGTTCGTCTATTTCGAAGCCGTCTAAAAGCTTGATAAATGCATTAATCTTGCTTACTGTTCCCGTAAGTTCAACCATCATAAAATCAGCAGATACATCAACAACATTGGCCCTGAATATACTGGCTATAGTATTTAAACTTGTCCTCTCTTCAGGTCCTGCATATACTTTAATAAGTATAAGTTCCCTGCATACTGACGACTCAGGCTTTAATTCAACTATTTCCTTTACGTCTTCAAGCTTGGCAAGCTGTTTTCTTATCTGCTCAAGAATTCCCTCGTCACCCGTTACGGCAACCGTCATTCTTGAAATCAGCGGATTTTCTGTCTCACCCACGGTAAGGCTGTCTATGTTATAACCTCTTCTGCTGAACAGTCCCGATACCCTGCTCAGAACTCCGGCGGTATTGTCAACGAGTATTGATAATACCATTCTTTTTGCACTCTTTTTATCCATAAGCAATCCCAACTTTCTGCTTTTGATATCAAATTTCATTGTAACAATCCGGATGTGCTTTGTCAACTATTCATCTGTTTATTTAACAGTGTAAGTTTTCTTAAGCTGCTTAAAGTCTTTCTTGGAAACCGTAATTATAACCTTTGTTTTCTTCTTAAGCTTGTATGAAAGTTTAAGTGTAAATTTCTTACCCTTAACTGTTGCTTTCTTAGCAGACTTCTTTCCAACCTTAATCTTTACTGTTGAACCTTTTTCAGATACTTTACCGGTAATCTTCTTAGAATTCTTTTTACATTTAACTGCAGATAATTTCAGTGTTTTTTCAACACCTGTCTGCGCATCCGGTTTCGTTGCCGTGTTTGTATCCTGTGTTTGCGTATTGCCTAACGCCGGTATTGTTTCCGTTTTTGTCTGCTTTGTAAATGCAGGGTTTTTAAAATCACCGCTTGTATATACTATAGTTCCCGTTGAATCTTTAGTCGCTTCTTTCGTAACTTCTTTTGTTACACTTACCGTTTCCTCTTCAGCATAAAACGGAAGCTCATTACAAACTCTTTTAGCCTTTACGCTTGTATTGTCAGCCGACCACTCATAAACAGGCTCTCCGAATGTATACTGAGGCTCAACCTTAGCCATAAGCTCGGCATATCTTGGTCCATATTCCCTGTAATCTGCCGCCGTAAAATGCAGTCCGTCACTCTCTCCGCTAAAGCCCTCTGAAGAAACCACATGGAAATTGCTGTTCAATTCAGGAAGCTTGTTGATATTATTATTCTGTCCCTGAAGACGCTGGAGACATTCGCCCGCAAGAAGCGGAGTATTGTCAGGAAGCCCAAGGTCTGTAATCATATCGCCATATATCTTCTGAACTTCATCCGTCCAATAAGTTGATGCGGCATCAGTTTCTCCCTGATGCAGTATAATACCTTTTATAACGCCGTCCTTCTGTGCAAGTTTTGCCACATCTATAATCCTCTGATAAGGATTGCCGCCATACTGTTTGGCTATATTCTGCATCCACGCGGAATCACTGGGCAGACTATCAAAATATTCTTTATATTCATCCTTATCAAAAGCTTTAATACTTGAACCTGCAACAGCAACAACTATAACTCCGACTTTAGCATCCGGATTAGTCTCCTGCTTAATCTCCAACATTCTTCTGCCAAAGTAGTCACATACGCCAATACCTACTGTATTGCTGTTTGCAAGCTTCGGCACTGCCGGATACCACTCTCCAACTTTCTTTTCTTCACCATCTGCCGTTTTCATGCCTTCAGCAGTCTGCATCATAAGATAGTTCTCATCTACAGTCATATCCTGCTCTTCAGCTGGCGCATGCCCTTCCATGTTGCTCTGTCCGAATGCTATGTATATGTGGAAATTCGGATCCGGATTTCCCGATTCGGCCGCATCCGCAGTCGCACCTGCTGCCGGTGAAATAAACATCTGCAATGCCAATGCAAATATCAGCAATGCTGCTACTATAGTGTTACCTTTGATTTTGTCTTTCATAAAAATAACCTCCATTATATATTTATATTTTTTAATTCATTATTTAAAATATTTTACGCCTGATTCAAACAGCCTCTGGTTCTGGTTTCCATATATATTTATTGCAACTCCGCCGCCAATACGCTCTGAATGGGCCATTTTACCAAGAACCCTTCCGTCAGGACTCGTAATACCCTCAATTGAATAATACGAACCGTTTGGATTGAACGCTTCATCCATGGTACTTTTGCCGGATAAATCTACATACTGTGTAGCTACCTGACCGTTTTCAAATAATTTCTTAATCCATTCCGCATCCGCTACAAAACGTCCTTCGCCGTGTGACGCAGGTATCGCAAACACCTCTCCCGGCTCCACACCCGAAAGCCATGGAGACTTATTCGACACTACTTTGGTATATACCGATTTGGATATATGACGTCCTATGCTGTTTGTAGTAAGCGTAGGCGAATCCGGTTTCTGTTCACATATCTTTCCGTATGGAACAAGTCCAAGTTTGATAAGCGCCTGGAAACCGTTGCATATACCAAGCACAAGGCCGTCCCTGTTATCCAGAAGGTCATGTACCGCATCCGCAATACGCTCATTCCTGAATACCGATGCTATGAATTTGGCAGAACCGTCAGGCTCGTCGCCTGCGCTGAAACCGCCCGATATCATAAGAATCTGCGATGAACGTATAGCCTTTTCAAACGCATCAACCGAACTTCTTATATCACTTTCAGTCATATTGCAGAACACTTTGCTTTCCACATCTGCACCTGCTTTTTCAAATGCAATCGTTGTATCATATTCGCAGTTGGTTCCCGGAAATACCGGAATGAATACTTTAGGTACTGCGACTTTATTCTTTGCAACATATACATTTTTGCACACATACAGGTCATCACAGGTTCCGACATTTTCAGGTTCTGACTCAGTAGGAAATACTTTTTCAAGCGTAGCTGTCCATGCTGATACGGCATCCTTAACCGGAATTACCACATCGCCGTATACAAACTCCGACTTATCTGTAATGATTCCGACTTCTGTATAACTGCAATCAATTTTATCCATATCGTTTTCTGCCACTTCCGCAACAAATCCGCCGTACATAGGCGCAAAAAACTTATTCTTATCAAAGGAAGCATCCACAGTTACGCCAAGCATATTACCAAATGCCATCTTACTTACAGCTTCACATATTCCGCCATAACCAATAGCATATACGGACTTTAACACACCGGTTTTAATAAGCTTCTGAACCTTATCATAAAGTCCGGCAACATATCCGTAATCAGGAATATCATACTCATCCTTCTTAATATCAATTGCAATAATTCTGTTTCCTGCTGCCTTAAATTCAGGAGTAATTACATCACCTGTCTTAGCGACATCAACAGCAAATGAACACAATGTAGGCGGCACATTAATATCATTAAACGTTCCCGACATGCTGTCCTTTCCTCCTATGGAAGGAAGCCCCAGCTTCATCTGGGCATCAAATGCGCCTAACAACGCTGCCATAGGTTCACCCCAATCCTGAGGATTCTCACCAAGCCTTCTGAAATATTCCTGGAATGTAAATCTTATCTTATGGTAATCTCCACCCGCAGCAACTATCTTTGCAACAGAAGTAAGTATTGCGTATTCAGAACCATGATACGGGCTCCAGCTTGACAGATACGGGTCAAGGCCATAGCTCATCATTGTTACCGTATCACAGGTTCCGGTAAAATCAGGAAGTTTTGCTACCATAGTCTGAATAGGCGTAAGCTGATACTTTCCGCCATAAGGCATAAGAACAGTACCCGCGCCAATTGAGCTGTCAAACATCTCAACAAGCCCTTTCTGCGAACACACATTAAGGTCAGACAATGTATTAATCCATTCTTCTTTTATGTCATCAATCTGTCTGTCTGCAAAATATCTTTCATTCTTATCAGGCATATTAACTATTACATCAGTTTCCTGATGCGCCCCGTTGGTATCAAGGAATTTCCTTGACAGATTAACAATAGTTCTGCCTCTCCATTTCATTACAAGTCTTGGCTCCACTGTAACCACTGCTACTGCTACCGCCTCAAGATTCTCCTCGGACGCATATGCCAGCATCTTATCTACATCTTTTTTATCTACAACAACAGCCATACGTTCCTGGGATTCTGAAATAGCAAGCTCAGTACCGTCAAGACCCGCATATTTTTTAGGTACTTTATCAAGGTTAATGTCAAGACCTTCCGCCAGTTCGCCAATTGCAACTGACACCCCTCCGGCTCCAAAGTCATTACATTTTTTAATAATAAGGCTTACTTCCTTACGTCTGAAAAGTCTCTGTATTTTTCTCTCTGTAGGAGGATTACCTTTTTGTACTTCCGCACCGCACGTATCAATAGACTGCGTATTATGCGCTTTTGAAGAACCTGTTGCGCCTCCGCATCCGTCGCGGCCTGTGCGCCCTCCGAGGAGTATAATTATATCTCCCGGTTCCGAATTCTTTCTTATGACATTCTTTCTTGGAGCCGCGCCCATAACTGCGCCTATCTCCATACGCTTTGCAACATAATCCGGATGATAGACTTCATTTACAAGTCCGGTTGCAAGTCCTATCTGATTGCCATATGAACTGTAGCCGCTTGCCGCTCCTGTCGTAATCTTCCTCTGCGAAAGTTTGCCTGCAAGCGTATCTTTAAGCGATACAGTAGGGTCCGCTGCTCCTGTAACTCTCATTGCCTGATAAACATATCCTCGGCCCGAAAGAGGGTCACGTATTGCGCCTCCAAGACATGTGGCTGCGCCTCCAAACGGCTCTATTTCCGTAGGGTGGTTGTGCGTCTCATTTTTAAAGAACACAAGCCATTCCTCTTCTTTTCCATTTATAGTAACCGGAACGATTATCGAACATGCGTTAATCTCATCCGATTCTTCCATATCCTGAAGTTTTCCGTCTGCTTTAAGCTTTTTCATAGCCATAAGCGCAATATCCATTAACGACACATATTTATCATTACGTTCTGCATATATCTCATTATATGCTTTCTTATATGAGTCAAATGTTTCCTCAAACGGTTTCTTATAATCCCCATCCTCAAAAGATATATTTTTAAGTTCCGTAAGAAACGTAGTGTGGCGGCAATGGTCAGACCAGTATGTATCAAGCACACGAATTTCGGTAAATGTAGGATTTCTCTTTTCCTCATTTTTATAATAGTTCTGAATATGCAGGAAATCCTTAAAGGTCATTGCCAGATTAAGTGAAATATAAAGTTTCTTAAGCTCGTCCTCCGGCATATCCGCAAATCCTTCAAATACGGATATATCAGCAGGCTCATCAAATACCGCAACAAGCGTATCGGGAATCTGCTCATCGGTAATCCTTGAGTCCACCGGGTTAATACAATAGGATTTTATCTTTTCAAATTCTTCATCATTAACTTGTCCTCCAAGGACATAGGTAGTCGCAGAACGTATAACCGGCTCTTCGGATTCATTAAGCAGCTTTACACACTGTTCTGCAGAATCCGCTCTCTGGTCAAACTGTCCCGGAAGGTATTCAACCGAAAAAATCCTGTCATTCTGATTATACGGAAACGTACCTTCATACACATCATCCACCGGAGGTTCAGAAAATATAGTATTTAATGCTTTTTTATATGTATTATCAGAAATATTCTCAACATCATACCTTACAAGTATTCTTACATCAGACAGTGATTTGATATCAAGATATCTGTTAATTTCTTTTTTTAGCTCTTTAGCCGCAACTCTGTATGCATTTTTCTTCTCGACATATATTCGTCTTACCATACCCACTGTAATCATCTCCTTATATTCTAAAACAGCTCCGGCATATATAAAACCAGCCGGAGCCTTTTAAGTCCATAACTCTAATTTATAGTAGTTTTTCCAAACTCAACTTTATCCCATTCAGAATCATTAAGTTCAATATAATACTTTTCAACTTCCAGTTTGTCTATTTCTTCATCAAACACCCTGTTCTCTTCTTCTGTTATCAGGGATTCACATTCTGACTCATAACGCTCGGTGCTATTGTTGTTTACCATTTTTATGATGTAGCATCCATTTGAGTCCTCAACAACTTTATCGGTAATGCTCTCATTGTCCATTGCCTTAATTTCAGCAACCAGTGTATCATCAAGCCCTATAGTATCAGCGGTATCAGTTTCAATAAAGCTCTTTGTAGTATACTTGATATTGGTTCCTTCCGGAGCTTTCGGACCCGGCGCGGGAGTAGGCGTTGTCTCTGCCCCCTCTGCAGCCGTCTGTGAAGATGTATTATCAATGTAAGTAGTAAAATCTTCAAGTCCTGCAATATCACCATATGAAGCCTGAAGTTCAGCAAGCGCGGCAGATTTCTGTTCGTCACTCATTGGCACGCTTGTTCCGGCCTCATCCGTTGTCGTATACGGGATATAATAATACTGGATATCATACTGTCTGTAATCTGCCGGATTTACTCCCGCAGTAATTGCAGCGTCATCAATATCAAAAGAATCTATCCACGCATTTTTATAATTGTCAGCGAGAGTCTGCATCTTATAATATTCTACCACATCATCCTTAGTGATTCCTGACTTATTTCTTACTGCCGCCGTCATCTGCTCATATGCCTCCGACGCTTCTTGCTCAATATTGGTGTTTTCTTCATCAGTAAGGGTATAGCCATTAGCCTCCGCCTCATAATACATCATGTACTTCTGCATAACGGATTCTATTGTATTATCTTTCAGAATCTCGGCATTAGTCATTCCGTCATCATTTTCCAGTGACCAGTAATCTGAACCGTAATTCTGTTTATACAGCGAATTCATATATTCCCCGGTTGACTCGTTCATATATATATCAACCATCATATCACTGAGATATACCTTCTTATCATTTATTTTAAATATAAGCCTCGGATGAAGGTTTTCCCAACATACCATTATAACAAGAAAAAGTACAATCACTGCAACAATACCGGAAATTACAAATATTTTTTTCTGATTCTGTACAGGAGCGCCTGATTTCTTCCTGCTATCATTATTAATTGTCTGATTAGAAATATGTTTTGCTGAATTCATTTTCCATGTTCCTTTCTAGTATAAAACCACCTATTATTTTACAAATATATTTATAATAAGTCAAGCGGATAACAATATTATTCTGCACCTTTACCGAATATAACAACCCATATCGTCTTTAAAAGAATTTTGATATCCCTGGATATGGACCATGTATCAATATATTCACAATCCATCCTTACTATATCGTCAAAATTCGCTATGGAATTTCTGCCGCTCACCTGCCACACTCCGGTTATTCCGGGTTTAATACTCATTCTTCTTCTCTGGTCAGAATTATAACTCCTGTATTCTTCCTCTGTCGGAGGTCTTGTTCCGACAAGGCTCATATCGCCTTTCAATACATTAATGAACTGCGGAAGCTCATCTATACTCGTTTTCCTTAAGAATTTACCTACCCTTGTTATACGGGGGTCGTCTTTTATCTTAAATATGGGACCTGTCATCTCATTCCGGTTCATGAGTTCAGTCTTCCTGTCCTCAGCATCAACGCACATAGACCTGAACTTATACATATTAAACTTCCTGCCATTCTTTCCTATCCTTGTCTGTATAAACAATACCGGTCCCTTGGAGTCCAGCTTAATAATAGGTCCAAATATAAGCATTGCAATACCGAAGAAAAACATTCCGATAATACCGCCAATGATATCCATCGTTCTCTTCGTTGCAATCTGCCAAAATGTATAATCCTGCTTTTTGTAGGTTATAACCCCAAGCATCCCAAGGTTATCAAACTTCCTTCCGGAAGCAACCGGCAAGTCATACTCAGGAAGATTAAGATGCACAATAATTCCCATATCCAGAAATTGTGAAACAACATTCTCAATATATTTATACATATACGGAACAGTGTTGATAATTACTGCGTCTATGGCATTATCTTTAATAACATCATAATAATTAGAAGCATCTGCAACTACTTCTATGCCCCTTATCTTCTGGCCTTTCATATCCTTATCAAGTACCGCAATAACCTTTATGCGGAAATGCCAGTTTCTGGTCTGCCTTATTCTGTCAAGTATTGCTTCTGCATCATCGGCATATGTAATAAGCATTACCCTTTCGCAATAGCTCGTATGCCTGAAATGCCTGGTCACAAAATATTTAAACAGACAATGTACCAGCATCATCAGTAAAACGTCTATTACAAAGAAAAGGACAAACTGTACTCTTGAATATAATTCACTGCTTTTGGTAACATACATATATATAAGGGTAAATACAATTATATAAAAGTGCTTTTCGAGGATTTTATATATTCCCCTTCTATATGACATATGCATAAATATTTCATTATTCTGCGATATAATTGTAATAATTATATAAGCAAATAAAACAACCCATATAATTTTGCCATCCCCATTTACACTTGCATCATTAAAAAAGTTATTAAACCTTATCATATTTGCAAATGCATAAGATGCTGCTATAGTAATTAAGTCTAAAAGTATCACTACTATTGATAGCTGCGAATTAAACTTGTTATTCATTTGCATCCCTTATTCCAATAATTATAGTATTTATACCTTCTTATTGAGACTCTGAATCAGGTTTTCCATATTCTCCATATACACCATATTTACCATAACCATAATAACGGTTATACGAGCGATATCCGTAGGACTTGTAATATCCCTTATATTTGCCTTTATTATGGGTATCAACTTTATTAAGAATGGCGCCGAGTATCTTACAATCAGCCATATCAAGCTGCTTTTTAACATCCTGCGCAAAACGGTAACTTATTACGTTGCTTTCTATGACAAGTATAGCGCCGTCGCATATCTTAGTTATAATAGCAGTATCTATAACAGAGCCAAGCGGCGGTGTGTCAAGTATTATATAATCATATTTCTGTCTCAACACAGCTATCATTTTACCAAAATAATGGTTTCCAAGCAGCTCTGTAGGATTTGGCGGATTAACAGAGCCGGCAAATATAGCGTACATATTTTCAATATCGGTCTCACATATTACATCATCAAGCTCAGCCTGTCCGGTAAGATAATGCGAAAGCCCCTTTATATGCTTCTCTCCACTAACTCCATAACGGCCTACAAATACCGATTTTCTAAGGTCGGCATCAATCAGTATAACTTTCTTTCCATCTTCAGCCAACGCCTGTGCAAGCCTTAAGCTTACTACCGACTTACCCTCATTAGGCGTACAGCTTGTAAGAAGTATCGTCTTAACATTATCTCCGCAGAATGACAGATTCGTTCTGAGTGTTTTATATGCCTCATTTATACCGTACTCAAGTTTTTTCAGGTTCTCGAATTTTATCTTGTTCATAACGAATCACCCCCCCCCGATTTCCTTACGGCTGCTGCGTTTATGCTTTTTTCTGCCCTTACCTATACGCTTTCTTTCATCCAGCCTTATCTGCTCAGCGCTGCCTGCCTCCATCGGAATTGCAGCAAGAGTATTAAGATTAAGATATTTTTCAACATCTTCAGGCGTACAGATACTGTCATCTTTAAGATACAGCACAATAAATACTGCCGATGCAGCCAACATTCCAATCAGCCCTGCTATTAACATATTCTTTTTCATATTAGGGCTTACCGGGTTCTCGCTAATCTGTCCATATTCATATATATTAGGCTTGTCGATGTCCATTATTTTATGCATTCTTTCTATTGCGACTCTTGCAAGCTCATCAACAATTTCCTTTGCAATCCTGGGGTCACTATATTTGGCAGTAATAATAAGCATACGTGTATCAGTAGGATTGGTTACACTGGTGCAATCCTCAAGCTCTTCTACAGTAAGCTCTTCTTCAAGCTCAAGATTGGTTATAACATTGTTAAGGACCGTATATGACTTAATCATCTGCATATAATCGCTCGTAAGCGATGCGCCTATCATAAAGTCAGAATAATTCTCCATCATATTTTTACTTGAAAGCACATAGATGCTTGACGACGAAGCATATAACGGTGTAACAAGATAATGAGTATATGCCGCCGCTCCTGCCGCAAAAATAACAGCAGTAAGAATAATTATAATTATCCTGTCTCTCAGGACAAAAAATAACTCAAGCAAATCTATTGAAAATTCATCATTTTGCTGTTCCATAACATTCCTCCTAAAATATTTTATAAAAATCTGTTGTTTCTTAGTATATCCGGATTAACTTTCATAAGTCTGTCCAGATATTCCTGTGGCGTCTTTTTTTCAAGGGCAGAATACCCGTCTTTCATAACAGGGGGCCGCCATCCGACTCTGTGGCAGTCACTCGCCAGAAAGTGTATGTATCCGTTCCTTATAAGCTTCCTGCAGAATGATGCCTCGGAGCTAAGTTTAGCTATAACCGAATCTGCATTAATCTGAAGACCGATTCCCATATCCCTGAGAGAAGCAATCTCAGAAAACTTTCTGTAAAGACAGTAATATCTTTCAATATGGGCAAGTATAGGTACATAACCTGCATTAACGACCCGCTGAAGTGATCTGTACAGCTCATTATAACTTATCCCATAAGCAAATTCCATAAGAACATACCTTGAGCCGCCCATAGTGAATATCTCTTTTTTATCCAAAAGCTCTACTGTATCATGATGATAATAAACTTCATTTCCAAGAATGAGTTCTATGCCTTCTTCTCCAACATCTAAGGCCTTTTCCTTAAGTTTTTCAAATCTGTCAAGCAAAAGTTCCCTGTCATATTTTTCTTTCCCGGAGCCATAATGTGGAGTTGCATACATGGTTCTTACACCCTGTTCATATGCTATATTAAGCATATCTATTGATTCCTCAAAGCTCTGTGAGCCGTCATCCACTCCGGGTATTATATGGGAATGAATGTCAACGTAACCCTCATACTCCATATAATGTACCTCCTAAACAGCCTTTTTCCTGCAATAATACGTTACAATAATGATTATACCAAACAATATAAACCCTGCCAAGGCGGAATATATTCCCTGACTCATCGCATCTGATATATATATTTTTATAAAATCAGAATATACTCCTTCATGTCCAGCCACAATGCCCATAAAGTTTTTTTTCATAATCATTGAAGTAATTACTTCAAGCAGCGATGCCGCACACACTCCATAGCCAAAATATCTTATTCCCCTGTATTTCATGCGATGTATGAGAATAAGCAGGATAAAACACAGCAAAATTATCGGAACAGGTATTATAATAAGCCAGTTTACAGCACTTCTGTATGAATCCACACTCTTTAAATAATATGAAATAAACGGAAATGTTATATTAGCTCTGTAATCTGCTGCAGCTGCGCTCACAAACCTGTTTATATATTCATTAAGCTCTGCATCAGCAGTTATACCCTGTTCTTCAAAATAACTTCTGATATTAGCAGTCAGCGAAGCCTCAAGCTCATCTGTATTATAATCTTTCGCTTTTCCTTCTATTTCTCCCGAAATATAATTATTGGTATCAATCAGCACCATTCTGTTCGTAATTACATCTTCGGCGGCTTCCTCTCCGATTCCCGCATCCGAAAGCATATTTTTCAGATTTCCGTTAATTGTTTCAGCCTTATATTCATAATAACCGCTCAAGCCCAGGCTGTCCTTTACAATATCAGTATTAAACAATCCTGTTTTTATAGTAACGCCCCAGAAAACCGTAAGCAGGCTCAATGCAACAAAAACGCTCAGAACGTAGCTTATAATATTTTTATATCTGCCGACGGAGGCATGTTTTCGTCTTTTACTCAATACCACTACCCCCTATCTCAGGTCCGCTTACCTTATCACAAATATATACTATCTTTTTAGCCCTGTCTACGCCTGTTTTTCCAAATGGATAGCATGTATACAGTACAAGCTGTTCTTCTGTATCTGATATAGTAAAATCAGCCCCATCAATAATATTTATCTGCGACACTTTATATTCAAAACTGCCATATGTGCACGCAAGAACTATACTGTCTCCTTCTTTTACATTTTCAAGCGGCGCAAAAAATGTAGTATCATGTCCTCCTACAAGCACAGTCTTTTGCTGCCCCGGAAATCCTGATAAAAACGACTGTCCTGCTCCTTTTTTCAGGATATCATCTGTATCACCATAATATAATGGTACCGACATAGATACATTGTCACATTTTATCTCTCCATACTGTTCTCCGGAAGCCGGCATAATCCATTCCTGCGCCTCAATAGTTCCTTCAGCAATATCAGACAATCTGATATCAGAACCATTACTGCTGTCTTTTGGCTCACCCTGTACCACGACGTATGAAATCTGCGCTGCTATGTTATCTGTAAAAAAATGTCCCGCTAAAAAATATAATATAAGACCGATTATGGTTATCGACAGAGGAATCCATATATATCTTAGTATTCTCTGTTCTTTATGACCCATTGGTTCTCCTTCTTTCAGAAATAATATAAACTGCTGCTGATATTATCGTCAGCACGAATATTACTGACATTGCCTTTACCGTTACAACTACCGGCCCGTAAGTCAGTCCCGTATTTTTCATAACTCCGTCAAGGCTGGCAACGGGTATACCTTCGCTATCATAAGCATAAGCCTTTCCGTTATCATTATAAACAACTTCACCCGGTTCTTTTGTGGGCTTATCTATCTGGGATATGTCTGTAATTCCTTCTTCTTCCTGTTCAGGTGATATCTCAGTAATCTCCACTTCTTCTTCAGGGTCGATATTATCTTCAGGTGAACCCTGTTTTACTATATATCCCTCGTTTACACCCTTTTCGATATTAGAATATATAGTATTAATCGCCTTATCAGCCTGACTTTCAGTAAGATTGACATCATCTTTTGTAAGATAGGCTATAAGCTGGTCAACATACTCCTGCCTGGCAGTATATATTTCATTGTTATATGAAAATCCGCCTCTGGCAACTGAAAGTACTCTCGCTTCATTACTGTTAATTCCCCCGGCATATACCTGAACACCGGCAGACAGGGTTACAACAATGCCTGTTACAGCCACTCCCAAAAAACATTTAAAACAATTCTTAAACAATGCCGCTATCATCCTTTCAGATAAGGTCTGTTTTAATTTCCTTTTACCACTATATTTTTAAGCGTATTACCTTCCACAATCATAATTCCATATACTGAATTATATACAGTATCCTGAACTTTTCCTGACATATAATACACTGTTCCTGTCTTTAACATTGTAACTTCCCAGCTGTCGCTTTTCTTCTTTCGCAAAACATGTATTGTACCTGCAGAATTAGTAGTGCTTATAGTTTCATTTTCAAGACGTTTAAGAAAATCAGCCACATTTCCGCTTCTGCTGTAAGAATAACCATCAATGGTAACACTTACATTACCTGTATAATTTTTATTAAGAAAATATACTGTTCTTTGCTTGCCTTCATTATTAGCCACAACTACTGAACCTGCAAGAGGCTCGTTATCATCCGGCACAATTGATGCAATATAATCCTGTATTAAATCCGGCGTCGGAGCCACGGTAGGTACGGGGGCAGAAGTTGGGGCTGCCGAAGCCGTAACCCCTGGACCATGTGTAACGTCAGGCGATTTGGTTGTCTTGGGTGATGGTGCAGGCGTTTCTGTATGAGTCGGCGCAGGTGTCTCTACTACAATAATGAAATCATTATTCAAATCCTTCGTTAAGTCCTGTTTTCCTGAATTATCCGCAGGAGCCGCAACAATAATATTTACAACTGCACTTACTTTTTTATTCTTTGATGAAGTTGCCTTGGAAACAACAGTAACGCTTGTAACCCCCGGACTTTTCGGAGTTATTGTTCCATCAGCGCTTACAACTGCTATGTTTGAATCGGCAACAATATATTCAATATCTTTATACAAAACTTTGGCAGGTATAACTGCCGCCTTTATCTTTCCTGTCTGATTCATATTAAGAAAAATACTTAAAGCCCCGTCAATCTTAATACCTGTCGCATGTTTTCCTACTTTTATATTTACTACAGCTTTTGATTTGCCATTTTTCTTTCTTACCGTAATTTTTGCTTTTCCTGATTTTTTAGCTTTAATCCTGCCATTT
Source organism: uncultured Lachnospiraceae bacterium (assembly GCA_947594855.1). Classification (GTDB taxonomy): domain Bacteria; phylum Bacillota; class Clostridia; order Lachnospirales; family Lachnospiraceae; genus V9D3004. The sequence goes on from CANQEL010000001.1 coordinate 114,564, forward strand.
TTACTTACTGTGGCAACTTTTTTATTGGAAGTCTTCCATTTACATTTCTTAATTTTAAATTTGTATGAATCCCCTTCATACATTCTAAGTGTCTTTACCGGCAGTTTAATTTTACCCTTAACCCTACTATTCATAATGATACAACAGGATAATGCCAGTGATAAACACATTACACAAGTCAATACAACAGTAAGGGTTGATACGTGCTTTTTACTCATACCTGCACATCCTTTCAATACAGTACCCTATATACCATATAGTATATAGGGTACCGAATAAAATTAAATCATTATTATATTGTGTAAACAGTTATATTATTAAGCTTCCTCCGGAAGATAACTGAGAGATAATCCATATTTCTCAATCATAGCCTTGGTTGCTTTAAGAGTATACTTATTACCTTCCTTAACGATCTTGATATATTCGCCATCAGGTGCAGTAAATACAACACTATAACTGTCTTCGGAATCTGTAACTACAAGCTTGTAGCCTTCTTCTCCGTTCATTGTAACATCACATTCATTTCCTGAATTCTTGGAAACTTTTACTTCTTTTACTTTTCCATTTTCATCAGTAAATGTAGCTATTAAATCATCTGCTGTCTCACCCTGCTTGATTTCTACATCAAGGCTGCGGTTTACATCTTCACCATTAGTAAATGTAACAGTACCTTTTCCTGCTTCTGACGGTGTATATGTTATTTCTTCACCATCTGCCATATACTTAGTTACAGCTTCTTCAGGAGTTGCTTTACCTGACAGGTCATTTAATGCATTGTACATATCTGAGTAGTAGTCTAAGAATTCATTAAACTTCTCATCATCAATTCTTACATTGCCATATCCTGTTGTAGAATCAAGCGATACATTTCCTGATGTTTCCGTCTCAAATGTTGAAACTTCTAACTTCTTGGCATCAGCCTTGAATAACTTAATAGACTTAATTGTTACCTTTGCAGGATTCTCAGCTGACAGAGATTCGCCATTATTAAAATACTTAAATTTAGTAACAACTTTTCCTGCATCAAAGTCTTTCTTATCTACGCCACTTCCGTTTAACAGACCGCCCCATGTAATATTCTCATCACCGCTGCTGCCAACGTACTGACAACCATATCCAAATCCGCCTGTTCCGTTTTCATATTCAACTTCAACACGGCTGTACTCATCCTGTTTATCTGCAGGAATATTAATCCACAATCCACCATACATAGCGTTTACTGTAAGATTAGCAACACCATTAGCAAAATCTACAGTTGAAGGGCCATCAGCTTTAAGATTATCAGCGTTAATTGGAACTTCATAAGCGCCTATTGCTTCTTCTGAAACTTCAGGTTCTACAGGAACATACGTACCAGGTTCTAATGTCTTCCATACTTTCTTAACTACAACCTTAGTAATAGTAAGTTCATCAAAAGCAGGTGAATTATATGCTTCCTTTTTGAACTGTATATAATCAGAAGCCTCATGCTTACATGTATCAGTTCCTGAACCGCCGTCTCCGTCTATTGTGGAACTAGCCTTAAGTTTGAATGTTTCTTCAAACGTTATAGGATTCACTATTTCTGACCATCTGTGAGCATCAGTATCAGATAACCATGCTCTGACTTTTGCCGGCGCGCCTGAAGCTGTTGCAGTTCCATATACCGTAACTTCTATTTCTTCGCCGTCATCCAAAGGCTCTCCAATTGGAATGAGTACACCATCAGCGCCTTTTAAGGTCAGAAGTTCGTCTTCCTTAGACTCTACTGTTCCACCCATATTCTTAGCTTCGCTGAGTTTCAGATTTCTCTCTGTAGCTACAGGTTCTTTTGTCGGTGTTACTTCGCCAGGCTGATCTGAATATAATGTAATAGACTTAATCGTAATCTTACCGCCTGCGCTCTTTCCTCCTTCTACCGTAGGTGCATAGATATCAATCTGGGTTGCATACTCTGTCCAGTCTTCAAGTTCATCAAGCGCAATAATCTTTACGCAGTCTCCTGCATACTCAGGAAGGAAGTCAGGTCCCAAATCATACTTGGTAGTTGCATCACATTCCCATGGTGCAGTGTCATGATCCGGAAGCAGTCCCTTATCATATATTGAAAGACCTCTGTTTCCTTCATTGTCTGAATATTTTATCTCAACCCATTTATAATAGTCAGTCTTATAATATTTTGCAGGAATCCTGAATGACATATCAGGATAATCCTTATCCTTATTAAATGTAACTGTTATGCTTCCATCAGCATTTTTTTCCCATGTAGCGCCATCCTGTACAGAATATATTCCACCCTCTTCTCTTGGAGCTGTAAGGTTAAAGGAATATGAATCAGCATTTTCCGGCCATGGATTCGGTGAAGCCGGCGGCTGTGTATTAGGATTACGTGTCGGTGTTGCCGTAGGTTCCGGTGTAGGTCCCTTTGTAGGTCTGGCCGTTTTGTCCGGTCCCGGCTGATCTGTAGCAGGAGCATTGCTTGCAGGTGCTGCTGAAACTGAAGCGCTCTGTGAAGGAGCAGCTGACCCTGCGGTTCCTCCTGCAGGAACAACAGTAACCTTGCATTTAAGCGTAGCCTTAACACCCTTACGTTTATATACAGCCTTAACAACAGCTGTACCAGGAGCAACGCCCTTTACTCTTGCATTGGCTTTTTTAACGAAAACCTTTTTCTTAACTACCTTTGCAATATTCTTATTGCTTGATTTCCATTTTACCTTAGCTTTAATCTTGTTCTTTTTAGATGATTTGGAAGATACTGCACTGCCTTTAGCTTTCTTCTTTTTAGCAGGTACAATCTTAATCTTCTTCGTCTGTCCTACTGCAACAGTAACTTTTTTCTTAGCTAATGACACCTTTTTCTTAGCTGCATCAGCTTCTGAAGGTGCTACTGTAAGTGAAGTCACTGTCAAAGCGGCAGTAAGCAGCAATGATAATACTCTGACTTTTTTCATATTACATATGTATACTGCATCAATCAGGCACAATGCACTATACTACACTCCTTTCCTTTTATAAATTGTACTTAACACTATATACCAAATCTGTACAGACACTTACAAGCCTGATTTGCCGCACAGATGCAATGGTACGATATCATATATACTACACAATTTAACAAAACAAGTCAATAGTTTTATAAAATTATAATGATTACATAATATAGCTACTCTATGCCTCTGTCCTTAAGATAATTAATAACATCAGCCACTGTATCCATACCCTCATAATCATCCATAGGGATTTCAAGGGAGTACTCCTCCTCCAAAGCCATAACAAGTTCAAACAAATCAAGCGAATCTGCGCCAAGGTCATCTTTAAAGGATGACGATTCAGTAATTTCATCTTCACTAATGTTAAGCTGTGACGATACAATCTCCTTTATTTTCTCAAGCATTAATCTCTCTCCTTTATTAATATCTTACAAACCATAACTCAGATTAATATAGTTCTTAATGTTTGTCAAGTAAAATAAAACAGGAAACATTATATACCAACACTGGCAATAATATCTCCTGTCTGCGCCGCATCAGATTTCACTCATACCGGTAATAATCCAATAGCCGTTTATTTTCTCACATGTATACTCATATTTCTGTTTAACTATCCTGTCTGTTTCATCTGCATAATACACTTTTATTTTTTCTTTTGATCTGATATTGACTTCATTTTCATTAATACTTTCTATTGAAGTAAACATATATAGTTTTATTTCTTCGCGTATTCCGCGTTTATGGTAGTTTTCTGCAATTCCGGTCTGTTGTTCGTACACCTCCGTGCCAACTTTCAGAACCTCGGACATTTTATCAATATTTCCCGTATTAACGGCTTCCGTAAATACTTCTATATAATTTTTGAAAGCTTCTTCATATGTTGATGCATAAAGAGTTTCATCTGTATCTTCTGTAAGTGTATCATTATATACGTTCTGATACTGTTCACCATTAATTTGTTTTTCCACGTTTTCATCTTTACTGCCTGATTCAGAATAAGATATATCATTTTGCTCTACGGCAGCCACGGCGCCCATACCCGTACTGCATGTAATTATTACTGCCGCTGACACTATAACCATCATAGGTATCAGAAGCCACGCCGTATATTGCCTCTTATCACTAATCGCCCGTATTCTTTTTTCCATTTCTTTTCCGCGTTTACTCATAGACACCATTGAATAGCAGAAATCTGTCCATCTTGCGTCACCGGCAAGCCTTACAAGCATTTCTCCATAACTGAACCTGTTTTCCTCTCCAATAAGCGACACAACAGTTTCATCACACGAGAGTTCCGAGTCCCGTTTTGAGAAAGATACCGCAATCCACATAAACGGATTAAACCAGTGAACTGACGCCAGAACCATCCTCACCATAGCCAGAATATGATCTTTATGTATGTAATGTATATATTCATGCATTATAATCTGTTCCAGTTCGTCTTCGCTTAATTTCCCTTTACCGGTATCAGAGACGTACATATGCGGTATATACACTGCAGGTTTTAAAAATCCATACAGGCACGGATTTTTTATACCTTCCGCCGTATAGATTTTTATCCTGCCCCTACTGCCATACAACCTGCGTTCCTTCTTTATTTTTCCAAGCTTATAGGCATTTGACACGCAAAACATTATAAAAAGCACAACCGTTCCTGCAAGCCAGCAGCTTTTAACATAAAATTTCCAGTTTATATTTTCCAGATTCAGTAATGAATTCTTTCCGAAAGCAGCGGTATATTTTTCACCGTTTTCTGCAAAAATACCAGCCAGACTTATATCAGAAACACTGTCTTCCGTATATACAGATGCATCCTCTCCGCCCGTATATACGTTACCGACATTCTCTATATATCCTTTAGCAGACATCTGTGATGAAACCGCTTCCGAAATCATGCGCCCTATATTTACCGGCAAAGGTATCAGATTAACCGGTATCATAAATCTAAGCATTACAACAAGCCAAAGAACACATATTGCAGAATAACGGATTCTTCCCATAAATATTTTACGAATTCCCAGAATCATAATTACTAACAATGAAGATTCTAAAATCCACTCCAAAAAAATCTGCATTATTATCCAGTCTTCCTTTCCTGCTTTATCCCCTTTACCGTTTCTTTTCTGTCCTGTCTTCGGCTTTTTTAAGTATTTCCCGTAGTTCCTCTATATCCTGCTCCGACAAACCATTCTGGTGTATCAGCGTATTCATCATCATGCCGACGCTTCCATTATAAATGCGCTGCAGAAAATTCTTTGTTTCCTGTACTACCACATCTTCCTTTTTTACATTAGGGAAAAAATATTTTGTTTTTCCGTTCTCTTTATAGCCAATTAAATTCTTCTCGGCCATTCTGCGTACCATTGTCGCACAGGTACTTTTACTCCAGCCCATCTGTTCATTTAATATATGTACAAGCTGCATAAGAGTAAGGGGATGCTCCTCCCATAAGCAGTTCATAACATACCACTCACTGTTTGTTACATGAATCTCCTGTTTCACTGCGTCCTCCTTTATAAAACTTTCGCATGTTATTAAAGGTTTGTTTTAGTATAATATATGAAGTTTAACTTGTCAACCAATTTATGGTTGACAAGTTAAACCTTTCCTTTTATAATATGGTTTACAAAGTAAATCTATTATTGAGGTGAACCATATGAAAGATAACAGCACGGCATATAAAAGCAAAGGAATAGATGTATTGCGTGGAATAAGCATTATCGGAATAGTCCTGTATCATATTTTCCCCGATATATTTCCCGGCGGTTTTCTTGGGGTTATTATGTTTTTTGTCCTGTCCGGATATCTGATGTTTACAACGTGCATAGAACGGATTGAAAATAATTCCTTCAGCATTATCAATTATTATAAAAAACGCGCATTAAAAATTTATCCTCCGCTCTTTATTATGGTCGTTTGCGTATGCTGTTACCTGACTCTGACCGATATAAATAAATTAAGCGGTATACGTACTGAAATACTAAGTATTTTCGGCGGATACAATAACTGGTGGCAGATATGGCAGGACGCTTCTTATTTTTCACGTTTTACTGACGCTTCCTGTTTTACACATCTTTGGTTTCTGTCACTAGAAATTCAGTTTTACATATTATGGCCTTTTATTTTAATCCTGTATTATAAATTGTACCAGATGTCAAACAGTAAAATAACATGTTTTATATTTCCTGTCCTTGCAATTATATCTGCATTAATAATGTTACGTTTATATATTCCCGGCGAAGAACCCACACGGGTATATTACGGTACTGATACAATGTCGTTTTCACTGTTTACCGGAATGTTTCTGGGCGCATTGCGGAAATATTATAATAAGATACGCTGCCCTGCAGATAAAATAACTTTTTTTACTGTTCTTTCGGTCTCGGCAGCCGTTATATTTATTCTGTTTATAACTGTTTACGGCCGTTTAAGCCTGCTCTACCGGGGAGGAATGTTTATAATAAGCATATTTTTTGCATTTATATTAAACATTATGGAAAATAACGGAAACCTGCTTTACAGCATACCAGGCATTAATATACTGTCCGCTATTGGAAAGAAAAGCTATATAATATATCTGTGGCACTACCCGGTTATAATTATTGTATTAAACTATCTGAAAGGGAGATATTTATGAAGAAATTGAAAATGTATATTAAAATAATATTAGTGATTTTATGCACTGTTATAGGAGTATATGGGGTATTTACCGCACCGCCTTCAGAACAATCTGAACTGCAATCTGAGCTTAGGCACAATGCTCATGTGTTAAAACAGGCGGCTTCCACTCCTTATATAAATCCCACGCCGGTTAATACGTCAGATATTCCTTCCCCCACCCGGCTAAAAGAGCAGAATAATTCCGGCATAATATCAGTTATTGGCGATTCAGTATTTCTAGGAGCAGCGCCTGCATTTCAGAAAATCAGGAAAAATGCGGTTATTGATGCAAAAGTATCGCGTCAGGTATATCAGGCTGCCGATATTGCAAAGAAAATGAAAAAAAAGGGCAGACTTGGAAATATAGTTATTATTTCACTTGGAACCAACGGACCGTTTAACCCTGCAACCGGACAGTCGCTGATTGATTCCCTGGGTTCTGACAGAACCATATACTGGATTAATGTATACGGCAGGAATCTCGATATTCAAAAAAGCGTAAATAAAACCATTAAAAAACTTGCAAAGAAAAACAGCAATGTACATATTATCCCATGGGCCAAAGAAGGCAGAAAACACTCCGACTGGTTCTATCAGGATGGAATACATTTAAACGCCAAAGGGCAGAACGGATTTGCAAAATTTATTTCAGATAATATAAAAGATGGCAGTTTTTCTTCACTTGAAAATTCCTAATAAGTATGTTAAATTTAAGTTAACTATTCGAAGAAAGATTTTTCGGAACACATATTGCAAACTTTTTCTGCATATGCTATAATTGCCATTAGGCTAAAGAGATACAAAGATATTTCCATGTCGGATGACTAAACAAACGAAAACCCCGGAGTTGCCGCTCCGGGGTTTTCTATTCCATTTTTATATGGCGGCTTAGACCATAGGCTGGTTACCGACTACTTATCGCTGTCCAACCATTTGCATACGAGATGGCTAATCACGCCTGCCGCGACTGCGATAATAAGAGAAACAAGTATTTCCAAGCCGGACACCTCCTTCCTGTCACCAGTTTTGGAGGCGGTAACGCAGTTATTATATCACACCATTTTTTACAAATCTACAAATTTCTACAACCAGTCAGCCTTGGTTTTGCCATAAGATGAAGACCAGTTACCCGACCTGTACCGAGCATTGCCGAATAATAGAAAAAAAGTACCGTAACCTTTAAAGATTACGGTACTTTTTTCTATTCACAAATTATCTTAGAACTTACCTGCTTTAGCTGCTTCCTCAATGCTTACGGCAACAGCAACGGTCATACCAACCATTGGGTTGTTTCCTGCGCCTATAAGACCCATCATTTCAACGTGAGCCGGTACAGACGAAGAACCTGCAAACTGCGCGTCGCTGTGCATACGTCCCATAGTATCTGTCATACCATATGAAGCAGGGCCCGCTGCCATGTTATCAGGATGAAGCGTACGGCCTGTACCGCCGCCTGAAGCAACTGAGAAATATTTCTTGCCTTTCTCGTTACATTCTTTTTTATATGTACCTGCAACCGGATGCTGGAAACGTGTAGGGTTAGTTGAGTTTCCTGTTATGGATACGTCAACGCCTTCCTTCCACATTATAGCAACTCCTTCACATACATCATTAGCTCCATAGCAGTTTACTTTTGCACGAGGGCTGTCCGCATCTTTGGAGTAGCATTTGCGGAATACTTCTTTTACCTCATTGGTATATGGATCATATTCAGTTTCAACAAAGGTAAATCCGTTAATACGTGATATAATCTGCGCAGCATCTTTTCCAAGTCCGTTAAGTATAACCCTGAGAGGCTTTTTACGTACCTTGTTAGCTTTCTCTGCTATACCGATTGCTCCTTCTGCTGCGGCAAATGATTCATGTCCTGCAAGGAAGCAGAAACATTCCGTATCTTCTTCAAGAAGCATTTTACCAAGGTTTCCATGTCCCAGTCCAACTTTACGTGTATCTGCTACTGAACCCGGAATACAGAAAGCCTGAAGGCCTTCACCTATTGCGGCTGCTGCATCTGCTGCTCTTTTGCATCCTTTTTTGATTGCGATTGCAGCTCCTACGGTATAAGCCCAGCATGCATTTTCAAAACATATAGGCTGTATTCCCTTTACCATATCATATACATTAAGTCCTGCATCCTTTGTAATTTTCTCAGCCTCTTCTATGGAAGAGATACCGTAATCACCTAATACTTTATTAATCTGGTCAATTCTTCTTTCATATGATTCAAATAAAGCCATTTTTTCTCTCCTCCTTAATTATTTAATCTCTTCATCTGTTCTTGGGTCGATAATCTTAACTGCATCAGCAACTCTTCCGTACTGTCCGCTTGCTTTCTCATAAGCGGTGTTAGGATCGTCGCCCTTCTTGATGAAGTCAGTCATCTTTCCAAGGCTGACAAACTTATAACCGATAATTTCATTATCCTCGTCAAGAGCAATACCTGTTACATAACCTTCTGCCATCTCAAGATAACGGGGTCCCTTTGCTTTAGTACCATACATTGTACCTACCTGTGAACGGAGGCCCTTTCCAAGATCTTCAAGACCTGCGCCAACTGCAAGACCATTTTCTGAAAATGCTGACTGGCTTCTTCCGTATACAATCTGCAGGAACAATTCCCTCATTGCAGTATTTATTGCATCACATACAAGGTCAGTATTAAGAGCTTCGAGAACTGTTCTTCCCGGAAGTATCTCTGACGCCATGGCTGCAGAATGAGTCATTCCTGAACATCCTATAGTCTCAACAAGCGCCTCTTCAATGATACCTTCTTTTACATTTAATGTGAGCTTACATGCACCCTGCTGTGGAGCGCACCAGCCAATTCCATGTGTAAAACCTGAAATGTCTTTAACATCTTTTGCTTTTACCCATTTTGCCTCTTCCGGAATCGGGGCACATCCATGTGAAACGCCCTGAGCAACCGGACACATTTCTTCTACTTCTTTTGAATAAATCATGTTGAAACTCCTTTCATAATTATCATATAATATAGACTTTTCAAATCTATTAAAGAATACAATATCCAGCATATTTTGTCAACGGCAGTGTTATACATATCACACACATCTGCAATATTAATGCAATTATAAAAATAATTAACCACTCCATGTCTGTGGTAACAGGTCTTTCCGCTGTGTTATATACATAAAACATTAACGAATCATTCTTTTTCCTTCTATTTACATATAACTGTGTATTACGGTATGGATGCATTTTAACTCCTTTTATGACCATCGGACTCATGCTGTCGGTTATACCGCCTCCGCCCTCTATACGCAGCGTATAAACTCCCTCTTCATAACTTCCGCCATTTTTACCGCAATCCATATAATACCATCCTTCATTATCAATATCATTTATTCCTGCGGTTACAGACTCCAGACAGTTTTCTTTGCCATATAAAGATATGTGGAAGCTTCCATCCCCTCCTTTTATACCCTTTGTCCTGAAACGCACCGTAATCATATTAAACGGCCTGTAAGTTTTAAATTCCTGCTCAACATATTTATTATTGCTTACGATATTATTAATACTTTTAAGCCTCGTTGCAGGTTTAAAATATGAGTAATCTTTAACCGTATGATTTACATCAGTAAAATATCCCTTCTGCGCAACGGCAAGTATGTCTCCGGTAATAAATATCACAGCCAGGCCCAATATCGCAGCGGGCTTTTTAATTACCGGCATAATAACGTTTTTGCAGCAATCGAATCCGCTCTCCATCATAAGTACAAGAACCGGTATAAAACATATGTTATGTTTTCTGTTCGTCTCCCAGCACATTAGAAAAACCATAATTCCCAAAAGAGTTAGTATAACCGGTTCCAGCCTGCAGCAGTCCTTCATAAAAATCATGCGCACAATTAATATAAATGCCATAAAAAGCTCTGCTATACGGAATATCTGGCAGTAAAACATTAACCATCCATTTTTGTTCCCATATATATGCTCATAAACTTCCGTATACTTTACGGCGCTGGAATGGTGTGCATCAAAACTGTCCGTACCAATACTCCACAGTTCACTGATTTTTATCTTTGCAAGAGATATCATTCCGGTTACTCCAAGATTTCCTGCCCTTTCTTTTATTACTTTCATATTAGCTTTTATCTTTTCTGATTTCTCCGGAAAACTTTTAGTATAACGCACATCTCCACTATTTACCTCGCCTTTATCCTTAAGTCCCATCATAACCCAGTGTGTTGCCGGAAAACCTCCTGTATTATCAGGATTTGCGAGATGCATTTTAATAAACTTACCGCCGCATAATAAAAGAATTACTATAACAGACAGAATTCCCGCAGTATATGCAAAGAACCTTAATGATACTTTTTTCAGAAACATATATATGACAACGGCAGTTAACGCAATAGCCGTCGTCGGTCTTATAAGCGTTCCGGTAACAGAAAAGAAAATTAACCCCACACTATATAATATATGCCCTTTTCTTCCGGTATTTTCTTTCATAAGGCAGATTCCGCAGTATAATACCCCGGTTATAAAGGGCATACTGAACGTATTCGTATAGGGAAAGCTTACAAAAAGATATGTTGTAGGACATAACGCAAGAAGAAACAACACCCCAAGAGCACGTTTTCTGCCAAATAATGCATCTGTTATTTTAAAGCAGCCAAACACTGAAAAATCAATACATACTATATTTAAAAGAACTGCAGAATAAAAATAATCCATTCCCGTATGTCTTGTAATACGGAAATAATAGTACATAAGAATAGTAAAAAAATGATTATTGGTATATCTTGCAAAATAAGCCATATTGTTATCAATCAGTCCATGATGGTCTTTAAGCATTGCAATGGCTTCATCTATAGTTGTAAAACAATCTGTAATCGGGTTAATCCAAATCCTGGAAATCAAAAACTGAATAAGAATAACAACGCCGAACAATATACCTGTTATCAGCCTGTATTTTGAAAAACCGGTTATTATCCTGTATCCCAAAAACAGAAGTGACAATAATAAAACGCTTCCTGAAATTATATATATAATATAACTTTCTCCGGATTTTAAAAATATCCTGCTCCTGTCAGGCATTGTAACAGATGCCCAAAATAATGCTATCCCTACTAATACAGACAGCATACACAGAACCATTATATAAAAATATCTTTTTTCTTTTATACTTTTCATAAAGCTCATATTTTACTTACTATAACTCCACCTGTTTTAACTATGCTTTTTTCAGGCACATATCCCCTTACGCTTGAAAGAGGATATATATTGGTGCCGCGGCCTATCACGCTTCCAGGATTAAGGACACTGTTGCAGCCCACCTCAACATAATCGCCGAGTACTGCTCCCATTTTCTTAAGTCCTGTATTTATTCTTCCTGAATCGTCAGTTATATCTTTGCCAATTTCTCCGTTGTACAAATCTGTCTTAATTGTTACAAGAGTTTTATCAGACTTTACATTTGACGTTATCGAGCCCGCCCCCATATGCGACTTATATCCAAGTATTGAATCTCCCACATAATTATAATGAGGCACCTGTACATTATCAAACAATACAACATTTTTCAGTTCGGTAGAATTGCCTACCACCGTATTTTCTCCTACTATGGCATTTCCCCTTATAAATGCCCCCGGTCTTATCTGTGCATTTTTACATATAATCGCAGGTCCTGTTATTGATACATTTTCTGCAACTACTGCAGATTCCGCAATCCATATATTATCTCCCGCCGTTTTATATTCATCAGCCGGCAGCGTCTTTCCGAGTTTAATTATAAATTCTCCTATAAAAGGCAGTACTTCCCATGGATATTCATGTCCGGTAAACAGTTCTTTTGCAATTGTTTTTTCCAAATCAAGCATTTCTTTTATTTTCATATAATATCATTCCCTCCGGAATCATTTTTTATAATATTGTTTAAGCGCAGATATTCTCTGCCTTATAGCCGGTATGTAAGTATTGTTCTTAACATAATTTACATTTCTTTCAATAAAACCCTCAAGTTTTCCCATATACTCTTCTTCGGTTATAGTTCCATCTGCAACCTGTGACAACCCAAGTTCCCAGCTTGCCGTAAGTTCAGGATTTAAAAGACTTTTTATCGATGCGCCCACGACTTCATATACTGACTCGCCGATAAGCGTAGGAGTATATATCTGCGTCTTTTTGTTCAGGTTAATATAACCTATATTAACAAGTTTTTTAAGAATCTCAGCGCGTGTCGCACTTGTGCCGATACCGCTGCCTTTAATCTGCGCGCGGAGTTCCTCATCTTCAATCAGCTGGCCTGCATTTTCCATTGCAAGAATCATCTGTCCTGAATTATATCTTTTCGGAGGCGAAGTCTCTCCTTCTTTTATGTTTAATCCCGTAAGCTTTACCGGCGTGCCTTTCTTCATACTGCCGGACAGCTTTGCAAATTCTTCATTTTCATCTTCGCTTTCATCATCTTTTTTATTTTTAAATGATAATTCGGTTACCGGAAGAAATCCCGGAAAGTCAAGCACTTTCGCCGATGCAAAAAAGCTTTCAGAAGGCTCGCATGTATTTACTGTTACAGATATTTTCTGATATACTGCGGCAGGATAAAATACAGCCAGAAACCTCCTCGCTATAACCTCGTATACCTGTCCCGATATTTCAGGCATCGACGCCAGGGCTCTTATACCCTGCCCTGTAGGTATGATTGCATAATGGTCTGTAATCTGGCTGTCGTTTACATATCTGGTCTTCCCTATGCCTTTATAGTATTCCTTATTAAGTATTTCCAATGCATATGACGATACAGGACTATAGCTGCACAGTCCTTTTATATTATGATGGATTTCTTTTGCAATGGCTGTTGACAGTACCCTTGCGTCAGTACGCGGATACGTTACAAGCTTTCTCTCATACAATTCCTGTGTTATCTGCAGCGTACGGTCAGGGCTTATTTTGAAAAGTTTTGAACATATATTCTGAAGTTCCGCAAGGTTAAACAAAAGCGGCGGATTCTTTTTTTCTTTTTTCTTTTCAATGCTGCTTATCTGCGCATCCCTTACAGGAGCGATTTCAGAGCAGAGCTTTTCTGCCGTTTTTCTTTCCCTGAAACCATTTTCCTTGTACAGATAAGGAGTTTCATAATATTGTGAACCGTCTACTGCTTTCCATTCTGCATTGAATTTTGCATCTTCGGAATCATTTAAGGCAAATTCGCCAATAACCCGGTAAAACGGTGTCTTTACAAAATCCCTTATCTCGCGTTCACGCCTTACTACCATTCCAAGCACACAGGTCATGACCCTTCCGACTGACACCGGAAGCCATTTTTTCCCTTTAACAAACTCATTTACCGTATAACCGTATACGACAGAAAGTATACGCGAAAAGTTGATTCCCATAAGATAATCTTCCTTTGCGCGCAGATATGCGGCGGAAGCTATGTTATCATATGCTGACAGGGGTTTTGCTTCATTAATTCCTCTCAGTATCTCCTCTTCTGTCTGTGAATCTATCCATACTCTTCTTTTATCTTTATCTTCCGGTACTTTTGCAGCCATGTCAACAAGCCTGTATATATATTCTCCCTCACGCCCCGAGTCAGTACATACATATATTGTATTTACATCGCTCCGGTTTAACAGGCCGCCTACTATATTAAATTGTTTCTTGACATTATCAATGACTTCGTATTTGAAATCCTTTGGCAGAAACGGCAGCGTTTCTTTCGACCATTTTTTTAAGGAGGCATCATAAGCCTCAGGATAACTCATTGTTACAAGGTGCCCTACACACCATGTAACAATGATATCTTCTGATTCAATATATCCGTCTTTTTTAGCTGCCTTACATCCGAGCGCCTTTGCAAACTCATTAGCCACACTCGGTTTTTCTGCAATAAATAACCTCTTTGACATACTTAATACCCAAGCTCTTCCCCTACAAGAATAACATGTATTCTGTCAGAGAGCCTTGATTTTCTCGTTACAACAACCTGACAGCATATACAGTCTTCGCTAAGACAGTCCATACATCTTCCTGTCTTTGCACATGGAGTATTACAGTTAAGCCTTACCGCATTCGGCGGCGATGCAATATTCTGCACCCTGCTTACAGCCTCTTTTACATCTGCGGCTGTTTTATTCATTCCCGCTACTATAATTACCTTTTCAGGTCCGTATATAAGATATGACAGTCTGCTTCCTGCGCCGTCTATATTCACCAGTTCTCCGTCAAGCGTTATCGCATTTGTACTCATAAGGAAATAATCGCATGTTGCAATAAGGCCCTTAAGCTCGCGTTTCTGTGAATCGGTTACATAGTCTTCCCTTGCAATAACTTTAAGACTGTCTTTTCTAGCCTTTACCGCATCAATAATACCGGTCTCTTTGATTGTTTCCGAGCCTCCCCATGCAACCGAAGCTCCGTCTTCTATCATATCCATGACAAGCTTTTTTGCATCCTCTGAGCTTTCACAATAGTAACCGTTCATATTGCGCATCGCAAGTTTTTTAATAATGCCTTCTGCCTGTGTCTTATAAAACGTCTTTTTAGGTGATGACATAATATCAGCTCCTTTTATTCATATAAAGGATATTTTTCAGTAAGGGACTTAACAAGCTCCATTGCCTTAGCTTTGTTTGCATCCACATCATCAATAAGCATCGCTATGGCTGAAGCAATAATATCCATATCCTCCGTATTCATTCCCCTTGTTGTGACTGCTGCGGTTCCAAGACGTATTCCGCTAGTAACAGACGGTTTCTGCGGGTCATTAGGTATAGTATTTTTATTACATGTAATATTGGCGGCATCAAGAAGCGTCTCTGCCTCTTTACCTGTTACCGACTTGCTTACAAGGTCTACAAGCATAAGATGGTTATCGGTTCCGCCTGATACTATATTAAATCCTCTTGCCATAAGCCCTTTTGAAAGAGCCTGCGCATTATCAATTATATTCTTTCCATATACTTTAAATTCCGGTTCAAGCGCTTCTTTAAAACATACAGCCTTTGCAGCTATCACATGCATAAGCGGGCCGCCCTGAATTCCCGGAAATACAGCCTTATTAAGCTTGTGCTCCAAAGCAAATTCTTCTGATGAAAGTATCATTCCTCCTCTTGGTCCCCTGAGAGTCTTATGCGTAGTAGTTGTAGTTACATGCGCATATTCAATAGGGCTTTCATGATATCCTGCCGCTACAAGTCCTGCTATATGAGCCATATCCACCATAAGATATGCCCCAACCTCGTCTGCTATCTCGCGGAATCTCTTAAAATCGATTTTCCTTGCATATGCGCTTGCACCTGCAACGATAAGTTTAGGCCTGCACTCTTTAGCTTTCTTTTCAAGCGCTTCATAGTCAATAAACCCTTCATCATTAACTCCGTAAGGCACAATGTTAAAATATGTTCCCGATATATTTACAGGACTTCCGTGCGTAAGATGGCCGCCGTGGTCAAGGTTCATTCCCATAACAGTGTCGCCCGGTTTAACAAGCGCAAAAAATACTGCCAGATTAGCCTGCGCTCCTGAATGTGGCTGAACGTTTGCGTAAGTACATCCAAACAGCTTCTTAGCCCTTTCGATAGCCAGTGATTCGACAATATCTACATATTCGCAGCCGCCATAATAACGCTTGCCCGGATATCCTTCAGCATACTTATTGGTACATGGGCTTCCCATAGCCGCCATAACAGCCTTACTTACAAAATTTTCTGAAGCAATAAGCTCAATATGGCTGTTCTGCCTTTCTTTCTCCAGATTAATTGCTTCTGCAATATCAGGGTCAAATTTGCTGATTTCATCAAATGAATACATTTTTTGTTCCTCCTAAAAATTTATTATTCAACTTCGTTTATAGCTTTTCCTATATCGTTACGCATATATTTATTTTCAAAACCAATCCATTCCGTTGCTTCATATGCTTTCTTTCTTGCTTCCTTAAGGGTACCGCCTTTTGCAGTCACTCCAAGCACACGTCCGCCATTTGTAACAATATTTCCGTCTTTCTCAGCTGTTCCTGAATGGAATACATAATAATCATCTTTTCCGTCAAATTTTTCTAATCCGCTTATTACTTTTCCTTTTTCATACTTTTCAGGATAACCGTCGGATGCAAGAATCACGCATACTGCCGCATTGTCTTCAAATTCCAGTTCTGTTTCATCAAGCCTTCCGTCTATACATGCCTCAACCACATCAATAATATCTGTTTTCATTCTTGGAAGCACAACCTGCGCTTCAGGGTCGCCAAACCTTGCATTATACTCAAGCACCTTAGGTCCCGACTCTGTAAGTATAAGCCCTACAAACAGAATTCCCTTAAACTCTCTTCCTTCTTCTGCCATTGCATCTATGGTAGGTTGGAATACATATTTCTCACAGAATTCTCTCGCTTCATCATCATAAAACGGACTCGGTGAGAATGTTCCCATTCCGCCTGTATTAAGACCTTCGTCATTATCTTTTGCCCTCTTGTGGTCCTGCGCGCTTGTCATAGGTTTTATTGTTTTTCCGTCACAGTAACACAGCACTGATACCTCACGCCCTGTAAGGAATTCTTCAATTACTATCCTGTCACCTGCGCTTCCAAACTGCTTATCCTGCATTATAGTCTTTATTCCCTTTGCCGCCTCGTCATGGTCATTACATATAAGAACGCCCTTTCCAAGCGCAAGCCCGTCTGCTTTAAGTACAATGGGATAACTGCACTTTTCAAGATATTCTGCTGCAGCCTCAGGATTATCAAAAGTCTCATATGCAGCGGTAGGGATATTATATTTCTTCATAAGATTCTTTGAAAATACCTTTGAGCCTTCTATTATGGCCGCGTTTTTACGCGGTCCGAATACCCTTAATCCTCTTTCTTCAAATACGTCAACAATTCCTGCAACAAGCGGGTCATCCATTCCCACAATCGTAAGGTCGATATTATTTTCTTTTGCAAAATCCGCAAGTTTTTCAAGCTCCATGGCTTTTATATCCACACATTCGGCAACTGACGCTATACCTGCATTACCCGGCGCGCAATATATTTTATCCACTTTAGGGCTTTTCGCAACACTTACGGCAATTGCATGTTCCCTGCCCCCGCTTCCGACTATAAGTACTTTCATCTGTATTCCTCCAAATTAATTATTTTCTGATTTTCACAAGATTATTTTCAATATATACTTTGTTATTAGCTATAAGATTAACCGCTTCCGGAAGAATATTCCATTCTGCCTGTTCCATTACACGTCTCTGCAGAATCTCCGGCGTATCATCTTCCATTACCGGTACGGCTTTCTGAAGTATAATAGGCCCGGTATCAGTTCCCTCGTCAACAAAATGTACCGTTGCGCCCGTAACCTTATTACCTCTTTTCAATACGCTCTCATGCACATGCAGTCCGTAATAACCTGCGCCGCAGTGCGACGGTATAAGAGACGGATGTATATTAATTATCTTTCCGGGATATTTTCTGATAACCTTTTCAGGCACTATTACAAGATATCCTGCAAGCACTATAAGCCCGGCATCATATTCCTCCAGTGCAGAAAGCATTGCATCTGCAAATTCTTCCCTTGTATTATAATCCCCCGGCGATATACACCTGCCTTCTATTCCGTGTTTTTTTGCACGTTCTAAGGCGTATGCATTTTTCTTATTACTGATTACTGCTTTTATCAAAACATTCGTAACCTTACCATTATCAATACTGTCAATAAGCGCCTGGAGGTTGGTTCCGCCACCTGATACAAGAACTACTACGTTAAGCATACATATCCTCCTCAATTAATTATGCAAATGTAACCTGCTTATCTCCTTTAGTAACTTCACCTATAATATAAGACCCATAACCTGCTTCACCAAGCACAGACACCGCTTCACCGGCATCCTCAGCCGATATGGCAATAACCATTCCGATTCCCATATTGTATGTGTTATACATCATATGTTTGTCAATATTCCCCTCTTTTGCAAGAATATCAAATATAACCGGAACGTCATAGCTTCCTTCCTTTATACAAGCATTGGTGCCATCCTTTAACATCCTTGGGATATTCTCATAAAAGCCACCGCCCGTAATATGGCTGCACGCCTTAACCTTTATGCCTTTTCCTTTAAGAGCCAAAAGCCCTTTAACATATATCTTTGTAGGAGTAAGAAGAGCCTCGCCAAGAGTAGTCGAAAGTCCTTCATAAGTACGCGACAGATTCTTTTCACTTATCTCAAATACTTTCCTTACAAGCGAATAGCCATTACTGTGTATTCCTGAGGAAGCTATACCGACAAGAACATCTCCCGGCTTAAGTTCGTTTCCTGTTATCATGTCCGCTTTGTCTACAATTCCTACTGCAAATCCTGCCAGGTCATATTCGTCTTCCGGATAAAATCCCGGCATCTCTGCAGTCTCGCCTCCTATAAGCGCGGCACCCGCCTGTTTGCATCCATCGGCAACGCCTCTTACAATCTCTGCAATTTTCTCAGGATAGTTTTTGCCGCACGCTATGTAATCCAGGAAAAACAAAGGTTCTCCGCCTGCACATGCAATATCGTTAACACACATTGCAACACAGTCTATTCCTATAGTATCATGCTTGTCCATTTCAAAAGCTATCTTAAGCTTGGTTCCGACACCATCTGTTCCTGAAACTAATGCAGGCTCTTTCATATTCATAAAATTTTTAATTGAAAATGCACCTGAAAATCCGCCTATACCAGTCATTACTTCAGGGCGCAGGGTTGACTCAACATGCTTTTTCATAAGCTGTACAGCCTTATATCCTGCTTCAATATCAACTCCGGCATTTTTATAATCCATAATTTACCTCCTGTGTGAATGCACAATCTGGAAACAAGTATAACACACTTTTTTGGCTAAAACAATAAACACCAGATAAAATAAGGGTAATACCAATGAGGCATCACCCTTAAATACATATTATTTTATTTTGATTTTCTTTACCGCTTTTTTCCCTGAAGATGCCGTTACGGTAATCTTTACTTTTCCTTTCTTTAAAGCCGTAATATATCCGTATTTATCCACTTCCGCCACCTGCGGTTTGCTGCTGCTGAAAGAAACCGTATCTGTTGATTTCTTTTTAATCAGTTTAGGAGTAATGCGTACAGTCCTTCCACGCTTAATCTTTTTAGGCGCTTTTAATCTGACTTTTCCGGAACGCAGCGGCTTTTTGGAAACTATTATCGTAAACGCAGCTTTCTTTCCTGAAGACGCCGTAACCGTAACTTTTGACTTTCCTTTATTTTTAGCTGTTACATAACCGCCCTGCGTTACTGTAACCACTTTTTGCCTGCTTGATTTATAAGTAAAGCTGTCCGTTGAATTTTCAGGATTTACCTTAACGTTAATCTGTATGCTTTCACCTTTTGCCATATACAATTTTTTCTTTCCCGGTTTATTTACAAGCAGCGTAAGTTTTTTCGCCGGTAATTTTACCTCAACGCGGCATCTTGCACTTTTTCCGGTATTGGTTCTTACAGTAATATATGTCGTTCCGGGTGACAATGCGCTTATTACGCCGTCTGCATCCACTACGGCTATTTTGCTGTCTGCGGACTGATATGTATAGGTAACTGACTCAGTGGAATTCTCAGGGAGCTTCTGAGGGTTAAGCTTATGCGTATCGCCAACATTTAATGTTACCTGTGTCTCTGTTTTTATTCCGGTTACTTTTACAGGTTTATCCGAAACTGTCACCTGAATGGAAGCTCTTATACCCGAAGACGCTGACGCCGTAAGCGTAGCAGTACCCGCCGATACTGCCTTAACCGTTACGCTCTGTGTATTTGAAGAAACTACTGACAGAACCTGTTCATTACTGCTCAGCCACGTAATTGTGTCAGTTGAATCTACAGGTGATATATAATATCCTTTATTATCATTCTCATCCGTTGTCTTACTTATCGTCATCGTACTTCCGGTCTGCATTGAACAGTTGCCACACAGCAGCTTAAGTTCCCTGGCAGGGGATTTAACCTCAATAAATATTTCCTGTGATTTTACCGTATCAGCTTCTTTTGATACTGCCGCTACACGCGCGTTTCCTTTTTTCAGGCCTGTCACTGTACCGTTTTCGTCAACTGAAACAATGTCTGTTCCTGATGTAACATTCCAGATTACCTCCTGGGATGCTCTTTTTGGTATAACATCTGCCGATAGTTTTATAGTCTCTCCAATATCCATAACTGCGCAGAGCTGGTTTTTGTCATTAAGGCTTACTTTATCACCGCCCGCATTAATCAATACAGGCTTATAATTATTGTTATCCGTGACAGCAAACCAGAACTCCAGAGCTTCCCCGCTTGCCTGCGCCGTTACGGTAATCTTTGCTATTCCCTCTCCAACCGCCTTAAATGTTCCGTCAACGGATACTGTCATAACATTTTCATCCGAAGAGGCAAATACATATTTTTCTCCATATGCTGCAATCTGCCCGTCGGTATAATCCGTATCACCATAATCTGTTTTTATTATAATCCTGTCGCTGTCGCCTACAGACAACGGATATGGATTACTCCTGCTGTTTGTCTTAAGGCTGGTACCCAGGTATGTTCCTTCTGTTTCAGCCTTAAGGCCTCCTGAAATAACCGGTATCTCACTGTATACCCTTATTTTATCCGAGGCGCTTACAATACCTGTTTTTTTCGATATGGCCTTTACCGTAATATCAGCATATCCTATATCCGATGCAGTAATCCTTGCTGTCGCGGTTCCCGTACCTGTTTCATATTTTTCATCGCTTATACCGATAACTCCATCTGACGATTCCCATACAATATCGTCTGTAGTTTCCTTAGGATTAATATATGCCGTAAGTATAATTCCATCTTCGGACATCTTCTTTCCCTGCGCAATATGAAGTACCTTACCCTGACTGCTTTCTTCATACATTGCCGGATTATTACTCACATACTTATCTTCAGACGCAGTAACCATAACCGAATCACTTGTTATATCATCTACCGTTACATGATATAGCATCGTATGCGTGCTTGGCAGAAAATCATCCGGCGCCGATGCATGCTGAAACTTCGTTCCCACTTCAAGCCTTACCGTAACGGGTTCAGACATATAATCCTTTCCTTCAAGTATAAATGAATATCTTCCGTCGGTTTCTTTTTCAATATATGCGGACACTCCCAGTACAGTCCTGTCAATAATGTTCTGCCAGTTCGGATTTTCCTCTGTCCCCGTGTTTACCGTTATTTTCACTTCGCCATTAATCGTATTTTCATTTATTGCATTAACCGGAAGCCGTCTGGTA
Organism: uncultured Lachnospiraceae bacterium; assembly: GCA_947594855.1. Lineage (GTDB taxonomy): Bacteria > Bacillota > Clostridia > Lachnospirales > Lachnospiraceae > V9D3004. The sequence goes on from CANQEL010000001.1 coordinate 136,426, forward strand.
CCGTTAATAGGAATAACCTGCGCCGAATCTTCGTCTTTCTGCGAAAGGTTAATGGTAGGTTCTGTCCTGCCAACGAAGGAACCAAATGCACCTGAAACAGTATTTTTCTTAAGCGTTGCGCACGCCGGAATCATAACGGTAATAAGGTTAATATTATCTTTAAGCACATTTGCGCCTACGCTCTTAGTATCGTTTTGGAAAGTTACCGTTTTAAGATATGTACACTGTTCAAACAGATTATCGGGAATCACCGTAAGCGGAGACTTTGTAAGGTTTATTGTCTCTACATTGGTTATCTTAAATGCTCCCGTACCTGCGCTCTCAAGTGATGTGGCAGCCGTAAAATCAATAACTCTTAATCCTCTTTTTATTTCTTTTGTGCCATAGCTTTCCTTATTCTTATAAAAAGAATATTTCTGATTTGAATTATGGTACTGTATTTCCGTGGCTTTTTCTTCCTGCAGCGTACATTTTGCAAATGCCTCGCGGCCTATGCTCTTAAGGCTCGTCGGAAAATATATCTCATCCAGCGAATAACACTCATAAAATGCATTATCGCCTATACTTTCCACAGCTGTTCCAAAAGAGCTTCCCCCAAAGCGTTCAAGCTTCAGATTATAATTACTGCGGAAGGCATTATTTCCTATCTTTTTTATACTGTTTGGAATTGTAACAGTACGAAGTCCTCCATAATCATAATATCTGAGTTCCTCTGATGTTCCCGTACTGTTTTTTATTTCATATCCGCATCCCGAAAAAGTGTCGTCTTTAATCTCTGAAAGATTGTCTGATAACTTAACCTCGTTAAGATTAATACAGTTTTTAAACGCCCCTTTTCCAATCCTGTCATTTATAACCGTATCAGGAATAATTATGTTCTTAAGACCAAATGTATAATATATATTAAATGACTGCGAAGTAATATTCTTTACTTCCGCTCCTTTAATCTGACTGCTGCTTTTTATATTAATCCATACCGGAACATTATCCCCTGATGGTTCAACCGTGATAGCGCTTTCCTTTGCTTCAGCAGTATTCGGGCAATATATTTTTGGCATTACATCTGTGAGGTTATACAGTCTTTCGGCATATTCATCTGTAACAGTATCATATACCCCGTATGTCTCCAGGGAAGGCTCACCCGGCGCAGATTCAGAAATATCGTGCATAACCGCTTCATTCACATACACCTCTTTTGCAGCAAGATAAAGCTTATCATATTTTTCCTTTCCTGATTCCGTAAGTTCACCAAGCAGCCTGTTATAATCACCTTCATCTTCCATATCCGAAGTACTTACAATGCTTGCTTCATTTATATATACAATGCGGCAGTTATTTACATCTGAAAGTGCGCCTTCATAATCATAAACCATAAATTTGCTAAGGCCTTTTTCGTAAGAAGTCTTTACTCCAGTTTTAGGAACATACGCTATGCCTCCTGATACCGAAATCCTGCTTTCAACGCCACACCCTTCAAACGCCCTGTCACCAATAGACAAAAGCCCTTCATTAAACTGCGCGGTTCCCTCTTTTATTTCCACTCCGGTTCCTTTTTTATACCCAATTGTGTGAAGCCTTGCCTGATTAAGAAACGCTTCGTCGCCAATACTGTCAAGCTCTGACGATACAATAACCTTTTCAAGCTTTGCAGGTGACTGCGACACAGACATGCTGTTTGCAAACGCCCTGTCAGGAATATGTATTATCCCTAATCCCAAATCTGCCGTCTGCATAGCGTAATCATTTGAAAATACACCTTCGCCAAGTGTTTTTACGCAGTCAGGAAGTATGACTTCCCTAAGTCCGCAGGCAAGCCTCTTATTCTTATACATATCAGATTGTTCGCTGTTACCAATTTTTTCAATTCCGTAACAGTCTGCAAACGCACTTTCACCAATATCCGTAAGTTTTTTAAGATTCTTAAGAAAAGCCGTGGTATTCAGATTCTTACACCCGTTAAACGCCCCTGCACCTATTGACGTAAGTTCGGAATCCTTTGGAAGCATGATAAGCTCTCCGGCAAGCAGCTCACAGCCTTTAAATGTCTCTTCCTTAATTTCTTTAAGTCCTTTCGGAAAGCTGATTTGCACAATTGCACTGTTGGCAAACGCCTTGTTTCCTATATATGTACATTGTTCGGGTACTTTTAATGAAAGTATACCGCTTCCGGTAAACGCTAGAGACTCTATCCTTTTCAGATTGTCAGGCAGAATAAGCATATCATCCGTATCAGTGTTCATAAAAATGGCGCCCGCAAATGAGTACTGGTTCAATACGTAAAGCCTGTTAAGCCTGCTAAGGTCCATTTTTTTCAGATATGCTCCTTCGAAACAGTTACTTCCTATATATTCTATATTTTCCGGAAGACGGCTTACTTCTTCCTCTTCTTTTCCAATTATATAAAAATGAACGCCTTCCGTAGTATATGTTCCCGTTCCTTTAAACAATCCGTTATTCAGATACGTCAGTTCATTTAAAAGTCCTACTTCTTCAAGCGCCGAGCAGTTCTCGAATACATTTGTGCCAATGTTTTCCGTAGTCTTTATCGGTATCTTAATTTCACTAATCTTCACACATGCTGAAAATGCATAAGCACCAAGTTTAAGTTCAGGAGCACTGCCATATTCTGCAAAATCCACTTTTTCAATTGCAGCACAGCCGCTGAATGCACTGTCGCCGACCTCATTTATCCCCGTAAGGTCAATTACTCCGTTTAATCCATTTCCGGTCTGAAGCGTCTTTAATGACAAGTCATTCTGGAAAGCCCTGTTGCCAATCTTAGTTACCGTATCAGGAAGAATTATCTTTTCAAGTTTTGTACAGGCTGCAAATTCATCTGCCGGCACCTCTGTAACTGCTTTATCAAACACCGCTCCCGCAAGATTAATCTCAGTAGCGCCCCTTGCCCAGCCTATACCTGATATATCGCCTATCTTCATTCCGGTAAAATCAATCTTTCCGCCATATTCAATCAAAAACTGCCCTTCAACATTGCCGGTATAATCTGCCGTGTTGTATGTACCGGATTCAAGAATTTCCTTTGCCGTTTTTTCAGATAAATCTTTTATGGCTGCGGCATCCTTCTTTTTTACTGCATTTGCTAAAATTATATACAAACGCAGTACCTCAGGGTCAGCAATATATTTTGAACTGAGAAGTTCATTAGTTTCCATGCCGCTCTCTACTGAAGCCGCCTTTACATTCTTTACAGTACCTGTATACATATAACCATTAAGGCCGCTTATAAGCATAGCCGCCGCTAATGAAATACTTACAATTCTTTTTGCCGTAACACTCTTTATTCCTTTCAATATATGTACTCCCCTTTTCGTATAATATTATATACATATAATTCACATCTGTTTTTATTTTATACCTATCATACAAAAATATCAACCGACATATTGCCGTGATTTTATGGGTATTCTTATACATTTTGAACAAAAAAATAATGAGTAGGGGCCGCAAACAACGCCCTGCCATAGACACGCTTTCGCTTGGTTCGCTACGCAACGGTGCATAAAACAGCATAGTACGCTGTTTAAGCACCGGCGAGCTCATACAGTCTATGGTCAGGGGGTTGTTTGCGGCCTTATTACTAGTACCCTGCGATACTCGCACAGATAGCAGAATGCGATGTACAAGGTCTTATGTCCGAATAAAGTACGGGGCTTCCTGCGCTTATGCTTTCCCGTATTAAATTCTGTCAAGATTGAATAGTTTTGACTCACACAACAATAACAATTTGCCCTCCTGCTTCTTCAAATGCAGAAATAAAATCTTCTGCTTTATCATATGTCTTATCATGCCATATAATGCTTTTAAGATTGTTACAACCCAAAAACACATTAACTCCTATACTAGTTACGCTGTCTGGTATCTCTACACTTGTAAGATTTCTCCAATTATAAAACACCTCATCCCCTATGCTTGTCACACTGTCAGGTATTTTTATACTTGTATTACCACCGCAATTATAAAATGCCCAACTTTCTATGTTCGTTACGCCATTTGGTATCTCTATATCTGTAAGACTGCTACAACCCGAAAATGCGCTAACCCCTATGTTTGTTATACTGCTCGGTATCTCTATACTTGTAAGAGCGTTGCAACCTCCAAATGCGTCATCCCCTATACTCGTTATGTTACTTGGTATCTTAGTATTTTTACATCCTACAACTAATTCATTTGTTGCTTTCTTAATAATTGCATTACAATTATCCCTGCTGTCATAAAATTGATTTTCTGTTGCCACTTTAATGCTTTCAATGCTACTACAATCTACAAATACACCTCTGCCTATATCTATTATGCTGCTTGGTATTTCTATGCTTTTAAAACTACTGCAGCCACTAAATGCATAGCTGCCTATACTCTCTACACTTTTTGGTATTTCTATACTTTTAAGACTACTACAACCTGCAAATGCATGGGATTCTATACTCGTTACACTACTTGGTATTTCTATACTTTCAAGACTTCTGCAATCCCAAAATGCATAATTTTCTATTCTTGTTACACCATCATCCACAATAACATGCACATATCTTTCTATAACCAAATTTTTTTCATCATCATAATGTGAATATCCTTCAATCTCATCAATTATTTCATCCGCATTTGCATCATTATAATGCCAGAGGATACTTGTCAGACTACTGCAATTTTCAAATATATTATCTCCTAAGTTCGTTATACTACTTGACATCTCTACACTTGTCAGACTTTCACAATCCAGAAATGCACTTCTTCCTATGCTCGTTACACTGTTTGGTATCTTTATACTTGTCAGACTTCCGCAATAGCTAAATGCTGTATCCCCTATGCTCGTTACACTGTTTGGTATCTCTATACTTGTCAGACTTCCGCAATTTTGAAATGCTCTTCTTCCTATGCTCGTTACCCCATCTGGTATCTCTATACTTGTCAAACTTATACAACCGCAAAATGCATAATCGCCTATGCTCGTTACACTGTTTGGCATCTCTATGCTTATCAGATTATGGCAATATTCAAATGCACTTCTTCCTATGCTCGTTACCCCATCATCCACAATAACATGCACATATTTTTCTACACTAATCAGATTATCGTCATCATCATAATATGAATATCCTTTAATCTGTTTAATTATTTCATCTGCATTTTCATTATTATAATGCAGAGTTACCACATCTCCTGACACATCAGGTGTTGCTGTAGGTTTATCTGCCGGCGTTTCTGTCTGCGCATTTCCCTGTGGTGCATCTGTCTGCTTTGGCATATCTGTTGATATTCCCGCAGGCGTATCCGTTGCCTTATTCTCCATCGGCTGATTGTTTACCGTATTGGTATTACTATCCTTTACTGTTACCGCACAGGTATACTTTTTCTTTCCGATTTTTGCCTGCACCTTTGCTTTTCCGGCTTTCTTTCCTACAACTGACGCACCGGTCTTTTTCTTTGCTTTTAGTGCTATACATTTCTTACCGAATACAATGCTCCATTTTACCTTTTTCTTATTATTTGTCAGCTTCAGCTTCTTTGTTTCACCTATGCCTACGCTGACCTTTTTAGGGGTAAGACTTACCTTTTTTGCTGCTTTTGCCTCAGACGGTGTGGCGGCTGCCATGCTGCTTACTATAAGCGCCGCTGCAAGTATCACCGATGTTTTTTTCTTCCATATTTTCTGTAGTCTCATAATATTTCTCCATTCTTCATCCATTTTATTCTCGGTAATGCAAGCCGCTCTATTTAGGAATTTGCCTGCCAATTATCCGATAAACTCCTTTTCCATTCTACCCCCCCCCGCACAATATCTGTCAAGTTGGAAATGAGTGTTGTCATGGGGTAATTTTACCGTCATTTTGACTGAATCTGTATTTGGAGGGGCATACGGATTTCAGATAAAAATGATATACAGGTGCATATAGATGACGTGCGCTAATGAAATAATTGTTGCAATGCGGATATTGCATATGTAAATATTGCAGGGTACTAAGTAAGTGAGCCCCACACAGCCCCTGTCATAGCCTGTATGAGCCCGCCGGTGCTTAAACAGCGTACTGTGCTGTTTTATGCACCGTTGCGAGGCGAACCAAGCGAAAGCGTGTCTATGACAGGGGCTGTGTGCGGCTTTCTGCTGCTGTACTGTGATATAGATGCGTGATTTTAAAAAAATTATAGTAGTTATATAATAATATTGCCCAATACGGAAATACTAACATTATGAAAAATCCGTATATTTCCACAACATTATTTCTTTCAATATTTTTCTTTAGCATATTTGCCAGATACAGATATGTATCAGTGCATAACCATTACTATCCTGATTATGAAAAAACCGACATGTCAAAATACACCGGGCGCATAAATTTCTCGGATAAGGAATACAATGATATACTCAGACAGACCGGCCTTGGAAGAGCGGCAGTTAATTCTTTAAAATGCCGCCCTGATTTTGCAGATATACTTATGCGCTTCCAGAGCAATATGTTTAAGCCTGTCAGATATGCACAGGCAGGATATTTTTTTGCTACCAGGAGACAGTATGCTGTGGACAATTCCGGTAATGAAACACAGGCTTATGAATTTGCACCGCTTGAAAACGGATATGTCCTTATAACAAAATCATCACAGACACTGGGAGTAAGGAACGGACATGCCGCGCTCGTTGTAGATGCAGAAAACGGAGCCATACTTGAATCCGGACCTGTGGGAATATCATCGCATCTTTCAGATATATCCGTATGGCGTACTTATCCCACTATGATAATGCTTAAATTAAAAGATGAAATTATACAAAAAAATACATCACTTATAAGCAATCTTATAAATGATGCATTAACCAATCTTATAAATATTCCATATAAAATAGTTCCCGGAATACTGTCCCAGAAAAGAAACTTTCCGGACATACTTGCGGCAAGCAATTGCTCACATCTTATCTGGGCTGCCTTCAGGCGTCAGGGACTTGATATAGATTCTGACAGAGGCCCGATTGTAACTCCCAGACATATAGCAAAATCCGGCATTTTTGAAACAGTACAGTTATATGGCGTAAACCCTGACAATATATGGGGCTGTTAATCCTTTTTCCCTTCATAAAACATTTTATTATACAAATCATAACGTTTCTGTATATCAAAAAGTTCTTCTTTATCTTCTACGCTGTCACAAAACTTCTTAAAAAAACCACATTGTGAAAACTCAGGACAGCCGCATCTGTACACGCAGTTTGGAACCATGACATCTGCTATCTGAGGCTCAACTTCAGCAATATGAAGTTTCAGGTCTTCCATGCATGACCTGGTTTCAGGGCTTGCCTGATAACACAGCCTGAATCTTGAAACATTAATCAGCGCCTGCGCATTAGCTTTGATATCCATATTTACCAAAGTGTCCTGGGGCTGTTTATTTCTGTCCTGCCCTGTCCTGTCACTTCTCTGGGTACTTACCCATTTATCCCAGCCAAGCCAGTGTCTTGCAAAATGTACGCTTACCCATGAAAAGATTCCTTCCCATCTCCACTTGATAGAAAGGAGTCTTATCGGACTATGTTCTGAAATCAAAAGTTTTTTTCTGAAGCCTGCAGTAGCAGGGGCATCTGTCGCCTCTTTGTTAACCGTGTTCCTACATTCATTCTTGGCGTCAAGCCAGTCACAGTCAACTTTCTGTATTTTAGTATTAATATCCATAACTCAACAACCTATTTACGGTTTTTCTGCAGAAAAACCGGTATTTTAATCTCTGAAGAGCCCTCATTCCTTGAGGGAACCGTACTCTGCGTAGTTTTAATAGACCTTGGAATACTCTCAGGCTCTTTTACACTGCCTGTATTTTTTGACAGCTGCGATGAGAAAGGCGACTCCTTACCAAGAAATCCCGGCACTGCAGTTGTAGCCGTATTCTTAAACGAATTAAGTATTCCCCTTTCATTATTGGCGTTGGCCTCAAGACCTGTCGCAATAATGGTAATCATCACATAATCTGTAGCCGTATCATCATACTTGGCTCCAAAAATAATATTTGCACTGTCTCCTGCAAGTTCCTGAACGTATGAAGCAGCTTCATTTGCCTCAAGCAGATTAACATTTCCTGATACATTGATGATTACATGTGAAGCGCCCTCAATGGTCGTCTCAAGAAGCGGACTGTTAATTGCCTGCTTAACTGCATCAATACATTTATCATCACCCTGTCCTTCGCCGATTCCGATATGGGCAATACCCTTATCTTTCATAACCGTCTGGACATCTGCAAAGTCAAGATTAATAAGCGCCGGAACGTTAATCAAATCAGTAATTCCGCGGACACCCTGCTGCAGTACCTCGTCTGCCTTGCGGAGCGCTTCAGGCATTGTAGTGCGTCTGTCTACAATTTCAAGAAGTTTATCATTAGGAATAACTATAAGCGTGTCGACACTTGTTTTTAATTTATTAATACCTGAAATGGCATTAGTCATTCTTACTTTACCTTCAAATTTGAAAGGTTTGGTTACTATACCAACAGTAAGGACACCCAGGCTCTTTGCAATCTCAGCAACAACAGGCGCCGCGCCTGTTCCTGTTCCGCCGCCCATTCCGCATGTTACAAACACCATGTCCTTGCCTTTTATGTATTCTGTAAGCTCTTCCCTGTTTTCTTCAGCGGCTTTCTCGCCAATCTCCGGCTGCGCTCCCGCTCCCAATCCCTTAGTAAGCTTCTCACCAATCTGGATACAATAATTTGCTTTACAGCCTTTCAGATGCTGCTTATCGGTATTAACGCAGGCGAACTCAACACCCTTAATACCCTCTTCTATCATTCGGTTTACCGCATTATTACCGGCTCCACCAACTCCGATTACAAGAATCTTTGCAGCTGAATCAGTTTCATTAGACATTATCTCTAACAAAATGCTTCCTCCTTCTTGCTTGTCCATTCTTATTTCTAATATATATTCTTTTATATAAATAATCAAGTCCAAAACAGTCGTTTATACTTTTTTTATTGTTTATTTATTGTTTTAAGATTATTTTATCTCCTCTGGAGTAATTTTTCATGTCTATAGTGCCTGACAGTCCCTGCTTCTTTGCCTGTTTAAGCACATCCGACACTGACGCTATCTGCTGGTCGTACAATTGCCTGTTTCCAAGGAATACTTTTATATCCCCGCAATACAATGTAACCTCATTATTATTGTTAAAGGATATCTTTTCAATATACATTTTGTAGTGGTTAATAAGTTCAGATAAATCAAGTATGGCTTCAATCTGTCCTTCGTTTTCAACCTGTATTTTTTCGTTAAGCGTAAAATTACTGAAAGCTACTCCTTCTATACATGGTATATTTTCTGACTGCTTGTCCGACGTTTCAAGTATCATTCCGTCTTTGTCAAAATATATATATTGTCCCATATAATAAAAACATGCTATAAGCGATTTCTCATAAACCTGTATTTTAACCGTATTCCTGTCTACTATGTCAATATCGTGTTCACGTATAAACGGCATGTCCTTATATATACCAAGCCTGTTTTTCAGCCATATTACAAGAGTATTATCACCAAGAGGCCCATCGGTATAATATTCTCTTATAGCATTTTCATCACATTTTTCATTTCCGCTTACTATTACCTCATCAGCTTTAAAAATAATAATAACTGATACGGACAATATGACTGCCATAATAATAACTATTAATATTGCAATAACATTTTTACGCAAGATATATATTACCTCCAAGCTCTGATAAATTATCCGCTATTCTCTCATAGCCTCTGCCGATATACCCCGGGTCAAGCACAGTGGTAGTTCCATCTGCTGCAAGACCTGCTATTATAAGCGCGGCACCTCCCCTCAAATCCTTTACGTCAAGCACTGCTCCTTTAAGGGATTTTACCCCTCTTATATATGCCCTGCTTTCTTTTGAATGGATATCTGCCCCCATTTTCAAAAGTTCCCCTATTATATGGTATCTTTTTTCAAAAATACTTTCTTCTATAACACTTATTCCGTCTCCCAGAGAAAGTACGCTCATAAGCTGCGACTGCATGTCTGTAGGGAAGCCGGGATAGGGTTCGGTTTTTACATAAGGAATACTCCTTATCTTTCCTCCTGAAATAATTCTTACATAATCATTTCCATATTTAAGTTTTATTCCCATTTTTTTGCACAATACACTTATTCCGGTCATTATGTCATCACGGTTTACAATACAGCATATGTCACCGCCGGTTACTGCGGCTGCGTAAGCATATGTTCCCGCAACTATCCTGTCCGACATAACGGTGTATTGTACATCTCTTTTACTAATACCTTTATTTATAATAATAATTTTACTTCCTATGCCTGATATATCCGCTCCCATTATACAAAGCAGTCTGCAAAGTTCTATAATCTCAGGTTCCATTGCAGCATTAATTATTGTAGTCGGGCCACACGCCTTAACAGCCGCCAGAATAACATTTTCCGTAGCCCCCACGCTTGGAAACGGGAGCGCAACCGTACAGCCTGTCAGCTGCGTGCATGTACACAATATACCATTTTCAACATATCTGACTTCTGCCCCCATTTTTTCAAATGCGCTAAGATGATAATTTACCGGTCTTTCGCCTATCATACAGCCGCCCGGATAATTCATTGCTATACGCCCGCATCTGGCAAGCATCGCCCCCATAACAAGCATTGAACCGCGCACGCTTTTTACCATTTCTTCCGGTATTTCATCACAATAAACAGAAGCTGCATCTATTATTATGCTGTCTTTATCCTTATAAGCCTTACAGCCCAAATGCCTTATTATTTCAAGCATTTTATCTACATCGCTTATATCAGGGCAGCCGTCAAGCACAGTAATCCCCTCATTTAAAAGCGCTGCTGCAATAAGTGGAAGTACAGCATTTTTGGAGCCCTGTATAACCAGTTCCCCTTTTAAGGGCCATCCGCCTTCTATTACATAAGATTGCATCAATACCACGCCATATACCTGACTTTAATATCAATATATGGCTATAACTAATCCTATGTGTCAATAACCCTTTATCTGGTTAGATACACTGAGTACCATTCCCATTTCCGCAAGAAGTATAACTACCGAGGTTCCGCCATAACTTATAAAAGGAAGCGGTATTCCTGTCGAAGGGATGGAATTGGTAACTACTGCAATATTTATTATTACCTGAACCGCTATATGCGCCAGTACACCTACGCACAAAAGCGAGCCGTACAAATCCGGGGCATTAATTGCAATAGTAAATATCCTCCATAAAAGCAGTATAAAAAGCAGTACTACTATTATGGCTCCACACAGTCCAAGTTCCTCACACACAATAGAAAAAATCATATCATTGTATGACTCAGGTATAAAACCGAGTTTCTGCATACTTTCTCCAAGTCCCGTTCCAAAAAGTCCTCCTGATGCAATGGCATACAGTCCCTGAAGTATCTGATATCCATACGGATGGGTTTCCACATTCAGCCAGATATCTATCCTCTGCATACGGAATGCATCTCCGAGTATAAGATACAGGCCTCCCAATACGGTGCCGGATATAAACGCCACAACATAAAACATTTTTTTCCGGCTTGCCACAAAACATATGCCCGTGGTTATAAGGAACAACACTATAGCTGTACTCATATTTTCTTTACCTACAAGCGCTATTGGAATTACCATAAAAATCATGACTTTTACATAACCTCTGTAGGTATCCATCATTTTCGGCGCCAGATATATTACGTATGCGGTAAAGATTATAACTGCAACTTTTGTTATTTCGGATGGCTGGAGCTGAAGCGGTCCGATTTTAAGCCATCTCTTGGCTCCATTCAAATCCACGCCGACAAACAATACAATAATCTGCAGCAGACACGCTACTATATACATAAAGGTTGCAGCCGTTATTCTTATAATTGGCAGTCTTTTTAACAGAAGCCTGTAATTTATCTTGGATATGGCAAGCATTGCAACAATACCTATGACTGCGCAGGCCGCCTGTCTTTTCAAAAAATAAGCTGCATCATTATTATACTTTGCAGCCGTCTGCGCAGTATAAGAGCTTGAACTGTATATCATAACAAGTCCAAAAGCAACTATGAACATTACAAGTATTAAAAGACTGTAGTCATAGTAATTATGCGATCTTAACTTTTCCTGTCTGCGCGCTCTCTTTGCGCGCTCAGTTACAGCTCTTGCCATAATTTTCTCCTCTTACTATAATTCCAAAACAAGTTTCTTAAATATATTTCCGCGTTCTTCATAGCTTTTAAACATATCCCAGCTTGCGCATGCCGGCGATAAAAGGACTGCATCTCCTTCTACTGCATTTTCACTGCAATATTTTACGGCTTCTTCAAAGGAATCTGCCTTTACATAATCCGTAAACCCTTTTCTGTCACAGGTTTCTGCAATTTTATCTTTCGTTGCTCCAATAAGCACAAGCTGTTTTACCCTGCCATAAAAACATTCAACCCACTCTGAAAAATCAGCGTCTTTATCATAACCTCCCCCTATAAGGAATACAGGTCTTGTCATTGAGCATATCCCCTTAATCGCCGCATCAGTATTGGTTCCCTTTGAATCGTTATAATATATTACGCCATTTTTTTCACATACATATTCAATTCTGTGCTCAACACTTTTAAATTCTTTTACTGCTTTTCTTATATCGTCTATGCCTACTCCCATAAGCCACGCCATCATAATAGCCGCCATCACATTTTCATAATTATGCGTGCCTAAAAGAGACAATTCATCAATACTGCATATTACTGTTTCCTCGTTATTAAACTTCATACATATATATTTTCCGTCACGGAGATATATGCCCTCCCTGAGGACACGGCTGCTGCTGAAAAATATTACTTTCGGTTTCAGCTCCCCCGACTTATTCCGAAGAATATCATCCTCATAATTAAGTATTATATAATCCGTACTTTCCTGGTTTTCTGCTATACGTAACTTGGCATTAATATAATTTTCCATTGTATGGTGCCTGTTCAGATGGTCGGGAGTAATATTAAGCACTGCGCTGACATGGGGTTTGAAATGCTCTATTGTTTCAAGCTGGAAGCTGCTTACCTCAAGAACCGAATGTGAGCTTTCCTCCGACTCCGTTACCTGCTCCGTATACGGCTCTCCTATATTGCCCGCCACAATAACCTTATTACCGGTATATTTCATTATCTCGCCAACCAGGGCTGTGGTTGTAGTCTTTCCATTAGTTCCCGTGATTGCTGCAATATCTCCTTTTTCAGACATATATGCAAGTTCAATCTCACCTATAACCTTAATACCTTTATCCATACATCTCTGTACTACAGGGCTTTCAAGCGATATCCCCGGACTTACAACAGCTTCATATATATCATCAAATATGTCATCCGGAATATTTTTTGCGTAAAATACTACCTTCCCCTTAATTTCATCATAGGATGCATTTTCATTGTCATCATACAAAATAACCCGGGCATTATGAAAAAGCAAAAGTTTTGACGCGCTGATTCCGCTTTTTCCCGCTCCTATTACAAGCCATTTCCGGTCTTTGTACATACTTTCCACAATCATTTCCTCCATATAAATCAATTCTTTTCTATTCCCCTGTAAGGAAGTATATTGTCAAACAGTTCTGCTATTACCGGGGCCGCTATTGTTCCTCCATAATATATGCCCTGCGGTTCATCTATCATAACAAGAGCCATGACCTGCGGATTATCGGCAGGAGCGAAACCCAGACATGAAGCAATATATTTATTATTCCTTCTTGGAAGTTTTTCTGAGGTTCCGGTCTTTGCAGCCACATGATATCCCTCAATAAACGCTTTCTTTCCTGTGCCTTCTGAAACAACCGCTTCCAAAAGATATCTCATTGTTTTAGTTGTCTCTTCCGTCACTATATTATCATTATTATTCTTATACTCTATTTTTCTTATATTAACTGCATCACTGTCTGTTATCCCTATACCAAAATGAGGCGTTATACTGTGTCCGCCATTAATTATTGACGATACCGACGTCATAAGCCTTAACGGAGTTATCTGAAATGACTGTCCAAAAGAAACCGTTGCAAGCTCCACTGCGCCCACATTTTCTTTTTTATGCATAATGGTAGCCGCTTCACCCGGAAGGTCAACACCCGTCTTTTTTAACACTTCAAACCGGTTAAGGTACTTATAAAAATTATCTACGCCAAGGCGCAGGCCTACGGTTATAAATACCGGGTTACACGAATTCATTATTCCCTGGACAAAATTCTCTCCTCCATGGCCTCCTGCCTTATGGCATCTTATTTTTCTATCCTCTACCGTTATATATCCTGGGCAGCTGAAAGTATCATTAAGGCTTACAACACCCTCTTCCAAAGCCGCCGCCGACGTAATTATTTTAAAGGTTGAACCCGGTTCATAAGTATCGCTTATACATGGATTTCTCCACATATTGTTAAGCAGCTTCATACCTTCTGCAGACGATGCGTCTATGTCCTGCCCTGTATTTAACTTAAATGGGTTATTCAAATCAAATTCAGGAACACTTACCATTGCATATATTTCTCCATTAGCCGGATTCATCATTATTATACTTACCGATTTTGCTGATTTCTGCTCCATTATTTTAAGAGCAGCCTGTTCAGCATACTGCTGTATATTAACATCCAGAGACAATATAATGCTGCTGCCGGGAACCGGCTCGAGCCTGTCTTCAGCCGCATTTTCAATTTCTATTCCTCCGGCGGTAGTAAGCGTAAGAATCGCGCCATCGGTTCCCTGAAGATAGGAATCATATGTAACCTCCAGGCCTATAATGCCCTGATTATCGGCTCCGGTAAAACCTATAACATGCGAAGCAAGCGAAGAATAAGGATAATACCTTTTGTAATCTTCGTCAACCATAACTCCTGTAAGATTATATTCCCTTATTTTATCTGATATTTCTTTTGAAACATTTGACTTTATTTTTTCGCGCGAAGATACTTTTTCTACTTTTTTTCTTACTTCTGCTTCATCTATTCCAAGTTCAGACGACAGTATACTTATTACTCTTTCAGGCTCTTTTACCTGACTGTGGATTACCGATATTGTGGAAACTGACACATTTCCGGCAATTACTGTTCCATTCCTGTCATAAAGTACTCCTCTTTTTGCTTTTATGGCACGTTCCCTTTCATGAAGTTTTTCTGCCATTACTCCATAATGGTCTGCCTTATAAAGCATAATATACGCAAGCCTGCCACACAGAAACACCGAGCTAACCAGTATTATTACTATAATAAACATTGCTCCCTGCCTGTGGTATGTCTTAACATTTCTGTCCCTTGAATGACTAACAGCCAACATTGTTTATTGTTTCACCAAAAAATATTGTCATTTAATTGTATTAAGCTGCAGCAAGTCTTATTCTGTACTTTTTTTATCTCCGTATACTCCAAGGAAAGGAAGTACTTTTTTCAGTATTTTGGATGCAAACTGCGTCGCATATGTAGAATGGGCCTGGTCATCAACAGCAGGCTGGTCAATAAGCACATATATTGCAATCTGCGGATTATCCGTAGGAGCAAAGCCTATAAATGAAACTATGTAGTTTCCTTCCTGGTCTGCGCCATGCTTTTCGGCTGTACCTGTCTTTCCGCCTATATCATATCCCGGCACCTGCGCAGGTACGGCTGTACCTGATTTTACGGTTTCTTTAAGATAATCTCTTATAAGGCTGCTTGTATGCTCTGTTATCGTCTGTTTTACAAGCTCGCCTTCAACACTTTTTACAACCGCATTCTGCTCATTTATTATTTCCTTTACAACGTGCGGAGCATAATATTTTCCGCCGTTAATAAGCGAACAGAACGCTGAAAGCATCTGTACCATTGTTACATTCTGTGTCTGTCCGAAACTGCTTGTTGCAATCTCAACTGTATTAAGCTCGCTTTCAGGATGAATTATTCCTTTCTCTTCCCTGTTTAAATCTATGCCTGTACGGTTTCCAAAACCATATATATTCATATATCTGTAAAACTGTTTCCTGCCAAGTCCCGCGGCAACCTGCATAACTCCAAGGTTACATGATTCTGTAAGTATTGTTTTTGGTGTTACCGCCCCGTGTACTATACGATTGGCACAGCCTATCTCATATTCCCCTACCTGCATCTTACCATTACAGGTATATGTAGTATTCGGATTGGTCGTTGCCTCGTCAAGAGCCGCCGCAACTATAAATGGCTTAAAAGTTGAACCCGGCTCATATGTATGGCTTATACTGAAAGTTCTCCACAGTTCATTATATGCAGTTGCCTTTTCCGAATCGCTCATCTTCTCTATTTCACTTTCAGTAAACATTGACGACAGATTCCTCGGATTATTAAGGTCATACTGCGTATCTGATGCCATTGCAAGAATTTCACCATTATTGGGGTCCATAATCATAACCGCGATATTCTCAGCGCCCATATCAGTCATTAGTTTATTTATCTGTTTTTCAACAATTCTCTGAACATTTGCATCTATTGTAGACACAATATTATCGCCGTCTACTGCAGGCATTATCGTTCTCTGCAGATTAAGCTCTGCATCAAAATATCCATATTCCCTTCCGTAACTTCCGGTAAGTTCTGAATTATAATACTCCTCTATTCCGTTATTTCCCTGTTCACCATCTACAAACCCGATAACATTGCAGGCAGTTGCCCCAAGAGGATATTGTCTTGCATATCTCTCTTCGAGCCATGCTCCCACAACAACCGGTAAGCTGTCGTCTTTGCGGGCCGCCTCTTTTGCCGCTTCCCTTGCTTCCTCAAAACTGCTTATTTCATCTGAGGTCATTCCTTTTTTATCAGCTATTACATAATATTGTGAATCCGGCTTTGAATTAATAACCTGTTCAAGTTCGGTACGGTCAATTCCGAAGCAGGAAACCAGTGTCTGAATGGAAAATTCCCTGTTATCCTCGTCTTCAAGAAGAGTTTTTGGAGATATTACAAGATCATAGACTTTTACGCTGATTGCCATTACGGTACCATTTCTGTCCCGTATTTCTCCTCTTTTATACAAAAGATTACTGCTTACATAAGTCTGCTGGGATAAAACTTTTTTGGTATATTTATCACTATCAGTTTCTATAATATAGAATACTCTAAACAAAAGACCTATGAAAATAACAACTACTGCAAACATTACAGCTATAAGGGTCTTTTTCATTTTCAAACTGAACTTTTTGACCGGTCTTTTTCTTCTCATTCCCAACTCACCTTTTTAATTAACCTGTTTCATTCAGGTATGTCAGAATACTGTATTACTCTGTCGCTTTTTTTATTGTCATATGTATATATCTGGCTTTTATCTGCCGGAACCATACCATACTCTTTAGTTGCCTTTTCATATACATCCTCAAGATTCAAAGACGCATCTATTTCTTTATAGGCTTCTTCATTGAAAGCCTGCGTTTCTGATATTTCACTTCTGAGCCTGGATATATCTTTACTTGTACCTGTTATTTCTGAATATGCCATTATATAGCTTATACAAAGATACATGCTTGCCATAATTGCAGCCGCCATAACAATAACAGACAGTATGTTTACCCTTTTTCTTCTCTTTATATGCTGCTTCTGTTCGGAGCTGATTTCTTCTTCCTGTATTGTATAAGAATCAGAATTATAATGTTCTCTTAATTTTCTTGCAGCGCTTCCGTCTATATATTCAGAATATCTTCTCATATTGCCAGCCATAACTGCCTCCTTGCAAAAATATAATTATTTTTTTCTTTCAAACACCCGTAGTCTGGCACTCTGCGCCCTTGGGTTATCATTAAGTTCCGCTTCTGATGGATTTATCGGTTTTCTGCTTATAACCTTTCCAAGCGGTTTCTTTCCGCATACACATACCGGAAAATCCGGAGGGCATGTACATGGATTCTCACATTCCCTGAATATATTCTTTACTATTCTGTCCTCTAAGGAATGAAATGTTATTATACATATCCGCCCTTTATCATTTAAAAGATTAACCATATCCCTAAGATTGTCTTCAAGTACTTTCAGTTCATTATTAAGTTCTATACGTATTGCCTGAAATGTCTTCTTCGCCGGATGTCCCGGTTTTCTAAGTTCCTTTGCCGGATATGCTTTCTTTACTGCCTTTACCAAATCTCCTGCGGTAGCAAGCGGCTCTTTTTCTCTTGCCAGCACTATCTGTCTTGCTATCGCCGCATAAAATCTGTCTTCTCCATAGTCTTTTATTACTCTTCTTAATTCGCTTTCCGTATATCCGTTTACTATGTCCTTTGCCGTTAACGTCATCTGTTTATCCATTCTCATGTCAAGAGGCGCTGATTCATCACGGTATGTAAAACCCCTTTCGGGTGTGTCAAGCTGATATGAGGATACTCCAAGGTCAAGCAGTATTCCGTCTACGCCGTTATATCCGGCAGATTTTACTATTTCTTTCATATGCGAATAATTGCTTCTTACAATTTTTATACGGTCCGCATATTCCCTGAGTCTGATTTTGCCCGCTTCTATTGCATCTTCATCCTGGTCTATTGCAATAAGCAGACCTTTTTCTGAAAGCTTTTCTGCGATATGATACGAATGTCCTGCCCCTCCCATTGTTCCGTCTACATATACTCCGTCCGGAACAATATTAAGGTTGTCCATACACTCGTTAAGCATAATCGAAACATGATAAAATCCACATTCTATATCATCCGCCAATATTTTCTACCTGCTTTCATCAGAATGAAATTCCAAATTCGGAAAGCCTTTCTGCTATTTCATCCATATCTTCCATATCATTACTATCCCAACGCTCTTTACTCCATATTTCCACTTTTGATAAAACACCCACAAACACAACATCCTTTATAAGCGCCGCATGTTCTCTGAGCTTTATAGGGATAAGAACCCTTCCCTGCTTGTCCACTTCACATACAGTAGCCCTTGCAAGGAAATACCTTAATGTCTGCCTCGTCTCTTTACGGGCTTCAGGCAGCGACCTGAGCTTGTCCACAAATATATTCCACTCTTCGTTTGAGTACATAGAAAGACACCCGTCAAAGCCCATCGTAATCACAAAACTTTCGCCTAATGCTTCTCTGAACTTCGCAGGTACTATAACTCTTCCTTTACTGTCAACCGAATGAGAATACTCTCCTGTAAACATATTTGCCATAGTCACCACATCTTAGTATTTTTTAACCACTTTCCACCACATTCCACCATTTATAATGTTATTTTAGAATATTTTTGGGAATTAATCAAGCTCTATTTTACAAAAAAATCCCGAAAATTCGAGCTTTCCGGGATTAAAAAGAAGAGAAATACAACACCTAGTGCTGCATTTCTCTTTCATATACTTTATATTGTGTTTTTATTTTTTTAATTTAATAAAAATTTTTTATTAATGTCCTCTTGGAACACGTTCTAACATTCCTTTTTCCTTTGTCAAATCCGCATATACCAAATCTACAAATACTATCAGAAGCAGTAATGACGCTCCCCAGATTGCCCTGCCTGAAAAATATCTGCACAAAATAGTACCTATGACAGCGCCAATTATAAACATCAGCAGCATCTTACCATGCTGAAAACTTCTTTTGATATAAGATATGTCTTTCTTTTGTATAAATTTGGCAAAATGTATTCCGAACTGCCGTACATGGTTGGTGCAGAAAGTTGTTGCCATCGGAACGCCCTCCGCCTGCCTGAAGGTATTGTACTGCATTGAACATATAAAATTAATTGCAACCTGCGAAATCTGATACGGTGCATTTTCAGGCAGAAATCCAAGCAATAACGTTACCAGTATCTCAAAGCCAATCAACAATGTATCCCATCTGAGAAGTCCTGCCTTTTTCACGGATACCGGCAAAATCTCGGAAACAACTGCTCCCAGCCCATACGCTGTAATTGGAATCAGGAAATAAGCCGCATGTATAAATTCCCCTTTTCCAAGAGCCATTCCCATAAGTACAATATTACCTGTCTGTGCATTACAGAAAACATTTCCTCTTATCAAATATGTAAAAGCACCAAGTAAGCCGCCGCTCATCATAAGCAGACAGAATACCCTGCCTCTCTCACATTCCAGAAAATCCTGTTCGCTTTCCATTCAAAACACCTCTGGCGTAGTATACTAAACATTAAAACGGAACAATACCACATCCCCGTCCTGCATGACATACTCTTTACCCTCTGAACGTACAAGGCCCTTTTCCTTTGCCGCAAGCATACTTCCCGCCTCAATAAGCGCATCATATGAAACTACTTCTGCTCTTATGAAGCCCCGCTCAAAATCAGTGTGAATCTTGCCGGCAGCCTGTGGAGCCTTGGTTCCTTTCGTTATTGTCCATGCTCTCGTCTCCTGCTCGCCTGAGGTAAGATAACTGATAAGCCCTAACAGACTATAACTTGCCCTTATCAGTTTTTCAAGTCCTGATTCCTTAAGCCCCAAATCTTCCAAAAACATTTTCCGCTCATCATCATCAAGCTCTGCTATCTCCTGCTCAATCTGGGCACAGATTACAAATACTTCCTGTCCTTCTTCTTTGGCATATTTTCTTACTTCTTCCACCATAGGATTACCTGCGGCATCATCAGTAAGTTCGTCCTCGGATACATTGGCTGCATATATTACAGGCTTGGCTGTAAGCAGATTGTAACTGTCAAACCACTCTTTTTCGTCTTCATCATCTGTTTCAATATTTTTTGCGAGGATGCCCTGCTCCAGAACTTCTTTTATTCTTTCAAGGAATGTAAGTTCTTTTGCAAGTTTTTTATCATTTTTAGCTCCACGCACAGTTTTTGATATCTTTCTCTCTATTATTTCAATATCTGAAAAAATAAGCTCAAGATTAATTGTTTCAATATCCCTTAAAGGATTAATATCACCGTCTACATGAACTATATTGCTGTCCTCAAAGCATCTGACAACATGGACAACTGCGTCTACCTCACGTATATTTGATAAAAACTGGTTGCCAAGTCCTTCACCTTTTGACGCCCCTTTTACAAGCCCCGCTATATCTACAAATTCTATTACAGCAGGCACCGTTTTGGCTGAGTTGTGCATTTTGGTAAGCACGGCAAGCCTTTCATCAGGCACTGCCACAACTCCTATATTAGGGTCTATTGTACAGAATGGATAGTTAGCCGATTCTGCTCCTGCTTTAGTAAGCGAATTAAAAAGTGTACTTTTACCTACGTTTGGCAAACCCACGATTCCTAGTTTCATTTTTCTATGTTCCTCCTTATTTTTAAGGTGTTTCAGGCATTAAAAAAAGAGCCTGACACAACGCACATATCTTATCATACATTGGGCTCTTTTTCAACTGATTACGCAAGTTTCATTGAAAACAAATCTTAATACACTCTCTTTTCACAGGATCATATAAAATATTATCATATTCCAGATATTTTTCTCCCATCTCATTAATTACGGCATCGTATGTAACTTTAACGACTTTATCGCGATAAGCATTGGTAACCGTATAATAATTTATCATTAAACAGATTAGTATTAATACTACTCTTACCGCCGAGGTGTGCTTAACATTTAATTTTTTCAGTACGAATTTTATCAGTACCGGACAAGTTAGTAATATAGGTATTATCCCAATTACATAGTATTTAGTAATACCATACGAGCCAAAACACTCCGCAATCAGAAAATATACCACCAATATCCAACAGATAATCTCTCCTATTACCCTAATCACTTTCATAATAAATCTCCCTTTTAACATAATTATTCTATTAACAACTATGTTATTTTTAACTATTATATATTATGGTATCATACATCACTGTAGTTGGCAAAATAACATGAAGTATTGACAGCTTTTGTTGCATAATTATTAAAATATTCAATTTCTCTTGTATACATCTCCACGATTATCTATATTTTCTATGTATATGATTTTAATATCTTCGTGGATACTATATATAACCCTAATATTCCCAACTCTGACACGATACAAATCATTGTATCCCTGTAGACGTTTTATATCTGTTCCTTCCGGAAGTTTATAAATAGCCTTTAAAAGTCTGCCTTGCGTTGGCTTATCCTGTTTTCTCAAAAATTTTTCTGCAGCCTTCTCAAAAATAATTTTATATTTTTTCAAAGTTCTACCCCCAGTTCATCCGCCAAATCTTCAACAGTTATTCCCGTTCCGTCGTTTTCTCTTTCCGCTTCTGCGATCATAGCCATATCCCATTCGTCTGGCTCTACTGTTTCAATTTCCGGAATTGCCGCGCCCTCCAATATACCTATAATGTAATGCATCTTTGATTCCGGTATTTTTTCAATTAATTGTATTGCAAGTTCTTTGCTGCTCATTGTTTGCCCTCCCTTTCTATCTTTTCTGCTATGGCTTCTTTAATATATCCGCCTACCGTCATATTCTCCCTTTTTGCAGCCTCTTTTATTCTTTCTTTTTCCTCCGGCCTAACATCTAGCGGTATTCTTACATAATTTTCTTTTTGCCATTTTATGCTTGCTTTTCTCTGCGCCTCGCTTGTTTTTAAATCCATTTTTCGCACTTCCTCCAATTTCTGATATTATACAAAATAAATCAATACATATCAATGTACATTTTTAACAAAAACATCAATGTACATTTGTGCATTTTCCTTATTGCAATCCTTATCGTATTTAGGCAAAAAACAATCATCTGTTATTTAACCCGGCAAGCTTATTTACAGTCGGCTTTAATAACAATGATATTCCCAGCAAAAACAGCACTATACCTGCTATATTATCCCAATATACTAAAATCGTTACATTCTCATTTACATTACTTTTCCATATCAGATATACGGAAATAAGCCCGATTATTATACCCATTATTATTCCGGAGAATATATAACTTATCACCTGTATCCAGCTTATCCTCTTTACTCTTTTTTGCGTGGCCCCAAGCATACGAAGCGCTTTGTATTCATTTTCTCTTGCAAGCAAAAGCCCCTTTGCTGAATTAAGCCAGCCTATTCCCGCCACAATAGTCAGAACAATCATTACTATCTTAATCATAGCCAGCCTCTGCATACTTATAGTATTTCCTTCCTCTATAATCTGCTCAAATACCAGCCCCTTAAAATCCCCGTACTTACTTTCCATCTGATTTATTGTATCTTCAAGCTGCTTTTTATCGCCGTTCATATAAAAATATCCCGTGCCCGCAAAATAACTTCCTTCCGGTTTTTCTTCAGTATAGATAACATTTCCGATATCGACGATAATGCCGTCTGTTTCTCCCATCCATACATCACCTTTTATTATACCGGCCACAATCAATTCCTTTTCTCCGCCTAACCAGGATGTATTAATCTTCACCTTATCGCCAAGCCCATATCCCATATACTCTGCCGTTTTATCTGTAACTACCATTCTCTCTTCTATCGGGATATCCTTCCAGCCATCCAGATATTCCCCTTTAAATCCGGACATAAGCAAATCGGTATCAGCCGCAAAAAATCCTGCTATATCATCGTCTGATATTTCTGTTTCTTCATCTTCATAAAACTCCCCTGTTATCATACAGCATTGTACCTGATTTTCTTTAATCTGTTCCGCAATTTCAATAATATCTTCAGGAACCGGCTCTTTTTCCATAATTATGTTTCCATATGCATCAAAGCCTTTCGTCAAACTCCTGTAATAACTATAATTATTTTCAGTTAAAAGCTTCATTGAACTCTGTCCAGTATATGATAATGCAGTTATCAGCGCAATTATAAATATAAACATAAAATTCTGCCAGAATTTTGGCATAAGCAGCTTTATGCCGATATAACAGTCTGTTCCGATTAATCTGCGCGCTTCCAAAAAACGAAGCCTGTTTTTCTTCTTTCTGAGCCCTGTATCAGTTTCCCGAAATATCTGTATCGGCAGCACCTTCTGCCTTGCGACAAAAAATATCATGACAAATAAATTAAATAAAACAAAAACTGCTGCCGTCATCTGTATAAGCACTGCAGGGTCAATATAGACCCTGCCCGGAAATAGATTTATTTTTTCATTAAGCATATTTAATAACAAGCCGTCTAATAGTATACAGGCTAACGCTCCCGCAATGCATCCCAAAAAACTTACCGTAAGGGACATTGATATAAAAATCATGTTTACCTGCTTTATCCTTCCGCCGATTGTTCTTATTACCGCCATGTCTCTGCGGTACTTTCTCATATATTCATAAAAAATACTTGCAACAAACAGTCCGCTTATTATAATGACAATAACAAACAGAACTTTTAACATTCCTTTAAAGATAATAACCAGTTTTTGCATATCTTCATCCTGCCCGACAGTTGAAACAAGAAAATCACCGCTATAATTTTTAAGCTTTTCTGAAACAGCCGACTGGTCTTTATTACCGTCACACTGCAAAAGAACGTAATTAATCTGCAATATATCCGTATCCCCTAATAATTTATGAAGTTCAGATATATCCATGATAATAAGCGGAACTTTACTCATAGTGAAAGAATCTGCCGAAATGACCTCTTTTACCATATATTCATTTCCGCGCAGAGATAATATATCATCTTTATTTTTACCATACTTTTCACCAAGATATGAGTTGATTACAATCTCTTTTTCCTTTACCGGATAAGTATATTTATACCGGCTTTTATTTACATTGTCATCCACAACGCCTACCATATAAATACCGTCAAAATCCGAAACATAATATCCCGATGAAACATTTGTTATACCATCGCTGTTTTTTATATAGCCGGTCTCTTCGTCTGTAAATGTTTCACCGTTATTTTTAGAAACGCCTATCTGATAATCGCCGTATTCTTCCAAAATACTATTCACATATGATTTTTCTGCACTCTTTGATAACTGAAACATGCTTATGCTTAGAAAACACGCAAAGAAAATACTTAGAAAGGCTGAAAATGTGAGCATTTTACTGTTTTTCAGGAATGTAATGCCCATTTTAAACAATCTTATCATACCTAAACCCCCATTTCCCCGCGGGAGTTTTTCTGGGATTCTCTGAATTTTGCTAAAATTTCATCTACATTTCCTGCGCCGGCCTTATTTTTATATTCCCCATATATTAAACCATCCTGCAAAAATAATATCCTGTCTGCATAACCTGCGATAACAGGGTCGTGTGTCACCAGAATAATACTCTGTCCGTTCTTTTCTTTTAAATCCAGTATGAGTTCCATTATTTCACAAGCTGTATTACAGTCAAGATTACCGGTCGGCTCGTCTGCTAAAAGAATCTTTGGATTATTAATAAGCGCTCTTGCGATTGCCACACGCTGTTTTTGACCTCCTGACAAATCAGTTACCGGATTTTTTTCTTTTTCTGACAAGCCAACCATTGCCAGCATCTCTTTTGTACGTTTTCTTATCTCACTGCTTTTTTCTCCTGATAATATAAGCGGCAGCGATACATTTTCCATAACAGTAAAATCATGTATTAAATTAAAGGACTGGAAAATAAAACCTATGTTTTCTGAGCGTATCCTGGTAGCTTTTGGCTCAGTTCCATAGTCTTTTTCCAGTTTCCCGTTTAAGTATATTTCTCCCCCGCTTGCCGAATCCATTGCGCCTATAATATTAAGAAGCGTGCTTTTTCCCGAACCGCTGCTCCCCATAATTGCAAGGATTTCACCCTGATTAAGCGTAAAAGAAACACCTTTTAAGGCTTCCAAAGACTCTTTCCCATTTTCGTAGAACTTATGGATATTCTCCATTCTAATAATTTCGTTCATTTAACTTTCTCCTCCCCTATAATACATGACACCTAATTTTTTCTTTATTATACAAGTCCTTCTCCAAAGTATCTAATACTTATCTTACTTAGATATGTCATCCTCTAATAAAGGCATATTAATCAGTTCCTGCAATTTCTTCTGCAGTACTTTTTTATCCGGCAATTGAAGTTGATACTCTGCAACCATCATTGGAGACAACGTTCTGCTCATAGCATACTCAACGACTTCATCATCTTTAGATGCGCATAATATCATTCCAACACTTGGATTTTCATTTTCTTTTTTCTTCTGGCGATCAAGAGCTTCCAAATAGAAATCCATTTTCGATATATACTCTGGCTTAAATTTGCCAATTTTCAATTCAAATGCCACAAGGCACTGCAATCCCCGGTGAAAGAAAAGCAGGTCAATTTTGTAATCTTCATTGCCAACCTGAACTCTGAATTCTTCATCAATGAACGTAAAATCCCTGCCAACCTCCAGAATAAAATCCTTCATATTTCTAATCAGGCCTTTTCTTAAATCACGCTCCTTGAAATTAGATGGCAAATTCAAAAATTCTATCACATAAGAATCCAAAAACGGATTTTCTTTTAATCCCTTTATCGGCTCAGGTAATATTTTTTCCTTGGACAACATATATCTTTCATAATATCCACTATCTATCTGACGTGCTAATTCTCGTGCTGAATAATTTTCTTTTATACAAAGAGTTATATAAAAATGACGTTCTTCAGGTGTTTTTGCCTTGGAAATTATTGCAAGATGATTAGACCAGCTTATTTGTGACAACAATGTTGTCACAAATTCATCATCTACATACGTTTCATAAAATTTCTTCATACGATACAGACCACGCCTGTTAAATCCCTTAATACCAGGAAATGCATTTTGGATTTCTTCTACCACTGTATCTATATAAGCATCTCCAAATGATGTCTTTATAGATTCTGTACTCAAGTATTCTCCTACCTTCCAGTACATCTGAATCAGTTCTTCATTAACCTTTTTCAGAGCATTTTGTCTTGATTGGCTAATAATCTGGATAAGCTTGCCTACCACTGATATTTCACTTTTCACCAAAATCTACCACCTTTCAAACTTGTGTCAACACTGTTGTCACAAATCACTATATATCATATCCATCTTACCTCTTACTCATTTACAAAACCTTAGTTTAAAAATTTTAATTCTTTGAATCCTTGCACTTATTTTTTCATCTCTATCAGATTTCTTTGCCTTCAATTATACATATTTAGGGTGCTTTCTTCAACTTACCTCCTACCGTAAGTCTACTGACTTTTTTAATCGTTGTAATTAACATCAAAGACAATGAGCATAAATACAATGCAATCCAAACAATACTCCGCCAGTATAAAGGAATCGCCATATTTTCATCAACCACCGAGTGGCAAAGCAGATAAACGCATACGCTTCCTATTCCTAGTCCTAATAGGATTCCTGCCAACATATATCCTATGACCTGAACCCATACAATCTTACGCACCTGTTTCTCTGTGCTGCCAAGCAACCGCAGCACCTGATAATCCTGCTTTCTGGCAATCAACATTCCTCTGGCAGAATTGACCCATCCAAGTCCTGCTATTAACATCAGAAAAAATAAAATCAGCTTCATCATTACTATTCTTTGTGTTTGTATCATTTCTGCTTCAGCTGCAATCTGTTCATATATTTCATATGTAAATCCTGAGTTTTTCTGTGAAATCAGTTTTAAAAGCGAATCTAATTTTTTCTCATCGCCCTTTATATAAAACACTGCTTCAGTCGGCGCTACCCACTCTTTTCCCGATACATCCAAACAAGAAATATTTCCTGTTTCAATAATAACACTACCTCTCATATACGAACTTTGCAATTGATCCAGTGTAACAATTTCCACAACCGTAAATTCTTTTGACCCATTCAGCCAATCAGCATCCAGGGTAATGGTATCTCCCAGCTGATATCCTGTATCCTTAGCTGTATCCTCCGTCATAATAAGTCTTTGGTCGACAGGTATATCCTCCCAACATTCCATCCGTCTTCCCTTAAAACGCTCCATAAAACTGCAAATATCCGTTACAAAGAAACCGGTTATTTCTCCTCCATCCATACTCCTCAAATACTGTTCAAAGCGCCCTAAAAGCATTTGGCACTCCAGAGCTCCTTCATTAAGCTGCTTTGACACCTGCTCTGTCCTGCTTAACATAGAATCCTCCCAGGAATCAAATTGCCATTCTGCACGGGCATCGCCATCCTGCATCTCATCCTTCCATATATAATACTGATTTTCCAATAATAACTGCATTGTTCCCTGCCCGATATATGACAATGCTGTAATCAACGTTATAATCATAATAATAAGAAAATTCTGTCCGCACTTTGGAATCAAAAGTTTCATTCCCAAATAGTTTTCCACTCCAACAAAACGGCGCAGAAACAAAAAATTTTTTCTATTTCGCCTTGCTCCAAAAGGTCTTCTTATTAATAATTGCATTGGTAATACTCTCTGCCTAATTGAAAAATACATTATTACAAATACATTAAAAAACACAAAAACAACGGCTGTTACAACAAGAAGCGTTCTCCAATCTAGTACCACACTCCCTGAAAACATATGAATTTGGTTATTCAAATAATTAAGCAAAATATCATTAAACAAAACACTAACCAACACTCCTGCCATACATCCACAAAGACTAACTACAAAAGACATAGCAGCAAAAATCCAGACAATCTGCGCATTTTTCCCGCCAATAGTACGAATAATAGCCATGTCATGCAAATATTTTCGCATATATTCCTTAAAAACACTGACAATAAGCAGCGCGCTTATACAAATAACAATAACAAACAAAACACGCAGAAGTGTTTGAAATATAAATAACAGTTTTTCTTCTCTTTCATCATTCTCTACATAGACATTATCATCATTTTCCACACGGACACTATTTCTGTATGAATTTTCTGCACAAAAGGATAATTGGGACATGCTGATGCTAAGAAAACATGCAAAGAAAATACTTAGAAAGGCTGAAAATGTGAGCATTTTACTTTTTTTCAGGAATGTAATACCTATTTTAAACAATCTTATCATCCCTAACCCCATTTCTCCGAATATATTGTCCCGTAAGATGTGTATATGCACAATCTGTATTTACCACTACCTAAATCATTGAAATCATTAATATGTCTTTTCATGCCATAACCTTGTATTTATATACTCTTTAAATGTATACTATGATGATAATAATATGGAATTTCATACTATTGTTACGTTAAAAATATAATATTTACTGTCATCGACTACTCTTCTTTTTCATACCAGCCAAATCCGTTACGCCCATTTTCCTTCACGATATACAATGCGTTGTCTGCGCTCGCCTGAAGACTTTTGAGGTCGGACGCATCGGTAGGGAATACGGCTGCTCCACAGCTGAATGTGAGGACAAAATCACCACATTCCTCTGCAGTGTCGCATGGCATGACCTCAGCCGCCTTTTTCTTCAGCAGCTCAAGCTGCTCGTTTATGGCGTCTTTATCCCCATTCTGGACAAGAACGACAAACTCGTCTCCGCCGTACCTTGATACATACCCATCATCGCCAAAGATTTCCCTAAGCGCAGCGGAAAATTCTTTCAATATCTTGTCGCCCGCTTCATGACCGAACCGGTCGTTGACGTGTTTGAAATAATCAATATCGATAAACAGCAGCGACGCTTCGTTTTTGAGCGTCTTCCCTAAGTATCCAAGATACTGGCCGGCCGTAAAATCAAATGCCCTCCGGTTCAGGGCGGACGTAAGCGGATCTTGGATAGAAAGGTTTTCAAGCACCTTTTTCTCCTTCGCCTCGCCTCTATGGGATACAATAAACATGATGACCGTCGCGATAAACAGGATTCCCAGGAATATAAAAATACTGATCCGGAATTGCTGTATTGCCGAGGAAAGCGATCTGCTCGGAATTCTGACCACAACATACCAGCCGTACATGAAGTCGATTTTAGAGCAGACCTGAGTATAGGTTTCGCTGCCGATCTTATAGGTAATGGCGGCGGTTTCTTCGCCAGCGCTCATCTTGTCCTTCCATGCGGCATAAGTTTTCTGGTATCTGTCATTTATCGGCTTTCTGAGAGAAAGCAGTGCGTTATCCCAGACGCCGATGAAATATTTGTTAGAACCGGCGCACTGTATAATGTTGTCGGAAGACGCTTCCATAAGCCATATTTCCGTATCCCCGGTCAAAGATTCGGTATAGGCCATACGCTGAATTTCCTCAAGCGGATATGTAAGAAACAGATAACCGTTTTTGCCGCTGCCATAAGTGTAATTCACAAACAGCGTAAATACAGGCTGACCGGTTCTTCCTGAACGGTATGGCGCTGATATAGAGACCGGATCGGCGAGTTTTGCCGTATCCAGCAGATTCCATTTTTCAAATTCACTAAGTTCAGTCGGGGAAGCATAGATATTATTTTCTTCATCAATAAATCCAATGCTTATATAGCCGCTGCCTCCGCTGTCCTGCGACATTGTATCGTACAGCTCCTGAAGATCGGAATAATTTTGGGCGGATAAGCTTGCGGCCATATTCACGGCCGAGCTGGTCATATAGCTAATCGAGCTGTTTATTTTTTCCGTCACAAGACTGCAGATATCTTTCGTAAGCTTCTTATCCTGGCTGCGAATCAGCCCGTTAAAGCTGATGAGAAGCACGATTACTCCAATGCCGCATATTGCAAGATAGATAATCAACATTCTGATAAATGAAAATTTTTTGCCCAGCTCGTTTGGTAAAATCACATTCTTTTTCTTATTCATAATCCACCTCAATTATGCAGAAGCGTTTCTTTTACTTCTGCCTGATTCATAGTATCCTTATTAACGACTACTACTCCCATGTCTACAAATTTTACATCTGTATTTTCTCCATTTATTATTTTCATGGCAGTTTCAATGCCGGTATGGCTCATATAATACTGCCTTTGAAGGATTGTAGCCGCCATATAATCGCCGTTAATAAGCTCGGCAATATCTTCAGAATAATCAAAACCTACCACAACGATGTCCTTGCGCTCACGCTCCTTGATAACTTTGGCAAATCCGCATGTTGAACAGTTATTCGTGCCGAATACTCCTCTTAGCCTGGGATATTCCAGCAAATCCTCTGCGCACTCAACAGCCTTCTCCAAAACGCCGTCATTGCATTTGATATCCGAAATAATCTCCCATGTTTTTGGTGCATTGCTACTCCAGTACTTGAAAAATCCGGCGAGCCGTTCACTTATCGTCTGCGAGGAAACCGCGCCGAGCTGCAGACCGACCTGTATGCTGTCGCTGTCCGCCACGCCGCCTTTTTTCAGCTGGGCAATCATCTCCTCTGCTGCCTGCTGCCCCGCAACAAGGTTATCGGTCATGTAGCAGACATCGTAGTTGTCAGTATTGGCAATTGTGTCAAGCAATATTATCGGTATGCCTTTTTGATAAGTTTCATCAATTTTTTCCGAGAGCCGGACCGAATCATCCGGCGCAAGCAGTATGGCGTCCGCTCCTGCGGCCACGGCGTCATCGAGCAGGCGAGACTGTTCTTCCCAGTCCGACTCGACATAGCTTCCGCTGTAATAGACGTTGCAGTCAAAGTCATCTCCTCCGTCTTTTGCCCCTTCTATCATGACAGTCCAATAGTTGCTTTCGAGGTTTTTTACTATGAGGTATACATTTTTGCGCCCGTCCTCGATTGAATTCAGCGGCTTAAAATCCGGCGCCGTCCTAACACTTTGTTCTCCGTCCGCACGTTTTGAACAGCCCGACAGCGATAAGCAAAAAAGGATGATTGTCAGCACAATAGTAATACGTTTCATATATAAAAATTCCTCCTTTAACTTTTCCGTTTATTTAAATATATTTCTAGCTTTTATATTGAAAATTTTACGGGTTATTTCATTTTTTCTTACAAATTATACTAAATAATAACTTATTTTACAAGTCTGTTTGAAATTTGAGTATAAAGTAAAAAATTACAACTTAGGCACAACTTTACCAAAGGTAGGTTACAACACCTTGATACAGTATAAATATACTATCAGAGTGTTTTTTGATGGTAAATAGAGTATGGAGGTAAAGGAATGGTGTCAGGAATAGAATTGCAGGCAGAACACCTGTGCAAGTCTTATCGAAAAAAAGAAGCATTAAAAGATATAAATTTTAAGCTGGAACAGGGAGTATATGGACTTTTGGGCGAAAACGGCGCAGGAAAAAGTACACTTATGAGAATTCTCACTACGGTAGATTTCCCGACAAGTGGCAGTGTTTTGTATAAGGGGAAAAATATTACGGAGATGAATGAGGATTATCGTGACTTAATCGGATATATGCCACAGGATTATAGTGTATATCCTGGTTTTACGGCAATCGGTTTTCTAAATTATATGGGAACACTGAAAGGAATTCCCAAAGACGAATTGAAAATAAAAATACCAGAAGTACTGGAATTTGTCAATCTGTCCGATGTCGCAAACAAGAAAGTGCGGACTTTTTCAGGAGGAATGAAAAGAAGAATTGGCATTGCACAGGCGATACTTAATGATCCTCAAATTCTGATACTGGATGAACCGACAGCCGGGCTTGACCCCACAGAAAGAATACGGTTCTCTAATATACTCAGCAATATGGCAAAGGAGAAAATTATCCTGCTCTCAACACATATTGTATCGGATATCGAGGCCATTGCGAACCGACTTATTATTATTAATAATGGTAAGATTACGGAAACCGGCAATATTGATACAATGGTTGAAGGCGTGGCGGGAAAGGTATGGGAGGCGACTGTGACGCAGGACAGGATGAATGACATAAATAAAGAGAAAGCAGTCATTCATATCAAACAAGCAGGAAAAGAGGTTCGGATCCGTTTTGTGGGCGAAGCACTTCCGGACTCCCAGTGTAAGTCTGTAATCCCTACTTTGGAAGATTATTATATATATGTTAGCAGGAAACAAAAAGGAGTGCAATGAGATGAAAAAATATATAAAGTTAATTGCGGCAGTAATGTTTATTCTGGTATTTATGGCAGGATGCAGTTCCAGAGGCAATGCGATAAATGATGGAGCAAATGGGTCTGTTTCTGAAAATGAAGACAATAGCGGGTATCATACAGGAAAGAAGGAGAACCAGAACAATACAAATCCGGAAGAAAACAAAAATAGCCCGACACAATCGCAGCCACAGTCTACACCGACAGCAGAGGAACTCGAAAAAGAAATGGCTGCATACCGGGCTGAAAGGGAAAAGGGTGAATCGTCCGATGGAAAATTTCAGCTAGCGCAGGATCCAAATGAGGAAAAGTATAAGTATGGTATTGGTAGCAGCAACAGTTATACAGTTAGATTTGACGCAAGGGAATTGAATGAGGCATACGAAGTGGCGGATAATTATGTTGAAAAGACACTGGAATTGGAAAGCGAAACATGGGAGTGCATTGATCCAAGAATGACAGCCATTTATGAGGATGAGGATAAAGGAGTTGCAAACGGGTATGATGCAGACAATATATTCCTCTGTGAATATAACGATCATGGAACATGGCAGTATCTGATTCTTGTCAGGGAAGGAAAGGGCTCTGATTGGAGTGTTCTGTATCATGGCAGCAGTTATAAAACAGAAAAAAACGATGGAGGTGATAATAGATGAAAAGGCAAATATGGATGGAATACCGGAAGTTGTGGAATAAGGTTTCCGCCACGGCGGTCATAGCCATGTGTATTGTGGCAATTCTCCATGTTTTTGTTTATCTGAACTGGCAGTACCGGTCAATAGACAGTAATGGGGAAATTGTAGAGGGGCTTGCGTCTTACCGGGCGCTTAAGGAGGCATCGAAGGATTTAGAAGGAGCAATGGATGGGGAGTATATACAGAAACTGATAACCGGCTACAATAACAGCTTTGAAAAGGAATATTTAGCAGAACACAAGGGTTTTTTGGGAACTGGCGGTATGATGAAGTATGATGTTCCAAATTACTGTATCAATTACGCTTATTTTGGTCCATATATGTCAAATGGAAATGAAAAGGTTGGCCTTGATTACGATTTTCTTAAGTCTGAAAATAGTTTTTATACAGCGTATAAGGAAGCGATGAAAGAAGAACTGGCACAAGATGCTGAGTATATGTATTCGGGGTATTCTAAGGAACAGCTGTCTGTGCTGAATAAAAAGGCAGACAGCGTAAAAACACCCTTTCTTACTGGATATTGTCAGGGTCTGTGTAATCTCAGGTCGTGGTTTATCATGGATTACAGTCTGGTATTTTTTGTGCTGGCATTTGCATTGGCAGAATTATTTTCAAAAAATAATCCCGGCGGTGTCACAGAGCTGACTCTTTCATCTAAATATGGAAGAAAAAGAAACCTGAACGCACGATTGATTGCGGGAAATCTGTTTGCAGCAAGCGTGTATCTGATCTATCTGGCTGTCCAGATTATTATAAACGGAGCGATTGGTACTTTGGACGGTTGGAATTTATCGGCTCAGATGCTTTGGACTTATTGTTTGCACAACATAACGCTTGGAGATGGACTGCTCATCATGTTTTTTGGCGGTTTGCTGGGAGTGCTTGTCATCGGGAATATCGTCATGCTGTTTTCAATAAAATTCAAAAATATAAAGCTCGCTGCGGTCTTTTCCGTC
This sequence comes from uncultured Lachnospiraceae bacterium, assembly GCA_947594855.1. Classification (GTDB taxonomy): domain Bacteria; phylum Bacillota; class Clostridia; order Lachnospirales; family Lachnospiraceae; genus V9D3004. The sequence goes on from CANQEL010000001.1 coordinate 170,791, forward strand.
ATAGCAGTACTATTAATCAAGCAGACAGCAAGTGCAGATGGGCTGTATGGTATTAAAGAGTTGCTTAGTCCTATGTACTTTGAAGATGACAGTCTTATCATGCTGTACCAGTTTGTCGGAAATGTTGCAGTGCCTTATTTTGTTGCGGTTTCTGTTATAGCTGTGTTGTATGTGGCAGTCCTTTATGTGGGAATGAGACTGTCTTACAAAAAATATGCTGCCAGCGGGAATGTCTTGTCACGTTTTTCTTTGAAAGCATCGGATATTTTGGCATCCGTATATTCCGGCTTCGGTAAACGTAGGTATTAACATTGTATCAATGGTGGTGATTGGATGAAAATAATACTATTAGAGTGTAAGCGGATGATGGGCAGGATGGTTTTTGCTGGATTTGTAGCATTTATCCTTGTTTTTTCCATTTATTACAGCCATAGAAATCTGGTAAGATATAATTTGGATGAGCAGGGGATTACATGGAAAGATAACCTGTCAGAGGCACGAAAGGCCTCTGAAGGGCTTTATCTGGATAAGGAGTCCATGGAAGACTTGCGGGAGGATGCAAACCGATATGGTTATGTGAATGGCGAGAATATTATGGAACTGGTAACTGCAAATTATGGAAAATCTTTGGAGGAATTATCGGCTGATGAAATGGAACAGTTTTTTCAGACAAGGGCAGATACTATCCATGAGAATCTTGTATCGGATGTAAACAATGATTATACGGATGAGGAAATAGTAAATTTTATGGACAAAGCAAAATCTTTATCAACTTTATCTATGGGATATGCCGAGGGTTGGAAGGCTCTTGAAGAAACGATGGGGAATTTTGTTTTTCTGCTTGTCATCGTTATATCGGTTCCGTTACTTCAACTGTTTGGACGTGATCCGGCGATAAAGATGGAGGAAATGGTGCGTTCCAGCAAATACGGAAAACGTCAGCTTGACAGGGCAAGGATTATAGCGGCTTATTTGACGGCAACTGTTCTTTATGCATGTAGCATGGTGGTTTATTTTGTTATAATCATGTTGCCTTTTGGCTTTGATGGTGCAAATCAGTTGATTCAAAGCAATGCAAGGACGTTTTTTTCTCTTTATAACATAAGCTATTTACAGCAATTTTTATGGAATTTGTTCCGGGGCTATGTAGTACTGATTTTTATGGTCAGCATGGTGTTGATGGTTACGATTCTTATAAAGAACATTTTGGCGAGTGGAGCAATTATAGCAATTTTTATGGTGATGCTTGTGATTTTTAACCAAATATACCTTTATCCTATAAATCATTGGTTTACAAATTTTATGCCTGTGAAAATGACGGATTTTTGGTATTTTTACACAGGGAATGAGTTATATCGAATTTTCGGGCTTAGTATTTCCTGCATGAGCTGGAGTATTATTGTATCGCTGGTTTTATCTGAGGGCATTTTAGTAACCGGTCTGATAGTGATGCATGTATATAGGAAAAAAGGATTATCAGGATATTAGTCCTTTTTTATTAATTTCATGCTCTATAAGAATGTTCCCTACTAACTTACTGCTTCACTAAATTGAAATTTACGATATGATCCTCTCTTTCCCAATCGTCCAGCAATATCGGCTCTACAGTATTTTGGGAACAATCATAGAAGAAAAGCCCTGACCTGTCGTCTTTTGTCTGCCCTGATACATAATAACTCCTTCCATCATCTGCTGTGATATAATTATCAACGTAGAGCATTTTAGGAAACGGCGATTTGACTCTTTTGCACGAATTTTCAGTATAATCTATGACATAAAACAGGTTTTTGTAATCTATTTTAGAATCATACCCCAAATCTTTTTTCACCAACAGCAACACCTGATTCTCCGCAATCTGAGTAGCGGCAGAAACATCGTAACCTATTTCTGATTTTAATGTGTATGTATATTTATATTTTTTATTCAAGTCCGCGTCTACTAAATCGATATGGTATTTGGGAGATTTTTTATCGCTTCGCACTTTGAGATTATAACGCATCTTTTCCAACTCGGAAACATTTACAAAATTTCCATAGTGGCTGTTATAATAGTTTCCTATTTCCCATCAGGTAAATATCATTGTACACACAATGGACATTCTCCAACATCGTCGAAGTCTGTTTTTCCATATCGTATTCAAATAAATGATCTACATTCTGCTCCGCTCTCCCATGATATATTTATTATGTGAATCCGTGAATCCTTACATATCCGGAATTATTGAGTCACCTTTATTTTAGCATTTTCCCTGTACTCCTGCAAATATAAAACCTCGGAAAAAATATATGTTTTAACAAGTGTTTATGTTCATCATGTGGTTTTATCTACACCAAGGGCCTTATATAAAGGATTTAGCTGGTCTTTCACGGCATCTGCAATCTTTTCAATATTTAAACGTCCTATCATGCCATTACTTTGAATCCCCTTATAATAAACTTTATTGGCTTGCTTGTACAAACGCTGAAGCTTATCATATCCATTCTTTCCAGATACTTTTGTATTTTTACCCAATCTTAAGAATCCCAAGATTCCCTCAATATCATATAAAAACCAGTCTTCAATCGACCTATCCGCTTGCACATGTATAATGTTTTTGGCTCCACTAGCTATAAGTTCTTTCTTTACTTCATCCCACTTTATCAGTGGCTTAGAAGCAAACTCAAATACATCAGTATCACTGCATAGTACGATTGTAAATTCACAATCATTCTTATATTTCGGTTTAATCTCTTTTGTAAATTTTCTAAGAACAATACTTTTAAAGCCACCTATACCTTTAACGTTCTTATATTCAATATTTGTATCGAATCTTCCCGCAGGGTGTAGTTTCCTTGCATTTGTAATGACCTGTTTGTAAAATTCAACCTCTGTATCACCCTCTACAAAAAGTACAAGGCATTTACTCATCAGCATCACACTCCAAATAATCAACTATATTACTCTCTGAATCTGCAAGCATTGAAAACAGATAGTCTCCCATACTTATATTAAACCTGGCTGCATCATTCTCCAAACGTTTCTGACCTGACTTTTTAAATGCAAAGAACTCAGCCACACCTGCTTTTCTATTCATACCAATATGAATCCAAGATGGATTTAAATAGCTGATAATATACGGGGAATGACTTGTAATAATAACCTTACAATCATCTAACAACTGGCTGATAATTTGTATATATGCTTGGAACAGCCCAGGATGTACAGAATTCTCTGGTTCCTCAATAGCTATCAATGAAATATTGCTGATATTAGATACTATTATCTTAGTCAATATCATAAACACTCTCTTTGCTCCATCTGACATCATCGAAAAGTTAACTGGATTCACTAAGTTTTTATCCTTAACAAATAAAACATATATGATATTCGTGAATATAAATGGTACATCTTCTGGGAACTGGTCTCTCTCCGACTCATTAATTTTAAAATCCTTTACAATAATATCCTCAATGTCTGGAAACAACTGAAAATATACGTTTTTTAATAATTCAAACTTGTCCGGATACTGTTTTTTCAAATTAAAGATAATTCGTGGCAGATTATCAGCATTTATCATCTCATTTTCAAAACCTTTTCGAATAATCGGATCTGGTTGATAAAAACTCTTTGCATCCAAATTGTTTTCCATATAAATTTTTATACCGTTGAGTTTCTTAATTATTTCTGCATAGTAGAGTTCGTCATAAGCTCTAAGCTTATTTACAACCAACTCAGTTGGTTCAACCTTAATACTTGATGAACATCTTCCTGTCGCAGAACTCTTATAAAATGCTACCTCTTTCGTTCTATTAATAATCTGTGTATATTTCTGTCCCTTTTCATCTGGTTTAACTCTCAAATACTCCTGAACAATCTCAGGTACTGTATCATCATTACACTGCCATGCGAACTCATATCCATACTGTACACGATGCTCTTGTCCTGCATACTCTGTTAACACTTCTATCTCAAACTTATAATTCCTTCCCTGCATATTCTGGTTAATTGGAACAAGATTTAAATTAGCCATCATATTCATCTTATCGTCAATAGATGCCTTAATAAAAGTCAAACCAAAATCAATACCAGAAAGTACATTGGACTTGCCAAAATTATTAAGTGCTACCAATGCTGTAATATTATCAAAAGTTATTTTTACATCAGATAGATTCTTAAAACCATCTATCAATACGGCTTGTATCTTCATGATAATACACCCTTTCCTTTTTATCATGCACATATCATACCACCACTTTCTACTAAACGCAATATTTATTTGCATATTTTATTAATAATATATGTTTTTTTGATTAATTTTATTCATTCGCGTTATTTTTTTGTGTTTTAATGTTTTAATCTGATACAGCAGTTCCTCTTTAATATACTCTGTATACTCCATAACCTTTCTTTACTTTTCCATTAATGATTTTACAATTTCAGTATAAATATTAATGGGGACATTTTATGTTATCCGGGAACAGTTTACAGACAAAATTGGAGCCTCAGTCAATCCAAGTGCAGAACTGACTAAGGCCCTTTTCTGTTTATACTACTATATTGACGATCCATCCTGTCACCAAAGAAAACACCATGACAAACAATTCTTTTTACAAAGAAATGAACTGACCATCCTTACAGATTTGCGTTTTCTGTCTGTCCTTAATAATATATGCCTCTCCATATAATGTTGTTTTCCCATCAGCGACCATGATATAACTTCCATCATTCAAAGCAATTATTTCATGAACAACACTATCGGCAAATGTAATATCCTCAATCAGGCGCATACCGTCTAAGTAGGCGTCTTTTAGACTTTGCATATGCGGGAAAATATTTATGTCTGTTATTCCAAGGCCAGTGACCCAACGCTCATAAAGCGGATCAACAGCCTCTCCCTCTAACTCCGGACCGGCATAGACCACATCTGCACAATTCATAGAACCGGCGCTCCATGCGATTATAATTCCTTTGTAGTCCGATAAATGCTCTTTCAGCTGAAGTCTTTTCATGAATTTGTTTTGTGTAGGCACATGACCACCCGTAAAAATCAGCACATCAATTTTTTCCAAATTATCAATGACTTCCGGGTTTCTGTTATCGCATATGTCAATATAAGAAATGTTAAGCCCACTCATAGGAAACGACTTCCTAAAGCAGGCACAAATATTATCATTTTTCGCATATTTAATCGGGTCTCCACAGATAAGCAGCACGCTTGCATTCTCTGTCCAGATTTCTTTAATCCTATCCAGCAACCCGTTATTTTGAGATATAGGCTTCGGCATCCTGATACCATTTATTTTAGAAAAACCGCCAAGACTACTTGTTAATATTGCTTTCATAACATCACCTATTCTACTTACCATTCCCGATCAGCTTTTCAGGTTCTTCCACATAAATTGAAGCCTCTCCACACTGTGGGCATACTGCCACTGCTGGTTTTACGGCGGTGCGGCCCTTTTTGGGGCGTATAACAATCCCATAGCCGGAAGTGATTATATAGTTTTCTTCCATTTCTGCACCGCAACGAATACATTTGCGCATAGACCATTCCCCTCCTTTCGTTTAATCAGCAATTATCATTTTGTGAATATTTAGGAATCAGTTAATTCATTCCTAACAAAAGTTATCTTCCTGTACTTACCATTAAAAAGTTCATCCCTATCTTTGTAAACTTTTACACGAAGTTTTTCAGAACCAAATTTACACAATCCTAATAATGATCCTTCGTATTGATCTTTTCCTTTTTCAATAGCGATATCTATTGAATTTGCCGGATTAAAAAATACAGCAATTTTAACAATCTTGTCATCTAAAACCATTTCTCCATGTAATGGTACATCAAAAGGCGAATTATCATCAGGCGGCGTTGTAACTTCAAACCACATATTAGGCTCATCAGAAACCCATTTTGCGGGTCCATAAGCTTGTGGTTTTACATTACCGTAATAATCCTGCTTACAACCAATTGGAAGATTATCAATATCTACACAAGATGTTAGAAATAAGCACATTAAAAATATTACAATACTATAAATAATATGTTTCCTCATACAATTACCACCACTCTTTCTTAGTTCTAAAGCCTATAAACCAAAGCCGCACAACTTTTTAATCCTTCTTCATTATAAATCACTTTTTCGACACACATAACTATTATCCATCACTGGCTAAACGATAAAAGTAAATATGACCAATGCGAGAGAACTGGCGATAAATAACACCATTCCAAAGTTTAAGTACACTGTTTTCAGTTTTGTTCCTTTAGCCAGTTCAAGTTGTGATTGCTGAAAGCTGATATTACGGACATTGATGCAAAACAATATCAATCCTGCAAGACTGAGTGCCATCATCACCAGTACATAAATCAAAAGCGGAAGGATTTGCAGAATTATTGCCTCCATCGCTGCCATTCCATTCATTTCCGCTTCATTTAGCGCTTCCAGATTCACTTTACTAAGCAAAGCCGGCGCTAATACGCCTCCCAAAAGGTTAATCATCATGTGCAGGACTGTGGAATACCTTAACCTGCCAGTTTTCAAATAAATATATCCGAATACAAGTCCCAAAGCAAACGCATAAAAGAATTGAGACAAATTTCCATGGAAAAGGCCAAATATAAGTGCTGACGTAACAACCGCCAGTCTCTCTCCATATATGCAGATTCGGTCAATCAACTGCTTCCGAAAGATGTATTCTTCAATCGCCGGAGCCAAAATGACCATGACCAGAATCCGTAACCATATGGAACCGTCCATCACATACGTTAGAACCGGATTTACGGAAGAAACCCCAAGCACTGCCCGTATTAATATCATAACAATATTTCCAAAAATATTTCCGGCATACATGACAAAAATGCTTATGATTGCCACAACCACAAAGCTGCCCGGCTTCAGAACGTTTTTTTCTCGTGGGGCGGCAGGAACACGTTTCATAATCAGAAGTCCTATTGGAACCGCAACGAAATACATGGGAACAAATGTACATAGCCAAAGCACCCATGATGGTCTCTCTCCTTGTGGCCAGACAAATTCTACAATGCCTGCGGCAACGAGCTGTAAGACAGCAGAAATCGCCAGAATCGCGAATAGTCCCAGACCAAGAACTGAGAAATGCCTTCTTGCAATCTTTAGGTTATCATGGAACGCTGTGGTAGTTTGATTTGAAAAGTCAAAGGACATTAATAGACCCCCTCTAATACAATAATATTTTCCTTATTACTTATCAGCAGCTTATTGATACATATGTTAGTTCATCATCAGGACTCACTGCAAACCATACTGAAGGATTTTCGCTAGTCCATGTCGCAAAGCCATAATCATAGGGACGTTTCCCACTGTATGGATCAGTGCAACCGCTTATAATAAGAATCAGTACAAAGGATATACCTGTTAATAATAATCTTCTCATTATTACCACCAATCTTTCTTTACTGCAACACCCCAAAAATTTTTGCCTCATCTTCTAAACTCATTACCCAAACCTTAATCATCCCGATAAATAGTGAAAGAGATATCTTATTTTCAAGATGAACCTGATAATATTCCGTTTGCATTATATGTATAACGATATTCTTTTTTAATCTCATAATTAATATGACATGATTTCTTTTATACACTCGTATGCTTCTATAACTTCCTTGTATCCACTATAACAAAAAATTAATGTCATTAAAAATAATATAGGATGCGAACCTTTAATACACTCCATTATAGCTATTATATAAATAATTGTAGCCTTCGGAGAAAAAAAACACATTCCTCTAAATCGGCATACTCCGTTTTTTTCTGTAATCTTACCATAAAACCATGCCTTATCCTTCCATAATATTTGACCATCTGACATATTACCACTCTCATAGTAACCTTTTACTATATTTCCATTCACATATGTATGTAAACCTATGCGATAATCATCAAAACTATCAAATACAGCATATGGTACATGTTTTTCTGTGGCACATAAAAAATTAAATTTATGCTTTATTTCTTCTATATCTTTAGATGTCTTAAGATTGAAAAACAATATATCATTCCTTTCGTCAAACTACCGATTCTACAAACTTAGGAATCATCGGAACCAATTTTTATTGTTAAATGATATCATAAGCAGCTTTCTCATAACCCAATCTCCTAATACATTCCATCAAAAAACTTCTTCCAATCACCCATAAGTCTAGTATTATTTTTCATATGTATAATTATATTATTTCTTACTAAGTACGTCAACAAAACTTACTGTATCACGTTCTTATTATAAATGTATCTGTACACAATAAAAGAGCTGTCACTTTAACTATTTTTGCTAATGTGACAGCCCACACTCTTCTTTTAATATCTCTATTCTTCCTGCTTTTTCCTTAGACAACTCCAACATTGGATTATATAAATAATGCTGTAGCAAATCAGCATCAATCAAAATTTTATTAAAAGCACATTGCCCGTATTCCTTATTACTATGATGATATATTGCATCACAAATCATTTCAATCTCACTATTGGAAAAATTTCCTAACATATTTAAAATCTTACGTGCCTCATCTGCACCTTTTTCGGCATGATCAGATGATTCTCCTGTCACATATGTCCAAATTCCTTTTTAAGGCAAGCAAAGCGCAAATTTGAGGAACTCCATATAAATGCACATAAGCACACCGCCGATCATTTAAATTATCGATACGATTTATTATTGACAATCTGACCAGATTGTGCTATTTTACCCCTCTGTTCATGCTCCGCCTTATTCGCATCTTTTGCCAAATAGAGATATTTATTATATCAATTCATCATATGTCATGCACACAGAAATCCACTCATCGGAATTAAAGCCAAATGTTTTATATACTGTATTTACATCACCAAAACATTCTGTATCACCGGAAGAAAATTTAAAACTATAATAAAAAAGCCCTTCTCTTTTTTCTTCACATAATATAAGATATTCATTATTATGATATTCTTTAATATAGTGACCCCGCATTATTTTTTTATCTTCAGACATCTTGTCAAAATCAGGAGAGTTATCTCCATCATATAGATCAACATCAAGCGCCTCGTCAGAAACTTTAAAAAGAGTTGCCTCTGAACCATTAAGGACAAACAGGCAATAATCTTGTGGAAGTTTTTTGTAATGACTATCTATAGTATTATAAAATGATTCGCCAATTTTAAGATCTGAAAAACTATCATTCAATATAAAATCGTATACAAATCTCCATACAGTATTTAATGCAAAGTCAAGAATTCGACCACGTACATACAGACTCAAAACAACTGCTACTAATACAACGATTATTGTTTTAAAAGTATTCTTCCTTTTTGTCATAATCAACTCCTCGCCTACTCGGCTGCTTTAAAATTATAAATCGGCTTGATAACCTTTTCGATATTCACCGTATCCTTTATATTTTCCATGATTTCATCAATTGGTTTGTACGCCATAGGGCTTTCGTCAATCGTTGACAGATTAACCGAAGTAGTGTAAATTCCCTCCATCGACTTTTCAAATTCTTCAAGGCTGACACTTTCTTTCGCCTTTGAACGGCTCATAACCCTTCCTGCTCCATGAGGCGCCGACATATTCCAATCGGGATTTCCCTTACCTGTCCCGATAATACACCCGTCACGCATATTTATAGGAATTAAAAGTAGCTCTCCCTTTTTTGCGGATATAGCGCCTTTACGCACCATATTTGTATCATGCTCAATATAATTGTGCACCGTTTCAAAGTAATTATAAAACGCTGTAGCATGTCCAAACATATTTAGCAGTATAATATCTGATATGCATGTTCTGTTTAAACTTGCAAACTTCTGGCAGATTCTCATGTCATGCAGATACTTTTCCCTGTTCTCTCCTGTAAGATAGCATAATTCTCTTGGTATTGTCAGCGTATTCAAACTAAAGTTTTCTTTAAGTTCTTTAATTGCTTTTGAAATTTCCTTTTGTCTGCCATCACTTTTATATTCATCTATAAGTTTTTGCTGCATTTCAGCCAGTTCATACTTTCCCTGCATTGTGTGGGCAGCCAGATTCTGATAGTATTCAGCAACCTGTTTTCCAAGGTTCCGGCTTCCGGTATGGATAATCAGATATTTGTTTTCATATTCGTCAATGTCCACTTCTATAAAATGATTGCCTCCTCCAAGCGTTCCCATACTATTTTGGAGCCATTCAACATTTTTCAACTCCTTGTAGCAGTACAGGTCTTTCATTTCATCAAAAGTTTTCTTTGCATTATCATGGACATTCCTTCCATTTGGTATATATTCTCTGATAGTATTATCCAATTTTTCAAGATCAACATCCGTTTTTCCTAGTTCTATAGTAAGCATTCCGCACCCAATATCAACGCCGACAACGTTTGGTATAACTTTATCCCCAAGATCAGCAGTAAAACCTATAACACACCCAGTTCCTGTATGAACATCCGGCATTATACGTACTTTGCAGTCTGCAAATGCAGGTTGTTCAATTAACGTATGTATCTGATTTAAAGTTTCCTCCGCTATATTCTCCGTAAATATTTTTAAATTACTCATTTTTTCAATCCCTTTAATCAAAGCATTACTTAGCTTGTCATTTGCTGTATTAGCAAATAATCTCTTTTAGCATCACACACTTCAAATATTTCTTCATGAGATACAGTCAGAAACCTGCGTTTTTCCCCTGAGAAGAAACAAGGGTCTTCAGGCAATACATTCCACCATAACCAATCATATAAATGATGCTTTTTAAATTTATCAATCAGTTCCGGATAAATTTTCGTACGAATTATCTTTGTATAATACCCTAATCTAATTCCCTGATAAACTTTTGATTTTTCCTGCTTGGCTCCATGGTAAAAAAGCTCATTTAAAAATATTTGTTTTTCATCCATGTATTTTTTATATTCTGACACAAATTCACTATTTACATATTTGTATTCTTCAAGGACAGGGAAATGAAAAGTAACCTCATCACATTCCCTGAAAATATAATCCAACAGATAATTATACTTGCTTTTATCACTCAAATCCAAATGAGCATAATTCATATTAACCTTTCCTAAATAAGAGTAATTCATACTAATTCTCCTCCAAAGCTTTATGCATCTCTTCTTTATAATCACGTTCTACAGAACTGCTTTTACGAAATCATTGCTTTTATATTAGTTAGACTTTTTGTAAAAACAGAATAATATTTTCTTATACCATTGTCAATATAATACACATCATTTCGTCAGTATAATCATTCATATTAATCTACCGGTTACCAGTTTCTTTCTTACTCTTTTTCGGAATTTGTCCATGCTGTCATTATATTTCTGCATCCAGTATTCAGGGTCTCCGTGATTACTTCCGTATCCTTTCAGATATGCCTCCCTGTGGCTTACTATATTATCGGGATCGATGTTATATTTACCGCACAAATATACGCAATAATTTTTAGCAATCCTAAATGCCTTTTTGTAATAAATCCTGCTTTTAAGATTATCTTCGCATATTTCAAACTGAATATATGAAGGAGAACTGTTATAACTTCCCTTATTTCCCTGTCCAACTCCCCAGCAGCATATATTTAACGGTAATATTTCCGCGATTTTTATTTTTTTATTTTTTGCATATCCTATAAATGCATGAACGCATACTTTTCGTCCATCGGGTTTTTCAACATTCCAATGATTTCCATACTCATTTTTCCCGACCTCTTCCTCACAATCAACATACCGTTTTAAATACGGATTATTAACTCCTGTAGAATGTACAACAATTCCTTTCGGTATCATTTTTCTTGCGGCAATGTAGCAAAGATTTCTCTCTGCATATGCCTTAAATATTTTCTTTTCGATCATTTTTCTTCCTCCTTCTTTAATATACTCTGTATACTCCATAACCTTTCTTTCCTTTCCATTAATAATTTTACAATTTCAGTATAAATATTAATGCGGACATTTTATGTACTAGTTAAAAAGTTTTCCCAAAATACAAAGAGCTTTTGCCAAACAAACTACTTATATGTTTGGTAAAAGCTCTTTAACCCATTGTTTACAAACAGTACCTGTCGTGTACCAGCAAGCATCGCCGTGAGAGCACAACGGCGATGCTTGCTGGTAGAATACCTGTTTAACTCTTATTTATTCGAATCTCAATTTCTGCACCAACTTCCATGCACTTGGATAAGTCTTCTTGAAAATCTTCGCCAAAACTATGCTTAAATACATCATATATAATCTTGCCCAACGATTCTTGCTTTTGGATGAATGCATCAAATATCAAGTCGCACTCATCATCATACTCATCTGGAGGTGCATGTCCCATCAACTCAATTGGATCCCATTTAACTATAACTTCTTTTATGATTTCAAACATGGATTTTACTCCTTTTATTTGTAAAATAAACTTACAATAGCTTGCATAGCTTCATCAAAATATGCACTAGATAATTCTCCTCCAAAGCTTTATCTTTCAAAATTCAGCTCCTATTATTTTATTGTATCTACTTTCAAAGCCTGTTACAAGCCAAAGTTACTTTTCTAGTGCCATTTTTCGTTTCAGTAATTTTCCTGATAAGTGCCGTGGTATCACAACGGCGATGCTTGCTGGTATTACTCACTGATATTTTTCATACGCAGGGGAATCTAAAGCCATATGGTTCTAACAAATTATACAACTGTGTTTTTTCATCTTCCCTAAGCCTAATATATTTATTTTTTTCTTTCCAATATACTATTGGGCAGGTATCATTAGCAATACAGAAGGTTTGTTCATCGTCAAATTTAATAGATACGTCTTCGCTAAAACCACAAGAAGGATTATCCCTATACAATATTTTCCCTGAAAAAATATCACATATAATATGCATGTCTTGATCCTAAAGAGAAACCTGAATATCTGATTTGCTCGTCTCCGGTAAAAGCTCGTATAAAAACTAACTCGTCATATTTATCATTAAAAAGCCTATCGCTATCTTTATCGACCTTAATCACTAATTTTTCAGGCGAAAATGTACAGTGCCCTGCAGGTAATACAAAGCAGACTTGACATCTTTATACCCTTTTCTCTATATCTTTTTTCTTTACAAATTCCTCAATATAAATATACGCCGCTATAAATATCAATCCCGGTATCACAAGCGAACATACTTTAAACGCAATACTTAGATTCAATTTGCTGCAAAGTTTCCAATATGTTATGCGGGTCATTATAAAATATAATATTCATCTATTGCTCCCTGTACAATAGCGTCTCATTCATGCTTCCGGTACGGTAACCCGTCAAATCCATGCTTACATATGTAAAACCGTAAGATTTCAGCTTAGACACTATTTCCTCTCTCATTTCCTTCTCAATCAGCTTTTCAAATTCTTCCGGCATAATTTCAATCCTTGCCATCCTGTCGTGAATACGGACCCGGAGCTGATGGAAACCTTTATCAAGCAGCAATTGCTCTGCCCTGTCTACCATAGTCAGTTTTTCCTCAGTAATTTTCTCTCCATAAGCAAACCGGGATGCCAGACAGGCAAAGGATTGTTTATCCCAGGTTGGAAGACCCATTTCTTTAGACAGTTCCCTTATTTCTTCCTTGTAAAGTTTTACATGACGCAAAGGACTGCTGACATTTAACTCAGCTACCGCAGTAAGTCCGGGGCGATAATCTCCATTGTCGTTCATATTAGAGCCTTCTGCAATATAGTTCATATTCTGTTCCCTGGCAATATCAATAATCTTTTGAAATAACTCTTTTTTACACAAATAACAACGGTTTGGAGGGTTGTCGCTAAACCCATCAATCTCCAGTTCTTCAGACTCACAGATGAAATGCCGTATGCCCTCTTTCTCACAGAACGCCTCAGCTTCCGCAAGCTCGCGTTTTGGAAAAGAACATGATTTCGCCGTCACCGCAATAACATTATCTTTACCCAGGGTATCATATGCAGTCTTTAATAAAAATGTAGAATCCACGCCACTCGAAAATGCCACAGCAACACTTCCGAGTTCCCTTAGATAATCTTTTAAATGTTCCAGTTTTTCTTTTGCGCTTAAATTCTTGTTTTCCGTTCCATTCATTCGTTAGTCCTCCTATCCTGCATGCACAATGGCAATTCCATATCATGTTTTTCCAATAATTCTTTATTTTTTAATATGTCTTTGGTCTTTCCCTGACAGACTATTCTTCCCTCTGACAAAAGAACCGTCTCTTCACAGGTATCCAAAATCATATCCAAATCGTGGCTGGCAATAATCTTTGTCTCCGGCATACTATTCAGAATCCCTATCAGATTTCTCCGGTTTTTTGGATCCAGCGCAATCGTAGGTTCATCAAACAAAACTATTTCCGGTTCCATAGATAAAATCGTTGCAATGGATGCAAGCTTCTTCTGCCCTCCTGACATACGGTAAATCTGTCTGTCTTTTAAATTCTCTATATGCACCTTACACAACGCTTCCATAACTTTCTTCTGTACTATTTCCTCTGAATACCCGTAATTTCTCGGTCCGAAAGCTACGTCTTCATACACTGTGGACATAAAGAGCTGGCTGTCAGAATCCTGAAACACATACCCTGTTTTTTTACGTATATCCGACAGATTCTTTTTTTCTACCGGCTGCCCTAAAACCTCTATAATACCCTCATAATCCGTAATCAATCCTACCAGCAGTTTCAGGAGAGTGGATTTTCCCGCTCCATTGGCTCCGATTAATCCTATAGTTTTGCCATGTTCAACAGATATGTTTATGTCGTGTAATACCTGTCTGCCTTTTTGATAGGAGAAATTCACACCCCTAAGTTCAATATCCGCCATATTGCCGCCTCCATCATCTCAAATACCGGAAAGATTCGCAATGCCAAAATAGCAATACACCAGACTGCTGCATAGGCAACGCTCCGTACCGTATTATATCTTTCAGGAAAAACCTGAAACGTACCGTTAAATCCTCTAAGCTGCATACTATCATATACTTCCCCTGCCCTGTCTATACTCCGAAGAAGCAACAATCCCACAAAGGAGCCCCATGTCTTAAAGTGCAGACCTCTCTGTCCGGGTGCTCTTAATTTATATGCCAGCTGCATACGTTCCAGTTCTTTGAGCAGCACAATCAGATACCGGTGCATAAGCAGCAAAATAGTCACAAGTTCCTTTGGAAAATGCAAAATTCGCAGCGCATAACAAATCTGCCTTATACCCATATGGGTAAACAGAATATAAGATGCCGTTACACAGAATATTCCCTTTAATATGAGCGTTGCCATGGACAACACTCCTGCGGAAACTGTCCTGTCAAACAGCGGATTTGCAATTCCCACCAGCACTGTCAGAAGAAACACCGGCCAGATACGTTTTATCATATCCTTAATGGATATTTCATGCCACATGCACTGAATCAGAATATACAGCACCATTCCGGCAAGCCCTGCTATATTATATTTTTGAAATGAAACTACGGCTATAATATAAATAATTGTTACTAAAAGCCATGAAACAGGATGTACACTGTTATTTCTTTCGCTTGTATTATCCGCCGTATGTATATCTTTTATCGCTTTATCAATCTTTGCCATTATTACCCTTATCTCCGAACCTGCATCGGAAAAATCTAATTATCAGACAAACCGCTATGCATAGCACTACTACTACAATACCGCCAATAATTCCTGAAAATGTTGTACCTCCGGCAGAATTGCCCTCTTTCCATGTATAATCCGGCAAAAGTGATGTAACAGACTGGATTCTGTCTGCAAGTACATATATACCACCCTTTGATTCCAGTTCTGTAGTTCCCGTCACCTGCTTTACAGACCATTCCAGCCCGTCAGGATTTGACGAAACAAACAATGATAAAAGACCGCCGATTACTACCGCCGATATTGCCAGTACAGCAATAACCCCCTTATATGACAGACGGCTTTTCTTTTCTCCGGTTTCATGATAATTCCATAAAAGTTCCGGTCTCACTTCATATAAAAATATTAAAACCGCCGCTGTAATAAGCCCCTCCACAAGACCAATTGCCAGGTGGATTGGCTGCATGGCAGCCAGAAATATTCCAAAAGGCAGTTCCGTAATTCCTGATGCAAGTGTTTCTAATGTAACAGAAAATGCTCCCAGCTGAAGCATCATAATGCAGCCCAGTATGGATGCCGCCATAATTTTTCTCCTCGACATCCCGTTTCGCATCATATACTTCCAGATTACCATTCCTCCTATAAAACAGCCGTAAAACGCCATGTTCCATATATTTGCCCCCAAAGCCAGAAGTCCTCCGTCTGCAAACAGCAGGCATTGTACCATAAGAACGCCTATCATAGTCAAAAATCCCGCCTCCGGTCCCAAAATTGCCGACAGCATCATACTCCCGCACAGATGTCCGGAAGAACCTGTTCCCGGTATGGAAAAATTAATCATCTGGGCCGCAAATACAAAAGCCCCCATCACTCCCATAACAGGTATTTTTTTCTCATCATTTTCCAGTCTTATTTTATGTACAGAATAACCGGCCGTCAAAGCGGAACAGGCATACATTGTCCCCGCTACTGCCGGTGAAAGGAGCGCATCTGCCATGTGCATAATTATTCACCCTTTCCTTTCCACATTTATGTTACCCTTACGGTATCTCATATCACCACTTGTTTTCCAGCTTACATCCTGACGTTTATCATTATAATACACCGTCGTTACGCAGTACTCACCATTTTCATATCCATAACCGTCTCCGGAATCTTCATACATTTCAAATTTGCCGTCGGCTCCTGCATATATAAGAAGCGTAATATCTTTTCCTTCCATATCAGCCGTACTGACCGAAGGCTTTGTTGTTGGAATTATTGAACCGGCTCTTACGAATACCGGTATATAATCCAAAGAAATCTCTACTGTAATCTCCTGTCCGCCGTTATAGCATTTATCGGTATACCAGTCGTACCATTTATCCGTATTTTTACCGGGAAGATATACAGTTTTATGTCTGTCTGCATCTTTAACTTCTTTACTGCCCGCCTCATAATATACAGGCTCAGTAACCGGACATACCATAAGCGCAGGACCAAACATATACTGTGAAGATATTTTTCCTGCCCTGATATCATTTGGAAAATCATATATTAAAGGCCGCATAATCAGCCCGTCATTTTTCCATGCGTTTCCCGCAAGTGAATATATATAAGGCATAAGCCTGTAGCGGAGCCTGTTTGCTGCAAGCAGAGCGTCATAAAAGGGTTCGCCCTCTTTTCCAAAATTCCAGGGTTCTCTCCTTATGTCCGTTCCATGGCTCCTGAATACCGGCAAAAACGCTCCGTACTGAAACCATCTTACATAAAGTTCCCTGTAACCCATATCGCAGACGCCATTGTCATAATCGCCATTCCAATACCACTGATTGCCTTTTTTTACAAAGAAAGCGCCTATATCCAAAGTCCAGTAAGGATGTCCGCACGAAACAAACTGCAGTCCCGCAACCACCTGTTTTTTTAAGGTTTCCCATGAAGCATATGTATCTCCGGACCACAATATTGTACCATATTTCTGGCTGCCCGTATATCCGCTTCTTGTAAGATTAACTACACGTTTTTTATCTGTTGCGCTTCTCTGTCCCTCATACATGGTTCTTGCATGATAATAACCATACGCATTAGCTTCATCTGCCGGCATAAGTTTATCTGCTGTACTGACAAAGTTTTCATACATCTTTGCAGCAGGAGGTTTATTGATACATTCCCATTCCGGCGTGACAGGCTCGCTTGAATCACACCACCATCCGTCCATGCCGTACTTAAATAACCCCCTGTATGCCTGGGACCAGTATAATTTTCTTCCTTCTTCCAAATATGCATTGTAAATATCACTATTTGGAAACAGAAGACCCGCTTCTGAAAACTCTTCGTAGTTCTCACACTCTTTAGTCATATTCGGCCATATTGAAATCATAAAATGTACATTATTTTCGTGCAGCCTGTGAATCATTCCCTCCGGATCAGGAAAACGCATATTATCAAACGACTTCTGTCCCCACATTCCATCAGGCCATGACATCCAGTCAAGTATAATCGTGTCTATTCCAAACCGGCTCTGTCTGAATCTTTGTACTGTGTTTTCAATCTCTTCCGCACTTTCATAACGCTCCTGCGACTGCATATAACCAAAAGCCCATTTGGGCAGCATGGAAGCTTTTCCCGTAAGTTCCCTGTAGGCTTTTATTATATCAGGCATGTCTCCTGCCATAAAATAATAATCCAGATAATCATCCGCCTCTGAATAAATATAAGAGCCATACTGTGTATCTTCATATATCATCGGACTGTGGGATGATACCAGAATACCATAACCCCTATTTGAAATAAGCATTGGAACCGCTATCTTCAAGTTGGCCTGATGAAGATACTGCGTGGTACCGCGAAGATTCCATATTCCTTCCTCAGCCTGTCCCAATCCGAATAAAATCTCTTCCGGCTGGAACGTAAGGGCAAGCCTGGTTTTATACAGCCTCTTATCAAATACTCTCTCTGCATCATGAATTTTACGCTTTATTCCGTCAGGCGTACGAATCTCCTCAATCACTGCACTTTTCCCATCCACAGTGCAATATGAGTCAAACCCTTCTACAGTCTTACTCTCATACTCTCTCTCCTGCAAAATGAGTTCTCCGTTAAGTTTTTCATATACTACTGAACCTGTCTTTTTTGCAATTCTGACTTTCAAAAGTCCTGTATATATTAAAAGTTCATCTTCATTCTCTTCAAATGACCACTTGCAGCTACCGGACAAATCATTTATTTCCCTGTCCCTTGTTTCATTAAATTCTGTTCCATAAGTATAAGATACCCGGATAATATTATCTGTCTGGGGTATAATACGTATAATCCCTGCTGACTGCTCCATAAAAAGGGCATTATCCCTGAGGTATGATTTAATTATCTGTGGATTTGGCCTTGGCATCGGTTGAATCATTTAATTTTCCTCCCCGGTTTATTTTATTAAAGAAACCATTTTCATTTTATAATACGCTATCAGACAATGCAACAAAAAGAAATGATACATGACAATCTTTTTGAATGTCCTGTATCATTCTGTAATAAGATTCCCCTATTAAATAAATTACGACTCTTTTGACCGATATGGTCCGGTTACTCTCTCAGAAGGCATAATACGCCTTATGTGATTAATTTACGATATTCAGAATATTATACAATTTCATCATAACTGTCCACAAATTCTTCCATGGATTCCGATTTTGCTGCTATTTTTAATACCTTACTGAGTTTATCAATATCTTTTTCAGCTTCAATTTGGCTCACAATATCATCAGGCACACTGCCAAGCTCCTCAAGCAATTCAAAGACAGCTTTCATTTTTCCGATTAGAATTCCTTCTTCACGTTCATCACTTAACATTTCTTCAAGCAACATATAATCTTTCTCCTTTTCTCTGTCTTCTTTGACATTAGCAACGTTTTCCTGCAGCCTTTTTACATATTCATCCTCAAAATCCTTTTCGCTTTCTTCCTGATCAGCAGATACATACTGAAGGAACTTTACCAGTTCTTTCGGTACTTCATCTTCATTATTACCTTTAGTACTTAAAAAATTGGGAATCTTATGCTTATTATTGTACCACACAAAATAATGTAATTCAAGAAGTTTTTGAAACAACTTATTTTCTCACATAATTTTCTGCCTGCACCGCGGCATTTGCTCCGTCAGACACGGCAGTTATTATCTGACGGAGTTCTTTGGTGCGTACATCTCCTGCTGCAAAAAATCCCTTAGCAGAAGTCTTTCCATTCTCTCCTGCTATAATATAACCATTATCATCAAGTGTAACCACACTTTTTACCGCTTCTGTTACAGGCACCATTCCAACAGCAATAAATACACCGTCTACGGATATACTTCTTCCATCCTCCAAAGTAATCCCTGTTACAATTTCCCCGCCTGTAATCTCCTGCAGTTTAGAATTCATTATCATTTCTACATTTTCTTTTTCCTTAAGTTTTTTTACCGTGTCATAAGAACCACGGAATTCATCTCTCCTGTGAATGAGATATACCTTACTGCTTATATCAGACAGATATAATGCATCATCTAACGCCGTATTACCGCCGCCTATAACAGCAGTCACCTTTCCTTTAAAAAAAGCCCCGTCACATGTCGCGCAATATGAAACGCCTTTACCGGCATATTCACTTTCACCTGCAATATTAAGATGACGGTGTATTGCGCCGGTAGCGTAGATTACTGTCTTTGTTTTCAATACATCCCCATTATCAAATTCTACTTTCCATATATCATTATCCCGTATAAAATTTAATGCTTCTTTATTTACGAATTCAACCCCAAGCTGCTCTGCATGTGTACGGAATTTTTCGCCAAGCTCATAACCGTTAATCCCGGATATGCCAAGATAATTATCAACCCTGTTACTTTCTGCCACCTGTCCCGTACCAAAATATACCTTTTCGGCGACAAGCACGTTAAGTCCCGCACGTTTTGCATATACTGCAGCCGACAAACCGGCCGGTCCGCTTCCCACAATCAATATATCTAACATATTACATCCTCTTTTATTATGCCTTACTATTAATAATCATCCAGAAAATGATGCTTTACCCCATCTTTTTTATATGCAATTATTGTGTTAAGATTCACATTTTCCACACTTTTAAATATATTTTTTTCTATAAAATCGCTTTTTTTACTAAGCTCTGCTATAAGTTTTTTTACCTCGGAACGTTTGGAAGCGCCCTCTTCGTCATCCATATCACACTTCTCAGTAACCCGGCAGGCACATCTTATAAAATTCAGATTATTATAATCCCGCCAGCGTTTTATATCCTGTTCCCTTATAAGATACATTGGGCGTATCAGTTCCATTCCTTCAAAATTGGTACTGTGTAATTTGGGCATCATAGTCTGAATCTGTCCACCATATAGCATACCCATAACTATAGTTTCTATCACATCATCAAAATGATGCCCCAGCGCTATTTTATTGCAGCCAAGTTCCTTTGCCTGACTGTACAGATATCCTCTCCTCATTCTTGCGCACAGATAGCATGGTGAACCGCCGGCATTATCCACAGCCTCAAATATTTCCGATTTAAATGTCGTAACCGGCACATTTAAAATATCTGCATTTTTAATTATATTCGCATAATTAATATCATTATATCCGGGGTCCATTACAAGAAATTCTACGTCAAAATTCTTACGCCCGTGACGCAAAAGCTCCTGAAAAAGCTTTGCCATGAGCATAGAATCTTTACCTCCGGAAATACATACTGCAATCTTGTCCCCATCCTTAATTAGTTCGTATCTGTTAATTGCCTTTACAAATTTTGTCCATATTTCTTTTCTGAATTTTTTTACAATGCTTCGTTCCGCATCCTTACATATATTTCCTTCATTCATCATTATTTTTCCTTATATGATTTTATTTAATTGATTATAATGACAATTTATGTTATGTTATACAACAAAGTCATTATATATCCCTGCTTTTATATTTGTAAAGGGAAAAATAACGAGGTGTACCATGAAACCAAAGAACGCTTTTATTCTTGCTCTTACGGCATTTATATGGGGAACGGCGTTTGTCGCCCAAAGCCTTGGAGCCAATTACCTTGAACCGTTTTCATTTAACGGATTAAGAAGCATAATCGGAGGTCTTACCCTGATTCCATGCATTTTATTTTTCAAAAATTCAGATAACACTTCCAGAAAGGATTTAATAAAGGGAGGCTGCCTTTGCGGTATACTCCTGTTCGCCGCCACCAGTATGCAGCAGATAGGAATACAATATACAACTGCAGGTAAAGCCGGATTTATAACTGCTTTTTATATTGTACTTGTTCCCATATACCAGATGTTTTTCCACAAAAAAACAGGCTTAAAAGTCTGGATTGCCGTAGCCATCGCACTTTTAGGCCTGTATTTTCTGTGTATCACCGAAAAATTCACAATAGAAAAAGGTGATGTATACATATTCATATGCGCGCTTATATTTGCGTGCCATATTATAGTTATAGATTATTTTTCTCCAAAAGTTTCCGGAATCCAATTATCATGCGTACAGTTTTTCGTATGCGGAATTATATCGGTTCCTTTCATGTTTATTCTGGAAACCCCGACGATAACCGCAGTAACCGAAGGAATATTACCTCTTTTGTATGCCGGAATCCTTTCCTGCGGAGTGGCATATACACTGCAGATTATAGGTCAGAAAAATGTAAATCCTGCAGTCGCTTCTCTTATAATGAGCCTTGAATCATGCTTTTCGGTGCTTGCCGGCTGGCTCATATTAGGAGAAAGTATGTCACCAAAGGAATCTGCAGGATGTATACTTATGTTTGCTGCAATTATCCTTGCGCAGATTCCTGATAAGAAAAATATTAATTAATAACTGTATGCCGTACTAAATACCTTATATGTTGAGAACGTTGGAATCTTATTAAAATCATCATCCCTGTCATATGGCGTATCTACGGTTGTAAATTTCGTTTCACCGGGCGTTAATCCATATACACTCTCTCTGTCAGAACCTACTATCTGTCCTGCCGCATCATAATACACAATGATATTTATAATATCAACATTATTTGTACTCTTATTAATAAATGTAAATGTAATATCGTTATCACTTGTTGTCTGTGCATCCACAGATACGTTAGCTGTTTCATCTATATAAGGTGAATAACTATAATTCTCTACGGAAATGCTGCATGCTGAACTCTTAACATCTATAACTGCAGCTTCATCTTTTCCCACATAAGAATATGTATACTGTGTCTGACCCGGCTGAATAACATATCCGTGAGTATTTCCGGTACCAACAACTACGCCTGAAACATTATTAAACTTGTAATTAATTGTATATCTTTGAATCATCTGGCTATTATTATTCGTTACTGCAAACAATACAGTACCATCTTTAAGCGGCTGTGCCTGTACTGTCATATTAGCAGCAAGCTGGTTGGCAGTTAAGACGTTTGTATTGCTATTAGATGCCGCGCTCGCTCCCGCATTAGAACCAGATGGAACTGCATAATTACTTGGATAAACCGGCAAATTTTCTTTTACGGTAATTTTTATTACAAGTGTATTTTTCTTATATTTTGCCGTTATTTTAGCTTTACCTTTTTTCTTTGCTTTTATAACACCTTTTTTAGAAACAGCAGCAACTTTTTTGTTGGATGATTTCCATTTTACTTTTTTATTGCTTACCTTTTTAAAATTTAATGTCATCCACCATTGCTGTTTCTGTCCTACATAGTATGTAGCTTTTTTTACCAGCTTGTTTTTAGCGCTGACTGTAGTGTTAGCTGCAGGCATTACGCATCCAAGCAACATACTTATTACCATGGCCATGATAATAATTTTACTCTTTTTCATATAATTTCCTCTCCTTTATGTTATTATATGGGTATATAATAACACTAAAGTTTCTTTTTTGCTAGCGTTTTTTATTTACTTTTTCTTATTCCTTTTATTATTATCTTCCTCTATTTTTCTTCCCCAGTCTTCATTAATTGATTCATCTGTACGCATTGAGCTGATTGATAGGGAAATTGTATCATACAGCAATTTCGTACCCTGACTGTCCGCGCAGTAATTAACCGCCCTGTCTTTTTCAATGCCAAAATGACTTGCAGTTTCTACTGCGTCAATATTGGCTCCAATGAAAAGGAATTCCCATCCGTACTTTTCTTTTTTATTTTCAATCATCTCTTTTACTTCATTACTGCTGTAGCGTATGCTTGCATTTTCCATTCCATCAGTAGTAATAACAAACATTGTGTGCGCCGGAACATCCTCAGGCCTTATATACTTATGTATGTTTCCGATGTGGTGTATAGCTCCGCCGATTGCATCAATAAGAGCCGTACAGCCTCTTACCGTATAATCTTTCGCCGTCATCTCCGGCACGTCGCTTAGCTTAATGCGGTCATGCAAGACCTCACTCACATTGTCAAAAAGTACAGTAGAAACATAAGCTTCCCCAACTTCCCTTTTCTGCTTTTTTATCATGGCGTTAAATCCGCCTATTGTATCATTCTCAAGTCCGAACATCGAGCCGCTCCTGTCAATGATAAATACCAGCTCCGTAATATTGTTATTTGTCTTCATTTTAATTTGCCTCCTATAATATACTTAGGTTTTTTAACCTTGTAAGCATATTATAGGAGGCAGGATTAAATATATGGTCACACTGTAAGCGACATTTTTAATTATAATTTTAAACTCCTAGAAGTTTTTGATCAAATGCAAACAGGGCTTCATTTATTTCAAATATATTGTAGTTCCCGTTTGTAATAAAATATTCTATTATAATATCAAATTTGCTGCTGTGCGAAAGAGCAAAACCTGCTTTCATCAGCATATCTTCAGTTTCCTCAAGGCTCAGTTCAAGCGCAATAGCAAATGCTAACGCTGTCGTCTTGCCCGGACGATAATTTACATCATTTCTGATCTTGGAAAACAGTTTTCTGTCGATGTTTGCCTTTTTATAACATTCAGCATCCGTCATACCTTTTTCATCTATCTTACGTAAAAGCATCTGCGAAAAACTTTCATCCATCTGTCTTACCATATCTTCAAGTGATACCGGTTTTGGCTCCATCGCAGACTGAAAAACCTCATTCCTTAATTCACAGTCATCCGGTATATCAGCCACAGGTAGTTTTTTTTCTGCAAGTAATGCTGTTTCTTCAAGTAATGTTGTTTCTGCAAGCACCTTGCTTTCTCCGCTATCATCTGCTACTGTATTTCTATATACGAAATTGGCATCAACATACTTATCATCAATATATGAAACGATATCAGCAAACAGCTTTCCACTGATCTTAAATGCGGACTTACCAAATACCACAATATAAACAAGAATATCATGTTCAAGCAGAAATGATGCTATGGCATCAATGGCAACTTTTAACGCCTGGTCTTTCGGATAACCGTATACCCCGCTTGAAATAAGCGGAAATGCAATGGATTCACAATTTTTATCCACGGCAATCTTTAAAGACTCTCTATAACAGCTTTCCAAAAGCTCCCTTTCGCCGTTTTGTCCGCCTTTCCATTTCGGACCTACTGTATGTATTATGAACTTGGCCGGCAGGTTATAAGCCTTTGTAAGTTTTGCCTGTCCGACCTTACAACCACCAAGTTTCATACATTCAAAAAACAGCTTCTTTCCGGCAGCTTTATGTATAGCTCCGTCAACGCCTCCGCCTCCCAAAAGGGAAGAATTAGCGGCATTAACTATAGCATCACATTCCATTTTAGTTATATCGTTTCTGACAATTTTTATAGGCATATTGTTATCTCCCTCTAACAGTTTGAATAAATTATATCAGACGCTGATGGATTCATCAATTTTTTGTTCTGATTTTCCTTCTGCTGCTCCACTTACCATATACCTTATATTGTATATTTTCATATTTAAATGCTCTTATACGCACATAATATTTCTTATTGGCTTTTAATCTTAATTTAACTGTATTATTGCTATATACAGTCTTTGTTTTTTTCTTAATGAAATTCTTCTTCGTAGAATACTGTATCTGATAGCCATTAGCGGAAGATATATTATACCATTTAAATATTACCTGCCCATGTTTGTTTGCCTTATATGATTTTATTGTCGTTATTCCCGGTTTCGAAATCTCTTTCTGATATGTATCATGCTTACTTTGCGCAACTGTATTTTTACCTGTACTAAGTTGTGGTGTTGATTTGACTGTTGAACTTGCTGCAGGTTTTTTTGTCGATGTCAACGTCGGTATTATTGTTGGCTTTACTGTTGGTCTAATCGTTGGCTTAACAATAGGTTTCATTGTCGGGGTCGGAGTTGGAATTGGAGCTGGAGTACTTTTAATCTCATTTGCAAAATTGACTGCATAGCATACATAATTACCGGCAGTATCATAAGCATAGATGTGAGTGTGGTATAATCCCTTATAATTATCGAATGTTGCATAGCTTATCCTGCATGCCCACGTACTACCTGCATTTCCTCCCACAGGCCATGGACAACCCTCGCTTGATTTATATGCGGGCCACGTTGGAAACTGCACACGGTCAACTCCCACATTATCAGTGACTTCACAATATACCGAATATCCAGCATCATCTATGTCAACCCTTACATTAGATATTACAGGCGGAACAGTATCTGTTACAAACGCAGGACGTATCGCACATGCCAACGCTGATATATTAAACCAGTTCTGTGTACAATACGAATTACCATTAAAATTCTGGTTTACTGCATTAAAACCTACATTGTCCGCTGAAGTAATAATACCTACATGACCGTAACCCGTTGTACTGCATGTACTGCATGAATGATTTGTTTTCCATACAGCCACATCACCCGGCTGATAATTACCATACACTCTTGTCCATCCCGGCGGCAGATTATTACTTATATATGCGTTAGCATTTCCTGTTGCATAACCGGCAACACCAAAATATGCATAATAATATTTTATTAAATCTACACATTGATTCCCATATACTCCATCATAATCAAGACCTTTTCCTATTTGGGAGACTGCCCAGTTTACCGCTTCATTTTGTGTGGCAGCGCTAACTTTCACAGATGAATTATCACAAAATCCGGTTATTGAAAATAAATATAGGAGCAAACATATTTTAACTACACATTTAAATACTTTTTTATATCTTTTCATATTCTTAAATTCCTTTCGGTCCGGTAGTTTAATCAACTTTTTTATATTTTTGTCCTTCATCCGGAATTTCATTTCCATTTTCATCAATTGGAGTTATTTTTAATACCTTATCTGATGTCTTTTTAACATTACATTTGTCTACATAACCGCCATCATCATAATGTAGTGTTAAAATATTTCCTGATAATGTATATGTTCCGCCACCTTCTATCTCATCATCTTCAAGCCAATCACAATATACATCCCATCTGCCGTCCTTTTCAAAAATTATTGTTTCACCTTCACTATTTTCCCATGAGCCTACTATGCTGTCTTTTGAACCACAAGCTGATATTATCAACATCAATAAAAGCATAATTGTACTAAATAAATATCTTTTCATTTTAATTATTCTCCTTCAATAATATACTTAGGTTTTCTACCCGGTAAACATATTATAAAGAAACATATCAAATGTATGGTCGCATATGAAGCGACATTTTCCATATGTTGCACTTTCTAAATCATGTGAACTGACATAATAAATTCGAAATTCTTTCCGTACTTTGGGTGCCGGACAGTTGGCGGACAACAGAAAAATCATTCATAAAAGGAAGGTGTCATCTGTTGCGGCAAACGAACCTTCCTTTTAAAATTAAAATACCATTTATCATAAATATTTTCAATATTTACAAATTATAAGCAATACTCATCGCAATTAACAGTACAAAAAGATTCTTACATAAAAGTCACTGAGAAAAATTCTCATCCATCTGACTTATTCGCCGTTTTGTCCGCCTTTCCATTTTGGACCCACCGTATGTATTATGAACCTAGCTGGTTTCTTTCCGGCAGCTTTATGTATTGCTCCGTCAACGCCTCCGCCTCCTAAGTTTGTAATATGTATATATACATTCGTATGAAACCATCATTGCCCAACTACAACTGTTCTTTTTCTTTTCTTCTGTTTTTCATAACTATCAGAATAACTATTCCGGCAATTATTATAATAATACCTGCAATAGAACCAAAGAATAATGGTTTATTATTATAATAACGAACCCATAGATTGGTTGTTACGTAAAAACCTTCTATATTCTCAATATATTGATTGCCTGCGGCATCCATAGCTTCTACCCTGACATTATGCGCACTGGTCTGATTTCCCGGAATATCAAACTCAAAATCATTTCCATTTTCAATAAGTTTTTCAAGTTCTTCGCCATTCCAGTTCTTACATTCTTTTTCGTCAAGATATACTATCACTGATTCTAATTTTAGGTTATCGCTTGCTGACATCTGTACAGTTAGATTTTCTAACGCATACGTTTTTTTGCTTTCAAGATTCTTTACATTAACTACAGGAAGGGTTTTATCAACACCAAAATTTATATCCATTTTTTTGGTATCAAGTGTATTTTCAGCAATATTCCCTGATGAATCCTGTGAATGTATATTTAACCTATATACAGCATCTTCAATAAAATTATCTTTAAAAATTGTATATGTATAACTGTACCATTCACCATTTCCTCCGGTAACATCAATCTTGTAATCTTTACCTTCTTCAAGTGTAACTGAATTATTGTTTTTAAATAATATAACTTTGATATTATTTAACGCATCAGCATTAATCTCAGTAATTATAAGGTCTTTTGGCTCTTTTACATATGAACCGTTCAAATCTTTTGTAGACTTATCAAGTGAATAAGTCGATCCAAATCTGTTTACAGAAAATCTGATTGATTTGGTTGTCTTATTACCCGCTCTATCAGTTAATGTAGCGCTAAGCGTATAGATATCATCTACTGCCTCATCCTTATCAAAGTTGTCAAATGTAAATCTTTTGCCATTATGTATATCCTCATATGAACCTTTTAATTGATCAATCCTGCCGCGGTTTACTCCGGTAAGAGTAATATTTACAGCAGATACATCGCAGTTGGTATCCGAATATGATATCACAGGAATAACATCTCCATTATTGGCAGAATTATTTTTTACTCCGGTAATCTCAAGAGTCGGCTTCGTTTTATCCACATAAAAACTCTGTTTGCTATAATTAGCAGCCTTACGTCCTGCTTTGTCTTTAAATGAAATATCAAACGTGTATAAGGCATCTTTGGTATAGCTAATAGTAGCTGTATGCTTGTCTCCATTAGTAGTCCAATTACTTGTCTGCGGTATCTGAACTGCTTTTCCGTCATCAGTTGCCGTCAGTTTGATATTAACCCTGCCGGCATCGAAATTATGCTCGGTGATAACAATCGTTGCAGTTCGGTTTGCTTTATAATAATTATTATGTTTTACAGCATTATTATCATAAGATACTTTTATAACAGGGTCTATCTTATCAATAGTGAATTTCTTACCTGCAACAGTTCCTGACACATAATTTGTACCTTTGCATTTATTATTTGCCAAATCCGTATAATCAACTGCAAATGTATAATCACCGTCTTTTGAATATCTTATCGTAGCTCTCCAAACAGTATTATCTTTATTACCAGTACCTTTACTCCTTTTCCATGAAGAAACTTTAGGGATTACTCCATCAGTATTAGTAATTTTAATACTCACATCTTCCGGGTTAAAGTTTCTTTCAGAAATAGCAATTGTCGCTGTTCTGTCATCTTTGAAGACTCTCTTGCTGTCAGCATTGTTATTGTCATACGAAACATTGATAACAGGCGGCGTGGTATCAATCTTAATTGTAGTATACTTATTAGACGAGTTATCTGAATTATCTGTAGCATATACTACAATTCTTACATCGTTACTATTATTTTTCTTACTGTCAACTTTAATCTTTCCCGACCAAGTATGTTTAAGTTCAGATTGCAACGGATTCTTATTGTTAAAACTGTACAGTACTCCTTTCTGGGTAGGTTCTGTTTTACTGCTTGCTCTGTCATATACCTCATAAGAAACCTCTTTCAGTCCGGAATATGTTCCACCCTTCAAAGGATCCGTTACTTTAATAGAAACTTTAACATCATCATTATATAATCCATTTTTACTTTGTACAGGATTTACTATAATCTCAGGTGCAATTGCCTCATATATAGGCGCATTTTTATCTACAATTAATCCATCTGTGCTTATATATATATAATTGCCTGCACTGTCGGTAATCTTAAGATATACAACGAACTGCTCTTCTGTTTTAATATCAAACCCATTTCCAAAATCTTTCCAGTCTGTTATTGCATCAAGCTGCTCCTTTGTTAAAACCGTTGTTTCATCACTGGCATTTGTTGAAACCTGTTTGTAATATTGCACATAAACTGGTGAAGTAGCATCTCCTGATGTACCTGAAATATCGATTCCTTTCTTCGACCAGAAGCCATATGTCAGACTGCTTCTAAGATTATTCCAATTACCATCGTTTTTACGTCCTTCTGCTGATTTTGCCTTTACTGTTCCATATGGGACGGTTTTATCGACTGTGAATTTATATGGTGATTTTGTGCCTTCTTTTACCATAACTTCTTCATTAGTATTACCCGCCTCATCCGTATAACTTATGGCAAATGTATAGTTGGCATCTAATGAATAATTAATCACAGCCGCATGCATTGCATCATTATTATTGGCCTGTTTTCCTTCAAATGTAGTCCACTCGCTTATCATATTACTTACATTCAATCCGTTTACAGCATTGCCTTTTACATCAACTGCTGTAATTTTTATTCCATCTTTTATTGTCAAATCAGTATTTTTTGCTTTAGCTCCATTGAAATGATTAGTTCTTTCTTTGATTTCAATCGTAGCCGTACGTTCTTCATTAAAATATCCATTGCCGTTATTATCTTTATTGTTATCATATGACACAGTTATTTCAGGTTTCGTTACGTCTATGTCAAGTTTAACCGCCTGGCTGCTTTCATTTCCTGTATTGTCAGTTACATATACGTGTACATATACATTACTGCTATCATTTAACTCAGGTTTTACAGTGATATTTCCTTTCCATTCATGCTGAAGTTCTTCATATGTTGGAGATGTTTTATTATATTCAAACAGTGTACCTTCCTGTGTTACCTTTTCCGATGCTACATCATTATCATCCTTAGCATCCTTTACAATCTTATATGTTACCGATTTAATTCCAGAATATGTCCCGCCATTCTCAGGATCTTCTACACTAACATCCACATTTATTCCGCCACTGTAAGAAAGTCCGTATACTCCGTTTTCATTAGCTGCTTCAGGTACAAGAGTAATATTACATACCGTCTTATCAGCTATAGCACCATCGGAACTTATATACTTATAGTTACCTGCATAATCAGTAATCTTAAGATATACCGTAAACCTTTCATCAGGCGATACGCTAAAGCCATTACCAAATTCATCCCAGTTGTCATCTGCCAGTCCGTCAAGCTCTGTCTCTGTCATCGCCTGTTGAAAAGCTGTTTTATAATACTGTACTGCAAACAACGGACTTGTTGCATCCGAAGCCGTACCTGTTACTTCATAATCACTGTTCTTATACAAGCCGAATGTAAGTTTCTCTATAAGCTTATCCCATGTATTCTTATCAATAGAAACTGTTCCGTAAGGCTGAGTCTTATCCACGGTAAACTTATACGGAGCTATACTTCCCTTCGCTACCGTCACACCATTATTGGCATTTCCCGCTTCATCTGTATAACTTATTGCAAATGTATAGTTGGCATCTGCCGAATAAGTAATAGTAATAGTATGCGTTGCATCATTATTATTAGCCTGTTTTCCCTCAGATGTAGTCCACTCGCTTATCATACTGCTTACATCCAATCCGTTTACAACATTGCCGCTTACATCAACTGCTGTGATCTTTATTCCGTCTTTTATTACCGGATCAGTATTTTTTGCCTTAGCTCTATTGAAATGGTTAGTTCTTTCTTTGATCTTGATTGTAGCAGTACGATCTGCATTAAAATATCCATTGCCGTTATTATCTTTATTGTTATCATATGACACGGTTATCTCAGGTACTGTTACGTCTATATCAAGTTTAATCCACGAACTGCTCTCATTTCCTGCATTGTCAGTTACATATACATGTACATATACATTACTGCTGTCATTTAACTTAGGGTCAACCGTGATGCTCTTGCCATTTTCCTTAGTTCCTTCCCACTTATTTATAAGCTCTTTATACTCCGGTGACATATTATCATATTCAAATAGAATACCTTCATTTCCATTTCCCTGTGTTACCTTTTCTGCCGATACATCATTTTCATCTGTCGCATCCTTTACGACCTTATATTTTACGGATTTAATTCCCGAATATGTTCCGCCATCCTCGGGGTCTTCTACATGAACATCTACATTTATCCCTTCACTGTAAGAAAGTCCGTATACCCCGTTCTCATTAGCCGGCTCGGGTGCAAGGGTGATATTACACGGCGTATTATCAGCTATTGCTCCGTCAGAACTTACGTATGTATAATTTCCTGCCCAATCAGTAATCTTAAGATATACTGTGAACCTCTCATTAGGCAATACGCTAAAGCCATCTCCAAACTCCTGCCAGCTATCAGCCTGTATTGCTTCAAGCTCATCTACAGTAAGTGCAGTAACAGAATCTGTCTTATAATATTGTACAGGAAACAGCGGACTTGTTACATCCAAAGCCGTGCCCTTTACTTCATAATCACTGTTCTTATAAATTCCAAAGGTCAATTTTTCTATAAGCTTTTTCCATGAATTTTTATCTATATTAATCGTTCCTTCAGGTTTAGTCTTATCCACGGTAAACTCATACGGAGCTATGCTTCCTTCTGCCACTGTCACGCCACTATTGGCATTTCCTGCTTCATCCGTATAACTTATTGCAAATGTATAATTGGCATCTGCCGAATAACTAATGGTAATGGTATGCGTTGCATCATTATTATTGGCCTGTTTTCCCTCAGATGTAATCCAATCGCTTATCATACTGTTTATGTTCAGTCCACTCACAGCCTCGCCTTTTACATCAACTGCTTTAATTTTTATTCCGTCATTTATTGCCGGATCAGTATTCTTTGCCTTAGCTCCATCGAAATGACCTGTTCTCTCTTTTATCACGATTGTAGCCTTACGTTCTGCATTAAAATATCCATTACCGTTATTGTCCTTATTGTTGTCATATGACACGGTTATCTCAGGTCTTGTCACATCTATGTCAAGCTTAACTGACGTAACACTTTCATTTCCTGCATTGTCTGTTACATGTACGTATACATATACATTGCTGCTGTCATTTAACTCAGGTTTTACAATGATATTTCCCTTCCATTCATGTCGAAGTTCTTCATATGTTGGAGATGTTTCATCATACTCAAACAACTTATCATTATCTTTACCCTGACCCTGAGTTACTATATCAGGCGATATACTCTTATAATCCTCAACGGTTTCTGCAACCTTTTCATTTTCCTCATATTTTACAACCTTATAATCAATTGATTTGATTCCTGAATATGTTCTACCGGTTTCAGGGTCTTCTACATGAACATCTACATTTATCCCTTCATTGTAAGAGAGTCCATATACTCCGTTTTCATTAGCCTGTTCAGGTGTAAGACTGATATTACACGGCGTATTATCAGCTATTGCTCCGTCAGAGCTTATGTATGTATAATTTCCTGCATAATCAGTAATCTTAAGATATACGGTAAATCTTTCATTAGCCGATACTTTAAAACCATCTCCAAACTCTTTCCACTCAGTATCTGCCAGATTATCAAGTTCTGTTTCCTTCATAGCTTCGGTTTTATCTGTCTTATAATACTGTATAGGAAACAGAGGGCTTGTTGCGTCCGAGGCCGTACCTGTTACTTCATAATCACTGTTCTTATAAATTCCAAATGTCAATTTTTCTATCAGCTTTTTCCATAAATTCTCATCTACATTAATCGTTCCTTCAGGTTTCTTCGTATCTACTGTAAATTCATATGGTGTAGTACTTACGCCGATATTTGTCTCACTGTTAGCATTATCTGCCTTACTGGTATAAGCAAATGAAAAACTGTAATTACCATCTTCAGCAAACAAAATGTCAAAGGTATGAATATTTCCTTCATCCTTCTGGTTTTCTATAACCGGAGTATATTCATTTTCTCCATTCTGTATTTTTATTCCTTTCTTAGCTGCGTCAGCATCATATGCCGACTCCCTGTCTTCTATCTGTACGGTTGCTTTTCTGGATGCTGAATAATATCCTCTTTTACCGTCAGTATATTTTACATCATTATTATCAAAAGTTATCGTTACCTTTGGTTTATCAACATTGATTTTCAGCCATATACTCTGCGTATTTTCATTTCCTGCATTATCAACAGCAGTTACACTGACCTCTACTCTATCAGAATTATTTTCTTCCGGCTTTACAGTTATATTTCCAGTATAGTCCTGTTTTCTTTCAGAACCATCTTCATATTTATAGAGAATATCTTTCTTAGTAACATTATATGTTTCACTTTCATCATCATATTTTCTTATTTCATATGATACTGACCCGATTCCTGAATATGTTCCGCCTGCCAAAGGATCTTCTATACTTACGCCAACATTTATTCCATCTGCAATATATTTAGTTCCATAGAATCCATTAGCATTAGCTGCCTCAGGAGTCATGTTTATACTACATTCCTTCTCATCAAGTATCACGCCGTTTGAAGCAATATATTTTACATTTCCCGCATAATCCGCAATCCTTGCATATATAACAAACTGCTCGTTTGGTGCTCCTTCGGCACTGTCCTGAAACTTATTTGAATTATACAAAGCATCCAATTCAGATATAGTTAGTATATTATTATTGCTGCTGTTTACCTGCTTATAATATTTAACCGGGAATACGGGTGAAGTTTTATCTGATATTTCCGCAGTAATATTTACTACACAGTTTTTCCATCTGTCACTTCCAAATGACCATGGAACTTCTTTTATACTTTCAATTATTTCATATGGAGATGCTATATCATCTGCATTAATTTTCATTTTTCCGTCAGGTTTAGTAGTATCAACCGTAAATTCATACGGCGCAGTGCTTTCTTTAGTATCCGGAACACCTCCTGCATTGCCCGCTTTATTCGTATATGTAAAACTCCAATTATAGTTTCCATCTTTATCAAAAAGAATATCAAAAGTATGAATATTTCCTTCATCTTTCCAATTTTCAGTAACCGGCGTATATGAACCGCCATCCTTCTGTATTACTATTCCTGCTTTCACTGCGTCGGCATCATAAGCCGAAGCTCTGTCTTCTATCTGTACGGTTGCTTTCCTTGCTGTTTGATAATATCCCCTTGAACCATCTGTATATTTAACATCATTATTATCAAAAGTTATCGTTACTTTTGGTTCATCAACATTGATTTTCAACCATATACTTTTAGTGCTTTCATTTCCTGAATTATCTACAGTTTTTACATACAATTCCACCTTATCTGAATTATTTTCTTCAGGTTTTATATTTATCTTATCCGTATACTCCTGCTTAAGATTAGAATCTGTTTTGCCATATTCATACAATACTTTCTTTTCCGTAACGTCATAACTGTCACTTTTATCATCTTCATATTTTCTTATCTCATATGACACTTCTTTGATTCCTGAATATGTATCTCCGCTTAATTGTTCATTTACCTTAATATCTGCATTAATTCCGTTTTCAATATATTCTGTTCCATAAAAACCATTTTCATTAGCCTTATCTGCAGTGATGCTTATATCACATTCTTCATTATCAACGACTATCTTGACCGGCTGATCTTTGGTAATCTCTTCAACCCTGTGCCAGCCCATATCATAATACAGCCATACCTCCACAATATTTTTAGTTTTATCAATTTCAATTTCCACAGACTCATATGAGCCCTCTTCACTATTATCGGAATACTTTACTTTAATTCCCTGTTTATCAGTTTTAATAATAGCTTTTCCACCTTTTTCATATATATAAATATTATTGTCGTCTTCTTTCACCAAGCCCCCACGACTTATATTGAAATCAGTTTCTGCAGCTGCTTCACATTTTATAAAAGAGAGTTTTACATTTGTATCCACAGTTATATCTGTAAGCTCCAACTGCAACTCAGTATCAGATATCTGTTTTAACAAACTCTTTACATCCTTTTCATTTAATGTAATTGTATCTACCGTATACCCATACTCAGGTGTTATCGTAACTACATTGCTGCCTTTATATGTTGATTGATCTGAAGTTTTTCCATTAGAAAGCACGGCAGTTCCATGTGCCTCTTCTCCACAATCAACATTAACAGAATATACAAGTTCTTCATACTCCGCTTTTATCGTAATATCATTTTCTGCCGTAATATCTCTTTTAAAATTACTCTTTTCAAATTCATCCACAATTTCTTCGCCTATAGTTATACTACTTATCCCGAATCCCTCATTGGGCTGTATCTCAAGACTTACCGTATCACCTTCGGTAACTGTAAGTGAATCTTTTATCTCCCCATTTAACTTAACGATACCGCCTGCACCATTTTCAACCGATATCGTTACTTCCTTTTGCTCTTTTGCTTCAGTCCCTGCAGCCATAACCGGATTAACCGGTACTATGCTTACAACCATGATTAAAGCAAGAACGATTGATAACACTCTTTTTGCAATTTTTGATTTGAAATTGTTCATTTTTCATATTCTCCTATCGTTTATATTTTTGCATATTACTCAATAATCTCACTGCTTGCAGTAAAAATCATATCTTCATCTATTGAAAATGTATTATCAGCAATATTTTCTGACAATACTGTTGTTTCCTCAGAACGCCGCGCCAATATTTCAGTATCAAATTTTTGCGTTTCCATAGATACTCCCATATCTGCACTCCCCGGCATAAGATTGCCTGA
Source organism: uncultured Lachnospiraceae bacterium (assembly GCA_947594855.1). Classification (GTDB taxonomy): domain Bacteria; phylum Bacillota; class Clostridia; order Lachnospirales; family Lachnospiraceae; genus V9D3004. Next base: position 207,275 of record CANQEL010000001.1, read on the forward strand.
GGATGATATCTTATCAGTAACCCTTCCTCTTGCAATATTTACATGGCTTGACCTGTATGCCTTATCACCTGATTCTTCATTCTGCTGTCTTATATTCTCTATAGCCTTTCTTGCCGTTGCTCCTGTTATATCATTAAATATCCTTGGTATGTTAAGTACAAAAAACAAAACCACTCCAAGAACAAAAGCCACAGCAGCCAGTATGTATAAAACAAGAGAGATTATCTGCATATATTCAACTGACATATCCGTTCATCCTCCTTAATTGGTTCCATACGATGTATCAACAGATACTCTCGTATCACTGATATTTGCCAATATATTATCCTGCTTCTCCTTTATTACAGTATCAGAATCATTTATAACGATACCCTTAGTTATTGTCTCTATATGTTGTATCATATCGTCTATTTCAGCTCTGCTTACTCCATCGCCCTTGAATTTGGTCGCATACTGCTGTATAGCGCTTCTTGCCAGCTCCAAAAGCTCCAGCCTTACAATCTCGCTTTCTGACTTATCCATGGCAACACTCTCTATAAGTTCTTTAAAATTATCAAATACCGGCTTATACTTACCTTTATCGCTTGCCTCAGTAACATCTGTTTTTATATCCCGGTAAAATGTTCCTACATTGGCATATACCTCTGCCATTCCGATATTCTCATAATTCTCAGGCGCATTGTTTATAACCTCTTCAAACCATCTTATTGAATTGGTAGCCCTTGTAAGTTGGTTATCTCCGCCATAATCATAGTAATACCAGAATAATTTCCCCGTCTCAAAGCATATCTCTGTATAGTCTGCACTGCTTTTTTGAAGTTCCTGTCTATTATTTGTAATAAGCTTCTCAAGCTGGCTTGCTTCCTCTACGCTGAATACCGAATCATTATCCTTATATGTCTGTATAAGTCCGAGATAAGCATTTTTATGTCCAGCCTGCTCCGGTATGGCAATACACTCCTCATAAATCTGTAATTTTTTATCAAAATCCGAGGTACTTTCAGCCTCTTTTATTTTACTTGAATATGTAGCCGAAGCCTTCTTTGTTGCAGCATAGTCAAATACAAATCCTGAAGCCCCAAATATAACTGCTGCCGACATTACCGCAACAAAAGATGCAAACTTACGTTTCTGCTTCTTTTTAAACTTATCATCTATTTCTTCATAATGATCCAGTGCATACATAAGCTCCGCCGCTGACTGATATCTGTCATCAGGATTTCTCTGTACGCACTTTTCAATTATCCTTTCCAAACCACTGGACAATTCAGGATTAATCTGACGTATAGGCTTTATCTCATAAGGCGGCTCGCTTGGATTGCAGCCTGTCACAAGATGGTATAGAGTTGCACCCAAACAATATATATCAGTCCTTGCATCTGTCTGTCCCATGCCGCCGAACTGCTCAGGTGCCGCATATCCCACAGTTCCAAGACATGTAGTATCTGCAAGGTTCTTTTCTTTATACTCACGCGCCGTACCAAAATCTATAAGCGTTACATTGCCGTCAGGTTTCAGCATTATATTGGCAGGTTTCATATCCCTATATATGATCGCAGGATTTCTTGAATGAAGATATCCCAGAACATCACATAGCTGCTTAGCCCACTCAATAACATATTCCTGTGGCTGCGCCCCATACTCTGAAAGCGCACGGTTAAGGGAATTCCCTTCAATATAATCCATGATGATTATAAATGATTCGTCAGTATCAATAACATCCACGATACTCGGAAGGTTAGGGTGGCTTAACTTTTTTAATATATCCGTTTCCGCAACAAGCCCCTGTTTAACCGCTTCAAAATCAAGAACTCCGTCTTTTCGGACCTCTTTAACCGCCCATGTTTTATTGGCACGCTCATTTATCGCCATATATACGACACTCATGCCACCGTGCCCGATTTCACTAAGTATCTTATACTTTCCATCAATTAACGAACCTATTTCAAGCATCTTCCTACCTCCAAACCGGATTATTCAAAAGTCCTTACCGTCAAAACGGTAATATTATCACGTTCCATGCGCTGTTTATTTATATCTATAAGATTATCCATATTACTTTTCATGCTTTCTGAACTTAACATAACCTCAGGCCGCATATAAGCAAACATCTCATCATCAGTAATCTCATGCCTGAAACCATCGCTGCACAGCATATATACGGCATCAGACCTTGTTTCTCCAAAAAACATATCCGGATATATGCTGTCTGATGCGCCTATACATTGAAGCAGCACACTTCGGCGCGCATCATTTTTTGCTTCTTCTCTTGTCAGATTACCTGCATCAACTTCTCTTTCAACCACTGTCTGATCCTTTGTCAATACCCTGACATTATCTGTAATTTCATATGCTCTTGTGTCGCCTACATTAATGATATAGTACCTTTTATCAGTAATTAACATCGCTGTAATCGTCGTACCGAGTTTAACTCCGCTTCTTTTTCCATAAACTTTGATTTTTTCATTATATTCATCTATCAGATTTGCCCATTCAACGCGAATCATGTCATCAGTAATTCCTTCTTCACAAAGTTTCGGCAACCTGTTTTCCGACCATCTGCAGAAAGCATTTACAACCGTTCCACTTGCAACTTCGCCTTTATCAAGTCCTCCAACTCCGTCGCACAAAACAGCAAAAACAATTTTTCCTGCAATGGTTGTATATACTCTCACTCCATAGCTGTCCTGATTCGTATTTTTGGTATTGCCAATATCGGTACTGGCTGCTACTATGTAATTCATTAGACATTCCTTTCCTCTCTGCATACCTACAAAGACTTACTAGTATAAACGAAATTCAAAATCTTCATTTGCAAGGCAAAACTTTGTTCCATGTTTAATTTCAACTTCATCATTACTCTGAATCATTTTCCCATTTATATATGTATGATTAGTTGAATTGGTATCGGTTATATAGTATTTGCCTTCTCTGCTTATGATATTTGCATGGCTGCGGCTTATTGCCGTATTATCACTTATAAAATAATCTACATAACTTCTTTCTTTCCCAATCCTAAATACAGGCTTATTGACAGATATCTTTTCGTTATTCTTTGCACGTAACAGATATGGCATTACTTTTTCAACCTTTTGGACATCTGCATTTAAGACGGTTGTTTCACCAATAGTATTGCTGCCAAGCACCATAGTTTCCCCAAAATTCATAGGTCTGCCTTGCGGCTGCACCGGCTGTGTCTGAACCGGCTGTGTACTTGGCTGTTGCACAGGCTGCTGCATAGTCTGCACAGATTGTTTTGGTATATTGTCCGGCTGCAAAACCGGTTCAGCCTTAGGTGCAACAGCGGGCTGATTTACCGGTTTTGACTGTACAGGAGGAGATGAAGCCTGTCCCGGAATTGCAAATCCCATATTGGAAACATTTGAAGTATTATCCGGTACTCCAGGAATATTAAAAGATACGTTAGCCTGTTGACTGTTTGGCTGTTTCTTCGGATTATTCTGTGGCATCTGCGGTGTCTGAGGCGTTCCTTTATTCTTTTTAGCTGCTTTCTGAGCTTTATATAACTGGGCGTTTTCCTTATTGTAGTGCTGCATAAGATAAAACCAGCTTATTTTCTTTTCATCACTCTGCGGTTCAGGTATACTGTTGTTTTGAATCGGCACCGTATTTTGCTGATTAATATTATTTTGAGGAACATTATAAGACTTTGTATTTTTTATTGGTTCATTCTGTGGTTTTGGCTGATTATAGTTATTTATCTGCCCCTTTACAACCCTTTGATCTGCAATTGGCTGTTTACCTGAAGCAACAGGCTGTTTACCCGAAACGGACTGCTGCGCAGTCTGCCTTGGAATATTTACATTATTTACAGAACCGATACTTTCAAGTACCTTTTTGAAGTCATTTAATGAAAACATCGGCGTACTGTTAAGATAATTTATAATCTTTGCAACATAATCACAATTTTCCGTCTGGTCAAACTGTGTTGTAAACATTATATTTTTGAAGAATATTCCCAAGTCAATATTTTCATCTTGCACAGTCTGTACTACAGGCAGACAAACCAACACCGTTTCGCATGTAGAAACATCTGTAAATATATAGTCCAAATCCATTATTATAGTATTTATGTCAATCATATAATCTTCTGCTGAGAGCATTGCATCTACTATTCCTGAAAATACTCCCATAATGCGTTTTTTATTTACCGGTCCAGAAAAAAATTGTGAAACTGACACTTTTGATGATACGTTAAACTTAATAAATTTTTTATTATCCATTTGCATAAACATTGTTTCTGCCAAGCCCTGTATTTTATTATTAGTAAGCATACCAAGACTCATAGTATCAACAATATCCTGCTCAGAAATTTTGTATACTAAATATGTATTTGCTCCTTGATTTTCAAAAGTAAAATCTTTCATATAGTTAAATCACTCTTTCTTTTAGTATATTTACATCCACATTCTTGATTTTATAGTTTGCTCCATAGGAATTTTACCCATTCCAAAGAAATCAAATAAATATTGAATTTCATACTTTATCGTTATTGTTATAATCTCTCCATTTGTTTCAAGTTCAAAATCTATTCCATCTAATCCACTTTTTATTCCTAGATTTTTAAGCCTGTCATTTGCTATATTTTTATCACCTCCTGCAAAATACCCTACAAATCTATCTTTAACAACACTTGTATTTTCATTTCCTGCTTTATACCAATCTGCTTGCGAAGAAAAATATCTATTATTATCCATACGTACTATATCCAGTGCCATATCATTGAAACCACTCCAAAATTTAGTCTTTGCTTCAGCTGCAGATTCTACATTTTCAGTAAGATAAGAATCTAATGATAGACTTTTTGACGATTGTATCAATGCATGTGTAATCTGATTTTGTGCACTTACTATTGAAAAAAAACCATATATGAAAAGAAACATAAATATGAATATTGGTAAAACCACACTGGTTTCCAACGTTACTGAACCTTTTTGCTCATTGCGCCGAAACATAAACTTCTCCCCTTTTACTAATATCCTAAATATTGTTTACATCTTGCTGCAGATAATCTATTAGCAATACCATCAACATTAAACATGGTATTTAGTTTATAATTTACATCCATATATAAATATGTATATGATTTATTTAATTTAAACTCATAATCATAATTTTCCGCTGCCTCAATCTGCATAATGTTTTGAAGTCTCTTTAAGTACGTTGATTGCTTTACAGATAAGAATAATATAAATAAATGTTCTGTATATGACGCATTACAAAAGCTTCTGCGTCTAGGTGGCGTACCATTATGATTTTTTATTGCATCCTCTATCTTGCTTTTTAATCCATCTGATATTCCTGTAGTAACTTTTGCTAAATCGGTTTGTAATTTTACAAAACCGGAGAAAGATATATATATATCATTATTAAACAAATATTCTTTTCCTCCATTAACTAAGATAAAAGTTTCAAGTAATGGCTCAATAATAATAATTGCTATTTTTACAGCCCAAGCAAATGGTCCTGCCGCCATTGAAATTGTATTTACTTCACTATCTTTCAATATTGGTATTACATCCAGCACTAATCTTAATAAATATAAATCAAAAAAAGTGACACTTTGATTCTGCAGTTCAGAATTTGATCCGGCTAATACATATTCTGCTTCTGCTCCTTTAAACATCTTATCTGCACCATCTGTAAATGCAATGTTGTCAAAATCATTTAAAGCCTTTGTAAGATTTGCATTTCTATTCAATCCTCCAGCCATTTCATAAACCTTACTATATGAATATCCTGAAAGTGTTTTACCTGAAGAATAATTGGTTCTGTTTGGCAAATTATATGCTCCATATCCGTATAAAAGCAGATAGTTATACCACTCTGAAGGTCCACTGCCAATAATAGTAAGTATATTCCCTAAAGTTCCAGTAATCCATGTAACTATTGCTCCCAAAAATTCCACAATAGATTTTAATAATTTATACAAACTTGTAAAAGTTTTAACTATGACTTTAATTAGATTACCACTTCTATCACTAATAGCATCTTTAAAATCTCTACAAGCACCTGAAAGATCTGTAATACTTTTTACAGTCATAGTTGAAGATGTAGACATTGAAACATTATTATAAAAATATGAGTCTGCCACTACAGAATCTAAATTTGAATCATATAATCCCGAAAGTCCCAAAAGCTCTCCAAATATATCCAAAAGATTACCTATAACAGATTTATTGTCATCACTTGTTTTCGTATCATTATCTAAGTTAGTGATTAATTGATCCAATTCAGATTCAAAATTACTTCCTATGCCAAGATTTACTTTACCATACTCTTCAATAATTTTATCTTCAGTCCAATCACTACCAATCGTAGTGTCCTCTATTGCATCAAGTTTATTAACTTGTTCATCCAATGCTCCACACTCTACATTTACTCTGTCATCAAAACCTGCAAGCCCGATTTTTTCAAAAGAATATGTAATCTGTCCCACAACTATCTTAAACCATTCATATGCGGATGTAGTAGCACTATTGGTATCATCAGAATCTGACAAATTTTCTTTACACCCTTCTATTTTTGATGGCAATGAGTTTACCTTAGATACAACATCATCTACCTTATCTTTTAAATCACCCAATTTATCGCTCAAATCTGAAGCAGCATCGCTATACTTATCTTTTTTCTTATTAAATTCTTCAATTGCATCTTTTACATCTGCATTATCATAAATAGCATTTGGATCCTCACCATCTGCAAGCTTTTCTTTGGCTCCTTTTAATACATCTATTAAATTATTAGCTTCGCTTTTAAAAGCTTCATACTGTGTTTCATACTCGTCAAAAGCAGGCTTATATTTTTTCTTATATGTCTTTTTTAATTTTTTAATTCCTTTTACTATACCCGCAACTTCCTTTGCTACATCAGCTACACTTTTCATTGCCTTTATTTCTTTATTCAATTTGGCTACATCAAGTGTTTCTGTCAACTTATCTAAAAGTTCATCTATATTAAAGCCTTCGAATACTGTTTCTGCTGCTACGCTTATTTCACCATACTCAAGAAGCTGCTGTTTTAATAGTTTCGTATCAGATAAAGCATATTTCCCTGATGCTGTTTCCGACATTATATCTATGCTTTTTCCTAATGATTTTACATTTTCATTCAGATATCCTTTAAATGTACCATTTATATTATTATCCTGAGCTACAGATAAGACTCCAAATCTCTCATCCAGATATGAATCATAATCTGCTAAAGTAGAAAATGCAGCACTATTCATCATCTCTCCCATCAATTCTGCTACATCCTGATATCGTGCAGATTCCACAAGGAGCAATGCAACTGAAAGCAATGGTGAAATTACCAATGCCAAAAAAATAGATATTATTCCTTTTGTTCCATTTATATACTTATTTTTCGACTTATTTCTTTTCATTTTAAATACCTATCCTACTATTTTATTAATAAGTGAAATAACTGTATCAAGCATATCTACAATATCAAGTTCCTTCGTTTTTTCTAATCCATATTGAGTAGTCTTTACTGTATTTATATAATTAAGGACATCCATACTTTCAACATACACTGTTGATTCAACTATTTGCGTATCTTCCTGACCAATAACCTTTAATATTCCACCTAATAAAAAGGAATATTTTTGTTTAACATTAATTTTATAATGTCTCCTGCCTATATCATCTACAATTGGTTTAATATCTATTGATAAATCACCCTTATTTTCTGCCAATGCTGTCTGAGTTAGACGATTTTTAGTAGCATTTTTAGCTTTTTGTTTATTTTTAGAATTAAAATTATTTGAAAAAAGCAAGTATCTATATTTTCCTATTCCTTCTATATCATCAACTGTTATTGTAGAAGCATCATTCACATTACGTAATTTATATGTTTGCGACACATCTTCTGCAACCTCATTTGCTATAATCGTTACTATTGTCTTCTGATACAAAAAAAATCCAAAACTCAAAAAAAATATTAATACAAATATAGCTAACAAAAGGCAATATATGGATTCAACCATAACGGCACCACGTTCATTTTTCAATTTCATAACCTCACCTCTATCATTTATTTAATACATAATGATATTAATTGCCATGATTTATCTTTTTCAGTTTGAACCATACAGCATTTATTGGAATTAAAATAATCAGCATCACTAAAAACATAATCAATGACCAAATTGCCCTTAGGATCAATAAACCCCCAATGCTCTCCATTAGAAACTGCTGCCAACCCATTAGAAAAACTTTTTGCTGATATATATGTTGGTTCAATTAATTCTTTTCCCTCATTATTTACATATCCCCATTTACCATTTATACATACCGCAATCATATTATCATCAGTAATAATATCGGCATCGTCATATTCGCCAACTACACTTTCCTCTTTAAATATCTTATATTTGCCGGCTTGCTTTGCAATCATAACCTCGTTGCTAATATGTGAACCATTTGTGTTTAATACAATATCCTCATACTTATTATTTGATACCTGATTTCCTTCATTATCAATAATTATCCATTGATCATTTTGATCTTGAACTGCTGCCTCCCCATTAACATAAGCTCCAGCCTGTTTATAATTACCAAATTGAAATTCTCCTAACAAATTATAGTAACCATAATTTCCATCTCTCATAATAGGCACCAATCCCTCAGAATATATACCTGCATCTTCAGGGAAAAAATCTAATATTCCCTGTACCACTTCATCATTATCTGTTAAAATACTTCTTTCCTGATTTTGAATTACTCTTATTCCTGTCTCGCCTATACCTCCTGCCATTACTAATCCGGTATAGTCTGTACTTGAACCATCTTCTTTTATATAACTCCAACTTTCCGATTCACTCACGGCATAATATCCATTCGTACAAGCACGATAACTATCATAAACATTTATATCTGTCTCATATGCATATTTTATTTTCAAAAGCTGGTTGTTTATTTCTTCATTTTGCAATCCCTGTTGTACCGCATTATTTAATACTTTATATGCAGATTCATATTCATTCTGAAACAAATACAGATTTGATAATAGTAATAAATAATCAATATTATCTGTATAATTTTCCACCGCTTTCTGTACATCATCCAAATATGTATAGTATATTTTAGGATTTTCACTATATAATTTTTCATATGCTGACAATTTTTCTGTCCATATTTCTTCAGAACTTTTAATAATCAATGCATCATCATATTCATAAATAGCTTTTTGATATAATCCTCTTTGGACATAATCCTTAGCAGTTTCTATATGCTCTCTATATTCACTTTTAGCACCATTTTGATTTTCAGATAAAACTGTAAACCAGCCTATTATCATAAAACCAATAAGTATAATTACCACCAAACTGGATTGTTTCATTTTATTTGCCTGCTTTCTATCATATTAAAATATTAAAACCGTTAATATATATCCCCACCATACAAAAGGACCAAGCGGTAATGAATCATGTAGATTTTTTTTTCTAAAAATCAACAATATAGTAGAAATAATTGCACAAAGGAAAAATGATATTGCTAATGTAAAACATACCACTCTTATACCGCACACAAACCCAATACCGCTAAATAATTTAACATCTCCCATACCTATACCACCATGAGTCAACTTTGACATCATTAATAATAAAATCAAACATATCAACATAGCTATAACATTATCTATAATCAATCCAACAATCTGATCTCTCATATATATATATTCAAAAAAAAGTATTATCAAATTCCCTGCTATTAATATTGCCGGGCATATATTTGGTATAAGCATATATTCCATATCAGTTATAAAAATACAGCTCAAAATACATACTACTAAAATTATTTTTATTATATTTATTACAGATAATTCCCGCCCTAACAATACATAACTAGCATAGGCAAAAAAACAGACACTAAATAACATTGCTAAAATGTGTGATCTTCTAAGGTCTGTAACATGGGGTTCAGATGTAGCTTTATGATTTATATTAGCAAACTTAGGCAAATAGTATTTTATTGTCAACAACATAATAGATAACACTAATATTCCTGCCGCTATACTGTATATAATCAACATACTGACCCCCATTCATACAGATTTACATTTTTCACTAACCAAGACTATTAATAAAATTAGTAATTTTAAGTTTTATAGGGGTCAAAATGTTTGTCTTAGCTATTGTCAAAAATGCCCCAGCCAATACAACAACAATTCCAATGATCAATAGCATTGATACAAAATTAGTATCACCGCGTTCAGATTCTTTCAAATCTTCAAGGAAAAAATGTACTTTATTTTGCAATTTTATTACCATGGTATCCAATAACTTCATACAACACTCCTCCTTTCCTTTGATTATTTTTAAAATATTGAACCTGCAAAAGCTGCAGTTAAAACTATAATTATAACCCCAAGAAAAATTAGCAAAATCGGCATCAATAGTTTTGTTGCCGCCTTTTCTCCACTCTGTAACATAAACTGTCTTCTTGCATTCCACAATTCAGATGACTGATTTGCCAAAAACACAGAAAGTTCCGCACCGCCTTTTCCCATACTTTGCAGAAGTGCACTTACAAATTTTTTAATTTCAGTAGAATTAGACAATTTACCAAACAAAAATATTGCATCTGCATCTGAATAACCATTATTCATATTCTCGCTTGCCTGCTGCATTAAATCATAAAAAGCGCCTTCCCCACTTTCACCTACTGTTTGCCATGCATCTTTAAGAACCATGCCTGAATTTACAAGCACAGCCATAGTCGATACAACCTCCGGAAGTTCACCTTCACATTCCTCAGTACGTTTTGATATAGTATTTTTCATATTTTGCAAACAATACATTGCTATAACAACACACATGAATATACCTACTGCAAATATAAAAACTACTGATCCATACATTATCGCTGCAGCTAAAAAAATTATTGTCAAAAATAAATGAACAAAAGTAATTGTCTGTGCCCATATCAAATTTGCATAATATTCTGCATATTTTAATTCATATAACATTGTTGCATCAGCTTTTAATTTCTCTGCTGTTTTATTCTTTAATGCAAATATCTTTATTGCACTCCAAGCAAATCCTACGCCATAAAGTTCATGTAAAGGAAAATCATTATCACTAAGATTTTGAATCATAAAAGCATATTTTTTGCCTTTTATTAGTTGAATTATAAATAGCACTGTTAAAAAAGAACCTACTAATAAAAATATGTACCTCATTCTCTACCCCTTAATATCTGTTATTTTTTGACCAAGTTTGTACGCTGCAATAAATAAACCTATAGCAATCGTTGTTGCAATAATTCCCGGCACAGTTGCAAAACTTGCTGCAAAAGAACTGCTCATCGTTTTGAGAAGCAATACTATTACTATTGGTATTACCATCATTGCATTAAATTGCATTTTATTAGATGAAAGTGCTGTTTCTATCTCTTCATTTATTTCAATTTTTTCACTAATAATATTATTCGTCCTACGCACAATATCTTTCATATTTCCGCCAGCTCTGTAACATATGGCAAAAACATTGCCAAAATTTTTTATATCTTCTATTTCACTTCTCTCACCAAACGAAGCCATCTTGTTTTCTATAGGAATATTATTTTGTATTCCATCTATCATTTCTTTAACTTCCGTAACTATATAAGCATTTTCTGAATATTCAACTTTCAAATCTCCATGTGTGCTTATTAATGATTCTGACATATTCATTCCACTAGATAATGAAACTGCCAGAGATTCTAACATACTTCTAAACTGCTTTGTTAATTCTCTTTGCCTTTTATCATGTAACTGTTTACATCTAAGCGGAAAAAATATTTTGCTTGCAATCAATCCTACGCTAATAAAAATAATTATATTGCTAATCATAGTTGCTTTAGTTGCAATTCCATCTGAATCACGGAATTGACCTCCATAAAATATTAATCCTAAAACTCCACCTGCAATAAATGCTATTAAAAAATTTATTAATTTTTCCTGTTTACTCATAACATAAACCTTATAATTTAGCATTGGTGTATTTAAATCAGACATTATGTACTGTGGTTCCAATTCCTTTTTCTCTTTTTTCTTAAACAATCCCATATAATGCACCTCATATCTCAACTTTTATCCCTGACAGCTGCAATTTAAACACATTTTGCATCTTATTCTCAGTCCTTTTTAACATTCCCGACACTTTCTCCAGCGTACTGTTTTCATCTTCCTCAAACACATACAGAGGATTAAGCATAATCTGTCCATCTTTATAACCTGTAACTTCTGTAATTTCCATTGTTTTCCTTGACTTATCCCTGAGCCTTGAAAGATGTATGATTATATCAACTGCCGATGCTATCTGCTGCCTTATCGCTTCAAGCGGAAGCCCTGCAGCTCCCTGAAGCACCATTGTTTCAAGACGGCTTAGCATATCCTCTGTTGAATTGGCATGTCCTGTTGATAAGGAACCGTCATGTCCTGTGTTCATTGCCTGAAGCATATCAAGCGCCTCTCCGCCACGGACCTCTCCTACAACAATTCTTTCAGGTCTCATACGCAGTGAAGATTTGATGAGATCCCTGATTGCTATCTCTCCTGCCCCAGCAGTATTCGCATTTCTTGTTTCAAGACTTACAAGATTGTCAATGCTTGTTATCTGAAGTTCTGCCGAATCCTCAATAGTGATAACGCGTTCATCTTTTGGAATATAATTAGATAACGCATTAAGGAATGTGGTCTTTCCGCTTCCGGTTCCGCCACTGATAAATATGTTATATTTTGCTCTGACCAAAAGCTCCAGTTTATCCGCTATCTCCTGAGTAATCGAACCGTATTGTATAAGCTTTTCAATAGTCATAGGCGTCTTAGAGAATTTTCTTATGGTTACCGTAGGTCCGCACAACGCAATCGGCGGAAGCACTACATTTACACGCGAGCCGTCGGGAAGCCTCGTATCACATATCGGATTAGCCTGATTTACTTCCCTGCCCGCAAGTCCTACAATCCTCTGTATGATATCCTCAAGCCTTCTCTGGCTTTCAAATTTCTTATCCAGTTTGCTAAGTCGCCCATTTTGCTCTATAAAAATATTCTCCGGCCCGTTTATCATAACTTCGGTTATTGAATCATCTGTTAATATACTGTCTAACAATCCAAAACCACGGATAGAACTATATACCTGCTGCACAATAGAAACTCTTTGTTCAATTGAGCAGTACATCTGACCTATTCTCTGTTCAACAATTTCTTCAACTTTTATTTCAAGTTCTTCATCTTCTATTCTATTAAGCGGCAGATTCTCAGTAACATATCTTTTTATCTCAGCTACCAACTGCTGTTCCTGTTCAAATTCCATATGTATAACGCCTCACATCAGATAATCTTGCTAAATACATCCATTTGCGCCAGCTGATCCACAACCTGTTTCGTACTTGCATGTACATACACCGGCGCTCCCCCGATATTTTTTATTCCTATATCTCCTACTGCCTTTCCGGTTTTATTACTGAATTTGTTGTAAATCAGACATATACGGTTAGTCAAAGCCACATCTTCATGCTGCTCTCTAATTGAGATAGCTTCATAAGCTCTTGATATCTTAGCATTAGATATTTCTGAACCATCTCCGCTCCATACAAGCGCATGTGTCTGTTTGTATATTTTTACGGAATCATTATCCATGCTAAAATCTTTATCAATTATTATGTAATCGTACGAACCCGTAAGCTTTAATTCTGATATAAGACGCATCATATCATCATATGTCATCTCCAGCATATCAAGAGCCGTCTTTGACTGTGAGTAAAAATAAACCCCCGTCCTATCCTGTTTTACACAACTTTCAAGTTTCATTGACAGATTTGCTTTTTTACTTTTCAATGCAAAGATCACATCACTCATTCCAAACTGACCTTCTGCGGAAAAGAATATGTCTGATGAACCAAATCTTTCTAAATTCAGATATAAAGTTTTTTTGTTCTGTCTTGCAAAATACATGGCGCATGCGGCAGCCAGTGAAGAACATCCCGTTCCACAGCTTGGAGAAGCAAAGGTTATCATTTTACACTCATCATCGCTGATTTTTAGTCCGATTATGTTTTCTGCATTTTCAGAATATATACTTAAGATTTGTTTATATATAAGATCGGCCTTTTGAAATTTACATATAGCCCTTCTGTCATTCAACATATCAATACCTGCTGAATCAACAAAATAAGCGAATCCGCAGCGCGATGGAAGTTTTGATAAGTCAATATCAAATGCATCGCTTGCCACAAACACATCTATTTTTATATCTTTCAGTGTCTGTAATGCAAATTCCGGTTCAGTAAAAGAATAAATTTCAAACTTATCCGCATATTTTGTGCTGAACGCGGTTACAATCCTATTAAGGTAACTCTGATCTTTTTCCAAAATTGCAAGCTTTATTTTCATATTGCTATCTCTCCAGACAGGTTGATATTGTGTATTTTTGCGTAGAACTAACGGTTCATAACACATATATTACCATCAAAATTTAAATAAGTATATCATAATACAGTATTTTTTGTCAATTAATTATGAAAAAATACTCTGTTTTTTGTAAAAAAAGACGATTTCTGTAAAAAATAGCAATGATTGTTTAAAGGTTTATAATTAATAATGGTCAGAATATGGTCAGGCCGATTGGGTTATGAAAATGTTAGGAAGGAGATTTTATATGCCAAAACGAGGTGAAAATATCCATAAGAGAAAAGATGGCAGGTGGGAGGGAAGGTTAAAAACCGGACTTTATAGCAATGGTAAGTCTGTATACAAATCTATATATGGCAAAACTTATTCAGAAGTAAAGTCAAAGATGTATTTTGAAAAAAGCAATTCTGTGAATATGAACGTAATTAGAACCAGGGAGTATACATTTGGAGAAGTATTAATATTGTGGAGCAATACTAACAGGGCTAAGCACCGTGGTACTACGGAGGTAAAATACAATTATCTTATCAGAAATCATATTTTACCTGAACTGGGAGATTTCAGGGTTTCAAATATCACTAATCATGTTTTAAATGATTTCATGGAGAGAAAACTACATTCCGGAAGGCTCGACAAAAAAGGCGGATTATCCAAATCGTATGTCAGAAGCATTATGATTATAATTAATTCCGCATTAGAATTTGCAGTCAGCCAAAATATGTGTAAACCTCTTAAAACAGTTATATATAAACCGTCGCCTGAAAAAAACAGATTAACAATTTTAAGTGTTTCTGAACAGCGTATATTAGAATCTAATTTAATAAGAAAAATGAATAGTACAGGTATTGGAATTTTAATTTCGTTAAATACAGGTTTGAGAATTGGCGAGGTATGTGCGCTTTCATGGGAAAATATTGATTTTGAAAATAGGGTTATGCACGTATGCGCAACTGTGATAAGGGTTAAATCTGATAATCCGGACTCGGATATTACGACTAAATTGATGATAAGTACGCCAAAAACCAAATCATCTGTCAGAGACATTCCAATATCTTCAAAATTATATAACATATTAAAAGAGGCATACCGTGAAACCGTCTCAAAATATGTTATTTCTGATACCAGTTCATTTATCAGTCCCAGGACATATGAATACAGATTCCATAAAATCTTAAATGAATATGGTATCTCATCTGTGAATTATCATGCCCTTAGGCATACATTTGCCACCAGATGCGTAGAGGCGGGTATGGATGTAAAAACTTTAAGCGAGATACTGGGCCACTCTAATGTTTCAATAACTCTTAATACCTATGTACATTCTTCAATGGACCTGAAACGAAAGCAAATAGAAAAACTGGATGCATTGTTAATTTAATCAATAGTGGTCAGAAATATGGTCAGCAATTATAAAAATCCTCTGATTTTTCAGGGGATTTTTGTTTTTTTGTTATGAACCGTTAGTTCTACGAAAGATTTAGTATGATTTACACGAAACAACATAACAACAATCTATTCTAAATATAATTTATTAATAGTATACTTTATTCTTTAACAAACTTCAATTATCGATATTAAAAAAATAAGGAACTATATTGTCACAAACAGACAATACAGTTCCTTTTTATTAAGATATAGTAAATAAAATCGGACATAGCGACATTTTCTATTACATCTATCACAGTAAACCCCGTAGATACTAAGAAATTTGCAGGCTGCTCTGCTTGGCAGTCCTTCGATATTAACTCTCGCCACCTACAAGAGTTATGTGACAAGTTTAATCAAAAATCATCGCCCATTGAATTTCACTATTTGCTTCTTTATAATCTTTCAACAAGTTATAAACATGTTCGCCTATATTATATAGTGGCGTTGTGACAAGCCATTGCAGAGAAAAATCCTTTAACAAATCCTCTTTGCTTACACAATTCTCATTGATATATTTATATAGTTTTACTGCATTGTCATATATCTTTTGAACACGCTGTTGATCCGAATATTTCATGCCACAAGCAACCTCTCTTTCATGATTGTATTATAAAAATCACTGTCAGTGTTAATCTCGTGAATTTCAAACACATCCACCTTCTTGTTAAGTACTTCCCTTAATTCTTCCGCAAGCGCAAAGATTTTAGTAAGCTTAAAGTTTTCTCCGCCATATACCAAAAAATCTAAATCGCTGTTTATGTTTGCCTCTCCCCTTGCATATGAGCCAAACAAGTAAATCTGCTGCACCTGATATTTTTCAGCAAGCGGTTTTACCATAGTTATAATATTTTCTAATGTAAATACTATATTATTCATAACACCATCTCCTTATACTACAAAAATCATTTATATAGCTTGACAACATCTATTTTTCCCTAATATAACATTCAAATTGCAATTTCATCGCAATTATTACGGATTTGAGCGTCCATCGGAGATACAGCCTTCTCAAATTTCTCGATAGTGTCTGCCGTTGGAATGATAATGGGCATATCATTCAATGAATTACGGTTGATAGAGCCAAATACGGTGCCTTCTCCATTAAACACTTCTAACTATTTCCGGAGAGAGTACATCATATAAAGCACAAAAGATTGATGGTTGGTTTTTTAATGTATAGCAGCGAGACCTCGAAAGAAGATTGTTCCTATTCTGTCCTCATTATAGCTACTGCCACTTGGAGATTGCCCCATAATGATATCTGCTATATCTGAAAGAGAGCCATTTGCCCATTCAAAGCAAGGAGTGTCAATAAACATATTCTGATATAACGCCTGTGCTTGCTGCTCTAAATTATTGTTTACTATTGCTAAACTTCATATGGATATGCTTTTATCTCTACAATTTCAAGGGGTTTTGTTTTTCCGGCTGCCTGAAAACTAATTACCATACTTTGGTTGGCATTTACAGCAGCGTTCCATGTCCATGAAAGGCAATGGATTCACAATTTTTACCCACAGCAACCTTTAAATACTCGTTATAGATATTATTATAACTATTTTATCTTAGATGACGATAGTTTTATCCATGACCAACCATTATTCGGACAATCATTGTTCTGTGCTATGTCAGCAAAAGCAACCCATAAATCCGTACCATCCCAGTATAATTCACCCTGTTTCGGCAAAGCATCTTTCCAATATTTATTGCCATTTTCTTCCTTAACATCTGTTTCTTTAGTAAATATTTTGTCTTCGTATTTAATTTCAACAAACCATGTTGCATGATTCTCAATAAATGCTTCAACCGTACCCTCCAATTCATTTCTAGAAACATATTGATTTTCTTCCTTAATAATATATGCTTTATCTCCTATAATCCAAATAGTACCCCGTGCAAGATTCGTTCCATAAAAACTGTTATTTTTAAGTTCCTCTATTAATGCATCCCAAACACCACTATCATAAACTCTTCTCTTATCTCCATTAGGCAAATTAACATCAAAATACTTATAATCCAAACCATTATCTGGTGCCGGCGGTGTTGCCGTTGGTGATGGCGTTGGTGTCGGTGTTGGTGTTGGTGTCGGCGTTGGTGTCGGTGTCGGTGTTGCCGGGTTTGGTGTTACAGGATTTGGCGTCGGTTCTGTTGTCGGTAATGGAGCAGGTGTCGGTGTTGCAGGAACCGGGTTACCATTTTCTGTAATCTTATCCGTATCATTCTTAAAATTATAACAATCTACATAACGTGTTGTTTCATATAATCCATATACCTCACTGGCAAGTTTCAATTCTACCTTTATAATATTCCACGGATATTCAGTATAATCAGCACGTGAAAATGTAAGTTTTTCAATATGATATCCTTGATACATATTTCTGTCAAAAGTCCAGTCTACAGGCTGCCGCAGCGTCTCCCCTACGCCTGACCTTACTGCATAATAATGGATAATAAGCTGGCTGCCCCAGTTTGCCGGATTATCTGCCGGATAAGACGAAGCTGATTCTGCATCCGCAGAATCATTATATGTATAATTCTTCGGAGTTCCACTTGCGATTTTTACACGACTGCCGTCATGGTCACAAAATTCTATTGAATTGGAATCACCTTCATCCGGTTCCAATATACGCATTGCAGTCGTAGTATCTACGCTATTAAGCGGTACAACCTGCGCGCCTGACAGTTCGCCTATAATCTTATTCATTATAGTATCTGATACCTGTTTCCCGTATTCTACGCTTTGTATTTTATGATATATGCCCATTGCAGATGCTATTACCTGGCCTGTAAGCACAACAAAGATACTGATTAGTGCAAATGTCACAATCAGCTCTGTCATTGTCACGCCTTTTTTGTTCTTTAATGGGTTTCTTGTTTTCATTTTAATTACTCCCTTGGAGGCTGTAATATTTTCTGCCAGCAGCCGCCATTATCCTGAGGCAAATTATATCCATTATCGATGTGTTCCCTTAAAAGCCAAAAATCTATCCCATCCCAATATAAATCCCCTTTTTTAGGAATAGGATCTTTAAAATGAGTTCCATTTTCATCGGTAATATCTTTTGGAATAAATACTTTTGTTTTACTTGTAATTTCAATAAAGTACTGACTGTATTTTTCAACAATCGTTTTTGGCGTATCATCTGCATCTATAACAATTCCCTGAAACCATGCGCTTACATATGCCGTTCCACCTATGAGCCAAACATATCCATTTTCCAGGTGCCAATCTATTTGCTTCCTATTCTTCCAATCTTCTTTCTTTGATGCCTCTTCAAGCGCTTCCTGTATCTCGTTCCAGTCATTATAATCATAAATTCCTTCCCACTTTTCATCTGCCAATACTTCCAGACTCTCACCTGTTCCAGACGCCGGGTCTGATGTTGGCGTTGCTTCCGGTGTTGCTGTTGGTGTTGAAGCAGGCGTTGGAGAAGGCGCGTCAGGTTCTGTTGTATGTACAGGATCTGCAGAAGGGCTAGTGGGGGGGGGTGACGCTTCCATAACCTTTGGGGTCTACCGCATACATGCTGTAACCGTTATCATTATCCATCCAGAATACCATCTTACATTCATTATTAAGATTAACTGTTTCTTCATGCGCTGTAATATCCTGAGTTGTATCTTTATCTACTACAAGTTTAAGATTTCCCGCCTTAATACCACGGCTGTTATAATTAGCTGTTTTATAGTATTCCTCATTAAATTTTTCAGTTTCGCTTATTGTCTCTGTTGACATGCTTAACATACGCACAGATGAAGCAACCACACGTGAAAAAACCATAGTAATAAACAATACAACCACAAGCGCCACAAGCACTTCTATCATAGTAGTACCGTGTCTGTCTTTAAATGTATATTTAATATTACTTCCCATATGTTACTCCTCCATCCATGTCCATGTACAGCTGCCATCTACATTAACTACTGCATTAAGTTGATAACTGGTAGTAATCGTTGTCTCTTCTTTATTATCTTTACATGTAACCAACACGGTAAGTATTACTCCATCTTCAGCATCATTCCCGGCAGCATCTGTATTAGACGTTTCCCAATACATCGCAATTGAAGTTCCGTCAAGCAGCGCCTGCGCCTTTCTATTATCGTCAGAAACCTCACCGGTTAAATCACCAGAATTAAGCTTAAAATACCTGTAGGCATTTTCCTTTTCATGATAGTTCACTCCTGCTTTATAATAAGGCCATTTGGATGGTGATGCAGAACGGTTGGCGGCAATGCTTATATTCTCCTTAAGATATTTATACAGTTCACTTCCTCCGGCATCCGGGCTTGTCAGCTCTTCCGTAATCTGCCGGCTTAAAGTCTGCGCCAGTTCCCTGCTCTGAGACAGATTCTGCTGCCTTGACGCAGTAGAGGAAAGTGAAAAGGAAACCAACATCAATGCAAGACCTAACATCATGAGCACAAGCATAATCACAACTGCTACTATGAGCGCTGAGCCGTCTTTTTTATGCATAACCCTATTACCATAAATCTTTCTCATAAATGGTCTCCTTTCCTGCAGGTTTCAGTTAATTCCCTCCTAATTTGATAGGAACACTTTCTTCAGACCAGTTACTGATATTTTTGCCTTCAGCAATATCAGCACGTCTGAATCTGATAAATTTATCTTTATAACTCTCATAAATATCTTTCTGCAACGCCAGTAATGTATCCGCTGTATCGCCCTGTCTGCTGTATGCGCCTATATAACGCCTGTCTAATACATCCTGATTATCGCCTGTCACGGTTATCTGATATATATGGCGCTTACCGGTATTATTATTGTAAGCAGCCTGATAAGCTATATCAGCAAATATCGATGCCGCAAATGTCAACGGTTCTGATATATCCGCCGTGGTTTCATAATCATCAAGATAAACTGTTCCGGTACTCCATTTTTTATCCTTATACTCTCTGTACCAGTTATATATCCTGCTGCTTTCATATCTGTTTACAGCATCTTTATCCTGCACAACAGCCTGAATTGAAACCTGTGACGTATGATAATTAACAGGCTCTGAATACTCTCCCTGAGCATATTTTACATTTTCGACATCAGGAAGAATGAATCTGATTACATTACCCTTTTCCTGCCATGTAAGCATTGAAGATATCATTACGGTATTATTTTCAGCGTCATTATTTTCAGAAAGTACTGCGGCTTCAGTAACAGGCAGACACAACGCATCTTTTCCTTTAACCAGTTTTCCAATGAAAAATGCACTTTCATCTTCAAGGCATACAGGCTCAGGCGTCTTAGTCTCTTTCGTCTCCTTCGTTTCCTTAGCTTCTTTAATTTTTTTCATTTCTTCATTAAAGCCTTCCCTGGTGGAAACCATAAACACATTATACGCATCTTCACTGTCTTCTGTTTCTTCTAAATAAATCCAGTCCGCATCCTGCCTCGTGTAAACTGCTTCACTACTAAACTCCGTCTCTTTTTCAAATCCTATCCTTTGTATACGGCAGCTGTCTGCATACAAAGGCATCTCAAATGCAAACGCTGTCTGTGAAACAACTGCTTCACTGCCTTCTTCCTTTTCTTTCAGGCTCCAGTCTCCTGTTTCCACATCATAATACAGTACTGACTGTTCCTGTGTAACTTCAGGTTCCTCCACCCTGACCCTTGGAATACGAAGCCAGCTGTAATTAACGGTCAGTCCGTCTGCATCTTTATCAGACCACCAGGAGCTGATATTATTATCAGACACATTACGAATTACTATCTTTAACCATTTGCCCGCATCTTTACTGTCAATTCCTGAAACAAGCCTGTAAGCAGAATCAGCAGAGTTTCCGCTCATTACAGCCGCTGATTCTTTACTGATAATAGTTCTTTCGGCTCCGGTGTTCCATCCGCTTTCAACATGTGAAGTATCCTTTTTATCCTGCTCTGACGGTTCACTGTCATATATTGCAACGGCAATTTCATACTTTCCTTCTATTCCGCTCATATCCGGATTCTTCAAAGCAAGCACTACACCTTGGTTCATTTCTTTTAATGTCATGGATGTATCCATACTATATTCAGGTTCAATTACCAGTTTGCTGACGTCAGGCGTCTTCTGACGTGAAGGCAGCGTCATTTCCCTGACAACTCCTTTAATGCCGTCTCTGTAATACTCCGAAGTCTGCTTAGCCAATGCCCTTATCGATATATTAAATCTCTGTCCAGGCTCATATCCGCTGAAATCAAATGTCGTACTTACCTGATTATCTTCCTCAGTATCAGGTTTAATTTCCTTTTTGATAACTTTGCTTTCATTTACGATACCATCCGGATTTAACGGTTCAATTAACAGCTCGTAAGCCTTAACTTCTTTTCTTTCATCCAAAGGAACAGCATCCCATTTTATATTATATATAAGTTCATCCTTATCTATAGTACCGCTTTCATCACGCTGTAATGATACAGAAGGTCTTGCAATCCTTGAAAATCTTACTTTTACCGTAAACTGCCGCTCACTGCATGAAGGGAATACTTCGGTTTTTCCTAAAGTATCCACAGTACCCTTTCTTTCAACATAAAGGGTAAGATTTTTGTAATCCCAGTTACCATTTTTATCAATAAATGTATATGTCCAATATGGTCCTTTTACATTCTTATTGTCAACAGTAACGGTCTCCAGAAGGACTTCTTTGGCTTCTCCGGTATTCTCGTCTGTTGTATGGCCTATAAGTTGTAATTCATATACTGCAGCTTTATCTTCATCAGTATATGTATCTTTCTTATCCCAGCAGAATGTATACTGGTCGCCATCATCTGAAATTACCATTTCCGGTTCAATAACAGGTTCTTTATATACTTTCTTCGAATATGAGCCTGATATAATAGCGCCATTTTTATGGTCTACGGTATAATTCTTTTCATCAATCTGCTTACTGTAAGTATCTCTGTAATGAAGAATACTGCTGTAAATAACTGAATAAGTACCGTCTTTATTAAGGCGGAGCACATATCCGTCATTAAGCGCAGTTTTACCGTTTTTATCAATAAATACGGAAACCTGACCTGCCGTATTCGTATATCTCTTTGTGTCATACAGGTTTTTACCTTTTATGTAACCCAGTATGGTTTCCAAAGATACTGATTCCACTACAGGATGTCCATACCAGCAGAAATCTACCTGCCCATGCCACGGATATGTCCTTGCAGTGATATTGCCGTAATTCATGAAGTCTTTTGGAAGCTCATTAAGCACCGTGGTAACTTCTGCGCCATATGAAGAAACGTGTGAATTACCGCTTGCAACTGATACTGGAAGCGCTATGTCCCCGTCAATCACATAATCTTCAACAACAAGTTCTGAATCCATGTAAAAATCGGGTTTAATCTCAGGCCAGATAATTTCACCAGCCTTAGGAGTTGGGGTTGGAAGCACATCCATATCCTTACCGGTCTGTTTGTCCATAATAATCTGGTTGGACATTCCTCCAATCGTATTGCCATAAAAATCATTAAATTCTGTTTTTACATAATCTGTTTTCGTTAATTTAATACCGTCATATGTAACTGCAGTATAAGAAACAATTGTTGATTCAGCATAATTATCATTTCCTCTTGCCCTCACATTTACATTTACATTGTCATAACTCTGGAATGTAAACGGCTCTGAATAACCTTTTTGGGTATTAATTTCAATTGTACTCTTACCACTGCTTAATCTTGGTATTCCGGTTATCTCAATCGTAGTTGCCCTATCATCCTTATAATCTTCAGGATTATCGAGAACTGCAGTAAATGCATCTTTGTTGCTGTCTGTCGGAGTCATCTCTATATGGACTTTCGGAGCCTTCTGTTCCTCTTTAACCGCTTTTAAGTCATAAGTACCCCATACACCTGCATTTTGCTCGGTCGTATTCTTATCAGGACCGTAGTTATTAAGCCAACTGCTGCCAAAATCAGTATTGCTGTATGAGCTGTTTACACTTCGTATTGCTACTTTAACATCTTTTCCGGCTATATCTGTAATCGGAATTGTATAACTCTGTACGCCGTATCCTACAGATACAGGTCCCTGCCATGTTCCGTCTCCAACTTTATACATTAACTGGTCATGGTCATATTTTGTATCTGAATGACCCCATGTAACTAAAAGGCGGCCGCCTGAATTAATGATTCTAATATCCTTTATATTAGAAGTGCCTGACAGGGTTTCGTAGTATTTTAAAATTTTAGGATCGACATCAAGATATGTTCTCTGTCGATAATTTTTCTTACTATTTGCTTCTGCTACCGTAGTAATCGCTGCGTCATTTTCACTAAAATCTTCTCTGAACGAACTACCAATAGGATCATAATTAAGTCCTGTGATTATTACAGTTTCATTTGGTACACAATGCTTGTTACCTGACTTACTGTCATCCACCACTAAAGCTCTGGCATCAGATGTTTTATTTAACCTTGCAGCAACATCTTTTTCGTCTGAATCACCATTTACTACAGCATAATAATTATTACTATATGTTACTTTTTTATTTTTACTATCATTATCTGCCATTCCACTAGGCATTCCAAGAGTAAAACAATCCTGTATCACATGAGAACCACCGCCTGATGGTATTTTCCCAACTATACCTTTCCTGTTTTCGGTCCTTGCATTGCCCTTTTTATCTTTAACATTTCCATAATTCCTGCATCTGTAAAAATATGCTTTCTGATCATTGGTCGCAGATGTTATTCCGCCATAAGAATCCTTCTCTATAATAACTGCCCCTGTATTCACGCAATCACTATACGTTACCGTAATTGTTGATTCCCCACTTATATATCCTGTAATTCCGCCCGCATTTTGTGCAGTTTCAATATTTCCGTGGTTCTGGCATGATACAAATGCTGCATAATCATTAGACTCCACATTCGTCATAAAGCTGCCAAGTATTCCTCCGGCAGTCTTGCTTTTACTTCCCGTACTTTTAAGAGTAGCGTAATTGATACACTTATTAAATGTAGCTCCTTTATATTTGAGCCTTCCTATGGCGCCGCCGACAACAGTACCGGTAATCTCACCATAATTTACAAAATTATCAATTATCATGCCGTTCCTGCTGTTGTTTTCAAGACGGCCGATAAGTCCGCCTACAGCTAAATTATCCGAAGAATCGTTATATGTAGAAGCTACCGTGGCAAAATTCGTACATTTTTTTATATCCATACCAGAGCTGCTGTAACCTATAATACCGCCTGTACCTGCAAGATTGATATACTTGTGCACAGCTATGGTCCAATCTTTACCTGTGGTGCAGTTATTTACCGAAGCGCCTGAATTTAACTCTCCTACAATTCCACCGGTATGACCCATGTAGTTATCAATACCTACTTTTTTACCTGCATTACTTACGACATCTAATAATTCTATATGATTGTATGATAAATTTTCTGCGCTAATATTTGTTTTAATTCCGCTGTCTGTTATGGTTCCATAACTTTTACCTGCTATTCCACCCACATAACCTGCTGCCGCATCTGTATTCTGGTATCCGGTTGTAATAGTTGTGGCAGCATCAGTTCCAATATAACATGATTTAATCATTCCTGATGCTGAAAGGTTACCTGCAATTCCACCAATAGAAACCATGTTATCTGAAGAGCCGTTTGCTCTAAGGTTTCCGCTGTAACTACAGTCTGATACAGATGTTCCGGGAATTAAAGGCGCATATATTCCGACTATTCCCCCATAACCGGTTCCACTGCTTCCCATATTGCCTGTGATATCTGCAGTTACCAAACAACCTGTAATACTTCCTATGCTGTATCCTGCTATTCCGCCCATATTGGCATGAGAAGCATTTTTGTCCGCAAATCCTACTGCTGCAGAATCAAATGCGGTATCCGGTGAAGTAGCATTACTGGTTACTTTTACATTATCAATTTTTGCCTCATTTTTTCCTGCTGCTCCGCCGACATTTATATTATCGCCCGATACATATGTACGGACTTTACTGTAGTTTACTTTACTTCCCGTAAGTGAGTTTTTATTATTACCTACAAGTCCGCCCACGCTGCTTCCGTTTTTACCGCTGTTTTTGGTATTCTGTACTTTGGCATATTCTACGGTACAATTCTTCACTTCAGAATTATTGACACCGGCAATACCGCCTGCGCTGTTAAGAGCTTCTATTACAGTAAGATTATTATCGGCGCCGGTTATATTGCAGTTTGTAATTAAATTGTCATTTTCTGCCGCAATACCGCCTACGTTACCATTTGCAGATGTTACTGTTCCCGAATTAACACAACTGCTGATACTATTATTATTCTCTGCAACAATACCCCCTGCATTACCTGACGCAGTTGCTGATATATCTCCGCTGTTTTCACATATTTCTATCTTCGAGCCGTTTAACCCTGCGATACCGCCGGCATTTCCGTTTGCTGCGGTTACCGAAGCCTTATTATTCCATGAGGACAATGCGCTTTCGCTTCTGTTATCGCCTATGATACCGCCTATATTCTTAACGCCGCTTATATTCCCTGAAAGTATAAACTTTTCACCTGAGCCGGTATAAATTACCGCCGGGATTACATCGTTCCATTTTGTTTCATTTATACCCGCTATACCGCCAATACCATAATTTTCTTCTTTTCTGTTTTCTTTTCCTGAAGAATTTATATATATTTCTCCTGATTTTACCGTATCAAATTTTACTGTGCCATAATTTGCGGCTACTATACCGCCCGCACAGTTATCATAAGCTCTTATGGTTCCTCCATTAAGACTGATATTTTTAATCTCACCATAGTTTTCTGCCGCAATTCCACCGACATAATCTTTACCTGTAACTGTATATTCTTTGTCAAAATCACAGCTTTCTATAGTACCTTCATTAAGTCCTGCTATACCGCCCACATAACTCCGGTTTGAATTACCTATGCCTGGAACTGAACAATTTTTTATAATTCCTTCGTTTACTTCACAGATACCGCCAAGGTAGCGGCCGTCATAGGTAGTCGTATCGCCTTCACTGTAGTTTTCACAATTATCTACTACAGCGTATTTTGTTACTTTACTCATAATACCGCCGCTATAGGAATATGGTATGTTTTTCTTTTTAGGATGTTCCGTATCATTTTCTGTGGCTACCAACGTGGATACAGACGTTCTGTTTCGCATATTCTTTATAAGCATATGTGAAGGTTCTGCATTATAACCTATAACACCGCCCGCAAATATATCAGATTCAAGGCTCTCTAAGCGTACATCAGACATATTATTTTCTTTGCCGCCTACGATGGTAATGCATGATTCCGATTGATTATATTTCACCTGCTCATAAAGACTTGCAATCACATCTGCATACTTTTTCTTTAATATATCCTTACTACTGGAAGAATCCCATTCGTCTGCTTTATTCTCCATTTCACACAAAGGTAATACGCAGTCATGCTCAACGCCGTTATGATCTTTAATTACAAGCCTGTTATATCCTATACATCCACCTGTAAACGCCTTGCCCTTAACAGTTCCAAGGAAATTATCAGCTTTAAAACTGATATATATATCAGTGCCTGTTGGAACAACATTTCCGCCTATAACGCCGCCGACACAGAAATCCCCTGATACTTCATTCGGGTTAGAAATCAACTGATTTGCAACCGCCTCATCCGCACTGGTTTCAAATATTTCTTTTGAAGCATTCAGTCCGATAATACCGCCAACAAATGCCCCTGTTCCTTTAACATAACCTCCTGAAAGATTATAACCTTTTATGTCTGCGCCCACATCATTGTAACCTGCTATTCCACCGACATAGTTATTACCCATAACATATGCCGTTACCTGTTTTGTCCCCGATTCTACGGTAATAGTTCCTCCGTTATATCCGGTTATTCCGCCTATATAACCGGATTTTGCAAAAAGTTCATTTGACAAAATACTTTTTGCTGTATCATCTACATATACTTCACTTGTACAATTAACAATTTCTCCGCTTTCAAGACTATTATAATCTATATTATCATCCTGTCCTTTTTTGACGTTATATCCGGTAATTCCTCCGGCATATGCTTCAATCGCTGCCGCCACACCCCTGTTAGTCCAGTTTTCTATTTTCCCGACATTTATACCTACAACGCCGCCGACATATTTTTTCCCAATAACATTAGTATCAACAACACCGTTTAATCCATCAAGCGCAATCACGCTGCCTGATGTGTCTGTAATTCCTTCGTTATAACCTACTATACCGCCGACATATTGTTCTCCAAACAGATAGCTTTCCTCATTACTGATATTCTGTGCGTTACATTCAGAAATCGTGCCGTTTTTATTATATCCTACTATTCCGCCGACATATTGACCGTATAATTTAGCCTTAAGCGTATCTTCATTTTTAAATATCGCCTTTATCTCTTCTTCTGTATAACGTGACGAACCAGTACAATTTTCAATTTTTACAGCATCTGTATTATTCGTATTATTTAATATATATCCTGCTATTCCGCCTATATATTTTCTATTTGCAATCTCTCCCGGCGTTGATTCTATTGCACCATAGTTACGGCTTCCCGTTACCTTTATCCATATATCGGTACCGGAATTAACTTCTATATCGCCAATTATTCCGCCTACATATTGTTCACCTTTAACTAAAGCATAGTTTTCAAGTTCAATATATTTTCTTTCAATCCTCTCTCCGCCTGACGATACCTCAGATGTAATGTCCTTTCCCGTGATACCGCCGACATACGAGGTTCCTTCTACTTTACTCTTTAAACTTTCATCATCAGGCATTGTATTTTTTACTGAAAGCTGTATAAGGTCTCCTGTATTCTTTCCGCAGAATGTGCCGACATATTGTTCTCCCAAAGCCTGCACTTTATCTAGAATTACGTTTTGGATGACCCCTTTATTTATCGTAAACAATCCTACAGGGAACTCCCACTGATCATTGATAATATTTCCATTACCATCGCCGTCATAATTCAGCATCAGATACATATTATCTCCCCTGCTTAATGTTAAGCTGCTTAATACTGCCGGCGTTATGCTTTTACTCGTAAAAATATGCCCTTTCTTAAGCTCTTTTATTGCAGGAAACGCCGTATTGCCTGAAATCACAGGCGACAATTTATCAGGAGTAATCCCAGCAAGCTGTGAACCTGCTGCATCTGCGTGATTACTAAAAGCCTTATCCGTACAATACAGGCCCTTATTTACAAAATCACCCCAGTTAATATCGTTATCCAGACGGTAAGTTACCGCCGCCGTATCAGTCACTTCCTTATAACGCACATTATTCAGATGTCTTCCGTTTACAATATCATATGTATTTCTGGTTCCATCTTTAGAAACATCTTCAAAATATACACAGCTGGCGTTACTCTGTTTCTTAGTTGTCTGCGGATATAAAGACCCGCTTCCCTGTACAGTACAATATATATTATCCGTATCAAGGCCAAAACGGGTAAAACTGTAAGTTTTTAAATATTTGTTATATGCGCTTCCCATATCCCAGTCACGCGCTCCTGCTTCACTGCTTGCAAGCTTTATATGCGTTATCCTGTAACCAAGTTCCGACGCTGCAACATCAGCTGCATCCATTATAATCTTAATACTGTTATCGCTTTTCTGCTCAACAAGGAAAGGCATCGTAAATACATAACCTGAATCGCCATAATCTGTAGTATCTCTTCCCCATGGATTCCCCATTTCATCAAACCTTACAACACGGCAATCTATAACTTTCTTTGCATTAGTACCCGAATGTCCAAGGTCTCTGCCCTCAAAAATAACATTCATGAGTTTATGTCCCGTATCCGTATCATACACTTCAATCGTGTACGTCATACGGTTAAATGCATCATCTGAACCGCCTAATGTAAAATTCAGGTTAAGGGTTTCCTCATTTCTGAGCATGACATTTTCAAGCACGGGTTTATCTCCCCCGGCTGTTTCCAAAACTGCAGACAGGCTTCCTACTCCATAATAACCGACCATTCTCTTTTCCCTGTAATCGGCTTTGCGGCTGTGGATACTTACCTGTCCTCTCGTGGTATCGTCATCCTGATATTTAAAATAATTTTCACTGTTTTTTCCAATATTGCTGTAAAATACGGAATATATCTGTCCGTCATCAGGAGTAAACTCCATACAGACAGACGCTTTAAGAATAGAAGGGTCATAAAGATATGGCACAAGCATGTCATACATCATACGAATTTCAGATTTGCCGTCTGCATCAAGTTTATCCGGGTCATCACAGTATGTCTTATAATCCGCTTCTGTTCCCATGGCATAACATACTGTTCCGATATATTGTGCAGCGTTAGTTTTATTGATACTTGCCGGCCAGAGCGTATTCGTGTCTATTGTATTTCCGTCTGCGCCAATAAGTTTCAGGACATCAAAATCAATGACATTACGGTATCCCGTATCTGTCATTATTTTTTCCTGAACTTTCGATTCAAGCTGTCCATGCGCGCTGTACTCGCCTATCTGGTTCTGGGCCACGGAATATAGTGTACGTGCATTTTCATTCTGCTCTTTAAAATGCACCCAGTTAATCCATGAACTTATTCCAAATATGGCAATGCCTGCAAGAATCAGAATTATACAGATTACCACGATTAATTCAACCATGGTAAATCCCAGGGTATTCTTTTTTCTGCTATTCTTCATAGAATCTTTCATTTATACCACTATTCCATTCTATTACAATCCATACTGCTCCAAATCACGTCTGTCATTGGTATATGCAAATGCCGTCTGTCTGTCTATCATGCCCTCCCTCATAAGGCGCATCAAATCCATATTCAGGGTGTGCATACCCATCCCGGCCCCGGACTGCATCATGCTGCCCATCTGATGGCTTTTGTTTTCACGTATAAGATTGGTAATTGCATCCGTACCAAGAAGTATCTCGGTCGCCGCAACACGCCCGCCTCCCCCTGCCACAGGCATAAGACACTGTGTTATAACGCCTTTTAGTACGCCTGCAAGCTGAGTACGTACCTGATTCTGGTTGCCTGAAGGACACGCATCTATAACCCTGTCAACTGTCTGAGCCGCACCTGTCGTATGAAGCGTGGAAAGTACAAGATGCCCTGTTTCTGCGGCCGTAAGCGCTGCCATGATTGTTTCATAGTCACGCATCTCTCCTACAAGTATGATATCAGGGTCTTCACGCAGCGCGCTCCTTAACGCCGCTGCAAAGTCTGTAACATCCCTGCCGGTCTCCCTCTGATGAATAAGGGCAAGTTTACTGTCATATGTATATTCGATAGGATCTTCAATTGTAATTATGTGATCCTGCCTTGTTTTATTTATATGCTCAATCATGGCTGCAAGTGTCGTAGATTTACCGCTTCCCGTAGGACCGGTAATAAGAACAAGCCCTCTGGGTTCTTCCGCAAGCTTATATAAAAGCTCCGGCATATGAAGTTCTTCAAGCGTTGGAATATGATTATTGAGAAGCCTTATTGTTGCGGCTATTTTCCCTTTCTGCCTGAAAATGTTTACCCTCTGACGGTTGCCGTCGCTTGTTTCAACTGCAAAGTCAATATCAAGCCCTTTGTCAAAATCCTCCTTCTGCCTGGCACTAAGCAGATTATAAAGCATTTCCTGAGTCTGCCTTTCATCCGGCTGGGCAAGAGTCTGCGTAAGTTTTCCATGTACCCTCATCATAAGCGGAAGCCCTGCGGATATATGAATATCCGACGCCTTTTCTTCCCTGCACATAATAATCAGTTTATCTAAATCATACATAGCTAATCTTCCTTCATCATAAAATATTTTTATACATAGGCAACTTTCTTCAGCTCTTCAATTGAAGAAATGCCGTCTTTTACCATTTTGATACCTGCCGTCTGCAGCGTATGCATATTCTGATTTGTTACCGCATAATCCTGAATCTCTTCGGCAGTAACACCTTCCATAATCATTTTACGGATATTTCTGTCTATCATAAGCACTTCATGTATTGCCACACGTCCGCGGTAACCTGTGTAATTACACTGGGGGCAGCCTTTAGGATGCTTAATCTTTATCGGTCCCGTATTCATTATTTTCTGTTCTTCTTCGTTTGCCGTCACTTCTTCCGCACAGTCAGGGCATACTTTGCGCATGAGACGCTGCGCTATAACCCCTACAAGGGAATTTGCAACCATATACGGCATAAGCCCCATATCTTCAAGACGGATTACCGAAGATGCGGCGTCGTTAGTATGAAGCGTTGAAAATACAAGGTGTCCGGTAATAGCGGAACGTACCGATATATTGGCAGTCTCAACATCTCTGGTCTCGCCTACCATTATAATATCAGGATCCTGACGCAAAAGCGCCCTTAATCCGCTTTCAAATGTAAGTCCTGCCTGATTGTTTACCTGCGACTGGTTAATCTTCGGAAGGTTCTTCTCCACCGGGTCTTCTATTGTGGAAATATTTACAGCCCTTTTGGAAAGTTCGGAAAGAATCATATACAGCGTAGTGGTTTTACCCGAACCTGTAGGCCCTGTAAAATATATTATTCCGTTTGGCGAACCAAGCATTGTTTTAAGCTTAAGGAAATCTTCCTCCTGCATACCGAAGGTGTCAGGGTAATCTATAGGCGCATTGTTAGCAAGAAGCCTCAGTACGGCTTTTTCACCAAATACGGTAGGAATAACAGATACACGGAGGTTTACGGGGTCTCCCGCAATTTTCATTCTGAAATGTCCGTCCTGCGGTATCCTTCGTTCTGCGATATCCATACCGCCCAGTATCTTGATACGCGCAATAAGCGATGCATGAAGGTTTTTCTGCAGGGTTACAAATTCTACAATTACACCGTCTATACGCATACGCACTGTTGTTTTATCCTCAAACGGCTCTATATGTATATCAGAAGCATGCGTGGCATAAGCGCGTTCCACAAGGCGGTTAAGAAGATTGATGACAGGCGTATCGTCGTCACCCTCTTCATCAATGTTAAATTCGTCTGAATCCGCTATCTGCTCAAAGCTTTCATTTGCAATATTTGCAGCTGTTCTTGCCTGAACTTCACTGTAATAAAAGTTTATGGCATTTTTAAGTTCTTTTCTCTGGCATAATACTATTTCCATCTGCATACCGGTAGTCTGATGGATGTCCTCAATACCATAAAAATTCAGTGGATCATTTACAACTACGGTAAGTATTCCTTCCTGGGCACGTATGGCAAGCATCTCATACTTTTCCGCAAGAGGCCTTGGTATCTTCTGCACTGCTTCCAAATCCACATCCTCATTGGATATGTCTATAACGCGCTCGCTAAGCTGCTCGGCAAGCGCGCCAAGTACTTTATCTTCCGTTACAAATCCCATCTCTATAAGCGCGCCGCCAAGACGCAGTCCCTTGTGTGTTTTCTGATAATCAAGGGCCTGTGTAATCTGCTCGTCTGTTACATATCCGTATTCTTTTAACACATCTCCGATTCGGAGATTTCTGAAATTATTATCCATACTGTCCACCAAATTTCAAAAATCTGTTTTATACCATGTATCTTATGGCATCGGTGAAGGCGATGCTTCCGCTGACTGGTTAGCCGCCTCTTCTGCCTCGGCCTGCGCCGCAAGCTCTTTCTGTTTTGCAATATATGTTTCTATATCCTCGCACATATACAGATTAACTGATATTGTAAGAGAACATGGATTATCATTTATTGAGCTGTTATCATTTAAAGAAAATCCCGTAACCTGCTGTTTTGGCTGCTGTGCCATGCACGTATCAATCACACTCTGCAGCTCTTCCCTCTTTCCGCTTAAAGTCATGTTTACCTTAACACAGTATGCGCCGTCAAAACCTTCTGCCTCCGACTGTGTGGATGTACCTTCCGGCAGGAAAATATCGGTATAGGAATCTACCGATGCATATGTCTCCATATCAGGCATTGTAATCTGAAGATTCTCAACATATGTGTTATTTTCAAGGGCTATTCCTGTCATAAGGCGGTCTATGTCCTGACTTCCCATAATCGGATAATAAGTACTGCCGAGTATGCTGTACTGCTCAAATACTTCATTTTGTCTGCCAAGCAGTCCCGGATATCCATTAACCTTAACTTCTTTTTCCTGCTTTGCAAGCTGTCCGGCAACGATATCATCACTAAGTTTTTTGCCTTTATTTATAAGCGGCATAAGCGCAAAAAATACCAAAAGCACAAATACTACAACTGCCGAGCATACAACAATCAGTTTTTTGTCTCTTTCCGTTACTTCAAGTGTCATTGTGCCGCCTCCTCTCCGGGCGCCATTACACATGAAACATTTACGTTCCATGTGCCCCCGCTGTCCTGTGCGTATCCGGTATAATCAACAGATGCAAATACTTCCTGTAATGTAAGCCTGTCTATGAATTTATTTATCTGCTCTACATTTCCCGCTTTTGCCTGAAGGCTGAGAACTCCGCTTCCTGAATCATATCCGCTGACATTTGCCGTAACAAGCCCTTCCGCGCACTGCTTTACTATTGCTTCAGTAGTGCTGTTTACTACCGGATATGTGCGAAGTACATTTGTAAGTCCCGTAAGTCCGCCGGTTATTCCCTGCGCCGCATTAATATTGTCATTCAGTACGTCATACTCTGCACAGGTCTTTATTACCAAAGGGTCATTATTATAATCATTAAGCAATTTAAGTTTATGTGAAAGATACATATTTCTTCCAAACAGCGCGGCTGATATAACTGCAAGTATTCCGCACACAACTGCTGCCGGCACAATAAGTTTCTTTCTGTTTTTTCTCGCCTCAAGCTCTTCCTCGGTATATTTAATACGCGAAATAATATTTACTTCGTCATCTGCTTTTATAAGTCCGCCGACAGCAAGAGCATTTTTTGAAAACAGTTCATCCGTATTCTGTTTTTTATCGACTGTTATCCTGTTTCCGCCCGTCAGAGGTTCGGTAACAAGCTCCGGATTGATGTTCCTGATACCGTCTTCATATATTTCCATGTCCTCGCCGGTAATACCTGCGATAAATACATGTGTTATAAGTCCATCTATATTCTGTGTCTTGGCAAACTGGGTTATGTTCGTAACTGCCCGTGCAATCTCAACCACATATGCAGGGGTACCCGGTTCGGCAAACAGCCTTTTTCTGCTTGAGGTTTCAATGCCGCCATTGTAATAAAGTATACTGGTAAGATTCATGTCTTCAACGAACTGTATTATACATGTTTTGTCTTTTATCGGGCTTAACATGTCAATCATACGGTTCATTGAAGCATTTACGCTTTCAATACCGGTAAGGTGTATCCCAAGCTTTTTAAACAGGGAAATAAACTGTTCTGCGTAATTCCTTGGAGTCGCCATTGCAGTTATAAGGTCTATTTTGCCTTTTGTAACCTTTTTAAGCCGGAAATAACCGAATACAGGACTTTCCATATTCTCCACACCCGTAAATTCACGTCTGATGTATTCCAGCTTTTTTCCTTCGCTCATTTGCGGCACCTGCATATTCCTTGTATGGAACTGCGTGCTGTCAAGCACAAGATTTACCTCTTTTTTGGGGAGCTTATAAGCATCCCACAATCCGCTTATAAGTTCACCAAGCGCGGCTTCGTCTACTATAGTACCGTTTATGATAGTTCCTTTATTGTCAACAGTTTCATACGCCTGCTTTATGTGCAGACGGTTTCCTGACATACTGCCTTCAACTACCCTTATATATTTGTTTCCAAGATATACTGTAAGCATATTTCTGCTTCTCCTTTTTATTACATTCCCCCGATAGCGCTGTAGGAACCATACATTGCACTAAGTACCGATACAAGTACAAATGCAACTATAATACCCATTATTATGAGCATAAGCGGCTCTACGTAAGAAACAAGTTTTGATATTGCTATGTCTGCATCATATTCAAGCGAATCTGCAGTTGAACGGAGCATATTGTCAAGCTGTCCTGTTTCTTCCCCTACACGTATTGAGTCAGTCATTTTATGTACAAATCCATCCGCCATATCAAGTCCGTCGCTAAGATTGTTTCCTGCGCGCACGAATGGGATGATTTTGTCAAACTGGTCATCCATATAGTCGTTACCAATGGTTTTTCTTGCTATCTGCAGACATGATACAACAGGTATGCCCGCTGCATAAAGCGAACTTAGTGTCCTTGCAAATCTTGAAGTACAGATTGTTTTGTTTAACTTACCGAACATAGGTACCTTTATTTTTGCCCTTGACCATACAACCCTTGCTTTTCTGTTCATAAGAATTGCCTTAATCAGTACTACAAGAAGCACTGCGCCTATAATTACGCCTATCCAGTAATCCTGTATAAAATTACTGAATCCCATAAGTATACGCGTACTTGCCGGAAGTTCCGGCATCATGTTAAACAGGTCTGCAAACTGCGGAAGTATGTACTTGGTTATTATAATAATTACTCCAAGAATCATTACTCCAAGAATCTTCGGGTAGGTCATTGAACTTGAAAGCTTAGCTTCAAGCCTGTGTGTCTTTTCGTAATGCTCTGCCATCTGCATTGTTACCTGGTCAATATTACCGCTGCTTTCTGCTGAACGGTACATATATATCATAAGTGTCGGAAATGCGCCATTCTGCGCTTCCATTGCATCCGACAATGGTATTCCCTGACGCAGCTGTTTTAATATGTCGTTGTATATTGCCCTTTCTTTTGGCTTTACAGATTCTCCCGCAGCAATAATATTTATTGCTCGTACAAGCGTAACGCCGGCAGAAATAAGCGTGCTCAGCTGTCTTGAAAAATCTGCAAGCACTTTGGGCTTTAACTGTCTTGAAAATCTGTTTCTGCCTGTTTCCTTTGCAGATATCAGAAAAGCATCCTGCTCATGCAGACGCTGATGAAGTTCAGTCTCGTCTGCTGCATTCATTACGCCTTTTATACGTTTTCCTTTCTTATCTGTGGCTTTGTATTTGTATTGCGCCATTTATATATCTCCTTTAGAACTGTAAAAATCCCATATACCATCCTACAAGCGCTTCTCCGAAAAATATCGCAAGCGCCATACCTGCACAGAGAAACGGTCCAAATGCAAAATGTTCTTTTCTCCCTTTTTTCTTAGTTATGAGCAGCAGGATTCCCCACAGTCCTCCTGTAAGCAAAGCCAGTACCGCAGCTACAACCGTAAGTTTCCAACCAAGGAACAGCCCTCCTGCCATCATTAACTTGATATCGCCTCCGCCAAACGCTCCCGGAAGCGCAAGCGCCATTATTAGCATCGGCATGCTTATACATAACATTCCTATTATCCTTGAGGCAAGTTTTACGCCTGTTACCGTATATTCATTTGCTCCGTGTAATATGGCTGCGCTTATTATAAATGATATTACTGCCAGAACTGCTATTGCTATATGGCATCCGTCAGGTATTTCCATTGTATCTATATCTGTCCATGTAACTACCATTAGTATGCTTATAAATGCGAATACAACAACCCCTTCTATCGGAGCATCCTGAAAATGCCATGCACATATTACTGCTATAATTCCACCCGCAATTTCAATAAGCGTATCTCTTATTCCTATTTTTTCTTTGCAGTACCTGCATTTTCCCCTAAGCGCCATATAACTTAATACCGGTACAAGGTCCCATGCTTTCAATGTGTGGCCGCACGCCGGGCAGATTGAACGTCCTTTTATGAAGTTCATCTTCTTTGGCGCTCTGTATATTATGACATTCAAAAATGAATATATACAACTTCCCAAAATAAACAAAAGAACCCAAATTGTGATGCTCATTATTTTCTCCATTTGGTATTCCTCCCGTATATTTTTGTTTGGATTTTTTTGTTTATTCCGGATTTTGACTAAAAAAGGATTCCCTTTGGCTATAATGCCAAACGAATCCTCCTTTCCGGTTTACCCCTCATATACATGCGTCTTCCGGTATATAGTCCACTCCCCGGTTTCTGCGCCTTCTTCTTTTTCATATTTTATGAGATATCTTTTTTCTGTGTATGTCATGCTCATTACACTTCCGCTTTCTCGATCCCATGCTGTAAGTTTTATCTCTCCTTCGGCCCCGGAATAGGATTTTATCTGCGCTTCCGCTTCTTCCGACAACCCACTGGGCCTTGAGTTGTCGAGAAACGGTATTTGTTGTCCGTCTAACATGACGGATAATAATTCTGAATTCAGTTGTACATTTTTTGCATTTCTGAATACGGTGTGCATCTCTATCGATGCTGTCCAGTACCATAGCAGCGGTGCAAGAACTGCTATGCAAATTACTATTGTTATTATTGCTACCTTTACTACTCTTTTGAATTGGTTAACCCTGGCCAGAGTTTCATAATCACGTGTTTTCATTTGTTTTTATGTCTCCTTTCAGGGGTGAGATAAAAGTTAAAATTCAGTTAGTTTATTCTTTAAATTCTTTACCGTCTACATCAGTCCAACCTTTGCCTGCTTCCCAACTGACAAAATGCTCTGAATCAGCATAACCAAATGCCATAACAGAACCTTTATCTACAGATACCTTAACTATAGCTCCATCTGCATTAACATCCTTAACAAGCGGCTCTCCTGATGTATATGTTGTAACATCCGGAATTACTCCCAATGTCAATGTATATTTACCATCAGTAGCTGTCGCTGCAAAATCAGACACAGTTATGCTTGCATTATTTTTTCCATAACACTCTGCTTCATAACCCTGTAATTCCGTCAAATATCCTGATGCTTCACTCTGGAATGTCGACTTTCTTGCTTCGTTAATATACCTCATTACATTAGGTATAAGTACTGCCGCAAGTATCAGTATTATAACTATTACAACGATAAGTTCTACAAGGGTAAAACCCTTTTTGTTGTTAAGTCTCTCTCTTAACTTTCTCATAATATTACAACCTCCATTTTCTTTTTTATTATGAATACTCATAACGCGAAAACCGTCAACTAATACAGGCAATAAGTACATTACCGCCTGTATCCGGTTTTCTTTTGATCCGTCTGCCCATACGGATATTTTTCCGATGCTGCCGCCTGTAATTAGGGAAATCTGCACCTGATTTCAAGGCTACAACTTCTTATAATATATAATATAATATTTTACTGATTTTGTCAAAAGTTTTCTTAAATTTTTTATATATTTTTTCTTTTCTTGATTATGGGGAAATATATGGATTTTTATTATTTTATTTGCAGCTACTAATTAAACTCCCTGCCCCGTGTCCGGCACTAAGACCGTGTGTCTCCGCCGGCACTTATTTGCGACATGAGTAGCAAATTATGTACCGCTGCGTGAGGCACCCGAGTGCAAACGTGTCTTATGACGGATATGGGACAGGGAGTTTAATGTAATATCCCGCAACATCTATTTTGAACTATTCATTATAACTGCCAGGATTCTCCTTTATTTCAAGGACCTGTTCAAGAGTAAGTCCGGAATAAGCGGCAATCTTTTCATATGATAATTCTCCATCCTGTAACATTGCCATTGCTGATTTATGTGCGCCCTCTTCCAAGCCACGCTCCAGACCTTCCTCATATTTTTCCTGGTACCTCATCTGTAATGTCATATAAGCCACTCTCCATTTGTCATCCTTCTTTACGGACTCTACTTCCTTTTCCATCTCCCTTGTATACTCATCTTCCGGCTCGCTGCTGTCTATATAATCAAGCAGCCTTTTTAACTCCGGCGTCACATCATCCATGGTTCCTTTAGTGTTTAATATAATCTTTACCGTATCATCTCCAAGAACCAGTCCGGGATTCTGCAGACACCTGTTTTCAAAAGTGTATATATGTCTTCCTTCTTCAAATATATCAAATGTACATACAAAGATTATGAAGCTTCGCTTCAGCTTCTTATAGTCTTCTCCCTTTTTCAGTATGTTAAGGTCTACCATTCCCTGATAGTATCTTGTTCTCTTCGGTATGTTTTTCGTTTCAGATGCCTGCATGTCTATATCATATATGTTTCCCTCTTCATCCCATACGTATATGTCCAGGCGTATGCCTTTTGCATCTGCCTTAAGGTCTATTGTTTTCTGGTAATTGGGATAATTGATACGCGATATTCTTACACCGAGCACCCGTTCCAGAAACTGCTTGCAGAATCCGGGTTCCCTCATGACAGCTCCGAACATGAAATCATCCTTTATCTGCAGTTCTTCAAAAGCTTTCTCCATATAGTGATTCCTTTCTTTTATTATATTACATTTATATGCATATGACAAGCATGATTTTTTGTAAACACATTGAAAAGATACTGATCTTTTACTCTTGCGCTCCTGTAAATCATTATCCTGATTACGACCGATACGGTCATGTAGTTTTACTTTTGAAAGGCACTGCCATGCCTCGCTCGAAAAAACTGAAATTTCAGATTGTTTATTTATTGTAACACAAAGTTAAATGTAATTCAATAACTTTTTTATTAATAATGTAACCTTATTAATAAAATAAAACCATCCTCCACTTTAACTTTGTGAAGAATGGTCTTGTACCGGTTAAATATATAACGCTTTCTGATTCTTATATGTTCTTATACGATGCAAATGCATTTTTAAAGTTTTTTACATTTTCATAAAGCTCGCCTTTAAATACGCCCGTTCCTGCAACAATTACATTTACACCGTTATCAAGTACATGTTCAAGGTTAGACAGTTTAATTCCGCCGTCCATTTCAATGTCAACATTCAGATTATGTTCATTAATATACTGCCTGATTGCTTTTGCTTTTACAAGAGTGCTTTCTATCAGCTCCTGTCCGCCATAGCCCGGATATACACTCATGACAAGTACCATGTATACCCTGTCAAGATAAGGTATAACTGATTCATATGGTGTGTCAGGGCTCAGGCATATTGCAGGTTTTACACCTGCTTTTTCAATTTCATCAATAGTTTTATCCATGTCTGAGCAAGCCTCTACATGAACTGTTATTCCATCTGCCCCTGCCTTTGCAAACCTTTCAATATATCTGATTGGTTCTTCTATCATCAGATGTACATCAAAAAACATATCAGAATATTGTCTTATTGATCTTACTACAGGTATTCCAATAGATATATTTGGAACAAACATTCCATCCATAACATCAATATGTACATAATCAGCTTCTGCATTTTTCAGTTTTGCAAGCTCGTCTGCAAGTTTTGCAAAATCAGCTGCAAGTATTGAAGGGGCAAGCTTGTATTCTGGTTTCATAGTATATTCTCCTTAATATGTCTTTACCATTTCTTTCTGCTGTTTATTTCGTCAAACATAAGAATATAGCTTTCATATCTGCTTTTTGGTATTATTTTGTCCTCGACTGCTCTTTTTACAGCGCAATCAGGCTCGTTCTTATGGATACATCCCTGAAAACGGCACATATCCTGATATTTATTAAACTCTGGAAAATAATATTTTAATTCTCCGGCTTCTATATCCGGAAGTCCTAATGAAGAAAAGCCTGGTGTATCCATCAGATAACTGTCTTTATTTATACAAAATATCTCTGAATGTCTCGTTGTATGTTTTCCCCTGCCAAGCTTTCTGCTTATATCTCCCGTCTCAGCCTTTGCCTCAGGGTACAACCGGTTCATAACTGATGACTTGCCTGTTCCGGATGGTCCGGCAAGCGCCGTGAGTCTGCCGTTAAGCATTTCCCTTAAATCGTCAAACCCTTCACCGGTATGTGCGCATACACCTATCGCCCGCGCATTGCTATTCTTATATATGCAAATATAATTTTCAATAACAGTTTTATCCACAAGGTCAGTTTTGTTAAAGCATATTATGACCGGAATATTCTCATATTCCATACGTATAAGAAAATAATCCAAAAGATACAGGTTAGGCTCCGGTGAGGATGCAGCAAACACAAGCAGCACCTGGTCTATATTAGCTGCAGCGGGTCTTACAAGGCTGTTTTTTCTTGGCAGTATATCAATAACATTTCCCGTCTTAAGATTATAATCGGTAATATCTATACTTACCATATCACCTACAAGAGGCTTTTCATTTCTATTGCGGAAAATTCCCTTTGCCCTACATTCATATATACCATTTTCCGGCACATGCACATAATAAAATCCGCCTATTCCTTTTATGATTCTTCCATTCATATATTACTGGGCAACCTTTGCAAAACTGATATTATATGCATTGTATCTTGTTCCATCTACATACATTATAATCTCACCTTCTGATTCACTGAATCCTTCTACGTCTATCTGCCGAGGGAAACTATAATAATTCATCATTTCCACATTTCCTACTACCTTAGTATAACCATCCTGTGAAAGCACAAACTTAATCATTCCGCTCTGACTTTCATCAGTAAACGGATTGTCTGATATTAGTATTGAACCCTTATATTTATAAGTCACTTCAGGTCCTTTACTAATCGTTATACCCACAAGCGTACCTTTTTCAACCTCACTGCCTGACGTCTGGTTCTGCGCCATTACCTTTCCTGCAGGAACGCTGTCTGAATATTCCTCTGTTACGCTGCCAATACCAAGCCCTGCTTTTTCAAGTTCCTTTTTCGCCTTTTTCTGTGTGAGTCCTGACAGGGCGGGTACTTTCACATACTCAGTCTTCTTTCCTTTGCTAATTACAATTGTAACTTTAGTTCCGTCAGCAACCTCCTCGCCTTCCTTCGGACTGGTGCCTATAACTTTTTCAACCTCTACTGTATCGCTGTTTTCATATGACACTTCTGTAGAAAGACCTGCTTCATCAAGAATCTCTTTAGCCTCATCCAGAGTTTTGCCGCTTACTTTTGGAATCTTAACCGGCTCCGGTCCCGAACTTATAACAAGTGTTACGGAATCACCGCTTCTTAATGTAGTTCCCTCACCAGGATTAGTACTTATTACTCTGTCTTTTTCAATATCATCTGAATAACTTTCTTCTGTATCTATGCTTATATCCATATTTAATGAATTAAGATACGCCATTGCTTCCTGTTTATCCATATCACTCAAATCATCAAGCACCACACCCGACATACTGCTGTCGTCTGTATCCTGAACAGGGGCAGACACTGAAGGCGTAGCACTGGCCTCAGGTTCCTTTGTGCCACTTCCTGCCGTAATAAATTTGACTATAATAAATATTACAATCATGGCAAGTATTACACCTGCAATTATGCTTCCTATAACAACAGCTTTTTCAAGCTTAGGGTCTATATCCGAGTCGCTTTCCTCTTCTTTTTCAATCTCAGAAAGGTCAAGATTATCTTCTGCATCAGCTACAATCACTGCCTTGCTTCTGTTCTTGATATCTTTCAGATCTTCATCAGAAATATGAATAGTAGGTCCGTCTGTATCAAGTGTTGATACTATCTTTACAAAATCTCCATCAGGGTCAGTAACAGCCTTTTTCAAGTCATTTATAAGATCAGATACAGTAAGATATCTTAATTCAGGTTTCTTCTGTATACATTTGCTGACTATCATTTCAATACTTTTTGGAATGTTCTTTTCAAAACTTGAAAGAGGAGGCGCTTCCTCCTGAATATGGGCAAGCGCAACCGAAACCGTACTGTCGCCGGTAAAAGGCACTGTACCGCAAAGCATTTCATACATCGTGATTCCAAGCGAATATATATCGCTCTTTTCATCACTGAAACCACCTCTTGCCTGCTCAGGCGAAATATAGTGAACTGAACCCATTACATTTGAGGTGATTGTATTTGAGCTTGTAGCCTTTGCAATTCCAAAGTCTGTAACTTTAACTTTTCCTTCACGGGAAATAATAATATTCTGTGGTTTGATGTCCCTGTGTATTATATGGTTATCATGGGCTGCCAGAAGTCCCTGTGCAATCTGTATAGCAATTCCAAGCGATTCCTTTATATCCAGCTTTCCTTTATGTTCTATGTATTTTTTAAGGGTAATTCCCTCAACAAATTCCATAACAATATAATACAGGCCGTTTTCATCGCCAACATCATATACCGCAACGATATTCGGATGCGTAAGACCTGCAACAGACTGAGCCTCAGCCCTGAATTTTGTAACAAATTTTGTATCAAGGCTGTACTCCTGTTTCAAAACCTTGATTGCCACATAACGGTTAAGACGGTTATCTTTGGCTTTATACACATCTGCCATTCCGCCTGTTCCTGCTTTTTCAATAATTTCATACCTTCCGCTAATCAGCATACCTATTTTAATCATAGCAAAATCCTTTCTTTAACATCTTCAGACTTCAACAAGCAGTACTGTTATATTGTCTTTTCCCCCGGCTTCATTTGCCCTGTTTACTAATTCCATACAGGTCCTGCGTAAATCACTTCTGTTATTCTTAATTATGTATTCTATTTCAGCATCTTCAAGCATATTGGTAAGCCCATCCGAGCACATAAGAATTATGTCGCCCTCCTGTACGCTTATATCGAAATAGTCAGGCTGTATATCCATTCCTATTCCAAGCGCCCTTGTAATAATATTTTTATTAGGGTGGCTGCGTACATTTTCTTTTGCAAGCTCTCCAGACTTCACCATCTCTTCAACTAAAGAATGGTCTTCCGTTATCTGCTCAAGACCATCTCTAAGAATATATAATCTGGAATCACCTATATTGGCTATATATAATGTTTTATCCATTATTACCGCCGCAACAAGCGTAGTTCCCATTCCGTAATAGTCAGGACTTTCATCCGCTTTATCCTGTATCTGTCCATGCGCATAAAATACTGCCTCATTCAGAATACTTACAGGAGTTCTCAGTTCACTTTCAGAAACAGATTTATAAAATGCCTCAACGCAAAGCTTAGATGCCATGTCGCCGGCATTATGCCCGCCCATGCCATCTGCTACT
Organism: uncultured Lachnospiraceae bacterium; assembly: GCA_947594855.1. Lineage (GTDB taxonomy): Bacteria > Bacillota > Clostridia > Lachnospirales > Lachnospiraceae > V9D3004. The sequence goes on from CANQEL010000001.1 coordinate 251,822, forward strand.
ATAAACAGATTTGGAAAGATACCTACTGCATCTTCACTGCAATATACACTATCCTGATTGATAGTCCTTTTTAATCCCGTGTCTGTTATTGAAAACGATTTCATATAATTATTACATCCTCTCGTTTTCCTGAAAACTTTTTCCCTTTGCCTCCAGGCATTCCCTTCTCAACTGTCCACAGGCAGCCTCAATATCTCTGCCCATTCCTTTTCTAATTGTAACATTATTCTGTTTTTTTTCAAGATATTTTTCAAAATACCGCACCGCACCGGCATATGAAGCCCTACATTCTCTTTCTTTAACTGAGTTAAGCGGAATAAGATTAATATGGCATAACATCCCTTTTACATATGAAGCCAGTTTTTCCGCGCACTCCGGAGTATCGTTTACTCCAGCTATCATAGCGTATTCAAATGTTATTCTTCTTCCGGTTTTGGAAGTAAAGTACAGGCACGCCTTTTTTATTTCATCAAGGCTGTAACGGTTTGCAACGGGCATTATTGTTTTTCTGAGTTCATCGTCAGGAGCATGAAGCGATATTGCAAGCGTTACCGCCATTTCTTCATCTGCAAAGTCATATATTCTTTCTACTATTCCGCATGTTGATACCGTAATGCTTCTCTGGCTTATATTAAGCCCATTTTCATCAGATATCATATGCAGAAATCTGATAAGCTCATTATAATTGTCAAATGGTTCACCTATACCCATCACAACAATATTATCTACTCTTTTCCCCATATCCTTCTGAATAAGGTATATCTGCGCAAGCATTTCAGATGCCGTAAGGCTCCTTTCTAGCCCCATAATGGTAGAAGCACAGAAGCTGCACCCCATACGACAGCCCGCCTGTGATGAAATACACACGCTCATGCCATATGAATACTGCATTGCAACACTTTCGATTATATTGCCGTCTGCCGTACACATAAGATATTTAACCGTGCCGTCTGTCTGCGACACAAGTTTCTTCTCTATATGCATTGGACAAATTATATACTTTTCTTCAAGCATAGCTGCAAGCTTTTTCGGTATATTAGTCATGTTTCTGTACCGGAAAACAAGTTTTTTATGAATCCACTCATATATCTGAGCCGCCCTGAAACCTTTTTCATCAAGGCTTATCATATAGTCCGTAAGCTCATCCTTTGTAAAAGACATCAAGTCCTTATATCCATTATATTTTTCATCCGTATTCATATAATCACCCGAAAGTTATAACTTTCTTTTTAGTACCGCAACAAAAAATCCATCTGCGCATGCTTTGCCCGGAATAACCTTAACCATACCATCTGCGGTTATAAATTTCTCAAGGGCTTGCGGAACATATTTTTTTAAATTTATATTTTCAAAATTATTATGTTTTTCAAGAAATATACCTACATTATCTTCATTTTCACATCTGTTCAAAGTACATGTTGAAAATACTATATATCCATTTTCCTTAACATAGCCTGCGGTTATATCAAGTATTTTCCCCTGCATTAAAGCAAGCTCTTTCATTCCTTCCTCAGATACGTTATATTTAATATCATTCTTTTTGGCAAGTACCCCAAGGCCCGAACACGGCAAATCAGCAATCACAATATCATATTTTTCCATGCATGACATATCAGTTATAAGCGCATCTGCGGCACTTATGCTAATATTGTCTATATTAAGACGCTTTGCATTATCAGCAATAAGAGCCGTCTTTTCTTCAGATATGTCCCTTGCATCTATATGTACCTTTTTATCACGGCTTGTGGCAAGCTGCATACTTTTTCCGCCGGGTGCGGCACATATATCAAGTACATTATAAGAGCCTCCTTTGTCAAGAAGTTTATCTGCTATATGTGCAGGTATCATTGAACTTTCATCCTGCACCGCAAAACTTCCCTCTTTATAGCCTGTAAGACCTGTTATGGCTCCTGGATTATTAAGCTTTAATGCATATTCAAAAAATTCTCCGTTCTTTACTTCTATCCCTGAACTTATAAATGAATCGGCAAGCTCTGTTTTATTATATACATTTCCGGTACATCTTATTGTAACATCATGCGAATCCATAAAATATCTTAATGTTTTCTCTGTATCATCATAACCAATCTCTTTGATATAATGTCTGACAAGCCATTCCGGTACTGAATACACTATACTGAGATATCTGACCGGTTCTTTTTTACTGTCAGGATATGGTATATCGTTTATTGACCCTGCTATATTCCTCAGTACTCCGTTTACATATCCTTTAAGAGCTCCGTATCCTTTTCTTACAGTCATTTTTACCGCTTCATTTACTGCCGCTCTGTCCGGAACCTGCTCCATGTATTTGATTTGATATACCGAGATTCTGAGTATATTTCTGATATATGGTTTTAATTTGTTTACCGGTTTTTTACAATACAGTGAAAGTATATAATCAAGCTCTACCGCCCTCTCTATCGTTCCGAGCGACAGCATCGATATGAATCTTTTATCCCTGTCATCAAGCTGCTTTTTCTTATCAAAACACCTGTTTAGTGAAACATTGCAGTAACTCCCATTTTCAAGAACGTCAACTACAATTTCCAGCGCCTGTATTCTTGCATTATCCATATGCTGTTAATCCCTGTTTCTGTTTCCGAATAACAATACAAGCCTTAGAAGCTGAAGTATTGCTGCCGCTGCAGATGCAACATACGTAAACGCCGCCGCCCTTAATACCTTACGTCCGTATCTGCTCTCTTCAGTATACAGTATTCCGTTTGCATCCAGTGCCGCAAGAGCCCTTCTTGAAGCGTCAAATTCTACCGGGAGCGTAACAATCTGAAACAGTACTGCAAATGAAAACAATATTATTCCTATATCAATAAGCACATTAAAGCCTCCCAGTATTATTCCGGCAATTATAAAAAACCAGGATGCGCCTGAGCCAAAATTTGCTATAGGTACAAGTTTAGAGCGTATTGTAAGCGGCGCATAATTTCTGCTGTGCTGTATACAATGCCCTACTTCATGTGCTGCCACTGATACCGCCGCTACTGATGACTGTCCATATACACTGTCAGACAGTCTCAGGACTTTATTTTTAGGGTCGTAATGGTCTGTCAGGCTGCCGCTTACATGCTCAATTCTCACATCATATATTCCATTTGCATGAAGAAGCCTGTCAGCTACTTCTGCCCCGCTCATATGGCATCTTGCAGCTACTTTCTGATACTTTGCAAAAGTACTTTTTACCATACCCGATGCTATAAGCGACAGGACTACACCTATCAGTACAAGCATATATGTCGGATCCCAGTACATACCCAAACCACGCATTCCATAATATCCGTGATAACCATATCCCACAAGTATTACATTTTCCATATACTTTATCTCCCTTCTGTTTCTTACTTTCCAAGAATCGCTCCTGCCCGTATTCCGGCTCCGTTCAGATAATCAGAAACTTTCATACGTCTTTTACCTTCCGGCTGAAGTTCAAGTACCTTAAGAAGTCCTTTACCGGTTTTTATGCTAAAACTATCCGAATCCACTTTTACAACTTCGCCACACTCTCCCGTACACTCGGAATTATCTGCGCATGCGGTCCATATCTTAAGAAGTTTCCCGCCTATATAAGTATACGCACTCGGCCACGGACTTAATCCCCTTATAAGCCTTTCAACAGCTTCTGCTTCCATGGAAAAATCTATCAGTCCCATTTTTTTATCAATTATTCCCGCATAAGAAAAATCATCTCCCTGCGGCGTTCTTGTAAACGTACCTTTTTCTATGGATTTGACGGCTTCGACAACCAATTCTCCTCCAAGAACTGCAAGCTTATCATGAAGCGTACCGCCTGTATCACAGGATTCTATTTTCACTTTTTTCTGCATAATGATGTCTCCGGTATCAAGTCCTTCATCCATCATCATTATTGTAACTCCGGAATAATCCTCCCCATCTATTACAGCCTGCTGTATCGGAGAAGCTCCCCTGTATTTCGGAAGCAGCGAGGCATGTATATTAATACAGCCGTACTTAGGTATGTCAAGAATTTCTTTTGACAATATCTGTCCAAATGCGGCCACTACAATAAGATCGGGATTCTTATCCCTTATCCATGCTACGCCCGCTTCATCCTTTACCCTAACCGGCTGTATGATATCAATATTATGCTTTAAAGCCTCCTCTTTGACAGGAGGATACATTACTTTGCCACCCCTGCCCTTTGGTCTGTCGGGCTGTGTCACTACACCTGCAACATCATATCCCGACTCTATTAATGAAGAAAGCGCACATACTGCAAAATCAGGAGTTCCCATATATATTATACGCATCTACTCTTCTCCTTCTTTCAGTTCATCTACATCATAAAGTCTTCCTTCAACCTTATCTACATAAAGCTTTCCGTCAAGATGTTCTATTTCATGCACAAATGCCCTTGCAAGAAGTCCGTTTCCCTCATATTCCACAGGCTCCATATTCTCATTTAAGGCTTTAATCTTTACATATTCAGGCCTTGTGACTTTACCGACCTTATCGGGCACAGACAGACAGCCTTCGTTACCTGTCTGCTCTCCCTGTTCGTCAACTATCTCAGGATTTATAAGTATTATCGGATTATTGCCTTCCTCAGTAACGTCAATAACCACTATTCTTTTTAACACTCCTACCTGTGGCGCAGCCAGTCCGACTCCTGCCGCATTGTACATGGTTTCAAGCATGTCGCTTATAAGAGTCCTTAATTTATCATTCATCCCATCAACATGCTTAGATTTTTTATTAAGAATATCATCGCCAAGCACGCGTATATTTCTAATAGCCATCTTTTCCTCCTATACGGGCGCACCGCATTTACTGCAGTATGCATCTCCAGGGCTTACCGGCGACTGACAGTTGCTGCATCTCATACAACCCTTTATTATATCAATCTTATCATTCAATTCTGCTATTTCATCATATTTTTCATCAATATTGTTACATGCATACATGAATTCTGCATCTACGACAACATCTTCTTTGTAACGATTATATATTGACCTTCCGATACTGTTATATATATCATCAATATCATGCCTGGTTTCTCTTATTTTTGCCTTAATCTTCTGAATCTCAACTGCATCATTTGCTTTATCTGCTACATTTTTTGCAAAATTGCACGCCTTATCTCCAAATTCTTTAAAATCTGCCATAATGCCATCTCCCCTTAATAAAATTTATTGAATTAATACTACATTAATGACGGTATTATGTCAACCTTACATAATCTACTGCATATCAAACTGCATAACATATTTATACCCCAAAAAACCTTTTTCCACAGCATTTTCGACAGCCCGTCTTATACCTTTAAGTATAATTATATTATTGCTTTTAATATGCAAAAGATACCTGTACATATTATTTGCCTTAAATACAGGATGCGGCGCAGGTCCTACAAGTACCGTATCTTTTCTGGTTCTTATAATATCATTTGCAGTATTAAATGATACATTCATAATATCAGCCGATAACTTTTCTGAATCAGATGATATAAATAATGTCATCATATTAGATACAGGCGGATACTTCATGATTTTCCTGTAAGCAATTTCCTGCTCGTAAAACGCTTTATAATCCTGCGCCTCTGCGCATACTATAGCATAATGCTCCGGTTTGTATGTCTGGACTATCACCTCGCCTTTAAGACTGCCTCTTCCTGCTCTTCCCGCCGCCTGTACAAGAAGTTCAAATGTCTTTTCCGAAGCACGGAAATCACTTATATGAAGAGTCATATCTGCAGCAAGTATTCCCACGAGTGTAACAAAGGGAAAATCATGTCCTTTTACTATCATCTGGGTTCCTATAAGTATATCGGCTTCGCGGTTTGCGAATGCCGTAAGTATTTTTTCATGCCCTCCCTTTCCTGATGTAGTATCTGCATCCATCCTCAACACTTTTGCCTGAGGAAATGTATTTCTTACCATTTCTTCAACTTTTTGGGTACCGACGCCAAATCCGCCTATATAGGATGATGAACATTTAGGACATCTGACAACCGTATCTGTTTCATAACCGCACAAATGGCACACCATCTTATCTTTACTTTTTGTATGGTGTATTGTAAGGGATATATCGCAATTCGGACATTTAATGCTCTCACCGCAGTTTCTGCATGATACAAATCCCGTATACCCGCGCCTGTTAATAAAAAGCATTACCTGTTCTTTTCTGTCCAGCCGCTCCAATATCTTATTATACAGAGGCACACTAAGCATTGAATAATTCTTTTTCTTTATTTCCTCTCTCATATCGATTATTTTTACATCCGGAAGAAATGCACTGCCGGTTCTTTCGGTCAGCTCATATCTGGTTACCTTATCTTCACCCGGATAATCAGGCCGGGTCCTGTAATATGTATCAACTGACGGCGTTGCAGACCCCATAAGCAGTACGGCATTATGAAGCCTGGCAAGCTGTTCCGCAACTTCCCTCGCATGGTATTTAGGCGGCATTTCACTTTTATAGCTGTCTTCGTGCTCTTCATCTATTATAATAAGACCAATCTTATCAAATGGTACAAATAATGCAGAGCGTGGTCCTATTACTATATCTGTTTCTCCTTTTCTGATACGCTCGTACTGGTCATACCTCTCTCCTGCCGACATTTTGGAATTAAGTATTGATACCCTGTCTTTAAATCTCCTGTAAAACCTCTGCATTGTCTGGTATGTAAGCGCAATCTCCGGAATAAGCATTATAACCTGCCTGTTATCAGCTATAACTTTTTCAATAACTGACATATATACTTCCGTTTTTCCGCTTCCCGTAACCCCATGCAGTAAAAACGGCTTATACGTATGAGTATAATATCCGGCTGTAATTGCCTCCACTGCTTTTTTCTGTTCTACATTAAGTGCAATTTCCTTATCAGGCAGCCCCGCATCAGTAAACGGAGTGCGGTACAGCCTCGTGCTTTCTATATATATTATACCTTGTTCCGAAAGAGACTTAAGCGTGGCATTTGAAATATTAAGGTTTTTTCTGACATATTCATAATCAAGCTGTTTTGTTTGGATTAGTTCCCTTAAAAGCCGTACCCTTGCTGCTGCATTTTTTTTGCCGCAAAGGTTTACATACAATTCCTTTGCGCTTTCATCATCTGCCTTTAATACAACTCTCTTATGTGTCATTTCCTTTATTTTTCGTCTTACCGGCATGGTTGTTTTGATTGCATCGTTCATTGTAGAACCATAATATTCCTTCATCCAGCAGGCAAGCGAAATAAGCACCTGGGTGGCGCTTATTGCTTTATCCGGCACATCCTCAATATTTTTTAACCTGCTTTTATCGTATTTGGGATTTTCTGTTACTCCCACCACATAACCGTTTATCTTTCTGTTTCCTTTACCAAACGGTATAACTACAGGTGTTCCAACCTTTACCTTTGTTTCCATCTCAGGCGGTATTTTATACTGATATGTTCTGTCCAGATTCTCTATTGATATGTCTACTATTACATCTGCATAAAGCATCCGTGGCATCTGTTCCTTTCCTCTATATGAGTTCATTCACTATTTCATCCATTTTCATTCCACGCGAACCTTTGATTATTGCAATATCCCCTGAAGTAAGATTTGCTTTAAGATATTCAGTTGCAGGCTGCCTTTCACTGAACCGCTTTACAGTTATCCCAACAGCCTTCTCTGCTTCATCGGCAATAAATTCCGCCTGCCTGCCAACTGTAATAAGTACATCTGTTTTTCTTCCTTTTTCATACTCTGATGCAATATATCTTCCAACCCCTCTGTGGAGCTCATCAGACATATCTCCCAGCTCAAGTATATCTGCAAGGACAGCATATCTTTTACCATCACACTTTCTGTCCCATATTACATTAAGCGCGCTTTTAACTGAGTCAGGACTTGCATTGTATGTATCATCAATAACCGTAGCTCCGCCTACAATATATTCCCTGCCTCTCATTGCCATTGAATGATATTCTGAAAGCTTCTCTGCCGCTTTTCTTACATCAACTCCAAGTATATCCGCTACCGTAATCGCTGCTGCCGCATTATGTACGTTATGTAATCCGGATACTTCAAGCGTAACATGTATGGTATCCTTTCCTGCAATATCCATATCAAATTCCGTTCCGTCTTCATCAAAGGAGATATTGTACGCCCTGTATCTGCACAGGTCATTGCTTCCATACATTATTATATCTGATGTCCTGAGTTTCTCTACGGTATTTTCTGTCAGATTAAGGTTTTCATAATTTCCGAGTTCTCCGAGCAAATCATCATTACCGCATACAGCCAGAATACCGTTTTTATTTTGAATTCCCTCAACTATCTTAAGTTTCTCGCGGCGTATATTTTCCCTTGACCCAAGCTGCGCTATATGTGATACTCCTATATTCGTAACCACGCACACAGCAGGCGCCGCAATCTCTGTAAGCCTGTCCATTTCGTTATTCTCGCTTATACCCATCTCTATAACTGCTGCCTCATGGCGTTTATCAAGTTCAAACATCATAAGCGCAACACCAAGCTGACTATTTTTATTACCATAGGTTTTAAGGACATTTTTTTCTGCTGACAACGCGCAGGCTATCATTTCCTTGGTAGTAGTTTTTCCAACGCTTCCGGTCACGCCTACAACAGGAATGTCAAATTTCCTTCTGTACCATAAGGCCGCCCTCTGCAGCGCCTTTACTGTATCATCAACCATAATACAGAATTTTCCTTCCGGCACATTTTCACGTCCTATATCTTCCGATATCAGCGCCGCTGCCGCTCCTATCTGAAATGCATACTTTGCAAATTTATGTCCGTTTACGCGCTCTCCTTTTATACATACAAATAAGGAACCTTCTTTTACGACTCCTGAGTCTATATCTATCAGGCTAAGATATACCTTATCTGCATCATCCTCATTACCATAGTATAATTTGCCTCCTGAGGCTTTTACCATATCCTTTACACTTATTTTTTCCATTATGTCCTCCATTTATTTTTATTATTCCAGTCTTTTATTATATCCGAATCTAACATACGGTATCTGACTCCCTTAATTTCCTGATAAGTCTCATGGCCTTTGCCCGCAACAATTACCATATCGCCTTTTTTCGCCTGATTAAGAGCTGTTTCCACGGCTTTCTGCCTGTCAGATATCATTATGTACTTTCCATCGGCAAATGAAACCCTGTCATTTGCAATTTTGTCACTTTCTTTCAGTATCTTTAATATGCCTTTTTCAATATCCCCCATAATATCATCAGGATTCTCATATCTCGGATTGTCGGAAGTAACTACTGTAATATCTGAAAGTCTTGCCGATACCTCGCCCATTTTAAATCTTCGTTCACGTGAGCGGTTGCCGCCACATCCGAATACCGTTATAAGCCTTCCCGAAACATATTTTCTCATTGATTCAAGAAGAAGCTCAAGACTTATTTCATTATGAGCATAGTCTACTATTACTGAATAATCCGTATCAACAGGAATAACCTCAAGTCTTCCTTTTACGGCAAAATCCGATAATATGCCTGACATAAAACCAAGTCTGTCCTGAAGCTGTGTATCTGATAGAATTATATCACATACCGTTACTGCTGCCAAAGCATTATATACTGAAAATATTCCCGGCAGGTTAAGAGAAAACGCATGTCTGAGCTTATCGCCTCCTGACCTGCACACATTGGCGGCAAACATAACTCCTGGAGTACCATCCGTAAGAGACAGATTTACCCTGTCGGCATACGTCATCATGTATACTTCATCAAACCCCCTGCTATCATTACCAATGCCAAAGCATGAAATTCTTCCCGCAATACTGCTGTTTTTCATAATCAACGAATATTTATCATCTTTATTAAATATACCATGTCTGCTCTGTTCAAACAACATCGACTTACATTGTATGTATTCTTCCATATCCTGATGTTCATCTTTTCCTATATGGTCCCTCGACAAATTGGTAAATACACCATAGTCAAATATTATTCCGCTTACCCGGCACATCTTAAGCGCCTGCGAAGATACCTCCATAACTACCGCCTGGATTCCATTATCATACATCTCTGCAAGTATTCCCTGAAGCTTTACCGGCTCAGGAGTAGTATTCTCATTTAACCTTGAAATATCATTGTATTTTATTTCTATGCTTCCTATAAGTCCTGTTTTTATGCCTGCGCCGTTTAGTATCCTTTCTATCATATATGCGGTTGTCGTCTTGCCTTTGGTTCCTGTGATTCCTATCATAATCATTTTGGAGGATGGATTATTGTAGTATGACATAGCCATATATGATACTGCTTCTCTTGTACTGCGAACCATAATTACCGTTATACCATCTGTTACATTTACCGGTTTTTCACATACAATTGCCACAGCTCCTTTATAAACTGCCTGCTGTACCATATCATGCGAATCCGTATGCGCCCCCGAAAGGCATACATATACGGAACCGCTTACCATATCTCTTGTATCTATACATATATCGGATACCTGAATATCCGCATTTCCCTGTATTACCCTGTATTTTATTCCCGTAAGAAGCTCTAAAAGACTGCATTTCATGTTTTATTCAACAACCTCCCCTGTAAACACTTCATTTGCATCTCCTAAAAGATACACATTTCCGTCTGCTGTATCATAAGTGACTTCTACTGTTCCTCCGGGCATTAGAACCTCCGCCTCATTTCCACACCTCTTAGTAATATATCCTGCCACAAGAGCGGCACATGCCCCGGTTCCACACGCCATTGTTATTCCGCTTCCTCTTTCCCATATGCCCATTTTAAGCTGTTTTTCGGAAACAACCTGTACAAACATTACATTTGTCCGGTCAGGAAATATCTCTGCATTCTCTATTAATTTTCCCTCTGTTCCTATCTGTATTTTATCTATATCGTCAGTAAATATTACCGTATGCGGATTACCCATACTAAGACATGTTACAGTATATTTTTTTCTCTCTATACATACCTCCCTGTCAATTATATTTTCCCCCGGCAGAAGGACAGGTATATCATCCGGACAAAATACCGGTTTACCCATGTTTACTTTTGCAGCTGATATGCGCGTTCCATCACCATACAGCCACATCTGTTTTATTCCTGAATCAGTTTCCACACGGAGCACGGTTTTAATAGTCAGTTTCCTTTCAAATGCATATTTTCCAAGGCATCTTATTCCGTTTCCGCACATTTTTCCCCTTGAACCGTCTGCATTATACATTTCCATCTTTATATCTGCAATTTCCGAGGCTCCTGCTATTATAAGCCCGTCTGCGCCTATTCCTTTTTTCCTGTCGCTAAGAAACTTTGCCGCTTTAGATGCATCAACTCCCTTAATATCCGTTTCTTTAACAAAAATATAATCATTTCCACACCCATGAAGCTTGGCAAACTGCATAAAAAAACCTCCGCATATACTTTGACTTTTAAATATATGCGGAGATTATAAACTTAATTCCGGATTATGATTATGACATAACGTCTGACATATCATATAATCCCGGCGCCCTGCCTGCAAGATATTTTGCAGCGGCAATTGCGCCCTTTGCAAATATTGCCTTGGAATGTGCTGAATGTGATATTGTGATTACTTCATCAGTTCCTGCAAAAATTACATCATGCTCACCTACTATATTGCCTCCTCTTACAGCTGATATTCCAAGTTCTTTTTTATCACGTTTTTTTCTTACCATACTTCTGTCAAATACATATTCAAAACAGCCGTTCATCTCATCATTCATCACATCGGCAAGCGCAAGCGCCGTTCCCGAAGGAGCATCTAACTTCTGATTGTGGTGTTTTTCCACAATCTCAATATCAAAGCCTTCCGGCGAAAGATGTTTCACTGCTTCGGCAAGCAGCTTCATTATTACATTTATTCCTATTGACATATTGGCAGAACGCAAAACAGCTATATGCCCTGATGCTTTTTCCACCTTATTAAGCTGTTTCTCTGAAAGCCCGGTTGTACACAAAACTACCGGTTTTTTCATACGAACTGCATATTCTAACAGGCCATCCACAGCATTCGCATTGGAAAAATCAATAATTACATCATAATCAACATTACAGTCATTCAGGCTGCCAAATACCGGATAGTAATTATTTATACCGTCATAACAGTCCACTCCCGCGACAATTCCTGCAAGTTCATCATCCTTTGCAAGCTCTGTAATAACCTGCCCCATTTTTCCGTTACATCCGTGCATCAATATCTTTATCATCATATCAGTCCTTTCAGATTAATCATGCCAGGCTAATACCCGCTTTTTGCATTTCCTGTGCAAGAACCTGCGCATGCGCTTCTTCCATTTCCGTAAGCGGAAGCCTGAGCGGTCCAACCTCAAGTCCCATAAGATTCATGGCTTTCTTTACAGGTATAGGATTAACTTCCGAAAACAGCGCATGTATAAGCGGCAGATATTTTAACTGCATGTCGCAGCTCTCTTTAGTATTACCATTAAGATATAATTCTACTATATCATGCGTTTCCTTAGGAAGTATATTGGATAATACCGATATTACGCCTTTGCCGCCAAGCGACATAAGAGGAACTATCTGGTCATCATTTCCTGAATATACATCCAAATCTCCCTGTGAATAATACATAAGGTCTGCTACCTGTGAAATATCTCCATTTGCTTCCTTTACTGCGACTATATTGTCAACATTCTTTCCAAGCCATGCAATCGTCCTGGTATCAATATTAACCCCTGTACGTCCTTTTATATTATATAGTATTACCGGTATATCAATGGCTTTTGCAATATTTACGAAATGCGTCTTAAGCCCTTCCTGGGTAGCTTTGTTATAATAAGGCGATACAACCAGAACTCCATCGGCTCCGCGAAGCTGCGCTTCCCTGGACAGATATATTGCAGTATCGGTACAATTAGAACCCGTACCTGCTATAACCGGAATCCTCTTTTTTGTGAAATCCACAACTGCCTTAATACACTCAAGATGCTCCTCATGCGTAAGCGTAGATGCCTCGCCTGTAGTTCCACATACAATAATCGCATCTGTGCCTCCGTTTACCTGCATTTCTACAAGTTCGGACAGTTTTTCATAATTAACCTCACCATTTTCTTTCATTGGTGTTACAAGCGCAACGCCTGCGCCCTCAAAAACAGACATTATAAATCTCCTCCATTTCAAATTAGTTTTCCAGCGGAGCACTTTTCTACAGAAGATTCTTTCTATAGAAAAGAACCGACACAAAGTGCCGGTTCTGTATTTCTCAAAATTCACCTGATAGCACTCCATCAAATAATGATGACAGTCATATGGCTGTTAACCATATGCCCAGGCTAAAAAGCAACAGGACTTTCCGCCTTCGGCATTTTCCCCTTTCACAGCTCCTCATATGCACCTGAATACATCAGAGCCGATACTGATAAAAAACGCACCTCTATCATAAATATTATCTATAATGTATTTAAAATGTAACATCAGCAGTTTTATTTGTCAAGACTCATTTTTATAAGCTTTATTTCTGAAACAACATCTATATGCTGTAATAGTTCTTTGGGCATATATTTTCCCGTCATAACAAGACTTGTATGGCTTCCGCATCTTTCAATAAGCCTGTATATATCCTGTATACTTATCATTCCCAAATCAATCATTCCAAGCACTTCGTCAAGGACAAGCATATCACATTCACCGGTTTCAGCAACCTTATTTGCAAAATTAAAGCCATTCATAATATTCTGGGCTTCTTCTTCCCTTTGCGATACATCAAGCTCATCATAACTGTCCGATTCTTTTTCAAAACAGAATATCTTAATATCGGGTTCCAAACGCTCAATACACTTATATTCATCAAACCTCTTTCCTTTTAAGAATCTGATAAATATAACGCTCTGTCCCGCGCTGGCCGCCTGTATACTCTTACCTATAGCCGCTGATGTTTTTCCCGGTCCTTCACCATATATAACCTGTATAACACGATTATCCATGATTTCCTCCTGATTACCGTCAGACTTATATCAAAAAAGCAAAGCCATTCTATCACATCATTCCCGGAAATGCAAATCAGCACTCGGAAGCTTCTTCAATTACACACTCAAGCTTACTTACCGAAACTTCATATGCTACTCTCTTTTCAACCTCGTCCTCACTAATTTTTTTCTGGTACTCACGACTCTGAATACGGCCCCATATCTGTACATGGCTTCCTACCTCAAGGGTTTCTGCATATCTTGCATTCCTTCCCCAGCATATACACGGTATATAATCCGATTTGCCATACGGTCTGTTTACCGCAAGAAGCACATCCGCTATTTCCCTTCCAAGCGGCGTCTTTCTATAGATTGGCGGCTTACATATATAACCGTCAAGGAATATCTGGTTAGGTTTCTGGAATTCAGTATCATCCTCTGAAACCTCAACGACATTCACTTCCCTTACAAATACTGACAACACAAGCCTGTTCTTGGTCTCCTCATGACGGTTATATGACCTGAACTGACCTGTAGCCTCCAGGAAACATCCCCTGTAATCCTGTTTGGTATCAATAAGCCTTTCGGATATCATCAGCGGAATAACATCATACGCATCGCTAAGTCTGGGAACCGAAAGCTCAAGTATGTAAAAGCCCTCTCCGTAAACCTCATGACTAAATACAAACTCACTTACCACTTCACCTGAAATAACTACCTGATTATTAGTAAAAACTTTATCTGGCATAAATCCAAACTCCCTTCTTCTAAAAAATGTACTTTTAATATGATATACTGTATTATATTCCAAATTTTGGAATTTGTAAACCATATTTTGGAAATTATTTGTCTCAAGTTTCTTTTTTAATACTCCCTGATAATAGCATTTAACAATTTTACGGAATTTTGTATAGCCCTTTTTTCAAATGTCGGATAGTCAACGTGCGCAGAATCGTCAGCTTTATCTGATATTGCCCTTACAATAAGAAACGGTATATTGTTAAGATATGCAGCCTGTGCAATTGCCGCTCCTTCCATTTCCGTACATAATCCTCCAAATCTGCCATGTATTTTTTCTTTTGTCTGTCCGTCCGAAATAAACTGATCTCCACTGACAACTCGTCCGCAAAATACATTTATATCCGTACAAACCTCCCTGCAGCATTTCTCCGCAAGCATAATGAGCTTTTTATCCGCTTCAAATGAAAACGTATCCATCCGGGGTATCTGTCCGGGTTCATATCCAAATGCCTCTGCATCCATATCATGCTGTAATGCATCTTCAGAAAGCACTATATCCCCAATATCTATACGTGCATCCAAAGAACCTGCTATACCTGTATTTATAATTGCATCCACTTCAAATACATCAGCAAGTATCTGTGCACATATTGCCGCATTAACCTTACCTATTCCTGATTTTACTACCACCGCCTTTTTTCCATTAATATATCCGCTTACAAACTCCATTGAGGCTCTTTTATATATATGAACCTCTTTCATCGAAGTTTTTATCTGCGCAACTTCTTCGTCCATTGCTCCGATTATTCCAATCATTTATCTCTCTCCACTATATTATTTACCTTCATAAGCTACTACGGATTCAACATCATAACCTTTAAGCCTGTCTCTACCGTTTAAACCGCAAAGTTCCATAAGAAATACAATCTTTACAACAATTCCGCCAAGGCTTTCAATCATCTTTACTATGGCTTCTATTGTTCCGCCCGTGGCAATCAAATCATCCACAATCACAACCCGCTGGCCCGGTTTAATAGAATCCTTATGCATTTCAACAACTGCCGTTCCATATTCAAGGTCATATTCAGCTTCTATGGTTTCACACGGAAGTTTTCCCTTCTTCCTTACCATGACAAAACCTTTGTTAAGCTCATAAGCTACAGGCATACCAAATACAAATCCTCTTGACTCAGGTCCTACAACCACATCAAAATCAGTGCCATCAAGAATCTCAAGTATGCTGTCAATCGCCACTTTCAGACCTTCCGCATCCTGCAGTACACTTGTAATGTCCCTGAATATTATTCCTTCTTCCGGAAAATCAGGTATACTTCTTACATATTTTTCAACTTCTCCCATAATACTTCCTCCTTTAGTTAAATCTATGACTTTCTTCAATAATCTTTACATTTCCGTTACCGGCTTCAATAATTGAGCAGCCGCAGTTATCAGGCACTCCGTTTTTCCAGAAATCTTTATCAGGAGTGTTTTTAATGTATGAAAGCATGGCGCTTATCGCCGCCCCGTGCGAGCAAACAAGTACGTTCATGCCGCGGGTTCCATTTCTTTCTGCCATCCTGCTTATAAATTTCCCTACCCTTTTTTTTAATGACGATATTGCCTCACCGCCTGAAGACGGTATATAGCTATCCGGATGATGGAAAAAATTATATATATTCCTATCCGCATCCACGTCATATGCCTTATATACTTTACCTTCAATATCTCCAAATGGTATTTCAATAATATCTTTTTCTATATTAACCGGTATATCTCTGTCCGCCCTTATAATATCCGCCGTCTCATATGCACGCACAAGCGGACTTGTGTATATCTCGGCAAATTCTATATCTTTAAGGGCATCCCTTGCAATACATGCCATTCTTCTTCCTTCATCATTTAATGGGATATCAGTCCAGCCCTGAAGTTTTTTTTCAACATTCCACTGTGTCTGCCCATGCCTGATTATGTACATTATCATATTTCATACCCTGCTTTTATATATTTTTATAATCCCACTCACAAAACATTAAATCACGCTTTCTGCAGTTTAATCTTTTCAATTAATTATAGTATACTAAAAATTTTTTTAATTATCAACTTTACAAGATAACAATTAAAGACACTGCGAATTATTACAATTATTCTTCATAACCGCCGATATTCTTTCTTTTATTATATTACATAAACTCTTGTATGACAAGTATTATTTTGCGTTTTCATGTATTATTTCGCAGGTAATTAACCTAAAGCCCCTCGCCCATATCCGTCAATAAGACCTTGTGCCTCCGCCGGTACTTATTTGCGACACAGGAGCAAATTATGTACCGCTGTGTGAGGCGCAGAGTGAGAACGTGTCTTATGACGGATACGGGCACAGGCTTTAGGTTCAATATCCGCAATATAGTTCAATATCTTCAATAATAATCCTTGAAATTTCTCACCTACGGGTCTATAATGAATAATTGTGTTGTCAAAATACAAATATTTACTCTGGAGTGAGAAACTAATGCTTAAAACAAGAGATGATATAAGAAATATAGCAATTATTGCACATGTAGACCACGGCAAAACTACACTGGTAGATGAGCTGCTTAAACAAAGCGGCGTATTCCGCGCAGGACAGCAGGTACAAAAACGTGTCATGGACTCAGGAGATTTGGAGCGTGAGCGAGGAATTACAATTCTTTCAAAAAATACTGCCGTTTTTTATGACAATATCAAAATAAACATAATTGATACACCGGGACACGCTGATTTCGGCGGCGAGGTAGAGCGCGTGCTTAAAATGGTAAATGGAGTTGTACTTGTGGTAGACGCATATGAAGGCGTTATGCCGCAGACGAAATTCGTATTAAAGAAAGCTTTGGAGCTTTCGCTTCCGGTAATAGTATGTATAAATAAAATTGACAGGCCTGATGCGCGTCCTGATGAAGTTGTGGATGAAGTACTCGAATTATTTATCGACCTTGAAGCTGACGAGGCACAGCTTGACTGCCCGTTTATATTTACATCGGCAAAAGGCGGTTATGCATCTGCAGATTATAACAGTCCCAAAGATGATATGACCGACTTATTCAGGGCAATCATTGATTATATACCGGCTCCCTGCGGAGACCCTGATTCCGGAACACAGATACTTATAAGCACTATTGACTACAATGATTATGTAGGCCGTATCGGAATTGGTAAAGTAGACAACGGCACCATTCATGTAAATCAGGAAGCAGTCATTACAAACGCACATGATTCTACAAAGATGGAACGAGTAAAAATAAGTAAATTATATGAATTTGACGGTCTTAAACGTCTTGAAGTAAATGAAGCAACAATAGGCTCTATAGTTGCCATATCAGGTATAGCCGACCTTCATATCGGAGATACAATATGCTCTCCCGACTCTCCTGAGCCTATACCTTTCCAGAAAATTTCCGAGCCTACGATATCAATGGATTTCATAGTTAACGACAGTCCGTTTGCAGGTCAGGAAGGAAAATATGTCACTTCAAGGCATCTGCGTGACAGGCTTTTCAGAATGTTGAATACAGACGTAAGTTTACGTGTTGAAGAGACTGATTCTACAGAAGTATTCAAAGTATCCGGCCGCGGTGAACTGCATCTGTCGGTACTGATTGAAAATATGCGCAGGGAAGGCTATGAATTCGCAGTAAGCAAAGCCGAAGTATTATACAAAAAAGATGAAAAGGGCAAACTTCTTGAGCCTGTAGAAAGAGCCTATATCGACATACCGGATGAATTTCAGGGCTCAGTAATCGAAAAATTAAGCACCAGAAAAGGTGAACTTCAGCAGATGACTCCTCTGGGCGCAGGATATACAAGGCTTGAATTTCTCATACCTTCACGCGGTCTTATCGGATACCGCGGCGAATTTCTTACTGATACCAAAGGAAATGGCGTCATAAATACAATATTTGAAGATTATATGCCGTACAAAGGCGATATCACATACCGGAAATTCGGTTCTCTCATAGCTTTTGAAACCGGCGAGGCAATTACATACGGCCTTTTTAACGCGCAGGAACGCGGCACTCTGTTCATAGGTCCCGGCGAAAAAGTATATGGCGGAATGATAGTAGGTGAAAATGCCAAGACTGATGATATTGAAGTAAACGTATGTAAGAAAAAACAGCTTACCAATACGAGAGCTTCAGGTTCAGACGACGCCTTAAAGCTTACGCCTCCTAAAAAGCTGAGCCTGGAACAGGCGCTTGATTATATTGATACGGATGAACTTCTGGAAGTAACCCCTTCCTCGCTCCGTATAAGAAAAAAGATACTGGATCCTACTTTACGTTTTAGAGCAAAGAAAAATAAATAGTTTTAACCATCGTAATTATATCGTTTACGCAGCTGAATTTTTTAAGACTTCTAAGATTATACCTCATTTTTGCAGGAAGTATTTCTTTAATATATACCTTATCGGCATCAGAAGCATTGGAAAGAAGCTCTGCTTCGTCTTTGTATTTAATACTTGCTTCTGATGTTATGCCTGCGGGCATAAGAAGGGTTGCCATCATTTCAGGCGAATAGCATTCTACATATTTTCTTACTTCAGGCCTCGTTCCGACAAAACTCATTTCTCCTTTAAGCACGTTTATAAGCTGGGGGAGTTCATCGAGCCTGTATTTTCTTAATACCCTTCCTATTTTAGTAACTCGCATATCATCTGATACAGTTACCTTTGTACCAAGCTTTTCGGCATCTGACACCATGCTCCTGAATTTGTATATTGTAAAATCCCTGTCAAATGAAGTAACTCTGTCCTGCTTAAATATTACCTTTCCATTAGAATCCCTTTTTATAAGCACCGCTATAATTATAAAAACAGGCGCAAGCAGTATAAGCAGCAATGCAGACATTACAATATCAAAAAGCCTTTTTAATTCAAGACTTCTTCTCTTCTTTACCAAAATATCATAGTATCTGCGCACTCTTTCATTTCTCATGCTTTCAGGGAGTTCCTCCCACTTTGGCATAATCATACATATATCTCCTTAAAATTACTTATAATATAGCTTACCTGCTCGTCAGTAAGTTTTGTATGGAGCGGAAGCGTAACCTCGTTCTGGTATACTTCCATTGCATTAGGGTAATCTTCAGGTTTAAATCCAAGCTTTCTATATGCGCTAAGCATTGGAAGAGGTTTGTAATGTACATTAAGCGATATTCCTTTTTCCGCCATTGACACAATAAACCGGTTACAGTAATCCCTGTCTTTTCCATTAAGCCTTACCGGATAAAGATGCATGCTTGACATACGGTCATCCTGTATATGATTAAGAATCTGTACGTCGGTATCAGCCAGCCCTTCATTGTACTGAAGAACTATACTTTTTCTTCTTTTGAGAAGCTCTTCATACCTTTTAATCTGGCCCAGTCCTATTGCGGCCATTATATCAGTCATATTGCATTTATAATATGCGCCCTCTATATCATATTCCCAGCTTCCAAGCCTTGTTTTTGCAAAGGCATCCTTAGACTGTCCGTGAAGAGACAGAAGCTGATACTGTCTGTACAATTCTTCGTTGTCCAGACCGGGTCTGTCCTTCCATACCACTGCCCCGCCTTCTGCCGTAGTAAAATTTTTTACGGCATGAAAAGAAAAAGAGGTAAAATCAGCTACTTCACCACTCTTTTTTCCATGGTAGGAAGCCCCAAGCCCATGTGCGGAATCTGCCAATACAATTACTCTGTCAAACAGTTTCTGCATATCGGTTTTTGGTGTATATAAATGCTTTTTTTCCTCAAGTACGGCAAATATTTTATCATAATCACACATCATTCCTGCTATATCTACAGGAATAATTACTTTAGTCTTATCCGTAACAGCCTCTGCAATTTTATCATAATCAATCTCATAGGAATCCTTACCGGTATCAACAAGAACCGGCGTTGCCCCTACATGGCATATTACACTGCATGTTGCAGTATATGTGTATGCTGACGTAATAACCTCGTCTCCTGCCCCGACTCCAAGCGCACGCAATGTCATTTCCATACATGATGTTGCTGAATTAAGGCATACGCATTTACTGGTATTGCAGTACTGTGCAAGCTTTCTCTCAAGCTGCTTTGTACGTGGTCCAGTCGTAATCCACCCGCTTTTCAGGGCGCTTACCACCTCATTTATTTCATCATCACCTATATCAGGCGGTGAAAATTCTATTTTTTCCATAAAACACCTCCGCCACACTGCAAATCTGATATTCCGGTAAGATTTTTATGAATAATCTCCCTGTCTCCGATTTTCTTAAACTGTCTGTCACAAATCTCCTTATCGCGGAGCTTGTCTTCTTCTTTTTCCCTGTAAGTCGGAACAATGTTTTCAACCACACTCTTAATATTTTCAGACTCCGTATAAGCGCAGTCGTACAGTTCCTCAAGTTTTACAAAGAATTCCTCTTCATCAAACAATATTGGTTTTCCTATATGAATAAGGGAATTTGCCGTATCTTTAAGCCCTTCTTCACCCATGAGCATCTCTTCATATAGTTTTTCACCGGGCCTTAAACCTGTTATTTTTATTTCAATATCCTCATCCGGCTTATACCCTGAAAGTCTTATGAGGTTTCTTGCAAGGTCGATAATCTTAACAGGCTCACCCATATCCAGTACAAATATTTCTCCGCCTTTTGCATATGCTCCGGCCTGCAGTACCAAAGACACCGCTTCTTCAATAGTCATAAAATATCTTATAATATCGGGATGAGTTACGGTCACAGGTCCGCCCGCTTCAATCTGTTTGCGAAACAGGGGAATTACGCTTCCGTTGCTCCCAAGCACATTGCCAAAACGTACTGCGACAAATTCCGTTTCTGAATGTTTATTAAACGCCTGGATTATCATCTCACATATACGCTTGGAAGCTCCCATTATGTTAGTAGGATTAACTGCCTTATCAGTTGATATAAGTACAAATTTCTCAGTATTGTATTTATGTGCCGCAAGCGCAGTTTTATATGTTCCAAAAACATTATTTTTTATAGCTTCGGTAGGACTGTCCTCCATAAGGGGCACATGTTTGTGCGCCGCAGCATGATATACTATGTCCGGCCTGTACTTACTGAAAATGCTGTCCATTCTTTCAGTGTTCCTTACAGAGGCAATAAGTACAACAAGTTCAAGTCCGGGATAATCATGCTTAAGCTCCTGCTGTATGTCATACGCGTTGTTTTCATACACATCTACAATTATAAGCCGCTTTGGTGAGTGCGCTGCTATCTGTCTGCACAGCTCGCTTCCTATTGAACCTCCGCCGCCGGTAACAAGCACTATTTTATTACACACATAGTTCATTATTGATTCTATATCAACCTTTACAGGTTCACGGCCAAGCAGGTCCTCTATCTGTACTTTTCTCAGCTTGTCCAGAGTTGCTTCACCATTGACAAGCTGATACATACCGGGAAGTATCTTAAGCTCTCCGGGAACATTTTTACATATATCTACAAGCTCACTTATAGTTTTTTTGGATGCTGTAGGCATTGCTATTATTATTTCATTAATTGAATATTTTTTTGCCGCAGACAGTATGCTTTCCCGGCCTCCTACAACCTTTACTCCATGTATATATGTGCTGTGTTTGGATTTATCATCATCAATAAAACATTTAATCCGGGCATCCAGATGGTTACTCATTACAAGCTCATTCATCAGCATATTGCCGGCCTCTCCGGCGCCGACAATCATTGTATTCCTTGTTTCCAAATCGTGGTTGTACATGCTGAAGAAGTACCTTACGATACGGTATGAAAATCGTATTATAAGCGTAAATAACAGTAACAGCATGGTATATATCATTATATAACTTTTAGTAAAATACCTGTAGTACATAAACAGTGAGGTTATATGAATTAATGCGGAAATTATACATGCCAGCAGGACATTAACCATTTCACGCACGCTTGCATATCTCCACAGACTGTGATACAACCGCATCACAAAGAAAATAATTATCGTAATTAAGGTATTAAAAATACACATTCTGTTTACTGCAATAAGACATTCGGGCTCTATTGAAGACCATTTGAGCTCAAACCTTACAAGCAGCGCAAGATATGAACTTATATTAATACTTATAATATCAAGAATTATGAGCATTATACGGAAAACCAGTGATAATTTTCCATCTCTTATATATCTGCTTAACAATCCTTATTCCCCCACTAATTGTTATCCTTACTGTCTTTACCATTCTTATTTTTCTTATCTGATTTAAGCTTACCGCCATCCAGTATAGTCTGGATATTATCATGTATCTCCTTTATGCTCTCTTCGTCAGGATACATTACATATGACCTCTGTGACGGCATTGAGTAAGTATGCGTCTTTCCTCCCGTACCTGACGCGCTTACTGATTCTATATTCCAGTCCGGCGTTTCATCCATCTGGAACTTAACATATCTGGTAATCTTCTTTGTTTTCATATTAGTTTCAAAAGAGTCCTCAAGGCTCTTCATAAGACTTGAAAATTTGGTAATAATTTTAGGCGAAGTTGCCTTATCAAAAATAGCGGCAACCATATGCTGGTGATTCTTTCCCCTCTGGTTATCACCCGCCCCAAAATGATGCCTTTCACGGCAGAATGCAAGGGCCTGTGTTCCATTCACATTATTATATCCTTTTGTAAAACTCGGACCCCAGTCAGAAGTAAACGTATAATCTGAATATACCTTTACTCCACCCAGCGCGTCTACTATATTTTTAAGTCCTGAAAAATTAACTCTTACATAGTAATCAATATCTATGTCATAAAGCATTTCAAGTGTCTCAATGGAAACATCCACTCCATATATTCCGGCATGCGTGAGCTTGTCTCCCATACCTTTAGATATTGACAGCGGAACATAATAATCCCTTGGCGTATTTACAAGAAGTATCTGTGCCGTTTCCGGGTTAATCACAGCGATTATATTAACATCACTTCTGCTTGTCTTTGCTAACGAGCCATACACATCTATTCCGCTCAGATATACTATAAATGGTTTTTTAATGGAATCTGCGTTATCTTCCGGTTCCTCTTCCTCGACTTCTACAACTGTCTCAACCTGATGTTGTCCAAGCACCCTTGTCTGTGTATCAAATTCCTCATACTTTTCTTTTATTGTCTCCCTGTATGCCTCATTAAATATTATTACGCCTATGGTTTTGTTATACAGGGAATCCACAAGTGAAACAATATCATTATACTCCGTTATATTAATAGTTTTACCAAGATCTGACTGTATTGAATTAACCATTGAATCGGTATATTCCCTTCCCACCTCAGAAATTATACCAAAGTTGTAGTCTCCAACATCATCAATAGTCTGCGCGGCATCATCAGCCATAACTATAGCTGACAGTTCATCCACCTTAACATTGGCTTCAGCCATATTATTAATCGCCGAGTATCCCTGCCAGAGATATCCTGCCCCAAGCAGCATTATAACGCAGAAAATACCTGAGAGCACCCGCCCAAGCACATACAGTTTTTTTGACATCTGGCTGAAAAATGTATACATCATTACAAAAATCAATGCCAAAACTATACCTAACAGATACTTTAATGGAATAATGTCTACATATATGGCAAGAGTTAAAAATCCAACAGTAAATAAAAACTGAATTATTATAAAAATAATCCCTATCTTTTTACTTAACAAATGTTTCATAAGTACCTCCATAAATTATCCAGATTATACTATCTGTGATATTATATAACAACTGTAGAAAAATGTCTATTATAAGAGTTTAATAAGCCTGTCCGTCGAATTTCCGTCTGTATACTTATAGAATCTGTCTTTAAACAAAAGCCTTGCTTCCCCGTACATATCTTCCGCCGCAACAGCGCTTAAAAGTTCCTTTGTATTACGTACTACAGGCCCCGGAACAAAACTTTCATAGTCCTCATAAAATCCTCTGCTGTCATTTTCAAACAGTTTAAGGTCATATGCATAAAAATATATAGGCCTGTTAAGCAGGATATACTCGAAAACAATTGACGAATAATCAGTTATAAGCGCTGATGAGACAAAAAGCAGGGTATTTACATCAGCATAATCCGACATATTAATAATTCTGCCTTCATACCCCTTAAGCATATTATCGTCAAAAGCCTTGGAAACATACGGATGAAGCCTTAGTAAAAGAATGGTATTTCTGTCAGTTCCGTCTATCCATTCCTTTATATCCAGCATAAGTTTAGGTTCCTTAACTTCAGTATCCCTGAATGTTGGCGCATACAGTATTAGTTTTTTGCCTTTTAAGTCCATATATTCATTAAAAAATGCATTAATATCATTTTTTCTTATTTCTTCATTAAACAAAACGTCAGTACGTGGTATTCCGGTAATATATACTTTATCATCAGTAACCCCAAAAGCCCTTTTATAAAGGCCTGCCGTATAATCTGAATTAACAATGAGGTGGGTTATTTTCATATCTGCCTTTTTAACAATCTTAAGCAGCCTGCCATCGTTTACATCATGCCCGAATTTCTTAATAGTGCCCGTGCCGTGCCAGAGCTGTACAACTTTTACCCCTTTACGGAGCTTCACATAAGCAAGCGGCAAAAACTCATTATCCATAAGAATAGTTTGTGAGCGCGCCATTTCAATTGATTTCACAAATATAAGCTTTATAAGCGACGCCCTGCTTTTATCACTTTTTCTTACATAATAGAATACTCTGCCGGAATCTATCTCTTTTAGTCTTTTTACCACTACGCCTACACTGCTGTCACTGCTTCCGTCATGTGTCATTACACAAAAATATCTGTCGTTACATACGGGAAACAGAATACATCCTATAAAATACATTACTGAAAACAACACGTATGCTATTACTTTCATATCTTCACCATATCTTTCCCGGTACCCAAAAGCCGTCTCAGAACCATTGCAGACGAATCGGCACAGTCCCAGGGATTATACATCCGCCTGAACTCATTGTACTTTTCTTCATATTTCATGTGACGTTCTGACTCTATATCCTCTATCAGTTCTTCCGTTGTCTTCGATATAGGTCCGGGCGACATGTTTTCAAAATCAAAATAAAATCCCCGCAAAATATTTTTATATTTCTCAATATCATAGCAGTAAAAATACATTGGCCTGCCAAGCAGACTGTAATCAAACATCACAGATGAATAATCAGTTATAAGTATGTCAGAAACAAGGTAAAGTTGTGAAATATCTATGCTCTGGTCAAAAACATATACAAAATCCCCGTATACCGACCAGTCTGTATTGTCTTCCACAAGATAATGGTATTTTATTATCATTACCATATCTTTTCCAAATGCTTCATACATCTTACCTACATTAAGAGCCGTGGAAAAATGATATTTTCCTATTCCTGACGCCTCATCATCCCGCCAGGTAGGCGCATACAGTATAACTTTTTTATCAGCAGGTATGCCGATACTCCTTTTAATCTCCTCTATATCCTTATCATTATTTTTCCTGAACAATACATCATTTCTCGGATACCCGGTTTCAAGAACCTCGCCTTTATAACAGAAGGCTCTTCTGAATACTTCAGTAGAAAATGGATTCTGCGAAATAAGATAGTCCCAGGAAGCTGCATTTTTTCTGAAATTTTCTTTATACTCTTCAATACTTCTCTCACCGGCCATATATACGTTGTCCATATCAAGCGCCAGCTTCTTAAGCGGCGTTCCGTGCCAGGTCTGCAGATAAGACACGTTTTTCCTTTTTTTTATGAACATGGGGCATCTTGCGTCAAATATCCAAAATGAGGCGGTAGCCATATAATACAGGTACTTCAAACGCCCATATTTCACCTGTATGTTATTTCCGGGTATGTCAAACCTTTTTTTTTCATAAAACCATATACATTCATATACTTTATCAAGGCCATGTGAAACAATTGTTTCATATAATGCCTTTGGATTGCCCGAATAGCTTTTTCCAAGACTGGAGGCAATAACTATTCTGTTTTTCTTTAACGGAAGAACAACATTAATAACCCTGTAAAATACTATACAGGCTGTTTTTAACACCTTCCTAAAAAACATTTTTATATTCAATCGGCTCTCCTCCTGCCAATCAGTAATTCGGCTGCGCGTTTAGAAGCCTGTCCGTCAGAAAGGCTGCAAAAGCGCTCATAAAACATATCGTATTTTTCTTTATATTCCTGACATAACTGCGAAAGGTTTTCAATTGCCAAAAGCACTTCTTCGCTTGTATATAAAAGCGGCCCTGGAAGCTCTGTCTCCATATCCAGATACATCCCGCGCAGTTCGTTTTTATAATTCTCAATATCATATACGTAAAAAAGAACAGGCCGTTTCAGGTTTGCATAATCAAAAAATACCGAAGAATAGTCCGTAATGCATACGTCTGATATCAGATACAGCTCTGAAATGTCACCATAACCCGATACGTTGTACACAAAGCCCTCGTATTCCGACAAATCAAGCTTTTCAGCAATATAATAATGTGTACGTAGAAGCAGAATCCACTCATCTGAAAGATGCTCTTTTAACAAAGAAAAATCAAGCGCCATATCAAATTTATATTTTCCCGCTTCATAATATTCATTATCACGCCAGGTAGGCGCATACAGTATAACCTTTTTACCTTCAGGTATACCTATATTATTTTTTACCTTTTTTACAATATCGGATGCATTTTGTGCATACAGTATATCATTTCTTGGATATCCCGTTTCTATTATTTTATCCCGGTCAATATCAAATGCATGTTCAAATATGTCTGTAGAAAAACGGTTATCTGAAATCAGGTAATCCCATTTCCTTGAATCCCTGTAAAATTCTGCTTTATGATTTTTGTTTGCAGAATATACGTCGTCCATGTCAAATACAAGCTTTTTAAGCGGCGTTCCGTGCCAGGTCTCAAGAAAAACCATACCTTTCTTTTTTACAAACCATCCCGGCTGGCGCACATTATATACGTGATACTTTGACCTTGATGCATAATACACATGTTTCAACCCGTTATATACCGCATACCTGGTATTTTTACCGGTCTTTTTATGCTTATCCCTCAGAACCCATATGTATCTGAACTGACTGCCATAAGTATTCAGCATATAATCATATATCGCCTTCGGACTGTCATTATAACCTCTTCCAAAAAAGCTCTCAAACACTATCCAGTTATCTTTTCTTCCCATATGTGAAAAAATAAGTTTGTCAATAAAACGGAACCACTGTATTTTATTACCGAACTTACCGCTCTTTTTTTTGTTTATAATTATATACGCCATACATATACGCGCCTGTACAGGCTTTTTTGAAGCTATGCATGAAAGCGTCAGGTGTTCTGAAAACCTAAAACGTGAAGATACATTTTTCACTGCCTGTTTAGTATATTCAGCGCATACCGCAATTTCTTTTTTAGGTATATAACCTGACTCCATTACTTTAAGAACATTTTTACAAAGCATATACATTACAATATTTCTTCTTTTTGGCTGGCCCTCAGTATACTTAATGCTCTCAGGATATACGGCAAGCATATCGTGAAGCATTTTTTCAGGCTCCTTAACCATACTCTGATTAAGCTGCGGAAGATGTATGGGGTCGTTACGCTCACGCTTGGCAAGATACGCATCAGCCACAAGATAAAATACATTTGCAGCCGATAAAAGTTTCATTACAAAAGGCATATCAGAAAAATAAGACACATTATCAGCAAATTTTATATCATTTGCATCAATTACGTCTTTTTTGATTAACATATTAAGAACAGTTACCTCATCTGCAAAAATTCCTGCAATATCGGCATCTGTTCCCTTTCTGTCAGTATTAACAAATTCCTCTTCCGAATCAGCGCATAATGAATCTCTTTTAAAAAACGTATGCTTTATCCCGCCTGCCACAACATCAGCGCCATACTCTGCCGCACACTCAAGCATACGGTTCAGGCAGCCTTCAAGAATATAGTCGTCACAATCCAGGAAATAAATATATTCTCCCTCTGCGAGGTTAATTCCGGTATTTCTCGCATATCCTGTTCCATGCGACGGAAGCCACTGTACATATCTTACCGGAAGCCCTTTCTTCTCAAACTCCTCCAGTTTTGCAACTATCCCTTCTTCAGGCATATCACCCAGACATATAACCTCATATTCATCTTTAGCAAGATTCTGTGCAAGTACGCTGTCAAAACAGTCATCCAGATAGCACAATCCCTTATTAAAAGGAATTATTATACTGATTTTCTTCATTACACAATCCTCTAATCTTTTTTTATGTTAAGGTCCTCTTTAATCTTAGTAGTCGATATTCCTTCAGTCCTTGGAAGATATATAACCTCACAATAATCTTTTAAAAAATCAAATTTGCCTTTCCAGTCATCTCCCATTACAAATATATCAACATCATTATTACGGACATCATCTATCTTCTGTTCCCAGTTGTATTCAGGAAGCACTTCATCCACATACTTTATTGATTCAAGTATAATTTTCCTGTCTTCATAAGGATGATAAGCTTTCTTATTCTTTATGGCGTTAAATTCGTCAGTAGACAATACTACAATCAGATAGTCGCCAAGCTCTCTTGCCCTTCTAAGCAGATTAATATGTCCTACATGCAATAAATCATATGTTCCATAAGTAATTACCTTTTTCATAGTTTATTAAGTCTCCTTCTTCTTCTTTTTGACTTTCCGTACTGCTCGTCGCTCTCATATATTTCAATAGCTTTTTCAAGTTCTCCTGCAAACGTTACTTCGCCATGGTCGAGGAATATTCCCTTATTACATACTCTCCTGACCTGATTGACCGAATGTGAAACAAAAAGTACGGTTACTCCGCTGTCCATCATCTGATTAATATATTTCATACATTTCTTTCTAAATTTTACATCCCCTACCGAAAGCACTTCATCAAGTATAAGTATTTCAGGCTCTACTACCGTAGCTATTGAAAAACCAAGCCTTGATTTCATTCCTGACGAATAATTTTTGACCGGTACGTTAATAAAATCTCCCAGCTCTGAAAACTCCACTATGCTATCATATCTTTCCTCTATAAATTCTTTTGTATGTCCAAGTATCGCACCATAAAGATAAATATTCTCAGCGCCCGTATACTGCGGATCAAATCCTGCGCCAAGTTCCAGAAGCGGAACCACTCTTCCATAAGTTTTAACGCTTCCCTCAGTAGGTTTGAGTACACCTGCTATAACTTTAAGCAGAGTGCTTTTTCCCGCGCCATTATATCCCAGTATTGCCACCCTGTCACCTTTTTCTACAGTAAAACTTACATTTTTAAGCGCCCAGAATTCTTTAAACGTTATATTTCTTTTTACAAACCTTATAAAATATTCTTTTAAATTATCCACCTTATCAGCGCTAAGATTAAATCTCATACTGACATTTTCAGCTTTTATTGCAATCTTTTTCTTCATCCTTACTCCAATCCGTATAAAAAATTATACTTAAGCACATTATAAATGCAGTATAAATTCATCCTGTTTTTTATAGAATAAAACAACTCCTATTATAACCGTAACTATTCCAAATACTGAAGTATATATCAATGACGGTAAATGGAAGCCTGCTCCGCTTATGCAATCACGGAAATTCCTTATTACGCCGTATACAGGATTACAGTTAAGAAGCCACTTGTACTTACTAAGCCTGTCCGCATCATAGAATATTGCACAGGTGTACATTATAAGCATAAGTGCCACTCCCCACAGATATTCAAGATCCCTGAAAAACACTGAAAATGTTGCAAGAATCAGGCCGACTCCAACGCTCATACAAAGAAGTATTACAAGCGGTACTACTGATGCAATCATCCACCATGTAGGCTGTACCTTAAGCACTACAGATACTCCTACAAGCACTATCAGCGATATAAGAAATGTTATAAAATTGGCTAAAATAGATGATAAAGGATACATGTACTTTGGAACATATACCTTTTTTATCATTGCCGCGCTTCCCCTGACAGATTTCATCGCTCCTTTTGTTGCGCCGCTGAAAAAAGAGTACAAAAGACGTCCCGCCAATATATATACCGGAAACGGAAGTCCGCCTTTTATACCGTTTCTTCCAAGGAAAGTGGAAAATACCATCGTAAGTACTATCATTGTAAGAAGCGGTTCTACAAGTGTCCAAAGTATACCAAGGTAAGACCTTCTGTACTTTAATTTGATATCCTTTACAACAAGCTGTGATAAAAGATATTTGTATTTTCGGAAATTAGCAATTACATGTATTTTTGAAAGATTCATACTATTACTCCTAAATTCTACTTAAATACAGTTTTAATACAATTTTCTGAAGCATGTCCGTCTTCCCAGCCGCAGAACCTCTCGTAGAATTCATCGTATATTTGCGCATATCTGCCATTTACGGTTCTGATATCAAGTATTGCTTCCACAATTTCTTCAGTAGTAAACAGAAGAGGACCGGGAAGTTCTTTTTCCATGTCTATATAAAAACCTCTCAGTACATCCCTGTATTTGTCAAGATCATATGTGAAAAATAACATTGGTCTTTTAAGGTTGGCATAATCAAAAAATACTGAAGAATAATCAGTTATTAATATATCTGATATAAGATAAAGCTCTGCTATATCATCATATTTACTCAGATTGAACACAAAACCTTCAAGTCCGGTTACATCAATATTATCTGCAATGAAATAATGTGTCCTTAGTATTACGGCATATTCATCCGAAAGCTTTTCTTTCATATACTTTAAATCCAGCTTAAGGTCAAACTTATATTTGCCGGACTCATAATATTCATCATCACGCCAGGTAGGTGCATACAGTATTACTTTTTTATCCTCCGGTATGCCCAGCCTCTTTCTTATATCAGCTGCAATCTGTTCTTTATTGTCTGCATGAAGTATATCATTTCTCGGATAACCGAATTTAAGCATAGGCTTATCAAATACGAATGCCCTTTTAAATACTTCCTCTGAAAATGCATTGGCGGCAACAAGATAATCCCACGACCTGGACTGTATATAGAAAGTTTTTTTATACATCGGGGAAGCGCTTACTACTTCCTCCATATCAAACACCAGCTTTTTGAGAGGCGTTCCATGCCAGGTCTGAAGAAATACATTGCCTTTCCTTTTTATAAAAGTCTTCGGCTGCCTGCTGTTAAAAACAATATATTTGCTCCTTGCAAGATATTTAAAATATGCAAAGCTGAATCTTTTTATCTGTTTTGCAGGATATGGGAGCTTAGTCTTTTTATCAATTATCCATACACATCTGTATTTTCCCGGATACATCTGGTTAAGTTTTTCAAAAATGTATTTCGGACTGTCAGAATAACTCTTTCCAAAAAAGCTTTCAAAAAGTACGACATCCTCCATAACCGGCTTTGTGGAATACACATGTCTGTACATAAACTCCTTTATAATCTTAAGCCTCTTAGGTCCTTTAATTATCAAAAGCGCCCAATTATACAGGTTCTTATTGCGTGAAAGCCTGCAGAGTTTCTTAACATCATTGGCAATAAGCGCCGAGGAAAGCCTACGCCTGTACATACCCGAATTCTTAATAACCTGACTGTCTATACCCGATATATATTCCCTTATTACAGGCATCCTTTTCTTACGCCAGATTTTATCTTCATTCTTTCTGATTTCAGGCGCAACCTCTGAAGCAAAATACTGTATCAGTTTGTTATCCAGATATGCCCTCGTATATGGTGATTTTCCGGAAATCCTTTTTATGGAGTGTTCGTAAGCCTCCATCCTGTATTCAAAATCTTTCTTTCCTATATCCTGAAGAAGAGACGGTGAATGTATCGGGTCGTTATGTGTTCTTTTTAAATATACCGCTTCCTTATCCCCGTCGCATTTCTCCGCCAGGTCAAGCACATTACATATAAACGGCCAGTCAGAATAATATCTTAGCGTTTCATCAAATGTTATATTATTCTCTACAAGGAACTCCCTTTTAAACAGAATCCCCAGTACCGTTATATTCTGCAGCGATTTGCGCCTCAATATAAGATACCTGTTTGCAGCTTCAACCCGCTTTTGTCTTATTATTTCCTCGCTGTCGCCTGACTCTATATAAAAAAGGAACTGTCTGCCCTGTTCTTCGTCTTTGCCATTTTCTTCATCAGAACTGCTCTCTCCGCTCTCATCAGGAGCAGATTCAACATTATCAAGATAAATGCTTCTCTTATACCATGTATTTTCAATCTTTCCAAACATCAAATCACAGCAGTCAGCTACGCATAACTCATGTAATCTCTGAAGACATCTGACATCCAGATAATCATCACAGTCAACAAATGTAACATAGGTTCCCTCTGCTACAGACATTCCTGTATTCCTTGCCGCTGCCACGCCGTCTTTTTCACATCTGCAGCACTTCATGGTTATATCAGTCCGGTAAATATCCAATACATCCTCAGGAATATCATATCCGGAGCCAACCAGAATAACTTCAAAATCCTTAAAACTCTGTTCCCGCAGACTATCCAGACAGTCTTTAAGATATGTTTTCTCTCCATGATAAGGTATAATAACGCTAATATCCACAGACTATGCCTCCTATTTAAATAATAAACACAGCAATTATACCAATAGTTTACATTAAAGTCAAATTAAGTCGACATCATAAGAATCTATTAATTATTTCCTCATATATCTTCTTCCGGTGTCCTCCCCTGTGCGCCGGGAGATGCTCTGCAATCATATTATCTGAACCTGCATCCCTTACAAATCCGCCGGCGGCAATCTCAGAAAATTTGTTTATAAAGCCGTCAAAATCCGTAACCCTGTCAGAAGATAACCCTCTCTCCATATTAATATATGAACCTTGTCTTTCGTTATACTTATCATAGTCAAACTGGTAAAATAATACCGGCTTATCCATATAATAAACATCCCATGATGCGCTGGAATAATCTGTTATAAACATACTACATTCCATAAGAAGTTTATTTATCCTTATATCATCATCATAGCTTACCATCTTTATTCTTTTTCCGTTTACATTTATTAAATGCATATAGTTCCGGAACTTAGGATGAAAGCAAAACAGCATATAAAGGTTATTTTTTTCGAGTATCTCCGAAAGTCTGTCCGAATTAAGTATCTCTGCATATGATTTAAAGTAATCCGTTTTTACAAATTCTTCATCGCTAAGCTCTGTAATCCAATTCCTCCACGTAGGCATATAAAATATCTCTGGAGGATTCTTAGGCGATGATACAAGTTTATCCCACCTTGCAAGCCCGGTAACGGCCACTTCCTTTTTATCGTATCCAAAATATCTTGTTATAATATCCTTCTCCTCTTCTGAAGAAGCTATAAACAAATCCGCGCGGTTTGCATACTGTTTGCCGTATATATTATCCACTCTCTTAAATCCAAGTACACCATGCTGCAAAAACACCGATTTTTTATTATTAAGCATATTTAAAATTCTGATACTTCCCGCATGCCATTTGTAGCAGTGGCGTTTGGAATCAGTAGAAACAAATAAATCTGACGCCTGCAGATATATCAGATGCCTTATGCTCATAAAATCTACTATTCTGCGGCCATACTGCGCTTTTAATTCATTATAGACAGGCCTGTCCTTTTCAATAATATAAAGCGGCCTGATTCTTATGTTTTTCCTATGGACAAAATATTTAAACATATAATATGCATTGTCCTGCGCCGCCGTACAGAATTTTTCAAAGAACAGGAAATTCTTTTTACACTTGTAGAACGGTTTTAATATAAAATAAAGAACTGTAGCAATTTTTTCATTTGTACGGTATTTTTTAAGGTCATATCTGCTTTTCTGTCTACATTCCATAACTATCTTGCCGCTTATTGTCCTCGTGGGATACACAAGATATTCTTCATCTGTAGTATATATGTTTTTATATACCGACGTAAGCAGCCTTTCAAATTTCTTTCCGCTTCCGACAAGGCGGAATTCATATTCATTTTTATCCTTAACTGCAAAAAGCACTATCTCATATCTTGGCGGAGCCCATTTAATGCTGTTACAGTCTATTGTAAATGTTACCGCTTCTCCACCTATTATATTTTCTACACTTGTAGGTTCATATCTGCATATATTTTCGCCGTTTTCCTCTGCCGACTCGTCAAGCCTGTGCCTTATAACCAGCTTTCTTTCTGAAAATTCTGAATTCATACATCTGATTCTTATATTAAGTATGCCGTCATTCATAGAAAATGTCTCAACACATTCCCTGTATATGCCGCGATACATATATACTGGCCGGACAGTCTTTACGCATAGCCTAAGAATTCCGTCAAAAAACATCTGAAATGCTGACAGAACAACCCCTTCCGAATCTGTATCCGGCTGGTTAAATATATATCTATCACTGTCATCACTGCTCTGTATCGCAACATTATTTGCATATTTCTTATCGTCTTTTAAAACAATTCTTGACTGGTAATAAGCCCCGCCTCTGTTGCATGCAAGAAAAACATCCCATTGTTTAAGTATTTTCTTTCCGTACTTATTATAAAAATCAGTAAAATCCACCTCGAAACTCAGGTTATTTATATCTTTTGAATTGAGTGTAATACGGTATACTTCCTTTATATTTTTATTCCAAAACCACAGCTCAGCCTGTTTTGCAGGTTTTAAATCATTATCCATAAGATTAAACCTGACTTTCATTCCTGATTTCTCATAACTTTTAATATATACATACGTCTTTTTAACGCTTTTTGCCTTATTCCTCAATTTTCTTAAAGTAAAACGGGAATCTCCATCCAGCGCAGCCATATAATGATATCTTTCGGAAGCATCAAAAAAGAGGGTATCTTTTGAAAGCTTCAGCATTTTTACAAGTTTTTTCTCATTTTTCATACTTTTGTAGAAAAAGAAGTACTGCTTTCCGTTATTACCCTCCATAACAGGATGCCACGTTCCCGAATGGAATGTGGCACTATCACAATCAACACTTATATAAAATTCATCAGCATTATCCCCCGGACCATATGATACGTCATAGCAATATCTGTCGTTTTTTATGTCCTTAAAATACACCTTTTGGGGCTCAAACCCTTCCGGCACTTGAAATACCCCGCTAAATACCGCGTTATCAAAACGATAGTCTTTACATATAAAACTTTCTGTCATAATATGCCCTCCATAAGCCAACAGGTATAATGCAGATTCCGATGTCCCGTTTAAAGCCCTGTTTTGATATATTATATATCATTTATCTTTATAATTATTCTTTGTCCTCTCATAGATATGTTCAGTATCATCGCTTGTACCTTCTCTGGCCTTAAGTTCTGGGCTTGTAAAATATTTGCTTCCTGCAACAACATTACTTGCATCATCATATGACCTGAGCGCTATAGTTCCTGTAGAAATATATTCATTTTTAAGTATATTGTAACATTCCTGCCTGTGTTTTATATAATCCGGTACAGTTACAGCAAGTCCTGAGGTATCGGCTGCACACTCTGCGGCATCCGCATACACATGATACCCAAATTTGCCAAACGGAGAATCTGCATCTCCTTCATACTGCCTGCAGTTATTTTCTATAGTATCAAGCATCAGTTCTCCTACATCATAGAAAAAGTGAAGATTATTATAAAAATTATACGGATTAAGCATTATATCATTATAATCGCTGAAATCCCATACGTCTCCTACTATATTAACAACTTCACCATAATAATTCCAAAACTGCGGACCGTCAAAAACGGCCATCTCCGTAATAAACGAAGGTCCGAATACTACAAAAAGTTCAACTCCTCTTTCGTCACATGCAGCTTTTATTCTTTTTAAAGCATCAAGGCACAGTTTCATATTCTCTGACTGTTCACGCTTTCCTTCAAACAGTTCCTTGATACTTTTGTCGTAATCCTTCATTACATAACGCTCTTTAAACCACTCTTTATCAAGCTTTACCGCATCATAATATTTACCGAGATTCCTCTCGCCGCTTGGGAGTTCCGGATAAGCCACTGGATTTGTCTTGTTATCCGCTATCTTTTTTATCTCCTGAACGCTTACTTTAAGATTCTTAAAAAGCATACGGAGAACCTCTGCAGCTTTAGAACGCCCGTCTACCTGCGCCGGAGTTTTATACGTATCTCCCATATGCTGTCTTGAATAGGCTTTTACCTCAATGCTGCTCAGATGCAGAAATATTTTTTTTACATCTTTATCATTTTCAAAAATATAATTAATATACTTCTCATATTCCTCAAAATTACCTGACTGTATATAAGAATTATAATATCTGTACCCGTCAATCTCCGATAACTTGTCCGCCCTTATACCGCTTGCTTTTGAACCGCCTATTATGTATGCATCATACTCGTCTGCATAATTTTTAATTCTTTCCGCCTTAAGGACACGTGTATAATAATCGTCATTTAACTCAAAATAGTTGCCGCCCTGAAAGCGGAAATATCCATAAGGGTCCACAACATAATTAACAGTGCAGATAAATACAAGCACCAGAATCATTAATGTCATAAAAGTCAGAACCCATTTTTTAGAGCTTTTCATAACCTTCCTCCAATCTCCTTTATCCGTATATCAGTTAGAACTGGAAATAAAGGAATTGTACTACTTTATCCATCTTAAATATACATATTGCCAGAAGTATTGCCGGATATATCAGATAATACCATTTTTTTGTATCGAACCTGTCCGAAATACTTTTTGTATTCGGCATAAACCAGCATATAATTAATCCTATAAGACATGTAAGGCCTATGGATTTATGGTGGTTAATAAATATGGCAACCGTATGGAACACACCGCTTATACCATGTCCAAGCGATGCAAAGTTAACCATTCCCTTGTATACTTCCCACGCATCGGTAAATGTATTGGAAACAAAAAGCACACGCGTCAGTATTGCCAGTATAAAAGTAAGCGGAACTCCAAGCCATACCGGAGTTTTCTTCTTTTTTCTGTTTCTGTAGCTTCCTATACATACAAGTATTCCATTTACTATTCCCCATACTACAAATGTCCATCCGGCGCCGTGCCAGAAACCGGATACAAAAAACGTAACCATTGTAGCAACATAATAATTACGCCACTTTACGTTCTTTTTATATACATTTCTGAATATGTAATTTCCAAGGAAACGCGACAGCGTAATATGCCATCTCTGCCAGTATTCCTGAAAATCCTTAGCTTTGTAAGGTGAATTAAAGTTCTGCGGAATTATAATATTAAACATAAGGCCAAGCCCTATAGCCATATCCGCATAACCTGAAAGGTCAAAATAATACGAAACCGTATACTCAAGTGAGTAAAACCAGGAATTCAGAAATTTAAGTGTTCCTGCCGCCGTAAGGGCATCAAGATTATTAAAGAAAAGTTCTGCATTGGTCGTAAGAGGATCCGCAAGCAGCATTTTCTTTGCGCAGCCTATCGAAAATATAAACAGGCCCTTAGCAACATTGTCATAATTAATCCTCTGGTTTCTTACGTCTGCAAACTGAGGCACTACTTCCTTATGATGGATAATAGGACCTACTATAAGCTGAGGGAAGAAAGTAATAAAAAGCAGATAATTTACAATATCATATTCTTCCGTCTCTCCCCTGTATGAATCAACCAGAAATGCAATAAGCTGAAATGTAAAAAATGATATTCCTATAGGAAGGATAATATGCTTAAGCGCATAATCCGAACCTGTAATAAAATTATAATTAGAAATAAAAAAGTCTGTATACTTGTAATATCCTAAAAGAGCCACATTTGCAAGTATGCCGATAATAAGCAGAAGCCTTCTCTCAAGCCTGAGCCTGTCCTCTTTCATACGGCTCATTGTTGTTCCAAGTATATAATTTCCCAGTACGCTTCCCATAAAAAACGGGAAGAAATCCGGACTGCCCTGCGAGTAAAAATAGAATGAAGCTACGATAAGCCAGATTTTCGCCATTTGTATAAATTTAAAATGATTAAGCACAAAGTATACTACAAATACCGTTGGGAGAAATATCAATATAAACTGATAAGTTGAAAAAATCATTATATGAAATCCTCTCTATTAAATATTTTTATTATAATGGTATATTTCCATGCTTCTTTACAACTGAAGTTATTTCTTTCTTGTCAGCAAGCATTAAAAGATCTGCGTAAAGCCTTTCCCTGGTAGCTTCAGGTTTAATAACCTCATCAACATATCCCTGCATCGAAGCTACCCTTGAACTCATAAAGTCACGATTGTATTCAGCAATCTTTTCTTTTCTGAATTGTTCCCTCTCATCCGGGTCTTCAATATTTTTCATTGCCTTGGCAAATAATATATCAACCGCTCCTTCAGCGCCCATAACGGCAATCTCTGCATTAGGCCATGCATACACAAAATCCGCCCTGAGATGTTTGCTGCACATGGCAATATATGCGCCTCCATAGGCTTTTCTGAGTATTACGTTAAGTTTGGTCGTGGTTGCCTCTGAATATGCATACAGAAGTTTGGCGCCGTGACGTATAATACCTTTCTTTTCCTGTCCGCTTCCCGGAAGGAAGCCCGGAACATCTGTAAGGGTAATCAAAGGAATGTCATATGCATCGCAATATCTTATAAACCTTGCCCCTTTGTCGCTGGCGTCACAGTCAAGCGCTCCTGCCGCAAAATTCGGCTGATTGGCAACAAATCCAACAGTAATTCCTTTTATCTTTCCAAAACCTACTACGATATTTTTTGCAAAATCCCTCATAACCTCTATGAAAGAATTCTCATCTGCAAGGAGCTTTATTACGTCCTTAATATTGTATGCCCTGTTTCTTTCAGCAGGAATTATATTGTTCATCTCATACTGGAATACTGAATTAGTCTCATAATCAGTAAATTTCGGGGCGCTGTTACTCTTATCGCCATAATACTGCGGAATCGTATCCAAAAGCTTCTTCACTTTTTTAAAACAGCTTTGTTCATTTCTGCAGTAAAAATGCGCAACGCCGCTCTGCGACGCATGAACTGCCGCGCCGCCAAGCTCCTCAGAAGTTATATCTTCATTTGTTACACTTTTTATAACCTTCGGTCCGGTAACATACATCTGGCTTATACTGTCAATAACAAATATAAAATCAGTAATACCAGGCGAATATACCGCACCGCCGGCACAATTGCCTGCTATAATAGATATCTGCGGAATATAACCCGATGCAAGCGTATTATAATAGAATATCTCACCATATCCTGCAAGCGCATTAACGCCTTCCTGAATCCTTGCTCCGCCTGAATCATTAATACCGATTATCGGGCAGCGGTTCTCTATTGCAAGTTTTATAACGTTTGCAATCTTATAACCATGCTGCTTGCCAAGCGTTCCTCCTATAACGGTAAAATCTTCTGAATATATAAATACTTTCCTGCCGTTAATGCTTCCATATCCGGTTATTACTCCGTCATAAGGAAACTGTCCGGGGCTGATTCCAAATGTTTCTTCAAGGTTAGTCACTCCCGACTGTATCTCCCTGAAGGAATTATGGTCTAACAGTCCGGTAATCCTCTCAATGGCATGAAGTTTTCCTTTTGCATGTTGTTTTTCTACATGATACATATATTCACATCCTTTAATAATGCCAGATATCATAATCCTGTTAAGATTATTGGAAAATTGTGTTATAAATGTGTCAAAACTATGTCACGCTAACTTCTGAGAGCTGCTCCAAGTTCAGACAGCCTGTCAACAATCTTCTGCATAACTTCATTTACTTCCTTATCTTCCAGTGTCTTTTCCTTATGTCTAAACCTTATCGAATAAGCAAGTGACTTCTTGCCATGTTCCAGCCTGTCTCCTTCATATACATCAAACAGCTCACATTTCTCAAGCAGTTTTCCGGCATGTTTCTTAATTACTTCTTCAATCTGTCCAGCCTGTATATCTTTGTCCATTACAAGGCTTATATCTCTTGTAACGGCGGGATATTTAGGAATTCCTTCATATTTTACGGCATCAAAATCAGCATAATCCACAATATATTCCATATCAAGCACTGCGACATATGTTTTTTCTTTAATAAGATAATTGTCGCATACTTCAGGATGAATCTCCCCGATATAACCTATTACAGTGTCATTATAAATAACATCTGCCTGTCTGCCTGGATGAAGATATGGTCTGCCTGAATGTGAATCAAATACAATATCTTTTTTCAGGCTGCACTTGTGCAGTAATGTTTCCACTGCGCCTTTCATATCATAAAAATCACAGGAGCCGTACATACCAAGCGTAAGCTGTCTGCGTTCATCCGGAAGCTCTGTTACAGGAACCTGTTTTGGTATATATATATTAGCCATTTCATATAACCTTACATTTCTGTTTCTCCTGTTGTAATTAGTAGAAAGCGATGTAAGCATACCATTTAATGAAGATGTACGCATTATACTGTAATCCTCGCCAAGCGGATTGGATATTACTACCGTCTTACGAAGGTCGTCATCTTCTTTTATAAGTAGCTTGTCAAATACCTTCGGACTTTCAAATGAATATGTGCTTGCCTCTGAAAATCCAAGATATTCAGCCGTGTTTGCTGCAATCTGCTCTACCCTTAATTTATAAGACAGACCTCCTGTTGTAGCCTCGCCTGTAGGAAGCGTAGACGGTATATTTTCATATCCGTAGAAACGCGCAACTTCCTCTGCAAGATCAGCAAGAAGTTCTATATCCTGCCTCCACGTAGGCACTGTAACCTCTTTCTTTGCCTTATCGGTTTTAAGGTCAACCATTTCAAAATATGAAACCATCGTATCTTCATCAATATCAGTTCCAAGAAGCCTGTTAATTCTGTCTGCATCATACTTTACAACTTTGGGTTCTCTCTTTTTACTGTATACATCTACACAACCGCCAACAACATCTCCGGCATCCAGTTCTTCTATAAGCTGGCATGCACGGTTGATTGCTTCCATTGCATTCTCAGGGTCAAGTCCTTTCTCAAACTTAGCCTGCGCATCAGTACGCATACCAAGCCTTTTACCTGAAAGACGTATATTCGTTCCGTCAAAACATGCAGCTTCAAAAAGCATTGTAGTTACATTATCGGTAATCTTGGAATTCTCTCCTCCCATTATTCCCGCAATACCTACAGGCTTATCAGCATCACATATCATAAGGACATCCGAATCCATTACCCTGTCCTGACCGTCTAAAGTGGTAAATACTTCTTTGTCCTTTGCGCGCCTTACAACAATCTTTCTGCCGGCAATCGTATCCAAATCAAATGCATGCATAGGCTGCGCATATTCTTCCATAACATAATTGGTTATATCAACAATATTATTAATAGGTCTTATTCCACATGCCGCAAGCCTTCTCTGCAGCCACTCAGGCGACGGAGCAAGCCGTATATTTTTAACTACCCTTGCAATATATCTCGGGCACAAATCCTTATCCACAACCTCAACACTGATATAATCAGACGCCTTTTCATCATTACCTGTAACAGTAACCTCAGGCGGGCAGAACTTCTTTCCAAAAGTTGCCGCAGCTTCTCTTGCTATTCCAATTACAGAGAAACAGTCCACACGGTTTGAGGTAATTTCATATTCAAAATTAACATCCCTGAGCCCTAACAGTTCAGGAACATCGCTTCCAAGTTTTGCATTGCAGTATTCCTTATTATTATTAAAAATGTATATTCCATCGTCACACGCATCAGGGTACATATCAGTATCAGAGCCAAGTTCCTGTATAGAACACATCATTCCAAAAGACTCAACCCCACGGAGTTTTCCTTTCTTTATCTTCGTTCCTCCCGGAATCCTGCTGCCGGAATGGTCGCAAGCCACACGTCCCCCGTCAAGCACGACAGGAACTATAGCCCCTTCATATACATTCGGCGCTCCCGTTACTATCTGTATAACAGTTCCCTCTTCATCAACCTGCACCTGGCATACAACAAGTTTGTCAGCATCAGGATGCTTTTCTATTTTAATTATTTTTCCTACTACAATCTTTTCAAGTCCGTCATCTAATTTCTGATATCCCTCAACCTTGGTTCCAGTCAGCGTCATTCTGTCCATATACTCATCTGCGCTGCAGTCAAGGTCAGGTACATATGCCTTAATCCATGATAATGGTGTATTCATAATATTCCTCCATTCATTATTATTTAAAACTGTTCAAGAAAACGTATATCATTCTCATACAAAAGTCTCATGTCATCAATTTCATATTTGAGAAGCGCTATTCTCTCAAGCCCCATGCCAAATGCAAATCCCTGGTATTTCTCGGAATCTATATCTCTCATTTCCAGCACTCTCGGATGTACCATTCCACAGCCGAGTATTTCAATCCAGCCTTCTCCTTTACAGAACCTGCAGCCGCTTCCGCCGCATTTGAAACAGGAAACATCCATTTCCGCGCTTGGCTCCGTGAATGGAAAATGATGCGGTCTGAATCTTACTTTAGTCGCTTCGCCGAACATTCTCTTTGCAAACTCCGCCAGAGTGCCTTTAAGGTCTGCAAATGTTATATTTTTATCTATTACAAGTCCTTCAATCTGGTTAAATGAAGGAGAATGTGTTGCGTCTACTTCATCTGAACGGAATACCCTGCCCGGAGCTATCATTCTTATTGGAAGCTCCTTCTTTTCCATTACGTGAACCTGAACAGAAGATGTCTGTGTCCTAAGAACTATATCATCATTAATATAAAATGTATCCTGCTCATCTTTCGCCGGATGGTTTGCCGGTATATTAAGCGCCTCAAAGTTGTAATAATCATATTCAACTTCAGGTCCCTCAACGACCTCGTATCCCATTCCGATAAATATTCTTTCCACATCATCAAGGGCTATTGAATTAGGATGCTTATGTCCCATATGAGGTTTTCTTCCCGGAAGGGTAACGTCAATCGTCTCTGCCTTAAGCTTTTCTTCCCTTATCTTTTTTTCAAATACTTTTTTCTTGGTTTCAATCATTTCTTCAATGGTATTTCTTGCATTATTCACCATCTGTCCGATTACAGGCCTCTCTGACGCCTGTACATCCTTCATGGATTTCAATACAGAAGTCAGCTCACCCTTCTTTCCAAGGTAAAACACCCTGATATCATTAAGGGCAGAAAGGTTGTCGGAATTATCAATCCCGGCTATTGCATCTTCTACAATTTTGTTCAGCTTATCTTTCATTTTATATGTCCTCCTGTTAGGGTTTTTATATTTTTCTTTTTACAGAAAAAAAGTTCCCTGCAGACAAAATCTGCAAGGAACGAATAATCCGCGGTACCATCCTTATTCCTGACGTTAATATGCCGTCAGGCACTCGTTATGTTTAACGCACAGCTTACGTCAGTTCCTACTGATATACGAATAACCAATACGTTCAGAACCAAAACTCCGGTGTGAAATTAAAGTTATAATATGGACCGACAGGGCTTTCAGCCAGTGACCCCGTCTCTCTGCAGGTATTTTATAACTCTTTTGCACCATCATTGCCTTATCGGATATAATAGCACGAACATTTTGGGATTGTCAATAGTTAGATTTCGCGGTTCTTTTCTTCCACCGCAGATAAAAATATGTAACTTCTACTATACAGCATGCAGTCCATCCTACCGGATAACTCAAACCTACCAAACGTT
The DNA here is from genome assembly GCA_947594855.1 of uncultured Lachnospiraceae bacterium. Classification (GTDB taxonomy): domain Bacteria; phylum Bacillota; class Clostridia; order Lachnospirales; family Lachnospiraceae; genus V9D3004. Next base: position 295,991 of record CANQEL010000001.1, read on the forward strand.
CCGTGTTGCTTATAAAATGTGTCATTATAAATAAGTATATCTGCCTTACTACTACAAAGTTTAAAATCATTATGACCATAGGTCCGGCAGAATCTCCCCGCCCGCGCAGCGCCCCTGCCAGCGTATGATTTACACAGTTAAAAAGCATGAAAAATACATTTGTTTTAAGAAACAGTACGCCGTAACGTATAACATCCGCATCATCAGTAAAGATTCCGTTGGCGGGTGAAGCAAACGCAAACAAAAATACAGCTATTACCGCCGTAATACCTACCGCAAGCGCCATAGACTGTACAGTTCCCTTATTTACACGGTCGTCTTTACCGGCGCCGACATTCTGTCCCACAAACGTAGTTGCAGCCTGGGCTACGCTCTGCATCGGCAGCATAATAAACATATCTAACTTGTTATAACAACTCCAGCCCGCCATACATGCAGAACCAAAACTGTTAATATAGGATTGTACAAATATATTTGAAAATGCCGTGATTACAGACTGTACGCCGGTCGGCAGACCAATTGTAAAAATCTGTTTCAGCACAGAAACATCGCATTTTAAATCCTTCCAGGACAGATAGTATACATCTTTCGTTTTTGTAAGAAGAAACAGTATCATGCCGGCTGAAATAAACTGGGCGATAATCGTTGCATATGCCACGCCTGCGATTCCCGCATGAAAAACTATTACAAACAAAAGATCCAGCACCGCATTAACAACACTGGTAAAAATAAGAAACATAAGCGGCCTTTTTGTATCTCCTACGGCGCGCAGTATTCCACTTCCCATATTATATACCAGAAGTCCAAGCATACCGGCAAAATATATTTTCAGATATACCGTTGCCGAATCCATAACATCTTCCGGCGTTGACATAAAAACAAGCATCGGCCGTACCAGTAATATACCAATAACCGTAAACAACACGCCGCATACAAGCGTTACAAAAATCGTTGTTTCAACAGCAGTATGTAAATTTTCATATTTTTTTGCTCCATAATAACGGCTGATTACAACCCCGGCTCCAATGGATACACCGTTAAAAAAGAACACCAGCATATTGATAATCATTGTAGTAGAACCTACCGCCGCCAATGCTTCTTTTCCTACAAAATTACCTACTACCAGAGAATCTACCGTATTATACATCATTTGAAAAAGATTTCCGATAATCAAAGGTACTGAAAACTGAATCAGCAAAAAAATAATATTTCCTGTTGTCATATCCTTAGCAGATGCTTTTTGCCTTTTACTACTCATACTACAAGTCGCCCCCGTTATTATATCGTACAGCACACTTTTAATTTTGGCAAGTCCATGTATCAATAAAGCATTTTGATTAATTAAATTTTTCTGCTATAATGCTTACATATAGTATACTTAATCAATATATAATTAATAATAACAAGGGTTACACGGGTAATAAATATATGAAGATAATTAAAAAAACAATTGAAAAACTTTTATTTTTTACATCGAAAATGTCATCTGACAATGTGCCGGCATACTCGGCATATGTGTCATTTTTCCTGTTCATTTCAGCCTTTCCGTTTATAATGATTTTACTTGCTTTTATTAAATATACTCCTCTGGACAAAGACTTTCTTCTTACCTGTATCGAAAATATCGCTCCGGGTGTTATAGGCGACACCCTTACATCCTGGATTCATGAAATATACAATTCAAGTTCGGGAATAATGTCAGTATCAATCATACTTGCATTGTGGTCTGCATCAAAAGGTATTCTGGGAATTGTACACAGCATAAACAGAATATACGGATGTAATTACAGACATAATTATTTTTTTAAACGTATTCTTGCAATGTTTTATACTCTTATTCTCATTATCATAATAATAGCGGCGCTGGTTCTTCTTATATTTGGCAATAAAATTGTCACGTGGCTCGGCATTACTTCAATTTTCTTTGATTTACGTATTATAATTGCCGTTTCAATGTTCTTTTTCATATTTCTTATACTTTATGTTTGTGTGCCGAACCGCAAAACAAAAGTAAGATACGAGCTTCCCGGAGCAATATTCACAACTGCCGGATGGCTTTTATTCTCATACCTATACTCAATATATATGGACTTCGTAAATCTTGGAAATTCCATATACGGAAGCCTTACCACTATAATATTACTCCTGATGTGGCTGTATTTCTGTATGTATATATTGTTTATGGGAGCAGAAATCAATGTTCTTCTCCGGAAATCCAGTCAAAAAACTTAACGTTTTTCAACGTGGCAGCCTTTATAATAATGCTCTAATATTTGTATGTATGTATAACCGCTGTCCGCCATTTTACTTGCCCCGTTCTGACTCATTCCAACTCCATGGCCATATCCGCCTCCATGCAGAGTGAATATCTTTTCACCATTTTCCTTTTGCGTATCTGTATAGAAAAATGCACTTGGCAGAAGAGATAATCCATTGACCGTACTTTCATCATTTCTTTTTATAATTGATTCAGCAGGGGCAAGAAGCAGTCTTATATTATATTCTGACAATACTTTTACTGTTTTTTTGCTTCCTTTTATTATAAGAGAAGTTATAATCCCTCCATCAGAACGTTTGCCGACTTTTATATTTCTGATTTTTCCTATCTTATCAATTTTTCTGCTGACATAGTTGCCGTTTTCGTCTTTAGTAAGTATGAGCGACGGATTAATATTATACCTCACCTGTATTGACTTTTCCAAAGATGAGCGCACCTGATTCTCACTAAGCCGTACCTGCCACCTGTACCATGGAAACGCAGCATCATATGTAGTTACGGGTTTGTTATTAATAAAATTCCTGAACACTTTCTCGTCGGACAAATCATAAGTTTCATTTATACTTACATCATTCTGAAGCACCGCACTTAAATACTCCACATTTTTCATTCCAAACCATACATCAGCGCCGTTTGCTGTATGTCCACAGGAAGTTGAAAAATAATATGCGCTCACTATATCCCCGTTATAGGTAATTACGCACCCCGAAGTCTGGTTTACCGCTTCAATAGATTCCGGAGTTTCAGGGGTATTATTATATACCTGATATGCCGTGCTGTCATCAACATGGGCGCCGATACCAGAAAGACCGCCCGACATAACCTGCATATACGCATAGCTTCTTGCGCACACCGCCTGGGCTTTAAGCGCTTCCATATTGTACGAAACCGGCATTTCACTCGGAACTACGGCATACAGATATTCGTCAATTGAAAGCTCATTAATGATTACTATGGCATTTTCAGCACAGTTCAGTTCAATTATACCTCTGTAATAATGCGCTTCCCCATTCCTTTTTACGCTTTTTATAAGAAGCCTTCCCCCGTTTTCAGGAGCAATAGTAACCCGCCCCTGCTTCAGAAGCTCATTATCGGGCAGAAAACCTGCTTCCTCTCCTGCCGCATAACGGTATTCTGCTCCATTTATACGTAATACCATTCCGGAATCAGATGAAATTACAGCTTTTTGATGATAATAGCCCTTATACCCTGTAGTCATTATTGCAACCCTTATATTGGCAGGCGTTACCTGACCGGTAACAAGGACTGCGCATACAGTATTATTTTCAACTACAATATCGGCTACTGAGTAACCGACGCTTATATCTGATATTCCAAGCTGTTTTGTTTCATCATATATTCCGTATACTTTGTAATTTTCCGCAAACATAAGCCTTCCATAAGAAGCCGTGTCAATATAAGCATCATTTACCGAAAGGATTCTGTCATTAATCCGCTCACCTTTTATTTTTATATCAGTAACCCTGTCAGAGGATATGGTTATATCTGCAACTGTACCCTGTATGGGAGCCATACTTTCTTTCAGCGCATTGCTTAAATTAAATTCAGCAAATACGCCCGAATAATATATAATCATCTGCTCGCCGCTGCAGGTGTCAATCCATGCATTATTTATAACCGTATCTTTTTCCGATACACCATATATATATATTATTTCATTTCCGTCAGACAGAACGCTCAGCGTTCTGTTAGCATACGCATCCAGCGCAAAACCGTCAAAATGATAGGCTCCTGAGCCTGTAGCCGCTTCCCATGAATTATTATCCTTATCAAGCAGCGCAAGCAGAAATAAATCCTCTTTTACAATCTTCCTGCACTCACCTTCCCCCAAAAAAGACGGTATCGCTTCATATACCGTAAGCCATTTGCCCGCACTTATGTTTTCGTCATATTCAAATTTTCCGAGCATCTGTTTCACTTTTTCTTTTATTATACCGTCGGTATCTCCGGTCATTTCACTTACTATATCTATACATTCCCCATATGTAAGCTCATCCTGCGGCCTACATTCATTGCCGCCCCAGTGTATTCCCAGCATCCCCGACGCAGTAAAATATTTATCATACCATTCACCGTTACAGGCATCTATATAAGTAATTTCAGGCTCCATTCCCTTAATTTCATTATGCGAATATTTAAGAAGAGACAGCATCTTTGCTGCAAGCGCCCTCTGTATGTATACATCATCTATTCCAAGCTCGCTTGAAGTGCTTTTATCTCCATATATTCCAATCTTAACCATACCTGCAATTCTGGTTGTCAGTATAACCAGTATAGCCACTGACATTATAATTATAATAATCTTTTTTTTTCGCATAAAAATCACCTTACAGCATATACTCTAATTATAATAATATGCTGCAAGGCGTTAATTTAGGACAACTTTTTAAGCTTTATCTGACATATCTGTAAAAAGTATATGGAATACTTTCTTCTATATATTCCTTATATACACATTTATATAAGCTTTCATCAAATTCCGGGAAATACACATCGCCCTCGTATTCTTTATCAAGCACCGACAAATACAGTTCATCTGCAAAATCAAGCGCTTCTCTGTATATACTCTCACCGCCGCATATAAAAATATTCTTTTTCGCAAATACGTCATTAGAATTACATATGGCAAACGCTTCGTCTAATGAGTCCGCAGTAATCAGATTCTTATCCCTATACCGCATACTTTTTGAAAGCACAATATTTATCCTGCCGCATAAAGGGCTTCCTATTTCTTCATAAGTCTTTCTCCCCATAATAACTATATTACCTTCGGTAATCTCCCTGAACCTTTTCTTATCTGAGGGAATATTCCATATAAGCTTTCCTTTATTTCCAATGACCCTGTTTTTCGCAAAAGCCGCAATTACTGCTATCATAAAATACCTCTTTATTACATAATTTACTTTAAGGTTTACAACGCCCGCAGGGCGAATAACCTTCACTTATAAGTTCCTCCCTGCTCTTACCCGAAATTTCTTTATTATCTTCCGCTATATCCCTTACACCTGAACAAGAGCTTAGATGAAATTTCATTGTATTGTTATTAAGTATATATCCTTTATCTTCTGAACCGTTATTATCTGTCAGTTCATCCTCCGAAAGCTCACTGTCACCGGTTGCATAGTCTATATCAATCCCAGGCTGATTATTATATACAAACACATTATAACATATTCCCTCTCCTTCATCTTCTACAGACCATCCTTCCATCTGCACACCGCTTGCAACAAGGTCGTTTCCCTCATAAACAGGAGTAACTCTGTATAAAACATGATTTCCCGTACTCTCTACATAATCATCAACCATATTTTCAAACGGAAGCATACCCTGCACGTTCATATATCTTGTTCCGGTTATAAGGTTTTTATCGTTAGCATTTTCACCCGATAACTGATAACCTATTAAATGGCATCTGTTATACAGATAAAGTCCGTCAACACAGTCATATTTTACCGTATGCCAGCCTGACGGCTTTACCATTCCGATATCTTCTCTTGCCGTATCAGGCATTATTTCCTCGCATATATTTGCATATGCCACGCCGCATCTCCCAAGGCTGTCCTTCTCGCTGTATACCTCAAAAGCATCCGTTGTATAATCCTCCTCGTCAAATTCAGGTATATTTCCATTGAGCACTGTATACGGTTCTTCATCAAATTCCGGTATATCTTCTAAATCATATTCCTCCGAAGAACCCGGATTGTAATCCGAAATATCCGTTTTTTCATAAGCGCAGGATGAAAACATAAACAACAGCATTATGACAAAATATATAATAAAACGCAAAAATCTATTCTTATAATTCTTTATTTTTAACATAACAGCCTCTCCAGATAATAATATTATACAAATTATTTTAACTCACCCATTATATTAATTGCAATAAGGGCAATACTATATGTGAAGAAATTCCAAGGAGGTGACAAAATGTCCTGCGATAAATGCAATACTGAAAAAAATGAATCTATTCAGTGTACAATAACCAACTGCGAGCATCACTGCCAGACTGCTGATTATTGTTCATTGGACACAATCCAGATTGGTACACATGAAAGCAATCCTACCCAGATTGAATGTACTGACTGCGAGTCTTTCAAAATGAAAGCTGAATAATCATTTTACGGAAAAATGTATGGAGCATCCGTCTTATGACAGAGCTCCATATTACATACATCATACAGGCAGATAAAATTATTCCCTTTCATTGCCCCAGAAAAACAATGCAACAGTTCCCGGTCCAGTATGACTTCCGATAGTAGTTCCTATATCATTAATAAGGACATCTCCTTTAATATTCGGAAACCTTTCTTTGACAAGAGCCGCAACCGCCTCTGCATCCCCGATACAGGCTGAATGTGATATATAACATTTATCTGAGTAATTAAGACCATCCCTGGCATTTTCCTCCATTCTGTCTACTATAGCCTGAATAACCTTTTTCTTAGTCCTTATCTTCATACGCGGTATAAGTTTTCCCTCATTATCCACATTAAGAAGCGGACATATATTAAGCGCTCCGCCGACCAAACCTGCAGCCTTGGATATCCTGCCTCCACGCACATAATATTTCAAATCAGTTGAAAAGAACCAATGATGTACATTCAGCCTGTTTGAATTAACCCAATTATACAAATCATCTATACTCATTCCTTCATCACGCAAATCTGCCATTTTATCCATAAGCAGCCCATAGCCTGATGATGCGCCGAGCGAATCCGCCACATATATTTTTCTGTCAGGATACTTTTCTTCAAGGTTTGTTTTTGCAATCATTGCCGAATTAACCGTACCGGAAATCCCTGACGAAAGGCTGACATGAATCAAATCCTTACCCTGTGAAAGAAAACTTTCAAAATACTCCTCAAACTCATCTGAATTAATCTGTGATGTTCTTGTCATCGCGCCATCTTCCATTGCCTTATAGAAATCCTCAAATGGAATACTCTGCCCCAAATCATCATAATAATGTTTTCCATCAAGTTCAAAATGAAAACAGATATATTTAATATCTCTGTCCTCAAAATGTTTTTTTGACAAGTCTGCAGTTGACGAACAACTAATTATATAATTCTCCATAGATTATAACCTCCTTTTTAATTCTAACATTAAGGAAAATAGAAATCAATATTTTATACAAATTAATAAAATTTTTATTATGATTATTTTAATATAGCAATAACATATATTTTATAAAATTATACCTAACAGTTCCTTGTCTATTTTTGTATTTAATTATAAAATACTTTCAACAAAATAAATCATTTAAGGAGGTTGGTTATATGGCTAATGAAAATATTTATGATTCAGACAATAACCTGAAAAAAATTAAAGAGCTTGTATCACTTATCAGCGGGAACCGTGGGAGGGAATGTTATTATATTCTATGCTGTTCAGTAAAGATAGCTCTTTCATATCAGCCGACTGAGCCTCAGATGAAACTTATATGCGTGGAAGTATCCAGAATATCAGGCAAAACCATCCGCTCTATTGAAAAATCATTAAGCAGAGTTGCCGACGATATATGGAGACACGGCGACAGGGCAGCTCTTAACGAGATATTCAACACTACACTGACCCAAAAACCAAAACCTAAAAATCTTATATGGGCATTATCAGAATACCTGTGGATTAATACGGTTATGCCTGCCAAAGACGATATTATCTAAACTATCGCCGTTTTCATAAAAGCCCTGCATGTATATTAATTAAAAATATACCCTGCAGGGCTTTTATAATTTTCCCGTTATATCAGATACATGACAGGCTTTCCGCCACAACATCCGCGCCATAATCATCATCTGCGCCTGATGTCCCGGCTCCATTTAACAAAACAGTTTTACAGCCTGCTGCTTTGCCTGCAATAATATCATTTTTACCATCACCAACCATAATACTCTGTGATAAATCAATATTAAAATCTTCAGCCGCCTTAAGAAGCATACCCGGCTTTGGCTTCCTACATTCACATTCAAATTTGAGTTCCGGCACTTCTCCTTCATAACCTTTATCCGGATGATGCGGACAAAAATAAATACCGTCAATATATGCGCCGTCTAAACCTAACAATGTTTCCATTTTATTATGAATACATTTTAATTCATCAAATGAAACCTCGCCCCTTGCAACCACCGGCTGATTTGTAACCACAATGGCAAGATATCCCGATTCGTTTATCTTCCTTATCGCTTCCGAAACACCGTCTATAAGTTCAAAATCATCTATATTACGCAAAAATCCTTTATATACATTGATAGTACCGTCACGGTCCAGAAATACTGCCTTTTGTTTATTGGCAAGATTCTTACCCGTAACACGCCCCGCTTTATAATCTTCCTGCACCTGATAAAACCTCTCAGGCGTTCCCATATCTTTTACATACTCAGGGCTGTCATAACAAAACATTGTTCCTGTTCCTGCAAGCGGTTTCAAAATCTGACGGTCAAGGTCCGCTTTTACCACTTTCCCGGTTACGACATCTGTCGTACCAATAATCTTGCCATCCACGCCGCTCATATCAAGCGCTTTAGGATTAATCACATGAAGTCCGGCATTAACGCGGTTACGATAAAACTGCGGTCTGTCATCCTCCTTTGCAAGCCATCTTGCTACAGCTCCATTTTCATCTGCAATGATGAGACCACTGTCGTACGGATGTGAATTCGGATGGGTAAACAGTGTAACCAGAGCTCCCTTACTCCTATGATACGATACCATCCTGTTAAAATCCACATCAAAAACCGCATCTGCATTAAGAAGCAGAAAATCTTCTGTCAGCTTATCTCTTAACCTGAACAGCGCACCGGCATTGCCTAACGGCTGCTCTTCATTATAATACTCAATGTTCACTCCAAATGCGGAACCGTCACCAAAATAGTCCATTATAACTTTTCCAAGATGCGCCACCGTTATAATCAAATCTTTAAAGCCCTGATTACGCAGGCACTCAATTTCTCTTTCAAGAACAGGTTTCCCGTCAATCTGTATCATTGGTTTGGGTATGTCCGGGGCAATGGATGAAATACGCGTTCCCCTTCCTCCTGCCATAATAACTGTTTTCATAGTATGTTCCTTTCAGTAAAGACATTTCATATATATATTTTCTGTTTATCTGTGTGATATGTCAATACCTGTTTTATAAATCACAAACTCAGAAATCAGTTTATCCCTGTAAACACTATCGAAAGCTGCTCTTGTAATATCGTCCAACCTTCCAAGTTCGGTAAGCTTTTTTACAAGAGCTGCAAAAATATCCAGGCCTTCATTTTTACCTTCATTTCTTAAAATCTCCATCTCTCTGCACATTTCGCTCACTCCTTCCAGATTCTCCTTATAATACCTTGCACTGTCACCCATAATGCTATAGTACATATTGTCCGGATCCGGACATCTGAAATCATGCATCAGGTTTCCGTAATAAAAATAATATATGTTTCCGGCAGTTCATCAAAATCCTGCCCCTTAATAACACAGATAAATCTTGTTTATATTTATTGTAACACAAACCAAAATGTAATGCAATAAGTTTTTGTTGAATGATTTTTTGGCAGCTCCTATTTCATCTTATAGATTACAAAAAACCCGAAAAGATTCAGATTCTACCTTTCCGGGTTAAAAATGTTTTAATAAATTATTTTCCTTAACTCAATTATATCTTATAATATCTGTAATATTTAAAATGGCATCTTTCACATTATTCCATTTCCAATAACTTCTTACAATTTCATCCAGATTTACTCTGGGCATATCTAAAATCTCTTTTCATTAATTGCATTTTTTTGTTTTAACTGTAACACATAGTCTGTCACACATTGTATAAATTTCCTTTCATCATCTGTTTTAGCTTTCTTAATAAGCTCATATGATTCATCAAATTCTATATTTTTGCATTCATTATATAATTGGTGCAGCACTTCTGATTTTGACATAATATCAACATTCTTTTATATATCGATTATTACAAATGATACTCACGTTTTTTATTATACTATTATGAGCCGAAATAAACCATACTTTCTTCTAAAATTGTTAGTATAAATATTTTGTCAGTTGAATAAAAAAGATTAATCTCAAATCCCTTGATATAATAATGTAACAAAAAATAGAAACGGTAATACAATGTGAGAACATCCTCAAAGTAACAAAAGTCTGCAAATGAATTACAAAGAGACCGCTTCAAGTTTTGTATAAACTCAAAAAACTACCGTAAATTGAAACGGTCTCGGCTAATGCTCTATATCTTTTTTATTATCATTCACACATTACCTCTCCTAACTTTAAAAAATACCTTTTTCAAAAGTTTTATTGTATTTCACGATTTTCTTTACTCTTTAGTGAAGATATATCAATTTCACGACCTAAAATCTCATCTAACTCCTCAGGAATCATAGGCTGAAATCCACTAGCTGTTGATAGCGTAATTTCACCAAAATATATTATGTCATTAACAATATAAAAATCAATTCTAACCTGAGCATGATTTTTACAAAGCATTTTAGTAATATTTAATAATTCCTCCAAACATTTAGGTTTAGGTTCAACAATGTCACTCACTTCAAAATGATTATCTAATGAAATATTTTGCGGTTTCCAATCTATATCATATACTGTTTCACTCAAATTCTTAGCATCATTAAATCTATTATGAAATACTACTATATATTTAGGTTTACCATTGAAGCAATAGATTTTATAATCTTCCGGAACAATATTCTTTTTATCATATATATATTGTTCTGCAATAATACGTGGTTTTACATTTTTATATGGCCATTCTCTTCCGAGAAAATAATAATTTTTTTTCATAGAACTATTAATTTTTTTACGTGCAGCCTCAATATTAAATTTAGATTTATCATTACATATAAATACCCCTCCACTGTCATGTGTACATTTAAGAACAAATTGTTGCGGTAAACTCTCAAAATCTATACTGTCAAAGTTCTCCCATACACCTAACGTTGGAATTATATATTGTTCTCCTATTATATTAGCAACATACTTTTTTGCCTCGTATTTATCTACCATTTTAGTATATTCAGGTTTGCGGTCATATAGTTTAAGCCATTGGATTTTTTCATTAAAAGTAACCGGATTATCTAAATCTAATTTTTTTCCAAAACGAATCCTGTACAATAATTTTAAATATGTGCTATCCGGTATACTATTCAATAATCCCATATAACCTGCATGAATAAATGCTTTAAATAATAATTCCATAGCTGATCTCCTTTTCATACTTTAATTTCATTAATTTTTTGAGTAAAATACCTTCTTTTACAAAATGCAACTATACAAATTATGCAAATAATCATATATCTTATAAATATTAATTTATAAACAAATAAAATTACAAAACTAAACAAAATTAACGCAGTTGATATAGTAACTATAAATTTAATGTCATATATTTTTATTCCAGCCAAATTTTTATTTAGTACTTTAATATGGAAAAAATAATGTCCCATTGAAAGAAGAATATAACAAAACAGCGTTGTATATCCCGCAGCCACATATCCAAATATCGGTATAAATACATAATTAAGTATTATATTAACAATTGCACCAATTACCGAAGCAATCATAATAAATTTATTTGCCTCAAAATAAAATTCAACATTACCAAATAAAGAATAAAGAAATGTAAAATATACAGACAGTGCTACAGATGGGATTATCCATCTTGCATCATAATACTCTTTTGATGCAAAAATACGTATTATTTCCGGTCCGCAGCAAATTATAATAACAAGCACACAACCCCATAGAAGCAATAATATATTTGCGCTTCTTCCTATGCGCTTATACTTTTTATCTCTAATTGACTTATATGTATAAGGTATAAAAGAATTATTTACTGCACTTGTTATCAGGGTCATCATTTGAGAAATATTGTATGCAAGTCCGTAAATCGCCGCTTCTGAAAGACCAATCATTTTGCTTATCATAATCCTGTCTGCCTGACCAAGTATGGTCATAGACAAATAATGCGGTATAAGCGGAATATTAAATAACAATGCATATTTCCAGTATTCTTTTACATAAAAACTTTTTCCTTTATAAAAATTAACTGTACATAATATTATACCTATACAAACCTGTACTCCTACATAAGATAAAACACGTGCTTCAGCTTTATTTTCTGTTAATATAACTGATACGACGCCAACCAACGGACTTACAATAGAAATAACTGCTGTTACTATAACTAATGCCCGATATTTATATTCAAATCTCTGCTTTGCACTCCAAAGTGAAAAAGCAGATACAAACATAAGCTCAACAAACATTACTACTATTAATAAATCCGAAAGGCCTAATAATCTATTAAAAAATCTATGTCCAAGCAAATATATAATAAATAATGCAGATGTTACAGTCATTGATAAACCCTGCATAGATGCTGTATACCTATTACGATCATTCTCATATTTTACCATTCCATTATTGAAAACTCCTAAAGCCAGATTCAAAGTAGCAAAAATACTTATAACGTTATACCATGATTTATATATTGTATATACGCCATATTGCTCTGTAGTCAAAAGTCTGGTAAAAAAAGGTATCGTAAGTACGTCTATCCCCTTTTGCATAAAATTACAAACTGCAAACCATATAGATGCTTTTACAGGTAAGGGTATATTATTATATTTTTTTAACAATGATTTGAATACACTCATTTTTATTTACTTTCTTTAATTATAACCCCAATAGCTTTTCCCTATATATTCGGCAATTTTTAAATCTTCTTCAGTATTTATATCTACTGCTTCAAATTTACTTACATAATAAATATATGGATTTGCACCTATTCTACATCTGTATTTTCCCAATGCTTCTCTGGAAATTCCATAAAGTCCCGTAGTTTCTTCAACAACCGGAAGCATGTCCTGACTTCTTGGAAGTATACACGGTCTGTAATTAACGGATGTATTATTCAGCCAGAAAAACCCCTGATGCCGCACAGCCGTAAAACATGAATCATATACCTCACTGTTTATAAGACTCTCGGCACATTTTTTAATAGATTTAGGTTGCAGATACGGAGCCGTGGCAAAAATCTGAAAATAATAATCATACTCAGGGTGCAGCTCAAAATGATAATTAAGCAGATCATTTCCGTTAGCCGTATTTCTTGCAAGACTTTCTTTCCTTTCAATAACAAAACAGCCATTATTCTCACAGTATTCTTTGATTTCATCACTGTTAGTATCAATATATATATCGTCAAATATATTGGCATTTTTTGTATGTTCAATTATGTATTCATATAATTTTTTACCGTTAAGTACTCTGAAATTTTTTCCCGGAACTCTTTCTGAATTTGCCTTGATTGGTATAAATGCCGCTGTTTTCATAATATAATCATCCTTTCCTTGATACTTAAAATAATGAATCAAAATCCACACGTTTATAAACCTCTAATTTTCCCCCACGAGTAGCATTAAATATACGGAATTTCCCACTTTTTTTACTGTATTCTTCAGCCGCAACATAATATGCCAAGGTCCTGTCTCTATGTGTAGAATAAATTGTACTTTTATTATCAGCATTAGATTCATAAAAATGTGCTTTTATGGACTTATCGACACTTACTACATTCCCATCTATATCTTTTTGTATAGGATAACTAAAATCAACTCCCAAGAGATATATATCAGAAAACCCCATATAAACTGCTAACTGCATTGCCATATATGTCACATTCCAACCATCATATATATGTTTATCAGCTCTATCTGTAAATCTTATTTTTGTATTTGAATCAGTAATAAACATTGGTATTAAAATTACATCTTTGATTTTGCGAAAAAATTTTTTCACATCGCTATATGCTTTCATTCTAATAAATGTTGCTTTTGCCTCAGAAGAACCCCGTAAAAGCTCATCCCCCATTTCTAAAGTAACTGCTCTGTCTTGAATACAATAAAATGTGGGACGCCAACTTGTCTTATTAAACATATAATAAATTCTATTAGCAGCAAAAGTTATTTCACCGCACAATTTATTCAAATCATCTTTATTAAGGCTTGGACCATTTCCAATAATAAAGCATCTTTGTCCCTCATATTTCCCTTTATATTTTTTTATCAGCCTTTTGCTTTTTATTATTTGATTTAACGGTACTGAATAAGCAATAAATATCTTTACAATATCTTTTACATAATTAGATAATTTCATATTTATCTTTCTCCTTTATATAACTATCTGCTAAATATAACACCGCAAGTATTACATAAACCGTACATCCCCATGCACTGCTAGTCCCAAATCCCAGACCTGCAACAACCCAACTTACAAACAAAAATATACTTGCACACTTAATGTTTATATTTTTTATTATCCAAACAAATTTTTTAAATATAAAATACATAAATATTACATATATAAAAAATCCTATAAAACCCATCTGACCTATAATCTGCGGATAATAACTATCCATTAAAAAATCTGAGCCTTTAACACTCATCCCCCACATTTTGTTAAAACGATATTTATAATATAGTTTTGAATAATGAGAAATTGCAGTAGTAGACCCGTAAGTTGCAAAGCCTGCCCCAAGTGGAAAAAAATCTCTTGCTGTTATAAATGAATAATAAAACAACTTATATCGTGGCGAATTATCATTCATTAAGTATCCCATTATCTCATTTCTTCCCAGCCATAAACATATTGGCACAATAAGTATTAAATAGTACCATCTAAAATTTCTTTTCTTTTCAATAAAAAGATATATAAGCAAAAATCCTAAAAGTAAAAATATGCCCAGCCCTGAATCAGTACTAATAATTATAATTACACTTAATATATAATAAATCCACCTATCGTTCTTTTTACTGTTTCCCACTAATGCTAAAAATAAAATTGTCCAGTTACTAATTGTTCCTCCAAATCCACTAAAAAAAATAAATCCTCTTTCAGAAACCATTCCCACATCAAAAAACATTGTCAATATACTCGAAAATGCCAGTATCACAATAAATATCTTTGAAATAACTAACAAAAAATTGTATATAATTTTTGCCTGGGATTCTTTTATTGTTATAATAATATACAAAAATAAAATATACGGTTTTGAAAATATGAAAGCATCTATGGCTACTACCTTAAAATCAGATTGCACATCATAAAAAAAATTACCCATAAAACCTATCAATAAAAGTACCGCAAACCACTTATAGCACTTTATTATTCTTTTTTTCATAATTATATTAACAAACAAAAAAAGTACACATAAAAGGCAAAAAATTTCATCTATGTATCTAAAAACATTAAATCTTATATCTGCAAATAATTCAGATATAAGCATTAAAACAATACCTGAAACTACAAAAATAGTATTCACAGAAATATAGCCTGTGTGTAATTTATTCGAATAGTCCTTTGAGGAATAATCCATTAACAAACTCTCCCTTATTATAAAACCATATAAGCAAATATAATTCTATTTCTCACATATACCACGTATCATTTTCCCGACATCAATTCCAAGAGAATACTCACTAAAGTAATTTACATATGCACGCCGTGCATTATCTGATATTCTCTTATAGTTTTCTTCATCTTCCAATTCACAAATAGCTTTATACAATTTTAATTCATCTTTTTGTATTATATATCCACTATAACCAGATTTTATATAACTATGTACAGTTTCATTATCCGTCACTATAACTGGCTTAGATAACATCATAGCCTGTAAAAAACTCAGACTACCTGAAGATATATTAGGATCTTTAAGAGAAATAATTACTGCATAACAGTCTGCTAGCATCTGTATATAATCGTTACCATAACATTTTTTCAAACATACTATCCCTTCTTTATCAGGTTCTTTATATGAATCACTGATAACAATAAGTTTTCCATATTCACTTTTCCATACTTTATTTAAAAAACTATAATCTCTATTACTTCTTCCAACTGATAAATAATACTTTTCAACATTTTTTTTATGAGTAACTTTTTCTGATATATCCGGAACCCCAATTCTGGTGCAATAAAATATATCCTCACTTATATTAAATAATTTTGAATAATACTGTCTTTCACTGTCAGATATTACAATCATTTTTTTTATATATCCGGATGTTACAATATAATTAATCAGTTTATTATATATAGAAATTTTCTTAGGTTTAAAAATAAAGGTCATTATATAAATGTCAGGTATTTGTTTTACTTTAAATAATCTACAGAAAAAAACTAATAATAATCCGTAAAACTGCTGCCATGCTATTATTGTTTTATAATTTTTCCTTTTAAGAAAAATATAAAATGAAAACCAAAAATATCCAACATATCTTAATAATACCTTGAATTTATTCCCTCTTAATTTATTTAACACACAATGCAATATATCCCAATTTTCTCCTGTCATTTCTTCAATAGCAACTTTATATTCCCAATTGTCATCAACTTTGTTATCAACCAAAATAACATTTTTAGACATAATTATTCACCTAATATTTTTAAAATTTTTCTATTATTTCCCCAGATTGCTTTCGAATCATATGGTCTATCCGGAAATGCGCCATATTTTAATTGAATATTATAACCGTTCTCTTTAATAAATCTCTCGACTCTGTCTGCCAATTTTTCCGGTTTACCTGAACAAATATTAATTATTCCATATTCCTGTTTTTGATTTACTGCCATAGCCACTTGTTTACAAAAATCCCAATAATCAATAAAATCATATTGGTTTTGCCCATAAGTAAAAGGAAATTCTTTCTTTCCTTCTTTTACTGCTAATGTGATTTTAGAAAAAACTGAACTGCCATATTCAGAATTACCAACTATGTAATATCCTCTGAGCCATTGAAATACTATATTATTCTTATTGCAAATCATTAACGTCAGATCACGTAAAGCATTTTTACTGATTCCATACGGCGTTGTAGGATGGCATGGCGTATTCTCATTAATACTTCCCTCAAAGAAACCAACCTCGTGCATACTTCCCATAACCGCAATCTGCGACACTCTACTCTCAGCAATTTTTTTAATAAATAAAAAATGCTTTGGCAAATCCTCTATATGAGCATTTGAATAATGAACAAAACCATCCCTCCATGCCAAATGCACTAACACATCAGGCTTTTCTAATTCAATATAAGGATTATCCATTTCAAATATATTACAATTAATCTTTACAGCTCTATCGTCTACATAATTAGTTTCAAAATCTGCAGCTATAACCTCATTTCCAGTATCCAAAATACTTTTTACAACTCCCTGACCCAAATAACCATTAGCGCCTGTAACTAAAATTTTCATTTTCCTTTTCTCCTACAATCTGATATAAAAATAATTTTCACAGTAATATACCTATTACAATTTACATAGTTATTGGTTCCCATTTTTTAGATACGAAATTATAACTTTTTATACATTTTGCCGGATTGCCAACAGCAATCATATTTGATGGAATATTCCCTGTTACAACACTTCCTGCCCCAATTACCACATTATCTCCAATTGTCACACCGGGAAGAATTATAACCTTTTCACCTATCCAACAATTTTCTCCTATATTAACCGGTTTTGTTTCTATTTTCTGACATTCATATCTAATACCCAATGCAGGATTAAATCCATGATTTTCATCAGTTATAAAACAATAAGATGCAAACAAACAATTATTTCCTATATTTATTTCATCACAACACAAAATCGTTGTATTGCGTCCCATTAATACATTATCGCCTATTCTTATATTAGGATTAAATTTATCTCCGGAAACCATCTTAAAACACTCAATCCGGCTATATGGATATATTTTGGTATTACAGCCTAAAGCTATATGTTTTCCTCCACTTATTTTTGCATGTTCTCTTATAAATGCACATTTTCCAAACGTTACTCCCTTTCTAAAAAATGGATTTCCAAAATATAACCATATAGATATTTTTTTTAATATCTTTTTAACTTTTACTAACATTTGCATTTAGTCCATCCTTTATCTCTGCATTAATATCACATGTACTGCATTTATCCAGTTCTTCTTTACTTACCCTGCCATCTCTGTAATCCCTTACAATTTTATTCTCATACATACTGTATTTCTTCTTTGTCCAGAACTTTACCTTATGCCTGATTATCCACCACATTGGCTTCCATATATACTTGTGCATTGCAGGACTTACGCTTCCTATCATCCAGCACTGCCTGTCACAGTGCCTTACCTTACTTCGCACTTCTTCTGCCTCCATACTGTTCCACAGCTCATCCCATGTCTGCCTGTTCAGATTGCCCATAACCTCTTTATCCTTCGTACCGTTGCACGGCATTACATCCCCGTATGGGTCTATAAAAAATGTATCAAAACTCATATCGCATGGAAGCAGCCTTTTCTGCCCGTATATATAATTAATCAGTCCATGGTTAAAATATGCCCTAAACCATTTCTTCGGACTGTTCGACTTTAACAGCTCATTAACCAAATTTTCAAAATTCTTTGCAACCATAGGTCTGTCATGAATAATATTTTTTGCTTCCACAAAATAAAAACTGTTATGCAGCGAAGCTGTTGCAAATTCCATTCCCATTTCATCCGATATTTCATACAGCGGAACCAAATCAGGAGCATTCCTGTCCTGTACGGTCATTCCAAAACCTACATCCTTCATCCCCATTTCACGCAATGTTTTAAGCGTCTGATAACCTCTCTGGTATCCGTTATCAAGTCCTCGTATTTCATTATTCGTCTGTTCAAGCCCTTCTATTGAAATACGGATTCCTATCTGCGGAAATTCCTTACACAAATCAACTATCCTGTCTGTAAAAAATCCATTCGTTGATATTACAATCCTGTCGCTCTTTTTATAAAGCTCCCTTACAATATCTTTTAAATCAGTTCTTATGAAAGGCTCTCCGCCTGTAATATTCGTAAAATACATTTCAGGCAGTTTTTTTATTGTTTCTATCTGAATTTCGTCTTCAGGTTTTGAGGGTGCCTTATATCTGTTGCACATGGAACAGCGTGCATTACAGCGGTATGTAACTATTACTGTTCCATTTAACTTTTTGTTAGCCATTTTACTTATCCTTCCATAATCACATATAACAAATATTTATTTCTTAACTAATGTATTAAATATATTAAGTAACGTATCATAATGAGTTTTTAATGAAAATTTTCTATTCAGTATATCCCTGCTGTTATCACCCATTTGTTCTACT
Source organism: uncultured Lachnospiraceae bacterium (assembly GCA_947594855.1). Classification (GTDB taxonomy): domain Bacteria; phylum Bacillota; class Clostridia; order Lachnospirales; family Lachnospiraceae; genus V9D3004. The sequence goes on from CANQEL010000001.1 coordinate 315,471, forward strand.
AATTTTTCATCATCAAACATCTTGATTTTTTCTATTAAATCCTCTACATCTCCAGGTTTAAATAAAAAACCATTATATTTATCTTCCACAAGTTCAGGCAAACTTCCAATATTACTGGCAATAACCGGTTTACCATACTGAAAAGACTCCAATGCCGTATTTGGAAGATTGTCATACCATATTGAAGGAATAATTGAAAAACGAGACTTCCTTATTATTTCTTCCAGCTCAGACCCACATTTAAATCCAATAAACTCTATATTTTTAATATTTCTGTCCCTAATATATTTTTTCAATCTTACAGCCTCATCAGTCGTATCATCACCCATTATTTTCAGTTGATATTCCGGCAATTTTTCATAAGCACGAACAACCGTGTCAACGCCTTTTTCTTCTGTGATTCTGCCAAAGTAAAGACCATATTCCCCTACCACAAAATCCTCACATTGGTTTCTGCTTATAGTAAATGTAGGTATACATTTAATCTTTTTTTCATCAAATCCATTGGACTCTAATTTTTTTTTCAAAAACTCCGACGGTGTAATAAAAATATCTACATCATCATATATTTTCATCAATTTATGAATCTTCATTGAAAAAACACGTACAAATGAAGCAAATAACGACCCTTTAACACAGCGTTTTTTTATACATGTCATATATCCATCCGTAATACAATCTTCACATATTTTGCCATTATACAAAAAATCAAATCTTGGACAAAGCAAAAAATAATCTGATAATCTAAGCACAACAGGTACTCCTGACAATTTTGCTCCTCTTATGACACTGGGTGATAATTTATTAACAAAATGGATTATATAAACCACATCAGGCTTTACATCCTTTATTTCACGCTGTAAGGCTCTTTTTACTTCAACAGAATAAATACTTCTTGACAGCATCTGCATTATAACCCGCGGTGTTTTTTTACACTCCTCAAAATATACTGAATCCCTGCTTCCAATTGGTTCTACAAAATACTTGGAATACTCTGTTTCAACATTTTTATTTGAATGTATAGAAAAAGGAATAACTTCATGTCCTTTATCCTGCAGTATATTCTTTATATTAAACATATATTTTTCCGGTCCTCCGGAAATAAAATACCTATAATTTACTAATAAAATCCTCATTTTATCATCCTTATAAAAATAATCAAAACGATTTATTCAAATCTATTGCTTTGAACATTTTTTTCATATAACTTCAACGTTCTATCAACAACATCATTCCAGTTATACTTTTCATGTATGAAATCTGCAGCTTTTATTTTATACTGATATACTATATCTGCATTATCACATAATACCTGTAATTTATTTTTTAAATCTTCTACATCACCTTTGCAAAATGTTACTGCTTTATCCTCTACAACTTCCGTACATTCATCAATATCCGAAACAACACAGCAATTACCATAACTCATTGCCTCTAACAGACTTAAAGGCATTCCTTCCAGATCCGATGGAAGCGTGTATATATATGCATTACTATATAATTCTTCAAGAACCTGACCATCAACAAAACCTGTAAATACAATTCTTTCATCATCTTTTGCCAACTTCTTCAAAGCATCCATAAAATCTTTAGAATCTGACACTCCACCTGCAATAACTAATTTTTTATCAGTCTTAACTTTTTTAAAAGCCCTAATCAAATACGTCAAACCTTTTTCAGGTACTATTCGCCCCAAATACAAAATATAACTATCTTTTTCCAGCCCATAAGTTTTTCTTATTATATCCGCTTCCATTGTTTTTGTATGTCCAATACCATTAGGAATATATACTGTTTTTCTTCCATAAGTACTTTGAAAATATTTTTCTATATTTTTACTCAAAACAATAATTTCATCCGCATATCTAACGGCATTTCTTTCTCCCATCATAATATATGCAGATGCCAATTTGCCCCACTTAGCCCGTTTATGGTCTAAACCATGTATAGTAACAACAACTTTTTTCCCCATTAACTTAGGCAGCCAACACATAAATGCCGTTCCCTCTGCATGAAAATGAACCACATCATATTTACCAAACGCAGCATATATTGCGCTGAAAAAAGATGATATTAAAGCAGACAATCCTTTACAATTAACTGTAATCACATTTTTTATTGTCACGCCTTTATATTCTTTTAGTTTACATATATCAAATTGCTTTCCGCTGACATGATGCCCTCTGCGATTATAACAAGTGACATGATATCCTAATTTGACCATACGGGTACTAAGTTCTTCTACAACTATCTCAATACCGCCCTCACGGGAGGGTATATGCTTATGCCCAAGCATTGCTATATTCAAGTGCATATCTTCCCCTCCACTTTTTCTATGTGAATGAATTACAATTTAATGCGTCATCTAATCTTTTTGGAAAATATCCCTCGTATAAACCTTATCCTTAACATCATCCAGGCATCTGTCATACCTGTTTGCAATAATCGCCATGCTCTGCTTCTTAAATTCTCCCAAATCATTAACAACCTTACTTCCAAA
>CANQEL010000002.1 GCA_947594855.1 uncultured Lachnospiraceae bacterium
TTAATCCTGTTGTTAAACAGTGAGCATCTCCCAGGGTTTAAGCAGCCTTGGGAGATGTTTTTAAATGTTTCTTTAATAATATATTTATAAAGAAGTAAAAAAGACTTGAAATATTAAACAGATTATGAAATAATAATACTACAGTTAATTAAATACTGGGAGTTTATTTTTTTTTATTAATTTATTTAGGAGGTAGAAGATATGCGAACTATCAAAAAAGGCATTGCAGCCATACTATGCGCAGCTATGGTTATTACACTTGCGCCTGCAGGTTCAGTAGATGCCGCAAAGAAACCGAAACTTAAGAAAAAAGTTTCAGTTAAAGTAGGTAACACTGTTACCATCAAGGTAAAGAATGCTAAAAAGAAAGCAAAGGTTACCTGGAAAACAAATAAGAAATCAGTAGCAAAGATAACAAAGAAGAAGACCAAGGGTAAGAAGGCATCCGCTACGATACAGGGTGTTAAGGAAGGTAAAGCAAAGATTACTGCCGTATACAAACTTGGCAAGACTAAGAAAAAACTTAAATGTAAGGTTACGGTAACGAAGGCAGATGCAGCACAGCCTACACAGGGAGTAGTATCACCTGCAACACCTACAGCACAGGCAGGCGGAGGTGGTAATTCGGCAACAGAAGCTCCTGTAGCTTCATCTACACCAAGGGCTACACGTACTCCGGCACCATCACCTACACCATCACCTACGCCGCTTCCGGATCAAAAATATGAGTTTGAAGAGGTTAAGGACGGCGAAGCAATTCCAATGTCTGATTATAATGGCAGCGGTAAATTTGATCCAGCTACGGGCAGGCTTGAAATCAATGACAAAGAAGGAACTGCGAGTCAGGGTTCATGGAAGCTTCCTGAAGACATTGCCAACAGTATTAAAGTTGGTGATTTGGTAACATTCAGGGTTCAGGGACATTATTATGGAACAGAGAGTTTCAGATTCTGGATTGGTTCAGATATCCATGGCTCTGTTACACCGGTTGTAATTACTAATGAGGTTGCAGAAGGACAGGGTATAGATCCTAAGCTTGGATATCCATGTGCAAAGGATAAAGACGGAAACGTTTTGGAAGGAATGACAGGAGAAGAGGTTCAGAAAGAAGTTGCTGACAACGGAGCAAGTTACGCTAATCAGATGCTTATCAATATAGTAGATCCTGAAACTAAAGCATTTGATGTTACATTTACATTCAAAGCCGGAACAAGCCAGAATGATACAAATGGTGTATTTTCTCACTTTACAATTAAATGCGTACAAGGAAGCTATATTGACGGACTTGTAATTAATGATATTTATTGTATAAATGGTAAGTCTCCTGATACATCAGCAGAGCCTGACACATCAGCGGAGCCTGCACCAACCGTAGACCCGAATGAGACGCCTAATCCAGATATCAAGTCATGGAAGATTAACGATAATGCCGCAATTACGATTGATGGAAAGGCAGACGAGGATGAATATAAGAATGCTACAGTGCTTCCTATAGAGCATAAGGTTCTTACCCAGAATGGACAGGAATCAGGGACTACAGCAGAAGCAAAAGTGTTGTGGAATAAGGGCAACATGTATGTGTTTGTAGACGTAAAGGATGATAATATAAGTGCAAAGGCAGACGCCGACCATGAAAGGGACGGAGTTGAGATTCTTGTTGATGAAGACGGCTGTGGAAAACTTGAAAGTGAGAATCCGGATGCATTCCAGTACAGGCTTACGGGACTGACAAAGGATGCAGAAGGAAATAAGAATCCAGCAAAGTGCAATCGAATCACACATCAGGGAAATAATTCAGCAAGTCTGTATAAGGTAGAAGCAGAGTACGAATATACTGATGCCGGATATTCGGTAGAATTCAAGGTTCCGTTCCAGAATGAGAAAGAAAATGGAGCAAAAATAGGCTTTGATATAATAGTACAGGACTGCAGGGATGATGGAGATAAAGGTGTAAGGGATGCAGAGATATATTACAGTGATACATCTAAATCCATGAACTACTGGAATCTTACAGATTCATTCCCGGCATTTACACTTGGCGAGGAAGTAGGACCTGAACCATCAGCAGAACCATCAAAAGAACCTTCGGAAGAGCCGGCAGCTTATGATGTTGATTTAAGTAGTGAAGATTCATATGTGAAAGATGATTCTGCCGGAGCAGTAACAGCAAACTATGCTGATGATGTACTTGATGTTACGCTTTCACAGTTTACCGGAATTGTGTTTAAAGCAGATGGTGACGGTCAGTATAAATATGTTCAGGTAACATATACAACAGAAGCAAACAATATATCAGTATACCTGTTTGATAATAATTTCACTGATGGTAAAGGTCAGACTGCGGCAGGACAACAGAATACGAACACTAATCTTGAAACGTCATCAGAGGATAAAACAGTAACATATCAGGTAGGAGACGGATATGCGGGAGAATGTCTTAAAGCCATAAAACTTGTGCATGCTGATTTTGGCAGTGGAGATGCTAAGTCAGTTAAGATTAAGTCAGTAAAATTCTTTGAAGAGAATCCTGAGGCAGCAGAGCCAACAGAGGAGCCATCTGCAGAACCATCAGAAGAGCCGAAAAATGTTCCGCTGGATCTTAATACAATTCAAATAACGGATGGTTCCACGAAAGAAGTCCAGGGAGATGGTTCAGTAGTTATTACATGTAAAGGAAATTATACAGGTGGAATTACAATTGCTATTCCTGCAGAACTGCAGGAAGGTGCAAAGAGGATTGTTGTTGAGATAGATGCAGAAAAGGGTGGAGAAAAAGTTGGCAGCGGACAATTAAAATGTGAATTTGATGGAGCAGATACTGTAGAAGTATATAACTGGAACGCAAGCAATTATGACGACACAGTATTTGATGTTACGGGTAAGAAGCCGACAAAATTAATTATTAACAATCAGGAAGAAGGCATAAAACTTACAATCAAGAAGATTGAGGTACAGAAATAATATTATCTAAGACCATTAATCCTGTTGTTAAACAGTGAGCATCTCCCAGGGTTTAAGCAGCCTTGGGAGATGTTTTTAAATGTTTCTTTAATTGTGAAACTTTTAAAAACTTATATTCAGAAATGAGAGTAAATTATAACGTCTAAAGTTAATATCAGTAATATTTCAAAAAATAAAAAAATATATTTACAAGTAATGGATTAGGATATAGTATAGAAAAAGGTATATGATATACCTTAATATTTATAGAGAGGACTTAAGATATTGTTTAGTTATATTTCAGGGGGAAGTATTCCTTTAGTAGCATTTATAGGAATAATGTTTGCATTTTTGGCGACATGTTTTTTTATAGGGAAATTTAAGCAGTTCCTGCCTAAGGATGCAGGGCGTGAGTATGCTCATGATGGTAAATTGTCTGCAGGTAAGCCCAGGGGCGCCGGATTTATTTTTATACTTGTATTTTTAGCGTCAGCATTGTTATTTGTCACGATAGATACGGAAATAGCCATATATCTTATTCTTTTATTTGCCGCGATGATGACGGGATTTCTGGATGATGCGGCAAAGGCTCCGTGGGGTGAATATAAAAAAGGATTGCTTGATTTACTTATAGCTGTGGTAGTGGCAGTGACATATCTGCGTTATAATGACAATACGATAAGAATTGCTCTTATGCATATAGATGTGAATATTCCGGTTGTATTGTTTGGCATACTTATAGTAGTGCTCATATGGGCGTCTATAAATGTAACAAACTGCTCTGACGGTGTAGACGGATTGTCGGGCACTCTTACGATTATAACGCTTATTACGATATATATAATCAACCGTATACTTGGTACAGGAGAGCAGACGTCATATATGATACTTATGTTTTCAGTGTGTATACTGGGTTATCTGTGGTACAATGCAACTCCGAGCAAACTTCTTATGGGAGATGCAGGCTCAAGAGCAATGGGATTGTTTATAGGAATTGTAGTTCTGAAGTCAGGAAGCCCATTGTTATATATTCCTGCTGCCATTGTACTCATTCTTGATGGAGGTCTGGGTCTTATAAAAGTAGCTCTTCTCAGATTCTGCAAAATTCATATTCTTAAAAATACGAGGACTCCGCTTCATGACCATGTAAGAAAGGTTATGGGCTGGTCGAATACGCAGACAGTGTTCAGATTTGCAATTATTCAGATAGTGATATCAATTGGACTTGTATATCTGTTACTTATGAAATAATGGGCTGGGAGATGTGATGAATAAGAAGAAATTAGTATGGTGTTTAATATTTGTATTGCTTGTAATACTTACAGTATATGCGATAACTTCCCAAAGCAGCAGTTTTTCATTTGAAGGCTTTATATCATATATATGTGAAGCAAATCCATGGTGGATAACTGCAGCTTTTGCCTGTATGTTATGTTATATAACGCTTGAAGGTTTAAGTATACGTTATATAACGGCATTTTTCGGATACAAAAAAAGTGTAAGAAGGAGTTTCGTATATTCATCTGCGAATTTGTACTTTTCTGCAATAACTCCGTCTGCCACAGGCGGACAGCCTGCTTCGGCATATCTGATGATAAAAGACGGCGTGTCGGCGTCTGTAACGACAATTGCGCTTTTGATAAATATTACAATGTACACTGTATCAATTATTGTATTATGCCTGATATGCATTTTAATAAAACCTGGGGTTTTTCTGGGATTCAATAATCTGTCGAAAATTCTTATAGTTATAGGGCTGATTATACAGAGTTTGTGTGTTGCGGTATTTTTGATGCTGGTATATATGGAACAGGTATTATACAGGATATCTGATTCTGTTCTGAGATTTCTTAATAAGATTCATATTGTAAAAAATGTTAAGAATAAGCAGGATAAGCTTAAAAGCCTTGCGCAGGAATATAAGGCCTGCTGCCAAAGTGTTAAGGGGCATGCCGATGTGGTTATAAAGGTATTTTTATTTAATATAGTCCAGAGGTTTATCCAGGTCTGTATTACATTATGCGTATATATAGGAGTGGGCGGTAAGCCGGGTAACAGTATTTCTGTTATAGTAACACAGTCTCTTGTGCTTCTTGGCTCCAATGCGGTTCCGATACCCGGAGCTGTAGGGGTTGCTGATTATCTGTTTATAGATGGGTTTGCGTCGCTTTATAGTGGCGACATAATCAGCATAGAGCTTTTAAGCAGGGGAATCTCTTTTTATTCATGTATGATATTGTGTGGAGGAGTTGTTTTAATTAATTATATTTTAAGTACATTCAAAAACAGACGGATAGAGGTGTAGGATATGGATAATATCATTGAATTAAAAGGCATAGGGAAAAGTTATAACTCAAAGGATTATATTGTACGTGATATTAATCTTACGGTGAAAAAGGGGGAATTTGTAACCCTTCTTGGACCTTCGGGATGCGGCAAGACTACTACTCTCAGGATGATAGCCGGTTTTGAAACGCCTACAGAAGGAAGTATCCTTTTTGAAGGAAAGGATATCAGTAAGGTTCCGCCATATCTTAGGCCTGTAAATACAGTATTTCAGAGATATGCGCTTTTTCCGCATCTTAATGTATATAATAATATTGCTTTTGGGCTTAATCTTAAGAAGTTACCCAAAAAAGAAATTGCCGAAAAGGTAAGCAGGGTTCTTGATATTGTTGATATGGAGGGATTTGAGAAAAGAAAAATAAATACTTTGTCGGGAGGACAGCAGCAGAGGATTGCTATTGCAAGGGCTATTGTAAATGAACCTGAAATACTGCTTCTTGACGAGCCGTTAGGCGCGCTTGATTTGAAAATGAGAAAAGAAATGCAGCTTGAGCTTAAACAGATGCATGAAAATATAGGTATCACTTTTATATATGTTACTCATGACCAGGAAGAGGCGCTTACAATGTCAGATAAGATAGTGGTTATGGCTGACGGGGCTATTCAGCAGACAGGTACGCCTGAGGAGGTATATAATGAGCCAAGTAATGCATTTGTTGCGGACTTTATAGGAGAAAGTAATATATTTAATGGGGTAATGTCAGGAAATATGAAGGTAAAATTTCTTGGCGCAGAGTTTGAATGTCTTGATGATATTGAGAAAGGAGCCAAGGTTGATGTAGTTGTAAGGCCGGAGGATATTGTTATGGTTCCGTATGATGAAGGTAAGGTAAAAGGCGAAGTAATATCTGTTATATTTAAGGGAATACATTATGAGATTACTGTACAGTCAGGAAAAAATGAAATTGTGGTACAGCGTACAAAGGCAGCCGTGATTGGCGATAAAGTAGGAATTACGCTTGACCCTGACTCAATACACTGTATGAAACGTGAGAAGAATGTGAACCGCTTTGAGGGAGTGCTTACAAAAAAAGGTACTGTTATGTTTGCTGACGGTGAATTTGAATGTAATGTCAGTATGCTGTATCCGGGTTCGGAGGTGGATGAAGAGGGTAATCTTACGGATTCGGAAGGTAACATCATAGAATATGCGGGAACTAGTGTAATTGCAGAGATTTCGTTTGATGATATTAGAATGAGTGATGATGCAGATGAAGGCGGCGTATGCGGCAATATATTTTCACTTATTTATAAAGGTGACCACTACAATTATATAATTAAAACTGAAAACGGATACGAGTATATACTTAATGATGAATATCTGTGGAATGAGAATGACTATGTAAGTATAGTAATCCCTAAAGAAGCGATTAAACTTATGCATATGGATTCGGAGGTGTAATATTGAAAAAATATTTTTCAAGACGGTACCTTGGTATTCCGTATATGGTATTTCTTATATTATTTGTGATTGTACCTGTTCTGGTAATTCTTTATTATGCTTTAACCAATGGCGAAGGGCAGTTTACATTAAGTAATCTGTTTGGCTTCTTTTCATCAGGTTATGCAATAGGAACGCTTGTATACAGTATTTTTATAGCGTCTGTTGTTACGCTAGTATGTCTTCTTCTGGCATATCCGGCAGCATATATACTTGCTAAAGGCAGAATAAGGAAAAGTAATGTGCTGCTTCTTTTGTTTATTACGCCTATGTGGATTAATTTTACATTAAGGATTACGGCTCTTAAGGAAGTACTAACTGCGATTGAGGGGAATATTTCGTACTATCCGTTTCTGAATACGATAATAGGAATGACATATGATTTCCTTCCATTTATGATACTTCCGCTATATACTACGATAAGCAAGCTTGATGATACGCTTTCCGAAGCTGCGCAGGACCTTGGTGCGGGCTCAGCTAAGGTGTTTCTTAAAGTAACGCTTCCACTGTCGGTTCCGGGTATTATAAGCGGTATAATGATGGTCTTTCTTCCAGCTATGACTAACTATGTCATACTTGATATGCTTTATAACAGTACGTTTATAATGGGAAGCCTTATAGGAAGTTATTTTGCTGCTTATGACTGGCATAACGGTTCAATGATTTCGATAATATTACTGTTTATTATATTGTTGGTAAATATTGTGACGGGCAGCTTTACGGATGATGGCGCAGGAAGGAGGAGAGCGGTGTTATGAAACGCGCGGGTTATATAATATGGCTTATTATAGTGCTGTTATTCCTGTATATGCCGATACTTATGCTTACAGTGTATAGTTTTACGGATTCTGAAAGTATGGGAGTAATAAGGGCGTTTTCGATTGAAAATTATAAAACCCTGTTTACTACTCCGGAACTCAGAAATATGATATCAGGGACATTTGTATTAGCTGTTGTATCTGCAGTGATATCCGTTATTCTGGGAACAAGCGGAGCTATTGGCGCATTTTATTCAAAAAAGGGTGCGAAAACATTTATAGATTCAGCCAATCAGATTCCTGTTGTGAATGCTGACGTGGTTACCGGATTTTCAATATGTATACTTCTTATTGTAGTCCTTAATATGAAAAAAGAGACGTTTATCCCTCTTATAATAGGGCATGTAGTACTGTCTGTGCCGTTTGTTTATATGTCTGTTATACCCAGGCTAAAGCAAATGGATGACGCTTTGTATGAGGCTGCGCTTGATATGGGGGCAAAACCATCTGCCGCCCTCAGGAAGGTTATAATTCCACAGATAGCGCCGGGTATATTCTCAGGCTTTGTAATGGCAATAACGCTTTCGCTTGATGATTATTTTATAACTACTTACACCAAGCCGGCTACGTTTGATACAATAAGTACTTATGTGGTTAATGCTACAAAGGGTGCCCAGACACAGATTAAGACGGCATTGTGGGCGCTGTCTGCTGTTATATTTATTCTGATTACGCTTGCATTTATATTTATGAATATGGAACCGGGAAAGGAGAAAAAGAATGTGTAGAATTATTTCTTTTTTAAAAATATTTCCTGTGGTATTGTTAGCATGCATATTCACCTCATGTGCGGATTCTGATGATGCGGTTGTACTTCGTGTATGTAACTGGGAAGAATATATAGACGAAGGAGGCTGGGAAGACGACGAAGCGATAGAACTTAGTGACGGCAGGGTTATAAAAGGCGATGATGCGATATACAGAGAATTTGAACGGTGGTATTATGATACGTATAATATTAAAGTAAAGGTGAAGTATTCGTGTTTTGGAACTAACGAAGACATATATAACCAGCTTACCATAGGAGATACTTTTGACCTTATATGTCCGTCTGATTATCTTATAATGAAGCTTATGAAAGAAAAAAAGCTTGAACCATATTCTGATGATTTCTTTGATGAAGAGAATGAGAATAATTATTATATTAAAGGGGTATCTCCGTATATAAAGAATGTTTTTGAAAAAAATGAAACAGACGGCGAACCGTGGAGCAGATATGCCGCAGGCTATATGTGGGGAACTTCGGGCATTGTATTTAATACCGATAATGTTAAGTTGGAAGATGCAAGGCATTGGGATATTCTTAATGACAGGGACTATTACAGACGGGTTACGATTAAAGATAATGTAAGGGATTCGTATTTTGCGGCGCTTGCAATGAATAAATCAAAGCTGCTTTTATCTCCAGAGTTTAGAAACGCCGGCGACTATGAGGAAAGGCTTGCCGGGGAAATGAATGATACTGATGCGCAGGTTGTTGATGAAGTATGTAATATTCTTAAGGATATTAAAGATAATTCCTACTCGTTTGAAACTGACAGCGCGAAAGCCGATATGGCGGCAGGCAAGGTTGATATAAGTTATCAGTGGTCAGGCGACGCAGTATATACAATGGAGGTTGCAGCCGAGAATGATGTGGAACTTAATTATATAGTTCCGGATGAGTGTGGTAATCTGTGGTTTGACGGCTGGGTAATGTTAAAAGACGGTATAGCAGGTGATGCGGCAAAAAAACATGCGGCGCAGGCGTTTGTCAATTACCTTTCAAGGCCGGATAATGCGATAAGGAATATGTATTATATAGGATATACGTCGGCTATTGCAGGAGGCAGCGATAACGCAATATTTGATTATGCTAATCAGTGCTATGAAGCTGAAGGCGACGATACGATAGATTATGATATATCGTATTTTTTTGAAGATGGGGATACAGACAGGAAATATGTGATAACTGCAGATTCGGGAAGTGAATACCGTGAACTTGGCGCAAGATATCCTGACCCCGATACGATAAGACGGTGTGCAGTTATGACTAATTTTGATGATGAAGCATATAAGCGTATAAATAAAATGTGGATAAATGTAAGATGTTTTAATATAAAAGATATTTTTTGAGGAAAGTTATGAGGGAATTAATCCCTGAGGCGTATACATATTGACAAATTATAACGTTCATACTATACTTATTACAATTGTCTGTTTTTATATCAGGAGGGATAAAAGTAATGGAAACGGGAAGTATATACAGAACCAGAACGCTTAATAATATAAGTGAGAGTGACATAGGCTCTGAGCTTAAAATAGCAGGCTGGGTTGAAAATATAAGAGACCATGGCGGTGTATCCTTTATTGATTTGAGGGATATGTATGGAGTTATGCAGGTAGTTATGAGGGATACGTCTCTTCTTTCAGGTATAAACAAAGAGGATTGTGTATCTATTGAGGGACTTATATGCGAAAGGGATGAGGAGACATATAATCCTAAAATACCTACCGGCACTATTGAGCTTGAGGCGCATAAGGTAGATATTCTCGGAAAGGTATATACTCAGCTTCCGTTTGAGATTGCTACTTCAAAAGAAATAAGGGAAGATTTGAGGCTTAAGTATCGTTTCTTAGACCTTAGAAACAGAAAAGTTAAGGATAATATGATATTCCGTTCACAGGTTATAAGTTTTCTTAGGGAGAAGATGACGGAATTGGGATTTTTGGAGATACAGACGCCGATACTGTGCGCGTCGTCGCCTGAGGGGGCAAGGGATTATATCGTGCCTTCAAGAAAGTATAAAGGTAAGTTTTATGCTCTTCCGCAGGCGCCGCAGCAATATAAGCAGCTTCTTATGGTATCGGGTTTTGATAAATATTTTCAGATTGCGCCGTGCTTCAGGGATGAAGACGCAAGAGCGGACAGGTCTCCGGGAGAGTTTTATCAGCTTGATTTTGAGATGAGTTTTGCAACTGAAGAGGATGTATTTAAGGTTGGGGAACAGGTTCTTACGGATACCTTTAAGAAATTTGCACCGGAAGGCTATGAGGTTACGGAGGCTCCGTATCCGGTAATAAGTTATAACCAGGCTATGCTTGAATATGGCACAGACAAACCGGACCTTAGAAATCCGCTTAAAATAATTGATGTATCGGAATTTTTTGAAAGATGTACGTTTAAACCGTTCCAAAACAAAACCGTAAGGGCAATTAATGTACACGCAAAGCTTTCAAAAGGGCAGCATGAAAAGATGCTCAAATTTGCGCAGTCCATCGGCATGGGCGGACTGGGATACCTTGAAGTGTTGGAGGATATGAGCTATAAGGGACCTATTGATAAGTTTATTCCTGATGATATGAAGAGTGAGCTTGCTGAACTTGCAGGCCTTGCAGCAGGGGATACAATATTCTTTATAGCTGACAGGGAGAAGCTTGCCAGCCTGTATGCCGGACAGATAAGGACAGAACTTGGTGAACGTCTTTCGCTTATAGAAAAAAATGCATACAGGTTCTGCTATATAAATGATTTTCCTATGTATGAGTATAACGAGGAAGAAAAGAAAATAGGATTTACACATAATCCGTTTTCCATGCCACAGGGTGGCCTGAAGGCGCTTAATGAAATGGATCCCCTTGACATAAAGGCATATCAGTATGATATCGTATGTAACGGAACAGAGCTGTCTTCTGGCGCGGTAAGAAACCATGATATGAATATTATGGTTAAGGCATTTGAGATTGCAGGTTATGATGAAGAGATTCTCAAGCAGAAATTCGGAGCTCTTTATAATGCATTTCAGTATGGCGCGCCGCCTCATGCAGGAATGGCTCCGGGAATCGACCGTATGATAATGCTTCTGCGTAATGAAGAAAATATACGCGAGGTTATACCATTCCCGATGAATGCTAATGCGCAGGACCTTATGTGCGGGGCGCCGAATGAAGTTACGGAACAGCAGCTCAGAGAGGTTCATATTAAGGTAAGACAGTAATCAGATGCATATTATTATGGAAGGAGACTCATTATGGAAATAATTGAGATAACTGAGGATAATTTTGATGAAGTAGTCGTATGTTCTGATAAAAAGGTGCTGGTAGATTTTTGGGCTTCCTGGTGCGGACCCTGTAAAATGCTTGCGCCTGTAATTGATGAGATTGCAAAAGAACGTGATGACATTGTTGTAGGTAAGATAAATGTGGATGAACAGATGGGACTTGCAATACGGTACGGTGTATCGGGAGTGCCGACCATAGCTTTGTTTGAAAATGGAGATATAATAGAGCGCAGCGTGGGTTACCAGTCGAAAGAAGAGCTTATTTCGGAACTTGGCTTATAGTTAAAAACAGTAAGACTGCATAGTGTATTTGTGCTATGCAGTCTTTTTAGGAATGGAGTACACAGGTATGAAGCTTGAAGACATACGTGAAAATATTGATAAGATTGATGATGACATGAAAGAACTCTTTAAAAAGAGGATGATTTACTCTGAAAATGTCGTAAGTATCAAGGCAGAAAATGGTGATGTAATATATAAGCCTGAGCGTGAAAAAGATATGATAGACAGGCAGATTAGCAGTATGGATAACAATATCTTAGCAGAATATATCCCGTTTTTAAAAACAGTAGTCAGCGTAAGCAGGCAGTATCAGTATAAAAGGCTTGTTGAGTTAGGAAAGGTATCTGCCTGTGTGGATATTGGTAAGGTGGATAACGGCAGGGTACATCTTATGCTGCAGACGGAAGATATAGCAGGGGTTTTATCAATTATATCCAATTACGGAATTAAGGTTCTGAAAATTAATTCTTCTGATGTGAATGATGAAGATAATATTTTTTACATAGACATTGCCACAGATGGCTGTGAAAAAGATGTACAGGCGCTTATATACCAGCTTGGATGTGAAACAGATAAATGTGTCGTTATGTAGATTATTTGGAGGTATATAATGAGAATAGGTACCGGGTATGATGTGCACAGGCTTACAGATAACCGCAAACTTATAATAGGCGGAGTGGATATACCTTATGAAAAGGGGCTGTTGGGTCATTCGGATGCAGATGTATTAATACACGCAGTTATGGATGCGCTTCTTGGGGCGGCAGGACTTCCGGATATCGGCGCATGTTTTCCTGATACGGACGATACGTATAAGGATGCTTCAAGTGTTATGCTGCTTGCCAGGGTTGCAGAGATGCTTGAAAACAAATTATATATGGTTGGTAATATTGATGCGGTTATAATAGCGCAGAAACCTAAAATGAAACCATATATTGAAGAAATGAGAAAAAATATTGCAGACGCCCTTGATATTGACTTTGAACGGGTAAATGTTAAAGCAACTACCGAGGAGGGGCTTGGATTTACCGGAGCGGAAGAAGGAATATCGGCGCATGCGGTATGTATACTTGAGAATATGATGGATAATTATTATACATTTACTGACTCAGATATATCTGATAAATGCAGGGGCTGTCAGGGATGCGCAATGAAAAATGAAAAATAAAAAATTTAAAATATAAAATATGGAGGGAAAGATATAATGAAAAGGAGTTTAATAATTCTGACTGCAGCAGCTCTTTTGATAACGGGTTTACCAGCAGCGCAGGGCGCAGATGCATCGGCTAAACCGAAACTTAGCAAAAGTAAAATGAGCATAAAGGCAGGGAAAAGCGCAAAACTTAAAGTATCAGGCGTAAAAAAGGTAAAGTGGAGCAC
Source organism: uncultured Lachnospiraceae bacterium (assembly GCA_947594855.1). Classification (GTDB taxonomy): domain Bacteria; phylum Bacillota; class Clostridia; order Lachnospirales; family Lachnospiraceae; genus V9D3004. Next base: position 13,248 of record CANQEL010000002.1, read on the forward strand.
AAGTAAAAGTAAAATTGTTGCTCTTACGGCAAAGAAGAGCAAATCGGTAAAACTTGTTGCAAAAAAGAAAGGAAATGCAGTAATAACAGCAAAGTATACTGCGTCAGGGAAAAGCAGAAAACTTACATGTAAAGTTACCGTAAGCGGTAAGGTAAAAGAGAAAAATGGAACAAATGTGACGAAACAGCCTGGTAATATACAGACGCCGCCGGCAGTTACGGCTACAGACCAGCCGGATATGGGAACACCGACACCTGTACCGACGCCGCTTCCATCTCCGTCAGTTGTATCAGAGTCAGGTAAATGGGCATATATACCGGTTGAAAATGACAGTCTGTTAAAGGAATATGGACAGATATTTGGTAATGTAGGTACATGCCTTACATATAGCGGCATGGGAGGCAAAAAGGAACTTCAGGACAAAGAAACAATGGAGTTTGTGCGTGAAAACTATAATAGTTTTACACTTGAAAATGAGATGAAGCCTTCATATCTTATGGCAGATGCAGAAGCAAATTTCTTTAATCCGCCGTTTAATAAGCTTATGAGCGTAAGCGAAGCCGAGTCAAAAGGTTATGTAATACCTGAAAACTATAGCGAGACGTGGGTGCCGTCAATTAATTATGACCGTCTGGATGCCATACTTAAGGTATCGGCTGAAAATGGTATAAGGATGCGCGCGCATACGCTTATATGGCACAGCCAGACTCCGACTGAGTTTTTCAGGAAAAATTACAGTACTAATGGTGAATTTGTTACTCCTGAAGTAATGGACAAGAGAGTTATATATTTTGTAACCAATGTTGTTAAGCATGTATGCGAAAGCGAGTATAAAGACGTTGTATATACATGGGACATAACTAATGAGTATTTCCATCAGTTATCTGACAATTCAGCAAGAAACTGGTCAGAGGTTTATGATATAGTAAGCGGTTCAAATATATTGTCAACAAAACCTTCATTTGTTAAGCTGGCATTTAAGTCTGCGTATGATGTCCTTACACAATATGAACTGCAGGATAAGGTGCCTCTTTTCTATAATGATTATAATACAAGCCAGGTGGCAGATGAGATTATCGAAATGATTAATTATATAAATTCTGCTGATGATATTAATCCTGAGGGTAAAAAGCTTTGCGCAGGAGTCGGCATGCAGAGTCACCTTGACCTTAAGTGGCCGACAGTTGAAGAACAGCTGGCAACAGTACAGAAATTCATTGATGCAGGATTTGAGGTACAGATTACAGAGCTTGATGTAATTAATAACCTTAATTCGTCGGAAGAAGCGCAGTGTGACTACTGGTATGATTTTATGAAAGGTCTCGTAGATAAAAGAAAGAATGGCGCTAAAATTACGGGTATAACTTTCTGGGGACTTTCTGATTCAGTGTCGTGGAGATTTGGACAGAAGGCGCTTCTTTACGGAAACGGTATAAAAGACCCTAAAAAAGCACTGTATGCGGTATATGCGGCAGCGCAGTCCATATGGCAGTAATTAAATATGTATATAAAAACAAGGGTATCGCATTTATTGATGCGATACCCTTATTTTAAGCTCTCGGGCAGACTTGAACTGCTGACCTCCCGCTTACCAAGCGGACGCTCTACCGACTGAGCTACGAGAGCATATTTTTATTAAGCCATTTAGTAAGTTTATTGCGGATGCGTTGGAGCGCATTATCAATTGACTTTGGGGAACGATTTAATTTATCGCCTATCTGCCTATAATCCATTCCGGTAACATATAGATTGTATACGGATTTTTCTAATGGGCTAAGCAGTTTCCCAAGTCCGTATTCTATCATAGATACATTCTCTTTGTCAATAATAAAATCTTCGGGATTTGATACACCGGATGCTTCCATTGTATCAATAAGCGCAGAACCTCCCGAATCCCGTAACTCGTCAGGCACAGGTGAATAAAATGAAATATATTCATTGAGAGGCTGGTTTTTTTGCCTGTTGGAAGCATTTATGGCATTACACATCTGATGATAAACGGTTGTTTTTGCAAAGCTGTAAAAGGAACCGGATTTGTCAGTATCATACTCGCGTACAGCCTTGTACAGTCCAATCATGCCCTCCTGGAGTAAATCTTCCTTATCGGCTCCGACAAGGAAAAGAGAGCGTGCCTGATGCAGAACAAGGCCTTTATATTTTTCAAGAAAGAAATCAAGTGCCATTTCAGAATCAGGGGAATCTGAATGTATAATATCAAGAATTTCTGAATCGTCCATAAGCTTTAATTCTTCAGACTTCATACAGTCATATACTCCTTTGCCTTACAATCTCATAAGCAAGTACTCCGCATGCCACTGAAGCATTGAGGGAGTCGATATTTCCCTTCATGGGAATAGAGGCTGTATAATCGCAGTTTTTCTTTACAAGCCTGCTTACCCCTTTGCCCTCGTTGCCTATAACAAGACCTATTGCTCCGGTCAGATTAAGATTGTACATATTTTCACCGTCTGAATCTGCGCATACAAACCATATGCCTTTTTCTTTAAGTTCTTCAATAGTTTTGTTTATATTAGTGACCTTGGCAACAGGAGTATAATTTATAGCTCCGGCGGATGCCTTTGCTACTGCAGCCGTAAGACCGCATGCGCCATGTCTGGGTATAATGATTCCATGTGCGCCGCACAGATTTGCTGTACGTATTATCGCGCCCAGGTTATGCGGGTCCTCTATTCCGTCGAGAAGTATGATAAAAGGCGGCTCATTTGCGGCTTCAGCGGCGTCAAGGATATCCTGTACCTCCGCATACTCGTAAGCTGCCATATAAGCAATCACACCCTGATGTTTTCCTGTTTCAGACATCTGGTCAAGACGTGTGTTTTTTACATAATTTATCAGGGTATTTCTCTTTTTTGCTTCTCTTATTATAGTTTGGATGGGACCGTCATGGCATCCCTCTAAAACAAATATCCGGTCAATGGTTTTACCGGAGCGGAAGGCTTCAATTACAGGATTTCTGCCTTCACATACAGATTCTTCATATCGCATTGCTTTCCTCCGTAAATAATATTCGGGAATAGTTATTGGTACCTTACTTCATAATCGGGCAGTATGGGGAGTATCAGCTCATATACCCTGGACATTCTGCCGCTTAGGTAAAGCCATCCCAAAAGAGCTTCAAGGCCGGTTGCAATTTTATAATCATTGATATCGGCATTTTTGGCAGTAGTATATGATTTGGCGTTACGGCCCCGTTTGAATATATTCATTTCTTCTTCTGTAAACAGAGGCGTAATCTCTCTTGCTATTTTTGCCTGGGTACCTGCATTTACAAGTGATGATGCCGTATGATGAAGTTTCCTTACAGGCGCATTTCCACACTCTATTACACGCGTGCGTACTATAAGGTCAAATATTGTATCGCCTATAAAAGCAAGTGTAAGTGGTGAAAGGGATGATGGGTTATGATATTTTAATGAATATTCTTCACATATAAGGTCCGGAAGATTATTTATGTCCTTTTCCATCTTACACCTTCTCTTGTATCTTCTAATTGTATGCCCTTTTTGGCGAGTTCATCGCGAATCTGGTCTGCGCGTGCAAAATCTTTATTTTTTCTGGCCTGATTGCGCTCATTTATAAGTTTTTCAATATCCTCGTCAGGCAGGGAATTGTCCTGCTCGCATATAATTCCAAGTATGTCGCATAATGAAATAATCAGATTTTTTGTTTCCGTAATAAGCGACTGTGGTTTGTCTGCAGAAAGATATGAGTTGGCAAGACGTACAATTTCAAATATAACCGATATTGCATCTGCAGTATTAAAATCATCTTCCATCGCAGCTTCAAAATTATTTTTGTAAGAAGCAAGCTGTTTTTTGAAATCCTGGTCCGAAGAAGAGTATGCAGTTTCTTTTGCGGAATTCTCCAGGTATGACAGGTTAAATACTGCCGTAAGTATTCTTTCAAGTGAGTTTTTTGCCGCCTGCATTAATTCATCGCTGAAGTTAAGAGGACTTCTGTAGTGTGCGCTCAGCATAAAAAATCTCAGAACCTGAAGCGGATATTTTTCGGCAATGTCTTTTACAGTAAAGAAGTTGCCTGCTGATTTTGACATTTTGTGGTTATTAATATTTAAAAATGCGTTGTGCATCCAATAGTTGGAGAATGTGGTCCCGTTTGCCGCTTCGCTCTGTGCAATCTCGTTTTCATGATGAGGGAAAATTAAATCTTCTCCGCCGGCGTGTATATCTATTTGTTTGCCAAGATATTTATTGCTCATTACAGAGCACTCTATATGCCATCCGGGTCTGCCGTCTCCCCATGGTGAAGTCCAGTAAGGCTCTCCTTCTTTTTTTGGCTTCCATAGGACAAAATCCATAGCATCCTCTTTTTCATCATCTATTGCGATACGCGCGCCTGCTTCAAGGTCGTCGAGATTTTTACCGGAAAGTTTGCCGTAACCTGCAAATTTTCTTGTACGGTAAAATACGGTGCCGTTTTTTTCATAAGCATATCCTTTATCAATAAGGGTCTGTATCATATCTATCATTCCGTCTATTTCTTCAGTGGCTTTCGGATGTGTGGTTGCAGGCATTACGTTAAGGCCGTTCATATCATCTATTGCTGCCTGGGTATAACGTTTTGCAATCTCTGCGGCAGATACGCCCTCTTCATTTGCCCTGGCAATGATTTTGTCGTCAACGTCTGTAAAGTTGGATACATAATTTACGTCGTATCCTTTATATTCAAGGTAACGGCGAACAGTGTCGAATACAATCATTGGACGGGCATTGCCTATATGGATGTAATTGTATACTGTTGGTCCGCACACATACATCCTTACTTTGCCTTCTTCAATTGGAATAAAATCTTCTTTGCGGTTGTTAAGCGTATTAAATATTTTCATTTACTTACTCCTTTTTGATACAATATGAATCATCAGTTATCAAATAATGCAAACAGGCTTCTAAGCCTTATTTTTACGGCTCCGGTGTTATTAACCTCGTCTATTTTAATCTGGGTGTATATTTTTCCGGCAGATTCGATTATTGACCTTGTTTCATCTGAGGTAACGGCGTCTACCCCGCATCCGAATGATACAAGCTGTACGAGGTTCATGTTGATATCTTTCTGTTCGGTAACGTATTTGGCGGCAGCATAGAGCCTTGAATGGTAAGTCCACTGATTCAGTACCCCGGTACGGAATTTCTTTTCCTTTCGGCTTATACTGTCTTCGGTAAGTACTACTGCGCCAAGGTTACATATAATACGGTTGATTCCGTGGTTTACTTCAGGGTCGATATGGTACGGGCGTCCTGCGAGTACTATAACCGGAAGATTGTTTTTCCTTGCAATTTCCATGTATTCATCAGCCTTACGCTCAAGAGCGGCCATATGCCCGTCATATTCTTTATACGCTGCAGATGAAGCTTCTTTAATCTGCTTTAAGGAAAAATGATAACCGTAATTATCGAGTATTTTCTTAAAATGCGCAGGAAAATCTTTTTTCCTGTGTATGCCTACAAAGTCTTTAATAAATATTTTATCTTTCAACGCTTTTACATTGGCGTTTATTACGACCGGATAATAGGCTACAACCGGACAGTTATAATGATTGTCTCCAAGTTTTTCATCTACATTATAACTCATGCACGGATAAAATATCGCATCGCAGTCGGAATTGATAAGCGCGTCAATGTGCCCGTGTGCAAGTTTTGCAGGGAAACATATGGTATCCGATGGTATAGTCTGCTGTCCGTTTATAAAAAGACTTCTTGTAGATACCGGAGATACAATAACGTTAAATCCAAGCTTTGTAAATAATGTATGCCAGAATGGAAGCAGTTCGTACATATTAAGTACCATAGGGATTCCAATGGTAGGACGTCCTTCCTCTATTTTGTTCGCGCGGTATTTCATAAGAAGTTCGTTTTTATAATCGTAAAGGTCATAATGAACCTTTTTTACGGGAAGATTAAGCGGTTTTTCACATCTGTTGCCCGCAATAAATTTTCTGTTTCCGTCAAATGTATTTATTGTAAGCCTGCAGTGGTTGTTACATCCATTACAAACTATTGCCTTTACATCATGTGTAAAGCCGGCAAGCTCAGATGCGGTAAGTACACTGCTGTGCCCTTCTTTTTTGGAGCGTTTCATGGCGTAGAGGGCGGCTCCGTATGCGCCCATTATGCCCGATATATGCGGTCTTATAACATTCCTGCCTGTCTCCTGCTCAAATGCGCGCAGTACGGCGTCATTAAGGAATGTTCCTCCCTGTACAACTATATTATTTCCAAGGCTGTCAGGGTTTGTGCAGCGGATTACTTTATACAGGGCGTTTTTTACAACGCTTATTGAAAGGCCTGCAAGTATGTTATTTACCGAAGTTCCGTCTTTCTGCGCCTGTTTTACCGAACTGTTCATAAAAACAGTACAGCGTGAACCGAGGTCGACAGGCTTGTCGGCAGTTATAGAAAGGGAAGTAAATTCTTCCATACTGTAGCCGAGCGCTCCTGCAAATGTCTGCAAAAAAGAACCGCAGCCTGAAGAGCAGGCTTCATTTAAAAATATATTATCAATAGCTCCGTTATGTATTTTAAAACATTTGATATCCTGACCGCCAATATCAATAATAAAGTCAACGTCAGGACGGAATTTTCTGGCGGCAGTATAATGCGCGATAGTTTCTACAATTCCGTAATCAATCTTAAATGCATTTTTAATTATGTCTTCACCATATCCGGTAACTGCCGAAGCCACAATATTGATATCAGGAAATTCCCTGTACAGATTTTCAAGAAATTCCTTTATATGCGGAACAGGATTACCGCTGTTAGGCTGATAGCTTGAATGGAAATAGTTACCCTCTTCATCGCAAAGCACAGCTTTAATTGTAGTTGAACCGGCATCTATTCCAAGATACATTTTCTTAGCCGGAGCGGTTATTTCATGTATGTTATCCGAATCATGGCTGTGACGCTCTTTGAATTCTTTATATTCACTGTCAGAATTAAACAGGGGTTTACAGCTTACGTAACCTGCAGTAACAGTGTAATTTGATATGCGTTCTGAAAGTTCCTTTAAGTTATAGGATACATTATCCGGTGATAATGCCGCGCCTATGGCAACGTAGTAAAGGGAATTTTCAGGACATATTCCTTTAATTTTAAGTACGTCGTCAAAACTTTTCCGCAGTTCTGAAATAAACGTAAGAGGACCGCCGAGGTATACTATTTTGCCCTTAATCTCACGTCCCTGCGCAAGTCCGCCTATTGTCTGGTTTACAACTGCATAAAGAATACTTGCAGCTATATCGGGGATACGCCCTCCCTGATTAATAAGCGGCTGGATATCGGTCTTGGCAAACACGCCGCATCTTGAGGCAATGGTATATATTTTGTCATGTTTGGCAGCAAGGCTGTCAAGTTCATCAATGGAAATGTCCATAAGCGAGGCCATCTGGTCTATGAATGCGCCTGTTCCCCCTGCGCAGCTTCCGTTCATCCTTACTTCAAGTCCGTTAGAGAGAAACAGTATTTTTGCATCCTCGCCGCCGAGCTCTATTACTGTATCAGTACCCGGAAGATATGTATTAACGGCAGTTCTTGTTGCATAGACTTCCTGGGTAAATGTAATTCCAAGGTCATTTGCCATTCCCATTCCGGCAGAACCGGATATGACAAGTGACATCTCCTCATCAGGAAATTTTTCTGATATTTTATTAAGAAGAGAATGTGTCATCTCTATTATTTTTGACATATGTCTTTCATATGTCGAGTACAGTATATTGTTCTTTTCATCGAGCACAACACATTTTATTGTTGTACTTCCTACATCAAGACCTATCTTTTTCACAATTAACTTCCTTTGCCGGTTATTTTAATTATTATCAGCAAGCTGTTCGCGCGCAACCGAAAGCATAAGTTTGATTCTGTTTTCCTGGTTGACTGCAGTTGCTCCCGCATCATAATCTATAGGACAAACGTTGGAATAAGGATACAGTTCCTTTAATGTACGGATTACTCCTTTTCCAACTATATGGTTAGGCAGACAGCCGAAAGGCTGTGCGCATATTATATTATTATAACCTTTTTCAATAAGTTCCACCATCTCAGCCGGCAGAAGCCAGCCTTCACCCATTTTGACGCCGCGGTCTATTACTTTATCTGCAAGCAGTTTGATTTCTTCAAAACTTGAAGGCGCAGTAAAATCATCATACCCGCTTAATGCATCTATCATTAATGTTTCTATCTTACGTGCCATTTTTTCAAGAAATTTTCCTGCAAGGAGCGCCGCCCTGCTGCCGCCGTACAGATTGTGGTCAATGATTCTGTTGCTGAATGTATACTGGACAAATCCCAGTACGCCGGGAACCATAACTTCACAATCCTGTGATGCAAGAAAATCTTCCAGGTTATTATTGCCAAAAGGTGAGTACTTTACGTATATTTCGCCGACTATGCCGACTTTTACTTTTTTAACATTATCTCTTGGTATGTTATGAAAATCAGCAACTATGCTGTTAAGGTTACGTTTCATTCCGCGCGTGCCAAGACCGCGGTTATGTTTGAACTGGTCTTTGAGTATATCTACCCATTTGTCTACAACCCTGTCCGAGGCGCCTGCTTCTTTTTCGTAAGGTTTGACCTGATTTTTAAGAAGCATAAGCATATCGCCGTAGACAATTGACATAATTCCTTTATATAACATCGGTATTGTAAGCTTAAAACCGCTGAATTTTTCCAGCCCTGAAAAACTTAAAGATATCACCGGCACATATTCCATTCCCATATTTTTAAGGGCCTTCCTGAGCAGCTTAATATAATTGGAAGCACGGCATCCGCCTCCGGTCTGAAACTGTATAAGCGCTACTTTATGCGGGTCAAAGTCGCCGCACGTCAATGCATATAGCTGCTGTCCTATTGAGCATATTGCAGGATAGCACATATCATTATGTACATATTGTAATCCTGTGTCTATAACTTTTTTTCCCTGGTAATGAAGAACTGTCAAATTATATCCGTAAAGATTAAAAACTCTTTTCAGAAGTTTCATGTGCATTGGAAAAATGTCCGGAGCGAGAATCTGATATTCTTTTTTCATTTCTTTGGTAAAATCAACTTTTGTATATTTATCGCTGTTGTCCATATAGTACCCCTCATTTTACCCATTTGACTTAATTAAACAATACTTTTAATTCAATTGTCAATATGTAAATAGTGTAAAAACATAAGGTATTGTTATTTTTTCCTGCGGCCTGTATAATGTTATACATGTTACGGTACGGGAGGAAAGCACATTGACCGGGAAAAATACGTTAAAATATATTCCGTTATTTATTATATTGTGCATTATTCCGTTTCTGGTTCAGATTGTTGTCACAGACAGCGGGCTTTCAGGATACGACTGGTTTTCCAAAAACGGTACGGAATATGATTTTTTCCTTATATATAAAATGTATGGTATAATAATTACTGCCATAATTATGTTTGTAATGCTTATAACCTGTCTGTATAGAGATAAACATATAGACGGTATGATACTTATATCTCTGTTATTATATACCGTTTTGTCAGTTTTGTCAGCAGTATTTGCGCATAATCCCAAAGATGCATTCTTTGGGGGTTATGCTCAGCATGAGCCGGTAACTGTAATTGTTTCATATGTAATAATATTTATATATACTTATTGTGTGCTTGATGATGGAAAGGCTGTTATTACATTCGTTAAGATTGTAGTGCCCGGAGCTTTTGTAATGTCTCTTATTGGGGCGCTGCAATGGTTTGGAGCTGACTTTTTTACATCATATGCGGGTAAGAGCCTTATATCAGTATTCAGCAGTATTAATCCGTCGCAGATATCTTCTTCGTTTGGCGAGGGCAGGGTATATATGACATTGTACAATCCTAACTATACGGGAGTATATACAGCGCTTATGTTTCCAATGTGTTTGGCAGGAATATTTGCCATAAAAAATATATGGTTCCGCATTGTATCGGCGGTAACGGCAATAATGCTTGTAATGTGCGTTGCCGGCTCGCAGTCTGAGGCAGGGGCATATGCGCTGATTATAACGGTAACAGTCTTTGTGCTTGTATGCATATACATACGTAACAAAAAGGCGGGGCATATTCTTTTGTGTACTATTATCATAGCCACAGCTGCAGTATCGGCGTATGTAGGTATAAACAGCATTGAGCATGATAATTCTTATCCTCTTGAATACATGGATGTTACGGAGGAGGGGGTTGATATATGTATAAACGGAAAGAAACTTCATGTCAAAAGCAGTATAACGGGACAAGATACGGATATATCGCTTTATGATGATAATATGAATGTTATAGAGCTTTCAGAATCAGGAGATACATATACGGTTAAATATCCTGATACGGAATATGCCGGCCTGTATTTTAAAACAGGGGTATCGGAAGAAGGCATGAGAGGTTTTGATATAATATGCGGAAATGTGGTTTTGTTTTTTACAAATGATAATGAGAGCGGGAAATATTATTACCGTAACGTATATGGCAAATATACGGATGATATAGGAAGTTCTGAAAATGCAGTGTTAAAATTAAAAGATAATCTGGCATCGCACAGGGGTTATATATGGTCGGAGACAATACCGCTTCTTTCTGATAATATTCTTATCGGATGTGGTTCTGACAATTTTATATATGAATTTCCAAATAACGATTATCTGTCTCTTATAAACAATGGTTATAGCGGAGCCGTTGTTACAAGACCGCACAATATGTATCTTCAGACAGCCGTACAGACAGGAATTCTGTCGCTTATAGTATTTCTTTTTCTGTATGCTGTATATTTTATAAGAAGCATACGCATAATCAGAAATATTAAAACGGTGTCAGGCGTGGAATTTATATGTATATCGGTATTTGCGGGTAGTATTGGATATATGGTATGCGGATTGTCAAATGATTCGTCGGTGTGTACCGCGCCATTATTCTGGGTAATTCTTGCAGCAGGATTTTGCTGTAATAATATTATAAAAAAAGGGGAATTATAAATGGAACTTATAGCAAGCTTTACAATTGACCATATGAGGCTTCTTCCGGGAGTGTATGTATCAAGGAAAGATACTGTCGGAAAAGAAGTCCTTACAACATTTGATATAAGGATGACGAGGCCGAATTTTGAGCCTGTAATGAATACGGCGGAATGTCACACCATAGAGCATCTTGCTGCAACTTATCTGAGAAATCATGACGAGTGGAGTAAGAAGACGGTGTACTTTGGACCTATGGGGTGCAGAACAGGATTTTACCTTATTCTTGCAGGCGATTATGAGTCCGGGGATATTACCGGGCTTGTTACGGAAATGTATGAATTTATACGTGATTATTCGGGAGAAGTTCCTGGAGCGCATCCTGCTGAATGTGGCAATTATATGGATATGAATCTTCCGATGGCAAAGTATCTTGCGGACAAATATCTTAAAGAGGTACTTTATAATATTACTTCCGACAGGCTTCATTATCCGGAATAAATCCGGATAAAACCGGAGATATTACAGGAAATATGTGAATCTTAAATTAGCCTATTGCATAAATTAATATGAAATATTATTATAAATGAGATGGTTTTAATATGCAGAATCGTCAGGTAAATATGCTAAAGGCTGCAATGCCGTATACGGCTCCGAGGCTTAGAAAACCCATGCAGATACTTATCCAGGCGGAAGAACTTGCATTATATATGCAGAAAGATGAAGAGGAAGAGATAAGGGCATGTAATATGGAGACGGTCGGAGATGTCGAAGGGATGATGGAAAGCGTGCGGCAGTACTGTAATGAGCCGGAGCAGGAAACCGTAAATATGGTACTTAATTTTATAAGGGCACAGAACCTTTACAGAAGATACAGAAATTATATGCAGGCATATAAAAACAGCAGTGAAGCCGGCATGATGGATTTCCTTATGTCACAGTTGTCGCCTGAACAACAGGATATGTTTAATCAGGTAAGCCGTATGCAGAATTCCGGACAGGGGGAAGCTGTATGAATAATTCCTGGATGAATAATCCAATGTGGCTTAATATGGATATGGGGAAAAAAGCTATAATCGAGGAACTGATTAAAAACAGCGCAGGAAAAGGAATCAATGATTCGGCGGCGCTCATTATGGCGGCAATATCTGGCATGAGAAAGAATAATATGTCCTTTTCAAAGGAAGAAACAGATATACTTATAGAAGCAATGACAAGCGGTATGAGCCCGGAAGAAAAAGCGAAGGTCGAAATGATGAAAAGTTTTATTAAGAACAGGTGATAATTAACCGTTATCGCACTGCATTACATGGTTTACCAATACATATAATGTGTGCGATAACGAATTTATGATATGGATACAAATAATATACAGGAGGAAAATAAATATGGAAGATAAGAAAAAGATTCTTTACAGTGGGATGCAGGCAACGGGAAACCTTACGCTTGGTAATTACCTGGGGGCATTAAGAAACTGGAAGACGCTTAATGAAGAATATGAGTGCTTTTTCGGAGTAATGGACCTACATTCTCTTACCGTAAGACAGAATCCGGCAGAGTTCAGGCAGAGGGCGCGTAATCTGTTTGCCCTTTATGTAGCGGCAGGCCTTGACCCTGAAAAGAATTGCATATATTTCCAGTCTCATGTATCAACGCATGCGGAACTTAGCTGGATACTTAACTGTTATACTTATATGGGTGAATTAAACAGAATGACACAGTTTAAAGACAAGGCTTCAAAACATTCTGATAATATAAATGCAGGGCTGTATACATACCCTGTACTTATGGCAGCCGATATCCTTTTATATCAGGCGAATGTTGTGCCCGTGGGAAAGGACCAGCTCCAGCACCTTGAAATAACAAGGGATATTGCGCAGAGATTTAATGGAATCTACGGCGATGTGTTTACAATTCCGGAGCCATATACAGGTAAGATAGGAGCAGGAGTTAAGAGCCTTCAGAATCCGGAAAAGAAGATGTCCAAATCCGATGAAAATCCCAATGCAAGCATATATCTTATGGATGATGCTGATACCATAAGGCGTAAATTCAAACGTGCAGTTACTGATTCCGATACACAGGTACATTATGACGTTAAAGAGAAACCGGGTATATCAAATCTTATGGATATATACAGCGCCGTGACAGGAAAAGATATGAAAGATATAGAAGCAGAATTTGCCGGAGTTGGCTATGGAGATTTTAAAGCTGCTGTCGGTGAAGCGGTTGCAGGACTTCTTGCGCCAATGCAGGAGAGGTTTGAAGCGATAAAGAATGATAAGGAATATCTTGACAGGGTTATTGGGGCAAATGATGAGAAAGCGTTCTATTTCTCCAATAAGACGCTTCGTAAGGTAAAGAAAAAAGTGGGTCTTACTGACAGGGTAAGATAAGCAGGTTACAGGAGGTTAATATGGCAGGTTCGGTATTTGGTGATATATTTAGGATTACAACATGGGGCGAGTCGCATGGAACTGCAGTCGGAGTTGTGGTTGACGGCTGCCCTGCAGGGGTCCGTGTAAATGAGGAATTGATTCAGAAGTATATGGACAGAAGAAAACCCGGCGCGATAAAATATTCAACCAGACGCAGTGAAGATGATGAGATAAAGATTCTTTCGGGTGTATTTGAAGGAAAGACGACAGGAACGCCGATATCTATGCTTGTAGTTAATAAGGACCATAAGTCGGCTGATTATACTGAGATTGCATCATATTACAGACCCGGACATGCTGATTATACATTTGATATGAAATATGGTTTCAGGGATTACAGGGGAGGAGGACGTTCCTCAGGACGTGAAACCATAGGAAGGGTAGCAGCCGGCGCGGTTGCGATGCTTATACTTGAAGAACTTGGCATATCAGTAAACGCTTATACCAAAAGCATAGGTCCGGTAAGTGTGTCTGATAATAATAAAGATATGGATTACATAAAAGAAAGTCCGGTATATATGCCCGACAGGGAAGCTTCGGCAAGAGCAGAGGAATACCTGAAAAAATGCGCAGAGGAAAAGAACTCGGCAGGGGGCGTTGTGGAATGTATCGTAAGGGGACTTCCGGCAGGTATAGGCGACCCCGTATTTGACAAACTTGACGCTAATATAGCAAAGGCGGTAATGTCAATAGGCGCCGTAAAAGGAATTGAGATAGGAGACGGCTTTAAGGCGGCGTCATCTGTTGGTACTGGAAATAATGATGAGTTCGGAATAAAAGACGGAAAGGTAATTAAATTGTCAAACCACTCTGGGGGCGTGCTCGGCGGCATAAGCGACGGAAGTGATTTCATATTCAGGGCGGCATTTAAACCTACCCCGTCGGTTGCGGCTAAACAAAGAAGTGTTACTAAATCGGGTGAGCAGACAGATATAGAGATTAAAGGAAGGCATGACCCTGTTATAGTTCCGAGGGCGGTTGTTGTTGTTGAAGCGATGGCGGCTGTTACAATTACGGACATGCTATTTAAAGGTATGACGGCAACCATTTCAGGTATAAAGGATTTTTACAGTTAAGGTGACACAATCCCATACAGGCTCATACAATAATATAGACAGCCTTATAAAAGAGAGATGTGGGAGAGATTATGAGAAATTATAAGAAATTTTATAACAGTACCTGTACAGGAAAGTCAGACGATAACCATAAGTACAATAAAACCGGCGCCGGCGGACAGAATAAAGAAACGAGGTCTAAGGTTATAATAGATGATAATTCTATATATGAGATAGATCTGGACTGCTATGAGCGCAAAATGAGGAATTTATAGAATCTGTATATAATTGTATTGTCTGCCGGTACCATAGACATTTGCGGTACCGGCAGCTTATAATTACCTGTTAAGCAATACTTGCATTATATGCTTCCCGGACTGCTTTAGCTAACTGGTCGGCGCAGGAGGTAGGCCTCATACCGCATGTATTACCGGAAAGTTTGCTCTCAATTTCATCTACGGTCCATCCGTCAACAAGTTTGGCAATTGCCTTAAGGTTGCCGTTGCATCCTCCGATAAATGAAATATTGGTAATGATATTTCCGTTTATATCAAAACTTATTACCTGTGAACATGTATTTTTGGTTTTGTAATCGTAATGCATGATAATATCACCTCCTTTAATTATTTTTTCCATGTTGACGGTACAAATAATATAAGCATCGGCATCAGTTCGAGACGTCCTGCCAGCATGTCAAACATAAGTACAAATTTGGACAAATCGGAAAAACTGCTGAAATTTCCCGTAGGACCCACTACATTAAGTCCGGGCCCTATATTATTAAGCGTAGCGGCAACAGCAGTAAAATTAGTTACAAGGTCCATGGAATCCAAGGATATAATTAATAATGATATTACAAATATAACGGCGTATATTATTATAAATGCATTTATTGAACGTATAACTTCATGGCTTACTGAATGTCCGTCTATTTTCAGTTTTTTAACGCTTCTGGGATGACAGGTCATAAGGATTTCTTTCCTTACGCCCTTTAAAAGAAGTATAATTCTGGATACTTTAATACCGCCTCCGGTACTTCCGGCGCATGCTCCTATAAACATTATTATGACAAGTATGGTCTGTGACAAAGGAGGCCACATATTAAAGTCCCTGGTAGAAAATCCTGTAGTGGTAATAATAGAGGTCACCTGAAATGCAGTATGGTGGAATGCCTCATATACTGATGGAAACAGGGGGGCTACATTTATTGTAATTAATAATATCGATATTGCAATAATTACAAGATAAACCCGGACTTCGGTCATCTTAAACGCCTGTGAAGCCCTTTTCCTGAGCAGAAGATAATATACATTAAAGTTAACGCCAAATAATATCATAGCTATGGTTACTATAGACTGCTGCAGGTTTGTATAACTTGCAAGGCCGTCATTTTTAATGGCAAAGCCGCCCGTTCCGGCAGAACCAAATGAAAGTATGAGCGCATCAAATAAAGGAGTGCCGGCGAACAAAAGTACGATAATCTGAATTACAGTCATTGACAGATATATTGAATAAAGTATCATGGCAGTGGTTTTAACTTTGGGAACAAGTTTGCTTACACTTGGCCCGGGACTTTCCGCGCGCATGATACGCATGCCGGCGCTGCCTGTTTTCATGGGAAGAAATGCAAGAATAAATACAAGTACTCCCATACCGCCAATCCAGTGGGTAAAGCTTCTCCAGAACAGATTGGTTTTTGAAAGCGCTTCTACATCGGTAAGGATACTTGAACCTGTAGTAGTAAAGCCCGATGCAGTTTCAAAAAGTGCATCAGGGAAATGAGGTATATCTCCCGACATAAAAAAAGGAAGAGAGCCGAATATACTTAATATAATCCAGCTTAAGGAAACAATTACAAGTCCTTCCCTGCCATATATTGTTTTGTTTCTGACTTTTATCCTTGAGGACAGGAAGCCAAAGAGTATACAGAATACCATGACTATTAAATAGGCAAAGCCATCGGGTTCCCTGTAGATTATTGATACTGCCAGCGGAAGTATCATAAACAGTGCTTCAAATAAACATACCTGACCTAACATCTGGATAATCATTTTGTAATTCATGGCGCATATTCTCTCAATCTTTCAAAATATCTTTGATATCATTAAGCCCCTTGTTTGTAGTAATAACAATTACAGTATCGCCCATCATGAGCATGTCCTGTCCTTTAGGGGTAATAATGGTTCCGTTTCTGTTGATACAGCCGATTAACAGGTTGCTTTTAAGCCTGAGTTTTTCAAGCGGAATATTAAGTACAGGGGCGTTTTCCCTTATGCAGAACTCCAGAGCTTCCACCTTATTGTCTACCAGATGGTGCAGAGTTTCCACATTGCTTCCGATAGAATTCTTCATCGCGCGTACAAAACGTACTATATTTTCCGCCGTTACATGCTTTGGATAAATAATGCTGTCCAAATCGAGGTTATTTATTACCTCGTCAAAATCAATACTGTTGATTTTTGTAATAACGTTCATATTACTATTTTTACTTTTGGCAAACAGTGATAAAAGAATATTTTCTTCATCCATATTGGTAAGCGTAACAAAAGAATCAGCCCTTGCAAGCCCTTCTTCCATAAGAAGCTCTTTGTTTACGCCGTCTCCGCATAAGACGGTTGCCTGTGGAAGAAGTTCGCTGAGTTCTTCGCAGCGGGTACGGTTGATTTCAATGATTTTAACGTCAATACCCATTGAAAGAAGCAGCTGTGTCAGATAAAAGGTGATTTTACCGCCTCCGATAATTATCGTATCTTTTACCTGATTAGTCTGGATTCTGATTCTTTTGAAAAATAATTTTGCCTTTTTGGGTGAGGCTACTATTGATACAACATCTTTTTCCTTAAGGATAAAATTACCGTCAGGGATAGTGACCTGTTCGCCACGCTCCACAGTGCATATGAGGACTTCATTGCAGTGGAGTTTTGTCGTAATCTCGCTGACTTTAAGGTCGTCAAGAACTGAATCGGCGGGAATACGGAATTTGAGGACTTCTACACGGCCTTTTGCGAAAGTCTCTATTTTGATTGCAGACGGGAAACCGAGAATCCTGGAAATCTCCCTTGCCGCCGCATATTCCGGGTTAATTATCATTGCGAGTCCAAGTTCTTCTTTAATATATCTGATTTGATGGTTGAATTCGGGATTCCTTACGCGGGCTATGGTCTGGCAGTTACCTGCTTTTTTGGCAATAAGGCAACAGAGAAGGTTCCTTTCGTCTGAGCCTGTTACTGCAATAAGAAGGTCTGCGTTTTTTACGCCTGCTTCATTTAATACATTATGGTCGGTTCCGCTGCCCACAATGCCCATAATATCGTATTTGTCTGCAAGAGTCTGTACCGCAGAGTAATTCCTGTCTATTACAGTTACATCATTATCTTCACTGCTTAACTGCTCTGTAAGGGTATTGCCAACTTTTCCGCAGCCCACAATTATAATGTTCATATCAGCCTCCAGATAGCTATAATTTATCAGTTATTATAGCACATATAAAATATTTTTAAAGTATTTTATCATAACCGGATAATGTGCGTGTGGACAAGGCTTCCCTTTCGAGGTAAAAATCGCCGTTTTTACGTGTGCCCATAAACCATTTCACAAGTGTAAGCGTTCCGTTTTCAAGTTCAATGCAGGTGATACATCTTGGGTGTACACAGCTTCCCGTATTGATATAAAGCGAGGGAGCTTCATTTAATATTGGGCGGTGCGTATGGCCCGTAATAAGGATTTTATTGTTTTCTTCCGCCCATGTATTCAGTCTTTGCTCTGAACGTTTTTTTACGGTATAGTTTTTTGCGGCATTGGTAGGGTCGAGTATGCCGATTTGTTCTAACGGTTTCCATACATATCTTACAAGAAACCGGCCAAGCCTCCAAAGCGTGGAATTAAGACTGGACGCCTGATGCCCGTGGGTAAGATAAAGGCATGTACCATTACAGTAATCCTTAAGTATAATGCCCGGATAAAATTTGATGTCTGGACAGAGACTGGAAAAAGACTGGCTTGATGTACAGAAATATGTGGAAAAATTTTTTTTGGGAAATGAACAGAGTTTCTTTTCCATATCATGGTTTCCGTACAGCATGTAAAGGCGGTCTTCTTTATAAAACAGGGAAAGCAGCCAGAAAACATTGTTGTGTACTTCCTTAATCTGGTTCATGCTTCTGTTTTCCCAGAGTTCATCGCCATCCCCAAGTTCTATATAGGTAAATCCTTTTCTGTAATAATGTTCAAGCGCCGCAAAATAAAGGTGCTGCGTTTTCAGAAAATTATCGTTATTGGTACCATTGCCGCGGTGGCAGTCTGAAAACAGCACATAACGGGACTGCGCGTTTACCGGCAGCACGGGAACATTTTTAAATGATTTGGTAATACGTCTCCGGTAACCCATATTAGTTTCTCCTTTTCCTGTAATGTTTAATTGCGGTTGTTTTATTAAAAGCAAAAGGAAGATAATAATACAGGTACAGAAGTCTGTCCAGGGTACTGCAGAAAGGTCTGGTTACAAAACGGTAAAGGGTGCAGAAAATTCTGTTTTTACACTGTACATACCATATAAAAATACGTTTTAAAGGGTTGATTTTTGTATTGGAGCGTTCAAATATAAATGAAATGTCCATGAAATTAATGCACAAGTCTGAAACAGATACTTTACAGCATGCTTTATTCAGGGCATTTATGAATGAGGCGCACATTTCAAAGTCTTTAAAACGCAGTACAACTTTCATAGACAGCTCACTGGGCTTTGAAAATTTTCCAGGTAAAAAAGTTGTAAGCCACCAGTGCAGTTTACGGAGGTGTGTAATCAAATGTCCCCTGTAATACAGGCAGGATGATATATCGATATAATCGTTTTTGTCTGCCGCTTTAAACCATGTCGTTTTGTATGAATCGGGAGAAATGATTTTATCGGTATAATATATGCCGACTTCGCTTCCGGTGTTTATTCCGTACTGGCCTTTCCAGAATTCTATGAGCCATGTTCGGCCATCGTAGTTAAAATACACCCTGAAACAGTCAAATACCATATTGAAAAATGGCGCCGCCTTATCATAAAGTACTGAATACCCATAATCTTTCTGCCATGCGTCGGTTCTGCTTGTAAATATATCCTGTATAACGTCATAACGGTAACCGAAAGGCTTTGCAAGTTCATTTAAAATATGGCATTTTTCTGCTATTGACATACATTTTATCTTACATATTATTTTCTTTTTCCTGAAATGAAAAATAATAAGGCATACAGATGCGGTAAGCAATAGAAATAAAATAATAAAATACATATAGTCACCCCATAATAAGCTGATTAATTTATTTTATGCAAAAAAAGTCGAATTTGTTATTTACCTTATTGAACATTTGATATAAAAGATTATTTGACACTATAAAATAGTATGTGTATTATTAATATTAAGTAATTTATTTTTAACACTGCGGGAGGTGAAAATGTGAATGTTCAGTTTAAGAAAGGTGTGCTGGAACTGATTGTATTGGAGTCGGTACATGGTAAGGATATGTATGGCTATGAGCTTGTTCAGGAAGTGTCTAAAGTTGTGGATGTAAATGAAGGAACGATATATCCGCTTCTTAAGAGACTTACTAATGAACATTATTTTGAAACTTATCTGCAGGAGTCAAACGAGGGACCGCCGCGTAAGTATTATCATATTACTGCAACAGGCATACTGCATAGAAGCGAGCTTAAAGCGGAGTGGATTGAGTTTTCAGATAAAGTCAGTAAATTTTTAAAGGAGAAAGGGTCATGAATAAAGCCGAGTTTTTAGCAATAATTAATAAAGAATTGTCTGTACTGCAGGATAGTGAAATTTCAGATATAGCAGGGGAATACAGTCAGCATATTGATATGAAAATAAGCGAAGGAATGACTGAGGAGGAAGCGATAAATACTCTTGGCAATATAGATGAACTTATTGACGGAATACTTGAAGCATATCATGTAAATTCAAATGTGGCGACCGGATTTAACGGATTCTTTGGGAAACGGTTAAAAAACGGTAAAGAAAAAGAGGTAACTCCTAAGAATACATATAATGAAGAAAAAAATAATATGCTTAAAAGAAAATTCAGGGATGTGTCTGCAGTAATTATGAAATGGCTGCGAAAGATACTGATATTGCTGTTTACGACAGCTACAGGCCTTAGCGTATTGTTTATGTTGTTTATGACAGGGGTGTGCATCGTTCTTCTTACAAGAGGCTACCCTCTTTCAGGGGTTATGCTTGTGCTTGTGGGAAGCGTGCTTATACTTGGCGCGGCAGCGATATTCTTTTACCGTATGTTAACCCGGAGGCCCATAAAGGTTGCACGTATAAACCAGATTATATGCATAATGCTTATTGCAGGAGTATTACTGGGAGGAATAGGAACAGGAATGGCTCTGGCTGAATACAGTTCATACGAATATATTAGTGACGTATATCTTCCGGATTCCGACATAATCACAAGGTCTGTTGATTATGAGGTATCTTCAATTGATATCATAAGGAACATTTATGCAGACAATATTATAAAGACGCTTACTATTGAATCAGCTTATCCGGAGTTATGTGAAATAATATCAGATGTCAGGGTGCCGAAAGACCATATAAGTGCTGAGGTTACATATTTTGCCGAGGAAAAAGAAGTTATGCAGCCTCGTTTTTACAGGAATGAATCGGGAAAAAGCCTGTATCTGTATTCAGGACTTGATGCATCAGATGTTTCAATACTGGAGTACAAGGACCTTATGCTTAATAATCTCAGGGAGCATAAATTTGGCAGATATTGTGTAGGTAAAGTTACAGGTATAGCTATACGGGTAAATCCGGAATCCGAATTTTCGGTTTTAATAAAATAATTTCCAAAACGAAATGGAGATGTATATATGGGACAACAGATATATACTCCCGCCGAAGTGCTTGAGAATAATATAAACGGCGGAGTAACCAAATCTAAACTTACAATTGCTAAAATGATAATGCTTGGAATATTTGCAGGGGCATTTATTGCATTTGGCGGCGCGGCAAGCAGTGTTGCAGCGCATGGCATATCTGATGTTGGCCTGGCAAGGCTTGTTACCGGAGCGGTATTCCCTGTAGGACTTATGATGGTAGTCCTTACGGGTTCGGAGCTCTTTACTGGAAATAACCTCATGATAATGGCATTTTTGGATAAAAAAATAACTGTCAAAAGAATGTTTTGTAATCTGATTACTGTATATTTTTCAAATCTTATCGGCGCCGTATTGATATCGGTTCTTGTGTTTTATTCCGGACAGCTTGATTATTCGCAGGGCGGACTCGGTGCATATACTATTAAAGTTGCCCTGGCAAAGGCAGTTATGTCGCCGGATAGGGCTATTGTAAGCGGAATCCTGTGTAATATTCTTGTATGTCTGGCAATACTTATGTCCGGCGCTGCAAAAGATGTGTGTGGTAAGATACTGGCTGTGTTTTTCCCAATATCAGCATTTGTGATATGCGGATTTGAACACTGTGTTGCCAATATGTTTTATCTTCCGGCAGGTATGATTGCCGCTTCCAGTCCAGACTATGTAAAAAAGGCGGAAGAGCTTTATAATATAACTGCCGCACAGTGTGCCGGATTATGTTCGGGTATGCCTGTAAGGAACCTTATATGCGTAACCGTGGGCAATATGATTGGCGGTATGCTGTGCATAGGAACGGTGTATTATTTTGCACACAGAAGAAGTATAAGTTCACGTTAATTTTAACTTATAGTGTAGTGTATGGCTTTTTTGTGGAATATTTTACATATTTTTAAATAAAATTTAAATACATTGTGAAAAAACATTGACATATTGCAAAAAATATAAGATAATAGTATTACTAGCGAATTATATAGCTATATTATTATATTTCTAGGAGGGAATACTATGCGAGCATTAAAAAAAGGTATTGCTATTGCTCTTTGCGCAGCAATGGTAATCACTGTTGCACCGGCAGGTTCTGCTGATGCAGCTAAAAAGCCTAAGCTTAAGGCTAAAGCTTCAGTAGCAGTAGGAAGCACAATTAAGCTTACGGTTAAGAAAGCTGCCAAGAATGCTAAAGTAAAATGGAAATCAAGCAATAAAAAGGTAGCAAAGGTAACTAAAAACAAAAAGGCTAAGAAGCCTACGGCAACTGTTAAAGGCGTAAAGGAAGGAAGCGCAAAGATTACAGCTACATATAAAGCAGGAAAGACAAAGAAAAAGCTTGTATGTAAAGTAACTGTAACAGGCGCAACAGCACCTAATGGCGGCGGACAGAATGCAGGACAGACAACTGCTCCTACAGGTAATAACGGAGGAACAAATCCATCAGGAGCACCTTCAGCTGCACCTTCAAAGGGACCATCACCTACACCAAAGCCATCACCTACACCATCAAATGTGCCTAAGAATGAATCACTTTCTGCTACCAAGATTGCAACAAACACAACTGTTACTATCGATGGAAAAGAATCAGCAGATGATGCATGGGTAGATGTATTTGCTGCTTCAGATCTTATGACTGACAGAACCAAAGAAAGCGGTGTAAGAGGCGGAGAAACAACAGTTACAGCTGCAAACGCTAAAATGATGTGGGATGACAGTGCATTCTATGTATTAGTTAACGTTGAGAAGGCACCTAAGGATGATGACTCAGTAACAATTTACCTTGCATCAGATAATAAAGCAGCTAAAGAAGATATTACTTCAGTTACTGTGAAAGATGACAGTGCGGAAGACGCTAAACTTGTAAAGGCTGAAAATGGATACTGTGTAGAGGCTAAGCTTCCTCTTACCGGTAAGGAAGTCGGAGACAGTGTTGTAATGGATATTCAGATTAATGAAGGAAGTACAACAGTCAACTACTTTGATACAAGAAGCAAGATGGAGTATAATGAGGAGACAAAGCAGTTTGAACTTAAGGATGAAACAGTAAAAGCAGGAGAAGATGCTTCAGTGCTTGGAGCTGTTGACCTTAAACCGGCAATGGAACAGCCTACAACAGCTTATTATACTGATAAGGAAGAGGAAATTCTTGCAGCAGCTGCCGTAAAGAAAGCTGATCCTGTATATGCAGATAGTGATGCAGACAAGATAAGTGAATTATATCCTGCAGCTCATAATATGACATGGGTAGATACCAAATACTGGACAGATGCATATGGAGATAATCCATCAATAGAATTTACTCATGCAAATGTACCTGATTGGAGAGGAAATGCGGAAAAAGTAGAACTTCAGGCTAACAACAGGCAGTCAGCCCAGGCATATACTATCTGGAGTGAGAATTATCTCTATGTACTCTTTGATATAAAAGATACTGATATTTCACCTGCAGCTGTTAAGAGAGATAATGGTGGTTGGACATTAGAGCATTTCAGTACTGACTCAGTTGAATTTTTCCTTGACGAAGACTTTGACCATCCTGGAGCATACAGTCCTGAGACAGATGAAATTCAGATTCGTGTAGATGTCAGTGATAGTGCGTTCACATGTAAGAATAATGCTGAAGAGCCATCAGAGGGAACAACTCCGTTTGATGTAATAGCATATGCTGTACAGAAGAACGAAGGAACAGGTTATATGGTTGAAATGATTATTAAGTTCCAGAAGGCACATGCAGAAGGAGATACTATGGGAATGGATCTTCAGGTTAACGATTGTTACACAGCTGAGGCTACAGAAGGAGAAGCTCAGGATAAAGATGGTAATGATATTGCTGCAGGAACACCAATACCAGCCAGAGCCGGTACAATTACAGCTTATGATACAACTAATAATGCATATGCAGATCCAAGCTGTTTCGGAAGAATTAAGCTTGTTAAATAATCAGACTGAATAAACAATAATGTTTATTAAAACAGCAATTGCTGCCGTGTATGCGGCAGCAATTGTTTTATAATGTAAAGTCTGTAGCGCAAGTCTTATTTAAGACTTGCGTTTTTAAGTTTGTTTTTTGGAAAGTATCTATTAATTGTCGCATATTCAACTGATTCAAACAGAACAATATCCGGATTGAATTTTTCAATAAAGTATTTCATATTAAATATATTATAATAGCTGTGTACAAATATGCTTTCCGAAAAGCTTTCGTTTATGAACTTTTCTTTTGCAAGAAAGTAACTGCCTCTGAATATAAGGATTTTAGGATATTCAGGATGTGCGGTATTGATATAATGTGAATAATCCCTGTAAGTTTCATCAAGTATTATATTGGTATCTTTATCAGTTACGTCAACTGTTTCAGGATTTTTGCGTTCATATGTAAATGAGGGTTCATTTATTTCAAAATATGAAAGAGGAAGGTATTTGTGAATTGTTTCGGTAACGTTGTAATCATTCTCATTATTAAGGGGAATGTCGGGGTGGGTGTCATGAAGGGTTTTAAGTATGTTACTCATTCCAATGTATGCGCCTGTCTCATTCCAGTGCCCCGCATCATATTTTTTGTCGAAAACCTGTGTAGTATAAGAAGCATCTGTAAGAATCTTTGTATTATCCATATAATTGATTTTATATTTATTAAGAAGCGATAACAGGTAATTCTGACGGTAAAATGTAAGATGTGCCCCTTCAGGCAGATACCGGCTGTAAACCTGGGTTTTATCAGGGTTTATGCAGTACAGGAAATCTATATCGTTCTCTGTACAGTAATTCTGCATATACAAAATATATCTTGCAAATAAATCAAGATAATGAGGGTCAGGATTTTCATTAGACATATGAAAGAACACATAGCCGTCTTTGCCGTAAGTATAATTAGGGTGAAGAAGCGTTCCAAATAGGCGGTCTCCTCCGTACAGATATGCATTAAGCATAGATGTTCTGAAACCGATTCTTTGTGAAATGTATGTTTCAATATCTCCGGTTACCGTATCTTTACTGCCAATTTCATCAAGGTCAATAAGGGCAGTATTATCAATATCGGATATCTGGTCAGGCTTTGTATTAATAAAAACAGCCGGGAGCGTAATGCATAGAATGAACGCAATAATTATTATAATGTCGGTAATTTTAACTGATTTTTTCATACTGATTCCTCTCCTTAATTAAAACTGAAAGTAAATAAACGGGTTATATACGCTGTTTGCAATATATATAATGCATGTTATAAGCAGTAAAAATGCAAATATTATCTGTAAGGTACGGATAAATATATATTTATCCTTTAAATAATTAAACTTTTCCCTAAAGACCGGGATACATGCAGGAAGTGCTGCAATCAGCGTAAATATAAGTCTTTTATCAAGATAATATATATATGAAAAATGTGCCGCGCCGGGTGGAAGGGAGCCTATGCCGTACATCATAAGAATATATTTGAGCGCGCTGTCCAGGTCTGGAGCCCGGAAAAGCACCCATCCTGTCATTACAATAATAATGGTTATCAGCCATTTAAAGAATGAAGGAATTTTCTTATATATATTTAATCTGCTAAATGGTTTTTCAATAACGAGAAGTACTCCATACATACCTCCCCATAATATAAAATTCCACGAAGCTCCATGCCACAGGCCTGTAATAAAAAATACGATTAACAGATGAAGACTCTGATTTCCCCGTCTGCTTCCGCCAAGGGGAATGTATATATAATCCCTAAACCATGTTGACAGGGAGATATGCCATCTTCTCCAGAATTCCGTAATCGATTTTGATATATAAGGATAATTAAAGTTTTCGGGAAAGGTAAAGCCAAATAATCTTCCAAGTCCTATTGCCATATCGGAATAGCCTGAAAAATCAAAATATATCTGCAGGGTATAGCATATTATTCCAAGCCAGGCGGAAGGACAATCAATTCCTCTGTCTGACATATTAAAAATACCGTCTGCAGTTTCGCCAAGTACATTTGCAATAAGAACTTTTTTGGAAAGACCTGCAATAAACCGCATTATTCCGTCAGAAAAGCTGTGTATACTTACATGCCTTTCGGTAAGTTCATGGCTTATTTCATTATATTTTACTATAGGTCCTGCAACAAGCTGCGGAAACAGCGATATGTAAAGAGCGGTATCTACAGGGTTTTTGCAGCATGAACATTTACCAGTATAGACGTCGCATATATAGGAGATTCCCTGAAAAGTAAAGAACGATATGCCTATTGGAAGTATAATATTCGGGAGGGGTATATCGCCATGCGTTATGAGGTTGATATTAGTAATAATAAAGTCGGTATATTTGAATATAACTAATAACAGGATATTCATGCAAAGCACAATAATAAAAGCGGCTTTTTTTACCAGGTTACGGCGGCAGCTGCTAATCCATATGCCGCCAATATAGTTAAGCGCTATAGAAAACAATATAAGAAAAACATATTCAGGCTTATTCCACCAGTAAAATAGTAGGCTGAATAAAAGCAGCATAGTATTTTTGAGCTTTGCCGGGGAAATATAATAAAATAACAGACAGGCCGGCAGGAAAAAACACAAAAAAACCAGAGATGAAAAAACCATTGTAATATTCCTCTTTCATAAAATAAATATATTTGGATTATAACATATTGTCTTACCGATTCAAAGATGATATACTTATTTATATAAAAATTTAAGAGGGAAAATGATGAGCAGTAAATTAGTAAGAGGAGCGGGAATACTTATGCCTATAAGCAGCCTGCCTTCTCCATATGGGATAGGTACGCTTGGAAAAGAGGCATACAGATTTGCAGACTGGCTTTGCGAAGCAGGCCAGAAATACTGGCAGGTACTTCCGGTAGGGCCGACAAGTTTTGGCGATAGTCCGTATCAGTCGTTCTCTGCATTTGCAGGTAATCCTTATTTTATAGACCCTGAAATTCTTATTGAAGAGGGGCTTATTGATGAGGAATGTGTATCAGGGATTGTATGGAGTGACGAAGAAGACAGGGTTAATTACAGCTGTCTGTTTGAAAACAGGTTTAAAATATTAAAGAAAGCGTTTCTTAACAGTACGCACAAAGAGGAAAGGGAGTATATTTCATTCTGCGAGAAAAATTCTTTCTGGCTTGATGATTATGCCCTGTTTATGTCGCTTAAAGAGTATTTCGATAACCGTTCATGGACAGAATGGAATGAGGATATAAAGTTCAGACGTGCCGGTGAAGTTAAAGTATATGAAGAAAAACTGGCAGAGGAGATTGATTTCTGGCGTTTCTGCCAGTATAAGTTTTTTGAACAATGGGGTAAGCTGAAGAAATATGTTAATGAACGGGGAATAAGAATAATAGGCGATATACCTCTGTATGTTTCTTTGGACAGCGCCGATGTGTGGGCTAATAATTATCTTTTTGAAATGGATGAGGAGAGGAGACCTTCATGCGTTGCGGGCGTTCCGCCGGATTGCTTTTCAGAAGAGGGCCAGCTTTGGGGTAACCCGATATACAACTGGCAGGTAATGGAACAGGAGAACTTTGAATGGTGGCGTAAGCGGATGCTTTCCTGCGCGGAACTTTATGATGTTATAAGAATTGACCATTTTATTGGGATTGTAAGATATTATGCAATTCCTTTTGGAAGCGTCAATGCTAAAAACGGGGAATGGCGTACAGGCCCCGGAAAGAAACTGACTGAAGTTATATCGGATTCCGTAGGAGAGGCGTCTGTTATTGCCGAGGACCTTGGAGTAATTGTACCGCCTGTAAGGGAGCTTATAGAAGATACCGGATGGCCGGGCATGAAAATTTTTGAATTTGCATTTGACGGGCAGCCGCACAATGAATATCTTCCGCATAATTATAAGAATTCTAACTGTGTATTATATGCAGGAACACATGATAATGACACAATAAAAGGCTTTGTGGATAAAGCATATGATTATCAGCGGGAACAGATTCTTGATTATATCGGGGCAGACAGTATTGCAGAAATACCGCGTCGTATGATACAGGTATCATATATGAGTATTGCAGATGTGGTGATAATTCAGATGCAGGATGTACTGGAGCTGGGAACTGAAGCAAGAATGAACACGCCGTCTACAATTGGCGCCAATTGGCAGTGGCGCGCCGTAAAGGGACAGATTAATTATGAAGATGCGCATTGGCTTAGAAGATATGCAGGCATATATGGGCGCTGACCGGTCTGTCAACTGAAAAACCGGATTAATTGGTAGTTTCAGTGACACTAAGTTTGCGTATCTGGTTTATGAGATATTTGTACCTTAAATCAACGGAATTTATTTCGTAAATATAGCAGTCTATAAGATCGGGATCCGACACGTTCTGGAAATTGATATATGCAATTTCCCGGGCCTGCCGGGTCTTTGTTATATCGTCCATAAGAAGGCGTTTTTTCTGTGCAAGGTCATTTTTCTTCTTTCTCATATATATCTCCTGTCATCAAGTAATATATAATTCTTATTCATAAAATTCCCAATCTTTGCTAGATTTATACATAAATTTGAGAAAAGTATAATAATTATATGTATATCCGGAGGTGGTTGTTTGGCAGGCAGGATAATAGGTTTTATAAAAAAAGTTATTTGGGTGCTGTGCGTACAGCTTATGTCGGGCTGTCTTCTTATATATATAGCTGATAAGCTTTTTGCAATGTACGGTTATAATATATATGTTGGAATTAATCCTATAACGGTAGGTGTATCGGGAGTTTTGGGAATTCCTGGCATAGCAGCTTTGTTTGCAATTTCAAATATTTTAAAATAACGCTTGACACTAATCGTAATACATGATATTATACGTATTACAATATAAAATATATTAATGTGAATTTATGATTAGGAAAGAAGGTGAAAGAATTATATAAAATATGTTGCCTGACCATAATTATGGCATTTGCAGCATGTGAGGATATTGCGCATCTTAAAGTCAGAAATGGACTTGTTATATACGGATGGTGTATGGGATTGTTTTTTAAAGTAACAGAATTCGGTGTATGCGGATTTATATACTGGATTATGGGAGTAACGGTTCCTTTATGTCTGTTGTCAGTATTATTTTGTTTTAGAATGTTTGGAGCCGCAGATATTAAACTTATATCGGTTATTGGAGGCTTCTATGGTGCCGGTTACAGTATTAAAGTATTTGTTATGGCGCTTTTTATCGGTGGTGTATTATCTGTTATTCGTTGTATCCGTTTTGGATATCTGAAAAATCGTTTGAGGTATTTCGCTGAATATATCAAAAATATTATAAGGACTAAAGCAATAGACGCATATTACATAAGTGAACGTGATGGAAAAAATGTGGCAATTCCTTTCAGTACTGCAATAGGCGTAGGATTTCTGGCAGTTTATAGCGGTTTGTTTAATTAAATTTGAGGAGGGTTGCAAAATTTATGGGGAGAAGAACGGTTTTGCTGTGTACGGAGGATAAACGGTATTTAGATGCATTTGCAGATTATTGCGCGCGAAATGAAGGAAGCAGGATAAGTATAAAAACATTTAATACAAAAGAAGCTCTCGACAGATATGAGAAGTCAAATAGTGTTGATTTGGTTCTGATAGATGCAGGTTTTCTGAATGGCGGGAAGTTATCATATAATTCAAAGATTGCAATACTTTCGGAAGAAAAATATGTTGACAGGGATACATATATTTATGTATATAAGTTTCAGCGTATGGATATTATTATTAAGCAGATATATCAGATATTTGCAGATACCCCGGAATGTGAAATATATAAATGTTCCGGCGGGAAAAAATGTAATATAACGGGAGTGTTTTCGCCGTGTTTCCCTGCGCAGCGGGAACAGTATGCCCGTGAACTTGCGGAAGTGTATGCCAATACGGATAATGTTTTATACATTAATCTTGCGGAGCTTACAGAGCATGATTTTGATGGCGGGGAGGGAGTGAGCGAGCTTATTTATTATCTTCATGAGAGTAATAAACCTGTTTCTTACAGACTATTAACAATGCTTAAGGAGGAAGAAGGTTATAAATCAATTGCAGGCGTAAAGAATTACAGGGATTTGTACGGTATAACATCCGGTGATGCGGACAGGCTGTTTGAATGTATAGATACGCTTGATGAGTTTGACAGGATAGTTATTGATGCAGGATTTTTAGGTGATTCAGTTTATGAAATACTTTCACACTGTAATGAGATATATATGCCTGTGTCTGATGAGCGTAGCTTAAGGCTTAAACATTTGCTAAAAGATATGCAGGCATGTGGGGAAGAACAGCTTATAAATGAAATTAAGGTGATACAGCTTCCTGAATGGTGGGATATGAGGAAAGATATGAGAAACAAGTGGGTAAGCCATGAAAAATGAATTGTCATCACTGAAACGCCTGATTAAAAAACGTGTGCTGGAGGAGATGGAACTAAAGACATCATGGGATAATACAGAGCTTTTGGAGTGTGTTGACAATGAAATTATGGGATATCCATATTATATACCTGTGCGGGAAAAGCTTAAACTAAAGCGGGATATTATAAATTCCCTTACAGGGTATGATGTTTTGTCAGAGCTTTTAGAGGATAATGAAATTACCGATATTATGATTAATGGCGCGTGTGATATATTTTATGAAAAAAATAATGAAATGCACAGATGCGGGAAAAAATTTGAATCTGCTGAAAAGCTTGGGGATATTATACAGCATATTGTATCGGGACATAACAGAATTGTAAACGAATCGGTACCCATTGTGGATGTCAGACTTCCTGATGGCTCACGTGTAAATATAGTTATGCCTCCGGTTGCGTTAAATGGACCTGTAGTTACAATAAGAAAGTTTCCTGAATGTGCTTATACGCTTGACAGGCTTGTCGGCCTGAATACACTTACTGAAGATTCCGCGCAGTTTTTAAAGACTCTTGTTAAAGCAAAATATAATATTTTCATTTCCGGAGGAACAGGAAGCGGAAAAACAACTTTTCTTAATGCATTGTCTGATTATATACCGAAGAGGGAAAGAGTTATTACAATAGAAGATTCTGCAGAACTAAAAATACAGGGTGTTGATAATCTTGTAAGTCTTGAAACCCGGAATCCTAATTTTGAAGGGAAAAATGAAGTTACCATAAGAGACCTTATAAAGACAAGCTTAAGAATGAGGCCTGACAGGATTATTGTAGGCGAGGTCAGGGGCGCAGAGGCTTTGGATATGTTGCAGGCAATGAACACAGGACATGATGGAAGCATATCAACCGGACATGCCAATAACCCAAAAGATATGATAAGCAGACTTGAGACCCTGGTGCTTATTGCAAGCGATATACCAATCGATGCAGTCAGGCGGCAGATAGGTTCCGCGCTTGATATACTTATCCATTTGGGAAGGCTTTCCAACGGAGCAAGAAGAGTTCTTGAGATATCTGAAATAATATATAAGGAAGATAGTCTGCATCTTAATACGTTATATAAGTATTGTTATGATAAACGGGGTAATGATGACGGTATGCTTGTAAGGACGGGAAATGTAATGGAAAAAACATACAAGCTGCAGAAAAGGTAGGTTATGTTTTATGAATATTGATGTGGATTATAACAGGTATAATATGAGACGGGGTGAACTACCTGCAGTCTTTGCAGCGGCAGTTATAGCAGATTTGTTTGTTTTTTATCTGTTTTACCGGAGTATATTTGTATGCATTGTTATGCTTGTTCCGACTATTGTATTTATATTCAACAATTATAAAAAATACAAGGTAAAAAAAAGAAAATGGAAGCTTGCAGGTGAATTTGAAGAAATGCTTGGCTGTATATCAGATTCACTGAGAACAGGTTATTCACTTGAAAATTCATTTTATGAAGCAGAGAAAGAGCTGTCGCTTTTGTATGGTGAAAAGAGGGATATACTTTGTGAATTGAAAAATATATGCAGCAGACTCAGGCTTAATTATACTGTGGAAAGCATATTAAATGATTTTGCAGTAAGAAGCGGGGTAGAGGATATTAAAAATTTTTCTGAAATTATTGCAATAGCAAAAAGAAGTGGTGGAAATATTATTTCAATAGTCGGCCAGGCGGCGGCAAATATCCGTGATAAGAGAGAAATAGAGGAAGAGATAAGAACGCTTATTGCAGGGAAAAAGCTTGAATACCGGATTATGAGTATAATGCCGGCAGGAATGATTATTTATCTGGGTATATGTTCTCCCGGATATATGAATATCTTATATGGAAATATTTCCGGTCAGGCTGTTATGACCCTGTGCCTGGCGGTATATGCACTGTCATATTATATTGCGGGGAAGATAATGGCCTTTGATAATATGTGTGAGGGTAATCAGGATGCCGGAATAAAAAGAATAAGAAGAAAGAGGGTGAAAAACGGTAGTAATGATTTTTGCGCTTTATATAAAATAGCAGTAAAAAGCCGGTTTGGCCCAGATATGGATAAAATATCAAAAAAAGCAGGGAAAGTATATATGGGAATGACAGCTGATAAAGCATGCATAAGATTTTGGAATAGCTGGTTTGCGTGTACTGTTGCAGCAATTGTGGCTGCTGTTCTGATAATTTTATCAGGTATTATATATTCAGGAAAAAGTACAGGGTATATATGTATTTTAGCTGTCAGCGCTGCGGTTATTATTCCATATGGCAGATTAAAAGGGCTGGATAGGAAACTTAAATACAGAAACGAGCAGATGATAATGGATTATCCTGATATAATTGGCAGGATGAGCCTGCTTATTGGCGCAGGCAGCAGTATGAAAGGCGCATGGGAAAGAATTGTAAATGATTATACCAAAAGACAGAAAAAGGGTAACAGGGAGTTCAGATATATATATGAAGAAATGAGACAATCGCTTTTTGAATTGAAAAATGGAACTTCTGAGGCGCTGGTATATGAAAGATTCGGGCAGAGAATAAGGCTTATACCTTATATGAAATTCAGCGCAATGCTTGCGCATAATCTGAAAAAGGGAAACAGATATATTTTAGAGCAGCTTAATATGAGTTCGTTAGACGCATATGGGCAGAGAAGGGAAAATGTAAAAAGAATGGGAGAAGAGGCTTCATCTAAGCTGCTTCTGCCGATAATGCTTCAGTTTATACTTGTACTTATAATTATAATGTATCCGGCAATTATGTCGTTGTAAGAAAGAAAGGAGAAATTTATGTTAAAAGAATTTTGGGATAACGAGGATGCAATAGGTGTTGTGGAGATTATATTAATACTGGTTATACTCATTGCGCTTGTGCTTATATTTAAAGATAAAATTACGGCTATTGTAAATAATGCGTTAAGCAGTATTGATGAAGACAGTGGTGAAATTATTGACTGATTTAAAGCATATAAAAAGAGGAAGCAGTACAGTTTTTCTGGCGCTTGTTTTTACGGTGATTATAATGCTTATTACGGCGGTATGTTCATTACTTTGCTATCGGGCGGAGAAAACCAATATCAAAAGAGGACTTAATATTGCAATGGAATCAGAATTTGGCAAATTTTACAGGCCGCTGTTTGATGATTACAGGCTTCTTTATTATATTGATGTTAATGAAAATATACTGGCTGCAGACATTCTGTCATATTTTATGGCAAACCAGAATGATATGCCTGAACTTTTAAAACTTACGCCGTCGGGATTTGATATTGTGGAAAAAAGCTATGCTGTAGATAATAAGTGCAGCAATGTTATGAAACAGATGACAGAGGGAATAGTATATACCCTTGGTGAGGATACAATTGATAAATTGCGTGGGAAAATAAAGGACAGGCTCGGTTTATTTGAAGAAAATGATAAAGTACTTGATACAGTTTCTGACGACAGCAGTAATATAGAAGAAGATGCGTATGTACAGGAGAGGGTACTCAGGCTTTTGAGGCTGGTTGAAGGAATATATATTAAAAATGGTGAAATAAAATGTGAAAAACTGTATGTAAAACAGGGCGTAACGGAAGATATTTCAGAAACCTCGTCAGGAATAGATTCACCTGATGTCTGGGAAGCTGTAAAAGCAAATAAATGGAATGTTTCAGTTGAATTAAAAAAATTAAAGGAAAATAATATACCGGTATCTGATAACAGGTTTAAGAAATTTATTAAAAAAATTGAGGAGCTATATGAAATTACCCAAAAGGCGTATGAACTTGCAGCGGATATTGACAGGGATATTTCGGATAGGATAAGAAGTGATTGTATATGTGATATACATGGGATGAAAGGAAAACTCTATGACAATCTGAATATATTAAAAAGTATTGCAAAATCACAGTCAGGCGCAGGGGAATGTATGGAAATGCTAAAAGGTTATCATGTAAGGGATATGTATTTTGATTATAGTACCCTGTCTTTAAAAAAGGAGAAAAATCCGGTTGAAAAATTGGATATGAACAGCTCTGACATTATAAATTTCCTGCTTGAAGATGAGACGGATATATCATCTTCGTGTATTAAAGAGACTGGAATATATGAAAAGATATCTAAGGAGTACGGTAAAGAAGAGAATGAAAAAGATGAGTATCCGGATTTCAGGAAAACTGAAGAAATATCAGAATATGTAGATTCATGTAAATCAGGTGTTTCCATGCATGGTATAGATGATTTAATATATCTTAATCTGTATGTGAATAAATATTTTGATGATTTTACCGATAAAGATGATGAGGATAATAAACCAAAGGCGTTATCATATGAAAAGGAATATATAATTTGCGGCAAAAAAAGTGACAGGGAGAATCTTAAATCGGTGATAAACAGACTGCTTTTAATGCGGACAGGCGTGTCTTTTGTATATCTTGTATCTGATAAAGAAAAAAGCGGTCTTGCGTATGCTACAGCAGCTGCAATTGTAGGATTTACCGGTATGGATGCGCTGGTAAGATGCACACAGTATATTATACTTGCGGGCTGGGCATATGAGGATGCCTGTGTTGATGTCAGTGCGCTTCTTAATGGCAAAAAAATTCAGTGCTTAAAGAAAAAAAGTGATTTTAATATAGAATATCATGAGATTGTATTATTTGGGAAAGATATGATATCGCAGAAAGTACATGAAATGGATTCAGAATCGGGGATAGGATATTCAGACTTTTTATGCCTGTTTATGAATATGAAAGGCATTAAAAATTGTCTGTACAGAAGTATGGATATTATACATTACAATATGAAACTCAGATATTCAGGACTGTTTTCTTTTCAAAATGCATTATATAAGGCAAAGGCTCATATAGAATGTAGCCGCCCGTATTTTTGTGAAACAGATGCAGAGTATTATTATAAATAATATTTAGGCAGATACGGATAAGCAGGGAAATTATTAGTATATATCTTTAATGGCCGGAAACGAACATATCCCTGCTTGTCTGTATTATAAAGAGGGGTGTCATAAGTATGAAAAGAGCATCGTTTACAGTAGAAACGGCGCTGGTTTTTCCATTATTTTTCTTTGCGGTAATAGCGCTTATATATATTGTAATGTGGTTTCAGACAGCTGAAAAAATACAGAAAGAGCTTACAGATAAAGCAAGAATTATTTCTGCTTCAGCATACGCAGATATATCAGGTGCAAGAGAAGATGAGGAAGATACAGTGCTTAGCAGGGATTATACTGTGCGCATAAGATGTCCTGTGCTGTCGCTTTTGCCATTAAAACTGCATCAAAGTGTGCATATAAGGAAATTTACCGGGGTATATGATATAGCAGATGGGGAAGATTCTGATATTGTGTATATTACCGCGAATGGAAGAGTGTACCATAAAAGCATGGACTGTACATATTTGAAAGTAAAGGTGGAGAAGATACAGTACTCGGATATTGATTATGTAAGAAACATCAGCGGGGAAAAGTATAAAAAATGCCTGAGGTGTATAGGAAACGGAACTGATGTATTCGCTGGTAACATTCCGGTATATATATCGAAATATGGAAACAGATATCATATAATTAATAACTGTAATGCTATATCTAAAAATGTAATGGCAGTAAAGTTAAGTGAGGTATGCGAAATGCGTGCCTGCAGTAAATGCAGATAAGAGGGTGATTTGAATAAAAAAAGCATCTTTTACGGTAGAGGCAGCATTTGTTATGCCGGTATGCATTTTTATAATAATTGTACTTATATATACGGTATTTATTATGCATGACAGAGCCTGTTTGTATATAGAAGCAGGGAAATTTGCAGAAGAAAACAGGCTGCGGGCATATGTTGATACTGCTAAAGAACAGGCTGCATTAAAAAAAGAACTGCAGGAAAGGTGTGAAAAGCATTTGTTTGTTTGCAGTATTAAAGATATGGAAATCAAATATAATATGTTAAATGTTGTAATCAGGTTAAAGATTACAAGCCCCATAAAAATATTCGGTGAATATGATATGAACAGTAAGTATTATATCGCGGATTACAGCAGGACAATACGCAGTCTTGAGGCAGTAAAGCAATGAGTTATATTTGTTTTAGCGATTATATTGAATATAATATGCCTGATGAAAAAGATATATATTTATTATTTAAAGCTGTTATATCTGCTGTACATAATGTGGAGGTCCAGAGAAATATTTCAGTAAATATAGAGAATATTACATATGATAGAAGCAAAGGAAGTATACGGTTTGTGAAGTGCAGATGTCATAATAAGAACCCGGAAAGAGAAATTGATGAGCTTATTAAATATTTATCGTTAAGGTTAAGATATGCAAATGATGGGGCGTATACACTTATTATGGATATAAAAAATTCTTTCCGTAAGGATGGAATTCATGGAATACATAATGTTCTTGCTGAATATGGGAATGTGGAATTAAATAATGAAAAAATATTTTCCATGGCCGATTTATTATTTATTGCAGGTATAATAATAACACATATATTATATTATAAAATAACAGGAATAAGTTTTTTTAAGTAACAAAATTAATATTATCCATAAACAGTGAACTGAATAAATCATGACTGGCAAGTAAAACTTCATCAAGATGGGATACAAGTTCGTTTATTTTTTTATCCGCATATATATCATTTACGTATTTTACAGCTCCATTCAGAGAGGTGTTTCCTGCGGTTTTTATTGTGCTGGGACTATCCAGCCATTCAGGTTTTAGTATATTTAGATTTTTTATTTCATAGAAGTTAAGGGCAGAACCAAAGCTTCCCGAAATATAAACAGTATTTATATCTGCGGCAGATAATTGGGCTTCTTTTAGCAGTATATCAATTCCTGTTCTAATTGCAGAGATTGCAAGTTGGAGTTCGCGTATGTCTTTTTGGGTAAGGCAGATATTTTTGCCGGGTGATTTTGCTATTGTAAAACCTTCTTCTGCATATTGTTCGGATAATGTGCCGTAGGAATCAATGAGTCCGAGTTCAAGCATTTGTGAAATAAGCTTTAATACGCCGCTTCCGCATATGCCGGTTGGAATCTTATTCTGGATAGTAGTATATTTTACCCGGTATGCGCCGTCTTTGGTTTTGCGCAGGGAAATATTATCTATTGCACCGGGTACACATGCGCAGCCGCATGAAAGATTTGATGCTTCAAATGCCGGACCTGCGGCAGCAGAGGTACACAACATATGTCTGCCGTTTCCGATAACCATTTCTGCATTTGTCCCCAAATCAAGGAGTATGAAGGTTTTGTCATAATCATATGAGCCAAGGCTGTAAAGCCCTGATACGATATCGCCTCCGATAAATGTGCTGAAAGCTCTTATAATAGTTACGTCAGCATTACAATTGTCCATGAAGGGTTCATGTAACCGGTCGTTGTTAAAAATACTGTTATACGGTACTTTTTCAAAAACAGTATTCTTTGATATAAAAGGGTATGCTGAAAGCGGAGTACAGTCAAGATTAAGGAGTATGTGCTGCATTGTGTTGTTGCAGGCGATTACTACCTGTGATAAAAAAGCAGGATTAATTTTATTGCGTTTCAGCAGAAGCATTACCGCACTGTTTATTCCTGAACGTAAAAGTGTGCTGAGGGTTTCTGCTTTTCCGGATATGCATGCCTGTATACGTGATATGACGTCTGCTCCATAAGATATTGTAGGATTAGGAAAAGTATGGCTGTCTGTGGGAATACCATTAATGTTAAGGTTTATTGAAACAGATGTGGAGCCGATATCTGCGGACACCGTTACGGTATCTGTGATATCAGCGCTTTTTGTATAAGAGGTAATACTATTTTCCTGAAGCGCTGTAATATATGATGTTTCAGGGATGCTTACGTTTACAGAGCCCTTTGGATAATATTTACAGGAAAGGGTATTGAACGCTTTATTTCCATCTGATATTTTTACTGTGCATTTTCCGCATGTGCCGTTGCCGCCGCATGGCATGTTAATAAAAATATTATTTTTAATAAGTATATCGCCCAGGGATTCATTATCTGAGGGATTATAATCAATATTTATAATACTGTTTTTATAATTTACACTTATTGTACACATACTTATCCTTCCTGCAGCGGGATTTATAATACATGCCTTGCAATCGCCATAACTGTATTTTAAAGTATAAAGAGTGATGGTATATTGTGTCAAGTTGCATTGAATGATAAATATTGCTATAATAATGAAAAAGCCGGAGAGGATATAACATTGTGGATAGAATTAAGAATATGATAAAAAATAAAGATTTTCCTTTAGTTACTGCCATAATTGTTGCAATCAATGTAATTGTTTTTATCATTCTTGAATTCATGGGTTCTACTGAAGATGTGGATTTCGTGCTCAGACATGGCGGGCTGAGTTATGAAAATGTTGTATATTTAAAAGAATACTATAGGATAATTACACATTTTTTTATACATTTTGGTTATGAGCATCTTATATTTAATATGTTTGTTCTGATTACGCTTGGATATTACCTGGAAAATGTAATTCACAGATATGTGTTTTTAGCTTTATATCTTCTTTCGGGGATTTTTGCCGGTATGTTTTCAGTGGTGTGGAATTATTATACTGAAGGAAATGTGGTTTCGGCAGGGGCAAGCGGCGCAGTGTATGGAATAATAGGAGCTCTTTTCATACTTATTATAATTAATAAGGGAAGAGTAAAGGGTATTGGAATGGTACAGATGGCGATATTTGTCATACTTACCCTTTTCAGTAATTATGGAAATAAACAGATAGATAACGCTGCTCATATTGCAGGATTTGTATTTG
Organism: uncultured Lachnospiraceae bacterium; assembly: GCA_947594855.1. Classification (GTDB taxonomy): domain Bacteria; phylum Bacillota; class Clostridia; order Lachnospirales; family Lachnospiraceae; genus V9D3004. The sequence goes on from CANQEL010000002.1 coordinate 52,703, forward strand.
GTGCAATTTTTATATCAGTCATATCTTTTATAAGAAAAATAAAATCAGGAGGATGTTTGCTATGAGTAAAAATGTAGATAACGATTGTATTTTTTGTAAAATAATTGCAGGAGATATTCCGTCAAAAACGGTATATGAGGACAGTAATTATAAAGCGATACTCGATGTGTCGCCTGCGTCTGAGGGACATGTGATTATTTTGCCGAAAAATCATGCGGCCAATATTTTTGAGATTTCTGATGAAGATGCACGCGGAATAATGCCGGTAGCAAAAAAAATTGCTGCTGCGCAGGTTAAAGTATTTGGATGTGATGGCGTCAATATTTTGCAGAATAATGGCGAAGCTGCAGGACAGACTGTATTTCATCTGCATGTTCATGTGATACCAAGGTATAAAAATGATACCGTGAACATAAAGTGGAAACAGAATCCTGATATGGAGCTTGATATGATATATGATAAACTCAGAAATGAATTACAGGACGGTAATGAGATATGAAAAAAATAGTTTTGACAGGCGGTGGTACCGCAGGACATGTAACTCCTAATATTGCTCTTTTGCCTGAATTGAAAAAGCGCGGGTATGAGGTGCATTATATAGGTTCCCATGATGGTATAGAAAAAAGGCTTATTGATGAATACGGCATACCTTATTATGGAATATCATCAGGAAAGTTAAGGCGGTATTTTGATATAAAGAATTTTACCGACCCGTTTAAGGTGATTAAAGGTATAGGGGAAGCTTCAAAGCTTATAAAGAAGATTGAGCCTGACGTAGTATTTTCAAAAGGAGGCTTTGTTACCGTACCTGTAGTGCTGGCAGCGGATAAGAGAAAGGTTCCATGTATTATTCATGAATCTGATATGTCTCCGGGTCTTGCTAACAGGATATGTATTCCGCATGCGGTAAAGGTATGCACCAATTTTTTGGAAGCGGCAGAAAATATTCCGGATAACAAAGCAGTTGTAACCGGTACTCCTATAAGAAAAGAGCTGTTTTCGGGAAACAGGATTGCCGGTCTTGATTTTTGCGGTTTTACGTCTAATAAACCGGTAATACTTGTGGTTGGCGGAAGTCTTGGTTCAGCAGCGGTTAATGATGTGGTAAGGGCGGCACTTAAAGACCTTGTAAAGAATTTCCAGATTATACATCTGTGTGGTGAAGGAAAAATTGATGAATCCTTAAAAGATTTTCCGGGATATGTTCAGTACGAGTACATTAAAAGAGAGTTAAGCGACCTTATGGCAGCTGCTGATATAGTAATATCAAGGGCAGGCGCTAACGCAATATGTGAGCTTCTGGCTCTTAAGAAACCTAATATACTTATTCCGCTTCCGCAGACGTCAAGCAGAGGGGACCAGGTGCTTAATGCGCAGTCATTTAAAAAACAGGGATACAGCTCTGTGCTTTACGAGGAAAGCATTACGCCTGAAAAGCTTGTATTTGAAGCTAACAGAGTATACAGGGAAAGAGAAAAATATATTTACTCAATGAGAATAAGCAGTGCCAAGGATTCAATACAGATTATTGCTGATCTTATTGACGAATACTGTAAAAAATAAGACAATATGTCATAATTTGTAAATGGAAAATATTGGAAAACCATATGCTTTTAGGTTATACTATTGTAAAACTCAGGAGGGAAAGCATATGGTTGTACAGATTATTGAAAACAGAATTATTGAGTATATTACGTTATTGATATGCGTTTTATATGTGCTAATCAGGATAATAACGGTATCATGCTATGCGCATATTGTAAAAGAATCTAAAAATATTGATAGTTCCCGTGGAAGATTTGTTAAAAGACTCAGGGAAAATCTTCTGAAAAAATATGAACAGTCAGGCGGAATACAAAATGTAAGTATACTTGTTAAGGCATATATGAATAATATGCGCATTGCAGGATTTAAGATGGTTTTTTGGAATAAAATAAGAAAAATATCTGTTCTTATATGTTTCTCCATGGGAATTACGGGAATGTTTATGTCGTATATTACAGGGCAGGATGAGCGTATAATCGTGGAATATTTGTTTTTGTCTGTATGCGCGCCAATCGTTGTTATATCCGCCGGAATTATATTTGATACAGGATACAGGGAGCAGTGCATATATACGAATATATGCAACCATTTTGAAAATTATGTTTTTCCGGCATTAAAAAACGGTACATATGATTATGGAATACGGAATCTTGCCAAATTGTCTGATGAAATAGATGCCAATATGCTTGAGCTTGTTAACGGTATGGGTGAAAGCGGACAGGCTGAATCATCCGGAGAAATGGTTCCTGATAAAAATAATACTGGTATTAATCTGACTGATAATGAGCAGGAAATATTTGAAGAAATTATTAATGAATATTTGACCTGAAAAGAAATTTTTGATAAAATAAAAAGAACATATTAATAAACGGAAGAAGGTTTGTGTATGGCAGAAAAGTTGTTGTTTAAGTATGCGGATGCAGAAAGTTTTATTCCTGAAGGCGCTATTGAAAATATTAAGGAAGAGGCGCTTAAAGCAAAAGATGTACTTGTAGGAAAAAGCGGAAAGGGAAATGATTTTCTCGGCTGGCTTGACCTTCCGGTAAACTATGATAAGGAAGAGTTTTCAAGAATTATAAAGGCGGCAGAGAAAATTAAAAACGATTCAGATGTTTTTATTGTTATAGGTATTGGAGGCTCCTATCTTGGAGCGAGGGCAGCAATAGAATTTTTGAGATATAATTTCTATAACAATATTCCGGCTGCTGAAAGGAAAACTCCTGAGATATACTATGTAGGCAACAATATAAGTTCTTCATATATTGCTGATCTTATAAAGGTTATAGGTGACAGGGATTTTTCAGTTAATGTTATAAGCAAGTCAGGTACGACTACAGAACCTGCCATTGCATTTCGTATATTTAAAGATATGCTTATATCAAAATATGGAAGGAAAGGCGCTGCCAAACGTATATATGCGACTACCGACAAAGCAAGGGGAGCATTAAAGCAGCTTGCAGATGAAGAAGGATATGAACAGTTTGTTGTGCCTGATGATATAGGCGGAAGATTTTCAGTCCTGACTGCAGTAGGTCTGCTTCCGATAGCAGTAAGCGGAGCTGATATTGCCGGCCTTATGCAGGGCGCAGCTGATATGAGGGAATGTTGCCTTAACAGCGGGTATTATGATAATCCTGCAGTTATGTATGCTGCGGTAAGGAATATTCTTTATAACAATGGTAAATCAGTTGAAATAATTGCTAATTATGATCCGGCAGTTCATTATATAAGTGAGTGGTGGAAGCAGTTATATGGCGAGAGCGAGGGAAAAGAGCATAAGGGCCTGTTCCCGGCGTCGGTTGATTTGACTACTGACTTACATTCAATGGGACAGTTCATACAGGATGGTTCGCGTATAATGTTTGAGACAGTTGTGGAGATTGCTTCAGATAACTCAGAGCTTATAATGTCTGAGGAGGAAAATAATCTTGACGGTCTTAATTATCTGGCGGGAATGAGTGTGGAAGAAATCAACGGTAATGCAATGAGGGGAACCCGTCTTGCGCATATTGACGGAGGAGTTCCAAATATTGCAGTATGCATTGCTGATAAATCAGAACATTCTCTTGGAGAGCTGTTTTATTTCTTTGAATTCGCATGCGGGGTAAGCGGATATATGCTGGGAGTTAATCCGTTTAACCAGCCCGGAGTTGAAAGCTATAAGAAAAATATGTTTGCACTTCTTGGGAAACCGGGTTATGAAAGCGAGAGGGAAGCGCTGCTTTCAAGAATAAAATAATATATCATATAAAATATATACAGGTAAAATAAAAAATGCAGCTATCGTATTATTGTATAGATAGCTGCATTTTGAATTTGAATATTACAATAACTTAGTTTGAAATTGCACCAACAGGACATACTCCTGCACATGTTCCGCACTCAACACAAGCTCCTTCATCAATCTCGAAATGAGCGTCACCCTCTGAGATTGCACCAACAGGACATTCGCCTGAGCATGTTCCGCAGCTTATGCAATCGTCTGAAATCTTATAAGCCATATTACTTAACCTCCTTTTTAATAGTATATTAATTTTAATACATGACAGACTAAAAAACAAGCATTTTATATAAAATTTCCGGCTTGACGTTAAGTATATGTTGATTTATACTTGAATTCGTAAAATTATCCAAGGAGGTTAACGATAAATGACAAAGATTAACAAAGATATGAAAATAGTTGAAATTTTAAATATTGATGCTACAATTGCACCGATACTTATGGCAGCAGGAATGCATTGCGTGGGTTGTCCGTCAGCGCAGGGAGAAACTCTTTCAGAAGCTGCAATGGTTCATGGCATGGATGTTGATTCACTTGTCAACAGAATTAATGATTACCTTGAAAAAAAGGAAGAGAAGAATAGCTGATAATATGAAATATCAGAGACCCGGATATAAATGAAATTAATCCGGGTCTATTATTGTTTAATATTATAGGTACGTTTATAAGGATGCAAGTATCTGTAAAGCATTATCCCTGATTATAGGACTGCAATGCTCATAAATATGTGAAGCAGATACGTAGGAAACCTGCTCTATTGATCCAAATTCAGAAGCTGCATTGCATACTTTGACAAAATCGTCTGTATCTTTTCCGTTATTCTTTAAAATAAGAAGATAAGTTGATGCTGCGCTGTCTTTATACAGACTGTTAGAGCCGGTAAACATGCCTCTGGTGTATACTGCAAATTGTGTTGCGTTATCAAGACTGCCAAATGAAAAGATTCTTGTAAAATCATGTTCTACGGAAGATTCATTCCTGATAGAAGATAAAGTTTTCCTGTCTTCATTTAATACAAGTGTATCCTCCATATTCCCGGAATCAGAGTACTCGCTTTCATCTGAATCCATATCCAGAATATTGGCAATATGATTAAATTTATCCAACATCTGTGTGTTGATGCGCTCTTCATCATCATAACCTTCATCATAGTCTTCTTTGCTGAAGGAAAATCTGGAGAGTCTGTCATCAAGTTCATCAGGGTCTTCAACTTTTGTTATAACAAGAATCAGAGTTTCCATTGAAACAGGAATTGCTTCAATCATAAGAGGTATGTTGTCAGCTTCAAAACCAAACTCATAGGAAGCCTGCTGCATCATATCTTTAAATAAGGTCCTTGTTTTTTCAGAACCATAAGCAAGTTCGCTTATTTTAAGTTCCCGTTCAATTAAATCCTGATGACTTAAAGTACATCTTATCTGATTTTCGCTTATTTTTTCAATTTTCATACAGGTTCCTCCTTTCAGTAGTGGATTATACAACTTCTCTTAGTAAAAAAAGTATAATTTATTATATTCATAAAGTCAATAGGATTGTTATTCCAAAAAAAGACCTGTCAGGACTTATGCATACAATATATTTGCACAAAAAATTATACAAATAATTGTGGAAAAATACAATTGTTATTTTATGTTATTTTCATTATAATTATATGTACTGAGACGGAGATGTAACCCTGATGAAAGGGGGGACATGTAATATTATTATTCTTAAAGTCTTTTAATCTTTTAGTTCTATATTAAGTTGTTTATCTTAAAAAAGATTTTGGTTTGTAATTCCGGGTTATTTGATTCAGAGGTTTTGCATTATCGGTTATTTTATTTGAGTTGTTTTATTAAGGAGTTCATATACGTCTCAGGCTATTGACATGGAAAGGAGCTGGTATAATTGCCCGTGGTGGTCAATATACATCACATATAGCTGTGCCTCGCCATGGGCAATTCCTGATATGAAAAATAATGGTATGAAAAATAAAGGCAACCCAAAGAAGAAAAAAGCTATATATGAGTGGATAATCAGCGAGATAAAGGAAGCTGAAAAATATGGTATTTTAGTTAATGTTGAAGGCGTAAATTATTCGTCTGAGGAAACCGCCGAGCTGTTCCATGTACTGGAAGATGCAGTATATATGAAGGAATATCTTGGGGATAGTGAGGGAAGAATAATACAGATCAACTTTGACAAAATTACCGGAATGTAATTATGTAGTATTATAGAAATAGTAGAATAATGGAACCGGACAGAATACAGGATGCGATTATTATTCTTACGGTTTGTAAAATACACATTCGGGTATCTGAATGTGTGTTTTACAATTATGATAATATGTGATATAATTCGACTGACAGAGTTGGTTAAGTTATAAGGAGGTTACTATGAAAGTCAGGCAGATAAAACTTATTGCGGCAGCTGTAGTAGTTATTGTAATTGCGCTGATGACCGCATTTCTGGCATATAAATATTCCCCGTCCAAAGAAGTGATGGAGCTTGCTGAATATTTTTCAACAGATAACGACGAAATGGCGATTGTGCTTCAGGACACTATATCTGATGAAAAAGGATATTATTCCGACGGTGTGCCGTATGTGCGGTATTCGCTTGTGAAGGAGTTGTTTAATAAGAGGTTTTACTGGGATTCCAATGAGAAAATCATGATATATACCACTCCTGACAGTCAGATTAAAATACAGCCTGACACTAATGAATATACGGTTAATAAAGGCAGTACAAAAGCTGATTATGTAATTGTTAAGCTTATTGACGCTACCCCTTATATTGCCATGCCGTTTGTCAAGGATTATTCTGCAATAGATTACCATACTTATGAGCTCCCTAACAGGATTGTTATAAGGTATAAATGGGAAGGGAGTGAGCTTGTGTCTACTGTAAGGAAAGCGACAAAACTCAGATATGAGGCAAGTATTAAAAGCCCGATTCTTGCAGATTTATCACCGGAAGATGAAGTTATGTATGTAGATACCGGAGAAAAGATTGAGGGAGGGTTTGCCAAAGTTATTACGGAGGATGGTATAATTGGTTATGTAAAGGAGAAGAAACTGAGGGAAAGTTCTTACAGGGTGCTGGAACCTGCATATACGGCGCCTGAGTATGCGCATATACACAAGAATTATGATATATGCATGGTATGGCATCAGACCTTAAACTCAGCATCAAATGCAGAGCTTCTTAATCTTCTTAACAGTACAAAGGGAGTTAATACGGTATCTCCAACGTGGTTTTCGGTAAAAGATAATAATGGCGGTGTTAGCTCAATTGCTGATGAAACATATGTGCAGAGGGCGCATAATGCAGGTGTTGAAGTCTGGGGGCTTTGTGATGATTTTAATAAATCAGTTGACATAGGGCAGGTTTTGTCACATACATCCGTCAGGGAAAAACTTGAAAATAAGCTTATCAGTCTTGCAATTGAATATAATCTTGACGGGCTTAATATCGACTTTGAGAATATAAAAGCTGAATGTGGTGAACATTTTATACAGTTTGTAAGAGAACTGTCAATCAGGTGCAGGAGTAATGGTATAGTGCTGTCAGTTAATAATTATGTTCCGGTGGAATACAGGAAGTATTACGACTATGAGGAGCAGGGTACCGTAGCGGATTATGTTGTTATTATGGCATATGACGAGCATTATGCCGGAAGTGAAGAAGCAGGTTCCGTTTCTTCGCTCGGTTTTGTAAAAGATGCAGTAAAAAATATTACTGATAAGGTACCTGCCGACCAGGTGATAATGGCGCTTCCTTTCTTTACAAGGCTTTGGAATATTACTGTTGCAAAGGATGGTACGGAAAAGACGGAATCGTCTGCGTATGGAATGAGCGGGGCAGAGACAGTTCTTTCCGACAGAAACGTAAAGCCTTCATGGGATTCCGAAAAGGGACAGTACTATGCTGAATATACAGAAAATAAAGCCACATATAAAATATGGCTTGAAGAGGAAAATTCAATTGAAGAAAAACTTAAAGCATTAACCGAAGGAAATATACATAATGTAAGTTTCTGGAGGCTTGGACTTGAAAAAACGGAAATCTGGAATGTTGTTTCCAATTATATAAATGCTAATTAAGATATTTATCTATTCCGTTATATATAGCTTCAGCAGTTTTCTGTCTGTAAGCATCGTTGTTTAGCAGCTCCTCTTCAGAGGGGTTGCTTAAAAAACCGCACTCAATTATGACAACCGGAAAAGGAGTGTTTTTTAAAAGATAATAGCTGGTGTTGGACTTTGCAATACGATGATTTTCGGGATTAAGGCCGGCTACAAGTTCGCTTTGTAATATATCTGCAGCTTCCTTTGTTTCATCGCCGTAATAGAAAACCTGTGCTCCTGATACTTTGGGGTCCTGAAAACTGTTTTGGTGGATGCTTACAACAATCTCAGGGGAGGCTTCGTTTATAATTTTAATACGATTATTAAGGTCGTCGGTTTTTCTGTTTGTACAGCCGGGGCTGCAAAGGTCGGTGTCATCGCTTCTGGTCATGATGACATCATAATTGTTATCCTGAAGGATATCTCTTAATATAAGCGCTATTGCCAGATTTGTATCTTTTTCCAGAGTATTATTTACTCCGACTTTCCCGGGATCATATCCGCCATGGCCGGGGTCTATTACTATTGTGTGCTTTTTTGGAGGGAGTTCGTTATTTACATATAATATTCCTGCTTTCTGACATATTGATACCACTCCTGATATTGCAACAAGAGAAGCAATGATTAAACTGAGCCTGAGCCTTGAGCTCTTCATAATGTTATGTACCTTCATTTCTGCTTTAATATAAAGTATTAAAATCTTTAAATATATATGACACATATTTATACTGGACTAAAGGACATATTTGGTGTATCATATATATTTGTATAAATATGTATAAGAATGAGCCGGGGGCAGAATGAAAACTCGTATTTATAAAATCAGTGAAGATATTTCTGAAGGTGAATATGATTATATAAAAGAAGCTGCAGATGTTATAAGAAAGGGCGGACTTGTCGCTTTTCCCACCGAGACAGTTTATGGGCTTGGTGGCAATGCCCTTAATCCCGAATCATCAAAGCTTATATATGGAGCTAAGGGCAGGCCTTCGGATAATCCTCTTATTGTTCATATATCGGATTTTAATGAGATTTATCAGCTGGTACGGGAATTGCCTGATATTGCCGGAATTCTTGCAGAAAAATTTTGGCCGGGACCGTTGACAATGATATTAAAAAAGAGCGGTATTGTACCATACGAAACTACCGGAGGGCTTGATACAGTGGCAGTAAGGCTGCCGGATAATCCGGTGGCGCTTGCGCTTATAAAAGAGGCAGGGGTTCCTATTGCGGCGCCGAGCGCTAACAGGTCAGGAAAACCAAGTCCGACAACGGCACAGCATGTTTATGAGGATTTGTCGGGAAATATAGATATTATTCTGGATGGCGGAAGCGTGCAGATAGGGATTGAATCTACAATAATTGATTTGACGGGAAATGTTCCTGCCATACTGCGCCCGGGATATATAAATCAGAATATGCTTGATAGTATACTGGGTGATGTGGTAAGGGACCCTGCAATAGATAATAAAGTGGAAGGTGATATAAAACCAAAAGCGCCGGGAATGATGTACAGGCATTATGCGCCTGAAGGGGAACTTACGATAGTTGAGGGCGATATATCTGCAGTAACGGATAAGATTAATGAACTTATAAGGCTGTATGATGAAAATACTGTCGGCGTTATTACTACTACGGAAAACAGGAGGAGATATAATTACGGAACCGTTGTATGTATAGGTTCAAGAAATGATGAGATTACTATAGCGCATAATTTATATGCAGTACTTAGAGATATGGACAAATGTAAAATAAAGCATATATTCATAGAGGGTTTTTCAAATGAGGGACTGGGAGATGCCATTATGAACAGAATCATAAAGGCAGCGGGACACAGGATTCTAAAAGTTTGAAAGAAGGGTTTTTTATGAAATATGACAAGGTGGTTTTTGTCGGAAACGGCAATACCAGCAGAAGTCCTATGGCGGAGGCAATATTTCTGCATCTGTATTCAGGCTCTACTGAGGAACTTGAGGTTATGTCCAGAGGATTGGTGGTGCTGTTTGAAGAACCATATAATCCTAAGATAGAAACAGTGTTAAACGAACATGGAATTGAACTCGTATCAAAATTATCGGTTCAGCTTATGCCTGAGGAACTTGACGGAAATGTGCTGGTTCTTACAATGGGATTTACCGATAAGCTGAAGATTATAGAAGATTACGGATTTGAAGGCGAAGTGTATACCCTTAAAGAATATGTGGGGAATGATGATGAACTTCTTGACCCGTATGGCGAGGATATGGATATATATGAGGCATTCTTTGAAGATATGTATGAGGTTATGGAGCAGGTTGTAAAGAAAGTTGAAGATGAAATGAAAATGAATGGAGGGGATAAATCATGATAGCGATTGGAAGTGACCACGGCGGTTTTGCATTAAAACAGGAAGTTATGGCATATCTTGAGGACAAAGGAATTGAGTATAAGGATTATGGTACTTATACTAAGGATTCATGCGATTATCCTGTATATGCGAAAAAAGTTGCAAATGCAATACTTTCCGGAGAATGTGAAAAAGGAATACTTATATGCGGTACCGGTATAGGAATCTCAATTACGGCAAATAAGTTTAAAGGTATACGTGCGGCAGTATGTCATGACTGTTTTAGCGCTCAGGCGACAAGGGAGCATAATGATGCCAATATACTTGCAATGGGAGCCAGGGTAGTAGGACCGGGGCTTGCATTAAAGATTGTTGATACATTCCTTAATACGGAATTTTCAAATGATGAAAGACACATTAACAGGATAAAACAAATAGAAGAATAGTTGGTGAGATAATATGAAAATAGGATTTATTGGCTGCGGCAACATGGCAAAGGCCATAATTTCAGGACTTACAGACAGCAGAACTTTTAAACCTGAAGAGATAATCGTATCGGATCATGACAGAAACCAGCTTCTTGATGCTAAAGACAGATACGGGGTAAATATAACGGCTAATAACAGTGAGCTTGTTCTTGAATCTGAAATGATTGTGCTTGCGGTGAAGCCTCAGGTTCTTTCTGAAGTCATAAATGAAATATGCGATACGGTAAGTGAAAATAAACTTATTATATCCATAGTGGCAGGACAGAGTATTAATAAAATTGAGAGTATGTTTGGCGGAAATATTAAACTTATACGCACAATGCCGAACACACCGGCACTTGCAGGCGAAGGAATGACTGCTGTGTGCCGTAACGGTAACGTTACTGACCTGGAGTTAGAGTATGCGCTTAAAATACTGACAAGCTTTGGTAAGGCTGAAGTTATACCGGAGAAACTTATGGATGCGGTTGTGGCAGTGTCGGGAAGCGCTCCCGCATATGTCGCAATGCTTATTGAAGCTATGGCTGACGCTGCAGTTATGGAAGGGATGCCGAGAAAACAGGCCTATATGTTTGCAGAACAGACGGTATACGGAACGGCAAAACTTCTTATGGATACAGGGATGCATCCTGCAGAACTTAAGGATATGGTATGTTCTCCCGCAGGAACTACTATAGGCGCTGTAAAGGTGCTTGAAGAAAAGGGATTCAGGAGCGCTGTTATAGAGGCTATGGAAGAATGTGCGGATATTTCCAGAAATCTATGATTGTTTTACGGAAAACTATGATTTATTTTATAGACTTTGTATGTAAATAATGCTATAATAATTCAGATTGGCTGGAGATTATTGCAAATGAAAGATAATGGAAAGAAAAAAGCGTCATCAGATATAAACGAGGTGGCAAAAGGACTTTCAATGGTTCTTCAGATAGGAATCAATATGATTGTTCCTGTTGCCTTATGCCTTTTTATCGGATATAAGCTTGACAGATGGCTTGATACGAATTATCTGATGATAATATTTCTTTTTCTGGGATTTGCTGCGGGAATAAGAAGCGTATATGTTATTACGAAGAGTTTTTATGCAAAGGATTTGGAAAAGGAAAAAGAGGCGCAAAAGTATTTTGATGAGCTGTATGCTGAGCATGAAAAAAATGCATCGGATGATACAGACAGGCATTGATTATATTTGGAGGAGTTTATGGAGCAGGGAAAGAGAACATATTATGAGATGCTTGCTGCCATAGTGTTCCAGTTGATTGTAATAGGGACGGCAGGGGCATTAATCAGTAAAGAATATGTTATGTTTCCCGTCAGTGTAATAATAGGCGGAGCAGTAGCGATGAGTATTCTCCGCAATATGATGAAAAGCATTGATATTGCACTGGACCTTGACTCTGAAACTGCCAAAAAGTATGGCAGGAGACAGGCTATAATAAGAATTACACTTATGGGTCTTATACTCTGTATTGCATTTTACTGCAAAGATTATGTAGAGCCATGGGGAGTGTGCCTGGGAATTTTTACATTAAAATTTTCGGCATACCTTCAGCCTGTCGCCCATAAGTGTTTTGAGTTAAAAATAATGAAAAGGAGGATTAAGGATAAGTGATGTCAGTACTAGTTGCAGGCAGTGCGGAAAACCTGGACTTTTTTATTGAAGGTTATTTCAAATTCAGGATGTTCGGGCAGACGTTGTATATTACAACGACACATGTATGCTTAAGTTTTGTGTTTGTTATACTGGTAGTGTTTGCGCTGGTTGCTAACAGAGCAATACGTAAAGCTGACCCACATAAGCCGCCTAAGGGATTTTTGAATGTTATTGAGCTTCTTGTTGAATCTGTTGACAGTATGCTTGTAAGTTCAATGGGAGAAAAGCATGGGCCGAGATTTGCCAATTATGTAGGGTCGTTGTTTGGTTTTCTGTTATTATGTAACCTGAGTGGCCTTATAGGTTTAAGACCGCCGACATCCGATTTCGGAGTTACATTTCCACTGGCAATTATTACATGGTGTATGATTCAGTATAACGGAATCAAGTATCAGAAATGGGGCAAACTTAAAAGCCTGTTTGAACCGGTATTTCTGTTTTTCCCTGTAAATGTAATAAGCGAAGTGTCAACGCCTATATCCATGTCGTTACGTTTGTTCGGAAATATGTTTTCAGGAACGCTTATGATGGCACTCGTATACGGACTTATAAAAATAGGAAGTGTTAGTCTTGCGATAGTATGGCCGGCAGCGCTTCACGCATATCTTGACGTGTTTGCAGGCGTATTACAGGCATACGTGTTTACAATGCTTACCATGGTATTTATATATAACCAGATTGGTGAAGAAGCATAAAAAATATTAAATTATAACTATTATTATTTATTTAAGGAGGATTTCATAATGGAAGGAATTTCAAGTGAAGCATTTGTATTAGGATGTTCAGCAATTGGTGCAGGTCTGGCAGTTATAGCCGGTATCGGACCTGGTGTAGGACAGGGTATAGCAGCCGGTTACGGAGCTTCTGCTGTTGGACGTAACCCGGGAGCAAGAGGAAGCATAATGTCTACAATGCTTTTAGGACAGGCCGTTGCCGAAACAACAGGTCTTTATGGTTTTGTCGTAGCTTTGCTGCTTATGTTTGTTAAGCCGCTTATGCCGTAATAAGCCTATATAATTTAACTATTTTCGGAGAGGAGGCTTATGATTTTGATTAGCAGTTTGGCAAATGTGAACGTACCTGCCATATTGTCAGAAGGAGGAATCTGGAAAAGGATATTCGGACTTGACGCGCAGACTCTTTTTGATACGGCAGTAACGCTTATTGCTATGCTTGTACTTTTTATGCTGCTTTCATATCTTTTGTTCAATCCTGCAAGGGAGCTTATAAAGAAGCGCAGGGAATTTATTGAAAATGATATGGAAGAAGCCAGAAAAGATAAAGAGCAGGCAGCCATATACAAGGAAGAGTATGATTCCAGGCTTAAGAATATTCAGAGTGAAGCTGACGAGATAATGAGCTCAACAAGGAAGAAAGCCCAGAAGCAGGAAACAGAAATTGTCAACGAGGCCAAAGAGGAAGCTGGAAGAATTATTAAGAGAGCTGAAAAAGAGGCAGAACTGGAGAAGAATAAGGCCAGGGATGAAATTAAACAGGAAATAATATCGGTTGCGACTCTTATGGCAGGAAAAATGATTAATGTTTCCATAGATGAAGCTACTCAGAATGAGCTTATCGATACTACACTTAAGGAAATGGGTGATAAGACATGGCAAAATTAGTATCGAAAACATATGGAGATGCTTTGTTTGAGCTTGCCCTGGAAAAAGACATACTTGACGACGTATGTGAAGAAATGGTGGAAATAGGACAGATATGGAAAGATAACAGGGAACTTGCGGATGTTATGATGCATCCACGTATTACCATTGAGGAAAAAGTTCAGATTATCAGGAATATTTTTGATGGCAGGGCTTCTGAAGTGGTTACAGGATTTTTGGTTACTGTAATAGAAAAAGGCCGCGCTTCAGAACTTATGAGTATAATTGAATATTTTACCGGCAGGGTAAGGGAATACAATAATACCTCTGTAGCATATGTTTCTTCTGCAGTCGAGTTAAGTGATGGGCAGAAGGAGCAGATTGAGAAAAAGCTTATAGATGTTACGGAATATGAAAAATTTGAAATGAATTATAGTGTTGACCCGGAACTGATAGGCGGAATGGTTATCCGTATCGGAGACCGTGTACTTGACAGCAGTATAAAGCAGAAACTTAATGCCATGTCAAGGTCTTTGTCGGGTATCCGTTTAAATTAGTTCTGTCAGAAATAAAGAAAAAGGAGGGTATTCACAGAAAATGAAGTTGAGACCGGAAGAAATCAGTTCCGTAATAAAGGAACAGATTCAGAAATACAGCACCGGATTTGAAGTATCTGATGTAGGTACGGTAATTCAGGTGGCTGATGGTATTGCCAGAATTCATGGACTTGAAAAAGCAATGCAGGGAGAATTATTGGAATTCCCTAATGAAATATATGGAATGGTGCTTAACCTTGAGGAAGATAATGTAGGCGCCGTTTTACTTGGTGATGCTAAAAATATTAATGAAGGCGACATTGTTAAAACTACCGGAAGAGTTGTTGAAGTTCCGGTTGGCGATGTTATGCTTGGACGTGTCGTTAATGCTCTTGGACAGCCTATTGACGGAAAAGGGCCAATTGAGTCAGATAAATTCAGACAGATAGAAAGAGTTGCATCAGGCGTTATTTCAAGAAAGTCAGTTGATACGCCGCTTCAGACCGGTATTAAGGCTATTGATGCGATGGTTCCGATTGGAAGGGGACAGCGTGAGCTTATTATAGGAGACCGCCAGACAGGAAAAACAGCTATAGCCATTGATACGATTATTAACCAGAAGGGGCAGGGCGTAAACTGTATATATGTTGCAATAGGACAGAAAGCTTCTACAGTTGCATCAATAGTTAAGACCCTTGAGGAATATGGCGCAATGGATTATACAACTGTTGTCGTATCTACTGCAAGTGAGCTTGCGCCATTGCAGTATATAGCGCCTTATTCAGGATGTACTATAGGTGAGGAATGGATGGAGAACGGAAAAGACGTTCTTATAGTGTATGATGACCTTAGTAAACATGCTGTTGCTTATCGTACGCTTGCGCTCCTTCTCAGACGTCCGCCGGGACGTGAGGCATATCCGGGAGATGTATTCTACCTTCACTCAAGGCTTCTTGAGAGAGCGGCAAAACTCAGTGATAAGCTTGGAGGAGGTTCACTTACGGCGCTTCCTATTATTGAAACACAGGCAGGAGACGTGTCAGCGTATATTCCTACCAACGTTATATCCATTACAGACGGACAGATATATCTTGAAACGGAAATGTTCAACTCAGGTTTCAGACCTGCGGTAAATCCGGGACTTTCGGTATCCAGGGTAGGAGGTTCCGCACAGATAAAGGCGATGAAGAAAATTGCCGGACCAATTCGTATTGAGCTTGCGCAGTTTAGGGAGCTTGCAGCATTCTCCCAGTTTGGTTCAGATCTCGATGAAGATACAAGAATGAAGCTGGCACAGGGTGAAAGAATACGTGAGATACTTAAACAGGACCAGTATAATCCGATGCCGGTACAGTATCAGGTAATAATTATTTATGCAGCCGTAAACAGATACCTGCTTGATATTGAAGTCGATAAGATTCTTGATTTCGAGAAAGGACTGTTTGAATACCTTGATTTGAAATATCCTGAGATATCTTCATCTATTCGTGATGATAAGGTTATTTCCGATGAAACTGCCGCGCTTCTTGATAAGGCAATACCGGAATATGTAAATGAGTTCAAAGGAAATTAACCCGGGGTAAACAGATTGGAGGATTATTATGGCTACGATGAGAGACATCAAAAGGCGTAAGGAGAGCGTATCGAGCACAGGTCAGATTACGAGGGCAATGAAACTCGTTGCTACTGTTAAACTGCAGAAAGCAAAAAACCGTGCCGAGAGCTCCAAGCCATATTTTAATCAGATGTATAAAACTGTTAATTCAATTCTTTCAAAGTCAGGAGATATAGACCATCCGTATATGCAGGGCAATGATTCAAAAAAGAAGGCTGTTATAGTGATTACTTCAAACAGAGGTCTTGCCGGAGGATATAATTCCAACGTTATTAAGCTTCTGACAAAGGATGAGAGATTTGGGGCGGATAATACGGTAATATATGCTGTAGGTAAGAAAGGCGCCGCTATATTTAACAGACTTGGATATGAAATAAAAAATGATTATTCAGAGGCGATAAATGCTCCGCTTTTTGCGGATGCGGCGGAGATAGGCAGAGATATTCTTTCGGGATATGAAAACGGAGAGTTTGGAGAGATATATCTTGCATATACAATATTCAAAAATACCGTTACCCATATACCGACGCTGATACAGCTTCTTCCTATGGCAAAAGATGAGGCTGAGGCATCTGAATCTTTGGAGGAATCCGATACTGACAAACTTACGCTTATGAATTATGAGCCTGAAGCGGAGGAAACGCTTGCAATGATAGTGCCAAAATATATTAACAGCCTTATATTTGGCGCGCTGGTTGAATCAGTTGCGAGTGAAAACGGGGCAAGAATGCAGGCTATGGATTCTGCTACTAACAATGCAGACGATATGATAGCAGACCTTACACTTAAATATAACCGTGCAAGACAGAGCGCAATTACACAGGAACTTACCGAGATAATTGCAGGTTCTGCTGCGGTTGAGTAAATATTGGAATAAGCCACGCTTTGTGGCAGAATGGAGGAAATAATGGCAGAAAATATAGGTAAAATCACCCAGATAGTCGGTGCAGTACTGGATATCAGATTTTCTACCGATGATCTCCCGGAAATATATGAGGCGATTAATGTAAAGACGAGGGATGGCGGAAAGCTTGTCCTTGAGGTTGCCCAGCATCTGGGAGATGACACTGTACGCTGTATAGCCATGGGTCCGACAGACGGACTTGTACGTGGAATGGAAGCAGTTGCTACGGGAACACCTATTACTGTTCCTGTTGGTGAGTCAACACTTGGGCGTATGTTTAATGTACTTGGAGAGCCTATTGATGAAAAACCGGCTCCAAAAGCAGAAGCATATCATCCTATTCATAGAAAAGCTCCAAGTTTTGAAGAACAGTCAACTGATACCGAGATACTTGAAACGGGTATTAAAGTAGTCGATCTTTTGTGCCCATACCAGAAGGGTGGTAAAATAGGACTCTTTGGTGGCGCCGGAGTAGGTAAGACGGTTCTTATTCAGGAGCTTATAACAAATATAGCTACCGAGCACGGCGGTTATTCAGTATTTACCGGAGTTGGAGAAAGAACCAGGGAAGGTAACGACCTTTATTATGAGATGATTGAGTCAGGAGTTATTGATAAGACAACGATGGTATTTGGCCAGATGAATGAGCCGCCGGGAGCAAGAATGAGAGTAGGTCTTGCAGGTCTTACAATGGCTGAGTATTTCCGTGACGAAGCAGGAAAAGACGTTCTGTTATTTATAGATAATATTTTCCGTTTTACACAGGCAGGTTCAGAGGTGTCTGCACTTCTCGGACGTGTGCCGAGCGCGGTTGGTTACCAGCCTACACTTCAGACAGAAATGGGTGCATTACAGGAGAGAATTACTTCTACAAAAAGTGGTTCAATTACATCAGTGCAGGCAGTATATGTTCCTGCAGATGACCTTACTGACCCGGCTCCTGCAACGACATTTGCACACCTTGATGCAACGACGGTTCTTTCCCGTTCAATAGTTGAACTTGGAATATATCCTGCCGTTGATCCGCTTGAATCTACATCAAGAATACTTGATCCGCGTATTGTGGGCGAAGAGCATTACAGGGTAGCGAGAGGAGTACAGGAGATTCTCCAGAAATATAAGGAATTACAGGATATTATTGCAATTCTTGGTATGGATGAATTATCTGAAGACGATAAGATTCTGGTAGCAAGGGCAAGAAAGATACAGAGATTTTTATCACAGCCGTTCCATGTAGCTGAGCAGTTTACCGGACTTCCGGGACAGTATGTGCCGTTAGCAGAAACAATACAGGGATTTTCTGAGATTATTGAAGGTAAGCATGACGATATTCCTGAGAGTTATTTCCTTAATGCAGGAAATATTGATGATGTTATTGCGAGATATAATAAGAAATAGCACAGGAGGGTATGCAAATGGCAGATAATAAAACATTCAGGCTTCAGGTTATTGCTCCTGAGAGAATATTCTATGAAGATGATGTTGATATGGTAGAGCTTAATACTACTGAAGGTGAAATAGGAATTTTGCCGGAACATATTCCTCTTACTACGATTATTGCGCCGGGCGTACTCAGGATAACCAAAGGTGAGGAAATAAAGGAAGCAGCGCTCCACGAAGGTTTCATGGAAGTGCAGAAAACTTCCGTTACTGTTCTTGCCGAGTCCTGTGAGTGGCCTGAAGAGATTGATATTAAACGTGCTAATGAAGCTAAAACCCGCGCAGAAAGGCGTATAAAAAGCGGCGATGCCGAGATTAATATGACAAGGGCGGAAGCTGCGCTTAAACGTTCTCTTACAAGGCTCAGCCTTGCAGAAAAGTACAGATAGACATTTAGTTACAGAATATTGCGCTATCTCAGATGAAGAAAATTCTTGAAAACCTATGCGAATTGTGATATATTGAGCATAAAGAGAGACACCTGCTGGTAACAGGTGTCTCACAGGACTACCGATAGACGGTTAGCCCGAAATATGTTTAGCTAAAATAGCTGCACAGTTTTGCGGACGGGGCGGCTATTTTTCTTGTATTTTATTACTATCTTTACCGATAGAATATCCAATTTCGAAGCAGGTCAAGCCAAAGCTTAACACTGCGATAAGTTCTAAAATATCCATTGGCTCAGCCCTCCTGTTCTAGATTCCCTTGCAGGTTTATATGTAAACGGAGGGGTGCACCGTGTACAGATCAATACGATGTAAAATACAATCCCTCCGAAGAGGGCTAACCGCCTACCATCATTGGTAGTCCCAAAGAAATTGTAACACATTAATATGAAGATTTCAATCTTAAATGTGTATATAAGGTAATACAAGAAAAGGTTATTGCAAATCCTGCAATAACCTTTTCGTCATATAATAATCTCATTACTGTACAGTAGTATCATTAAGACCACTGAGATCAAGTTCCTCGGCGTTTAACGCTTCTTCTGGAATCTCGAAATCTTCTGCATTGTTATATCCGGTATATTCCATTTCCACTATGCATTTGGAAATATCTACGTTTGCACTGGCATTAGCCTCCGCATCATCACCATTCACAGTGTCAGAGATGGAGTCCATTGCCTTTGACATCATCTCCTGCATCATCTTAGTCATATCCAAAGACATCTTATAGAAGCTGCAGGATTCTTTATCAAGATATAAGGTAATATTCAGATCCTCAAGGTCTTCGTAGAGAGATGAATCAATTCCAAAAGATTCCATCTGGCTCAGGATATCCGTTGAATTGACCATGTCTGCAAGCGCTTCGCCGTTAAGTGTTCCGGTAATCTGGTAGAGTTCCTTATCGTTTTCTGTCGTTTCGGTAAAAGTAAAGCTGTCTTTGCTTTTGACAAATGATTCAAGGTAAAGTTCGCTGTTATAGCTGTTTAAGGATTTCTCAAATAATTCCTTATCCATGCTCTGTTTATACCATACGCCGCTCATGCCGGTATATGTGTAATAATTTTCGCCTTCGGCTGCCATGTACATCTCCATATCCTGGCTTCCGAGTTCACCCATATCCATTGTCATATTCATTTTAACTTTGTACGGGTCCGTAAATGCCGTAATGTCTCCTGTGGTAGTGGAACTTATTGACTGGCCTGCAGAACTCATATCCATCTGCATGGTGTATTTTGCAGTCATATTAGTCACTGATTTGCTGTTTTCGTATGCTTTTTCCAGGAGCTCTCCTGCAGAAACCGTCTTTTTTCCGCAACCTCCCATTGTAAATAGCATAACAAGCATTAATACTACACTGATAATTCTTTTTTTCATTTACTTTCTAATCCTCCTAAATATTTTATGAGGTTAAGTTTATCATTTTATATGTTGTTTGGCAAGAACTTATGACATAGTTGTAATTTATGGCCTGATATTATAAAATATATAATAATCAGCGGAGGAAAAATGTTATGGAAGAAAAAATAAAAGTAAATAATCCCCTTATAGGGCAGGATTATCCTGATGTGGACATTATAAGGGTTTGCGATACTTACTATATGATAAGTACAACGATGTATTTTATGCCGGGCGGTGTAATATTAAGATCATATGATCTGGCAAACTGGGAGATAGCAGGATATGTATACGATACTTTGGATAATACGCCTGCGCAGATGCTTGAGAATGATTCCAATATATATGGACAGGGTATGTGGGCCGCTTCGTTAAGATATCATAAAGGCATGTTTTATGTGTGCTTTGTTGCAAACGATACGCATAAGACTTATCTGTATACATCAGAGAATGTAGAAGGACCATGGAAGAAAAAGACTATAGAGGGATTTTACCACGACTGTTCACTTTTATTTGATGACGACGACAGGGTATATATAATGTATGGAAACAGGACAATATACATTACGGAGCTTGATGAAAACCTTGACGGACCGAAAAAAGGAGGCCTTCACAGAATAGCAGTTAAGGATGATGATGAGGCTATGCTTGGTTATGAAGGCTGTCATCTGTATAAAATAAACGGCAGATATTATGCATTTTTTATTCATAGCAGTAAAGAGGAATGGTTCAGGAGTGAAGCATGTTTTACCGCTGATTCAATCGACGGGGAATTCAGGGGCGGAGATGTACTGAGAGACGATATGGGTTACAGACATTCAGGCGTTGCCCAGGGAGGAATTGTAGATACGCCGGAGGGTGATTATTATGCAATACTGTTTCAGGACAGAGGAGCTGTCGGAAGAATACCGGTGCTTATTCCGGTAGATATGTCAGGTGAGTTTCCGGTGTTTGGCGGGAATGGAAAGATTCCGGATAATATAGAGGTAACATCCACAAGACCGGGGTACAGGTATGAACCGCTTTATGCCTCTGATGATTTTTGTTATGTTCCCGGTGCAGATGGAAAAGTGAAATTGAAAAATGTATGGCAGTGGAATCATAATCCGCATAATGAATTGTGGTCAGTAACCGAAAGAAAGGGAGCGTTACGGCTTCATTCAGGCAAAATATGCAGCAGACTTACACAGTCATATAATACTCTTACACAGCGTACTATAGAAACTGTGAGCGAGGCAGTGGTAACAGTTTCAGCAGAAGGAATAAATGATGGTGATTTTGCAGGTATTGCGGCGCTTCAGGGGTTGTATGGAGCAGTGGCGGTTACTAAGACAGAAGGCAGGTATGAACTTGTGATGTTTGAAAAAAATCCGGATACGGCAGATTCGTCTTCAGATGATGAAATTGAAAGAGAAAGAATACAGCTTAATTCTCCGGTCGTAAAGCTGAAATGTGTGACAGATTATACAGACGGTAAGGATGAAGCAAAGTTTTATTATGAAAAAGATAATAAATGGATAATGGCAGGCAGCCCCAAAAAACTTTTTTTCAGGCTTGACCATTTTACAGGATGCCGGTTTGCTTTATTTTATTATTCAACAAAACAGATGGGCGGATATTCAGATTTCATGAATTTTGAAATAAACTGCATACATAAATGAAAAATTCGGAATAGAAATTAACTATTCAGGCAAAAATATGAATACAGTATAAGTTATGGCAGATAGTATTGGAGGAATTGCCATGGAAATAATAAAATCTGTATTCAGAAATGTAAAGATACGTATAGTATCTGCTGTATGCGCCTCGTTATGCGCAGTAATTCTTGTGCAGACTGTAGTGACGTTGTCTTTTTCAGATGACACTGAAATTACGGAAGCCTTTGCAACTTCAGACGGTATTGTGATATCAGACAGGGAGGTTGAGGCTACTGCGAAACTGTCATTTAAAAAAGACAATTTTTATCCTGAGTCGGAAAAATTCCTGGATGCTGTAAACAGGGCGCTGGAATTAGATAATGTATCATATGAGAAAGACGATGAAAAAATATGTATTAAGTTTAATGCGGCATCAGATAACTATGCTGTAAGCGGAGTTGTTACATGGTCGGAGGAACTGCAAAATACATATTTTCATTGCGTAGTGTGTGTAAATGAAAACGTTTCCGATATTTCAGCTGTTAAGAAAATTCTTGATACTGTTCTTGATAAGCAGGGAACTGAGAATATTACCTATATACGTATAAATGCCGAAAAAAAAGGCGTTATGGATAAAAAAGAATGTAAGGAGTATGTAGGAAAGGTATTTAACAGAATTGATGCAAAAGAAGTGTATAATGGCAACGACGGTGTTTATGTGGCATACGGATATTCAAAAAAACTCACCGATACAATAACTGCTAATGATAAGCTTATTAATGTACAAGTGAGTCTTTCTTATAATGAAGCAAAAGATTTGATGGAAATTTCGCTGGGATATCCGATAATCAACACTTCGTATTAATAATAGCATTTCCTGTCCCAGTTGCGGCGGCATCTGTGACGTCTTCTTCGGTGAAGCATTTCATTTGCAAGAAGTGCAAGAATTATTCCTTCATCAATGTTATTACAGCCTGGCTTTTTGGAAACCCGGTGTGCTGTCTCAAACATTCTTAATTTATCGGGATATTCATCAAACATATAGCTTCCTTCATATTCCAGTTTGTCACATTCACTGGTAATTGCATCTTCTATGCAGGACATTGATTCAGGAATGAGACTCTGCATGTAGAAGTAGTCGTCATCTATAGAATCACTGCTGTCATAGTTATAAAAAGGAGAAAAAGGCATTTTGTTAAGACCGTCATTATATACCAAAATAATCAACCTCAGTTTTGCAACAGATTTTTATAAATATTCTATGCATATTATGTCAAATTGTGAGTAAGTGCTATTGTAATTTTGACAAAATATCTGTAAAATATACACGAATAACATATATGGTCAGAGGAGATATTATGTTAAAGCATTTATATAAAATTCTAGGGCTTGTTGCAGTATTTGTTCTGGCGCTATGGTTTTTTGGAAGAAATATGGATGTAATGAACAGCAATATTTATAATGAGACTGTAGAAACGACTGAAGAAACTTTTCCGGTAATAAGCATAGTGTCACAGGATATTAATGTCAACAGGCTTTATGGTTACAGCAGTAATATTGCAGCTAATGCCATACGGGAATCTGTTACGGTCATAAATGATTCCCGTAATATAGGTATAAATATCAATAAACATAAAACAGATATTAATAAGCTTTCGTATGAGCTTCGTTCAGTTACGACAAATGAACTTTTGGATTCCGGTGAAGTAAGCGCGTTTGACGGAACAGATACGGGGCTTTCATGCACGATTAAGCCTGATTATGCATTTGCGACCAGCACGGAATATTCGCTTAAAATAGTACTTATCACTGATGTGAGCAGGAAAATTAATTATTATACAAGAATCAAATATTATCCCGAAAGCTGCCATCTTAAGGAGAAGCTTGATTTTGTAATGGATTTTCACAATAAAACTATAAGGAAAGACGAAAGCATAGCATCTTATATAGAGCCTGATTCATCAGCCGATAATTCTACTCTTGCATATGTGGATATTAATTCATCATATTCCAATATTGTGTGGGGAAAGCTTGAACCTGAAGAAATTACTGATATTATTCCGACAATAAAAGAAATTAATATTGAGACGGCGGGAATACAGCTTGTATATTACGTAACGGCAGATACAGATTCAGGCCCGTGCAGTTATTATGTAAAAGAGTACTACAGGGTGAGATATTCGGGAGAAAGGATTTATCTTCTTTGGTTTGAAAGAACATTAGAAACTGTTTTGGATATAAGCCACGCAAGCCTTAATAAGAGTCAGATAAGTATGGGAATTACTAATGATACGGATATGCAGATAGTTTCAAATGATGCAGTTTCAAGGGTTGCGTTTGTAAAAAATGGCAATGTTTACATTTATGATCTTACAAGAAATATGTTAATAAGAGCGTATTCGGGATATATAAATGAAGAGGAGTACGAATACAGGCTTTACGGGCAGCAGAATTCAAGGGTTATTTCAATGGACGAAGAGGGAAATACGACCTTTGCCGTGTATGGATATGTAAGTCATGGCGCATATGAAGGGAAGGTTGCAATTATACTGTACCGGTATAGGGTATCCGACAGTGAGATAGAGGAGCTTTTGTATATACCATTTTCAAATTCTTATCAGGTTTTAAAGGAAGATTTTGAGGAATATTGTTATATAAATGGAAAAGATGTTTTTTATTTTGTAGTAGACGGTAAAATATATTCATATGATATAGTAGCAGGAAAGCTCACCTGCATTGCACAGAATATTGAAGATGATAATTTTACCATTGTACCTGAAAACAATATGTTTATATGGAAAGAAAATGAAGTCCTTAATATGCTTGATCTGGAAAGCGGGAATAAGGCTGTAATAAGTGCGGGTGAAGCGGAATATGTAAGGCTTATCGGGGTAATAGGCGAACATATAGTATATGGTACCGGAAAAAACTCTGATATACGTATAGCGGCCGACGGCACCAGGACTTATAACATGTACAGGCTTGATATTGCCGACAACGCAGGGAATATTATAAAGACATACAGGAAAAAGAAATTATATATTTCAAATGCATATGTAAAAGATAATGTTGTATATATGGACAGAACCAGAAAACAGAGGGGCGCTTTTGTTCCTGTAAGCGGAGATAATATAATTAACAGGCTTAATGTGGTTAAGCAGTCTGTCTCTCTTGTATCACGTGTAACTGAGCGTACAATGACTGAATGGTATATGTCATTTCCATCAGGTTTTCAGATGACAGAGATACCTGAAGAAACGGTTATAAATAAATATGTACTCACAAAGGAAAATACCCTTTATCTGGAGGAGAATAAGGAAAAACTTAAGTATTATGTATATGCAAAAGGTGAGATAAAGGCGTCATATTTTACACCGGCGCAGGCTGTTATATATGCGGATGAACAGCAGGGTGTTGTAATTAACAGCAAAAACCGTATGGTATGGGAACGTGGCGGAAGGTTTAACAGTGCTTCCGTTTCGGGAATTGATAATACAAAGAGCTCGTCAAAGGCTGACAGTATAGATGTATGTGTATACATGCTTCTGAAGTCATTTTATATAAACGTATCCCAGGATGATATTGCAAAGGAAGATAAGTCAATTTATGATATCCTTGCGGGGTATGTTGAAGAACCTGTCAATCTTAAAGGCTGTACTTTAGATGAAATACTGTATTTTGTAAGTATGGGAAGTCCGGTTATTGCAATGAAGGATAACAGTCATGCAGTACTTATAACGGCATATGATCAGAGTACGGTAACGATATATGATCCTGATACCGGACAATCACAGAAGATGTATCAGGCCAGTGCGGATGAGATGTTTGCCGCATCCGGAAATATATTTATCAGTTGCATGAAAGGAGAAAGCGAATAATGGATAGCAGAATAATAAAGCTTGCACATAACCTTGTGGAATATTCTATGAGGGTGAAGCAGGGGGATAAAGTATATATTGATTACATAGGAGCCGATACCGAGCCGCTCGCAAGGCAGCTTGTAAAAGAAGTGTATAATGCAGGGGGAATTCCTTTTGCGCATTATACGAACCAGCGTGTTTTAAGAGAAATTATTATGAATTGTACAAAAGAGCAGATGGAATTTATGGCAGAGCTTGACTGTGCGGAAATGGAAAAAATGGATTGTTATGTAGCGGTAAGGGGTTCGGAAAATGCAGCGGAGTTTTCCGATATTCCTGCCGATAAAATGAAATTATATGAATTGTACTACAGAAAACCGGTACATACAGACATACGCGTTCCAAAGACCCGATGGGTAGTTTTAAGATATCCTAATGATTCAATGGCGCAGCTTGCAAATACAAGCAAAGAAGCATTTGAAGATTTTTATTTTGAAGTGTGCAATCTGGATTACTCAAAAATGGAAGAAGCCATGAAACCTCTCGTAAAGCTCATGGAAAAGACAGATAAGGTAAGGCTTAAATGCGGTAACGGAACCGATATTACATTTTCAATAAAGGATATTCCGGTCATTCCATGCGCAGGTCATATGAATATTCCTGATGGTGAAGTGTATACGGCGCCCGTTAAAGATTCCGTAAATGGAAAGATATGTTATAATACTCCGTCGCTTTATCAGGGAACTACATTTGAAAATGTGACTTTGGAATTTAAAGACGGCCGTATAGTAAACGCCGTATCCAATTATACGGAAAAATTAAATGAGATACTGGATACTGACGAAGGCTCCAGGTATGTCGGAGAGTTTGCAATAGGAGTTAATCCTTATGTGACGGAGCCTATGAAAGATATATTATTTGATGAAAAAATTATGGGCTCAATCCATTTTACGCCGGGAAGCTGTTATGATGAAGCATATAACGGCAATAAATCTTCTGTGCACTGGGATCTTGTTCTTATTATGACGCCCGAATACGGCGGAGGGGAAATATACTTTGACGACGTGCTTATAAGAAAAGACGGAAGATTTGTTATAGATGCTCTTAAGTGCCTTAATCCTGAGAACCTTAAATAAGAGGAGATATTATGAGACTGCCGGATAAATTTACGGAAAAAATGAAGACAATTCTTAAAGATGAATATGGGGACTTCATAAAAAGTTATGAAAACCGGAGATTGTACGGACTTAGGATTAATACTCTTAAGATATCCTGTGAGGAGTTTGAGAAGATTGCTCCGTTTGAAATAAAGAAAATACCATGGATTGATAACGGATATTATTATAATGAATCCGCGCAGCCTTCAAAACATCCATATTATCATGCGGGACTGTATTATCTTCAGGAGCCGAGTGCAATGACGCCTGCGTCAAGGCTTCCCGTAAATGAGGGCGAAGCAGTACTTGATCTGTGCGCCGCGCCGGGCGGAAAAGCTACCGAACTTGGCGCAAAACTTGGCGGCGAAGGTGTTTTGGTTGCAAATGATATAAGCAGTTCAAGGGCGAAAGCGCTTCTAAAAAATATTGAGCTTTTTGGAATAAGAAATCCGTTTGTGGTAAGTGAAAGCCCTGCAAAGCTGGCTTTATATTTTGAAGGATTTTTTGATAAGATACTTCTTGACGCGCCTTGTTCCGGTGAAGGGATGTTCAGAAAAGACCCGTCTGTAATTAAAAATTATGAGGCGGGCGATACGTCATACTATGAAAAACTTCAAAGGGAAATAATAACTCCTGCAGTAAATATGCTTAAGCCGGGCGGTATGCTTATGTACTCGACATGTACATTTTCGCCCGGTGAAAATGAGTGTCAGATGGATTATCTGCTTAAAAAATTTCCCGAAATGGAGCTTACCTGTATAGATGGCTATGAAGGGTTTGACTGCGGTCATCCCGAATGGGCGGAAGGAAATGAAAACCTTAGAAAATGTGTGAGGATATGGCCTCACAAAATGGAGGGGGAGGGACATTTTCTTGCACTTCTTAAAAAACGCGGAGGGGAAAGTATACCCGGACCTTCACTTTCTTATCTTTCCGTAGACAAATCGTTGAAAAAGAGACTGGAGTATTTTTATGAATTTGCAAAAGATCTTAGCTGGGATATAGATGAGTCGCGTCTTGAGATAAGAGGTGAGAGATTATTTTATATGCCGGGGCTTCTTGGAAAGCTTACCGGTATGAGATTTTTGAGAAACGGTTTGTATATGGGAGACATTCTGAATAAAAGGTTTGAGCCGAGTCAGGCTCTTGCAATGGCGATAAAGCCGGGTGAATATAGCAAAACGATATCTTTTGGGAATGATGATATAAGGGTTATAAAGTACCTCAAAGGAGAAACGATAGAGATTTCAGAAAGCGAGGATACTGGCAGGGGAATAAGACTTTTCTGTGTTGACGGTTATCCTCTTGGCTGGGGTAAGTTAAATAACGGTATATTAAAAAATAAATATCATTCCGGATGGCGGCTCATGTGACTTATGAAGTTAAGAAGCTCCATTGCGGCGTCATCCTTTGACATAAGCGAAAGGGTCTTTTCGGAGTCTTTTGTTATAATTGTAAGCCTGTTGGTGTCGGTTCCGAAACCGGCGCCTTCTTCACGCAGACTGTTTGCGGCAATGATATCACAATTCTTTTTAATAAGTTTTTTTCTTGAGTTTTCAAGCACATTTTCGGTTTCCATTGAAAAACCGCATATAATCTGACCATCTTTTTTAAGTTTTCCAAGTTCGGCAAGTATATCCTTTGTACGTTCAAGTTTGATGGAATTATTGGTATTATCGTCAGATTTTTTGATTTTTTCATCGGAAATTTCGGCAGGCCTGTAATCTGCAACTGCTGCCGATTTGATTATAATATCATAATTTTCATATCTGTTTATTACTGCCTGATACATCTCCTCTGCAGTATTTACGTGTATAATATCGCAGAACATAGGCGGTTTGATAGCGACAGGTCCTGTTACAAGGGTTACATAAGCTCCTCGAAGCATTGCCATGCGGGCAATGCTGTAGCCCATTTTTCCGGTTGAATGGTTTGTAATATATCTTACAGGGTCTATAGGTTCTATCGTAGGTCCTGCGGTAACAAGTATTTTTTTGCCTTCAAGGTCTTTTGGAAGTGCAATGCTTCTTAATATATATTCGATAAGGATATCTTCAGAAGGAAGTTTTCCGGCTCCTTCGGCGCCGCATGCAAGGTGTCCGGTAGCAGGAGATATAACTGTATACCCGTATTTTTCAAGTTTTTGTATATTATCGGATACTATAGGATTCGTAAGCATGGCTGTATTCATTGCAGGAGATATGATAATCGGACATTTTGCGGCAAGTACGGTTGTTGAAAGCATATCGTCGGCTATGCCGCATGCCATTTTGCCGATTATGTCTGCCGAGGCGGGCGCAATCAGAAAGACGTCAGCCTTCTTTGCGAGTGAGACGTGTCCTACGTGAAATTCAAAGTTACGGTCAAATGTATCAATGATGCATTTGTTGCCGGTTAATGTTTCAAATGTAATAGGATTGATGAAATTGGCTGCATTTTTTGTCATTAACACATGTACGCAGGCGCCCATTTTTACAAGCGCGCTTGCCACATTAGCCATTTTGTATGCAGCGATGCTTCCTGTTACTCCGAGTACAACGGTTTTTCCTGTCAGCATATTTACCTCCATAATTAAACGGTGACGGTGTTATCTATGAAAGTTCACCGTGTTTTTCATAATTAGCCTGTCTTACTATCTTATTATTTTCATCTACGAATACTACCTTGGGACGGTGCGCAGCAGTCTCTGAAGGACTGAGCTGACAGTAACTCATAATGATTATATGGTCGCCTACCTGGACCTGCCTTGCGGCGGCTCCGTTTAAGCATATCATTCCTGAGCCTGCTTCTCCTTCGATAGTATATGTTTCAAATCTGTTTCCGTTTTCAATGTCCACTATCTGGACCATTTCGTATTCGCATATTCCGGCTGCCTCCATAAGCAGCGGGTCCACGGTTATGCTTCCGACATAATTAAGTTCAGCCTGTGTTACGACTGCACGGTGAATTTTTCCTTTTAACATGGTAATAGTCATAATATAACCTCCTTAGCCAACATTTACGATAAAGTTATCTATCAGACGTGTTTTTCCTATATATACTGCAATGGCGCAGAGAATTTCACCCTTTATAACGGACACGCTTTCCATCGTGTTCATATCTACTATTTCAACGTAGTCTGTTTTTGCAAGTGGTTCGGCATTTATAATGTCCTTCATCCTGTTTATAACAACCGAGGCGTTTCTTTCTCCGTTGTTTACAAGCGACTGTCCGCAGGTTATGGATTTGTGGAGTACGAGCGCGGCTTTTCGCTCCTCTTTATTAAGATAAGTGTTTCTCGAACTTTTGGCAAGCCCGTCTTCTTCCCTTACTATAGGACAGCCTGTTATATTGATATCAAAATTGAGGTCTTTTACCATACGCTTAATTACTGCAAGCTGCTGCGCATCCTTCTGTCCGAAATATGCATTGTCAGGTGTTGTTATATTAAAAAGTTTGCTTACAACCGTACATACGCCCTGGAAATGAGTAGGTCTGCTTTTGCCGCAAAGCACATCTGTCAGTCCTGTCATATTGACATAGGTGCACGCTCCTTTTGGATACATTTCAGACGCTTCAGGATGAAAGATTATGTCTGCGCCTGCAGATTCGCAGAGGGCAGAATCTTTATTTATATCCCTGGGGTAAGTTTCATAATCTTCATTAGGACCGAACTGGGTAGGGTTTACAAAGATGCTCACGACAACCCTGTCATTTTCTGAAACAGCTTTTTTAATAAGGCTCAGATGTCCTTCGTGAAGGTATCCCATTGTAGGAACAAGACCGACTTTAAGGCAGTTCTTTTTCCATTCTTTTATAATTGCGCGGGTTTCTGCTACTGTAGATATAATTTTCATATTATTATCCTCCAAATTTAATACAGCTTTTCTATTACTTCATCATCTATTGCATATGAATGTTCGGCAGCAGGAAAAGACATATCCGATACTGAATCTATATAATCGCGGAATGCCTGTTTCATTATATCGCCTACGTTGGCAAATCGCTTTACAAACTTTGGTACATAATCAGAAAACATTCCGAGCATGTCCTGATATACAAGTACCTGGCCGTCGCAGGCATTTCCTGCGCCTATTCCTATTGTAGGTATTGAAAGTTTTTCGGTTATAAGACCGGCAAGTTTTGCAGGTACACATTCAAGGACTAAGCAAAAAGCTCCGGCTTCTTCCACAATAAGGGCATCCTCAATGATTTTTTTTGCTGCTTCTTCATTTTTGCCCTGTATTTTAAAACCGCCAAATGCATTTACTGACTGAGGGGTAAGCCCAAGATGTGCGACAACGGGGATACCGCAGTCTGTGATAGCCTTTATCTGTTCGGAGACTTCACGGCCTCCCTCAAGTTTTACAGCGCCTGCCCTGCCTTCTTTCATAAGCCTGCCTGCGTTTACGACAGCATCATAAACTGATGTCTGGTAGGACATAAACGGCATATCTATAACAACGAGCGCATTTTTTGCGGCGCGCGAAACGGCGGCGCCGTGATGTATCATGTCTTCCATTGTTACTGAAAGAGTATCTTCATAACCAAGCATTACATTGCCGAGTGAATCGCCTACAAGGATACTGTTTACACCTGCTTCATCCATCAGTTTTGCTGTAGAATAATCATAGGCTGTAAGCATGGTGAGCTTTTTGCCCGTCTGTTTTGCCTCTTTAAAAGTCAGTACTGAATTTTTCATATATCTCTTCCTTTCATATTAATCTGTTCACTAAGAATATTTTTCATATAAGTATAATCAGTATCAGGATTTTTTTGCTGTGCTGTTCTTATAAGTTCTAGTGACAGATATATATATATCTGCTTTATATTGCCGTCAAGTTCGTTTAAGTGGTTTATTACCGTTGTTGTATCATTCCTGTCTATCGGACCCGTAAGGGCCTCTATAGCGCCGTTTTCTATGATATTATGGCAGTTTCCGATAAACAGTGAAGATAATGCAGTATGGGCGTCTTCTTTGGAGAAACCGCATCCAGTAAGAAGCGTGCACGCTGTATCGTAAAGGCTTATTGTAAGGTTGCTTGCAAGTACTGCCGCAGCATGGTAGCGTACTTTATCTGCTGCGCTTATTATGGATACTTTGTTTCCAAGGCTTTCAATAAGCTCTTTTATGAATGACAGTTTTTCACTGCTTCCTTCAATTGTAAAATAAGTGTCATTAAGCGTCTTATAACTTTCTGTTTTGGAATTTACTGCACATAGCGGATGTACTGAATAACCATATGCTCCATGTGAGGTTATATCAGAGAAAACGTCAGAAGACATTGCACCACTGCAATGACATATTATTTTGCCTGTAATATTATATACTGAAATTGTGTTCCAGACTTCTTTTACAGCTCTGTCAGGAACGGTTAAAAATATTATATTGCAATCATTTATAAGACTTTCGGCATCATCATATTTTCGGGTATTGGTAAATGAAGCGGCATCTTGCGCCGAAGAGGAAGTATGACTGTAATAACCTGACACGGTAATGCCTTTGTTACAGAAATATTTTCCAAGCGAATTTCCGACGCGGCCTGCTCCGATAAATCCAATCCTTATCAGAGAGTCGTCATTCATGCAACCACCTTCCTTCTTATGGAAGGCAAAATATAAATAAAAACAGGGTACAGCTTCTTTCGAATACCATCCACGATTAATATAGCATTAAGTTTACAAAGTGTAAAGAAAAAAATGTGTTGACATTTTAAAATATAAAAGATACCTTTAATATAAAATGAAAGACGTACCGGAGGCCGTCATGAAAAAAAAGCTTCTTTTAACAGGTTTTCTATGTATGATATTTATTTTAAGCGCCTGTATACGTGAAAATGAGGATACGGGAAAGCTTAAAATTGTTACCACCATATTTGCACCATATGATTTTGTAAGGGAGATAGCCGGAGATAAAGTAAGCCTTACAATGCTTTTGTCGCCGGGGGAAGAAAGCCATTCCTTCGACCCTTCGCCACAGGATATTATAGATATATCAGAGTGCGACCTTTTTATATATAATGGCGGTGAAAATGATGAATGGGCAGACGATATACTTGATTCAGTGAGTGACGATATCCATGTTTTAAAAATGATGGACTGTATAGACACGCTTTATACTGAGGAAGACGAAGAACATTCGCATGAAGATTCAGAGTATGATGAGCATGTATGGACATCACCGCTTAATGCGGTAAAGATTGTAAACGCTATAACGGACATGCTTGCAGAACTTGACGGAGACAATGCCGATTTTTATTATGATAACTGCAAAAGGTATGAAAAAGAGCTGAAAGCTTTGGATGATGATATAAGGGAAGTTGTGAAAGGGGCAAAACGCGACAGGATTGTATTTGGGGACAGGTTTGCGTTAAGATATTTTACCGAGGAGTTTGGTATTTCATATTATGCCGCATTTCCGGGATGCGCACAGGATACGGAGATAAATCCTGCTAAGATTACAGAGATTATAGATTTGGTAAAAAAGGAGAATATACCTGTTGTGTTTAAGGCGGAGCTTAGCAATGGCAAAATTGCAGATACAATAGGGGAAGCTTCAGGGGCAGAGGTGCGCACGTTTTATTCATGCCATAATATTTCGGCAGATGATTTTAATAAAGGGCTTGGATATACGGATATGATGGAAAGAAATATGAATCTGTTAAAGGAGGCACTTAACTGATGGCGCTTATTTCATGTGAAAATGCTGCATTTGGATATGATAGTGAAATAGTTCTTTCGGATATTAATTTTTCACTGCATGGGGGAGAATACATGTGTATTCTTGGTGAAAACGGCGCGGGAAAGAGTACTCTTATAAAAGGTATCTTAAAACTTATGAATCCGGTATCGGGTACTATACGTATGGGTGAGGGTTTAAAAGCGTGGGAGATAGGATATCTTCCGCAGCAGACGGCTGTTCAGAAGAATTTCCCGGCAAGCGTATTTGAAGTAGTGCTTTCAGGAAGGATAAACAGCATGGGTATAAGACCGTTTTATTCCGGGCGGGACAGGAAAGATGCGCATGAAAAGATCCGGCTTATGGGAATGGAAGAGTATGAGAAAAAAAGTTATCAGGAGCTTTCAGGCGGTCAGAAACAGAGGGTTCTTCTGGCGCGTGCTTTGTGCGCGTCAAAAAAACTCATACTTCTTGACGAACCGGCAGCGGGCCTTGACCCTGTTGCAATGAATGACCTGTATGAACTTATTAAAGATATTAATGATAATATGAAGATGACGGTAATCATGGTGTCGCATGATGTACGGGCAGCGGTAAAATATGCAAGCCATATACTGCATTTGTCGCACAAGCAGCTGTTTTTCGGAACTACGGCAGATTATATAAAAAGCAGTGCCGGAAAGGAATTCTTAGAGGGTGGTACAGTCTATGATTATTAATACAATTAATGCTATATTTTCATATCCGTTTCTTATGAGGGCATTTGTAGTCGGTATCCTTGTATCGCTCTGCGCTGCGCTTCTTGGAGTTAGCCTTGTTATGAAGAGGTATTCGATGATAGGCGACGGATTGTCGCATGTCGGATTCGGGGCGCTGGCAGCGGCGGCGGCACTTAATGCAGCGCCGCTTTCAGTTGCAATACCTGTATGTATTGTATGCGCAATATGCCTGCTGAGGCTCAAAGATGGAAGCCTTGTTGCGGGAGATTCTGCAATAGCTATAGTATCAAGCAGTTCCCTTGCTATAGGAATTATGATTATTTCAATGTCATCAGGAATGAATACGGACGTATATAATTATATGTTTGGAAGCATACTGGCGTTAAGTTATGCCGATATGGTGCTGTGTATTGTTGTTTCTATACTGATAATAGCTGTTTATATTTTATTTTATAACAGAATATTTTCTTTTACATTTGACGAGGTTTTCGCGAGGGCGACAGGAACCAATACCGGAATGTACAGTATTGTTCTTGCGGTTCTTACAGCAGTTACAATAGTAATAGGAATGAGAATGATGGGCGCTCTTCTCATATCGAGCCTTGTTATATTCCCTGCGCTGACTGCAATAAAGATGCGGAAGACATATAAGAAAGTCATAGTTATATCGGCTGTGGTATCGGTTATATGTTTTGTAGTCGGAATGTTTGTATCTTTTAATGCAGAAGCTCCGGTAGGCGCAAGTATAGTTATTATTAACCTGGCGGTATTTATTATTGTATCGTTATATTCGTGCGTAAAAAGATTATTTACTCAGAAACATGTTTAATACGTTTCCTGCGGCTGGATAGTATGCCGCCTATACGGCCGCTTTCTTTGGCAGACAGTGATTTCCAGCCACCGGAAAGCACTTTGTCGTATACGCCGAGTTCTTTGGCTATTTCCCATTTCATTATTTCTTCAGGGGTATCTGCAAACGCGGGGTCGTTTCGCATCATTTCTTTTTTTAATGATTTGCTCATAGATAGTCTCCTTACAGGATTCTGTTTTGTAATTAACTGATAATATTATTACCAATTATTGTGTGTAATATACTATGTGTTGTATAAGTATAAACGTGGATGGTCTGTAACCGATTGCGCAGTTTTCGCATACCAACACAGGCACGCTTGCGCTGCCCTCACTCCGCAGCGGTACGTAAGCTCGAAAAAACCTCGCTAAGTACCGGCGAGCTCACAGCACCTGTTTATGGTATGTGAAAACTGCGCAATCTTTATAGAACTCTGTTTTACAATAAA
Organism: uncultured Lachnospiraceae bacterium; assembly: GCA_947594855.1. GTDB lineage: Bacteria > Bacillota > Clostridia > Lachnospirales > Lachnospiraceae > V9D3004. The sequence continues at coordinate 88,372 of CANQEL010000002.1, forward strand.
ATAAGACATTTTTGAAATGATATAAAAATATATTTGCAGGTGTAATTATAAACTCCCTGCCCCGTGTCCGGCACCCGAGTGCAAACGTGTCTTATGACGGATATGGGACGGGAGTTTAATGTAATATCCCGCAACATTTATTTTAAATTATCCATTATAACTGCCGTGATTCTCTTTTATTTCAAGCACCTGTTCAAAAGACAGCCCTGAATACAATGCAACTTCTTCATCAGAAAATTTCCCTGAACCTAACATTCTTAATGCCGACTGCCTGATGCCTTGCTCCAATCCACGCTCCAAGCCTTCCTCATATTTTTCCTGGTACCTCATCTGTAATGTCATATAACTCACTCTCCATTTGTCATCCTTCTTTACGGATTCTACTTCCCTTTCCAGTTCCCTTGTATAATCATCTTCCGGCTCGCTGCTGTCTATGTAATCAAGCAACCTTTTTAATTCCGGTGTCACATCGTCCATTGTTCCTTTAGTGTTTAATATAATCTTTACCGTATCATCACCAAGTACCAGTCCGGGACTCTGCAGACACCTGTTTTCAAAAGTGTATATATGCCTTCCTTCTTCAAATATATCAAAAGTACATACAAAGATTATGAAATTTGAAAAAACTGAAATTTCAGATTGTTTAATTATTGTAACACACATTGTCGTGTAATGCAATAATAAAAATTAATTTATAATGCTATTTATTATTTAGGTGGTTAAAAAACATGGGATGTTCTGTAACCGATTGCGCAGTTTTCGCATACCAACACAGGTACGCTCTCGCTGCCCTCGCTTCGCAGCGGTACGTAAGCTCGAAAAAACCTCGCTAAGTACCGGCGGGCTCACAGCACCTGTTTATGGTATGTGAAAACTGTGCAATCTTTATAGAACTCTGTTTTACAATAAAATAAGACATTTTTGAAATGATATAAAAATATATTTGCAGGTGTAATTATAAACTCCCTGTCTCGTGTCCGGCACTAAGACCGTGTGTCTCCGCCGGTACTTATTTGCGACGTATGGAGCAAATTATGTACCGCTGCGTGAGGCACCCGAGTGCAAACGTGTCTTATGACGGATATGGGGCAGGGAGTTTAATATAATATACCGCAACGCCTATTTTGAACTATCCATTATAACTGCCGGAATTCTCTTTTATTTCAAGAACCTGTTCAAGAGTAAGTCCGGAATAAGCGGCAATCTTTTCATATGATAATTCTCCATCCTGTAACATTCTTATTGCAGATTTACATTTTTCGTTATATTCGCCTTCCTCATATTTTTCCTGGTACCTCATCTGCAGTGTCATATAACTCACTCTCCATTTGTCATCCTTCTTTACGGATTCTACTTCCCTTTCCAGTTCTCTTGTATAATCATCTTCCGGCTCGCTGCTGTCTATGTAATCAAGCAGCCTTTTTAATCCCGGAGTCACATCGTCCATTGTTCCTTTAGTGTTTAATATAATCTTTACCGTATCATCACCAAGTACCAGTCCGGGATTCTGCAGACACCTGTTTTCAAAAGTGTATATATGTCTTCCTTCTTCAAATACATCAAAGGTACATACAAAGATTATGAAATTTGAAAAAACTGAAATTTCAGATTGTTTATTTATTGTAACACACATTGTCGTGTAATGCAATAATAAAAATTAATTTATAATGCTATTTATTACTTAGGTTGTTAAAAAATATGGGATGTTCTGTAACCGATTGCGCAGTTTTCGCATACCAACACAGGTACGCTCTCGCTGCCCTCGCTTCGCAGCGGTACGTAAGCTCGAAAAAACCTCGCTAAGTACCGGCGGGCTTACAGCACCTGCGTATGGTATGTGAAAGCCTGCGCAATCTTTATATTTGCAGGTGTAATTATAAACTCCCTGCCCCGTGTCCGGCACTAAGACCGTGTGTCTCCGCCGGTACTTATTTGCGACGTATGGAGCAAATTATGTACCGCTGCGTGAGGCACCCGAGTGCAAACGTGTCTTATGACGGATATGGGGCAGGGAGTTTAATATAATACCCCGCAACGCCTATTTTGAACTATATGAAAAAAACTTAAGTTGAGTTTTATATAAGATTGTGTTATAGTCAATATAGCACATATATGTCATATTCTTCTGCCATATTGCGCAGGGGAGACACATAAAGAGGAGTCGGTGATGGAAGCATATTCGGTATTTGCAGGTATATATGATGAATTTATGGATAATATTCCCTACGGAAAGTGGGAAGAATATATAATATGCATATTGAAGGAACATGGTATAGATTCGGGTATTGTGGCGGAACTTGGATGCGGCACCGGCATAATGACAAGAAGGCTTGCAAAGCGCGGTTACGATATGATTGGTATTGATATATCAGGAGAGATGCTTGCGGCTGCTCGTGAGCATGAAGACAGCGGCAGTATTTTGTATCTTAATCAGGATATGAGGGAACTTGAACTGTTTGGTACGGTAAATGCCGTAATCAGCATATGCGACAGCATGAATTATATTTTATCTGAAGACGACTTATGCAGTGTGTTTAAAAAAGTCAATAATTATCTTGAAAAAGACGGTTTATTTATATTTGACATAAAAACGTTACATTTCTATAGTAATATTCTTAAAGATACCGTACAGGTGGATAACAGAAAAGACGCCTGTCTTATATGGGAGAACTGTTTTGATGAAAAATCATGCATACATACATATGACCTGACAATGTTTATTGGCGCGGAAGATGACCTGGGAGATGGGAAACTGTTTGAAAGATATACTGAAAGACATCTTCAAAGAGCATACTCGGTTGAAGAAATAAAAAAAGCAATAGACGCTGCGGGCATGGAACTTGTTGCAGTATATGGAGCAATGACATACGAAACTCCGAAGGATGACGACGAAAGAATATATTTTGTGGTAAAGGAAGGTTACCAGGATGGAAAGTATTATATGTAATGATTATATAATAAGAGCGACGGCATGTGATAACAATATAAGGGCATTTGCTGCAACTACAGGTAATCTTGTAGAGCAGGCAAGAATATATCACAATACAAGCCCGGTTGCGACGGCAGCGCTTGGAAGACTTCTTACTGCGGGAAGCATGATGGGCGTAATGATGAAAGGCGATAAGGATATCCTTACGCTGACTATAAAAGGAACGGGTCCGATAGGCGGGATTACGGTTACTGCAGACAGCGGGGGATATGTAAAAGGATATGTTAATGAACCCTGCGTGATACTTCCGGCAAATGACAGGGGGAAACTTGACGTAAGCGGTGCCATAGGTTCAGGAACGCTTAGCGTTATTAAAGATATAGGGCTTAAGGAACCATATACCGGACAGATTGACCTTGTTTCAGGTGAGATAGCAGAAGATCTGACTTATTATTATGCTGTATCTGAACAGATACCGTCTTCTATAGCCCTTGGGGTGCTTATGAATGGCAATGATGCAGGTGAAGATAAAATTAATACGGTAAAGTGCGCCGGAGGATTCGTAATACAGCTTATGCCGGAAGTTCCGGAAGACGTCATAACAAGCCTGGAAGCAAAGCTGGGAAATATAAAGCCTGTTACGACAATGCTTTCGGAAGGAATGACGCCTTATGATATTTTGTCAGAGATTTTGGGGGATATGGGACTTCATGTAAATGAACAGACAGAATGTGGTTACAGATGCAACTGTTCGCGAACAAGAGTAGAAAAAGCGCTTATAAGCATAGGAAGAAAAGAACTTGATTCTCTTATAAGCGAGGGAAAACCCGTGGAAATGGGTTGTCAGTTTTGCGGTAAAAAATATATATTTAATACAGATGACCTTATATATATAAAGAACAGTCAGGAGGATAATTAATATGATAAGAAAAAGTACGGTATGCATACTTGCCGTGATATTACTTGCAGGCGCATTATTTATCTGCGGGTTTTCAGAGGGGAAAGTAAGCGCAGCATCAAAGACAGGAGTGGTAAATACTGACGGACTTAATGTCAGAAGCGGCGCAGGCACTAATTTTACTCCCGTACAGCATGAGGGTACAGGCATTAAGCTTGGAAAAGGCACTAAATTAAAGATTAATTCAGAAGCGGCTGGAGGCTGGTATCAGGTATCGTTTACATATGCAGGAAAAGCCTGTGAAGGATATGTGGCATCCATGTATGTGACTTTGGATAGTAAGAAAGGCGTACTTGCTGAGAATCTTGGGATTAAAGCATCCATGATATCAAAGCAAAAAATATATGAAAAAGCGGGGGCTAAATCGCCATATCTTAAAAATAATAATAAGGTGATTAAGCTTAAGGCAAAGAAAGCTGTTACTATAAGTTCAGTAAAAAAAGCATCAGGTTCATTCTGGTATGAAATTACATTTACGCAGAATAAAAGCGAATTGAGCGGTTATGTCAAAGCTGATAAAGTTAAGATTAATAAGAAAAATATACCTGCATACATTATAAAAAAGGTTTCGCTTAGGAAAAAGGCGTCAGTAAGCGCCTCATATGTAAAGGTAAAGAAAAAGACAGTAAAACTTAAAATGAATAAATCGGTCAGAATATTAAAGGAAAAGACTGTTAAGGGCAGCAAATGGTTTAATATAAAATGCAATGTGAAAAAGAAAACGGTTAAAGGATGGGTACAGGCAGGAAATGTTATGTTTGAATCAGGAAAAGAGCCTTCTTCGGCAGATAATAAAAATGCAGACAATCCTCCTGTAGTTTTATCGGATGCCGAATTTGAAGCAGATATGGCAAAACAGGGATTTCCTGAAAGTTATAAGAACGACCTGAGAAAACTGCATGCTTCATATCCATACTGGCAGTTTAAGGCATATAATACGGGTCTTGACTGGAATACGTCAGTTGCAAATGAAACAAAACCCGGAGTAAGCGTTATATCAAATTCAAATGGCTCTGCATGGAAATCATTTGAAGAGGGAACGTATGACTGGGCAACCGATACGCACAAGATATTTGATGGGACAATCTGGGTTGCAGCCTCTAATGCCGCAGTGTCATATTATATGGACCCGCGTAATTTTCTGAATGAAAAAAATATATTTATGTTTGAGGCGCTTTCATATGAACCTGCATATCAGAATAGCGCAGGAGTAGCAACTATATTATCAGGGACATTTTTTAGCGGCGCATCTTATACATATACGGATGATAGCGGCGCGCAGGTTACGAAATCATATCAGGATACGTTTATTGATGCTGCCGCACTGTCGGGAACGAGTCCTTTTCATCTTGCATCACGTATGAGGCAGGAAGTTGTAACAGGACCTGCGACTGTAAGCAATTCCGTGACAGGTACGGTACCAGGATACGAGGGAATATACAATTTCTTTAATATAGGTGCTTCAGACACTGCCGGAGGAGGAGCGGTTGAGAAAGGACTTGCATACGCGGCAGGCGGAACCACATATATGAGACCATGGAACAATCAATATAAGTCAATATGCGGAGGAGCATTATATATAGGAAGCAACTATATAAATAAAGGTCAGAATACGTTATATCTGGAAAGATTTAATGTTACGCCACAGGCAACATATACGCATCAGTATATGACAAATGTTACTGCGGCATATTCGGAATCGCTTAAGACATATGACGCATATAAAAGCTGGATGGCATCACAGGCAATTGTATTCTATATACCTGTTTACAACGGAATGCCGGCAAAAGCCTGCGACAGGCCATCCGGTGAAACGAACCCGAATAACTGTCTTAAAGTACTTAGTATAAAAGGAAATGCAACACAGGCAGAGTATGCAGTAACGCCTGCATTTACAGCGGGCGATAGAACTACAGGTACTTATACTGTATCAGTGCCGGCAGCGGAAGGAGCCGTTACAATATCGGCGCAGGCTGTAAATTCAAAGGCAAAAGTAGAGGGAACGGGTTCGGTAAACCTTACGGAAGCAGTAACAAATGCTGCAATAACCGTTACTGCCCAGAATGGAGATAAGAGAACTTATAATATTATTATAAACAGGTATTAATGGAAAGAAGGGATATAATGAATTTGAGGGGAAAAGGACTGAGATTTGCAGTATTGATACTTACGTCGGTGTTTCTTATTGGCGTGCGGACAGTCAGAATATCGGCTGCCAATGCAATGATTCAATTCGGTGTCGGACAGACAGGTATTACGGCGGGTACTGAATTTGTTGTTACAATGACTGTAAATGCATCAGAAAATATTGCGGGAATAGACGCATATGTTTCGTATGATGCTGCAGTGATGTCATTTGTAGACGGCGGAGAAAATGTAAGCGGAGATGCTGGACTGCTTCATATATCACAGCCGGATATCGCCGGAAGCAGAAAAAGTATACAGTATTCCCTTAAATTCAAAGCATATGGCAGCGGAACAGGTTCAATAGGAATATCGGATGAGGCTGTTATAAAAGGAGCAGGCGGACAGAAAATGGACACTACAAGCAATCGTATATCCATCAATGTAAACGGAGGCGCTGCGCAGCCGGGTTCCGTCGTTGGTGAACTTAGTAATGATAACAATTTGTTATCGCTTGAAGTAAGCAATGGGGTATTAGAACCTGAGTTTAATTCCGGTATTACCAAATATTCGCTTACAGTGGATTATGAAACTGAAAAATTGTATTTCTCATATAAAGCGTCAGATGAAATGGCAGCAGTAGCTTTTTCAGGAAATGATAATCTGTTTACAGGTGATAATAAAGTCAGGGTTACGGTTACCGCTCCGAATGGCGAAAAGAAAAAATACGTCATTAATGTAAAGAAAGAAACAGAGCAGGAAACCCAGCAGAGGCTGATTGCCGAAGGAATTAAAAGTGGCTCAGGGATAGATTTTGATGTATATAATGACAACGGTTCAGTATATATTCAGAACCAGTATAAATTTCAGATAATTGATGTTGATGAAAGTACAAAGATACCTACAGGCTACAGGAAGACTTCCGTGCTTTTATACGGGGTAAATGTAACGGCTTATACAATGGAAAATGACCTTGATAACGATTATCTTCTTATGTACTGTCTTAATGAGAATGGGGATAAGGAATTTTATCAGTTTGACAGACAGGATAAAAGTCTGCAGAGATATACAGGAGATTTAATTGACAAAGTAAATGCGGACGCATTAAATAATACTGATGCGGAAAGTGAGGCTGCCGCAAAGTATGCGGCTAACCTCAGACAGCTTGCAATTATTATAGCAATAATTTCGGCATTATGCGTAATACTTGTTATGGGAATGATAAGTGTTATTATGAGAAAATCAAAGATGAAAGAAAAAGGTTCGAGAGATGAACTTGATTTTTAGGAGGTACGCGGTATGTACATTTCTATAGATTTTAACAGTGAAGAAGCAATATACGTTCAATTGTGCAATCAGATAATTATGCAGATAGCCACTGCTGAAATACGTGAAGGTGATAACCTTCCGTCAGTAAGGGAACTTGCAGATAAAATAGGGATTAATATGCATACGGTAAATAAAGCATATTCCATTCTGAGACAGGAAGGATACCTTACGCTGGACAGAAGGAAGGGCGCGGTTATATCGCTTAATCCTGATAAGATTAAAGCAATGAACGAGCTGAAACGCACGTTAAGAGTTCTTATGGCGCAGGCTGTCTGTAAAGATATATCAAAAGAAGAGATACATGAACTTATTGATATAATATTCACAGAATGGGGAAAATAATAATAAAACGCATAGAATATTACACAGCGTGGAAAAGAGGTAAAAATGGTACCGGATTATACTGAAAGCGCGGAACAGGCGCTTAGGATAGCAGAAGACATAGCATACAAGTTTGCTGAAGGGAATGTAGGAACAGAGCATATACTTATGGGACTTATGGCATGTGACGGAACTTCTTCGGAAGTGCTTGCAGCAAATGGTGTAGACAGGGTAAAAATAATGGAAACCGCAGCCAATATTATTGATTCAGGGAGAAAGGGAAAAGACCCGGAAAGCGGGAAATATACCCCAAGGGCAGTTAAACTTCTTGAATCTGCGCAAAAAGAAGCGAAAAGACTGAAATCAAAGATTATTGGAACAGAGCATATGCTTATTGCAATAATAAAGGCTGATGATACTACGGCTTACAGGCTTCTTGAGGCAATGAGTATGAATAAGTCCAAAATATATACGGACTGTATGATTGCTCTTGGCTATGACAGTGCAACGGGAAAAAATGAATATGTTGCCCTGAAAAGTAAAAAGGGCGGTAAGGGTAAATCCGCCACACCTGCCCTTGACAGATATAGCAGGGACCTTACGCAGTATGCAAGGGAGAATCGTCTTGATCCTGTTATTGGTCGTGATGAAGAAATACAGAGCGTTATACAGATTTTGAGCAGAAGAATGAAAAATAATCCATGTCTGTTAGGAGAACCGGGAGTAGGTAAAACTGCTATAGCCGAAGGACTTGCAATATGTATAGCAGAAGAGAACGTACCGCCTATGCTTGTCGGTAAAAGGGTTGTGACCCTTGACCTTTCAGGAATGGTAGCAGGAACGAAATATCGTGGTGAATTTGAAGAAAGAATGAAAAAGGTATTGAATGAGGTAATGAATGATGACAATATCCTTTTATTTATTGATGAAATTCATACGATTATCGGTGCAGGCGGCGCGGAAAGTGCAATAGATGCATCTAACATATTCAAACCATTTCTTGCCAGGGGAGAGATTCAGATAATAGGCGCAACAACAACGGATGAATATCGTAAAAATATTGAAAAGGATGCCGCGCTTGAAAGACGTTTTCAGCCGGTGATGATAGAAGAGCCTGATGAACTGGAAACTATTAAGATACTTAAAGGGCTGAGACCGCGTTATGAGGAACACCATAATGTTGTAATAACGGATGAAGCGCTTGAAGCTGCAGTAAAACTTACGGCAAGATATGTAAATGACAGATTTCTTCCTGATAAGGCGATAGATGCAATGGATGAAGCAGCGTCCATGGTAAGGATAGGAAGGATATCGGCTTCGCCTGAGATAAAAGAATACGAGAAGAAAAACAGACGCCTGGATGAAGAAAAGGAAGAGGCCCTTAAAAGAGAAGACTATGCAAGGGCTTCTGAGATAAAAAAAGAACAGGATAGTATAAGGGAACTCATAGATAAATATAAAAAAGACAAAGGAAACAAGCCGGAAGCCAGCCAGAATCTTAGTGTAACCGGAGATGAAATTGCAGATGTAGTTGCGGCATGGACAAAGATTCCTGTTAAACGTCTGAAAGAGGCTGAAACAGAAAGGCTTAAAAAGCTGGAAGAGATACTCCATAAAAGAGTGGTAGGACAGGAAGAGGCAGTAAGTGCAGTAGCAAAAGCGGTAAGAAGGGGCCGTGTCGGACTTAAAAATCCTTCAAGACCTACAGGTTCATTCCTGTTTCTGGGACCTACCGGTGTTGGAAAAACCGAGTTATCCAAAGCTCTTGCAGAAGCTGTATTTGGAGATGAGGGGGATATTATACGCGTAGATATGTCCGAATATATGGAGAAACACAGTGTATCAAAAATGATTGGCTCGCCTCCGGGATATGTAGGCTATGAAGAGGGCGGACAGCTGAGTGAGAGAGTAAGGCGTAAGCCATATTCAGTGATTTTATTTGATGAGATAGAAAAGGCGCATCCGGATGTATTTAATATACTTCTGCAAATACTTGAGGATGGACATGTTACGGATGCACATGGCCGTAAAGTAAGTTTTAAAGATACGATTGTCATTATGACCTCAAATGCAGGCGCGCAGAGGATTGCAGCTCCTAAGCTTCTGGGATTTGCATCGGGCGAGGATGAGGCAGCAAATTATGAAAGAATGAAAAATGAAGTTATGGAAGAAGTAAAGAAGATATTTAAGCCGGAATTTATTAACCGTATAGATGAAATACTTGTATTCCATTCACTTACAAAAGAAAATATAAAGGATATTGCAAAAATACTTATTTCAGGACTGTGTGAGCGTGTTAAGGAACAGCTTGGAATAGAGCTTGATATTGATGATGCAGTATATGAGCATATTGCTTCAAACGGTTTTGATAAAGATTATGGCGCAAGACCTGTAAGAAGGGCAATACAGACAGAGATTGAGGATGCGCTTGCAGATGAGTTGTTATCAGAAAAAATATATCGTGATTCCCATATAAAGGTATTGTGTGTGGAAGATAAAATTGCTTTTTCACTATAGCAATTTTGGGTTCGATATATTATAATAAAATTAATTAATAAACTATAAGGAGGATGTATTAATGGCGGTTGTTGAGGAATTGATTCGTATAGAAGAAGATAACACGTTAAGCTTTGGAAATTACCTTCTTGACAGTAAGACCAAACTTTCGGATTTTGTATATGAGGGAGACATATATAAGGTTAAGACTTTCAGGGAGATTACAAAGCTTGAAAAGAACGGGCAGTTTGTATATGAGTCTGTTGAGGGGACAGCAGTTACGGGATTTAAAGCTACGGAGAATTCTGTAAAAATGAATGTTTCAGGTATTTCAGATACACAGATAACGCTTGGCCTTGAACCGCAGAGTTCATATAAAGTAACTGTTGACGGTAACGATATGGGGGTTATCAAAACTAATCTCAGCGGAAAACTTGTACTGAGTATAGAGCTCGATGAGGGAAGCGTAAAAACTATAGAAGCTGTAAAAGAAGTATAAAGAAAAATTACATTATAATTTATGACGGGGTTGCCGAGGTATGTGGCAACCCCAAGTTTTGAGCCGGTTGAGAAGGAGAATGTATGGCGAAAGAAAAACAGGTATTTTTTTGTAAAGAGTGTGGATTTGAGACTTCAAAGTGGACAGGGCAGTGTCCGGGATGTCGCGAATGGAATACCATGGTTGAAAGTCCTAAGATAAAAGGAAAAGGGAAAAAAAGTTATTCAGGAGTAATAACGCCTGAAACCGGGAAACCATCTAAAATTACAGAAGTATCAATAGATACGGAAGACAGGTTCAGCACGGGAATAGGAGAGCTTGACAGGGTGCTGGGCGGAGGTGTCATAAAAGGCGCGCTTACACTTGTAGGAGGCGACCCTGGAATAGGTAAATCCACGCTTCTTCTGCAAATGTGCCGGAATATGTCAGAGAACGGATTGAATATACTGTATGTATCCGGTGAGGAATCGCTTAAACAGATAAAAATGCGCGCAGACAGAATAGGAAAGTTTAACGACAGATTATTTTTGCTTAGTGAAACATGTCTTGATGTAGTAGAAGATACTATTACAGGTTCAGATATGCCTGATTTTGATGTAGTGGTTATTGATTCAATACAGACCGTATATAAGGAAGAGGTTGATTCTGCGCCCGGAAGCATAAGCCAGGTCAGGGAATGTACTTCGGCAATATTAAGACTTGCAAAGCAGACGGGAATATCTGTATTTATAGTAGGGCATGTAACCAAGGAAGGCGTGGTTGCCGGACCGAGGATGCTTGAACATATGGTAGATACCGTGCTTTATTTTGAAGGGGATAATATTGCATCATACCGTATGCTCAGGGCGGTTAAAAACAGGTTTGGCTCAACAAATGAACTTGGGGTATTTGAAATGAAAAACACCGGATTGGCAGAAGTGCTTAATCCGTCTGAATATATGCTTCAGGGCAAGCCTGAAAATGAAGCTGGTTCCATTGTTACATGTACGCTTGAAGGAACCAGGCCTATTATGCTGGAGGTTCAGGCTTTAGTATGCCAGACGGGATTTAATTATCCAAGGCGTACTGCAGTAGGAATTGATTTTAACAGGGTTACGCTTCTTATGGCAATTATAGAAAAACGTATGGGAATACATATGTCTGATTATGATGTGTATGTAAACATTGCAGGGGGCCTAAAGGTAAATGAACCTTCGCTTGATCTTGCAATCGTTGCAGCGGTACTTTCCAGTTATCGCGCAAAGGCGTTGGATGACCGTACATTTATATTTGGGGAAGCAGGACTGGTTGGAGAGGTGCGCGCAGTGGGTATGGCGCAAAGGCGTATTAACGAAGCCGCAAAGATGGGATATACTTCATGTATTATTCCTAAGGCTAATGAAGAGATGCTTGAAGACAAGCCTATAAAATGTTATGGTATAAAAAATATCAGGGAACTTGCAGAATTAATATAAGAAAGGGATGTGCGGATAGTATGATTAATAAATTGCTGGATAATATTGTATCTGCAATTGGAGCTTTTAAAGGTGGAACAATATATAAAAAATATGACAGAATCAACAGCGTATTTAAAACGCCTGTTAAGCTTATAATAGGTTTATGCGTTATACTTTTTACAGTTGCAGGTTATATTCTTTCGGGATTTTCCTATAATCATGATGCGCTTATAGTATCACTTATTGTATTTGGCGTATTTAACCTGGTAAATGCAATGTTTTCAGCAATATATAAAATACAGATTCCGTATATATCTTTTATTGTCTTTAATGCACTGGGATTTCTGCTGTATATGTTTATAATATCAAAATATGAAGCAATAGGAATTCTGTTTATGGTTCTGTTTATGGTATTAGTATTTATAGCGGTGTGGATATGCGATATGTGCCTTCTGTATGGAGCAGGCCCCCAAAGAAGGATTTTCGGAGGCCTGATAGTTAATCTTGTTACGGTTATTTTAACTACCGTATGTGTATTTGCGATATCTGCAGTATCATATATAATGCAGAATATATAATTATTATTCTTCAGATTCGGGAGTATAATCTACGTCAAGCCTGTAAAAAAATACAGGCAGCCTGGATGAGAGTTCTTCATAAATCATTCCTGCAATCTGGCGCATCTGTGGATGTGCTTTTGAGTCCAGCCTTAATTTGAAAAAGTGCCTCCATTCACGTATATTCATGCTTACAATGATTTCTGTTTTAAGTGAATTGGGAAGTACAGAACGGGCTTCCTGAGGAGCTGCGCCAAGTTTAAGAAGTTCAAAATAATATTTCTCGGCACTCTCCATTGCATGCATCCATACATCATATTTTTTTGCATCAATTTCATTATTAAGGTCATATTTGAATCCTGAAGCAATATCAATTACAGTAATACGGTTATTGAAGATATCATTGGAATAATTGCAATATCTCGTGCTTTCCTGGCTGTAGCTGGCTATTCTGTGTCTTACTATTTCGTGGGTAACGCCTCTGTCACAAATAATTTTAACAGTGATAAGCTCATGTTCTATAACTGATTCATGTCCGTTGGATATTATGTTTTTAACAAACTGTTCCGCTGAGTTTTCTGTTATACTGCGCTCGCTTTTGTAGCAAACCCTGCCAACCCGTTCAATTTTCTTCAGTATTTCGCTGTAATCTTTCATGTCGATTATCTCAACTGACGGTTCAATTACATTCATAATCTCACTCCTTTAGGTATAAAACAATAATTGTATATACAATATATTACATTATAGGGTAAAAATCAAGAAAAAGCGTAATGAATAAGTTGACTAACATGTATATCGTGGTATAAAATAGTATAATTAATAAATGAAAGGAAGAACTATGATGAAAGTTACATTAAAAGACGGGTCGTATAAAGAATACCAAAATCCAATGTCAGCATACGATATTGCAAAAGACATAAGTGAAGGTCTTGCAAGAGCAGCATGCGCAGCAATGGTTGACGGAAAGGTTGTGGATTTACGAACTACAATTTCTGACGATTGTGAACTTAGTATTCTTACTTTTAATGATAAAGAAGGAATGGCGGCTTACAGGCATACTGCTTCCCACGTTCTTGCAGAAGCGGTAAAGAGATTGTATCCTGAAGCAAAACTTGCCATAGGACCTTCTATTGATACAGGATTTTATTATGATTTTGACTGCCCTCCTTTTGACAGGGAAGCGCTTGATAAAATAGAAGCTGAAATGAAGAAAATTATTAAAGAGGGAAACGCCCTTACATGTTTTACGCTTCCAAGAGATGAAGCAATAGAGTTCATGGAAAAAAGGGAAGAACCTTATAAAGTTGAACTTATAAAAGATTTGCCTGAAGATGCGGTTATATCTTTTTACAGTCAGGGAGAATTTACTGATTTGTGCGCAGGACCTCATCTTATGAGTACTAAACAGATTAAAGCATTTAAACTTATCTCTTCTTCAGGAGCATACTGGAGAGGTTCTGAAAAGAATAAAATGCTTACAAGGATATACGGAACCGCATATGATAAGAAAGCAGACCTGGAAGCATATCTTGAACACCTGGAAGACATAAAAAAACGTGACCATAACAGGCTTGGAAGAGAAATGGAACTGTTTACAACGGTAGATGTAATAGGGCAGGGACTTCCTCTTATCATGCCTAATGGCGTTATTATTATAAAGGAACTTCAGAGATGGATAGAAGATTTGGAGGACAATGAATGGGGATATGTGAGAACTAAAACGCCTCTTATGGCAAAAAGCGATTTGTACAGGATATCCGGACACTGGGACCATTACAAAGAAGGAATGTTTGTACTTGGCGATGAAGATAAGGATAAAGAAGTGTTTGCACTAAGGCCTATGACATGTCCGTTCCAGTATTATGTTTATAAAAACAGCCAGAAATCATACAGGGACCTGCCTCTCAGATATGGCGAGACTTCTACTCTTTTCCGTAATGAAGAGTCAGGAGAAATGCACGGACTTACACGTGTAAGGCAGTTTACGATATCTGAAGGACATCTTATTGTAAGGCCTGACCAGATGGATGAAGAGTTTAAAGGGTGCCTGGCGCTTGCAAAATACTGTCTTACCACGCTTGGACTTGAGGAAGATGTAACTTACAGGCTGTCAAAATGGGATCCGGATAATTCGGATAAATATATGGGCAGCGCCGAAGTATGGGAGGAAACACAGCAGAGAATAAGGAATGTACTTGACGAGCTTGGTATAGTTTATGAGGAAGCAGACGGTGAAGCGGCATTCTACGGACCTAAAGTAGATATCCAGGCAAAAAATGTATATGGTAAAGAAGATACAATGATTACCATTCAGTGGGACGCGCTTTTAGCTGAACAGTTTGATATGTATTATGTAGACCAGAACGGCGAAAAAGTAAGACCTTATATAATTCACAGGACAAGTATAGGATGTTATGAGAGAACTCTTGCATGGCTTACTGAAAAATATGCCGGAAAATTTCCTACATGGCTCTGCCCTGAACAGGTAAGGGTGCTTCCTATATCAGAGAAGTTCCATGATTATGCAAATAAGATTAATAAGGAACTTAAAGCTAACGGTATAAGAAGCAGTGTAGATGAAAGAAGCGAGAAGATAGGTTATAAAATACGTGATTCAAGGCTTCACAGGGTTCCTTATATGCTTGTTGTAGGACAGAAGGAAGAACAGGATAATACCGTATCTGTAAGAAGCAGATATCTTGGAGATGAGGGAATAAAGAGTATTGATGAATTCATTTCAGAGATATGTAAAGAGATAAGAACCAAACAGATACGTGAAATTAAAGTAACAGAATAAATATTATTTTAACGGAGGGGCTTTACAATGGATAACGAAAATTATTATCAGAATGAACCTGAAAACCAGACGACACCTGAAGAACAGAAGGCAACGCAAAGCGACAATGGTTATGAACCACCAAAGTATGAACCGCAGGGATATGAGCCGTCTTATAATTATCAGCCATATACTGTACCTGAGCCGCCTAAGAAAAAAAGGAACGGTCTTGGAATAGCGTCGCTTGTAATTGGTATAATTTCGCTTATATCGTGCTGCTGCTGGTGGCTTTCCATACTGCTTGGAGTTGTTTCAATAATCCTGGGAATTGTTTCGCTTGTTCAGAAGGAAGATACCAAAGGATTTGCCGTAGTTGGAATAATACTTGGTTCAATTGGAATTGTTCTGGCGGTGGCGCTTGTATTTACTGTAGTTTATATGTATGACAGCGGTATGATGGACCAGCTCGGAACATATTATTATAATGAATATGGCGTTAATCCTTTTGAAAATATTTATTGATAACAGTATTATCTGATTATGGAATAGTCAAATACAACCAATAAGAGATTTTTTATAATCCATTGGAGGATAAGAACAACACATGCCGTATAAATATACCACGGCCGTATTGTAAGTACGCATAGTGATGTATTTTCAGGAGAAGAGGTTTTACAGGCTCTTCTCCTGATTCTGTATATTGTCTGTGAAAGCATGAAAAATACTCCCGGCAGCGCTACATATAGAACTAACGGGTGATAATAAAAACTTTTGATAAAATGGCCGCTTAGCATATATACAAGCGAGCGCGTTCCGCCGCAGCCGGGGCAGTAATACCCGGTAATTATATGAAAAAGACACGGGCGCACATGTGAAATTATATAAGGTCCAAACAGCGCCAGTATTATAATACCGGCAAGTCCGCATACATATGCGCATGTATCCAGCGCGCGGCTATAAGGTCTGTATTGTGGCATAATATTTCTTCCTCAAAAAAGTATTGACATCTGTATAAAGAGATGTTATCATTATTAGCGTTGCAGTTATTGCAATAATAACATAAAGCGGAGTGTGTCCACTCTCACCTTAGCACATATATGTGACTTGGGTTAATAATAAGACATTTTTTAATGAAAGTAAATACCTGCGGGTATTTACCGGTAGTTGGTTTTATTTGGTGGACAGAGTATACTTTGTCTGCTTTTTTAATTTATTTTGGAGGTGCACAGCAATTAGCGATTTTTTTATTAACGAGCAAATAAGAGATAAGGAAGTACGTCTTATCGGCGATAATGGAGAACAGTTAGGCATTATGCCTGTTAAGGAAGCCTTGCGGATGGCAAGGGAGGCAGATCTTGATCTGGTTAAGGTTGCCCCTAATGCAAAGCCGCCGGTATGTAAGATTATCGATTATGGAAAGTTCCGTTATGAGCAGATGCGCAGGGACAAAGAAGCAAAAAAGAAGCAGAAGGTGACGGAAGTAAAAGAGATACGTTTGTCGCCAAATATTGATAGTAATGATTTAAATACAAAAGCAAACCACGCCAGGAAATTTCTTTCAAAGGGAGATAAAGTTAAGGTATCGCTTCGTTTCCGTGGACGTGAGATGTCTCATGTTAATGTTGGAAAACAGATACTTGATACTTTCTTTGAAAAGCTTGAGGATATTGCTGTTGTAGATAAACCAGCTAAGCTGGAAGGCAGAAGTATGGTAGTATTTTTGACCGAAAAGAAATAAGGAGGAATATAATTATGCCTAAAATGAAGACAAGAAGTTCGGCAGCTAAACGTTTTAAGCAGACCGGGTCAGGTAAGCTTATGCGTATGAAAGCTAATAAAAGCCACATTCTTAACAAGAAGTCAAGAAAGAGAAAGAGAAATCTTAGAAAGCAGACAGAAATTGATGCTTCTAACCTGAAGCAGATGAAAAGATGCATGCCTTACATGTAATATGATTTTAGGAGGATTTAATAATGGCCAGAGTTAAAGGCGGAATGAACGCCAAGAAAAAGCATAAGAGAGTTTTGAAGCTTGCCAAGGGTTATCGCGGAGCACGTTCAAAACAGTACAGAGTTGCAAAACAGTCCGTTATGAGGGCTTTAAATACAGCTTATGAAGGAAGAAAGCAGAGAAAGAGACAGTTTAGGAGACTGTGGATTGCGCGTATTAACGCAGCAGCAAGAATGAATGGAATATCTTATAGCAAGTTCATGTATGGACTTAAGCTTGCTGAAGCTGATGTGAACAGAAAGATGCTGTCAGAGATGGCGATAAGCGATCCGGAAGGATTTGCTGCACTTGCAGAACTGGCAAAGTCAAAGATAGCGTAATAGAAAAATAATATCATAGTATATTAAAGGGCTGCCGTGAAAATTTCATGGCAGCCTGTTTTAATTAATGTATAATCGGAATCACAATAATGGAGGAATACCTGCCGTCTTTGATTTCATAGGTGTATACTCCATTATATTTTTGGACTGTTTTTGTTACATTTTCTATTCCGAAACCATGATGCAGATTATTATCGGAAAGAGTATTATCGTATGGTCTGGTATCGGCAACGGCATTACTTATATGAAGTACGAACTCGGTTTCGGATGTGTATGCTTCAAACATGATATTTCGTTTTGAAAGTGTATATATCTTCCTGGCCTGCAAGCTGTATATAGTATCCTACAAATGAATCAATAACGAGATTGCCGCAGTTCACAACGATATGCTTATTATCAAGTGCGGAAAGTTCTTTATCTATATAATTACATATAGCTTCGTCTGACTGTTTTCCAAGAGCGTTTCTTATGAAAAAATAGTGTTTTTTGGTATCATGTATAAGTCTTCTTGTGTCACGGTAAGAGGCTGATATCATTTCATATTTGTCAGACTGATATCTGATTTGCTGCATAAGCTGTTCTTCTTTTGCTTTTAATTCCTTGGAAAGTATAAGGTTATCGAGAAGAAAGTAATTGGCAATGTTAAGGAATACCAGTCCTATAACTGCCGCAAGCTGTAAGGCTAGGGAAGAGATATTGCCTGCGCCGGAATATGAGATTGCAAGCAGTGTAATAATTGAGACAACAGGAGTGAGCAGAATGAGAAGGCTGTACTGAATACCGTAATTGTTCTTTTTTGGGTTCATTATAAGAAATGTAATTATTATCATTATGAATGTAATTATTTTGGATATAAAATTCATTATATAATCACCGGCAGCATAATTATTTCCGGTATGATTAAGATAGAGCATATATCCATAGTAAACTATATATTCGCTTATATTGCAATATATTTGAAACGATATGGCAACAAACAGCTTATGCCTTAAAGGAGCATCATAAAGGAAAGTAAGAATATAAGTAGTACTTACGCTGATTATAACCGTGATAAAGAATCTGATACTAGTATGTATATCCATCAAAAAGAAAAATGCCAGGTATATGATAATTTCCATAAGTATAAAACTTCCATAGAAAATAATATTGTTTATATTCTTTTTCCGGTTTACGAGCATGGTTTTGAAAAATATGAGTAAAATAAACATGTCAAAACATAAACTTACAAAATTGATAATTGTCTCCATAATAATATATTTCCTTTACGTAATCGGTAATTAATAGTTACTTTGGTATATGTTGAGAATTTGTTTTGTAAACAGTTTTTTCATCTCTTTTTCACGATGCCTGCTAAGAGGAAGAGAAACTTCGTTGTCGAGAGTGATACAGTCTTTTTTTATATAATGTACATGCCGCAGGTTCACGAGGTAGCTGCGGTGAGGTGAAAAGAAAGCCTTATCTTTAAGAATAGATTCATATTCGGATAATGTGCCCCTGATTATACGTTCACAGTGCCTTAAAACGAGACGAAGCCTGTTCCTTTCATTTTTAATTGTTTCGAAATACAATATATCCGAATAATCTATAAGTTCTGATATTTCTCCATCTGTTATGAGAAGCCGTGAAAAAGTGTCTTCGGCAAGTTCATTGATAAGACGTTTCATTATATTTTTAAATTGTTCATATGAAACGGGCTTTTTAAGATAGTGGAAGGCCTGAACATTGAAACTGTCCTGCATGTACTTGGGATAATTGCTTATAAAAACAATCTTTACTTTTCTGTCAGGAAGCATACGAATTTTTTGAGCAAGCTCAAGCCCGGACATATCAGGTATCTCCACATCAAGAAAAATAATATGGAAGGTTCCGGAACTCTTATAGTCATTTAACAGTGACTGTGCCATATTGTATGCCGATACTTTAAAATTGTCATCATATTCTATTTCATAAGTACTGATGTATGAGCTGATAAGATGTATATTCTGGGGTTCGTCATCACATATTGCGATATTGAGTTCCATTGATTTTCCTCCCAACTAATAAATTTAATACGGCTATGGAGTAAATATAATATACAAAATATATGGTAGCATAAATATAAGTAGTAAAACGAAAAATGCGGCGAATGGTCAAAAAACATACATGAATGGTAAAAATCACCATTAATGTATCTTTTTCTGCAATTCGTACACAAAATGGTTATAAATGATAATATTTATGATATTTTTGATTTAAATCCGAATTAACAGAGCCTAAACTACTACAATTATACCATATTATTTATAAAAGAACCATAATATTGACATAGTACTTGCACAGTAATAACACACGTAATATAAGTATATCTGTTAATATATGGTTGTAAAATAAAAATAATAAAAAGAAATTGGAGGAAATTTTAATGACAAAAATTAATCTAACATGTAAATTGTTAAAAAATGAAAGGGTGAGAAGTATGAAAAAACTATTATTTACATTAGCAGTATTATTTATTGCATTTGCAGGGTACAACGTATCATTTGCACAGACAGAACCGGTAAAAATTGATGCAGAGCATTTTTCTGATGATACTTTCAGAGCCAATATGTCGGGTTATGATACTGATAAAGACGGCTGCTTGTCAGAGCAGGAAATCAGTGTAATAACAAGCTTAAACTATGACGGCGGAGACAATGGGGCGTGGAAAGAGGTTGCTTCACTTAAAGGTATTGAATATCTTACGTCACTTGAAAACCTTAGTTTAAGTTTTAATAAGATTACAGACCTTGATTTGTCGCATAATACAAAGCTAAAAAGTATCTCAATAAACAATATGCCGCTGCATAATATTAATCTGAAAAGCAATGCCGAACTTGAAAAGATTGATGCATCGGGACTTGAACTTGGAGCGCTTGACCTTACAGGAAATGAAAAGCTTCAATACTTTAATTTAACAAACAGTAAGACAATAGAAAATATTGAGTTTGGAAATAAACCTTTGCTTAAAACTATTTCATGTGAAGATTCAGGACTGAAAAAACTTGCTTTAAGCAATATGCCTGAGTTGGAAAAGCTGAATGTTTCGGATACAAAAATATCAAAACTTGACGTTTCGGCGCTGAAAAAGCTCAGAATACTTTACTGCTCAGGAAAATCATTCAGGAAATTAACACTCTGCAATAATAAGAATCTTAAAGTTGTTTTAAGAGTCTCTGCAAAACTGAAAACAGGCTGGAAGAATACAGGGAAGAAAGCAGTACTTAAGTCTTCAAAGAAAAATATTTTAAAAATCGGCAGTAACGGTAATATTACCGCATTAAAAGCAGGAAAGACAAAACTCAGCTGTGGAAAAAACAAATGTATAGTTAAAGTGCAGAAATAATATTTACAGTGTTAAAGGTAACTTTGAATAATATAGAAAAGATTTTTTATCCAGCTTGTTCTTAAATCCGGAGTAAAACTTTGTGAAAATTAAGCAGGATTTATAACAGCAGATTTAAGCCAATATAGCTCCCTGTCATAAGACTGTATGCATCGCCGTGTGGCGAACCAATTGCAAACGTGTCTTATGGCAGGGAGTCTGTGCGTGGATGAAAGTATGATTTAATTTATTACAAAAAATTTCAAAAACTTATTGTATTACTTCTTTAATTGTGTTACAATAACCAAAAGTACTTTTTGAAACACAATAATACTGTATCATATATGATTTTTGAAAATCTATTAAAAACGGAGGAATATATTGAAGAATACAATATCAAAAATGATAGATACCACAAGTAAAGAAGCTCAGTATGATGCTTGTGTGAAGCGACTTCTGTCTGAAAAAATAATTCTTGCATGGATACTTAAAGAATGTGTAAGTGAATTTAAATGTTTTACTATTCCACAGATTATGAATGAATGCATAGAGGGAGAACCAAAGATATCTTCTATAGCAGTTGCCCAGGACGAGCTTGATTATCAGGAGGATTCAGATTATAATGATAGTGTTATTAGTGGAATGAATGTTGAAGATACCTCAGTCAGGGAAGGCAGCATATATTATGATATAAGATTTTCTGCCATTGTGCCTGACACGAAAGAACCGGTACAGCTTATTATAAACATTGAGGCGCAAAAAAGTGATAAAGCCACTTACCCTATTATAAAAAGAGCCATATATTATGTAAGCCGTATGATATCGTCGCAGAAGAATACAGTTTTTTTAAAAAGCCACTATGAAAAGATACGCAAGGTCTATTCCATATGGATACAGATGGATGTATCAGCTAAAAAGGCAAATACTATCACAAGATACAGAATATCCGAGGAACAGGTCGTTGGAAACGTTACAGAAAAGGAAAGTAATTACGATCTTCTTACAATACTTATGATAAGGCTTGATTCAGCAGATAAGACAGAAAATAATCGTATCCTACGTCTGTTAAGTGTACTGCTGTCAGCAGATATGGAGCCGAAAGAAAAGAAAACCATACTGGAAAAAGACTTTGATATCCAGATGTCAGAAGCAATGAGTAAGGAGGCAAACACTATGTGTAATCTTGGTGAAGGAATTTATGAAAAGGCAGAGCAGAAAACGCGGATAGATGCTATATTAAACCTTATGAAATCATTAAAATTAAGCGCTGAGGAAGCCATTCTTGCTATAGGTGTACCTGATGAGGACAGGCAATCCCTGCTTGATATGCTTAATGATAAGCTTGCTCAAGAGATATCCGGCTAGAATTACAGTGCGTATACGAATAAAAAGCCCTTAGATTCTAAGAAAATCTAAAGGCTTTTTAGTGGTATTTCTTCTTAGGTTTCTGCAATCATATCTAGGAATATTGTTATTTTTTCTCTCTTATCTTAATACTCTTTGAAACATTTTTAGTTCCGGCAGTTGATTTGTAGGACACATTATATGTTACTTTATACGTTTTGTATAATTTGTTTGAGCCGGTCTTTGTGCGTTTAAGCTTAAGGCTGTATTTAACAGGTTTACCGGTTGCTTCAGAGGTTACGGAGATAAATTTCTTAAGCTGTTTATCGCTATGTATGTTGTTTATAACCGGTATGCCTGAAGCCGTGGTTTTGACGGAAACTTTTTCATATTCCAGCGTTTCTTCAGCTGATGCTTTGTTTCCGGCGTGGTCCCAAACCTCATAAGTTATCCTGACACCCCATCCGCTTGGCTTTATTGTAATCTTCGGGCTGTTTACGGTAAGTTTTGCAATATCGTCTGATATTGTCTTAATCCGCTTCCTGGCAAAACTTTCAGTAATTTCCTGCGATATAGGAAGAGGTTCTTTTATTTTGTCTGCAAGTTTTAAGACAGGAGCCTTGTTATCTTCGATGATGGTTACATTAA
Source organism: uncultured Lachnospiraceae bacterium (assembly GCA_947594855.1). Classification (GTDB taxonomy): domain Bacteria; phylum Bacillota; class Clostridia; order Lachnospirales; family Lachnospiraceae; genus V9D3004. Next base: position 111,462 of record CANQEL010000002.1, read on the forward strand.
GTTTTTTTGAATGACCGTATTTGTCATTTGCTGTTATGACAGCTTTATCGCCCGTATAGTCAACGATAAGGTATTTATTTTTGTCAAGGGGGTAACCATTATCGGTAAGTGTGATTGCCTTTTTAATACTGTCAGCGCTTACTTTTGTTATATCACGTACATAATATTTTTCAGATATTCCGGATATTACAGGCGCTGATGTATCGACAACGGTAAATTTTGCTTTTTTGGTAATGGTTTTCCCTTTGCTGTCCTTAAATGTGTATACGACTTTATAAGTTCCAGGTTTTTTATTGTTAAGTTTAGTACTTACGTGTATTCCGCTTGAAGTCATTCTGTATGTATTTATGTCAAATGCAGTAACGTTCTCAAGGTAATTGACACTTGCGCCGCGTTCAATCTTACGGTCCTTAACGCCGGTGATAGTGCTTTTTTTCTTATGCATTGGATTACGGGAATCCGGGTCAGTAGGATCCCATCTGCACTGAGATGATATGCGTATAGGCGAAGGCTTGCCAAGCGGGCCCGGATCTGAGCTGTTATAGATAACAACTTTTGTTCCGGAAGGACAGTTTTCGATAAGCCATTTGGCATCTCTCACACAGAGCCTTACGCATCCTGCTGACGCAATGCTTCCAAGCTGGTTATAATAACTTGTTATCAGGGAGTTTTTTTCATGCGTTTCATAAGGTACGGAATGAAATAATATATCTCCGGTGATTCTTGTTGCATATTGTGCCCATACGTCATGAATCATAGCTTTCCAATAATATTTTGAGCTTGTGGTAAATGTTCCAAGCGGGGTTTTGCGCCCTGCGGAGCATACCATTGCTTTTACGGGTTTGGTGTACTCACCTTTTTTATTTGCCTTATATATAGTAATACAGTTCATCTGTTTATTGACATGGATTTCGTATGGCATTACTTTTGGGGTCTTTTGATTTTCAATATAATGCATGTTGGAATCCCGGTCTATGACATAATCCCATGTATCAGGGTCCATTGTAGGTTTTGGCTTTTTTGAAGGGGCCTCTGTAGCAGGAACGGTATCTTCCTGTGGAACCGGGCTTTCGACAGGATTCATATTATTCTTTGCCTGGGGCTCTGTGGTAATCTCTGCAATATCTGTAGCCACGGGTTTGTCAGTAGCGGAACCGGATGTCTGTACCTGACTGTAACAGGCGGTAAACAACGTTGCCGCAAGTATTGTAATTATTATTAATATGTATTTTCTCATAGTTACTCCTTATGTACACTTGTCTATTAATAAAATAGTATATAAATCAAGTGTAGTCAAATGAATTTTGTCCCATGATTCAGTATATTATACAGTTGTTAAAAAAATGCGGATAAATTAAGGCACGTTTTTGTCGAAAACGGATATATTAACCATAGGTGATTAGATGGATAGTATAATATTTACTTTATTAGGAACTTTATTTACATTTTCAATAACAACACTTGGTGCGCTTAATGTATTTTTTGTAAGAAAGAAATCAAGCGGTGATATACAGAAGGTATTTCTCGGATTTGCAGGAGGGGTTATGATTGCGGCTTCAATATGGTCGCTTCTGGTTCCGGGAATAGAAACGGCAAATGAAAATAATCAGATAAGCTGGCTGGTTGTATCGGGTGGGTTTATTATAGGAGTAATTATTCTGCTTGCGGCAGACAGACTTATAAAAATAAAATATAACAGGATGCTTAAAGATAATAAAAAGCTTCCGCTTACTAAAAACACAATAATGATGCTTCTTGCAATAACAATTCATAATATACCTGAGGGTATTGCGGTAGGCCTGGCTTTTTCTCTTGCGGTACAAAGCGGAATGAATACAGGACTCATGTCAGGGGCTATTGCCCTCGCCGTAGGAATAGGAATACAGAATTATCCGGAAGGAACGGCTGTTGCGCTTCCGCTTGCATGTGAGGGAGTAAGTAAAAAGAAAGCGTTTTTTATAGGAAGTATGTCTGCCATAGTAGAACCAATATTCGGTGTTATTGCCGCAATGGTGTCAGGTATTATAAGACCGGCGCTTCCGCTTCTTTTGGCGCTTGCAGCAGGTACAATGATATATGTAGTTGTGGAGGAGCTTATTCCGCAGGCGCATATGAGTGAAAAGGATACTATAGGTACGTTAGGTTTTATTGTGGGATTTTTGGTAATGATGATTCTGGATGTTGCGTTGTAAAGATTCTGTTTTGGCGCATGAGAATATTTTTAAGAATTGTGTTGACAAGTGTAATTTGCTTTGTTATAATCAATCTTGCGTCAAGAAAAGATGATGCGGTTTGCGGAAGTGTCGGAACTGGCAGACGAGCAAGACTAAGGATCTTGTGAGCATTGCGCTCGTGTGGGTTCAAGTCCCATCTTCCGCATTGGATAATTTATAATGGAAGCCCTGAGAAATCAATGGTCTTGGGGCTTTTGTTTTACCTGTGTAAGTGGTTTACTCCATTGGCGGGCGGGCTGGTTGTAAAGGGCTCTTGTTTTTATGAAAAAAGAAAATAACAGAAAAATCGGTCTGCGGTATAATGAGGATATAGATTCATTCGAGAAATCAGATAAAAGAATGAAGGGGTGAGTGTGTTATGGCACATCAGTATAAAGAAGAAAGTATAGAAGCAGTAGATAGGAAATTGCAAATACGTAATAGCACCGTTGATTTTCTTGTGTTTACAAAGGATGCGGGGGAAGACGGAATTGAGGTACGGGTGCAGGATAACGATGTCTGGCTGACACAAAAGGCAATCGCCCAGCTTTTTGACATAGAACGTAGTGTGGTTACAAAGCATTTAAAAAATATTTTTGAAAGTAAGGAACTATTAGAAGAATCAGTTTGTGCAAAATTTGCACAAACTGCGGATGATGGAAAGACATATCAATATAAGTTTTATTCCCTGTCTGCCATTATTGCAGTGGGATATCGGATAAATTCCGTCAGGGCAACGCAGTTTCGCCAATGGGCGACAAAGGTTTTAGATACCTATACAAAGCAGGGGTATGTGTTGGATAAGGAGCGTCTGATAAACGGTCAGATTTTTGATGAAGATTATTTTGAGCATCTGATTTCTGAGATTCAGGAAATTCGTGCCAGCGAAAGACGTTTTTACCAGAAGATTACAGATATCTATGCGACAGCAGTGGACTATTCACTGGACAGTCAGATAACCAGAGATTTTTTTGCTGCGGTTCAGAATAAAATGCATTATGCGGTTCATGGAAATACTGCAGCAGAGGTAATAATAGAGAGGGCAGATCATCAGAAGGAACATATGGGGCTGACTACATGGAAAAATGCACCAAAAGGAAAGATTGTAAAGGCTGATGTATCAGTAGCAAAGAATTATTTGTCTGTAGATGAGATGCAGGAATTGAATGAGATTGTTACAATGTATCTTGATTATGCTGCCAGACAGGCAAGGAGGCATATTCCGATGACAATGGAGGATTGGGCTTCTAAGTTGGATGCTTTTTTACAGTTTAATGATGCAGAGGTTTTGCAGGATAAGGGAAAAGTAACGGCAGCGATTGCGAAAACTTTTGCAGAAAGTGAGTTTGAACAATACAGAATTATTCAGGATAAGCTGTATCAAAGCGATTTTGACCGGTTGATGGAGACTGTTGATGATAATAATACTGTGGTTAGTCCGACAACGGATTAGAAAGCTCTATTGGGTTGCTTGTTAGCCATTTTTAAGTGAAAAAATAACTGATATTGTTAGGCAGTTTCTGCTTAGGAGACTGTCTTTTTTATGGGAAAAATATCGAGCTATCCCGGATGGGTATATGACGGTTGGCAAACTTGCAAAAAGAATGAGAACCACAGTCCGTACTCTTTTTAAATATCATTGGAGTGTAGTTAAATTTTCATTTGAGTATATCGCATGTTTTTATTGTTTCCAACGCATAATTATGCTATAATTGTGTCGAAGAAAGGAGCGAAGCATTATGCCTCTTATTATGCCTATTAAGGATTTGCGTAATACAACCAAAATTTCCAATATTGCACATAAAGAGCAGGAGCCTATTTTTATTACCAAAAACGGATATAGCGACTTGGTTGTAATGAGTAGTGAATTGTATGATAAATTTGCAAGAATTAACCGCATTGACCAAGCTATCTACGAATCCGAACAGGAAATTGCAAACGGAGCAGAGGCAGTCGATGCAGAGATAGTTTTTGCGGAATTGGAGAAAAAGCATTTTGGATAAATACAAGGTAATGATTAACCCCAGAGCAATACGCGAATTAGACAACATTTATGAATATATTGCAAATGAGAAATTGGCTCCTGAAAATGCAAAAGGACAGGTTGATAGAATTAAGAAAGATGTGTTAAGTTTAGACACTTTTCCGCAGTCCCATCAAGAGCAAAACGAGGGCAGATATGCCGGAAAGAGATACAGACAGTTGTTGGTTGATAACTATATTGTTATCTTCCGCATTGACGAACCGTGTAAAACGGTTTATGTGGTAACAATCCAGTATCAGGGAAGGAATATATAAAAGTTATAGACGTTAAGTTTCAACAGCTAATTTGATAAAATATGGAAGAACATATAATAAATGTTATAGTGTTTTTTGTTTTTTCTCTTACAACTTGGGAATAGTTCCCAAGTTAAGAGAGAAAATATAATAATAATATTTGAATTAGTATGAACATAATTTTTGAAAATAAATTTTTTTATATAAAATCATAGATTAGTTTACCTTGGGGCGTTGGTACTGCAAATCTCCTTTATAGATGTTTTTTGGGGCAGGGAGTAAATTCAAGTTCCATCTTCCACATTAGATATTTTATAATGGAAGCTCTGAGAAATCAATGGTCTTGGGGCTTTTGTTTTACCTGTGTAAGTGGTTTATCCCATTGGAGGGAAAGAGAAAAATCTTCTGATTGGATGTGGAGAATATGCCTGTTATGAGCGCTGAATTATATGAGCGTTTTGCAAATATAAACAAAATTGACCTTGCGATAGCCGAGGCTGAAAAAGAATATGCAGATGGGGAGGCAGCCATTGATGCAGAGACTGCAAAGGAAAGGCTGAATAAAAAGTGTTATGGATAAATATACAGTTAAATTGTATCCTAAGGCATTCGAAGTATTGATGGACTCGTTAAATCCTACAGTAAATTTACACTGCCTTTTTTAAACAAATACTTGATTTTATGTAGTGCATATGATATATTGTGTGTAGGCAAAAAAAGATAAAATCAAGTTATGCTGGACACAAAACGAACCCCCACAAGTTGCCGCTTGTGAGGGTTCTTGTCTTATTATAGTGAGACCAGCACTAGGCTAATTGCCGCGGTTCTTTCTGTTTAACCATTTGCATATGTAATAGGCGATTACACTTGTCACAACAGAAAGTAAAAAAGATAAAATCAAATCAGTTATACCGAACACCCTCTTTCTGTTGCCAGATTGGGAGCGACAACACAATTATAATGATAGAAATGTCATACAAAATCTTGTGAGTATTTTGAAATATTATATTGTTAAATATAGAACTATTTTGTATAATTGAAGATATTAAAAACTATAATTCTCGCTGCTTGCACCAACTGTGACATCAGGAATCGCAGCAGATGCAAAAACGAAGCACCTTACTAAATGCAAAGTATGCTATTAGGCTGTGTGTATACATATTTAAAGCTTGTTTTACAGAAAAAATTTTCTTAATAAAAGAGACAGGCTTTAGTCATTTTTTATTTGGGGGATAGTCATTTTCATGTCAACTGACAAATCGTTTATTTCATTCAGGTGGAGGAAAACATGATGAAACAATATATCGTGGATGCATTTACCAATAAACCCTTTTCGGGAAATCCGGCTGCTGTCTGCGTTATGGAAAGCTGGCCATCAGAAGAAGCTATGATGAAACTGGCTATGGAAAACAATCTGTCAGAAACTGCTTTTATTGTGAAAGAAGAAAAGGGCTATCATCTGCGTTGGTTTACACCGGGAACGGAAGTTGAGCTATGTGGTCATGCAACGCTGGCATCATCGTTTGTGATTCTTAACTTCTATGAACCGGATAGCAGCAAAGTAAAATTCAACACGCTCAGTGGTGAGCTGACGATTAGGCGTGATGGGAATCTGTATGAAATGGATTTCCCAACTTACGAGTTGAAGGAAATTCCGGTTACGGATGCGATGGAAAAGGCATTTGGAGTACGTCCGGTTAAAGCGGTACTTGGACTTGATTTAGTATGCGTTTTTGATTCTGAGGATACCGTTAGAAATATGAGTCCGAATCAGGTGCTTTTGACTGGCATTGAGGGTCGAATTCAGAATGCCACGGCACACGGAACAGAAACCGACTGTGTGTCCCGCAGCTTTTGCCCGAAACTTAGCATTGCGGAAGATCCTGTTTGTGTTTCAGCACATTGTCAGATTGCTGCATTTTGGGCAGAACAGCTGAACAAAGAGGAAATTTATGCTTATCAGGCATCGAAGCGTGGTGGTTATCTGCATTGCAGAATAGAGGAAAACAACCGGATTACCATTAGTGGAGAAGCTGCATTGGTAGCGGTTTCCGAAATTGTTGTTGATCTGTAAATTTCAGTTCGTTAAAATAGCCGGTACAACAATTAAAACTAAATAGCAACAACAGCGCAAGGCAGTTCATGATATGAGCAAATCTTTGAGTGATCTGAAGAAAATGAAATACTATAAAGAGCATGAACAAGAACTGGCGATGTATGAAAACACAAAGACAGACTTGAAAATGCTGCTTTCAGAGGGAGAAAGAAATTATGTGATAGGATAGTAAGCGTGATTGTGGTATTATGTTAGAGAAACAAGTCGGGATTTGGAGGAATTAAATGTAGTTTAGGATATATTGTTGCTGAAAAACAATCTCTCTCCCAACCAATGGTTGAGTTTGATAATTCTACTTACAGTTCGTGTACAGAAACAGATAAAGATTGTAAAGTTTAGCATGAAAGGGGGCATATTGTAATGAATCAAATTAATACAGGAAAGTTTATTGCCGGCTGCAGAAAAGAAAAAGGATTGACGCAAGCTCAATTAGCAGAAAAGTTAAACATTACTGACAGAGCTGTTTCTAAATGGGAAACGGGAAAAAGTATGCCTGATTCATCTATTATGTTGGAACTTTGCAATATTTTAGATGTTACTGTAAACGACCTATTAACCGGGGAGAGGATAGAGGTAAATAATTATGAAGAAAAAGTAAATGAAAATCTCATTGAATTAAAAAGAAAAGATGAGAATAATATGAACAAGAACGCCATAATATCAACAATATACACAATCGCTATGGTTATCGGTATTATGGTATGCTGTATATGTGATATTGCTGTTTCGGGAACCACGACATGGTCACTTATTGTGATTAGCTCTGTCTTGGTTACATGGATAACATCTTTTCCGGTTATATTGTTGGGAAAGAAGGGTGTGTTGGTGGCAATGATTGCTATTAGTATTCTCATTGTACCATTTATGTACATATTAAGTATTTTGATAAAAGTCAATGAGGTATTTCACATTGGTGCGATTATATCGATTATTTCACTTGTATTTTTGTGGATAATTTATATTATATATCGTCGGCTTAAAGAACGAAAACTATTGGCAACAGGAACTACATTCTTGTTTGCAATCCCATTTACATTTTTGATAAATAGTATATTGTCAAAAATGATCAGAGAGCCTGTAATTGATATTTGGGATATATTGTCTGTATTTATTCTGTTTATTATAGCAGTTGCTTTTATCATTGGAGATTATGCAAGAAAAAAGGTTTAAACTGCTCTTTCTGTTTTTTCATACTCTGTCAAAAGTTAAAGCCTCGAAAAATCAATAATGCATATAAATATTGACATTACATCGCATAATGTCTATAATTAAAAACATAAGGCGGTGATTGACATGGGGAGAAAAGCGGTGCTCATATTACCTGGCACGGCGGAGATACTAAGCAGGATGGGAAACCAGATCCGGCTTGCCAGACTGCGACGGAATTTGTCCGTTGAACTAGTGGCGGAACGGGCGGATATCAGTAGGGCGACGCTTTGGAAAGTGGAGAAGGGAGATCCGTCAGTCGCCATCGGAATCTATGCGGCGGTTCTTCATGCTCTGAACAACATGGATACGGATCTTTTGCTTGTGGCGAAGGATGACGTCATGGGAAGGACCATGCAGGATCTGGAATTGTCGGTTCGGAAACGGGCAAGAAAGGAGAAATGATATGCCGCAGGTATATGTATATGAGGAATTCAGTTCGGGACTCCCAAAGCTTATGGGTATTCTTTATTCGGATGTTCTGAGAGGAAGGGAGCATATTTCCTTTGAGTTTGACAGGGACTGGCTGAAACAGACTAAGATGAAATTTTATATAGATCCGGATCTGGGATTGTTTTCCGGCAGACAATATCCGGACGGGAAGGATATGTTTGGATTGTTCGCCGATGCATCTCCGGATCGGTGGGGCAGGACGCTGATGGATCGCCGGGAGCGATTTACGGCGGATCGCGAGGAGAGAAAACCGCGGAAGCTGAACGACAGTGATTATCTTTTAGGAGTATATGACGAGACAAGAATGGGAGCGCTGCGTTTTAGGAAAGATCCGGACGGGGCATTCGTTTCTGACGATCGGGAAATGGCGGTTCCGCCGTGGATTGCACTACGCACACTCGAGGAAGCGTCCCGAAATTTTGAAAATGAAGAAACCACGATGCAGGAGAAATGGCTTAATCAGCTGATAAGACCGGGTTCTTCCCTTGGCGGGGCGAGACCGAAGGCAACCGTGAGAAGTCCGGAAGGAAGTCTGTGGATTGCTAAGTTTCCGTCCCGCAAGGATGATTACAACGTGGGAGCTTGGGAGAAAACGGCGTATGATCTTGCGGGACTTTGCGGACTGAATGTATCGGAAGCAAGATTGGAAAAATTCTCTAAGTATGGGAGTACATTTCTTGTCCGGAGGTTCGACCGTGACGGAACGAATCGGATTCATTTTGCGTCTGCGATGACTATGCTTGGAAGAACGGATGGAATGTCAGCCTCAGATGGGGCGGGTTATTTGGATATTGCCTCCTTTTTGAAATCTTACGGCGCAAGACCGAAAGAGGACTTGGCTGAATTGTGGAAAAGGATAGTGTTTAACATGGCGATATCCAATACCGACGACCATTTACGAAATCACGGTTTTCTGCTGACGAAAGAAGGCTGGAGGCTTGCGCCGCTTTATGATATCAATCCGGTACCGTATGGAGATACGCTGTCTCTTATGGTGGACGAGACCGGCAATGAGATCTCAATTTCGACTGCGGTCAGCGCTGCTGTGCATTATGGGGTCGCGAGAAAAGATGCGGAGATGATAGCCGGGGAAATATGCCGGACTGTCGGAGAACAGTGGGAGAAGGCAGCCGTAGCCAACGGGCTGTCGCGGGCGGCATGTAATTACATGAGACCGGCATTTGATGCATGCAGGGAGTGGTTGGTATGAAATGTATGGAATTAAAAAATACCGGTACAATGATTTAAAAACTAGGTACAAACTTACAGTATAAGTGACAATAAAGATTGGGATTGCTCTCGTAGCAGTCCCTTTTATTTTTTTAACAAAATGTACATATATTATGGTATTATATTTCTAAAGATTTGGATTTTGTGAGAAAATGTTGTATAACCAAATTTATAATGGAGGTTATTTTTATGAAAGACAAAATTAGGAGTAATATTATAGTAGCAGCATTGCTGATATTTGCATTGGCATTGCAGATTATTGTACCGGCTTCCGGCGCAACTGCAAGTACGGATGAGTCAGGTAATCCGGATCCGAATTTCCACATATATATCGCATTCGGACAGAGTAACATGGAAGGGCATGCGCCGGCTGAAGAGCAGGATATGACTGTAGATGAGAACTATCTTATGATGCAGACTGCTGAAGGCATGAAAACGGCAGATGGTAAAAAAAAGAAAGTCGGAAAGTGGTATCCGGCAGTGCCGAAGCTTGCAAACAGCAATACAGTAGGTATTGGAGTATGTGACTATTTTGGCAGGAGAATGTTGGAGATTAAGCAGGAGACTAATCCTGACGCTAAAGTGGGAGTCATAGTTGTTGCTGTTGCGGGAGCAAGTATTAAAGCTTTTGATAAGGATCAATATGGCTCTTATCTGGCGGGTGAAGCAGAATGGATGCGGAGTATAGCCAAACAGTATGGCAGCAACCCTTATCAGAGGATAATAGATATGGCAAAGCTTGCACAGAAAGACGGAGTTATAAAAGGCATTATAATGCATCAGGGAGAAACTGATGCCGCATCAAGCTATTGGACAGATGAAGTTAAAAAGATATATGGCGATATGGTTACAGACCTTGGGCTTTCTGACAATATTCCACTGCTTGCGGGCGAATGTCTCCAGCGTCTTCAGGGACAGAATAATAATATCAACAAGCTTCCTGAATTGAACAGCAATTTCCATGTGGTTTCTTCAGAGGGCTTTAGCGGAGAGAGTGATGGACTGCATTTTACGGCGGCAGATTACAGGGAATATGGAGCAAGATATGCCGAGCTTATGGCTAAGGTTGAACCTCAGTATACATTCAGAGAGCCTGTTTATGAGTGGTCGGCTGACAATACAAGCGTAACAGCTAAAAGAGTTTGTAATGAGCTTCCATTTTATGTTGAGGAGGAAACGGTAAGTGTAACAAAAGAAGTTAAGGATGAAATGACGGAGCCGGACCCGATTATACCGTCGCATATAGTACGAATAACTGTATACACAAGTGATGATTTTAAAAATCCTGCATTTACCAGACAGACAAAAATAGAAAAAATAGATATAATATCTGATCCGACGGAATCACCAAAACCTGACAAAGGAGATTCTTCTGATGTACAGGAAGAAAAACCAACCGAAACGCCAACAATCATGCCGACTAGTACTCCATCAGCAGAACCAACTGAAGTACCAAATCAGGATAATAAACCTGCAACACCAACACAAGTTCCAACACCGCCGAAGGAAAACACAGGCAACAATCCTATAGAAGGTAACGTTAACAACGCATCGGATATCAGTAAAACGGACACTGGCACACAGATGGCGGCTCAACCCACAGATGAGAATAAAAGTCAAACGGTAGATAGCGTTACGGTGATGATACTCAAATTAAACGGTGTTAAGTGTATTGCCGGCTCTAAAAAGATAACCGGCAAAGTATCGGTATCAAAAGCAGAGGTCAAGATAAAAGTAGGAAGCAAGGCTTATAAAAAAGCTGTGGTAAAAGGAAAGAAATTTACGTTAAGGCTTGGTTATAAGCTCAGGAAAAATACAAAAGTGACTATAAAAGCCACTAAGAAAGGATATAAGGGGATTGTTAAAAAGTACAAGGTGAAGCAGATATAGTGAACTTTATAGGAATTATTAAGAACGCAGTATAATTATGTTATAATAATGCTACATTTTGAAGGAGCGGAAATTGCACACAGACAGTAGAAACCTATGTGAAAAATTAAAAGATTATAATCGCTTAAATAAATTAAGAAGGTGTGTATTATGGGCAAATATATAACAAACAAAAAGGATATGAAGTTTCAGAGCCAGGATGCATTAAAGACGGTACAGGCAGTAATTGATGATGCAGATAAAGCTTTAAAAGATAAATCTAGAAGAATGGAAGATTCTCCTATTGGAGAGACTGTAGCGGGTGCTGTTGGAGTAGGTATCGGAGCTGGCATAGGATTTGCAGGTCTTTATTTTGGAGGTTCAGTTGCAGGTTTAAGTGCAGCAGGAATTACTAGTGGTCTTGCCGCAGCTGGTGGTCTGATTGGTGGAGGCATGGCAGCCGGGATTGCTGTATTGGCGGCTCCTGCTATTATTTTAGGCGGCACATGCATAGGTGTTGCCTCACATAGCAAAAATAAAAAGTTACGTGAGGCTAAAGAATTGGTATATAAGAATGCGCTTAAAAAACAAATAGCGATTATAAAAGTACTAAAAGAAGAATCAAATGCTGATAAAGAGAGAATAGATTATCTTAATGGTTTAAATATTTTGTTGCAGAGTGCAATAAGAGATTTACAACATGATTTGGGAATTGAAAAATGAACTAAAACATTATAAGTAGAGGCTAGGAAAATGAGTAGGTTTAATTATACGGATGAAGAAATGCAAATAAATAAAGTTCTGAAAATGGGTCAGGATATGTCTAAAGATCTGTTGTTAGATGAAACACTTAATACATCGCGCTTATCTGCTGATGATAGTATTAAATCATCTATAATGTCGTTGAAAGAATTAAAAAAAGATAAAGAGGTAGATGAGTTATCAACTCAAATTGAGGCTAAAGGAAAAGATAGAAAATTTGAGCATAGGCCTCAGCTTGAGGAGTGGGAAACTATTCACACAGGGGCAGAGGAATATGTTTCGGGCATTGTGACATTGGAAGACATTCTTTCTGAGACAGAAATACAAGAAACATTCCAAGAATTACAAGAGATTAATGATATATTTTCAAGAAAGACAAGCATTGTTAATAAGACCGATTTGTCATTTCTTGCTATTGCAACAGCTCTTCAAGTTGTAAAATCATTAATATTTCCATATATTGCAGAAAAATTTGATTATGGAAAGAGTTTTGCTTCCGATAAGAGACTAGACCATAATGACAAGACAATTGAAAAAGCGCATAGGGAAGCAAATGATAAATTCAGAGATAAAAATTTGGAAAAGCATGGTACAGGATCTTGGATTAATATTTTGTATCAAACCGTTCCTTATGACATAACCAAGGGGTCTAAAGACATTGGTATTAACATGGGTGGTAAATATCATCGTATGTACACTTTGGGTCATGATCCAATATTAGGATGGATATTTGGCACAGTAAATATTTTGACGGATTGTATTACCTTTAATAACTTTCATAACAATCGAATTTCAAGGGTGGATCCAATAACTGGCGCAAAAAAAATGGTTATCACTCCAGAAATTGTTCCAATGGGTAAGATGTTTAGTGAATGTTATCAACATATAAAAGCTGATCGTTTGAATCTTCCAGCAGCTCTGTTTGCGCAGGCAAAACATTTAGAATCCGATAAATATACTAAACTTGGACTTCCTGTTCCGTTGTTGTCAAGTATAAACGAGAATTTTGCCAGTAAATTGTATAGTAAAAACTATGATGAGCTGTGTTTTGCTCGCGATGTAAAAATAGTTGGCAGTTCATTTGTAGTATCAAAACTTTTTGATATTATCATTGCTTTAATACATGGATTGTTTAAAAAAGAGGATGAAAATAAGGATTTGTTTGAAGTTAGAACGAGAAAGATTTTAATGATTGCCAATACTATCGCATCAACGAGTACAATAATAAATGCAGCCATTACTAGTAATCCTAAAAATCTTGATATAGGTAGTTTATTAAATACTGTTACGCATCTTTTTTCTGATATACGATTAATGGTTAAAATAAAACAGGAATTTATAGAAAGTGAAATATCAGATAGATTGCAAAAAGAAATTCAGGAAATCGATAACCTTTTTGAAAATATATAAATAAAATATTGGAGTGGATGATATGGAATTGCTTAGTGAGAGCAAAAGAAAATGGCTATTATATTATGTGATTTGTACCATCATCCCCAGTGTGCTTTATTATTTCTTTTGGGATAATCCTATTGTAAGAACAGTAGTAATAATGTTTATTGGGATTCAGGCAATAATATTTGTATTTTTTTGGCTTGTTCTCATATTTAAATGGAAAGCACATTGCAGAATGATAGTCACATTGATTTATCTTGGTTTTACCATATATGAAGGAATAAATGGTAATTTAGTTAAGTGGTACATAATTATTCCGACTTTTTTATTTACAGAAGTATATATGTTATGGAATTTGGGAGGAGTTGTAAATTGTATAATTGCTAGTCCTCATAGAAATACATTAAATAGTAAGATTTCTGCGGGAATTGTTTTGTACAATAAATATTCTGGTGGATTGGATGTATATAATGAAAATAATGGTTTAGGTTTTTTTAAGAAAGTTCGGAAAAAGAAAGCCCCAGATTGGAAAAAACTTGGGTTTAATTATACAGCATTAGATATGTTTCAATTTGATATTGCGATAAATGGAATAGATGTATTGCAGTTTGAGATAAAAGAGCAAAAACTCGATGAAATTATTAATGATATAGATGACAAGAACGACGTTATAGCTGGTAATTCAAGAATACATGATGACAAAGTACGTATCGATAAGATTTATGAAGAAGCAAAATCTATGGGAGTAGATTTATCTGAGTGCGGTGAAATAGGGAAAGACATTGAAATTATAAATGGTAAAAATATAAAAGCAGGGAAACCTATTCTAAAAAGAAAATTAAGAGGGTGACAAATTATGGGTAAGAAAGATAATGAAATTCAAGGGATTGATAAAAACAGTTATGGTATGAGAGTCAGAAACGGCGATAAAACATATGAGTATTCTCCTGAAATGACTCAACAGATTTATAATGGAATGATTGGTTTAGCTAATGGATTGATATCAAAAAGTGCCATGGTGACCGTTGAAAGTTTCAAGTTCCAGGTAGATTGTTATTATGCAGAATTAAGAACATATCTTATTCAACAGGAGTATAATAGTCAAAAAAGAGAACAAACTCTTCGGTATATTGAGAGTATAACTAATCACTATATGGATGTGATAGATCAGGCTATACTTAGAGATGAGGATGATAGGAAAATAAAAGCACTCAGGAGAGCATATCAATTGTTTGCAAGCATGCATTTGGAAGCATACCGTATTTCTTTGGATAAAGATGCATCTAAACCGGTGCCTGAAAAGCCTTCTCTAATAAAGAGTATATTTACTCGTGGTAAAAAATAAAATATGAATTATGCACCAAGGTTGAAAATGTGTTTCAAAATTCTGAGGCATAAAATGTAAATCGTCAATAGAAGAGACACGGTTATTTATTAAAATTATATAAGGTTAAAAAAAATATGCTTGCTAAAAATCTCCATGGTATGTTATATTTATTTTATAAAAAGTGATATTCATAGAATTAATTACAGTCGCTATAATTGATGGAGTGTATGATAACAGGGAAGAAGAATTTATTGACTTACTGCGAAAAGCTCTTGAAATACCAAAGAAAGTTGGAAAACAGGCTTTTGGTTTGATACAGAATCTTGTTGATACAACTGATATGCTTAAAAATTTTATAGATTGGTAGTGTTTAACCCAAGTTAGGAGGCGATGTATTATATGTCAAAATTTTATGCAAAAGAAGGTCAGATGAGTATGCGAAAATGTGCTTTTTGCGTAAATTATTATGACCCTACCAATAGTGTTATTGCACCCAGACTTGGAACAGGCGCCTGGGAATATGAAGCAAACGTTAGGAAGCCATGCAGAGCGAAAGCCAATCAAGGAGTATTATCAAACAGTACTTGTTCAAAATTTGTTTGTAAAATATAAAGGATGAATGTTATGCGCTAAAGATAAAGGCGATAGTAAGCATGATGCTGATTCGTTGTGCCACAGTTTTAAAAAAGCAATAGAATATTTATGATTAAATAAAGCTGTTATCTTATTGGATTGACCATTTATGGGATAACAGCTTTTGGTTTGTGAAGATTGTTGATAAAAGGTTTACAGATAATAAATTGTTTTAGGAGGAAGATACCATGATAGTTTCAATGATTAATGAATATAATCACTATACTTAGCCAAAAATCATATTTTATGCAGGATTATGGGATTGATTAACAGCGAATTATTAAATGATTCAGATAGATTAAATACAATAAATCATGAGATGAAAGCATATGGTATAGTTAGTGAACAACAGAATAGTCTTGAAGATTATCTTATTCATGTAATAGAAATGCCTGTTGAAAGCGTTGGAATAGTGTATATGGAATTATCCGCAAGTCAGAACAGTATTATTGCTAAAGTAATGTGTAGAATTATTGAAAAGTAGATGATATATAATAGCAAATGAGATAGAAAAATTGTTGCAGTTTTTGTGAATTGGTACCATAATATGTAACGGAGACATATATATTTAACACATTGCTGATATTGTCATTATTAATAAGGAGAACCTATCATGATAAATTTATTGAAACTTACGGAAAACATGAAAGAAGAAATTAAAGAATTGTCCGAACTTGCAAGTTCAGTTGTAAAAGAGCATTACGACCCTATCATAGGGGCGGCGCAGAATGATTATATGATTGGGATGTTCCAGTCTCCGGAAGCTATCATGCGCCAGCTTAAAGAAGGGCATATATTTTATATTCTTACAGAGGACGGTAAATATATAGGTTATTTTGCATGTTATGGAAAAGAGGGCAAGCTTTATCTGGACAAATTTTATATTCATAAATCCTGCAGGGGAAGAGGCTATGGAAATTATATGATGGAACATATTATAGACATAGCAAAAGAAAAGGAATATCCTGCGATATTCCTTAACGTTAATAAAAATAATACGGATTCAATAGCAATATATCAAAAAATGGGATTTAAAATAATACGCTCTGAAAAAAATCCTATAGGTCATGGATTTTATATGGATGACTATGTCCTTGAGCTTACGACTTGTTGTAACGGTTAATAACTGAACGTACATATATATCGTGCCTGGAGCATATATTTATAGATACGGGACTGCTGCTTTTAATACCGGATTTTCTGCCCAATATTATAAACAGTATTATTACGGCGGAAGATACTGCAATGGATATGAGTAAAATAAGCAGAATCATCGGAAGCCGGTCCTTCAATATATATGAAATGCTGTTTTGTCTTATATCGTTTAATGATTCCGGAGTGATTTCATTGTTACGTACTTTTTTAAGGTTATCAATTAATTTTTCTGCTGCGGTGTAATATTCTCCTTTTTCGATATACTTATTAAGCTCTTCATTAATATAATCACATATTTCATGAGGAATATATTTAGCAGCATCATTATAACCCTGAAGTTCACAGAAAGTATTGTTTTTATCTGTATTTATCAGAAACAGTACAGTTCCTCTTGCTTCAAAAAAATTATTGTGGTCATTGTATATATCTTCAAGTTCATGCCCGATAGTATAATCATTAACGTCAGTTGTTGTTATTACCGCATATATATACTTATCATCTTTGTAAAGCTCAGATAAACCTGAAATAATGTTTATTTCTTCATAGTCAGTAAAGACATCTGCATCATCATAAAGAATAGGTGTAGTGCTGTCTGTATCAAGCTTAATTCTTTTGGCATATGCTGAGTCAGAAAAGAATGTTAATGCACAGATAAATATAAGTATGAAAATATAAAAATTGTATTTTGATTTCATGGCGCCCTCCTATATTATAAATGTTATTATGCACATTATAATCAGAAACAGAATAAATCCTGAAAGTACAGAGCACAGTATTACCTTTGCGGGTGACAAAGGATATTCGCCGTAAATTGTTTTATCTGTACCATTTATATAAATGTGCTTTGTAATGTTTCTGTTATTGTAGCTTAAATGCCATACCGGAATAAGAATGGCTTTTATATTCAGGTCATATATGCTGACCGAAGTGTCTGAATTGTGTTTTGAAGAGTACATATCCAGTGAGTTCCAAAGTGTCTTGTATATCTGGTCAGTAAGCTGGTTTCGTACATTTTTGTATAATAATGAAGATTTTTTTGTTATTTTATCACAGGGTTTAATATCAGAAGATTTTTGGGAGTATGCGGTAAGCTTGTCAAAATCATAAGGCAATAACCCCTCTAATACCATATCCGAAATGGAGTCAGATGCGCTTGACAGTACATGATGGTTCTTAAGTTCTGATTTCCTGTATATGTCATAATAATGGGTTCGGGTTATATGTGATGAAATATCATCATCATTTTGGGTACATACTGAATGAATTTCTCCATAAGCGGATATGCTGAATAAAAATGCAGGATAATAATCCATGCTTATGTTTTTTTCATTAAGCGCTTTGTTGAATGATGTTGATGTAAATATTTTCTTCCCGCCCCATGCGCGTAAAGAATTTACGACATCATCCAAAGATGTTTCAAAAGGAATGTATGCTGATATATCATATATATCTTCAGGATTGATATCCGGTTTAATGTCGTCTGTTACAATGCTGTCATCCTGAATAATATTTTTTGCTGCAATTTCATTTATATAAGAAGATTTTTTGTATAATCCATATTCAGGCATATCTATTTTGGTAACTGAAATGTCAGAATTACATTCGCTGCATGTCAGAATACCTTTATCTGTATTAAAGTCCATGATATGGCTGCAAACGGGACATTTTATTTTCAACATGAAAAACACCTCCATTTATAATAATTATTTTACATGATAATATGAGTATGCGTCAAGAATTGCTTAATTGACGCATGTGTGCTAGAATTGCAGTATCATTTTTTGAGAGGTAAGGGTTATGTACATTGCAGATGGCTGGAAAGATTATGAAATCATTGATACATCTTCAGGTGAAAAACTTGAGAGGTGGGGAGATTATATACTTATACGGCCCGACCCACAGGCTATATGGAAGACTGAAAAACGACATAAAGGCTGGAATAATCCCAATGCACATTATCATAGAAGTAAAAAAGGCGGGGGAGAATGGGAATTTTTTGATTTGCCAAAACAGTGGAGTATAAGTTATGGTGAGCTGAAATTTTGGCTTAAACCTTTTAATTTCAAACATACGGGATTATTTCCCGAACAGGCGGTAAACTGGGATTTTATGCGCAGAAAGATAAAAGCTGCGAAAAGAGATATAAAAGTCCTTAATCTTTTTGCATATACCGGAGGAGCAACTGTTGCCTGCGCCAAAGCGGGGGCATCAGTAACACATGTGGATGCATCAAAAGGAATGGTGACCTGGGCAAAAGAAAACGCATCATTATCAGGCCTTGCTTCGGCTCCGATAAGATACCTGGTGGATGATTGCGTTAAGTTTGTAGAGCGTGAAATAAGGAGAGGAAAACATTATGACGGAATAATAATGGATCCTCCTTCATATGGAAGGGGCCCAGGAGGAGAAGTCTGGAAAATAGAAGATAAAATCCATGAACTTGTAAAGTTATGTTCGTTTGTTATGTCAGATGAACCTCTGTTTTTTATAATTAATTCATATACTACGGGGTTACAGCCGGCAGTTCTTTCTTATATTATTAATACGGAAATAACACCAAAATACGGTGGAAGAACGGAAGCTGATGAGATAGGTCTTCCGGTATCTTCCAACAATCTTTTGTTTCCATGCGGAGCTACGGCCAGATGGTGTAAATAAGGATGATGGAGAGGAATGAACATTGTAGTATACAGCTTCTTTTTAACTTTTTTGGAAAATATTAAAAAAATACTTGCAATGGAGAAGAAACAGGTGTATAATCTGAAATGCTGTGTGACATTGATAGCTGTGAAGCGGAGGTTGCCACGACGCAAAATGCTATTGTTTAGTGGGTTTTTCGTGGAGCGAATGTCAGGAAATATGGATTATTTAATCCATTAATAAGATTGGCGACAAGTCACTGTACGGATTATATATTCTGCCTGCGAGCAGATAAACGTGTTAAAAACGGGTAGTGCATTTAATTTTTTTTAGGGCAAAACACGACACACACGGATAAGTGTACAGTCACCACTTGTCGTACTGTAGCTAAAGTGCGAAAAGGAGGCGGCTATTTTTATGGCAAATCAGAAAGTAATGAGAATTACACTCAAGGCATATGACCACAAACTGGTTGATTATGCATCAGGAAAAATTATTGAAACTGTAAAGAAAAGCGGAGCAAAGGTGAGCGGTCCGGTACCTCTTCCTACAAAGAAGGAAGTTGTTACTATATTAAGGGCTGTTCATAAGTATAAGGATTCCAGAGAGCAGTTTGAGCAGAGAACACATAAGAGGCTCATTGATGTAATCGGACCATCACAGAAAACAGTTGATGCCCTTGCTAAGCTTGAAATGCCTGCAGGTGTTAAGATTACTATTAAGATGAAAGAAAACAAACCGGCAAAGTCTGCTAAATAACAGCTGAATATCAGGCGGCGCCGGAAAGTTATAAAGTTAAAAGCGGAAGTTATTCTAGAATGATTGCATGTTTTGTGAATAGAATCACCAAACGGTTTGATTGTTCATTATGTAATCCGCTGTAGATTAATCAGGAGGTGCGAAAGCATGAAGAAAGGAATTTTAGCTAAGAAAATCGGCATGACACAGATTTTCGATGAAAACGGTCTTTTAATTCCTGTTACAGTACTTGAGGCTGGCCCTTGTTTTGTAACACAGGTTAAGACCGCAGAAAACGATGGTTACGAAGCAGTTCAGGTTGGCTTCGGAGAGATTCGTGAAAAGCTTGTCAACAAGCCTGAAAAAGGACATTTGACAAAAGCAGGAACCCCAAACCTGAGATTTATCAAAGAATTTAAGTTTGATAATGCAGCTGAATATGAGCTGGGACAAGAAATCAAGGCAGACATTTTTGAAGTAGGTGACAGAATTGATGTTACCGGCAAGTCAAAAGGAAAAGGTTTCCAGGGTGCGATTAAAAGACATGGACAGTCGAGAGGACCTATGGCTCACGGTTCAAAATATCATAGACATGCAGGTTCAAACGGCGCATGTTCTGACCCAAGTAAGGTATTTAAGGGAAAGAAGATGCCCGGACAGATGGGTGCTGTTAAAGTAACAGTACAGAATCTGGAGATTGTAAGAATTGATGCAGAGGACAATATTATTCTGGTTAAAGGTGCCGTACCGGGACCAAAGAAAGCCACAGTAGTATTAAAAGAATCTGTAAAGGCTGTCTAAACTTTCAGGAAGGAGGAATACACAGATGGCAAACGTATCTGTTTACAATATGGAAGGCAAAGAAGTAAGTACTATGGAAATTAGCGATTCAGTATTTGCCGCTCCGGTAAATGAACATTTGGTTCATATGGCTGTACAATTACAGCTTGCAAATAAACGTCAGGGAACCCAGAAAGCAAAGACCCGTTCAGAAGTAAGAGGTGGCGGAAGAAAACCATGGCGTCAGAAAGGAACAGGACATGCAAGACAGGGTTCAATAAGAGCTCCTCAATGGACAGGAGGCGGTGTTGTATTTGCACCTGTGCCAAGAGATTATTCATTCAAAATGAATAAAAAGGAAAAAGCTGCTGCAATGAGGTCAGTGCTGAGCTCTAAAGTAAGTGAGAATAAGTTCATTGTTGTTGATGAGATTACAATGGATGAGTATAAGACAAAGAAGATTATTTCAATGCTTGATGCACTTAACACAAAGAAGGCGCTTATAGTTCTTGACGATGCTGATGAGAAAGTAATTAAATCAGCTTCTAACATTCAGGGTGTTAAGGCAGCATTTGTTAAAAAAGATGAGGTATCTGTTTCTGCAACTATAAGCGTGTATGATATTCTTAAATATGATACGGTGGTTATAGCTAAGAAAGCAGTTGAGAACATCGAGGAGGTGTACGCATAATGGCAGACCTTAAGTATTATGATATAATCCTCGCTCCGATTATTACTGAGAAATCAATGGCAGCTATGGAGCAGAAAAAGTATACTTTCTCTGTTCATACGGATGCAACAAAGAGTCAGATAAAAGAAGCGGTGGAAAAGATGTTTGCAGGTACAAAGGTTGTTAATGTCAACACAATGAATCTTGACGGTAAGAACCGCAGACGTGGAATGACAACCGGTAAAACAGCAAAGACGAAGAAAGCGATAGTTACTTTATCACCAGATAGCGCTGATATCGAGATTTTTGAAGGATTATAATTAATTTTGGATAGGACAGCGGAAAGGAGCAAAAAAAATGGGAATTAAAAAGTTTAACCCATATACACCGTCAAGAAGGCATATGACAGGTTCTGATTATGCAGAAATCACAACCAGCAAGCCTGAAAAATCACTTGTAGTGTCATTGCAGAAAAGATCAGGACGTAATAATCAGGGTAAGATTACTGTAAGGCACCGTGGCGGTGGTTCAAGAAGAAAATATAGAATTATTGATTTTAAGAGAAAGAAAGACGGAATACCTGCAGTAGTAAAGACTATTGAGTATGATCCGAACCGTACGGCAAATATTGCGCTTATAGCATATGCTGATGGTGAGAAAGCATATATTCTTGCGCCTGTCGGACTTAAAGTAGGCCAGCAGGTTATGAATGGAGCCGAAGCAGAGGTACGTGTAGGAAACTGCCTTCCACTTCAAAACATTCCTGTAGGTACACAGATTCACAATATTGAACTGTATCCGGGAAAAGGCGGACAGCTTGTGCGTGCAGCAGGAAACAGCGCTCAGCTTATGGCTAAGGAAGGAAAATATGCAACACTCAGACTTCCTTCAGGAGAGATGAGAATGGTTCCGATTATATGCCGTGCAACAATCGGTCAGGTTGGAAATGTTGATCATGAGCTTATAAATATCGGTAAAGCGGGCCGTAAAAGACATATGGGAATCCGTCCTACAGTACGTGGTTCTGTCATGAACCCTAACGACCATCCACACGGTGGTGGTGAAGGTAAGACCGGTATAGGACGTCCGGGACCTGTTACCCCTTGGGGCAAGCCGGCGCTTGGCCTTAAGACAAGAAAGAAAAACAAACAGTCTAACAAATATATCGTCAGAAGAAGAGACGGTAAAGCGTTATCTAAGTAGAAGGAGGGTACACAATGGCACGTTCATTAAAAAAGGGACCATTTGCAGACGAACATCTGCTTAAGAAAATTGAAGCAATGAATGAGTCCGGTGACAAGCAGGTTATTAAAACATGGTCACGCCGTTCAACAATTTTTCCACAGATGGTTGGACATACAATTGCAGTTCATGACGGCAGAAAGCATGTACCTGTATATATCACAGAGGACATGGTTGGCCATAAACTTGGTGAGTTCGTTATGACAAGAACTTACAGAGGACATGGAAAAGACGAAAAGAAGGGTAAAAGATAAATCCAGACGGATATTGAAAGGAGGCCTAATCTATGGCAAAGGGACATAGATCTCAGATAAAGAGAAACAGGAATGATGAAACAAGAGATACAAGACCATCTGCGAAACTTTCATATGCAAGAATATCCGTGCAGAAGGCATGTTTCGTCTTAGATGCCATAAGAGGCAAAGATGTAGAAACTGCACTCGGAATACTGGCATATAGTCCAAGATATGGTGCAAGTATTATTGAAAAGCTTTTGAAATCAGCTATTGCAAATGCTGAAAACAATAATGGTATGAATCCGGATAACCTTTATATTGAAGAGTGTTATGCAAATAAAGGACCGACAATGAAAAGAATCAGACCAAGAGCACGCGGAACGGCTTATCGTATCGAAAAGAGAATGAGCCATATCACGATTGTGTTAAATGAAAGATAAGGAGGGCTATCATGGGACAAAAAGTTAATCCTCATGGCTTAAGAGTCGGTATCATTAAAGATTGGGACTCAAGATGGTATGCAGAGGATGATTTTGCAGACAATCTTGCCGAAGATTATAAGATTAGAGAATTTTTAAAGAAAAAATTGTATAATGCAGGTATAGCAAAAATTGAAATTGAAAGGTCCTCAGACCGTATTAAGATTATAATTCATACTGCTAAGCCTGGTGTGGTCATCGGAAAAGGCGGTGCCGAAATCGAGAAACTTAAAAAAGATATTGCAAAGCTTACAACAAGAAAAGTTATAGTTGATATTAAAGAAGTTAAAAAACCTGACAGGGATGCGCAGCTTGTTGCTGAAAACATTGCGCTCCAGCTTGAGAAGCGTATATCATTCCGAAGGGCTATGAAGCAGGCTATGGGAAGAACCATGAAGAGTGGCGCCAAGGGAATTAAAACATCAGTATCAGGTCGTCTTGGCGGGGCAGATATGGCTCGTACAGAATATTACAGTGAAGGTACAATTCCACTTCAGACACTTCGCGCAGATATTGATTATGGTTTTGCGGAAGCAGATACAACATATGGTAAAATAGGTGTCAAAGTATGGATTTACCATGGTGAAATCCTTCCTGCAAAGAAAGAAAGCAAAACGGAAGGGAGCGATAAATAATGTTAATGCCAAAAAGAGTTAAACGTCGCAAGCAGTTCCGTGGCAGAATGACCGGTAAAGCTACAAGAGGCAATAAGATTACTTATGGTGAATATGGTATTGTAGCGCTTGAACCGGCATGGATTAAATCAAATCAGATAGAAGCAGCCCGTATTGCCATGACACGTTATATTAAGCGTGGTGGTAAGGTATGGATAAAGATATTCCCGGACAAACCGGTTACAGCAAAACCTGCTGAAACACGAATGGGTTCAGGAAAAGGCGCCCTGGAATACTGGGTAGCAGTAGTAAAGCCGGGCCGTGTATTATTTGAGATTTCCGGAGTAACAGAGGAAACCGCAAAGGAAGCGTTAAGGCTTGCAACACATAAGTTGCCTGTTAAATGTAAAATCGTTTCCCGTGCAGACTTAGAAGGAGGTGCGGGCAGTGAAGACTAAGGAATTATTAAGCGGACTTAGAGGAAAGACGGTTCAGGAGCTGAATGAGGATTTAGTAGCTGCTAAAAAGGAGTTATTTAACTTGAGATTCCAGAACGCAACTAACCAGTTGGATAATACAAGCAGAATTAAAGAGGTAAGAAAGCAGATTGCAAGAATACAGACAATTATCTCTGAAAAATCTGATGACTGATTGGTGAAGAAAGGAGGAGTTCTTGAATGGAAGAAAGAAATCTTAGAAAAGTTCGTACAGGTAAGGTAATAAGCGATAAGATGGATAAAACTATTGTTGTTGCAGTAGTTGATAATGTAAAACATCCACTTTACAACAAGATTGTAAAGAGAACTTATAAATTAAAGGCTCACGACGAGAATAATGAATGTGGTATTGGTGACAGAGTCAGAGTTATGGAAACCAGACCTTTATCTAAGGATAAGAGATGGAGACTGGTAGAAATCATTGAGAAGGCTAAATAATTTAGCGGATGAGATGGAGGTTAGATTATGATACAGCAGGAATCAAGACTTAAAGTAGCAGATAACACTGGTGCAAAAGAACTTCTCTGTATACGTGTCTTAGGCGGTTCAACCAGAAGATATGCACAGGTTGGAGATGTTATTGTTGCTTCGGTTAAAGATGCAACACCTGGCGGCGTGGTAAAGAAAGGTGACGTTGTAAAGGCAGTTGTCGTGCGTACCGTAAAAGGTACAAAACGCCCGGATGGTTCATACATCAGGTTTGATGAAAATGCTGCAGTTATTATAAGAGATGACAAAAATCCAAGAGGAACACGTATATTTGGACCGGTAGCCAGAGAATTGAGAGAAAAACAGTTTATGAAGATTATCTCATTAGCACCGGAAGTGTTATAGGAGGTGCATCAGCATGTCAATGAATAAGATAAAAAAAGGTGATACGGTAGTAGTTGTTACCGGCAGGGATAAAGGCAAAGAAGGAAAAGTTATTGCTGTCAAAAACGGAAAGGCTATCGTTGAAGGCGTAAATACAGTGACAAAGCATACGAAACCAAGTCAGAACAACCCTAAGGGAGGCATCGTTCATCAGGAAGCAGCAATCGATGTATCCAATGTAATGTATGTAAGTAAAGGAAAACCAACCAGAGTTGGATTTAAGGTTGTTGACGGTAAAAAAATGCGTTATGCAAAAACAACAGGAGATATTATTGACTAAATAAGAGAGGAGGTACTAAGAGTGTCAAGATTAAAAGAGAAGTATTTGAATGATATAGTTGCTTCACTGACAAAGAAATTTAATTATAAAAATGTTATGCAGGTACCAAAGCTTGATAAGATTGTAATTAACATGGGTGTTGGAGAGGCAAAGGAGAATTCCAAGATTCTTGATTCTGCAATGAGCGACCTTGAGATTATTTCAGGACAGAAGCCTGTTGTAACAAGAGCAAAGAATTCAGTTGCTAACTTTAAGATAAGAGAAGGAATGCCTATCGGATGTAAGGTTACGCTTCGTGGCGAAAAGATGTATGATTTTGCTGACAGACTTATCAATCTTGCTCTTCCGCGTGTACGTGACTTCCGTGGAGTTAATCCGGATGCATTTGACGGAAGGGGAAATTATGCGCTGGGTATTAAGGAACAGCTTATTTTCCCTGAAATTGAATATGATAAGATTGATAAAGTAAGAGGTATGGATATTATATTTGTAACTACTGCTAAGACAGACGAAGAGGCACGTGAACTCCTTACTGAGTTCGGTATGCCGTTCAGAAAATAGTGAGGAGGGAAATTCATGGCTAAAAAGTCTATGAAAATTAAGCAGCAGCGCCCTGCTAAATTCTCAACAAGGGAGTACAGCCGCTGCAGAATTTGTGGTCGTCCACATGCTTATTTAAGAAAGTACGGAATCTGCAGAATATGTTTCCGTGAATTGGCATACAAGGGACAGATTCCTGGCGTTAAGAAAGCAAGCTGGTAAGAATAGTTCGGAAGGAGGCAAATGAAATGACAATGAGTGATCCTATTGCAGATATGCTTACAAGAATACGTAATGCAAATACTGCAAAGCATGATACAGTTGATGTACCTGCTTCAAAAATGAAGATTTCAATCGCTGAAATACTTCTTAAGGAAGGCTATATTAAGAATTTTGAATTGGTAGATGTGGATGGTTTCAAATCAATTCATATTACATTAAAATATGGTGCAGATAAAAAAGAAAAGGTTATATCAGGATTAAAGAGAATATCAAAGCCTGGTCTCAGGGTATATGCAAATACCGAAGAGCTTCCTAGCGTATTAGGAGGATTTGGAATTGCAATCATTTCTACTAATAAAGGTGTTATGACTGATAAACAGGCCAGAAAAGAGAATGTTGGTGGAGAAGTATTAGCATTTATATGGTAATACGGTTATAATTGAGAATTGGAGGTAAGGCGAAATGTCACGTATCGGAAGAATGCCTATCGCGGTACCTGCAGGAGTAACTGTAGATATTGCAGAAAATAACAAGGTGACGGTAAAGGGACCTAAAGGTACCCTTGAAAGAGTTCTTCCATCTGAAATGTCAATAGATAAAGATGGAGATACTATTACTGTAAGCAGACCAAATGATTTAAAGAAAATGAAATCATTGCATGGATTAACAAGAACGCTGATTAATAATATGGTTATCGGTGTTACAGACGGTTATCAGAAAGTTCTTGAGATTAATGGTGTTGGTTACAGAGCTGTAAAGCAGGGAAATAAGTTAGTTCTTTCACTTGGATACTCACATCCTGTTGAAATGACAGACCCTGAAGGATTAGAAGTTGTGGTTGAAGATCAGAACAAGATTATAGTTAAGGGTATTGACAAGGAAAAGGTTGGACAGTATGCAGCTGAAATTCGTGAGAAGAGAGCTCCAGAGCCTTACAAGGGCAAAGGAATCAAGTATGCCGACGAAGTAATCAGGCGTAAGGTTGGTAAGACAGGTAAAAAATAATTAAAGGAGTGAAAAACGATGGTAAGTAAGAAAACAAGATCTGAAGTACGCGTAAAGAAGCACAACAGACTTCGTAATCGTTTTGCAGGAACTGCAGAAAGACCACGTTTGGCAGTATTCAGAAGCAACAATCATATGTATGCTCAGATTATTGATGATTCAGTCGGCAATACTTTAGTTGCGGCATCTACTCTTTCAGCTGATGTAAAGTCACAGCTTGAGAAAACTAACAATGTTGAAGCAGCAGCTAAGTTAGGTGAAATTATTGCTAAAAAGGCATTAGATAAAGGAATCACAAACGTTGTATTTGATAGAGGAGGATTCATCTATCATGGTAAGGTTCAGGCATTGGCTGAAGCAGCCAGGGAAGCCGGACTGAATTTCTAAGCGAGGAGGAGAATTCATGAAGCGTACAATTATTGATACGAAGGATATGGAATTAGAAGATCACGTTGTTGTCATCAAACGTGTAACAAAGGTTGTAAAGGGCGGACGTAATATGCGTTTTACAGCACTTGTAGTAGTTGGTGATAAGAATGGTCATGTTGGTGCCGGACTTGGAAAAGCTACCGAAATTCCTGAAGCAATCCGTAAAGGTAAAGAGGATGCTGTCAAGAAGATGATAGAGGTTCCGGTTAATGAAGACGGAAGTGTGCCACATGATTACACAGGTAATTACGGAGGAGCATCAGTGCTGCTTAAGAAGTCTCCGGAAGGTACCGGAATTATCGCAGGCGGTCCTGCCCGTGCAGTGCTTGAGCTTGCAGGTTATAAAAATATCCGTACCAAGTCATTAGGTTCAAACAATAAGCAGAATGTTGTTCTTGCAACACTTGAGGGCCTTGGTCATCTTAAGACGCCTGAAGAAGTAGCAAGGCTTCGTGGAATATCTGTTGAAGAAGTATTGAACTGATTATAGTACGGTTTGGAGGTGTTATCATTGGCTGGTAAATTAAAAATAACATTGGTTAAATCAACAATCGGTGCTATACCAAAGCATAGAAAAACTGTTGAAGCATTAGGACTTCGTAAGCTTAATAAGACAGTTGAGATGCCGGACAACGAATGTGTAAGAGGTATGGTTAAGCAGGTACAGCACTTGGTAAAAGTAGAAGAAATATAATACGTGATAACAGTTAGGAGGTGCATCAATGAATTTATCAGAGTTAAAACCGGCAGAAGGTTCTAAACATGGAGACAGGTTTAGAAGAGGACGTGGACACGGTTCAGGAAATGGAAAAACTGCAGGTAAAGGCCATAAAGGACAGAAGGCACGTTCAGGTGCAACAAGGCCGGGTTTTGAAGGCGGTCAGCTGCCATTATATATGCGTATACCAAAGAGAGGATTTAAGTGTATCAATTCCAAAACTATTGTTGGTATTAATGTAGACCGTCTTAATGTATTTAATGATGGTGATGAAGTTACGGTTGATACATTAATTGAAACAGGTATCGTAAGGAATCCTAAAGACGGAGTTAAGATACTTGGAAATGGGGAATTAACCAAGAAGCTTGATGTAAAGGCTAATGCATTCAGTAATGGGGCAATAGAGAAAATAAAGGCTCTTGGTGGAAAAGCTGAGGTGATTTAAGTGCTTGAGACAATCCGTAATGCTTTTAAAGTAGCTGATATAAGAAAACGTTTGTTATATACATTTGTAATTCTTATTATTGTCAGAATAGGAAGCCAGCTTCCTATACCTGGTGTAAGCAGGGATTATTTTGCAGAATGGTTCAGCCAGCAGACCAGTGCACTGAATTTCTTTAATGCGATGACCGGTGGTTCGTTTACTAAGATGTCAATATTTGCACTTAGTATTACGCCATATATCACGGCCTCGATTATTATGCAGCTTCTGACGATTGCAATTCCTAAACTTGAGGAGATGCAGAAGGAAGGCGAGGACGGAAGAAAGAAGATAGTTGAGTTTACCCGTTATCTTACTATTGGACTTTCAATCATTGAAAGTGCTGCAATGGCAATAGGATTTGGTAACCAGAATCTTCTGGAAGACGGAATCGGATTTACAAGTGTTACTGTTATGGTTGTATCGCTTACGGCAGGTTCGGCTTTGCTTATGTGGTTGGGTGAGCAGATTACTGAAAAAGGTGTGGGAAACGGTATTTCCATTATTCTTATGTTCAACATAGTATCAGGTATGCCTGAGGATTTTGGAAATCTTTATACTACATTTGTTAAGAGTGCATCAAGTACCACAAACGGACTTATTGCTGCAATAGTAATTATTGCAATAGTAGTTGCAATGGTAGTATTTATAATTATTCTTCAGGATGCTGTAAGGAAAATTCCTGTTCAGTATGCAAAGAAACTTCAGGGAAGGAAAATGGTAGGAGGACAGACGTCAAATATTCCGCTTAAGGTTAATACAGCCGGAGTTATTCCTGTCATCTTCGCAAGTTCACTTCTTTCACTTCCTATAGTAATATCACAGTTTGCAGGAATTCAGCCGGCATCAGGAAAAGGCGCTTCGCTGTGGCAGAAGATATTAAAGGTATGCAGCCAGGGAGACTGGTGCAACTTCAGAAATTTTGGAGAGTTCAAATATACTCTTGGATTGCTTGTATATATTGTATTAGTAATATTCTTTGCTTATTTTTATACTAATATAACTTTCAATCCTGTAGAGGTATCATCGAACCTTAAAAAGGCAGGAGGATTTATACCTGGTATACGTCCTGGTAAGCCTACGACAGAATATCTTTCAAAAGTGCTTAATAATATAATTTTTATTGGAGCTGTCGGACTTACAATAATTGCAGTAGTTCCAATATTCTGTTCAGGTGCATTTGGAGCCAATGTAGGATTTGGCGGAACATCGCTTATAATTGTCGTTGGTGTTGTGCTTGAAACAATTAAGCAGATTGAATCCCAGATGCTGGTTCGTAATTACAAGGGATTTTTAAATGACTAGATAAAAGATAAATATACGGTCAGATGAGTAGCGTGACGATTTGCGGCAGGCTACTTATCTGATTTTTGAAAGGATGACATTTGCATGAAGATAATAATGCTGGGTGCGCCAGGTGCCGGAAAAGGTACACAGGCGCTTATGATTGCAAAAAAGTATAATATACCTCATATTTCTACAGGGGATATTTTCAGGGCTAATATTAAAGAAGGAACTGAACTTGGTAAAAAGGCAAAAAGCTATATGGATAAAGGAGAACTTGTCCCTGATGAACTTGTTGTGGATTTGGTTGTTGACAGACTGGGCATGGATGACGCCAAGGCAGGATATGTGCTCGATGGTTTCCCAAGGACAATACCACAGGCAGAGGCGCTTGATAAAGCTCTTGAAAGTGTCGGGGATAAAGTTGATTATGCAATAGATATTGCAGTTCCGGATGAAAATATAATAAGCAGGATGTCGGGCAGAAGGGCGTGTGTGTCCTGTGGAGGTACATATCATATAGTAAATATACCGCCTAAAAAAGAGGGCATATGTGATGTGTGCGGAGGAAAACTTATTCTTCGTGATGATGATAAAGAAGAAACTGTAAAGAACAGACTTTCAGTTTACCATAAACAGACACAGCCTCTTATAGATTATTATAGCCGTAAAGGAATATTAAAATCTGTTGACGGTACATGTGAAATGGAGCAGGTGTTTAAGAGTATAACAGATATTCTTGGGTAAGCATGTATAATATTCAGAATGGAGATGTCATAGTTGGCAGTTACAATAAAATCACAACATGAAATAGAAATCATGAGAGAAGCAGGGCATATACTTGCTACCGTGCATGAAGAGCTTAAAAAGCTTGTTGAGCCCGGCATATCTACAATGGAGCTTAACAGATATGCTGATAAACTTATAAGACAACATGGTTGTATTCCATCGTTTCTTAATTATAATGGTTATCCTGCATCTTTATGTGTATCTGTTAATGATGAGGTTGTTCATGGAATTCCAAGTAAAAAGAGGATTCTAAAGGATGGAGATATTGTAAGTCTGGACTGTGGTGTAATTTACAGGGAATATCAGTCAGACGCCGCCCGGACTTATGCGGTGGGTAATATTTCGGAAGAAGCGCAGAGGCTTATTGATGTAACAAAGCAAAGTTTTTTTGAAGGAATAAAATATGCAAAGCCTGGAAATCACCTTTATGATATATCGGCAGCTATTCAGAAATATGTCGAGAGCAATGGTTTTTCAGTTGTAAGGGACCTTGTGGGTCACGGAATAGGCAGACAGATGCATGAAGACCCGCAAATACCGAATTTTAAACAGCGTGGCCGCGGAATAAAGCTTAGACCCGGAATGACGCTTGCGATTGAACCTATGGTAAATATGGGTGCATATGACGTATGGTTTTTAGAGGATGACTGGACTGTTGTTTCCAGGGATGGAAGTTATTCCGCACATTATGAAAATACAATATTGATTACAGAGGATGAGCCCAGGCTCCTTTCAGTAAAGCATGGTACAACTATTGAAGATGAAATTCGTAACTGATGATTTATAATTGTGGAGGTATAATATGTCAAAAGCAGATGTTGTTGAAATTAAGGGAACAGTTGTCGAGAAGCTTCCTAATGCAATGTTTCAGGTTGAGCTTGAAAATGGCCACAGGGTGTTGGCGCATATAAGCGGAAAGCTCAGAATGAATTACATTAAAATTCTTCCGGGTGATAATGTTATTCTGGAACTGTCGCCTTACGATTTGACAAAGGGCAGAATTATATGGCGTGACAAGTAATTGGGTGAAATATTAAGTTAGTATAAAGTCCTTGCTATAATTTTCAAATTATGGTACACTAAAAAACGGACTTTTTGAAAGGAGGGATTACTGTGAAAGTAAGAGCATCAGTAAAACCTATTTGCGAAAAATGCAAAGTTATAAAAAGAAAGGGTAAAATCAGAGTAATCTGTGAGAACCCGAGACACAAACAGGTACAGGGATAAATGTTATATTGCATAGGTGCAACACTTTATCGTGCTTTTTGTGTTACAGTTGAAGGTGAATAATCTTCAATATGTGATATCATGGGCAGCGTGATTAACTGCCTCAGTAAAACAGTCCATTAGTTTTACTGGTAATAACCGGATGGTTCTCTCCCATCATAAGGTTGTTATTATGGTTTAAAGCGGCTGGGATAATATATATAATCAGGTCTGGACAACCGCGGTATTGCCGGTTATGTATATTATATAATCAAACATTTATTAATTATATCGGAGGTGTAAAACACACATGGCTCGTATCAGTGGTGTAGATTTACCAAGAGAAAAACGTGTAGAGATAGGTCTTACCTATATTTATGGAATTGGTAGAACCAGTTCACGTCGTATCCTTGAAAAGGCAGGCGTTAATCCGGACATTCGCTGCAAAGATTTGTCTGATGAAGATGTTGCCAAAATTCGTGAAATTATTGACGACACAATGGTTGTTGAAGGTGATTTACGTAGAGAAGTGGCGCTCAACATTAAGAGGTTACAGGAAATCGGATGTTACAGAGGAATCCGTCACAGAAGAGGTCTTCCTGTAAGAGGACAGAAAACAAAGACGAATGCAAGAACCCGCAAGGGTCCGAAGCGTACTGTTGCAAATAAGAAGAAATAGGAGGATATGTCATCATGGCTAAGAAAGTAGTAGCAAAGAAGGCGTCTAAAAGGCGTGTCAAAAAGAATATTGACCGTGGACAGGCGCATATTCACGCATCTTTTAATAATACAATTGTAACTCTGACTGACACAGAGGGTAATGCAATATCATGGGCCAGCGCAGGCGGACTTGGATTTAAAGGTTCAAAAAAGTCTACCCCATATGCTGCACAGATGGCAGCAGAGACAGCGGCTCAGGCAGCAGTTCCTCATGGACTTAAATCTGTAGATGTTATGGTAAAAGGTCCCGGTGCAGGAAGGGAAGCTGCAATCCGTGCACTTCAGGCATGTGGAATTGAAGTAACAAGCATTAGGGATGTTACGCCGGTACCACATAACGGATGCAGACCGCCTAAGAGAAGAAGAGTATAATTGATTTGAATAAGGATGATAGGAGGATATATAAATGGCAAGAGATATGACACCGGTTCTCAAAAGATGCAGGTCACTGGGACTTGAACCAACTTATTTGGGAATTGATAAAAAGTCAAATAGAAATGTTAGAGAAGGAAGAAAGCCAAGCGAGTATTCCTTACAGCTTAAAGAGAAACAGAAAGCTAAGTTTATATACGGAGTTTTAGAAAAGCCTTTCCGTAATAATTATGAAAAGGCTCAGAAGCTTAAGTATGGAACAACCGGTGAAAACCTTATGATTCTTCTTGAACTCAGGCTTGATAATATTTTATTCCGCCTTGGTTATGGAAGAACCAGAAAGGAAGCAAGGCAGATTGTAGGTCACAAACATGTACTTGTTAATGGAAAACGTGTTAATATTCCATCATATCAGGTAAAAGTCGGTGACGTTATTGAGATTGCAGAAAAACATAAGAGCGCACAGAGATATAAGGATATTCTGGAAGTGACAGATGGAAGAATAGTTCCGGAGTGGCTGGAGGCTGACCATGAGAATCTTTCAGGTGTAGTGAAGGCGATTCCTACAAGAGAGCAGATAGATGTTCCAGTTAATGAGGTGCTTATCGTCGAGTTGTATTCTAAGTAATTAGAATTGCTCATTATTAAACCCAAAAGGAGGGTCCGAAATTGTTTGATTTTGAAAAGCCAAAGATTGAAATTGCAGAAATCTCTGAAGATAAGAGATATGGACGTTTTGTAGTAGAACCTTTGGAAAGAGGTTACGGTACAACTTTGGGTAATTCGCTGAGAAGAATTATGCTTTCATCATTACCGGGTTCTGCAGTGAGCCAGGTTAAGATTGATGGTGTTGTTCATGAATTCTGTGCAATCCCTGGGGTTAAAGAAGATGTTACAGAGATTATAATGAACATTAAAAATCTCGCAGTGAAGAACAATAGTGATATCAATGAAGTAAAAACTGCTTATATTGAAGCAGAAGGTGAATGTGTTGTAACTGCTAAAGATATTCAGGTTGACCAGGATATTGAGATTATTAATCCTGATCAGGTTATCGCAACACTCAGTGGAGGACCGGATTGCAGATTGTTTATTGAAATGACAATTACAAACGGACGCGGATATGTTGGAGCAGATAAGAACAAGACTGAGGATATGCCTATAGATATGATATCCATCGATTCAATATATACACCTGTAGAGCGTGTTAATCTCACTGTTGAGAATACCCGTGTCGGACAGATTACGGATTTCGATAAGCTTACACTTGATGTATATACCAACGGCACGCTTGCGCCGGATGAGGCTGTAAGCCTTGCTGCAAAGGTGCTTAGTGAACATCTGAATTCATTTATTGATTTATCTGAGAATGCCAAGACAGTTGATGTAATGGTAGACAAGGTAAATA
Source organism: uncultured Lachnospiraceae bacterium (assembly GCA_947594855.1). Lineage (GTDB taxonomy): Bacteria > Bacillota > Clostridia > Lachnospirales > Lachnospiraceae > V9D3004. The sequence continues at coordinate 146,321 of CANQEL010000002.1, forward strand.
ATGAAAAAGAAAAGGTTCTTGAAATGAATATTGATGAGCTTGAGTTATCAGTACGTTCATACAATTGTTTAAAACGTGCAGGAATCAACACTGTTGAAGAACTGTGTAATAAAACTTCTGAAGATATGATGAAGGTTCGTAACCTTGGACGCAAATCATTAGATGAAGTGCTTACAAAACTTAAGGAACTGGGCTTATCACTGAACCTTGGTGATGAGAATTAGATTATTATAGGAGGTCAGTAAAATGGCAGGTTATAGAAAACTTGGAAGAACATCCAGCCAGAGAAAGGCTCTGCTTCGTGGTCAGGTAACAAGCCTTTTATATCATGGAAAGATTGTTACAACTGAAGCTAAGGCTAAAGAGATTCGCAGGATTGCAGAAGGCTTAATTGCTATGGCAGTGCGCGAAAAAGATAATTTTGAAGAAGTTACGGTTACCGGAAAGGTTGCAAGAAAAGATAAAGATGGCAAGAGAGTAAAAGAAGTTGTAGACGGAAAAAAAGTTACTGTATATGATGAAGTTGAGAAGACTATCAAAAAGGATAATCCGTCACGTCTTCATGCAAGAAAGAAAATGCATAAGGTTCTCTATGGTGTAACTGAGGTTCCTGTTGAAACAGCAGGCCGTAAGAAAAATACCAAAAAGGTTGATGTTGTACAGAAACTTTTTGATGATATCGCACCAAAGTATGCAGGAAGAAATGGCGGTTATACCCGTATAGTTAAGATTGGTCCCCGCAAGGGCGATGCTGCTATGCAGGTTATCATTGAGCTTGTTTAAAGCCGTTATTTGATTTTAAGTGATAGTGTATGGAGTATTGTCTGACAGGAAATAATCTGCAGATTAATACTCCATTTTCATATGTCAGGAGAGGTTCACAGTGATTAAATCAGAAAACCTTGTGTATGAATATAGAAGAAATACGGCAGATGATACGGAAATACGGACAAGGGTGCTTGATGGACTGAATATTGATATAAAGGATGGACAGTTTATATCAATAGTAGGACATAACGGTTCCGGAAAATCTACGCTTGCAAGACATCTTAATGCGCTTCTTACTCCTACAGGAGGTACATTATGGGTGAACGGACTGGATACTTCTGATGAGGATAATACGTTTTCTATAAGGCAGAATACAGGAATGGTATTTCAAAATCCGGATAATCAGATTGTAGCAAATGTAGTGGAAGAAGATGTTGCATTTGCGCTTGAAAATACCGGAGTTCCTACAGGAGAAATATGGCGCCGTGTTGAGAAAAGCCTTGCAACGGTAGGAATGTTAAAATACAGGGGTACGGCTCCGAATCATCTTTCCGGCGGACAAAAACAGCGTGTGGCTATTGCGGGCGTGCTTGCAATGAAACCAAAATGCATAGTGCTTGATGAATCGACAGCGATGCTTGATCCGGGAGGAAGAAAAGAAGTTATAGAAGCTGTAAGGGAGCTTAATAAAAAAGAAAATATTAATATTATTCTGATAACACATTATATGGAAGAAACAATATATTCAGACAGAATATTTGTGATGAATAAAGGAAAGATAGTTATGGATGGAACACCTGAATATATATTTTCAGATATATCCATACTTGAAAAATATAACCTTGAAGCGCCACAGGCAATATATATTGCAGACCGTTTGAGAAAAGCGGGACTTAATATAAAGGAATCGGTACTTAGTATAGAAGATTTGGTTTCAGTATTTACGGATTATAAAAAAGGAGTAAATAATGGCGATAATAATAAAAAATCTTAATTATATATATGGTGCCGGAACGGTGTTTGAAAAACAGAGCCTTAAAGATATTAATCTTACCATTGAAGACGGAGAGTTTATAGGGATTATCGGACATACAGGCTCAGGGAAGTCTACGCTCATACAGCACCTGAACGGACTTAATGTGCCGGCTTCAGGTACCATACTTTATAATGGTGAGGATATATATAGAAAGGGATATTCCAAAAAAAAGCTCAGAAGTAAGGTAGGACTTGTGTTTCAGTATCCCGAATACCAACTGTTTGAAACAACGGTTCTTAATGATGTAAAATTCGGACCCAAAAATATAGGGATGACTGATGAAGAGACAGACCGGAATGCAAAAGAAGCGCTTAAAATGGTTGGAATATCTGAAAATATGTATGATGTGTCGCCGCTTGAACTTTCAGGTGGTGAGAAAAGACGTGTTGCAATTGCCGGAGTAGTTGCAATGAAACCGGAAGTACTTGTCCTTGATGAACCGACGGCAGGACTTGACCCTAAAGGGAAAAATGAAATTCTGTCGCTTATAGATAAATTGCATAAAAATAATGGCGTAACAATTGTACTTGTATCGCACAGCATGGAGGATGTTGCAAAATATGCTACACGTATTGTAGTTATGAATGATGGAGAAATATTTGCCTGCGGAACGCCGTGTGAAGTCTTCAGGCAATATAAAGAACTTGAAAAGATAGGACTTTCTGCTCCTCAGACGGTATATCTTTTAAATGAACTTAAAAGTATGGGTTATGATGTTGATACCGATATAATTAATCCGGATGAGGCGGTAAAAGAGATTTTGATACATATGGCACAGCAGGCATAGACAGAAGGGATATAAAACAGATGCTTCGGGACATTACGATAGGTCAGTATTATCCTACGGGCTCGGTTATCCATAAGATTGATCCAAGGGTAAAACTTGCCGGTACGTTTTTATTTATTATTTCAATATTTATTTTTGATAATTATCCGGGATATATAGTTTCATTAATATATCTGGGGTCGGTTATATTTATTTCAAAGGTGCCGTTAAAGCACATACTAAAAGGCATTAAACCGATAATTTTCCTTATTGTGTTTACAGCAGTAATGCATCTTTTTTTTACATCCGGAGATGATATATTATTTGAATTTTATGCTGTAAAAATCACATATACAGGGTTAAAAAAGGCTGTATTTGTCATTGTAAGGCTGTTATTTCTTATTACGGGTTCGGCAATAATGACATATACTACGACACCTAACCAGTTGACGGAAGGTATTGAAAAGGCATTTGGACCGCTTAATAAAATACATATACCCGTTCATGAATTTGCGCTTATGATGTCTCTTGCGCTAAGGTTCATACCAATACTTATGGAGGAAGCAGATAAGATTATTAAAGCGCAGTCATCAAGAGGGGCAGATTTTGAAGAGGGAAATATATTCAGGCGTATATCGGGCATAGTATCTATTCTTATTCCGTTATTGGTATCTGCTATGGAGCGTGCAAAAGATCTTGCTCTTGCTATGGATGCAAGGTGTTATCATGGAGGAGAAGGCAGAACGAAGATGAAACCGTTAAAATATACGGTTAGGGATTATATAAGCTATGGTATTATATTAATATATATGGTAACTTCAATTGCTGCAGGACATTTTATATAAGATAAGGATATGTTAATGATGAAAAGAGTATTGATTGTAATCGCTTATGATGGAACTAATTATCATGGCTGGCAGATTCAGCCGAATGCAGTGACAATTGAACAGATTATCAATGAAAGCCTTACAGAGCTTCTTAATGAAGATATAGAGGTAATTGGTGCAAGCAGGACAGATGCGGGAGTACATGCGTATGGAAATATAGCCGTATTTGATACGAATACGAATATTCCGGCAGAGAAGATAAGTTATGCCTTAAACAGGATACTTCCTGACGATATAGTAATTCAGGAATCATATGAAGTGGAACCTGATTTTCATCCAAGGAAATGTGAGAGCATTAAAACATATGTATACAGGATTCTTAACAGAAATTTTGATAATCCGGTAAAAAGCAGAAATGCCCTGCACGTATATAAAAAACTTGATATAGAGCTTATGCGTGACGCCGCTTCATATTTTGTAGGCAGGCATGATTTCAGAAATTTCTGCTCACTGCATACCCAGGCGCGCTCGACGATAAGAATTATATACTCGATTGACATTGAGCGCGAGGATGATGAAATAATTATAGAAGTGAGTGGGAACGGCTTTTTATATAATATGGTGAGAATGATAGCAGGAACGCTTATAGATGTGGGTTGCGGCAAGATGAAACCTGAAAGGATAGCGGAAATACTTATGTCCGAAAAACGTGATTTTGCAATTAATACCGCGCCGGCAAAAGGGCTTACGCTTGAAATGATTGAATATGTGTAAAAAGCACAAAATCATAGAACATTATTTTAGTATTAATGAATTTATTGAACTATTATTAAATTGTGTTAAAATATATTTGTAAAAAATATATACTAAGGAGGTAAAGATGAATAATAAATTAAAGATGATAAGAGAGATGTGTAAGAATTTAGGAATGTTAGATGGTAAAACTAGTGATGAATATTTGTTTACATTAAGGGCAGTGGATATATTTTATTTTAATGGTAATATAGGAAAAATAGATATAAAAGCGGGTTTTGTGGATGGACCGAATGATGGAGGAATAGATTTTATTTATTGTGATACTAATACAATGTATTTAATACAGGGTAAATCAGGAACTGGATTATCAATAGATGATATAAAGAATGCTTTTCGTAAGATGCATGAAACAATTAATAATTTTGCAGATAAAAAATATGATCAATATTCTAATCAACTTAAATCTTCTTATTTAAATGCTTATGATGATTTAAATGATGATAAAAATATTGAGTTAATTTTATTTACAAATACAATTTTAACAGAAGATACAAAAAAGAAAATTATGGATTTTTCAGAAAGTGAAGAAATAAATAATTTCTCAATTTCTATGTATGATCAAAATGATATAGATACAAAAGAAGTAGAAGGTAATGAATTAATTAAGGAAGACTATATTCTTATAAATATAGATAGAGAAAGGAATAATAACTTTCTTGGATATGGTGATTCAGGTCTTATTGTTAATGTTAAAGCATCTTCAATACAACGTTTATATATTAAATATGGTTTAAATGGTTTATTTAGCTATAATTTAAGAGAGCATATTGTACAAAAAAATGTAGATGATGCAATTGATAATACTATTAATAAAGAAAAAGATAAATTTTGGTTTTACAACAATGGTATTACTATAGGTTGTAGTGATTTTAGAGTTGATGGATACAAAATAAAACTATATGATTTTTCCATTATAAATGGAGCACAGACAACAACAAAAATAGGAAAGTCTAAAAGTATAAATGAGGCTAATGATTTTTTTGTAGTTTGTAAGATTGTAAAAGCAGAAAGTTCATCAGGTGTTAATAGTGAGTTTATTGCAAAAATATCGGAAGCATCAAATTCTCAGAAACCAATTAAACAAAGGGACTTAAAATCTAATGCGATAGAACAAAAAAAGTTGCAGAGAGGTTGTGAAAATAATGGGAAATTATGTTTGGCAGTTGAAATTAAAAGAGGAGTTAAACCTGAAAATTATAAAAAAGTGGACAAATGGCAGCGAGTTACAAATGAATATATAGGACAGTTAATATATGCGTGTATTTTACAAAGACCAGGACCAGCGCGTAATGCTAAGAATGCGATGTTTTCTTCTAAAAATATATATAAACAAATATTTTTGAGAAAGCATGATTATGATACACTATATGATCTTGTTAGATTGGGTAAGATATATGACGATTATGTTTCGGAAGAAATTGTAAATGAAAGAGACTTAGATAAAATAGCAATTGCTAAAAATGGGAAATTTACAATTCTTGGTGTAATTATTTATTTATATAAACGTGAGATAGGCATTTTAACAGATTATACCAGTGATCAGCTACATAAAGATAATATCAAAGGATTATTAATTACAGATTATATAGGTGATGATTTGGATGAAAGAGTTAAAGAGCTATTTAAATTTGTAATTCGGTTTTTGGGTAGACTATATGAGACCAAAAAAGAATCGATGAAAATTACAAGTTATTCTAATTTTTTTAAGGCTGAAAATATATATGATATAATTTTAAAACAATTTGATGAATTAGATGAATGGGATAAAGAAAAATTGTTACATTATATGGAAGTATTTACAGAGAAGAAGCAGTTAGAGGAAGTTTAGTTTTATTTTGTAATATGAAGATAATTGTTTTAATATTAAGACAATACTTGATTAAACTTTAGCTATAGAATATGTGTAAAAGCACTTGACACACATTTTCTTATATAATATAATATTCAAATGTGGCGTGCCATACTCTAATTAACCATAGCCCCGGTAAGATTAATGTATGTACGCAGTTGATAAGTTAATATAAGTTATAGACTTTAGGAGGTTATAAGGATGAAGAGTTTTATGGCTAGTCCGTCCGTTATTGAAAGAAAATGGTATGTAATTGATGCAGCGGATCAGACATTAGGTCGTCTGTCAACAGAGGTCGCTAATGTTTTAAGAGGTAAGAAAAAACCTATTTTCACACCACATATTGATACAGGCGATTATGTAATCGTTATCAATGCTGATAAAGTAAAGGTTACAGGTAAGAAGTTGGATCAGAAGATATATTACAGACATTCAGATTATGTTGGCGGCATGAAAGAGACAAAATTGAAGGAAATGCTTCAGAAGAAGCCTGAATATGTTATCAACCATGCTGTAAAGGGAATGCTTCCAAAGGGACCTCTCGGAAGACAGATGATAGCTAAGCTTCATGTATATGCAGGACCTGAACATCCACATGCAGCACAGAAGCCTGAAGTATTAGAGATTGCTAAAAGGTATTAATGAGAGGTTGAAAGGAGGAACATACATTGGCTACAGTTAAATTTTATGGAACAGGAAGAAGAAAGAGCAGCGTTGCAAGAGTATATCTTGTACCTGGTTCAGGAAAGATTACAATTAATAAAAGAGATATTGATGAATATTTTGGTCTTGAAACTTTAAAACTGATAGTTCGTCAGCCGCTTGAACTTATTGGAGTTACAGATAAGTATGATGTTATTACAACAGTTAAAGGCGGAGGATTTACAGGTCAGGCAGGCGCTATCCGCCATGGTATATCGAGAGCTCTGCTTGAGGCAGATGCTGAAAACCGCCCTGCGCTTAAGAAAGCAGGTTTCCTTACAAGAGATCCACGTATGAAGGAAAGAAAGAAGTACGGTTTGAAAGCAGCAAGACGTGCTCCACAGTTCTCGAAGAGATAATTCCAAACAGAATAAGAGATTTTATGAAACCCTTGAAAATCCAGTATTTTCAAGGGTTTTTTAATGCCTGTCAAAATTATTAGAAATACCATAAGAACTTGTTTGTACAAATTGTACAAACAAGTTCTTATGTTGTATAATTGTCTATATCGAAGCAGTAGATAGATATGATTAAAGTAGATTATAATTATAATATTAAAGAAGATAAATATTATTGAACTATCTGAAAGGACAAAAGTATCAAAAAGATTATGAAAAAATACTTACTGCCGGCGGTCATGCTGGCAATATTTGAAATAGTGGCTGTCTCCCTCTGGCTGACGAAAGATAATCTGTTTTATTTGATTAATTTCAGCTATATTGGCATCTCTATTGCTTTGGGGATTTGCCTATACATACGGAAATATAAATATGCACGCCGTGTGACGCAGTTGCTGGTCGGATCATATATGCTGGTCTATCTCGGTCTTATATGCAGTGAAAATATGCAGATAGAGGGGTTTTGGTACTATCTTTTTACGGGAGTTTTTGAGGCGGCAACAATACATTACGTTGTAGCAAAAATATTTCGGACCATTGTTTTTTGGAAGAGGCTGGTGCGGTTATGCCTGTTGGATTGCAATGGTTCTGGACTTTCTTCCCTATAAGCAGCCCAGACAGCCCCGGAAAAAATTAGGATGGATACGTTATATTACTTTCCTGGCGTCACTGATATTTGTTGCGGCTTTATTTCTGACTCATGTGGGAAATATAGAAAGGATAATGTTTTGGTCGTTTATTATCGGAAATTTACTTTATTACGCTGTTGGTATTATACTCGCATTTTATTTCAAAGATAACCGCGCTTTCTGCAAATACGTCTGTCCTGTTACAGTATTTTTGAAGCCTATGAGTTATTTTTCCATGCTAAGGATAAAGTGTGATAAAGATAAGTGTATTTCCTGCGGCAGGTGTAGGCAGGTATGTCCTATGAACGTGGATATGACTGACAATTCCAGAAAACGGGCTAATGGAACGGAGTGTATTCTCTGCCTGGAATGTGTGAAAAGTTGTCCAAAGAAAGCACTGTAAAATTCAATTTGAAAGGTAAAAGTACTTTAATTGGTACACCTTCTGTATTAATATAAAGATCTATTTTTATACAGGAGGGCCGGAATATGACGTTAGCAGAAAAATTGTTTAATTGTTTTAAGGGTCAGGATATGTTTTCTCTTCGAGAAGCGTATGAGCAAAATAGTGACAAACCAAAAGAAACTGTAAGAGCAAGAATTTACGAAAATTTGGCAACAAAATTTCAGAGGATAACTAAAGGTGTTTATCGCACTATAACATCAGATGAAGAACAATGTATCTTAATTGAAGGTGATGGAAGAGATTTATCGATGTTGAAGGATAATAGTATTGACTGTATTTTTACGGATCATCCATGGCTGGATATAAAGTCAAATAAGGGTGGTACACGATCATTTGCTTTATATGACTGTTTTAGGTATACTATAGAAGATTTTAGAGAGAAAGCAAGAGTTTTAAAACAGGGATGTTTTTTGATAGAAATACTTCCTGCAGAAAATGAAAATAATTATGAATATTTATATCAAATAAAGCAAATGGCGAAAGAGGCCGGCTTTTTATATTATTCAAAAGTAACTTGGAAAAAAGGAACGTTTGTAAGTAATACTGGCAGAAAAGCAAAAAATTCTCAGGATATAATGATTTTTTCAAAAGGAAAAGCCAGAAATATGAGATGTGATAAGAAAAAATCAGACAGAACAGGAGAAAATTGTTATATGAGTGGTTGTAATGGTATGCTTCCTGCAATGTTTGATATACAGCCTGTTTCCAGAAAGGATAAAATTCACCAAAGTGAATTGCCGGTTGAGTTGTGTGAAAAAATTATAGAATTTATGACATATGAAGGTGAAATAATATTGGATTCTTTCGCAGGAAGCGGAGCTGTAGGTATAGCTGCTTTAAATAAAAATAGAAGTTGTATTTTGATTGAAATTTTGCGAGAAAATATTGAGAAGATAAAAAATCGTTTTAACAATTTATTTTATGAAGTAGTGTTGGGGTGATTATTTTGAATTTACAAATGGATGGAAGAATTGCAGAACGGTATTCCAGTAATGCACAGAAAATACGGATAATAACAGAGACATGGGTAGGTGGAAATGTGTTTTGTCCTTATTGCGGCAATCAGTACATAGACCATTTTGGAAATAATAGACCTGTTGCTGATTTCTTTTGTTCCATTTGTGAAGAAGAGTATGAATTAAAGAGTAAAGGTGCATCCATTACAAATAAAGTAAATGACGGAGCATATAGTACAATGATGGAAAGAATTAGTTCAGTAAATAATCCTAATTTCTTTTTTATGCAATATAACAAAAGGAATTTAAATGTAGAAAATTTTGTTATAGTTCCAAAACATTTCTTTTCTTCTGATATTATTGAGAAAAGAAATCCATTAGCAGAAACAGCGAGGCGGGCAGGATGGGTAGGTTGTAATATTTTGTTGAATCAGATACCAGACGAAGGTAGAATTTTCATAGTAAGAAATGGGAAAGAGATTCCGTTAGAACAAGTAATATCAAGAGTTCAAAGAACAGTTTTTATGCGGCAGTATAAGTTAAATATGCGGGGATGGATAATTGATATACTGAATTGTGTTAACAGGATTGGGGATAAAGTATTTACACTTGAGCAGATGTATGATTTTGAGGATGTACTTGCTGTAAAATATCCGGAAAATCATCATATTAAAGACAAAATCAGGCAACAGCTTCAGATTTTAAGAGATAATGGAATTATTGAATTTTTGGGTAAAGGTCGTTACCGACGACTTATGTGAGGTTATATTATGGCAAAAGTAATAGCAGTCTGCGGAAAGATATGCAGCGGAAAGACGTATTATTCAAATCAGATAAAAAGTAAAGAAAATGCAGTTATTTTATCATGTGACGAACTGACTAAAGATTTGTTTAATAATAATCTGGGTGATAAGCATGATGAGATGGCTGTAAGGATTCGCAATTACTTTAAAAAGAAATCCGCGGAACTTGTGAATACAGGCTGTAATGTAATATTGGACTGGGGATTCTGGAGCGCAGATGACAGAAAAAATCTTACTGAATTTTATAATAACAAAAATATAATTTGTGAGTGGCATTACATAGATGTGGATGATATAACATGGCAAAAAAATATCGGGGAAAGAAATGAAAAAGTACTAAGTAATCCGGACTGTTCAGATTATTATCTGGATGAAGGACTTATGGAAAAATTATTATCCAGATGGGAGACGCCGGCGGAAGATGAGATAGATGTCTGGTTTTATAATAAAAGATAGTGTGTGGATAAAGAATAAGGAAGGAAAAATACAATGATAATTGCATTTGTTATTTGGAGTGTCGCTGCGTTATTGTTTTTTGGCATAAGCATTAGTGTACGGAAATCGAAAGAAGCTGTTGGATTTTTTACATTCGCAAAACCACCGGAAGTTACTGATGTACGCAGATATAATCATTCAGTGTCCATGCTTTGGATTGTTGCTGCTGTTATTTTTGAGATAATAGGGATACCGTTTTTGTTTATAGAACAAAATTCTCCGATGGTTATTGTTGAGATATTAGGTGTGATAGTATGGGCTATTGGCATTATGCTTGGGTATCTTAAGATTGAAGCGAAATACAGAAGATAGGGTAGTCTGAATTACTAGATTTTGGGAGATAATGTATGAAAAGGTTTTACTCTGGTATTAAAAAAGTATCAATTATATTTTCGGGTTTTCTTTGGGGAGCTATAAGTTTCTTTTGGTTATTATACAGTATTCTGTTTTTGGGAAATTTTATGGAGGAACCGGGTTCATATGAATATGCTGAAGGCGAATCAATGCGCATATATGGATTAATAGGATGCATTTTATATTTTATTGTATTTGCAGGAATATTGTTTTTCATACCTAAAAGGAAACGATGTTTATTTATGTTTTTATTATCGATGATTTTAGGCGCGATGGTTTCGGGCGCTTATATATTTGTATTTAAGTCTCTGTAACTAAGGTACTTCATAAATTTTTTTACTGCCAATGAAGCTGTTTCTTTGTTTTTAAGTGCAAATCCGATATCCCTGTAAGCGGGAATTTCTAAAGGTTTTGCTATAATATCGTAAGGGATTTTTTTCAGTATAAGATTTGGTAATATTGCAATTCCCAAGCCCTGTTCCACCATAGACATTATGGCATAGTCGTCCCAGGTGGTAAAGTGTATCCTGGGATGCAGATTATGTTTTTCAAATATGGCTGATATTTCTGCTTTTGCCCCTCTTTCTAAAAGCATAAAAGGTTCCTTTTCAAGTGCGGCTAAGGGAAAACTTTCTGCATTTTCATAAATATGTCCTTTAGGTATGATTGCCATGAGCTCATCTTTATGCAGACTGACCGTATCAAAATCAGGTGCAGCAGGTAAGCTTAAAAATCCACAGTCAACCCTGCCATCCATAATCCAGGTTTCTATTTCTGAATAATCACCGAGCAGTAATTCGTAATCAATTCCCGGATAATCTATTTGAAATTGTTTTATTATTCCCGGAAGCCAGTGAGTGGCTACGCTTGAAAATGTCCCGATTCGGATAAGACCTGATTCAAATCCCTGAAGGTCTTTTACATGGTTTTGAAGCTTTTCAAATTCAGCGCATAAGTTTTTTATATATGGCAGTAATGACTTCCCGTCAGATGTTAATTGAACGCCATGTTTATTTCTTTCGAGTAAAGTTATATTCCATTCTTTTTCAAGGTCAGCAATCATTTTGCTTATGGCAGATTGAGTATATCCTGATTTTTCAGCGGCTTTTGTGAAACTGTTATATTCGACAGCTGAGATAAATGCTAAATATTTTTGAATATTTGTTTCCATTCAAATTGTAAATTTTCAATAGAAAGAAGATATAACAATGAAAAAAGTATTACATAAAATACATTACCGCTTTACTTTTATTTGGCTCAAATGGAATTGTAGCAAGCCATATTGCTCTGAACAGTTATGAGATTGTATGTCTTAGAACATTTATAGGAAGTGTTCTTTTAGTAAGCATATTTTTGCTTACCGGTAATAGATTTACATTTTATAAATCAGTAAAAAGTTTTATATTCCTTGCAATATCCGGGATTGCCATGGGACTAAGCTGGATGTTTCTGTATGAGGCTTATCACCGGACGGGCGTAAGTATTGCATCGTTGTGTTATTATTGTGGACCTGTTATTGTTATGGCTTTTGCTCCTGTTTTATTTAAGGAAAAGCTGACGTTTATTAAAATTAGCGGATTTATATCTGTACTCATTGGAATCTGCCTGATTAACAGTCAGTCGCTTGACGGAAAAGGTAATATATTTGGTGTTGTGTGCGGACTTATGTCGGCGGTTATGTATGCTTTTATGGTTATATTTAATAAAAAAGCAGATAAAATTACAGGTATGCAAAACCCCGTGCTTCAGCTTGTGATAAGCTTTTTAACAGTTGCTGTATTCGTTTGGTTTAAACAGGGACTTATTATCAATATTCCACGGGAAAGTATTCCATGGGTTCTTTTTCTTGGTATAGCAAATACGGGGATTGGATGCCTATTATACTTTTTATCCATTGGTAATCTGCCGGTACAGACAGTTGCAGTTACAGGTTATCTGGAGCCGTTGTCGGCAGTTATATTTTCGGTGCTGTTTCTTCATGAATATATAGGGATAATCCAGATTGCCGGTATGATATGCATTATTGGCGGCGCTGTGTGGAGTGAGGGAATAGTTCACAGAACTTAAAAGAATAGGAGTGTCTCAACAATCGAAATTGCATTTGCAATAATATGCGAAAGGGTGCTGATAACGCAATTGCCGGATTTACGATAAACCACAGAGAAAATCAAGCTGTCTATGAATACGGCGGCAATATCATAAAGTACAACTCCTATGTTTCCCGCGGTAATATGTCCTGCCGCAAAAGTAAGCGATGAAACGACTGCGCAGAGCCAAAACGGAAATATCTTCATGCCTTTCCCAAGGAAGAAACCACGATATGCAATTTCCTCACCAAATGCCGCAATTATAACCTGAATCACTAGCAGTAATGTTTTATCAAAAGACAGGATAGAACCTGCCCGGTCCATTACATGGGCAACAAATTCTCCGTGGAAAATCAGATTTCCCAAAACAGATGTTACAATACCACTCACGCTTGGCAGCAGAACCCAAGCTATCATTCCCGGTTTTTTAATATCTTCCAAAACAGTATTAAAGCGCAATCCCGATTCGGAGCCTTTTTCTTTGCCGACAGCTTCCGTAATGAAGAAAAACGCAATTCCAACAAACACGGAATAACCCACAATATTCGAGGATGGCACAGCTTTTGTTATCGTCAATAATATCATTATTGCAATACCTATAATCGTGAGGACAACACTCTTTTTGTTATTCTCCATAACTTGTTGATTTTTCATTTCGTTTCCTCCTGTACTGCTAATATTGCACCTCTGTATGCCCGCTCCAAATGGGATTTTATAAGTTCCTCGTCGTATTCCAATGAATTGTTAGCGATGATACTTGCATATCCATGAGCAAATAAAAAAATTGTTATAAAGATTTTTTTTATTTGATCTATACTTCCTCCGACTGCTTTTTGCATTGCCGAAAGAACAGGCGCAAGTTCTTCAGCATCTATCATTTCAAGCAAGGTCGTTCCGGTAAAAAAGTTTGATTGAAAAAGGAAGCGAAACAAATGCGGTTCTTCAATCGCAAATCGGATATAATTCAACCCAATTCCAAGCATAACGCCTTCCTGTGGGCTTTCAATATTCATGAGATATTCAGAATGATAGCAGTCAGCTTTTGCATAAGCAGCTTTTTTTAACTCCTCAATCGTTGCAAAGTGGTACATAACAGGCTGTGTAGAACATTTCAACTTTTTTGCGACTGTTCTTGCGTTAATATTTTCAGCACCTGTTTTACGAGCAACCTCAAAGGCAGCATCAATGACCATATCTTTTGTGATTTTAGGTTTTGGCGGCATGGGTTTCACTCCTGTTTAATAATTTACGTTATATAACAATAGTTATATTATAAGCCGCAACACCAATTTCGTCAATACTTCCGAATGATGCAATAAAAATTTCTTGCATTACATAAAACAATGTGTTACAATAAATAAACAATCTGAAATTTCAGTTTTTTCAAATTTCATAATCTTTGTATGTACCTTTGATATATTTGAAGAAGGAAGACATATATATACTTTTGAAAACAGATGTTTACAGAATCCCGGACTGGTACTTGGAGATGATACGGTAAAGATTATATTAAACACTAAAGGAACAATGGATGATGTGACACCGGAGTTAAAAAGGCTGCTTGATTACATAGACAGCAGCGAGCCGGAAGATGATTATACAAGAGAACTGGAAAAGGAAGTAGAGTCCGTAAAGAAGGATGACAAATGGAGAGTGAGTTATATGACATTACAGATGCGGTATAATGAAAAATACGAGGAAGGTATGGAACGTGGCCTGGCGCAAGGTTTAGAGCAAGGCGCGCATAATGAAAAGTGTAAATCAGCAATAGCAATGTTACAGGACGGAGAATTATCGTATGAAAAAATTGCCTTATATTCCGGACTTACTCTTGAACAAGTGCTTGAAATAGAAGAGGACTACGCAAGTTATACAGATTGATTCAAAATAGGTTTTACGTTGCATTTTTATGAGCAGAAGAATATTTGCCGAAAATGAATAAAATATTCAAAATATCTTAACAAAATCCAGTTTACCATATATAATAAAACCAAATAACTGTAGCAGAAATGAGGTAAAAAAATGAAAAGACTTAACAGAGTATTATGGGGAATTGTTCTTGTGGCGTTAGGAGTTATATTTGCGCTTAATGCATTTGATATTATCAAAGTGGATATGTTTTTTGACGGCTGGTGGACGCTGTTCATTATAGTGCCATGCGGAATAGGAGTTATTTCAGGAAATGATAAGACAGGGAATCTGGTGGGGCTGTTTATAGGAGTGCTGCTTTTGCTCAACTGTCAGGGTATATTAACTGCGGCAACAATCTGGAAACTGGTAATTCCGGTGATTATCATCTTTATAGGACTTAAACTTATATTTGGAGGAATGTTTGGGAATAAAGCTGAAAAAATATTTTCAGATATGAAAAAAGAAGGCGCGGAGCCTAAAGTAACCTGCGCAGTTTTCTCAGACCAGAAACTTAATTTTACAGGAGATGTATTTAATGGCGCCGAGCTTACTGCAGTATTTGGCGGAGTAAAATGCGACCTGCGCGGTTCGATTATAGAAGGCGATTGTGCAATCAGCGTTTCAGCTATATTTGGAGGAATCACGATATATGTACCACCGTATGTGAATGTAAAGGTAAATTCTAACTCCATATTCGGGGGAATTTCAAATAAAGTTGTTAATACGCCGGCGAATAATATCACGCTTTATGTGACGGGAACGTGTATGTTTGGAGGGGTGGATATCAAATGAAACCATGGCAGCAGGTAATCAAATATCTGGCTATGGCGTTTGCGGTTTTTCTATGTGTCAGCATAATAGGAGGCATTTTAGGCATAGCCGGGATATTTATAGATGATGATAAAAATACAGGTGATATGAAGAACTATTCTGTGAGTGAAACGGTAAATAAACTGGAAATAGATATAAAAGCCGCAGATTTTAAAATTGTCTGTGGCAGCAGTTTTAGTATTGAAAGTAATATTAATAATCTGAAAGTATATGAAAAAGACGGATGCCTTCATATATTAGATGAGGGGCATAAGTGGTTTGGAAATATAAAAAATAACTCTAAGATTATTATAACTGTGCCTTATGGAACTGTTTTTAATGAGGCGGATATTGAGACGGGCGCAGGAAGTGTAGACATAGATACGTTATCTGCGGATAAACTCAAATTGGCGCTTGGAGCAGGTAAAACTCATATAAATGAACTAAATGCGTTTTATGAGGCAGAGATAGACGGAGGAGTAGGAGAGATTGTCATTAAGGGAGGAACCTTAAATAATTCTGAATTTGATATGGGTATAGGACAATTGAAGTTTGCAGGTGAGATAAAAGGAAACAGTTCCATTGATAATGGGATAGGAAGTTCAGATTTTATCCTTACCGGTTCAAAAGATGACTATAGGATTCATATTGATAAAGGAATAGGCAGCGCCAAAGTAGGTGGCGAGAGGATGAAAGATGGAGCCGTATATGGACAGGGTAATAACAGGATTGATGTAGACGGTGGCATTGGGGAAATAAATATCGAATTTGAATATCATTAAATTCCGAGAGGCACCTATCAATTAATTTTTGGAGAAAAAGAGAATGACGACATTTGAAAAAACGTTTGATAGCGCAGCTTTGGATTATGATAAAAGTCGCCCCACATATATAAAAGAAATCTATGAGGATATATTGCATTATCAAACAATCAATTCTGATAGCAATGTACTTGAAATCGGGTTAGGAACAGGAAAGGCATCACGGCCTATACTTGATACGAAATGTCATTTTATCGGAATTGAACCGGGAGAGCAATTGGCTGATTTAGCGCAGAATCGCTATAAGGCTTATGAAAATTTCTCTTTATTTAATCAGACATTGCAGGATTTTGTCAGTGATGATAAGTTATTTGATCTTATTTATGCAGCGACAGCATTTCACTGGATTCCGGAGGATTATGGGTATAACCGGGTTTATAATCTGTTAAAACCGGGCGGCGCATTTGCCCGCTTTGCCTATCATGCCGGACCGGATCAGAAACGCAGGGCACTAACTGATGAAATACAGGAACTCTATCACAAATATATGCATAGTAAGAGCCGGCCGGCGGAGTTTAGCAATGAAGATGCGCAAAAGCTCGCCAAAAAAGCGCTTGCATATGGTTTTGTTGATGTAAAACATACGATGTACCATACGACAAAGGATTTTACGGCAGACGAATACATGTCATTATTGCGGACATATTCTGATCATATGAAAATTCCCGTAGCAGACAGAAAAAAGCTTTTTGAAGGAATTCATTCTGCAATCAATAATCACGGCGGAATTATGACCGTATACTATGTAATGGATTTGGAATTAGCAAGGAAACCTTACTAAGTTTATGAAGCATTTAAGCTGCACAAAAACGTTCTCCGTCGCTGACATTCACATGCGTAAAATCGTCGGAATCTTCTGCAATGTAACAATTCCCGGCGGCAGGGAGAAATCCTTGCCGCTGTTTTTAATGAATGACGAAATATTCAAAAAATATGGTATAATAATTGTAGCGCTTTAACATCTCCGCAATCTAATAGTTGAAAGGGCGGTGAAAATGTGGCTGAATTTGAAAAGCTTTTCCATGAAAATCATGAGTTTATATTTAAATATCTTATGAAGATGACACATGACCCTTCGTTATCCGAGGAACTGACACAGGAAACCTTTTTCCGTGCATATATGAACTATGCTTCACTGAGAAATAAAGAAAAAGTATCTATTTGGCTCTGCCAAATTGCTAAAAACACATATTTTGCATGGTATAACGAGCAGAAGAAAAAAGCATCTCTTGATGTTCTTGAAACAGCCGGTATGGATGAAAGTATTGAAGATGCCTTTGTTCAAAAAGAACTATCTCAAAAAGCATTACGATGTTTGCACGAATTAGAAGAGCCGTATAAGGAAGTATTTATGCTTTCTGTTTTTGCCGGATTTTCATTAAAAGATATCAGTTCAATTTTCGGAAAAAGCGAGAGTTGGGCACGAGTTACATTTTACCGTGCCAAGCAAAAACTATTAGAAAGAATGAGGTAATCATATGGATTGTAATGTTGTAAGGGACTTAATTCCGCTGTACATTGATGGATGCTGTAGTGAAGAAAGTGCGATTATAGTTAAAGAACATATCGAAGGTTGCGATGCGTGTAAAGAACTTCTTGAAGATATGGACACACCCGCTAATGTGGTTTCGGTATCGAAAGCACCAGCGAAGTTTAACAAACTCAACGATTGGAAAGCTTCTGTTTTACAATCCGTTTTGTTGTTCCTTTCTTTTGGGTTGATTACTATCGGTGTAGCGCTGGAGGCCAGAACGGAATCAGGGTTAATGAATGGTTTTTGGGCAATTAATCTTGTTATTCCGGCAACCGGATTTATGCTGTCAATGGTGAACTGGTATTTTGTGCGAGTTTATAAAGATAGAAAAAGCTTTTCATCTTTTTCTTTGATTACCACTCTCGCTATTACATTGTGTGCATATATATGGTCAGGTTTTCACTATGAGAAGGGTTTGTTGGCGGTATTTTCTGAATGTAATTTGGTTGAGGCTTTCGATGCGATGCAAGGTGTGCTGTTCCTTAATGGGCCTGGAATCGTATTAACGGTTGTATTTTGCATACTATCAAAAACTCTTTCCAATCAATACGCTAAAATGTTGGGAAAAGAGTGAGGTGCATATGATGAAAAAGACTGCGTCTATTTTAATGTGGTTGCTATTCATACTGACAATACTGTATCCTGCAGGTATTCTAATAACTACCTGTTTTGGATATGGTTTTGAATTAATAAGTATTTCCGCTTTCGCTATTGTAATTGCTGTATTGTCCGTATGCATCGTTGTCCATGACCACGTTTATAAGAATACGCTCGAAAATAAAGTATTACAGATTTTGCTTGCTATCATCTCGCCTTTCTCATTAATTAACGCAGTTTTCTATATTTTTGAATATCCTAAAATATGGGTGATTGCAGGTGTATTAATATCTGCGGGATGTTGTTTTTATTTGACGATCCAATATGGTAAGCCGCTGGCTCTGAAAATGATTGCCTTAACATTGTCAGCCCTGATGGTATTACCAATTGGATTTATTAGTTTTATATTTTTGATTTTCGGTAATATCGGTCAAAATACGGTTGTCCAAACGGTTGAATCTCCAAGTGGCAAGTATTGTGCCCGAGTGATTGACAGTGACCAAGGCGCACTCGGTGGAAATACGCTCGTTGATGTATATGAAAAAGGCGGAATCCATGCAATTCTTTTCAAAATTGAAAAGAAACCTCAAAGGGTTTATTCCGGTGATTGGGGCGAGTTCAACAATATGCAAATCACTTGGAAAGATGATGAGTGTTTAATAATTAATTCGACTGAGTACAAAATCCTTTAGAACAGTAAAATCTTGAATACCAGCATATTTAATCATTCTGTACTTCCTCCATAGCTTTACGTCAAACAGAATTTTTCTTCATCTGTAATCTCCTTGAACACCGATTTGTCGGATTTTCCGTTATGTTTTTTTGCCTTTACAATCAAAAAAGTCGGTTTAATCTGTTCTTTAATAAAAATATTCGGTATTTTTTCAGTTGCGCTTTGTTCCGGGATAGGTTCACATACCGTATCAATTATAAATCCTGCCCTGCAAAGACCTGTAATAATGTCCGAAAATCTGCGGTGATATTTTCTTACATCGTCAACAAACCAGGAAGTGACTCTTTCTCCGGGCTGTCCATAGTTGGAAAATGTATAGGAAGTATAATGCCCGTCGGAATCTTTATTGTAATGCTGTAGACCGCCAAACGTTGCGGTAATCAGTGGATGCTCCTGTGAAAAAAGCAAATATCCGTCCTCGTTTAGTAACAGATAGATATCTTTTGCAAGTTTATCAAAATTTTCTACATAATGAAAAGCCAGAGAACTGTAAACCAAATCAAATTTTTGATTTAGTTTACTTATATCCGTCATGCTCATTCTTATATACTGAATTCTATCATCCGACGACTCTGCTGTTGCGATTTCAAGCATTTTTTCTGATATATCAATACCGATTACGCCTTTTGCCCCTCTTTTTATAAAATCCAGACAGTTACAGCCATAACCGCATCCCAAATCAAGAACAAATTTTCCGGCTACATCCGGCAGCAGTTTCCGCATTGCCGGCTGTTCCAATTGAATATTATAATTTGCATCATCTTTACGAAGTTCTTTATAGCCGCGAAAAAAAGTATCGTTGTCAAAGATGTTTTGTTCATACATGATTAACTTCCTCTCTTTTTTTGTTGGAATAAGATTAGTTCTGTATCATACACATTTATTGTACGGAAATACCGTATGACGCCGCCGGTACTTAGTTTGCGGAAATTACTTTCCGCAAACTTATGTATCCGCTGCGTGCGGAACCGAGTGAAAACGTGTATTTCCGTACAATATAATGTTGTATAATACAGGTACTATGCTTATTTTTACTCAAATACCCCGGTAGCTTTCTGTCCTTTTGCGCCGCGTTTTCTTGTGCGGATTTTTTTATAATTAACGGTCTGATTGTTATATTTTCCGGTATCGGTTTTTATATCAATGCAGTCTGAATACATAAGTTTATCGTCTTTATCAAGAGATATTCCTTTAACGCCCCGGCTTGTTTTCTTAAGTTCGCTTACTTCTGACAGCATGAATCCAAGAGATAGTTTTTTATCAGTAACCATTACTACTTTGAGGCTGCCTGAAAAATATTCAGATGCTGATATTATTTTTACTAGTATAAGTTTGTCTGAGTCTTCAAGTTTTGTAGAACTTATAGTCTGTCTGTTTGTTTCAAATTCTGCTCCCGACACAAGTTTAATATATCCGTGTTCTGATACAAAAAGAAGTATTGAATCAAAAATCTGTTCAAAAGAAGCGTAAGTTACGGCTTCATCATCACCGAGTTTGCACAGGTTGTGAATCAGGGTGCCTTTTTCCTTTATTCGGCATCTTGGAAGCGCAGAGGCTTTAATCTGGTGCATATTGCCATGTGCGGTAAATACGCACAGCCTGTCGTCGCTCTTCATGGATATTATGTGGGAATATTCATCCAGTGTATCCTGTGTAAGGCGCTGATAGCTTGCCTGGTCAATTGTTTTAGTATAGCCGAATTTATCAATAAGAACGTATATGTCCTCTATTACAACTTTTTCAACATAACCTGTGTTTTCTACTGAATCAAGTATGGTCTTTCTTTCGGCGCCGAACTGCTTTGAATAGTTTCTGAGCCTTGATTTTATTACCTTTAAGAGTTCTTTTTCACTTCCGAGTATTTTAAGATACTCTGTAGTTTTATCGGAAAGTTCGGTTTCCTCTTCATGAAGTTTGAGAATTTCAAGGCCTATGAGGCGTGACAGAGGCATTGCAAGTATTGCGTCTGCCTGCGCTTCTGTAAAATTAAGAGTCTGAGCCTGTGTTTTTGAAAGAGTACTTTTAAATCTGATATCTGTAATATCGCCGCGCGTGAGGCATCCCTTTGCCTGGGAGAGGGACTGGCTTCCGCGGAGTATTTCTATTATCAGGTCGATTACGTCGGTTGCTTTTATAAGTCCGCGTACAATTTCAAGCCTTGCTCCGGCTTTATCAAGAAGATGTTTATATTCTTTGGTATACAGTTCTTTCTGGAATTCTATAAATTCGTCAATGATTGATTTGAGACCGAACTGTATTGGCTGTTTATCCTTAACTGCCAGAAGGTTTACGCCGTAGGTATCTTCAAGAGGAGTTTTTTTGTACAGTCCGTTAAGGAGATTTTCTGCATCGCGGTCTTTTTTTACTTCTACAACAATTCTTATGTCTTTGCCGGATTCGTCGCGCACATCGTATATTTCATCAAATACTTTATCGCGCATGAGCTGGGCAAGGCTTTCTACAAGTTTTGCCTTGTTGCCTGCGATGGTATATGGGATTTCTGAAATAACAATATTTGTACGGCCTGCAGTACCCGGTTCTATATCGCATTTGGCGCGGATTCGCAGACGGCCTTCTCCCGTTTCATATATTTCCTTTATGTCTTCTCTGTTGATTATCGTGCCGCCTGTAGGAAAGTCAGGTCCGGGGATATATTCCATAAGTTTTTCAAGCGTTAAATTCCTGTTGTCAATACATGCTATAACGCCGTCAATAACTTCGGCAGTATTGTGCGGAGGAATATTTGTTGCCATTCCCACGGCAATTCCGGTAGTTCCGTTAATGAGCAGGTTTGGAAGCATTGCCGGAAGTACGGTAGGTTCTTTTTCACTTTCATCAAAATTAGGAATGAATTCCACAAGCCCTTTTTCAAGATGTGACAGCATTGTCATTGCACCGTCGGAGAGCCTTGCTTCGGTATAACGCATGGCAGCGGCGCCGTCGCCGTCAATAGAGCCGAAATTGCCATGTCCGTCTACAAGGGGTACTGACAGCGAATAGTTCTCAGTCATGTGTACAAGCGCATCATATATTGAACTGTCGCCGTGCGGATGAAATTTACCCATTGTGTCTCCGACTATTCTGGCGCTTTTCCTATGCGGTTTATCAGGTGAAAGGCCAAGCTCTTTCATTGAATAAAGTATTCTTCTTTGAACGGGTTTCAATCCGTCTCTTACATCAGGAAGAGCGCGGGAAATGATAACGCTTACGGCGTAATCCCTGTAGGAGTTTTTCATTTCCTCGGTAAAGTCCATGGAAATAATATTTTCTGCTGCTTTTGTTTCTTCATTTTTCTTTTTTGCCATTATATATATCCTCCAAACTGCTGATTAAATATCAAGATTTGCATACCTTGCTTCCTCCATGATAAACTCGCGTCTTGGAGGTACATTGCTGCTCATAAGTATGCTTGTAATCTGATCTGCCTCTATGGTATCGTTTATACTTACCCTTGCAAGGATGCGTGACGCAGGGTCAAGCGTAGTTTCTTTAAGCTGTTCGGCATCCATTTCACCAAGTCCTTTATAACGCTGCAGAGATATGATTTTTTTGCCGGAATCTTTTCTGAAACGTTCAAGTTCATAGTCATTAAATAAATACTGTTCGCCCTTCTTTTTTCCCTGAGAGTAGCTTACCTTATAAAGCGGAGGAAGACCTCTGTACACTTTGCCTTCCGTAATAAGCTGCGGCATGAAACGATAAAAGAAAGTAAGTAAAAGCGTACTTATATGTGCGCCGTCTACGTCGGCATCGGTAAGAATTATTATTTTGTCATATTTTAGTTTGCTTATATCAAATTCATCGCCTATTCCGCATCCGAAAGCTGCAATCATTGTTTTAATTTCGTTATTTACAAGTATTTTTTCAAGGGTTGCTTTCTCAACATTTAATATTTTCCCTCTTAACGGAAGAACTGCCTGTGTTTTCCTGTCGCGCGCCGTTTTTACGGTTCCGCCTGCGGAATCGCCCTCTACAATATATAATTCACATTCCTCAGGTTTTCTTGATGTACATACTGCAAGTTTGCTTCTTACGTCTACATCGTTTAATTGTTTAAGGACTGCATTGCGCGCTTTATCGCCTGCTTTTCTTGCGTTATATGCGCGAAGGGAGTTTTCGAGAATCTTTTTGAGTATTTCTACGTTTTTGTCAAAGAAAAGCTGTATTTTCTGGCTCATAATTTCATCTACCGCAATCTGCGCGTCAGAGTTGCCGAGTTTGGTTTTTGTCTGGCCCTCGAACTGCGGATCGGGATGCTTGATGGAGATAATGGCTATCATTCCGTTTCTGTAATCTTTGCCGTCAGGCTTGTCCTTATCTTTAACCATATTAAGTTCTTTTGCATACTGGTTCATGATTCGGGTAAGGGCCGTTTTGAATCCGGTTACCAGAGTACCGCCGTCAGACAGATTTATTCTGTTACAGTATGAATTAATCTGTTCAGTGTATCCTGTCGTATACTGGAATGCTATCTCTACTTCGATGTTATCGCTTGTGCCCTCAATGTATACCGGTTCGTCGTGAAGCGTTGACATATCCGGGTTGGATTCCTTAAGTGAATTTACAATATATGAAATATAACTTTTGATACCGTCTTCTTCATAATAGGTAAAAGTTTCTTTGGTATATTCGTTTTTAAATATAAGCTTTAAACCTTTATTGAGATATGCTGTTTCTTTGAGTTTTTTACGGATTGTATCGGCTTTAAACTGGATGCTGTCAAATATTTCAGGATCAGGATAGAAAGTTACCGTAGTTCCGGTGTCGGATTTGGCGCATTTGCCTGATACCGGTATAAGATTGCCTTTAAGGGGAGTTACGGGATGTCCGCCGTCACGGTATTCATCAGTGTATATCTGTCCGCCGCGCCTGACTTCTACTATCATGTGTGTGGAGAGAGCGTTTACGACAGATGCGCCTACTCCATGAAGTCCTCCTGATACTTTGTAGACCGTATTTGCAAATTTGCCTCCTGCATGAAGCATTGTATATACTACCCGGATTGTGGGAATCTTCTGTGTGGGATGTATGTCAACAGGTACGCCGCGGCCGTTATCCTGTATTTTTATTCCCCCGTCTTTTTGCATTGTAACGGTTATAAGATTGCAGAAACCTGCAAGATGCTCATCTATGCCGTTATCAAGAATCTCCCATATAAGATGATGAAGACCGCGCAGGCCCGTGCTTCCTATATACATTCCGGGGCGTTTCCTTACAGCTTCAAGTCCTTCCAGCACTACAATCTGATTTCCAGTGTAACTTTCCATAAAAATTCTCCATTCTCAAATAAGTTTAGTGAAATAAACGTAATAATTATACTAGATATTGTATAATTTTGCAAAATAAATTAATATATAGATATATTATTATGTGCATGGAGGACACAGTATTATGAGTAAATTTGATTATAATGTTATTTCTGATCCATATACATTTGAAATAAACAGATGTAAACCACACAGCGATAATCATTATGAAGGTGGAGATTATAAAAAAATCTGCCTTAACGGTACGTATAAATTTCATTTTGACAGGTGTATTGATGAAGCAGTTAAAGATTTTTTTAAACCGGATTATGATGTAAGCGGCTGGGATGATATAAAGGTTCCGGGAAATGTTCCGGTTTTAAAAGGCGACCTTGACCCTGCAATGTATGTGAATGTCATGTATCCTTGGGACGGGCATGAAAATCTTAATCCGGGCGAAATCCCGAAAGAATATAATCCAGTATACAGTTACGTGCTTGATACATGTATAGATGCCGGCTTTATTAATGAAAAAATATTTATATGTTTTGAAGGTGTTGAGAGTGCGTTTGCGCTTTGGGTTAACGGAGTGTTTATCGGGTATAGTGAGGACAGTTTTGACGCTTCCGAATTTGATATAACACATGAGGTTAAACCGGGGAAAAACCGTATTGCCGTTCAGGTGTTTAAATGGTGCAGCGGAAGCTGGCTTGAAGACCAGGATTTCTGGAGGCTTGGAGGGATATTCCGTGATGTATATATGTACAGTGTACCTAAGATACATATTAATGATATATTCGTAAGGACATATCTTAAGAATGATTATAAAGACGCTGACCTAAAAATAGATATAGGCTGGCTTAAAGATGCTCAGACTTATGGGAAATATACGGTCTCCGTAAACGACCGGGCTGAAGGCGGAGAATGTATATATTCATGTGACGGGGATATTTCAGACAGTGACGCTGAAAGCGTATCCGGAGAGGTATTGTCGCCTAAGCTGTGGAGCGCTGAGAAACCGTATCTGTATGAACTGATTATATGCGTGTATGATGAATCTGGTAAGCTTATTGAAAAGCTGGTGCAAAAGGTTGGATTCAGGCAGTTTGAAATTAAAGACAAAATACTCTGTATTAACGGAAAGCGTATTATGTTTAGCGGTGTGAACAGACATGATTTCAGCCATAAAAACGGCCGGGCTGTTACAAAAGAAGAGATGCTTTGGGACGTTGTTACGATGAAGAAAAATAATATAAATGCCGTAAGAACAAGCCACTATCCTAACCAACCGTATTTCTATGAACTTTGTGACGAATACGGATTATATATGATAGCCGAAAATAATCTTGAGACGCATGGTACATGGGCTTTCCCAAGGATGTTCGGGCAGGGTGATAAAGTAGTTCCCGGAGATAAAGCTGAGTGGCATGATGTGCTTTTGTCACGCGCTGACAGCCTTATTGACAGTAAGAAAAATCATCCGGCAATACTCATGTGGTCATGCGGTAATGAATCTTTTGGCGGTAAAAATATATATGATATGTCGCAATATATAAAACAGAAAGACGATACAAGGGTTGTACATTATGAAGGAATATTTAACGACAGGAGCTATCCGGATACTTCTGATGTGGAAAGCCAGATGTATTCAAAAGCGGCCGACATAGAAAGATTTATTAAAGAGCACCCGGATAAACCGTTTATATTATGTGAATATTCACATGCAATGGGCAATTCCTGCGGAGGACACAGAAGATATACAGAGCTTGCTAAAAATAATTCCGGGTATCAGGGTGGATTTATATGGGATTTTATAGACCAGGCAATACAGACCGAAAATGCAGACGGTATAAGTTACCTCGCGTATGGCGGAGACTTTAACGACAGGCCGAATGATGAAAATTTCTGCGGCGACGGTATTGTATTTGCAGACAGGACAGAATCGCCTAAACTTCCTGAAGTCAAACATAATTACCAGAATATAGACTGCGTGATATCACGGACTGAAATAGAGATTAAGAATTACAGCCTGTTTACCTCTACAGGGGAGTATGAATGTAAAGTGACTCTGCTTATTAATGGAATAAAGGAATATGAAGAGGAACTTATACAGAATGTAGAGCCGCTTGACAGAAAAGTATACAGTATTCCTGATAAGCTTATTTCATATGCAGAGGCTGCAGAGGGCGAATGTACTTATCAGATATCATTTCTTCTTAAAGCGGATACTTTGTGGGCAGATAAAGGATATGAAATAGCATTTGACCAGTATACGTTTACAGTAAATAAAAAGAAAGAAAATGTACGGAAAAAAGCAGTAAAGATGGTATGTTGTGATTACAATATATCTGTGCAGGGCAGTGATTATTCTGCAATATTTGCAGTATACAAGGGATTTATTTCATATAAGTACAAGGGAAAAGAACTTCTTAAAAATATTCCGGCGCCTAACTTCTGGAGAGCGCCTACTGACAATGATAACGGAAACGGAATGAAGATGAGGGATACATTCTGGAAGGCTGCCAGTATGTATACAAGGCCTGTATTTATTGATGCGTATATGGAGAATGAATATGCCGTAATAAAATACAGATATGAATATCCTATGAATGATAAAGTATCTGTATATGTAACATATAAAGCATATGAAGACGGACATATTAATGTGACGCTTGATTATAAAGGAATGGAAGGACTTCCTGAGATGCCGGAGTTCGGCATGATATTTAAGGTTGACTCTTCGCTTGACAGATATATATGGTATGGGCATGGTCCGGAAGAAAATTATATTGACAGAAATAACGGATATAAACTTGGGGTATATGAGGCATATGTAAAAGACTCCGTAACGCCATATCTTGTTCCGCAGGAATGTGGAAACCATACCGGAATAAGATATGTAAAACTTGTTGACAAGACGGGCGCAGGACTGTGCTTTTCTTCAGAACAGGCGCCGGATTATATGGAAGGGAGCATGCTTCCGTATACGCCGCACGAACTGGAAAATGCAATGCACTATTTTGAGCTTCCCGGCGTTAATTATACCGTTGTCAAATTATCGCTTAAACAGATGGGAATAGCCGGAGATGATTCCTGGGGAGCAAGGCCGCATCCTGAGTATATCATAGATTCATCAAAGGATATGAGTTTCAGTTTTGATATGGGATATGTCCATTTGTAATTTTTGACAATAGTATGCCTATAATATGCCAATAATATGACAATATTTATTTATATGTTTAATCTGAATTACATATATATGGGAGGAGTATATTATGAAAAAGATATTATTAAATGTTGTTTTGGTTATGGTAATGTTATGCGGTGTGATGGTATTAAATCATACCGTGCAGGCGTCGGAATGGGATAAGGGTAATGTCCAGACTGTGGACGACGGTTCATTTGTATTTAAAGCCTATATTTCAAATGACGGGACAAAAAGCTGGATATACAATGTAAAGGTCCGCAGGGAAAAATACGCTTCCACACTTCGTTTTCCGTCCGCTATAGGAAATGCGAAGGTTACAAAGATAGGGCATAAAGAGAAAAAAGACAGCGATATATGTTATAACGTGTTTGGCGGATATGTAGAGTGGTATCATGATTTTGACGGCTATGAGGCGTCCCTTGTAAATATTAAAGAAGTCGTGATACCCGATTCCGTGGAATCGATAACAAAATACTGTTTCGCCGGATTAAGGAGCTTAACGACCGTAAATCTTCCGAAGAAACTTAAAAAACTTGATGCGATGGTATTCATAAACAGCAGGGGCATTAAAGAGATTACAGTACCGAAGAAGCTTAAGGATATATCGGTGCGAGCGTTTGACGGATGTAAGGGCATAGAGAATATAAAAGTAAATAAAAAGAATAAAGCATATAAAAGCGCAGACGGTATGCTTTTGTCAAAGAACGGGAGAACGCTTTATCTTGTCCCCGCAGCAAAAAAAACGGTTAGTATACCCGGTACGGTTAAAAAGATAGCCGAAAGCGCATTCTGCCAGTCGCAGGCGAAAAAGATATATATTCCGAAATCAGTGACGGATATTGGCGACAATGCGCTGTCATGCAAAGCGGAATATGTGGAATTAAGCAGGAAAAATCCTGTATTTGCAATGGACGGCGAATGTATATACAATAAGAAGAGCAAGGCTCTTGCAGCAGTTGTAAATGCAGATAAAAACATTGCGGTATCAAGTAATGTAAAGATAATTCCCGGCGGAGTGTCCGTAATTGGTGAATGTGCAAAATATCTTGAAATACCGGCATCGGTGACAAAGCTTGAAACCCCGTACTGGCATAAGATAGCAGAAAGTATGGATGCCGTAATTAAATTCAGGTCTGCGAAGCCGCCGGTTATAATTACAGATATACCAAGTTGGGAGTATGCGTATTTTCCGATGGATTCGCAGATTGTTGTCCCAAAAGCGGGAGAGGAGGCATACAGGAACTGGTTTAAGGAAACGGAAAGTGAAGAGATGCTGAAAAACCTAAAAACATATTAACGCTCGGCGTAAAAAAATAAACCATAATCTCGACTTATACCCCTGTCTGTGATATTATGATAAGCGTATCATAAATTGCAGAAAGGGGTATTTTCTATGGAAAATACGTCTGAAAATAAATCACGAAACCACATATGTATCGGAATGCTTGCGCATGTAGACGCAGGAAAGACTACCTTAGTAGAAAGTATGCTTTATAAAAGCGGTGCGATAAAAAGTCCCGGCCGGGTAGACCATAAAGATACATTTCTCGATAATAATGAAATTGAAAGGGAACGTGGTATAACTATATTTTCCAAACAGGCGGATGTCATGATTGGAGATAAGTTAATAACGCTTATAGATACTCCGGGACATGTTGATTTTTCTGCAGAGACACAGAGAGCTATGCAGATTATGGATTACGGGATACTTATTATAAGCGCAAGTGAAGGTATACAAAGCCATGTTCGTACTTTGTGGAAACTTCTTTCACTGTATAAGGTTCCCGTGTTTATATTCGTAAATAAAATGGATATGCCCGATACGGATATGGGCGTGCTTATGGAAAATATAAGAAATGAACTTGGAACTAATTGTATCTGTTTTGAGGATGAAGGAAGCAGTTCCTTTTATGAAGAGGCTGCAACAAGCAGTGAGAATGCTTTGGAAGAATACATTGAAACAGGGAAATTGTCATCAGGTACCATAGCGGAAAATATAAAAAACAGGCTTATATTTCCGTGCTTTTTTGGCTCTGCGCTAAAGCTTACAGGTGTAGACAACTTTATGAGTAAACTTGCAGGATATATTAAGAGTCCGGATTATGGTAAAGATTTTGGAGCAAAGATATATAAGATTTCACGGGATGATAAAGGCGTGAGGCTTACGCATATGAAAATTACCGGCGGAATACTTAAGAACAAAATGATAATAAATAACCATAAGGTGGATCAGATAAGGATTTATGCGGGCAGCAGTTATAAGGCTGTAAATGAAGCATATCCGGGAGATATATGCGCGGTTGCAGGGCTTGACGGAAGCAGGGCAGGAGAAGGAATAGGCATAGAGAAAAATTCAGAAGAATCCCTGTATACTCCTGTGCTTGTATATAGGATAATACTTCCTGACGGTGTAAATGTTCACACGGCGTTTATGAAATTTAAAGAGCTTGAAGAGGAAGAGCCTGAACTTAATTTTATATGGAATGAAAGTTCTGATGAAATTAATGTAAGGCTTATGGGAGAAATACAGACAGAAGTTTTGAAGCGTATAATACGGGAAAGATATGATATATCCATTGAATTTGGTAAGGGAAGCATAGTATATAAAGAGACTATTGCAGCGCCTGTAGTAGGGGTAGGTCATTATGAACCCTTAAGACATTATGCAGAGGCGCATATACTTATGGAGCCTGCGGAGAGAGGAAGCGGTATACAGGTTGAAAGTGACTGTGATGATGAGATGCTTGCCACAAACTGGCAGAGGCTTATTATGACACATCTTGAGGAAAAGAAACATATAGGGGTGCTTACCGGTTCAGAAATTACTGATATAAAGATGACTCTTATTGCAGGACGCGCGCATCTTAAACATACTGAGGGCGGAGATTTCAGACAGGCTGTATACAGAGCGGTAAGACAGGGACTTATGAAAGCGGAATCCGTTCTTTTGGAGCCGGTATACAGTTTCCGGCTTGAGCTTCCGAAAGAATGTGTTGGAAGGGCTGTTAATGATATACAGAGAATGAATGGAAGAGTTGAGGAGACAATTGTAGAAAATGATAAAACCGTTCTTACCGGAGTTGCACCGGTAGTATGTATACAAGGTTATCAGACAGAGGTGTCATCATATACCAAAGGGCTGGGTATGCTTAACTGTACGCTTTGCGGTTATGAAGAGTGCCATAATTCTGAACAGGTTATAGAAGAAACGGCATATGATGCACAGGGGGATATAGCTAATCCGTCAGCTTCAATATTCTGTTCCCATGGAGCAGGATTTTATGTAAGCTGGGAACAGGTTGAGGATTATATGCATATATCGGGTATAAAAGAAAAGTATACTCCTGATGAGGATATAGGCGCTATAAGTGCAAAACGCGCGGTAGTATCAGAGGCAGATGATGATGAGCTTGAAGATATATTTGTAAGGACATACGGGCAGATAAAACGCAGAAATCCCAATGTACCGAAAAAGATATCCTATAATAATCCGGGGGATGAAAAATATATAAAGAAAAAGCAGCAGAAGCTTGCTAATAAAAAGAAAGATAATTACCTTCTGGTAGATGGATATAATATAATATTTGCATGGAAAGACCTTAAGGAACTGGCAAAAGATAACATGGAAAGCGCGAGGGTAAAACTTATGGATATTCTGTGTAATTATCAGGGATATATGCAGACGACGGTTATACTTGTATTTGATGCATATAAGGTAAAAGGAAATCATGGTGATATTGAAAAATATAATAATATATATGTAGTATATACGAAAGAAGCAGAAACAGCAGACCAGTATATTGAAAAAACAGTTCATAAAATTGCAAAAGATAATAATGTAACCGTAGCTACCTCAGATGCCCTGGAACAGATAATAATATTTGGACATGGCGCTGTCAGGCTGTCTGCGCAGGGCTTTGCGGAGGAAGTACGGAGGGTTGAGGAAGAAATGCACGGTAATTATCTTTCATAAAGAGTCTTAAAATGTTTCCACACATAGCTGCATATAAATGATATTGCATAGGATATAGCAAAAGAAACAGCAAGTGTGATAATAAAAATAAGTATCGGATTTTTAAGTGCATATGTAAACTGCTGGAAATAATAGTAACAGAAAAAACTGTGGATAAGCCAGATTCCTGTTGCCTGTTTTCCAATAAGGGCGAGAACTTTTTTTACATAGTCCAGTCTGTTCAAAATAAGCGAAAATGCAATGCAGAAAATGGCCGCATATATAAAATCAAGTCTGTTCCATCCCCATTTTGTGAACATAGATGAATTGTGTCTTAATATAAATATAACGGCAAGGAGTAATAAACCGATGCATTTTTTTAATATTTCATACGGCAGCTTTTCATGAACGAGAGAAAATATATCATATTTTGCCATATAACAGCCAATTGTAAACATAGGGAGCATGACGATTGCCACACTGATTTTCTGCCAGAAATATGTATCGTTGAATGACGAGAAATAAGGATTCTGGCTGACAAATGAAATAAGAGCGGTATTTACAAATGCATTAAATGCTATAAGTATTATAATATCTGCTATGGGATTGGGATTTTTCCTGTCTATCCATTTTATTATAAATGGGAAAAGAAGTATTACTATAATATACATTGTAATAAACCACCATTCGTCATTAAATGTGGTTTCAAGGGCAAGAAAATTTTTTATCCAGTCGCATATGGATTTGGTTATTTTTTCAGAACCGATTATAACTCCAAGGGGAACCATTACAAAGAAAATCTGCCAGTATTTTATGTATACTGATTTAATACGTTTTAAGACAATGGATGTACATCCTGAACCTGTGTCTCTGTTTTTATAACTGCTGTATATTCCGTATCCGCTTAGAACCATAAACAGTGCAATGCAGAGTTTGCCAAAATTACCAAACAGTTCACAGATGCTCTGCCCGTTGCTTAGTACATACAATTTATTAAAAGCAGCTCCGTCTTTAAGCTTATCCGGAAATGCAAAAAGATGATGTGCAAGCATAAGAAAAACTGCAAGAGCTTTTATGCATAATGTATCGGTTTTAGAAAAATTATATTTTATATTTTTATTCATTGTTATATCTCCTAAAATAATGTAAAATTAAATTTATGGTATTTTAATTAATTCTAGTTTATTATGCGAATTTTTGCAATATAAGATTTGGAGGAAAATTATTTTATGAAAAAGTTTATCAGTTTAATATTATGCGCTGCATTAAGTATTTCCGTGTTTACCGCAGCAACGGATTCTAAAGCTGTAGAAAAACAAAAAATAATTGCAATTGACGCGGGGCATCAGGCGCGCGGCAACAGTTCGACTGAACCTGTAGGCCCCGGAGCGCAGACCAAAAAGGCGAAAGTTTCATCAGGGACATCAGGGGTTTCGACAAAGGTACCGGAGTATAAACTTACCCTTGCAGTAGCGAAGAAACTTAAAAAGGAACTTGTAAGCCGCGGATATAAGGTAGTGATGATACGTACAAAAAATGATGTAAATATAAGCAATAAGGAAAGGGCTTTGAAAGCCAATAAAAAGGCCGATATATGTATAAGACTTCATGCAGACGGCGTAAATAATTCATCTGTATATGGAGCAAGCGCGCTGTGCCCTTCGTCAAAAAATAAATATGTTGCAAAACTCAGCGGTAAAAGTAAAAAATTGTCTGAGTATGTGCTTTCAGAAATGTGCAAAGCATCAGGAGCAAAAAACAGGGGTATATCTTTAAGAGACGACCTTACGGGAACTAACTGGAGCACGATACCTGTTACACTGATAGAAATGGGATTTATGACTAATCCTTCAGAAGATAAAAAGCTTCAAAGCAAGAGTTATCAGAGAAAACTTGCAAAGGGAATGGCAGAAGGAGTTGACAGATATTTTGGCTACTAAGATTAGAACAGCTGATAATGGAGTAAAATATATTACGTTTGGTTTATTTGACAGGGCAGGATTGAAACATGGGTTTTCTACAAGTGTAGGCGGAGTTAGCCCCGATATGTACCAGAGTATGAATCTTGGTTTTAACAGAGGCGATTCATATGATAATGTGATAACTAACCACAGGCTGTTTGCAGAAGCTGTAGGTTATGAATACAAAAAGACGGTTCTGTCTGACCAGATTCATGAAACACATATAGCGCATGTAACTGAGGCTGATGCCGGAACGGGAATGGATGGCAATGGCGGTATCAAAGGCATGGACGGGCTTATTACTGATGTGCCCGGTATACCGTTAATGACATTTTACGCTGACTGTGTTCCGCTTTTTTTCTATGACCCTGTGAAAAAGGTAGCAGCGGCCGCGCACTCAGGCTGGAGAGGAACAGTAAGTAAAATAGGAAATGTTATGGTTGATAAATTAGTTTCTGATAATGGCTGTAAAAGAGAAGATATTCTTGCGGTAATAGGTCCTTCGATATGTAAGAACTGTTATGAAGTAAGCGGGGATGTAGCCGAAAAGTTTGCCATGTCATTTCCTGACGATATAGATAATATTGCATTTAAGAAAGGTAACGGTAAATATATGCTTGACCTCTGGGAGGCAAACAGACATGTCCTTGTATCATCGGGTATTAAAGAGGAAAATCTGGAAATTGCAGGAATATGTACTTTCCATAATCCCGGACTTATGATATCGCACAGAAAAACGGGTGGTATAAGGGGAAGTATGGCCGGTGTGGTTGTGTTATAATTTTTTCTTGAAATAACCAAAGTGTTGTGATAGAATAATCTAAGTGCCGTTATAGCACAGTAGGTAGTGCGACGCACTCGTAATGCGTAGGTCACCGGTTCGAATCCGGTTAACGGCTTACCCTCAAACTTTTATTTTATAAGGGTTTGGGGGTTTTTGAATTATATAAAGACTGTAACGGGGGATTATAATGGAAAATGTTATAAAAATACAGGAACATTTCTGGATAATTGATGAAGGCGGTGTCCGTTCTTTTCTGTTTGAAGGAAAAGAAAAAGCTATGCTTATAGACACGGGTTTTGGTTCACTTCCGGTAAAAAATATAACGGAGGGACTGACTGATAAAGATGTATTTCTTGTAAATACGCATACGGATAAAGATCACACAGGATGCAATAAAGATTTTACAACTATATATATGCATCCGGCTGAAATGGAGCATTATAAAAATGCGCTTCCTAAAGGATGCAGTATGAATAATGTGTTTCCGCTGTGGGAGGGTGATATAATTGATTTGGGATACTGGAGATTTGAAGTTGTACTAACGCCGGGACATACGCCGGGAAGCATAATGCTTCTGGAGCGGGATAAGAGAATGCTTATTTCAGGGGATACGGTACAAGACGGAGATATTTTTATGTTTGGCGCAGGCCGTAATATAGAAGCATTTATGAGCAGTCTTGAAAAAGTAATATCAATGTCCGGTTCTTTTGATACAATATGGCCTTCTCATGGAAGCTGTCCCGTAGAGAAAAATATTGTTCCTGCAATTCTTTGCGGGGCTAAAGATTTACTGGCAGGAAAACTTGAAGAGCAGGAACCTCCATGGCCTATGCCGTGTAAAAAGTATGTGTGTGATGCGGCTGGATTTTTATATGATGGTAAGATACAATAGAAAAAAGGATATTTACGGGGGCAGTCATGAAAATTAAAGAATATCTGGGAGATAGGACTTTTTACAGAAATACTGCAGTTATAGCGATTCCTATAGCGCTTCAGAGCCTTATTACAATAGGAGTCAATCTGATTGACAATATTATGCTGGGTTCTCTGGGAGAGATACCGCTTTCCGCATCGTCTCTGGCGGTGCAGTACATAGGATTTTATAATATATGCTGTATGGGGCTTGGAATGGGAGCATCGGTACTTGTATCAAGATTCTGGGGAATGAAGGATATTCCGTCCCTTAGAAAGACAATTACCCTTATGTTAAGATTTACAATTCTGATAGGAATGATATTTACGCTTACGGCAGCGATTATTCCGTCGGGAATTATGCATATGTATTCAAATGAAGGACCGGTTGTTGAACAGGGGGTATTATATCTGAGGTGGTCAATACCCTGTTTTCTGCTTATGGGATTATCTACAACGTGTACTATCGCATTAAGAAGTATGGGGCAGACAAAAATACCGCTTGTGGGTTCATGCGTTGCGTTTGGAATAAATATATTTGCCAACTGGATATTTATTTTTGGAAATCTTGGAGCTCCGCGTATGGAAATTGCGGGGGCTGCGCTTGGAACGCTTATAGCACGAATATTTGAATTTGCTTTTAACTGTGGATATCTTATGATAGTAGATAAGAAAGCCGGTTACAGGATAAAACATCTGTTTATGCATTGCGGAGATATGATGCATGATTATGTTACGATAAGTATACCGGTACTCGTGAGTGATACGCTTTTGGGACTTGGCGTAAATGCAGTAGCAATGGTAATGGGGCGTATAGGTTCGGTATTTGTTGCCGCCAATGCGATTACTACGGTTACACAGCAGCTTAGCACGGTGCTTATTTCGGGAATATCACAGGCAGGATGTATTGTTACGGGACATTATCTTGGAGCCGGGGATTATGAAAAAGCAAAAAAACAGGGCTGGACATTTCTTATATTTGGTTTTGCCATAGGAATGGCTGCCGGCATATTTATAATGGTAACGGGAGATTTCATAATAAGTTTCTATAATATTACTGATGAAACAAGGCGTATTGCTGGGGAACTTATGAAGGCTATAGGATTTATAGTTATTTTCCAGTCGGCCAATTCAATTATTACAAAAGGTGTGCTGCGTGGAGGAGGAGATACGAAGTGTCTTATGATTGCAGATAATATATTCCTGTGGGTAATGTCAATACCGCTCGGATATCTTGCAGGACTGTATTTTCATATGCCGCCGTTCTGGATATATTTCTTCCTGAAAATTGACCAGTTTCTGAAAGCGTTCTGGTGTATATGGAGACTGAAAAGCGGTAAATGGATTAAAAAAATAAACGGCCACCCTGTGGCTGAATAATATAGGGGGATTTTAAATGATAAGAGTAGCAAAAACTAAAAATGGTATTGTTGAAGGTATTCCTGCAGCGGACCCAAGGATAACGGCATTTAAGGGTATTCCGTTTGCAGCGCCTCCGGTAGGAGAGAACAGATGGCGCGCGCCGCAGCCCTGCAAAGACTGGGAAGGCGTTCTTAAGGCGTATTGTTTTGCACCTATAGCGATGCAGGACACTCCAGGACTGGGTGATGATATATACTGCCGTGAGTGGCACGTAGATCCTGATATTCCGATGAGTGAAGACTGTCTGTATCTTAATATATGGACAAGTGCAAAAAGTACGGATGAAAAACAGCCTGTAGTAGTATGGTATTATGGCGGAGGATTACAGTGGGGATATCCTTCAGAAATGGAATTTGACGGTGAGAGGCTTGCAAGGAGAGGAATAATTGTAGTAACTGTGAATTACAGAATAAATGTTTTTGGATTTATGGCGCATCCTGAACTTACAAGCAGACAGCCTGATGCACCTGCCAATTTCGGAAGCCTTGACCAGCAGGCGGGACTAAGATGGGTTTATGATAATATTGCCGCTTTCGGCGGAGACCCTGACAATATTACGGTTGCAGGCCAGTCAGCAGGCGGCGGAAGCGTTATGAGCCAGATAACATGTCCTGCCAATTTTGATATTATTAAGAAAGCTATTGTACAGAGCGCAATGATACGCGACCCGTATGATGACAATGGCGGTGT
Organism: uncultured Lachnospiraceae bacterium; assembly: GCA_947594855.1. GTDB lineage: Bacteria > Bacillota > Clostridia > Lachnospirales > Lachnospiraceae > V9D3004. Next base: position 183,854 of record CANQEL010000002.1, read on the forward strand.
GGGTAAACCTGAGCCATTATGCGAAGCTGAAAAGAACGGACAGGATTTCCTTGAATTTATGGGAGTGTCAGGTATAGAGGAAGCAAGAAAACTGGATGCATTTTATATCCGCGCCAAATATGCAGAGTATGCCGCATCACACAGAAGAATGTTTACGGTACTTGACAACCGTTTCTGTACGGGAGATCCGCTTAAGCTGTTTGCAGAAGGAAAATGCGCAGATATCCCTGTGATGGCAGGAAATACCGCTGATGAATTTCCTAATATGATACCTGCAGATTCAATGGAAGAATTTAAAGAAAAAGCAAAGCAGATATTTGGGGATAAGGCGGATGAATTTATAAAAGCAGCGTCTGAGGCAGGAAAGGATAAACCGCCGTATGCTAAGGTAAACGGGATTGAGTGTACTGTAAAAGCGCTTTTCAGAATGAGAAAAAAGGACTGCTATTATTACAGGTTTGATACAGACATACCGGGATATGATAATCCGGGAACTTTTCATTCGTCTGAACTTTGGTTTTTCTTTGAAACGCTTGCAAAGTGCTGGCGCCCATTTAAGGGACGCCATTATGATCTTGCAAGACAGATGTGTAATTACTGGAGTAATTTCGTAAAGACAGGCAATCCGAATGGCGTTGACAATGACGGAACTCCTATGCCGGAGTGGAAGCCTTACAGCGAGGCTTCTCCGTGTGATATGGTATTTGGTAAAAACGGCGCCGAACCTGACAATGCAAAGGATGATGATTTTAAGGAGTTTTTGATAAGGCATATTACCGGTAAAATTGTAAGGTAAGGAGGATTATAATGGATGATATAAATGATATTGTTTACAGCATTATTAATGATTATGAGCAGAAACGTACAATAGACAGGATGGATATTTTTAATAAGCCTGATAAAAATATCATTATTGATATGGTTGATAAGTTGATTAGAATTGTTTATCCGGGATATTACAGGGAAAAAAATTATAAGGTAATTAATGTACAGAACAATATATCGGTTATTATTGAAGATGTGCTGTATAACCTGAAAAAACAGATTGAGATAGTGCTTAATAATACAGAATCAGACAGAGGCAGCAAAGAAGAAACAGAAGTTATTGCTGAAAAGATAAGCACGGAATTCCTTAAGACGATACCAAAGGTCAGGGAATATGTGGAAACTGATGTGCAGGCGGCATTTGAGGGAGATCCTGCAGCCAAGAGCAGAGAGGAGATTATATTCTGCTATCCAGGACTTTATGCAATAACGGTGCAAAGGCTTGCGCATGAACTGTATCTGCTTCATGTACCGCTGATTCCGCGTATTATGACAGAGGTTGCGCATTCACAGACCGGAATAGACATTCATCCGGGGGCGACCATAGGCAAATACTTTTTCATAGATCATGGAACCGGAATAGTAGTAGGAGAGACTACCGTTATAGGAGAACATGTAAAAGTATACCAGGGAGTTACGCTTGGAGCATTATCCACGAGAGGCGGACAGAATCTGAGGGATAAGAAACGTCATCCTACTATTGAAGATTATGTCACGATATATTCCGGAGCGTCAATCCTTGGCGGAGAGACAGTTATCGGAAATAATGTTGTTATAGGCGGTAATGCATTTATTACTACCTCGGTAACTGCCGGTACAAAGGTCAGTGTGAAAAATCCTGAACTGCAGCTTATGAAGGATGATAATTCAATTCAGAAGATGGATTTGGAACAGGATGAACCGTGGTTTTATGTTATATAATAATTATAGCAGTAAATCTTTATCTTTATAAATTAATAAAATTATAATAAAAAATAAATGCTTTATATACAAATAAACACGAAAAATATTATATAATAAAAATGTATTTTGCGTAAAATTAAAAAATAAAATACGGAGGGGATTTAATGAAATTAAAGCAAAAGACAGCTTGCCTTCTTGCAGCAGCTATGGTTATCGCTTCATTTGGCGGTATTGGTACTGCACAAAATGCATCTGCGGCGCCTAAGACACCTAAGCTTAGTACTGCTAAAAAGACTGTAAGTCCTGGCAAGTCATTTACACTTAAGATTAAAAAGAAAGGTATTAAAGTTACTAAAACAACATGGAAGACAAGTAAAAGTAAGATTGCTTCAGTTGCGAAGAAGTCTAAGACATCAGCGAAGATAAAGGCTAAAAAGGAAGGTTCTGCAAAAATTACCGCTGTAGTAAAATATAAAGCGGGCGGCAAGAGCGCAAGTAAGAAACTTACATGCAAAGTTACTGTTAAAAATAGCGGAGCCAAAACACCCGTAAATACGAATACTAATCAGGGTCAGAATACACCTCAGACACAGACCGCGGCTCCGACGCCTGTACCTACACCTGCACCATATTATTATGACTATGGATATTTTGCAATGTATGATTGTGACAAGGCAGACAAGCAGGATAATGTTTTTGTAAACTTTGTATTGTCCGATTCATGGCAGATTAATACAAAATTATCTGCTATAGAGTCACTTGATTTTGAGGTTGATTCAACAAAAGAGCTTAATATTGATTTGTATGTTGCCGATTATGACTGCGATATGGCAAATGCCAAAAAGATTACAACAATCACTACCAATGGAACAAGAGGTCAGGGTATATCGCTTACCGACGAGATTAAAGGTAATTCTGATATAGCGGCGCTTGATTCAACAAATAACGGAATGATATCTTTTGGATTTGCAGCGCAGGAGACGTCAGGCCAGTTTGTAATTCATGATATGTATGTAAATTATTACAATAACAATAAAAAGCAGACGTCTCACCACAAAGCCGCAATCAGTGTTGTAACATCAGCGCTTGGTTCGGTAAAGACACAGTACAATGCAGATAAAAAGGCGGCTGATGACGCTGACCAGGATTTTAGCGAAACACTTGAAGATTATATGGCTAAGAAGCCGGAAGGCATGTTTGAGGCAAGGCCGAAAGATTCTTCGGCTGCAATTAATAATTACGACAGCCTTGCAAAGATTACGGAAGCTAAAGGTTATAAGTTCGGTACATGCGTTACATATAACCAGATAAAGAATGACCCTGAATTCTGCAAGCTTCTTGCGCATCACTGCGACAGTATTACTGCAATGAATGAATTTAAGGCATATTCACTTCTGGATGAAGATGCTACGCTGGCTGAGTATGCGAAAAATCCTGATGATGAAACATGTATGCCTGTAATGAAATATGACAAGGCGGATTTCCTGTGTGAATGGGCGCGTGATAACGGACTTAAGATAAGGGGCCATGCTCTTGTATGGGATAATTCCATGGAAGAAAACCATAAGTGGTTCTTTACAAAAGGATATAAGCAGGACGGCGGTGAATATGCTTCTAATGAAATATGCCGTAAGAGGCTTGAATATTATGTTAACCAGGTTATGAGACATTTCCAGGAAAAATATCCTGATGTTGTATACTGCTGGGACGTAGTTAATGAAGGTATTGATGAAGGCAGCAGTGATAAGCTTAAAGTAAGACAGAGCCGTATGGGACAGAACCCGTTCTATTATCACTGCTCATCAGAAGCTAACGGAGCCGGTGACAATTATATTAAATTCACATTTGAATGTGCATATGAAGCGCGTGAAAAGCTGATTGATGATGGTTTGCTTACTTCAAGGGATAAGATTGAACTTGTTTATAATGACTTTAATATTATAGATATCTATGGAGAAGCTAAACGGGGCTATGTAAAAAATCTGATTGCAGACCTCAACAGCGGTGATAAGCAGCTTGTTGATGCGGTAGGATGCCAGGGATATCTCGGAGGATATCGGAAGCAGGAAGGATGTCTTGATCCCCAGTGGGTAACAAGGACAACCGAAACGATTAAAATGTTCTCCGATATGCAGCCAAGCGTACATGTACAGCTTACCGAGATGGCAATGCGTAACTTTGATTATGACTACATGGATGAGCATGGAGATTATGCAGCTAAGCTGTTTGAAGGACTTGCAAATATCAATTCAGAAACAAACAATGCTTTCACAAGTATGTCAATATGGGCATTCATAGACGACCCGGTTATGAACAAGGTTGAAGAGAGTTTTGACTATTGGCAGTATGGACCGTTCAGTGGAATGTTCGATGACGTGTACAGGGTTAAGCCTGCATTTGAAAATGCTTACAGGATACTTAGCCAGTAATTAAAATAAGATATTATCAGACGGATGTTTTGGGGAGATTCTCCCCGAAACATCCTGTTATTTGTGAAAAAATGGCTTAGTCAGGCACATTTTGATAATATATGCTTGACTTACTATAATACTAAAAGTATAATATATTTAATAAATACAAATGGAGATGATATAGTTGGCAAGAACAGGAAGACCAAAAGGAACTAATAATAAAGAGATTATATGTTCAATGAGAATGGATGCTGCTACCAAAGACAGGCTTGAGGCATACTGCAAGAAGATGAATATGGCAAAGTCAGAAGCTTTAAGACATGCTATTGATTTGCTTGCAGAAGAAGCTAAGTGCTAAGGAGGCAGTATGCAGCACAGCTTTAGGTGTATTGCAAGAATATATAATGACTATGATGTCAGATTCGGAATACCGAGACAAAGCGGCATTATAGAGGATATTGAATCCAGAATTATATTTGAACCTGAGTACCGTAGTAAGGAAGCTGTGCGTGGATTAAGTGAATATACACATATCTGGTTAATCTGGTTGTTTTCCGAAACAGTGGGCGATAAATTCAGACCGACAGTCAGACCGCCCAAACTTGGAGGTAATAGAAGACTTGGAGTATTTGCAACCAGATCTCCTTTTAGACCCAATCCGATTGGGTTATCTTGTGTTACTCTGAAAAAGATTGAATTAGAGGGAGAAAACGGACCAGTTATATATGTCAAGGGTGCCGATATTATGAATGGCACCCCTTTATTTGATATAAAACCGTATTTACCGTACACAGACTGCAGAAAGGATGCTTCAGGGGGATTTGCCAAAGGTTTTGGAGAAAAGAAACTTGTGGTTTCCTGTAATGAAGAGCTTGTATCCGGATTTGACAGCGGAAAAATAGAACAGCTTTTTAAGATACTGGAGCAGGATCCGAGGCCGGGATACCACAATGAACCGGACAGGGTATATAGTTTTGAATTTGCAGGACTGAGGATAAAGTTTACTGTTAAAGATGATATTCTTACGGTATGTGATGTACAGTATAAGTAGATGGAAAGGGAGACGAAAATTATGTATAATGTCCGTTCAATGAAAGCGGAGGAATTTATATGTCATGACGAAGTCATGGCATCACTTGAATATGCGGATGCAAATAAGGATAACGCAGAACTTATAGATTCAATTATAAATAAAGCAAAAGAAAGAAAAGGGCTTTCGCACAGGGAGGCGTCAGTGCTTCTTGCATGTGACATTCCGGAAAAGGTTCAGGAGCTCTATGAGCTTGCGGAACAGATAAAGAAAGATTTTTATGGAAACAGGATAGTAATGTTTGCTCCTCTTTATCTGTCAAATTACTGCGTAAATGGATGTGTGTATTGTCCGTATCATATAAAAAACAGACATATGGCACGAAAGAAGCTTACACAGGAGGAAGTGGCAAGAGAGGTTATTGCGCTTCAGGACATGGGGCATAAGCGTCTTGCGATTGAGGCGGGTGAGGACCCGGTTAATAATCCTATTGAGTATATTCTGGAGTGTATAGATACAATATATGGAGTCAGACATAAAAACGGCGCGATAAGGCGTGTAAATGTAAATATTGCGGCTACAACGACAGATAATTATAAGAAACTTAAAGATGCAGGAATAGGCACCTATATATTGTTTCAGGAAACATACAATAAGGAAAGTTATGAGAAACTTCATCCTACGGGTCCGAAACATGACTATGCATATCATACTGAGGCGATGGATCGCGCAATGAGCGCAGGAATAGATGATGTCGGACTTGGCGTATTGTTTGGACTTGAATTGTACAGATATGAATACTGCGCGCTTCTTATGCATGCAGAACATCTGGAGGCTGTTTTTGGTGTGGGTCCGCATACAATATCAGTTCCGAGAATAAAACATGCGGATGATATTGATCCGGGTGCGTTTGATAATTCAATAAGTGATGAAATATTCTGTAAGATAGCTGCACTTATAAGGATAGCCGTTCCGTACACCGGCATGATTATATCGACCAGGGAAAGCGAAACGGTACGTGAGAATATTATAAAACTTGGGGTATCACAGATATCGGGCGGCTCAAGAACGAGTGTCGGAGGATACTGCGAGGATGAACGCCCGCATGATACTGAGCAGTTTGATGTATCTGATACAAGAAGTCTTGATGATGTGGTGAACTGGCTTATGAGGACCGGTTATATTCCGTCATTTTGTACGGCATGTTACAGGGAAGGAAGAACCGGAGACAGATTTATGTCGCTGTGTAAGAGCGGGCAGATTCAGAATTGCTGTCACCCTAATGCGCTTATGACGCTTAAAGAGTATCTGAACGACTACGCATCTGATGATACAAGGCGTATAGGGAATGAACTTATTGAAAGAGAGCTTGCGAATATAAGTAACGGTAAAGTAAGGGAAATATGCAGACAAAACCTGAAAAAAATTGACAGCGGAATCAGGGATTTCAGGTTTTAATATAAATTGTATCCGGAGGTATTTATATGAGCTTAAACTCTGTACCGAATTCAGAGAGGATTCATATAGGTTTTTTTGGTAGAAGAAATGCAGGTAAATCCAGTATTGTCAATGCCATAACCAATCAGAAACTGTCGGTGGTATCGGATATAGCGGGAACTACTACAGACCCTGTGAAAAAAGCAATGGAGCTTCTTCCGATAGGACCGGTTCTTATTATTGATACGCCGGGATTTGATGATGAAGGAGAGCTGGGCAGGCTCAGGGTTAATACGACACAAAGGATACTTAACAGTGTAGATATTGCAGTGCTGGTTATAGATAGTGAATGTGGAAAAAGTCCTGTGGATGAAAAGCTTATCAATATATTTAATGATAAATCAATACCTTACATAACTGTCTATAATAAATCAGATATTGCAGTTGGTATGCCGGATGCTAAAAAGAATGAGATAGCAGTAAGCGCTCTTTTGGGCACCGGTATAAATGAACTTAAGGAACTTATTGGTTCAATGTATATACAAAAGAATGAGAGAAAATTTGTTGCAGATATTATTAATCCGGGTGAATATGTTGTGCTTGTGGTTCCAATAGATTCTGCTGCGCCAAAAGGAAGACTTATACTTCCCCAGCAGCAGGCTATAAGGGATATTCTTGATGCAGGAGCATATGCTGTAGCTGTAAAAGATGACGGGCTTGAAGAAGTTCTACATAATATGGCAATAAAACCTTCGCTTGTAATAACCGACAGCCAGGTATTTGAAAGGGTTAATCAGATTGTTCCGAAAGATATCATGCTTACGTCTTTTAGCATATTGATGGCAAGGTATAAAGGATTTCTTGATATAGCCGCAGAAGGCGTGACAGCAATTGATTCGCTTAAGGATGGTGATACTGTCCTTATATCAGAAGGCTGTACGCATCACAGGCAATGTGATGATATAGGCACTGTAAAGCTTCCAGCATGGCTTAATAGTTATACAGGCTGCGAACTTTCATATGAATTTACAAGCGGGACAGGTTTTTGTGATTCTCTGGAAAAATACAGTCTTATTATTCATTGTGGAGGATGTATGCTTAATGAACGTGAGATTATGAACAGGATGCATGCTGCATATGAATACGGTGTTCCGATTACAAATTACGGTATTGCGATAGCGCATATGAAAGGAATTTTAAAACGCAGTATGGAATGTTTTAAAATACTTTGAAATAATGGTGTAAATGGTGTAAAATGTAAATAGCTCAAATTAACAGGAGGTTTTTTTATGGAGGGAAAATACGATATTAAGGGTTTTATTGAAGAAGGTAATGCGATTCTTGGTATTGAATTCGGTTCAACAAGAATTAAGGCAGTGCTCATAGGTAAAGAAAATGAGCCCATTGCACAGGGAAGCCATGACTGGGAAAACAGGCTTGAGAACGGAATATGGACATATAGCGAAGATGATATATGGACAGGCCTTCAGGACTGTTATGCAGACATGAAAAAAGATGTACAGAAACTGTACGGTACGGATGTTACAAGTCTTAAAGCGATAGGATTCAGCGCAATGATGCATGGTTATCTTGCATTTAATAAAGACGGTAAACTTCTGGTTCCGTTCAGGACATGGAGAAATACGATAACGGAAAAAGCTTCACAGGAACTTTCGCAGCTTTTTGGTTTTAATATACCTCAGAGATGGAGTATAGCACATCTTTATCAGGCAATATTAAATGGTGAAGAACATGTTAAGGATATTGATTTCCAGACGACGCTTGCAGGTTATGTTCACTGGAAACTGACAGGCGAAAAAGTACTTGGAGTGGGAGAAGCTTCGGGAATGTTCCCTATAGACAGCAGCACAGGTACATATAACAGCAAAATGGTTAGTCAGTTTGATGAACTTATTGCAGGAAAAGGAATTAATCTTAAGATTAATGATATTTTCCCTAAAGTACTTAATGCAGGTGATGATGCAGGAGTACTTACTGACGAGGGAGCTAAGCTTCTTGATGTTTCAGGCTCGCTTAAAGGAGGAATTAAACTCTGTCCTCCTGAAGGTGATGCAGGAACAGGTATGGTAGCAACAAACAGTGTTGCAAAGCGTACAGGTAACGTATCGGCAGGAACATCTGTATTTGCAATGGTTGTTCTCGAAAATGAACTTAGTAAAGCATATGAAGCTATTGATCTTGTAACCACTCCTTCAGGAGACCCGGTTGCAATGGTTCACTGTAATAACTGTACGTCAGACCTTAATGCATGGGTAAATATATTCAAAGAATTTGCAGAGGCATTTGGCGTAGAAGTAGATATGAACAAGCTCTTTGGAACGCTTTATAATAAAGCTCTTGAAGGAGATGCAGACTGCGGCGGACTTCTTGCTTATAACTATTTCTCAGGAGAGCATATTACCGGATTTGAAGAAGGAAGGCCGTTATTTGTAAGGACTCCCGACAGCAGATTCAATCTTGCAAACTTTATGAGAGTGAATTTGTTTACTGCGCTTGGAGCTCTTAAGACAGGATGCGATATACTTCTTAAGCAGGAAAAAGTTAAAGTAGATAATATTACCGGACACGGCGGATTGTTTAAGACGAAGGGCGTAGGCCAGAGAATACTGGCAGCAGCCATGAACGCGCCCGTATCGGTTATGGAAACTGCCGGTGAAGGCGGAGCATGGGGAATTGCCCTGCTTGCATCTTACATGGTAAATAAGGAAGGAAAATCACTTGCCGAATTCCTTGACGAGAAAGTATTTGCAGGAGAGAAGGGAGTTCAGATGTCGCCGGATGCTTCGGATGTAGAGGGATTTGATAAGTTTATTGAACGTTATCTGGGCGGACTTCCTATTGAGAGGGCAGCAGTTGATTCGCTGAAGTAAAGAGGATTATATAGGTATATAATAAAAAACAGCTATGGTTGTGACACTATAGCTGTTTTTTGTAATACTGGCGAGGAACTTAGAAAAGAATGCAAAAGAATGCTTTGATACATTGACAAACTACAATATATAGGGTAGAATCAGATAAAAGAATGCAAAGGAGATGGCTTATGAGATACACATATTTAGACTTAATTGAAGAAGTTCTTAGAAATGAAAAAAGAGAAATGACACTTAGGGAAATATGGGAAGTTGCTGAAAGAAAAGGATATAGTAAGAAACTTATGTCCATAGGGAAAACCCCGGTTAATACTATGAATGCATGTATAAGAAAACATATCGAAAAATCTAAGAATGTTAAGTTTAAACAAACGTCAAAGAATCCTGCATTGTATTACTTGAATAACTAGAGAAAGGTATGTTGCAATGATTAATGATTATATAAATACCGTTTTTAATGCAGATTGTCTTGACGGGATGAAAGGTATGCCAGATAATTCGGTTGATCTGGTTATTGCCGATCCGCCGTATAATCTGTCTAAAGGCGCAAAGTGGAAATGGGATAATAGTGTTATTTTAAAGGGAATGGGAGGAAATTGGAATAAAGTAATGGTTGATTGGGACAATATGTCCTTTGAAGATTACTGGAATTTTACAATTCAATGGATATCAGAAGTAAAAAGGATTTTAAAACCTACTGGTTCTGTGTGGATTTTTGGAACATATCATAATATGGGAATTATCAATGTAGTTTGTCAAATGTTGGAAGTAGAAATAATTAATGAGATTGTATGGTTTAAGCGCAATGCATTTCCGAACCTTTCCGGTAGAAGGTTTACAGCTAGTCATGAGACTATTTTATGGGCACATTCTGGAGGTAAAAAAAGACAGTATTATTATGATTATGAATATATAAAGAATACGGATTTTCCAGAAGATTTGATTAAGCAGCCGGGTAAGCAAATGAGAACTGTATGGGATATTCCAAATAATAAGTCCAAGGAAGAGCTGGCATATGGAAAACATCCGACACAAAAGCCAATAAGATTATTGAAGAGAATGATTTTATCATCAACAAAAGAAGGTGATATGGTATTTACGCCATTTAGTGGTTCTGGGAGCGAGTGTGTAGCAGCGAAGATGTGTGGAAGAAATTATTGTGGATTTGAAATAAATAAAGAATATTATAATATTTCATTAGAAAGAATAAAACATTGTGAAGGAGAGAATATTCAAATTAGCTTTTTTGAGAAAGGTGTGTGTGAAAATAATACGAATGGAACCGGTAATTAAATGGAGTGGCAGTAAAAGGTCACAGGCACAGGAAATAATTAAGAAATTTGAAAAATTTGAATGTTATTATGAACCATTTCTAGGCGGAGGTTCTGTTATGTATGAAGTTAATCCGTCAAGTGCTATTTGTGGGGATATTTGTGAACCATTAATTGGATTTTGGAAAGTGCTTCAAAGTAATCCTCAGGATCTGATAAAATTTTATTCTGATGAATGGAATCGTTTACAAAAAGACGGTTATGAAGTTTATTATGATATACGCTCTAGGTTTAATAAGGATAAGTCACCGTTAGATTTGTTGTTTTTATCACGTACTTGCGTAAATGGATTGATAAGATTTAATGCAAACGGAGAGTTTAATAATTCGTTTCACCATACACGAAAAGGAATAGACCCCAAACATTTTGAAAAGATTGTTTATGACTGGAATGAGAGAATTAAAAATGTTCAATTTGTGTTTGGAGATTATAGAGAGACGACTCAAACGGCTACAAAGAATGATATAATTTATTTGGATCCTCCTTATGAGAATACTAAAGGAAGATACTATGGAACTATTGATTATAAGGAGTTTTACCGATATTTGGATGAATTAAATAAAAAGGGGATTAGATATGTATTATCATTTGATGGTGTCCGTGGTGATAAAAAGTATGCGACAGGTATACCTAAGGAACTATATGTAAAGAAGTTTCTAATCGCTTCAGGGAATTCTTCCTTTAAAAAAGTTATGGATAAGAGTAATGAACAAGTATATGAAGCTTTATATTTGAACTGGTAAAAGAATTAATCTCTTACCAGTTTGTTAAATAATTTATATGATATCAAAAATGTTGATTGGCGATTTTCGCAACCGTATCATGTCTTTCAGATAATGAGCCAAAGTATTACCTATATCAGAAAAACCTTCTATTTGAACTTTACAGGGAGGAGTAGATGAGTAGTCTATGGCAAATCCCATTAAGACATCACAGTTACATTTATTTGCAATGGTAGATAAATCAAAACTTGGTGGTGCAAAAAAGCAACCTATAGAAGCGCATATAAAATCAGACATAACTATAGTGGATGTTGAAATAGTCCAAATATTTGAGTTTAATGGGCGTTCTACACTAGGGCGATATGATAATAAGTCATATATGTATTTTGTGAGCGCAGGACCAATATTTTTTTCTAAATTTCTTGATAATTCCTTTGATTCGGTGCATATTATTAATGGTTTTTCAAATAAATTGAATAGAATGGTAATATGGTCAGGTCTTTTGCTATCGCTTACACGTGGCAGGGTCAACCATCTAAATTCTGTACCAACTGCAGGATTAATACTATTTATTAGCGATATGCCACTCCAATCACCACCTGGAGGATTACAAAATCCCTCAAATGCATTGGGAATAATGTAGTTAAAAATAGTGTGTATAAAAGTATCAACATCATTTTCGGTATAATGAGTTGGGTATGGAGAAATAAACATATCTGTTGCCTGCTTTTTCACAGATAAGGAAAATGCCTTATTATCACTGTTTGGTATTAAACGAACAATATTGGGAGCTCCAACAACTTTCGGTATCTTTGGTGCGTCAAGTATAATAAAATCACTTAATGATACAATAGCGCTCCATAATCCGTTTTCACCAGATAAAGATAGTATGTTTTGGTCTAACTTTTGTATGGTGGATTTCAAAGTTTCACCATATACAAATGTAAGAATTTCAGTAGATTCACTGAAAAGCATTGCAATTAGAGGGAGAATACCTCTATCTGGTCGTGCATCATCTCCGTGTGGCTTGAATCCCTTGAATATGCAAATAATCAAATTGCCTTGGGTAGCTAATTTTGTGTAAAATTCTTCATTCATTTCAGGATAAAGAGTAAGTAACTCATTTGTAAATGCAATTTTGTTATAATAAGGAATTAAACCAAAAGGCAAATCTTTAGAGGCAATTCCAATGCTATATTTGGTTGCTAAGTTTGCAAAATCTTTGTTGCGGCCGGTGATTGATTTTTTGGCAATTTTCTTTGTAAAGGGGAAGCGGTTATTCTGCATTGAAAATGCAATGATGTCTCCAGAGTAATCATTTTGTATAGATGACCAGTCTTCTTTGGTATAACTATTTGGACTGCTTGATGTTGCCATGTAATCCATTATTTTTAAGCTTTTTGTGATTAATGAAGAGTATATAGGAGTTACATCAGTGTTATATATTAAGCCATAAAGCAATGAATATACATCATTTTCTCCAAATAGTGATGTATCAAAATTTTGTAATGATGAATCAAAAGAAGGTTGGAACTCTTCTGATTTGAAATAGACCTGTATGGCAGGATATTTCCAATGCTTTGATGCGTTATAGTAACTATAAGGGATAGCAACATTAGGAAAACGTAGTGCTTTTCTGTTTCTGTTCTCGTCTAATTCATATTTTACAAAGTCGATGATATATAGATATGGGCAAATATTAGCTCGTGCAGTCGAATATGCTCGCCCGCTACGTTGCCATGCTTGGTTACCCGCTTGTAATGCGCTACAAAATTCAATAGCAATAAGTATTTTTTCGCCAGTATCGGTTTTCTCTGTTAATAGAACATCCGGAGTTTCGTTTAGAAAGCTCCCGTTATCTTTTAAAATTTGGAATATGTTGGAAGTCCAGCGGTCACTTGTATTTTTGTTAAAACCAGGGAAATATTCAAAAAACAAAATGTCAGAATCGGTGGTAGTTACTTTAACAGATGGACATGCAGGTGAAAGAAAATAGCGTTCTGCTTTTTGTATTTGGATAGATTTTGAGATAAGGTTGAAGAGACGTTCACATTCAACAATGTTATCTCCGTGTATTCTAAAGTGTTTGATCATAAGTACCTCCTTATGTATGTAATATATTAGTATAGCACATATTTATTGAAAAATAGTGCTAAAATTTCGAGAGACGTTTTAGAGATGCATTACAATAATCCTTACAAATATCACATCCTATAAATCTGCGATTCAGATTTAATGCTGCTTCACCAATAGAACCAACCCCCATAAAAGGATCTAATACTATTTCGTTTGGATTTGACGCTATATTAATCAAATGTTCAATAAGTACAAGGGGCTTTTGAGTTGGATGATTTGGAAAAGATATTTTTTCAGGATATCGACAAGAAGGACATTCAAAGAAATTGTGCATTTCCTTTTGTCCTAAAAAATTCCAGGTATGATGCTTGTTCCAAAGACAGACTACTAATTCGCAACTGTTAAGAAAACTGTTTTTATAAACGCTTTCGGTAGGAGTTGTTTTGTGCCATACAAAGATTTGAAAAGTTTTGAATTCTTTATCAAAAGCTTCATGCCATTTCCCGAGAAGTGAATAACTTGTAAAAATAAATATATTTCCTTTAGGCGATAATATGCGTTTGAAGTCATTTACATAATCAAATGGGTTTAATGCTATTTTATCCCATTCGGCAATATCGTTATTGATTGTTTTTCCATTTGTGAGTTTTATGTTACCGGTAGATCGTTGGGATATATTGTATGGCGGGTCGGTTAAAATAAGATCAATAGAGTTGTTAGGAATTCTTGAGATGAGATTAAGGGCATCTTCATTGAAAAGTTTGTATTTATTTATATTTGTAGAAAACATGTACTCTCCTTTCTGTTATAATATTACAGTATATGATAAAATATGGTTCATGTAAAGTAGAAAATTGTAATACATACTTATTTTTTTGAAAAAAATCGAGTTATAAAACATTTTTTTCAGAATTGAATTAAAACATTTTTGGATTCCTGTAAGGTTTTGAGCTCTGTGAAGTCTTATATATGAAGGCAGGTGGTAAAGTGACGGAATTCGAGAAAGTATACCGGACCTATTTTGATGATGTGTATCGCTACATTCGCAGGCTGTCCGGAAGCGAGAACATAGCTGATGAAATTACAAGTGAGACATTCTTCAAAGCAATGCGCTCCATAAACGGATTCCGCGGCGGCTGCGATATACGGGTGTGGCTTTGTCAGATAGCCAAAAACTGCTATTATACATATCTGAAAAAATCTGCCAGGACAGAAAGTATTGATGAAACAGAGCTTTTTAAACTGCCATCTGAAGAAGCAACTGCCGAAGAACTGTGTATAAGAAAGGAAGAAGCAGAAGCAGTAAGGAACATTTTGCATACCCTGCCGGAAACATATAAGGAAGTCTTTATGTGGAGGGTGTTTGCAGAATTGAGTTTTAGGCAGATAGGGCAGATGTTCGGTAAATCTGATAATTGGGCATGTGTGACTTACCACCGGGCCAAAGCGATGATTAAGTCAGGATTGGAGGACAAAAATTATGAAAAATGAATGTAGCATTGTACGTGACCTTCTTCCTTTATATTCCGAGGATATGGTCAGCACCGATACGGCAGCTTTTATAGAAGGACATCTTAAAAACTGCGAGGCTTGTATGAATGAATATGAGAGAACCAAAGACCCAAAGCCGATACAGAATTCTGATGATGCAGCGCCGCTTAAAAACCTCAGCCGGAAGATGAAAATAAAGAAAATTAATATAATTGCCATGACGACTGTATTTGTTGTGTTTTTTGCCGTTTCCGTGTTTGTAAAGCTGTCCGCTCCAAGTTATCTTCCTTATTCTGAAGGAATTGTCACACTCGAAAAATACGGCGATAAAGGTATTATTTTGAATTTTGATGAAAGTGTAACAGACTTTGATTACAGAGTCTATGATGATCCTGATGACAGCAGTATCTGTTATTGCGATATTGAGGCATGGACTACTATTTGGGACAGATGGTTTTCAAAGAGGAATGAAAATCTGTCAGCGGTAGTCACAGGAAGAAGTAAACCAATGTTTATCTCATATGTTCCAAACGATGAAAGCGAGAATATCTGTATTGCAAAGTATGATCCATACGCTGAAAATCAAATTGAAACGGATGTAGATACTGAACACGTAATTACCCTGCCCAGACTGACGCTTGGATACTATCTTATATTTGCAGTTTCAGCACTGGCAATTATGATAATTGTATGGTTTGTCACAAGAAAGAAAAAGCAAATACGCATTTGGGTGGAGAGGCTTGGCCTTTATCCTGCCGCATATATTATAAGCCACTTTATCATTTCGGGTATCTGCTGGGCTACTAATTCTTTAACTCGCGACTTTTTCTCAATAATTTTGCTGTCTGTCCTGTTGTATGGCGGGTTGTTGTTGGCGCACAATATCTGGTATCTTAAACAGTCTTATACCAGGTAGCCCAGTACATCCTTAATACGCTCCTCGGCGTCACATCTGCCGAGCTGGTATATTTCTTCCAGTTTATCAGGGTCGCGCTCTACTGCGCCGAGGGTAATGGCGCGGCTTGGTCTTATGACGCAGACGGCGCCTTTTTCTTCCTGTTCTGAAATATACTGCAGAGTTTTATTGTACCGTATATGCCTTGTCTGTATTGCTTTTATGAATAAAGGATATTTTCTGTAGAGAAGTTTTATTAGCGGCATAAAGGAATTGGGAGATTTTTGGTAACCCAAAGGTCTTGTCAGTATAATGACATTTTTCTCATAACCTTTATGCTGGAAATATCTTATCGGGATAGAGTCGGACATCCCGCCGTCTAAAAGAGAATATTTTCCGATATTGACAATTTGTGAAACAACGGGCATTGACGCTGATGCGCGAAGCCATTCTATGTCGGTAAAGTCACCGGTACTGCACTTGTGGTATACGGCTTTCCCAGTATTTACATCAGTGCCGACAGCGTAAAATTCCATGGGTGAGTTCTTAAAGGTTTCGGTATCAAATACATCTAAAAGCTGCGGAATTGTCTGATAACAGAATTTGGCGCCGTAAAGGTTGCCCGTAAAAAGCAGGGAGCCAAGACTGGCAAATCTTTTATCCCTGCAGTATTTTTTGTTGTAGCGTATGACGCGGCCGGGCTGACGGGACTTATAGTTACAGCCAAAAGCAGCTCCTGCCGAAACTCCTATAGCCCCGTCAAATGTTATATTATTCTCCATAAATACATCAATTACGCCGGCGGTATACATGCCTCTCATGGCGCCGCCTTCCATAACCAGACCGATTTTCATATTATTCTGCAACAGCTTTCTTTACTTTTTCAAATTCGTCAGTAATTTCTTTAGAAGGAGCAGGTGTAGCAAGGCTCACAACTACAAAGAATATACATGCTACTATAAACGCCGGAAGAAGTTCATATATACCGAATATTCCTCCCAGCGGATTCAGAACAAATTTCCATACAAATACGGTTATACCGCCGCTTAACATTCCTGCAAGAGCGCCCCATTTGTTGCTTCTCTTCCAGAAAAGCGAGAACAGTACGACAGGTCCGAAAGAAGCTCCGAAACCGGCCCATGAGAACGATACTATGCTGAATACCGAGCTGTTAGGGTCGCTTGCGATAAATATTGCGATTATTGCAATGACTACAACTGTAACACGCGCAGCTATCATAGATGCAGTGTTAGATAACTTTAATTTAAAACCATCCTCTAAGATATCCTTTGATATACTTGAAGAAGCAGCAAGAAGCTGTGAGTCTGATGTAGACATTGTTGCAGCAAGGATGCCTGCAAGAATTACGCCTGCTACTATGGCGGCAAGTATACCATGTGAGCTTATAAGTTTGGCAATTTCAACAATAATTGTTTCAGGGTCTTTTAATGTTTCAAGCACTCCGTTTTTGGTCATTGCGTTACCCATAAGTCCTATGAATACTGCAACGGAAAGTGATATTACAACCCATATTGAAGCGATTCTTCTGGAAAGCTTAAGTTTGCGTTCATCTTTTATAGCCATGAATCTTAATATGATATGAGGCATTCCGAAATAACCAAGTCCCCATGCAATCATTGATGCGATTGTAAGAGGCGGATAAGGAGCGGCCGCGCCGTCTGAATATGTCTGTGTAAAGCTGAAATATCCCGGAAGTGATTTCGCGTTTTCTATAACGGCGCCCATACCGCCTGCGCTTACTACGCCAAAACCGAGTATTACTATCAGGGCTATTGTCATAATAATGCTCTGTAAGAAGTCTGATGTGCTTGCAGCCAGGAATCCTCCAAGCGTTGTATACAGAACGATTACTATTCCGCTGATAATCATTGCGGTTACATAGTTCACTCCAAAAAGACTGTTGAAAAGTTTTCCGCATGCAGCAAATCCTGAAGCCGTATATGGAATAAAGAATACTATAATTACAAGAGCTGCTATGATTGAAAGGATATGTTTATCATCCCTGTGCCTCTTTGAAAAGAATTCGGGCACCGTTGTGGAATCTCCTGCAATTTCAGTATATTTTCTGAGACGTTTTGCAACAATAAGCCAGTTGACATATGTACCTATTGCAAGTCCTATTGCAGTCCATGCAGCGTCTGCAACGCCTGTGGCATAAGCTACGCCCGGGAGTCCCATAAGAAGCCAGCTGCTCATGTCCGAGGCTTCTGCACTCATTGCGGTGACAAAGGGACCGAGGTTACGTCCGCCAAGGTAAAAGTCTTTGGTCGAATTGTTTTTGCGTGCAAAAAATATACCTATGCCAATAACCAGAATCAGATAAAAGATTATTGAGATAAGTATGCACACGTTTGAACTGGTAGTTATCATTTTTCTTCCTCCTATAAAGTTATATCCAATTAAGTATAGCAGTTATATTAATCCACCGCAAGCGGTAATTATCTGACCGGTAAGATAAGGGCTCTGTAAACTCAATGAATATATAATATCTGCAATCTCTTCAGGGGTTCCGAAGCGGCCTGAAGGAATGTCGTTAATCATGTTGTTTTTTTCATCAGGGGTAAAGACTGAATTCATTTCCGTATCGATTATTCCGCAGGAGACGGCATTTACCGGTATATTGCTTGGGGCAAGCTCTTTGGCGAGAGCCATGGTAAATGCATTGATGGCTCCTTTTGATGCGGAGTATGCAACTTCACAGGAGGCGCCGCACTCTCCCCATATTGAAGATACATTGATTATACAGCCTGATTTTTTTGATATCATCGAAGGAATCGCTTCCCGGCAGCAGTAAAATACGGAGTCCATATTAGAGCCAAAGACATTACGCCATTCTTCATCAGACATATCATGTAAAAGTCCGATATGGGATATACCGGCATTATTAATAAGTATATCTGTATCGCCGAAAGCCTCCCTTACAGCTGTAAAAAGTTCTTTTACATTGCCGGATAAAGATAAATCTCCGGTATAGATTATACAGTCTGAACCGAGCGACATGACTTCATGTTTTACCGCCTCAATCATATAAGAATTCTTACGGCAGGTAATTGCCATATGAACATTTTCTTTTGCAAAACGCAGTGCAGTGGCTTTGCCGATTCCGCGTGAAGCACCTGTGATTATAACTGTTTTCATTTATACATTCTTCCTGACTTAATTAATTTATTATTACTAAGTATAGTTTTTTTTTGTGAAATGAGCAACAATATTTGTATTTTTCTATTTATTGTGATAGAATGGCGATAATTGGGGAAATATCGTTTTGTAATAAAAGGTAAGGCAGGTAGCTGTAATGAAAAAGAAAAACAGCATAGGGAAAATAATATTTGTAATGTTTCTAAGGTCGTTCTTTACTGTAGTACTGCTTCTTGTAGTTGCAATGGGAAGCTATGGACTTACAATGAAGTATTATGAAGTGACGGCTGATGAAACCCATGGAAAGGACATGCTTGACATAGTCGGGGACATTACGGCTGATGAAATTTCACGTAATATAATATATTCTGTTAATTCTGAAACTTCTGAAGTTGAAGGTATGATTATAGAGGTGCTTAATACAACGACGGGAAATCTGGATTTTATAACAATTCCTGCTAATACACAGTTTACAATTGGGAGTGAAGTATATAAGAGAATGTGCGCAGCAGGAGCCGATGTACCTCAGATTATGAGAATGTCGCTGCTTAACAGCTATTTTTCTGATAATACAGCATATGAATACGGAATACTTATGCTGGAAGATTATTTAGGAATAGATATTGGATATTATACAGCTGTAGAAAGTAGTGTGTTTCAGGGATGGTTTAATAAAGATGCAGACACCGGATTATATACTCCGTCTGACAGCCTTATAAGTGAGGCACAGCAGTATGTAAGCAATAATGATATGACGGGATTCATAAAATTAAAATATGAATCTTTAGTATCTAATCTGAAAGTGAAGAGTAAACTTAAATATGCAGATACATATGCGGCAGTCAATCCGGCATATATATATTGTTATATGATTCCGGGCAAAGTAGATATGGAAGAGTATCTTATCAGTGTGAAGAAAGCAAAGCAGCAGTATGATACTATTCTTTCGGATGATGAACATACTACCGAACAGGTTAATGATGTTTCGATTCCTTCAGCCGGAAAAAATATAAAGGTACTTAACGGAAGCGGTACGGAAGGAATTGCTACCGCTACTAAGAGCATGCTTGAAAAAGACGGCCTGACGGTGGTGAAAATAGCAGATAATTCTGAGATTATTGAGAATACTATTATATATGTAGCAAAAGAGGGTATGGGAAGAGATTTAAAACACTATTTTGATGGTGCCAGAATAGAAACCACACAGCTTGATGAAGGAATTGATATTCTTATAATTGTAGGTTCAGCGGATTCAGGCATATTGACTAATCAATAATATTTACCGGGGGATGGTAGCTTATGGGCGGAATTGTGGATATAATGGGACTTCCTGTAAATGCAATAAATGAAAGGGAACTTAGGGGTCTTGTTCAGTCATATATGACAAGCGATGCCATAAATGTTATATATATGGTTTCTATTGGTACGCTCAAAAGTATAGTTGAAGACCAGGAATATAGAAAAGATGTTGCAGAAGATGCGGCGCTTATACTTCCGGCAGAAGATATTATACTTAGCAGGGTACAGAGGAAAAAAGTAAGAGGAGCAGTAAATAGTTACCGCAGTCTTTTAAGGGTGATTGGAGAATTATGTAAGAATAAAAAAGTGTATGTAATTGGAGAAAGCCATAAAGATACGGAACTTTTCATACAGCTTTTTTCTAAACGTAACCCGGATGCAGATATGTGCGGGATGTATTCAATGGACGCAGGCTACAATGATGAAAGTGTTATTAATGATATTAATACCAAGGTTCCTGATGTGCTGTTTCTTATATTTAAGAGTCCTGAACTGGAAAACTGGATTGCAGAGAATAAATCAAAACTTAATTCCAAGCTTCTTGTTGGAGTGGGCAACATATCGGATGATATGGTAATGCAGAATATGAAGCCTGCTAAATGGATTAAAAAACTTGGTATAGAGAATCTGTATTTTAATATAATAAAAAGAAAATATATGGATAATAAAAGAAAGGAACGTATATTAGACTCACTATTGGCAGAATATAATAAGGAGAACAGTTAAGCATGTGAGAGGAGTGTCTCTGCTGGGTATTCTGCTTAGAAAAAATGTGTTTTTGGATATTATTCTTATATTTGCGGGGGTAAGCCTTATGGCTGCGGGCGTGAGGCTTATATATGAACCGTTGGGCCTTGTAACCGGAGGTGTGTCAGGATTTGCTATTATTGTAGAATACTGGACACGCTCATTTATTAATGGGGGAATTCCGGTATGGATTACCAATGCCGTTATAAATGTACCGCTGTTTATTGCAGGAAGATATGTAAAAGGGAAGAAATATATTATACGTTCATTTTTTGCCGTAGTTATATTTACTGCGGAGCTGTCATTAATACCCGATATATCAATTTTGGGAAACGATATGCTTATGGGTGCGGTATATGGCGGTGTATTGTCGGGTGCAGGTCTTGGCATTGTTATGGTAAGGATGTCTTCTACGGGCGGAACAGATCTTCTTGGCGCGATTATAAGACATTATATCCCGCAATACAGTACGGCTTCGGTTATTATGTATATTGATACGGTAATAATCGCTCTTGGAGCAATGGCATTTGGCGTAAAGAATGTTATGTATGCGGTTATTGCCGTGTATATTACTTCCAAAGTCATGGATACTGTCGTAAGCGGAATCAGATATTCCAAACTTGTTATTGCAATAACAGATAATTCAGACGATATTTCCTTTCAGATAATGAATAAAGTAAACAGGGGCGTTACATTGGTAAAAGCGAAAGGTATGTATAGCGGTAATGATAAAGATATGCTTATATGTGCGGTACCCAAACGGGAATATATAAAAGTAATAAGAATTATAAGTGAAAAAGACGAGCGGGCATTTGTTATGATATCTGATATAAGAGAGGTTCTTGGGGAAGGCTTTATAGGCGCGAAAAGATTTCTTGATTAAGATGTATGTGCAAATTACACAAAATAATAGTGAATATTTTGTAAAGAAACAATATAGATTTTTGTTTATATAAGGTGTATTATATACGTTGCGAGCACATTTAAATAAAATATTTGTGCATACTGAATGAAGTTATAAGACCTTTAGGAGGGGAAAACAGAAAATGGCAAGTTTATCATTAAGAAACATCAACAAGACATATCCTAACGGATTTGTTGCAGTAAAGAATTTTAATCTGGAAATAGCAGATAAAGAATTCATTATTTTTGTAGGACCGTCAGGATGCGGTAAATCTACAACGCTTCGTATGATTGCAGGACTTGAAGAAATCACGGAAGGAGAATTGTACATAGGCGACAAGCTGGTTAATGATGTTGAGCCTAAGGACAGAGATATAGCGATGGTTTTCCAGAACTACGCATTGTATCCTCATATGTCAGTATATGACAATATGGCATTCGGACTCAGACTCAGGAAGACTCCGAAAGACAGAATTGACAAACTGGTTCATGAGGCTGCAAAGATTCTTGATATTGAACATCTGCTTGATCGTAAACCGAAGGCTTTGTCAGGTGGACAGAGACAGCGTGTGGCTATGGGACGTGCTATCGTGCGTGACCCTAAGGTGTTTTTAATGGATGAGCCTTTATCAAACCTTGATGCAAAGCTTCGTGTACAGATGCGTATTGAGATTTCAAAACTTCATCAGAGACTTGAGACAACTATTATATATGTAACGCATGACCAGACCGAGGCTCTTACGCTTGGTACCAGAATAGTAGTAATGAAAGATGGTGTTATACAGCAGGTAGATACGCCGCTTGACCTTTATATGAAACCTAACAACCTTTTCGTTGCAGGATTTATAGGTTCTCCACAGATGAACTTTATTGATGTTAAGGTTGTTAAAGAGGGAGATAATGTAGACCTTAAGTTTGGTGACAATTATTCAATAAGACTTCCTGAATCAAAGGCTAAGAAAGTTATTGACGCAGGATATGAAGATAAGACAGTAGTTCTCGGTATCAGACCTGAAGATATTAAGGACGAAGAAATGTTTATATCACAGGCAAAAGAAAGTTGTCTGGATGCAACGGTTAAGGTATATGAAATGCTTGGTGCAGAAGTATTCCTGTACTTTACGGTTGATAAGTATGATATTACCGTAAGGGTTAACCCGCGTACTACTGCAAGACCGGGAGATACCGTTACAATAGCATTTGATATGTCAAAGGCTCATTTGTTTGATAAAGAAACAGAGCAGGTAATTACTAATTAATTACTGTACATTGTAAAAAAAATGTAGTATATTTAAAGAGGCTGTTTACACTATAATAAGTGGTCAGCCTCTTTTTGAATTATATAAAAAAGGAGATAAAAATGGAGCGTATTTTATTAAATGAGGATTGGAAATTTTCCGTTGCTGAAATTGATAAATATTTCTGGATTCAGACACCGGAGCAGAAAGTAGATATTCCACACGATTACAGTGTGACGGTTGCCCGTGATAAAGAGGCAAAGGGAAAGGCGAATAATGCATTTTGCGTGGACGGGGCATATGATTATGTGAAAAAAATATATGCGCCAAAAGAATGGGAAGGAAAGAAACTGCTTCTGGAGCTTGAGGGAGTATATATGAATGCGTCGGTGTTCTGTAATGGAAATTTTATTACACGGCACCCATATGGTTATACGGAGTTTCATTGTGATATAACAAAATATATTAAATATGAAAGCGAGAATGAAATAAAAGTTACTGTAATCAGTAACCAGCCTAATACGAGATGGTACAGCGGACTTGGAATATACAGACCTGTATGGCTGTTAATAGGAAATGATGTAATGATAAGGCCCTGGGGAACATATATTACTACCAGTAAAAGCAGGGAAATACAGGTGTCTACAGAAGTAGAAAATAATAGCAATGAAGAAAAATCGATTATAATAAGGCATACAGTTTTGGACGCGGATGGTAATAAAGTATTGAAAAGTGACACAAATTATACGTGCAGCGCCAGCTCATGTGAAACCATTACGGTATGTATGGAAAATGAAAACCTGGAATTATGGTCGTTAGATAATCCTTACCTGTACACAATGCAAACTGAAATATTGTGCGGGGATGTTGTTATAGATGAAAGTAAAACAAAATTTGGTGTTCGTGATATTTCATTTGATGCGCAAAATGGATTTATGCTGAATGGGAAAACGGTTAAGCTGAAAGGCGGTTGTGTACATCATGATTGTGGAATACTGGGTGCCGCTTCATATATTGGCGCGGAAAGACGTAAAGTAAGGCTGCACAGGGAAAATGGCTATAATGCAATACGTACTGCCCATAATCCGCCGTCAAAAGCTTTTCTTGATGCCTGTGATGAGATGGGAATACTGGTTATAGACGAGATATTTGACTGTTGGAATGTATCTAAGACAACGAATGATTACGGAATGTTTTTTGAAAAATACTGGAAGGATGATGTCACGTCTATGGTAAAACGTGACAGGAACCACCCTTCAATTATTATGTGGTCAACAGGAAATGAAATTCCTGAGAGAGATGGAAGCTCAGACGGATATAATACGGCAGCAATGCTTGCAGACTATATAAGAAGCCTTGATGATACCAGAGCCGTTACCAATGCAGTATGTATATTATATGATCCCGAAGCACAGGAACATTTTGCCGAGATTACCGAAAAGTTTATAGAGCCTTTGGATGTTGCCGGATACAACTATATGCCCGACAGATATGAAAATGATGCAAAACTGTTTCCGGAAAGGGTATTTTACGGAAGCGAAGCTTTTGCAAATGACATTTTTAATATATGGGAAAAGGTTGAAAAATTTCCTTATGTGATAGGGGATTTTGTATGGACCAGCCTTGATTATCTGGGCGAAGCCGGAATAGGACGGGTAAAATATTCAAAGGACGATATAGGCTTCGTCGGAAAATATCCGTGGAGATATGCATGGTGCGGCGACATTGATGTATGCGGCAATAAGCGTCCGCAGTCATACTACAGGGACTGCGTGTGGAATAATGAAATGAAGCCTTATATCGGCGTGCATGACCCCGAAAAGGATTATGAAAATGAAGATGCGTCGATGTGGTCGTTTGCCGATCTGATATCTTCATGGACATTTGCCGGGTATGAGGGAAAAACGGTTCATATTGAAGTCTTTTCCTGCGCAGATGAAATTGAGCTTATAATAAACGGTGTTTCTCTTGGAAAGAAAAAGGCAGGGTACGAAATGCAGTACAAGGTTATGTATGAGGCAGAGTACCAGCCGGGAACAATAGAAGCAGTTGCATATAAGGACGGAGCGCAGATAAGCAGAAGCAAAATATGTACGGCAGGTCAGTGCGTGGGATTGCGTACAGATGTTTCAAAAAGTGATTGTGCTGAATTAAACGGTACAGTACTTGCATATGTTATGATAGAGGCAGTAGATGAGAAAGGTAATGTGTGTACGCAGTCAGAAGAAAAAATAAAATTTAATGCGGAAAATGGAGTAAGGCTGTTGGCACTTGGTAATTCCGACCCTCTGTCGGAAGAAATATATACGCAGTCGGAGTGTTATCTTTACCGCGGAAGAGCCTTGGCAATAGTTGAGCTTACAGATGTAGACAATATTGATTTTAATATAGAGTTATCCTCCTTTACTTTTCTGCATTAAAGTGATACACTTATATAACACTTATATAAATATACAGTTTTACCGGGGTGAGAAGGTATGATATCAAATCAGGTCATTCAGAGTACAATAGAAGGAATAAAGAATATTGCGCGTGTAGAAATATGTATAATGAATATTGAAGGGCAGGTTATATCCACTACTTTTGAAGATACAGACGGATATGAACAGGTCGTAATATCATTTGCAGATTCACAGGCAGACAGCCAGGAGGTACAGGGGGTGCAGTTTTTCAAGGTGTTTGATGATAATCATCTTGAATATATTGTGCTTGTTAAAGGCGATAGCGAAGATGTACATATGATTGGAAAAATGCTTGTATTCCAGATGCAGAATCTGCTTGTCGCATATAAAGAAAGATATGATAAAGATAATTTTATTAAAAATCTTTTGCTGGACAATCTCCTGCTGGTAGATATATATAACCGCGCGAAAAAGCTTCATATCGAGCCAAATGTAAGGCGTGGAGTATTTCTTATATCTACAAGGGCGTCAAAAGGAAGTTTTGATAAAAATGATAATAACGCCCTGGAAATTGTCAGAAGTCTGTTTGCAGTAAGGTCTAAAGATTTTATTACAGCTGTAGATGAAAAGAATATTATTGTAGTAAAAGAGCTGAAAATGTCTGAAGGGTATGAGGACCTTGAAAAAACCGCGCATATGATTCTCGATATGTTAAATACTGAAGCAATGACAAATGTATGTGTTGCATACGGAACTATTGTAGAAGATATAAAGGAAGTTTCGCGTTCTTATAAGGAAGCAAGAATGGCTTTGGATGTGGGTAATATTTTCTATAGTGATAAGAATGTTATTGCATATAATAATCTTGGTATAGGAAGGCTTATATATCAACTTCCGGTGCAGTTATGCAGCCTGTTTATAAAAGAAAGTTTTGGAGGGCAGTCGTTAGAGGATTTCGATGAAGAGACTCTTACTACAATTGTCAAATTTTTTGAAAACAGCCTTAATGTATCAGAAACATCAAGACAGCTTTATATACACAGGAATACCCTTGTATACAGACTTGATAAGCTTCAGAAAAGCACAGGTCTTGATTTGAGGGTGTTTGAAGATGCGATAACATTCAAAATTGCGCTTATGGTATCAAAGTATATTAAGTATATGGAGAATAACAATTACTAGTCATGGAGGAAAAGCAGTGCAGGATAACGAAGAATATATAATAGAATTTAAGAATATATCTAAAACATATTCAGAAGGTGTAGATGCGCTGGATGATATTTCTTTTTCAATAAAAAAGGGGGAATTCGTATTTATAGTGGGGCCGAGCGGCTCCGGTAAGTCAACCCTTATCAAACTGCTCCTTAAAGAGATAGAGCCAACGTCAGGTACTATAAAGGTATCAGGAAAAGACAGTTCAAAAATCAAGCGCAGGAATATACCGAAATACAGAAGAAATATAGGAGTGGTATTTCAGGATTTCAGGCTGTTAGGTGACAGGAGCGTATTTGAAAACGTTGCTTTGGCGCAGAGAGTTATAGGCGCGCCTAAATGGCGAATTGAAAAAAATGTAGCATCGGTGCTTTCGATGGTCGGCCTTACTGAAAAACTTATGACTAATCCCAATGAGCTTTCAGGAGGAGAGCAGCAGAGGGTGGCTCTTGCGCGGGCGCTTGTTAACAGACCGGGAATACTTCTTGCAGATGAACCTACCGGTAATCTTGACCCTAAAAATGCATGGAGCATTATGGAACTTCTGGATGAGGTAAACAAGCTTGGCACAACTGTGATAGTAGTTACGCATAACCCGGAAGTAGTCGATATGATGCAGAAACGTGTAATTGCTGTAAATGCAGGTAAACTTACTCATGATGAAAGTAAAGGCGGGTATGCATATGAAAGGTATTAACGTATTACTATATAGTTTAAAACAGGGAATAAAGAATATCAGACAGAACGGACTGTTTACCCTTGCATCAGTTGGTACAATATCTGCCTGTCTGTTTTTGTTCGGAATATTTTATTTTATTGTGTCTAATTTTCAGTATATGGTAAAAAATGCGGAGACATCAGTCGGCGTGACAGTCTTTTTTGACGAGGGTATAAGTGATGAAACCATTCAGGCGATAGGAGACAATATCAGAAATAGGGAAGAAGTTATTGAAGTAAAATTTGTATCTGCCGAGGAAGCCTGGGAAAATTTTAAAAAAGATGTATTTTCTGATGAGGAAAACGAAATTTCAGAAACATTTGGAGCAGATAATCCGCTTAAAGATTCTGCTTCGTATGAAGTGTATCTTAATGACGTATCAAGACAGGGAAGCCTTATAAAATATATTAAGAAACTTGACGGAGTGCGTGAAGTAAAAGGTTCTGCAGAAGCTGCGCGCGGTCTTGGAAATATTAACAGGCTTGTAGGATATGTATCCGCCGCAATAATTATAATTCTTCTTGCCGTATCGGTATTCTTGATAAATACTACAGTATCTATGGGTATTGTAGTACGCAAAGAGGAAATAGGAATTATGAAACTGGTTGGCGCAACAGATTCTTTTATACGGCTTCCGTTTGTAATTGAGGGCGTGGTTATCGGTATTATAGGAGCTGTAATTCCGCTAATAGTGTTACGCTTTATGTATTCGGGAATTATTTCATTTATAGCAGATAAATTTGCAGTTTTGTCGGATATACTTGTATTCCTTGATGCAGGTAAAGTGTTTGGAATCCTTATTCCCGTTTCGATTGCCGTAGGCGTGGGAATAGGTTTTGCAGGGAGCTTATGGACTATGAGAAAGCATCTCAGGGTGTAGCGGTCTGTTGTGAAAGGGGAAAATATTATGAAATATTTAAGTATGCTGAAAAGAATATTTTCAATTGTATTATGTGTTTCAATATTTGTGGGAATTGCAGTGTCAGCTAATTTTTCACATGCTGATACTATAAGTGACGCCAGAGCTGCAATACAGAAAATAAAGGCTGAGCGCAGTGAAATGGAAAGTATGCTTAATCAATATAAGTCCGGAAAAGACGATATTTTGTCTTCAATAGAAAAACTTGATGGGAAAATATCTGCCGTTACCAGGAATGTAGTTAATATAAAATCTAAAATAGGTAAAAACAAAAAAAATATTAAAGCCCTTGAGCAGAAGATACAGGCAGCGGAAGAAGATATACAAAGTCAGTATGAGACAATGAAGAAACGCATAAAATATATGTATGAAAATGGAAGTTCAGGTTATATAGAAATCCTTCTGGCTTCTGAAAGTATATCTGATTTGCTGAACCGCTCGGAATATATTCAAAAGATATCCCGGTATGACTCGAATATGCTTAAGAATTTTGTAGAATCAAAAAGACAGCTTGAAGAGAAAAAACAGAATCTTAAAGACAGAAGAGAGATTCTTCTTGAGGAAAAGGATGAACTTGACGCACAGAAAAAAACATTAAACAAGATTATGGATAAGAAAAATGATGAACTGAATATTTATAATGCCAATATAAGCAATGCACAGCAGCAAATCGGGGAATATAGCAGTGAAATTGAAAAACAGGACAGGATTATAGAAAATGCCCTTCTTGAAGAGCAGAGAAGAATAGCGCTTGAGGAACAGAAAAGAAAAGAGGCAGAAGCTAAGGCTAAAGAAAATTCCCAGGCAGAAAACACTGATGATAACAGCAGTAACACGGATGACGCGGAAAAATCTGATACAGGTAATGTATCGGCAGGCGGTTTCAGATGGCCTCTTCCTGTGGCTGGAAAAATAACGTCGCCTTTTGGCTCTAGAACAAGTCCTACAGCGGGAGCAAGCAGTTATCATCAGGGAATTGACATTGGCGCACCTGCAGGTACGGCAATACTCGCGGCAAAAGCGGGTACTGTTGTGACGGCATCGTACAGCTCTGTATCAGGTAATTATATAATGATTAATCATGGCGGCGGGGTATTTACGGTATATATGCATGCGTCGTCGCTGGCAGTGTCCAAGGGGCAGCAGGTGAACGCAGGAACAACCATAGCATATGTAGGTTCTACAGGTGTATCCACTGGTTCACATCTGCATTTCGGGGTAAGTGTTGGAGGAAGTTACGTTAATCCTCTTAATTATGTTTCAAGGTAATATTAAGGAGTTATTATGAATAATGACAGGCGTTTTATAAAAGGATTTATAGCAGGCGCGCTTATTGCAATTGCATTATTTGTGGGAATACTTTCAATTCCGACGGTTCATAATCTGGTGCTGGATAATAAGCTGAAAAATAGTCCGTATGCAGTAGACGAAGAATTTATAAGAAGATTTGATGACATACAAGCTTATATAAACAAATATTATCTGGATAGTGACAAAATAGATAAAAAGAGTGTCCAGGATGGAATGTATAAGGGAATGTTAGAATCAATAGGTGATAAATACGCTGCGTATTATTCAGAGTCAGAGTTTAAGGATTTAGCGGAAAAAAATGCCGGAAGATATGCCGGAATAGGCGCATATGTTTCGCAGGATGTTGAAAAAGGCAGTATGGTAATTGTGAAGCCGTTTGAAGACGGACCTGCAGATAAAGCTGGCCTTAAATCAGGCGATATAATTGTAGAGGTTGATGGCACTCCGGTTAAGGGCAAAACGCTTGATGAAGTTGTAACATTAATGAAAGGCGAAGAAAATACGGAAATATCGCTGAAGGTTTTGCGTGACATTAAAACTATCGAAACAACCGTATCAAGAGAGGTTGTTGATGTACCAACTGTATATCACAGAATAATTGATGATACTGATATCGGGTATATTTCTGTATCTTCCTTTGATGATGTTACGGTAAGCCAGTTCAGGGAGGCACTTGATGATATAGAAGCTAAAGGCGCTGAATCACTTATTGTGGATATAAGGGATAATGGAGGCGGTATGCTCAGTACAGTAATTGATATGCTGGACAGGATACTTCCGGAAGGGCTTGTAATGTATACCGAAACAAAAAGCGGGGATGGTGAAAAGTATTATTCTACTGCTGAAGAAAGCTATAATAAACCAATTGTAGTATTAATAAATGAGTACAGCGCTAGTGCTTCAGAAGTTTTTGCAGGCGCGGTACAGGATTTTGATGCAGCTACGATAATTGGAACCCAGAGTTATGGAAAGGGAGTTGTACAGACTATAATGCCATTAAATGCTTATGGAGCCGGACCTGCAATAAAATTCACAACATCAAGATATTATACGCCAAAAGGAAGAAATATAGATGGTATAGGCATTACGCCTGATATAGAAGTTAAATATGATAATAAAAGCATAGAGATAAAAAATAATTTTATATATGATAATCAGTTACGTACCGCCATATCATTTCTGCAGTCCGGAAATGAGGATTAAAAATGTAAAAACCGGGCATAATAGATTCCATGAAATCATTATGGACATTAAAAACAAAACTCCCTGAATTTCCACAGCTTAAAGGTAGTGTAAATACTGATATACTTATTATCGGCGGGGGAATTACAGGGATTCTTACAGCATATTTTCTTCATAAAAGCGGTGTCGGATATATTCTTGTTGAAAAAGACCGTATATGTAGCGGTACAACACAGAATACGACTGCAAAGATTACTTTTCAGCACGGTTTGATTTATAATAAAATACTTAAAAGCGGAGGTGTGGATACAGCGCAAAAGTATCTTAATGCAAATCGTCTGGCTTTTGAAAAGTATTCTGAAATTTGTGGAGAACTTGATTGTGATTATGAGAAAAAGGATAACTATGTATATTCATTAAATAATAGAAAAAAGCTTGAAAAAGAAATGGACGCGCTGTGTAAGATTGGGTTTAAGGCTGAATTTTGTGAGAATACCTCTCTGCCGTTTAGTGTTGCCGGCGCTGTAAAATTTCCTAATCAGGCACAGTTTAATCCGCTTATGTTTATTTCGGAAATAGCAGGAAATCTGAAAATTTACGAAAAAACATTTGTACGTGAAATGAAAGGAAATACTGCTGTAACCGATTATGGTGAAATAAAGGCTGAAAAAGTAATAGTGGCAACGCATTTTCCATTTATAAATAAACACGGAAGTTATTTTTTGAAACTTTACCAGCACCGTTCATATGTGCTTGCGCTTGAAAATGCACAATATGTAAATGGTATGTATGTGGACGAAAACAGAAAAGGTATGTCATTTCGTAATTATAATGATATTCTGCTTATTGGAGGAGGCGGACACCGTACAGGAAAAAAGGGTGGAAACTGGTCTGAACTGAGACATTTTGCCAATAAGTATTATCCGGGTGCAGATGTAAAATGTTTTTGGGCGGCACAGGACTGTATGAGCCTTGATGATATTTATTATATAGGCCGGTATTCTGCAAATACCCCTAACCTGTATACTGCAAGTGGTTTTAATAAGTGGGGTATGACAGGGTCAATGTTGTCTGCTATGATACTTAGTGATATGGTTCTTGAAAAGAAGAATGAATTTTCTGATATTTTCAGTCCGTCAAGAAGTATAATAAAACCACAGCTTTTAATAAATGGTTTTGAATCTGCTAAAAATCTACTGACTCTGTCAGAAAAAAGATGTCCTCATTTGGGATGTGCGCTTAAATGGAACAGCGCTGAACATTCCTGGGACTGTCCATGTCATGGCTCGCGGTTTGATGAAAACGGAAAAGTTTTGGATAATCCTGCAAATGGTGATATGAAGTAAAATATATTGATGGAGGATAACGTAATGTATAATATTGCCATATGTGACGATGATGTGAATTACATTCATGAACTGAAAAGGATAATTACAGAATGTTTCGGGAAAGAAAGGGAAATAAGATTTTCTGAGTATAACTCGGGCCGGTCTTTGCTGGAAAGTAATATAGATGATATAGACGTAATATTCCTTGATATTCAGATGCAGGGAATGAATGGAAATGAAACTGCAGTCAGACTTAA
This sequence comes from uncultured Lachnospiraceae bacterium, assembly GCA_947594855.1. Lineage (GTDB taxonomy): Bacteria > Bacillota > Clostridia > Lachnospirales > Lachnospiraceae > V9D3004. Next base: position 216,541 of record CANQEL010000002.1, read on the forward strand.
TAAAATGGGATATAAAGGGATATTGGTACAGTGCTCCGGAATATTTAATCCAACTCCGGAAACTGTTAAAATATCTCCATACCGTTATCTTCTCAAACAGGATTCACGTGAAAAAACAGTAGCAGAAGTAAAAGAAATATTGGCGTACATGGTTAAAAATAAACAATGTTATGAGATTGAGGGCTCGTACCTTAGGGAAAAGATAAAGTTCCGTGTAGCTGATATTGTGTACATAACCCATCATCCTAAAGGAAATAGTGTCTTGCATTTGTGCAGTGAAAAAGCCGGGAAATATAGCGAGGGTAATATTATAGTTCCATATGGCTTTGATAAGCTTTTGCAGATTTTGGAGTCAGCTGATTTTGCAATTCCGCATAACAGCTATATGGTAAATCTTAAGTATGTATCAACTTTTGACCCTAAAAAAGAAATTATTGTTGCAGACGGAAAAGTATTGACAATTTCGCGTGGAAAAAAGGATACGTTTTTTAAGGAGTTCGCTAATTACACAAGGAGAAAATATAAGGAGAAATTCTGATGAATCTGTATGATATAATATATAATTTTTTCATGATGTTATCTATAGCTATAGAAATATATCTTGTATTTGATTTCTTTAAGTCGTTTCATAAATTAAGACCGTTATTTGAAAAACGGGGTTCTGAACAGATTTTTGGTATAGCCGTATTTATAATAAGTACAGGCATACATCTTATGTACAACAATCTTTTTAATTGTATATGCACAATGACGCTTTATCTTCTTGTGGCAATTATACTTGTTGAAGGCAATAGCTGGGAAAAAGTTTTTCACTGGCTTTTGTTAATTCTGATATGTACAAGTACAGAAGTTGTTTTATGGTTCCTTATGGGAGTATCGGCAAAAGTTCCCGCGCATTTAATGTATAAAAACAAAGCGGTAATGATTAGCTGTATGATTATTCTTAAAGCAATACAGTTTATGCTTCTTTTGGGAATAAAACATATATCCAGAATTAATTCGCGAAAAATTACGGTAAAAATGTTTAATTTATTCATTATTATACCTGTAGTAACATTTTCAATAATGTTCGTAATTCCTTATGTCTATACTGCCAGGCCAAGGATGATAGGCAGGGATATATTGATGCTTTTGTCATATTTTTTGTTGTTAGTAGGTAATATATCATTGTTTTATGTGTTTACAAAATACAGTCATTTTAAAGAAGAACAGGCGCTGCAGGAAATGAGCAGGGTAAAGTATGAAGAGAGGAAACAGAGATATGTTAAAACAAGGGAGTCTGATGAAACTTATAAAGAGCGTATGCATAATTTTAAGTACTATTTAAAACAGATACGTATATATCTTGATTCACAGGAGTATCAGAATATAGAGAAGATACTGGATGAACTGCAGGTAAGGGTACATAAACAGCATGAAGAAATGCTTTGCAGCAATAAATTCTTAAATGCGCTTTTAATTGATTTCAGGGGGAGTGCAGAAAAAACCGGAACAAAAATAAAAATATTTGTAGAACCAGGATTTAATATTGAATACATAAAAGAAATTGATTTGACGGCAATACTGGGCAATCTTCTTGACAATGCGCTTGAAGCAGCAAAAAAATGTGAAGAGGGCAAAGTATATGTGGATTTGTATATGGAAAATAATGGAGACCTTACAGTATTCAGAATTGCTAATAATTATAATGGTGAAATAAAGAAAAAAGGCGGCATGTTCATAACAACAAAAGAAGATGCTGAAATGCATGGAATCGGTATTAATAATGTCAACCGAATAGTCGGTAATTATAACGGATATGTACAACAGGATTATGAGAATGGAATATATGTCACAACAGTTATATTACCTGTAATTGTATGATATATGCAAAAATCGGCCCTAAAAATGCAAAAAACGTACCTTTAGTTGCAATTGTTAAAAAAATGATAAATAATATAAATATATTATAGATAATATCATATTGGTGGGATAATATAGTAAGATACGTAATATTGCTGTAGACACTACTATAAGAGTAAGACGGCCGGAGCAACTGGTAATTATATTTGTGTATTATGTTGGGTAGGAAAGTGATAATTCTTTCCGGCATCTGACTCAGTTTACAGGGCTTTGTGGGAGGGCCTGATATTACGTATCAGCTTTTCTAATATGTATTTGTAAGTCTGCTTAGGGCAGATTTTTTTGTTATTTGTTATAAGCAGATGTTTGAGAATGATGTAAAAAATATGGTATTCAAATTTCCCGTAATTAAAACATATGAGGAGTTCAATCAAAGGCGGTGCAGTACGGAGTTGGCTACAGTCGAAGAAAGAGATAAACTAGCAAATGAAGAAATGAGGCAAGTGTATTTGTGGTGGGATGAGGAAGAAAACAAAGTCATTTGTCTTATAATTTAATTATAATATATAGCGGAAATATTAAAATGATGGTATAATAAAAATATAAGAGGGTGCAAGAATAGCATATACAGAAGCACGAAAAAGAGGAGTAAGCATGACACAATTTATTATCAGTGGAGTTGATGAAAAGATAGAAAGAGAGGTAAGAAAATGAGCAATAAAGAAAGAATTATAGAATTACTGGACAATCTACCAGATTATAAAATAGGTTATGTATTGGCATATGTACAGGGAGTGGCAGCAGACGAGGAGGCAGATGATATTTTTTGTCAGAGAATGATAGAAGATTATGAAAATGATTTGGATCCCGAAAAGGATAAAGGCTATACATTGGAGGAGTGTAAAAAAGAATGGGGGATGATTGATGTATAAAATAATCATCAAAAAGCGAGCAAAGAAATTTGTTGACAAGCTTCCTAAAAATGAACGTATCAGAGTAGTAAAAGCTATTGAATCGCTTCCTAATGGCGAAGATATAAAAAAATTAAAAGGACATAAAGATTTGTTTCGTTTAAGAGTGGGAGATTACAGAATAATATACATGGTTGATAATGGAAAATTGATTGTATATGTGATAGATATAGACAGTAGGGGAAATGTATATAAAAGGTATTAGAATATCAGGATTGGGTAAAGAAAAGAATTATTATTTTTAAAACACAAGCCCTGCAATCCAATGGAGTAAATCACAGGATTGCAGGACTTTTAATTTTGCTTATTTATGCTTCATCATTATTGGCTTTGGAAGCACGCGCGGCAACTTCTTTTGCCTGTACATCAGGAGGAGCCTGTTCATATCTCGCAAATGTATAAGAATATGTGCCGCCTCCACCGGTAATTGAGCGTAAAACAGTATTGTAACCGTAGAGTTCCATATAAGGAATATCAGCAAGAATTTCCTGGTTGCCTTTATCGTCAGGATTCATGCCAAGTATACGGGCGCGACGTTTGTTCAGATCTCCCATTATATCTCCGGTATATTTGTCAGGGGCTGATACTTTGAGTGAAGCTATTGGTTCCAGAAGAACAGGTTCTGCTTTCATAAAACCGTCTTTAAATGCCTGTACCGCGGCAACTTTAAATGCCATTTCGGAGGAATCAACAGCGTGATAGGAACCGTCATATAATACAGCTTTAACTCCTACAACAGGATATGAAGCCAAAGGTCCGCTAAGTACTGATTCCTGAATACCTTTCTCGACTGCAGGAAAGTAATTTTTAGGGACTGCGCCGCCTACTACGCATTGTTCAAATACATATGGTGATTCCAAATCGCCCGATGGCTCAAATTTCATTTTTACATGACCATATTGTCCATGACCGCCGGTCTGTTTCTTATACTTGTATTCAACATCAGATTTTTTAAGTATAGTTTCACGAAAAGCAATCTTTGGTTTTTTGATTTCAATTTCAACTTTATATTTGTTTAAAAGCTTTGCAGCCACGATTTCCAAATGCTGGTCGCCCATACCATAAAGAAGTGTCTGACCGTTTTCAATATCATTTTCAACCTTAAGTGTCAGATCTTCCTGCATTAACTTCTGAAGTGCCTGTGAAACTTTCTCTTCATCACCTTTCTTTTTTACGCTGTACCTTTTATATGTATATGGAGTTGAAATGCCGGTACGTATATACAAAATAGGATTTTTTAAAGTAGAAAGTGAATCTGTTGTTGCTACAGACGTAAGCTTTGCAAGTGCGCCGATATCGCCTGCATGAAGTTCTTTTACTTCTTCAAATTTGTTGCCGCACAGCACATAAAGTCTGCCTATCTTTTCTTCTGTATCTTTGTGATGATTGTACAGAATATCATCTGTTTTCAGTACACCTGAATTTATTTTTATTAAAGAGTATTTTCCTATAAACGGGTCGGCGATGGTTTTCCATACATACGCAGATTTAGGTTTTGAAAAATCATAGTCTGCATTAAATATCTCGTTAGACTTGGCGTTAATTCCGGAACAGCTGCGTTTTTCAGGGCTTGGCAGATATTTTATTATATCGACCATAAGCGTATATATGCCTCGCGCCAATGTGTTGGAGCCCATAAGCACAGGTACGATGCTACATTCCGCAACGTTTAATCGCAGTGCCTGTCTGATTTCATCTTCCGAGAATTCATCACCGTTGAAATAACGTTCAAGAAAATCTTCATTTGTCTCAGCAACGGCTTCCATAAGAGCAGTTCTGCAGATATCCAGATTTTCCAGTGAATATTCGGGTATATCCATCTTTTCAACGGTTCCATGCTGGGTCCATCTCTTTGCACGCTGCTGCAGTACGTTTACGTATCCGACAAATTCCTTGTTCTCACGGACAGGGAGATGGAATGGTGCAATACATTTGCCATACATATCCTCCAAATCCTGTACAACTTGTCTGTAACTAGCGTTATCATTATCCATATTTGTTACAAATATTATGCGGGGGAGCTTATATTTTTCACAAATCTCCCATGCTTTTTTGGTGCCGACTTCAATGCCGTTCTTGCCTGATACTACAATAATAGCGGCATCTGCAACCGCGGCTGCTTCCTCAACTTCGCCAACAAAATCAAACAGTCCCGGCGTGTCTAAGATATTGACTTTCGTGTCACCCCAAATGATCGGAATCACAGAGGTGTTAATAGAAAAATGGCGCTTGATTTCTTCCTTGTCGTAATCGCTTATGGTATTGCCGTCCGTAACTTTACCCATACGCGTCGTCATATCTGCAAGATATGCCATTGCTTCTACAAGACTTGTTTTACCTGCTCCGCTGTGGCCGAGCAATACTACATTTCTAATTTTGTCCGTAGTGTAAATATTCATGATGACCTCCTTCTGCATTAATATGCCGTTATTTATATAACTTTATTGTACAGCAACAAAAGGAGATATGCAATTGATTTCTAACCTGTAATCATATATAATTTTTATAGAAATTTATTGAAATGGTTACAGACGGAGAGACGATAAAGGATTTGGATTACACAGAAAGCAATGGCTGAATTATTTGGCATTGATAAATCCGGCGTCAGCAGACATCTTACAAAAATTTTTGAGACAGGTGAATTAAAGGAAGAAGTGGTTGTTGCAAAAATTGCAACAACCACTCAGCATGGTGCTGTAGAGGGAAAAACACAAACGAAAGACATTAATTATTATAATTTGGATGCTATTATTTCGGTAGGTTATCGGGTAAATTCTATTAAGGCAACACAATTTCGCATTTGGGCAACAAATGTTCTAAAAGAGTACATAATAAAGGGATTTGTAATGGATGATGAACGTCTGAAACTTGCAAAAACTGCTTTTGCCAAGGATTATTTTAGAGAATTACTGGAAAGAATCCGTTCAATACGTGCCAGTTAACGCAGAGTCTGGCAGCAGATAACAGATATTTTTGCAGAGTGCAGCATTGATTATAACAAAGATTCTGGAGTTACCCATCATTTTTATGCCACTGTACAGAATAAGTTCCACTATGCCATTACTGGTAAAACTGCGTCAGAAATTGTGTATGAATCTGCCGACCATACCAAAGAACATATGGGATTAACCACTTGGAAATATGCACCAGATGGCCGTATTCTAAAATCTGATACTCCTATTGCAAAGAATTATCTGGATGAAAAACAAATCCGACAGCTTGAGCGGGCTGTATCTGGTTATTTTGACTATATTGAGGATTTGATTGAACGTGAAAATGCTTTTACCATGCAGGAATTTTCTGACAGTATAAATGCATTTCTTGAATTCAGAAAATACGATATTTTAAAAGATAATGGGAGGGTTTCGCGCCAGCAGGCATTAGAAAAGGCATATGGAGAATATGACATTTATAATAAACTCCAGCCAATAGAATCGGACTTTGACAGGATAATTGAGAAAACACAGACCGAAATGTAAAAAAAGACAAAAATTTCTCGGTAAAAACGGCTATTTATATCCGCAGGCTTTTTGATAAATATTGAACCTGTAGCCGGTTATGGAAAAGGAAAGTATAGATTTAAAAAATAATAATCTGTTGTTATGTTTATGGGTTATTTATAAAAAATTTAGTCGCTTTATGGCGATTATGGTATAATAAAATTATACATAGATAATAGTTCGAATAATGAAAAATGTGAAAAAGTTGGGAATCATGCTGACATATGAGATTTAGGAATTAAAAGAGCATTTTGTAGAGAAGATTATGCCTGTTTAAATATATTTGTTTGGTTCTTATGCAAACGATACTTATACAGATGAAAGTGACTTGATTTTTGTATTGCAATGCAAGATGGCGTATCATGTATCGCATGATGAATTGTTTGATATTGAATTTGAAATTAATATTAGGGAGACAAATATTATATTCAAGCAGATTTCAGATCGAAGGAAGAAATAATTAAAAGACATTAAGGAGATTTAATATAATGCAATTACAAAATATGCTATGTAACAATAAAAAATTAATGGAGGAATGGAACTACAATAGAAATATTCTAAATCCTAATGATTTGGTTTGTGGAAGTCATAAAAAAGTATGGTGGAAATGCAAAAATGGTTAGATGTTCAAATTATGAAATTTTACAAAATTTAACACATTATGTTAATTTGGAAGGAATCAAATGGTATAGCACCGAAAAAAGTTACTGTCAAGATGAACAAAGCAATGCTTGATTGGGTGAAAGATTTAACAGATTGTCTTAAGATCTGGATTGATAAAAAAGATTTTTTAATTGAATTCAAAATCATCTCTTTCTTTTGTATCAGTTTTATTTAAATTAATAGATTTATTATTCATAAGGAAGTTATAATTTTCATTATAAAATGCCGTTTGCCTTGTGCAAGCGGTTTTTTCATGTTTGATTTTACAAATTACAATCAATTGCGGGTAATGGTAAGTTTTGAAATTGTATGATATTTTAATAGGAATAATTAAAAAAATTTGAATGATGTCTGTCAATTTTTCGTCTTAATAAATAAGAGGATATCTTCTTGAACCAAATGGTTAAAATTTATTTCCGGAGAGGAGAAGAAGAATGTATACGGATGAATCAATTGTCGATTTGTTTTGGAAAAGAAAACGGCATAAATCTATTACACAAAAAATACGGACATAATCTTACGCACATATCTTACCGTATTTTAAATAATATGTCTGATGCAGAGAAATGTGTCAATGATACATATCTGCGTACATGGAACTCGATTCCAAAAGCGAGGCCTGGCTCATTGCTTGCATATACAGGAAGAATCATTCGCAACTTGTCGATTGACCGGTTGAAGAAAAAAATGAGTCATAAAAGAGAATGTGATAATTTTTTGCTCATTTTGTCTGAACTGGATGATTGCATTGCTTCCGGGGAGAGTCTGGAGACAGCTGTGGAATATAAGGAACTGTCGCATGATATATCTGTATTTTTGCTGGCATCTGGCTCACAAACATGAGGAAAATGCAAATGAGTGACACGAAAAACCAAGTGGTACAGATAGTCGAACCTAATCCGACAGAAGAGCCAATTGAGGGAAAAAATAGTGAGAAAGAAGAAGGCCGCATTGTCATAAACAAAGTGGAACCGAAATTTGCCAATAAAAAATTGGGTGGAAAGCTGAAACAGGTTTCAGAAAAACAGTGGGAGGAACGATTTGGCACCGAGGATTTCCTGAAAGGACACAAAAAAGAATATGAGTTTAGTTTCTCGAAAAAAAATGAAATTTTATATGGAACCGTAAGTATTGAGGTGCCAGGTTATGGAACTAAAAAGTTCAGGCTTCATAACAGAGAGATGTTAGAGGGTCAGTATGAGAAATTGAAAAAAAGCCGGATAGGGGGTACAGAGATTGCGGCGTGTCGGCTAACCGGCGGAGATGGGGATGGTTCTTTTGCTGCAATAGTGGAAGAGAGTCAAGCTGTATACTCATTGGAAACATACACAAATGAAATCAAAACAAAAGAACAGTTTATCTCGTTATTAAAATTGATTTTTGAAAAACAGGAGGACAACTAAAAGAATAATACAGAACTAATGTTCGCAAAACACCTATACAAATTAAAATATATATGTTATAATGAGGTCTGGTTTTATTATAACTTTTGGAGGTGGATTACCCCTATGGAGTTCAGATTACACAGCGAATATCAGCCAACCGGAGACCAGCCGGAAGCGATTGCTACACTTGTAGAAGGATTTGAGGAAGGCAATCAAATCCAGACGCTCCTTGGGGTTACGGGTTCAGGTAAGACATTTACAATGGCAAACGTGATACAGAAGCTTCAGAAGCCGACGCTTGTAATTGCGCACAATAAGACTCTCGCGGCGCAGCTCTACGGTGAGTTTAAGGAATTCTTTCCTGAAAACGCAGTAGAATATTTTGTGTCCTATTACGATTATTACCAGCCGGAGGCATATGTGCCTTCAACGGATACTTATATTGCCAAAGATTCTGATATTAATGATGAGATTGATAAGCTCAGACATTCTGCTACGGCATCGCTTACTGAAAGAAAAGATGTTATTGTTGTTTCAAGCGTATCGTGCATATACGGACTTGGAAGTCCGATTGATTATCAGAATATGACGTTGTCAGTACGACCCGGCATGATAAGGGACAGGGATGACGTATTAAGAAAACTTGTTGATATACAATACGAAAGAAATGATATAGATTTTCACCGTGGAACATTCAGGGTCCATGGCGACGTTGTTGAGATATATCCAGCGTCAGCTACGGATGTGGCGGTGAGGATAGAGTTTTTTGGAAATGAGATAGACAGGATATCGGAAATAGATGTTCTTTCGGGAAATATCAAATGCGACCTTGAACATGTTGTTATATTTCCGGCATCGCATTATGTTGTGGCGCCTGATAAAATGGCTGAAGCGATTAAAGATATTGAAGAAGACCTGGCTGAGCGAATAACCTATTTTAGGTCAGAGGATAAACTGATTGAGGCACAGAGGATTTCAGAAAGAACTAATTTTGATATAGAAATGATGAGGGAGACAGGTTTCTGTTCCGGAATTGAGAATTATTCAAGGTATCTTGCGGGCACGGAGCCGGGAGCGGCGCCTAATACGCTTATAGACTATTTTCCGGATGATTTTCTGATTATCATTGATGAATCGCATATGACAATTCCCCAGATAAGAGGAATGTATGCAGGAGACCGTTCACGGAAAACTACTCTTGTAGACTATGGGTTCAGGCTGCCGTCGGCGCTGGATAACAGACCGCTCAACTTCGATGAATTTGAATCGCATATTAATCAGCTTCTGTGTGTGTCAGCTACTCCGTCTGATTATGAGAGCAGCCATGAAATGTTAAGGGCCGAACAGATTATAAGACCGACGGGACTTCTTGACCCTGAGGTTATAGTTAAGCCGGTAAAAGGTCAGATTGATGATTTGTTATATGAAGTGGGTAAGGAAGCCGAAAAGCACAATAAAGTTATGGTTACTACGCTGACAAAGCGTATGGCGGAGGAACTTACAAAATATCTGGCTGAGAATGATATAAGGGTCAGATACCTTCATTCGGATATTGATACGCTGGAGCGTTCAGAGATTATAAGGGATATGCGAATGGATGAATTCGACGTGCTTGTGGGTATTAATCTTCTCAGGGAAGGGCTTGATATACCGGAGATTACGCTTGTTGCAATTCTTGATGCTGATAAGGAAGGGTTCCTGCGTTCAGAGACGTCGCTTATCCAGACGATAGGGCGCGCAGCAAGAAATGTAGACGGCCATGTTATAATGTATGCCGACAATATTACCGATTCAATGAAAAACGCAATATCAGAGACTAACAGAAGACGTGCGATACAGCAGAAATATAATGAAGAACACGGCATAACGCCGCAGTCAATTAAAAAAGAGGTGCGCGACCTGATACGTATCTCAAAAGAAGTTCCTAAGTTAAAAGAAGAGCTTGAAAAAGATATGGAATCAATGAGTAAAAAAGAGATAAACAGACTTATAAACAATTATTCCAAGCGTATGCATAAAGCGGCGGCAGAGCTTAATTTTGAACTGGCAGCAGAGCTAAGGGATGCAATAAGCGAGCTTAGGAAACAATTATCAGCAGAAAACGGAGGTTTGTGAAGTGAAAGATAATGTCATTCGTATAAGAGGAGCAAGAGAACATAATCTGAAAGGAATAGATGTAGATATACCCAGAGATAAATTTGTTGTCATTACAGGACTGTCAGGTTCCGGAAAATCGTCGCTTGCATTTGATACGATATATGCCGAAGGACAGAGACGTTATATGGAGTCGCTTTCATCTTATGCAAGAATGTTTCTTGGACGTATGGACAAGCCTGAGGTGGACAGTATAGAAGGACTGTCGCCGGCCATTTCCATAGACCAGAAATCTACTAACAGGAATCCCCGTTCCACTGTTGGTACTGTTACGGAAATATATGATTATTTCAGGCTGTTGTATGCAAGGATAGGAATACCTCACTGTCCTTCATGCGGCAAGGAAATTAAGAAACAGTCGGTTGACCAGATGGCAGATGAGATAATGAAACTTCCGCAGGGCTCTCGCATACAGCTTCTTGCGCCTGTGGTAAGAGGTCGTAAGGGAACCCATGCAAAAGTTCTGGATAATGCGAAAAAGAGCGGATATGTCAGAGTAGTTATTGACGGAAATATGTATGAGCTTTCGGAAGATATATCGCTTGATAAAAATATAAAACATAACATTGAAGTGGTTGTAGACAGGCTTGTGGTTAAAGAAGGTATTGAAAAAAGACTTTCAGATTCGATTGAAAATGTTCTCAGAATCGCTGACGGACTTATGGTTGTGGATATAGTTGGCGGGGAGCAGAAGAATTTCAGTGAGAGCTTTTCGTGTGCAGACTGTGGTATAAGTATAGATGAGATTGAGCCGAGAAGTTTTTCGTTCAATAATCCTTTTGGAGCATGTCCGGTGTGCAAAGGCCTTGGATTCAAGATGGAATTTGCCCCGGAGCTTCTTATACCGGATGAAAGAATGAGTATTTCCGAGGGCGCTATTGCAGTAAACGGATGGCAGTCGGTAGTTGAAAAATCCAGTTACACGCGCTGCGTACTTGACGCGCTTGCAGAGGAATATCGTTTTTCGCTTGACACGCCGTTTCAGGAATATCCGGATAAAATAAGAAATATTATTCTGTACGGCGCGGACAAGTCTGTAAAGGTAAAATACAAAGGACAGAGGGGAGTAGGAGTCTATGACGTACAGTTTGAGGGGCTTATAAAAAATGTTGAGAGACGTTACAGAGAAGTGGCTTCAGAAACTGCAAGACAGGAATATGAGGAATTCATGAAAATTACGCCTTGTACAGAGTGTAACGGAAAGCGTCTTAAAAAGGAAATTCTTTCTGTAACCGTCGGAGATAAAAATATAGCGGAAATTACGGAACTGCCTATAAGGGAATTAAATGATTATATGCTTAACCTTAAGCTTACCGAGCTTCAGCAGAAAATAGGTACGCTTGTATTGAAAGAAATAAATGCGAGAATAGGTTTCCTTATGGATGTGGGACTTGACTATCTGACGCTGGCAAGGTCGGCAGGAACCCTTTCCGGCGGCGAAGCGCAGCGTATAAGGCTTGCAACGCAGATAGGTTCTGGGCTTGTAGGAGTAGCATATATTCTTGATGAACCTAGTATAGGACTTCACCAGCGTGATAACGGAAAGCTTCTTAAAACGCTTAATAATCTTAAAAATCTTGGCAATACGCTTATTGTTGTTGAGCATGATGAAGAAACTATGCTTGCCGCCGATTATATAGTTGACGTAGGACCGGGCGCAGGCGAACATGGCGGAGAGTTGGTTGCCTGTGGTACTGCCGAAGATATTATGCAATGTCCGAAGTCAGTTACCGGCGCATATCTCAGCAAAAGGGTATCCATACCTATACCGGATAAACGTAAGAAACCTTCAGGCTGGATTACGGTTAAAGGCGCAAAGGAAAATAACCTGAAAAATATTAATGTGAAATTTCCTCTTGGAGTAATGACCTGTGTTACCGGAGTTTCAGGTTCAGGAAAAAGCTCGCTTGTGAATGAAATACTTTATAAAGCGCTTGCCAGAAAATTAAACAGAGCGCGTACAATACCCGGTAATTTTAAGGATATTACAGGTGTAGAACAACTAGATAAAATTATTAATATTGACCAGTCGCCGATAGGAAGAACGCCGCGTTCCAATCCTGCCACTTATACAGGCGTATTTGATATGATACGTGATTTGTTTGCGGCCACTCCTGATGCCAAAATGAGAAATTACAAAAAAGGAAGGTTTTCATTTAACGTAAAAGGCGGCCGCTGCGAGGCATGCAGTGGAGACGGTATAATTAAGATAGAGATGAATTTTCTTCCTGACATATATGTACAATGCGAGGTGTGTCAGGGAAAAAGATATAACCGGGAAACGCTGGATGTCAAATACAAAGGAAAGAGCATATTTGACGTGCTGGATATGACTGTGGAGGAAGCATTGCAATTCTTTAAGCATATTCCTTCAATTAATAGGAAGATTCAGACCTTGTATGACGTAGGGTTATCTTATTTGAAACTTGGACAGCCTTCTACACAGCTTTCAGGCGGTGAGGCGCAGAGGATAAAGCTTGCCACGGAGCTGAGCAGAAGAAGTACCGGAAAGACAATATATGTCCTTGACGAGCCGACAACAGGGCTTCATTTTGCTGACGTGCATAAACTGATTGATATGCTTAAAAGGCTTACGGAAGGCGGTAATACAGTTGTAGTAATAGAGCATAATCTGGATGTAATTAAGACTGCAGATTATATTATTGATATAGGGCCTGAGGGCGGCGACCGTGGCGGAACAATTATTGCCAAAGGAACGCCGGAAGAAGTCGCTGAAGTTCCGGAGAGCTATACAGGGCAGTTTTTGAAAAAAATTCTTGGAAATAATAATTGATTTTTGTCTAAAACCCTTTTATTATTATGATAAATATAATGAAGAGATATATATTTTAAAAGTGGGATAGATGAAGTAAAGATAAAAGAGGAATCGGAAATGGGTAATAATCATTTTTTTGCAATGATGGCAAGAATGAAATATATAAACCGATGGGCGCTTATGAGAAATTCTGATTTGGAAAATATAAGCGAACATTCACTTGAAGTTGCAATGATTGCCAACGCGCTTGCCGTCATAAGTAATGTGAGATTCGGAAATAGCCTTAATCCTGAGAAAGCAGCGCTTATTGGAGTATATCATGATACTACTGAAATAATTACCGGGGATATGCCTACTCCGGTAAAATATTTTAATCCGGCTATTAAAACGGCCTATAAAGAGGTTGAGAGCATTGCAGCGGATAAACTTCTTGCAATGCTGCCTTCCGATATGCAGGGATATTACCACAGTTTATTTTATAAGCAGGAAGAAGATGAATATCTGTGGAGGCTTGTAAAGGCAGCAGACAAACTTTCTGCTCTTATAAAATGTATAAAAGAGGAAAAGATGGGAAACCGGGAATTTGCAAGCGCCCATATAACGATAAAAAAGGCGCTTGATGATATGAACCTTCCTGAAATAGCTGTTTTTGAAGAAGAATTTCTGCAGTCATTTGAACTTACGCTTGATGAACTGCAGAAGTAGAAGATTATGAAATATGAAAGGATATATTATTTGCTATGGAAAAAGAATTGGTAATAGTTCTGGATTTTGGCGGTCAGTATAATCAGCTGATAGCAAGAAGAGTCAGAGAGTGTGATGTATATTGCGAGGTGAAGCCATATACAATGTCTCTGGATGAATTAAAGTCGCTTAACCCTAAAGGAATAATATTTACCGGCGGGCCTAATAGCGTATATGATGACGCATCCCCCAAATATGATAGCGCAATATATGAACTTGGTATTCCTATCCTGGGAATCTGTTACGGCTCACAGCTTATGGCTTACGGTCTTGGCGGCCTTGTAAAGACTGCTCCTGTAAGCGAATATGGACATACCGAGACGATAGTTGATAAGTCGTCAGTACTTTTTAAGGGTATAAACGTTTCGGAAAATAATTCTACAGTATGCTGGATGAGCCATACGGATTATATTGCGGAAGTTCCCAAAGGGTTCAGACCGGTTGCGCATACTGCCAATTGTCCTGTTGCGGCTATGGAGTGCAAAGAAAGAAAATTGTACGCCGTACAGTTTCACCCTGAAGTAATGCATACGAGAGAAGGGCTTAAGATGCTCAGAAATTTCGTATATGACGTGTGCGGATGTTCGGGCGACTGGAAAATGGACAGTTTTGCAAATGCCACGATAAAACAGCTCAGGGAAAAGATAGGTTCAGGCAAAGTGCTGTGTGCATTGTCAGGCGGCGTGGACAGTTCAGTGGCAGCAGTGCTTTTATCAAAGGCTGTAGGCAAACAGCTTACGTGCGTATTTGTTGACCATGGTCTTTTAAGAAAAAATGAAGGTGATGAAGTTGAGCAGGTATTCGGACCAAACGGTAATTATGAGCTTAATTTCATACGTGTAAATGCACAGGAAAGATATTATAAAAAACTTGCCGGAGTGACTGAACCAGAGAAAAAACGTAAAATAATCGGAGAGGAATTCATACGTGTATTTGAAGAAGAAGCAAAAAAAATAGGAAGCGTGGATTTCCTCGTTCAGGGTACAATATATCCGGATGTTATAGAAAGCGGACTTGGCGATTCGGCAGTAATAAAGAGCCATCACAATGTTGGCGGACTTCCTTCGGTAGTTGATTTCAAGGAAATAATTGAACCTCTTCGTATGCTTTTTAAAGACGAGGTAAGAAAAGTAGGACGTGAACTTGGAATACCGGATTATCTTGTGGACAGACAGCCATTTCCGGGACCGGGGCTTGGAATCCGCATAATAGGAGAAGTTACTCCCGAAAAAGTGCGTATAGTTCAGGAAGCAGATTATATTTACCGTGAGGAGATTGCAAAAGCGGGAGCAGATAAAGGCCTCGGACAGTATTACGCAGCCCTTACTAATATGCGTTCCGTGGGCGTTATGGGAGATTTCAGAACTTATGATTACGCAGTTGCTTTAAGGGCAGTATGTACATCCGATTTTATGACGGCAGAGGCTGCCGAACTTCCGTGGGAGGTTCTTAGTAAGGTGACGAACAGGATTGTGAATGAGGTTAAAGGTGTAAACAGGGTGCTGTATGATTGTACCGGGAAACCACCGGCAACGATAGAGTTTGAGTAAAAGGGTAAATCCCCGCAAACCTTGATTTTTCAAGGCTTGCGGGGATTTTGAAATTGGTGGTGGGTACGATTTGGGTACAAAAATTAATTATATTGTTTGTTGCCAAATATTTTTTAAAAACTTCTTTTTATAATTAAGGTAAGAGATAGGACTGTTATAATATTTTTAAGGTGAAAAGAGATAATATATATGAGCATACCTAAAAAACAACATTTTGTTCCACAATCATATTTGAAACAATGGGAGGATAAAGAGTCTCTTATTTGGTTATATAACAAAAAAGATAAAACCGTAGCACATAGAAATACAAGC
>CANQEL010000003.1 GCA_947594855.1 uncultured Lachnospiraceae bacterium
TTTGGTTAAAATCATTATACCTCAAGGAACCAATACTCTTTTTATTTTTTTTCAACTGACAATATCTTTACTCCAACCTGAAATACATAAATTATAATATTTCATAGAGTAAACAGCATCCGGGCAGGTCATAGCATATTTAATTTTTTCACAAAGTCAGATTACAAATTTGTCCTCTGTCTGAATTCTCCAATGTCTGATACATTAAGTGATATTTTTTGCCAGTTACTCAGAATATTAATGTCTTTCTGCAATGATATCCTAGCTTTTAATTCATCAGGCACTTCGCCATAGGATTCAAGGATATTGATAAGGCTCTGGGAAATTCCCTGTGCTATTCCAATTATTTTGCCTTTTGATTCCCCACGAGCCTCGCCAATGGCAATACCCTGTTTCCTGCCTTTGCGTATGCCACGGCGTTCCCCATCGCGTCTTCCGTGCCTGTATTCCTTCCTTAGCTCCTCTTCTGCGTCATATTCAAATATTGATATTGGCATACCTGTCATCTCCGTTCTCATCTTTATAAAAAATCTCTTTAAAATACCACGCTTTATGCATACCATCACTGCTTTATCCACTGCCGCATCCAGCGACATATTTTTCCATTTTCTGTATCTGCGTACCAGGTCTATAAAATAACAGTACCCGTATAAGGTCCTGCACGACCTCTTAATATCTTCACTCATGCCCGCATTGATGTTAATAAACTGCACCTTAAGCTCCAGCCACGGCTCGTCTTCCCTGATTCTGTAGGCATCCGAAAGCTTTAATATCTGTCTTTCAGGCTGTTTTCTGATTCCGTTATAGAATACTATAAACCTTGGGGCAGGTATTTTTAAAAGCGTGGATGAATATATGGAATCATCCACATATGAGCTCATCTGTTTTGCAAAGTATATAAGGTGTCTTAACGGCATGTTCGGGTTTACCGTGCTCTGGTGCTCGTAAAGGTTTATGGTGCTTCCTATTATAAAGGAGACATCATTTTTCATTCCCATGTATACTGCATTTTCAAGTGTTGTGACAGTAAGGCGGCGTGTATCAGTGTAATGTGAGCCGTTAAGCGCATTATACAGGGTAAGCAGTTCCCTTTTTCTCTTAAAAAGCATACGGAACAGCGTGTCCTTATACTTTTTGTTTGCGGTTATTTCCTCATTCAAATATCATATACCTCCTGTGTAAGTATTAACCTGCAGGAGGATATATCCGGCCGCTCCTGCTTATTATTGTGAAATAAAAGCATAGAGTTCCCGAAAAATAATATTCAGATAAAAGAAATATCCCAGAATTAATTACATAGAAAATATGCTTTTTATTAGTGTAACACATAAAAGAATGTAATGCAAGAAGTTTTTTAATAAAGCAACATTCGTATATACGACACCAGCGACTGTGTTTTCTCGCTTCCATACAACACTTCTCTGGCATATACCGGCATGTCCGTAATAATCCCGTCAACACCTATTCTTTTCATTCTGTTCATTTCCACATTATTATTGACTGTCCATGCATACACTCCTTTACCATAACTGTGTGCACGGTTTATATTGTCCTGTGTCAGATATGAAGAATTTACGCTGAAAAAATCAATGTTTTTGTCATCAAAATAATCACCATAGGCCGCCGATACAATATATCCTGTATATACATTCATATTATATCCTTTTACTTCTTTAAGATATTTGTAACTTGTGGATGAGAACATGCACTGCTCGTACATATCCATTTCATCAACAGCAGCCATTATATTTTTTACAAAATCCGAATCTTTTCTGCCTTCTTTTATTTCAATATTCAGATTTATTTTCCCTTTACACAACTGTAGGGCTTCCTTCAAAGTCGGTATTCTGGTTCCGGCATATTTACGTGCAAATCCCGAACCTGCATCCAGATTAAGTATATCTGCATAATTCATATTCCATACATACTCATTCTTTCCTGTAGTCCTGTACAGGCTTGCATCATGCAAAAGTACTATTTCACCATCCTTGGTCTGCCTTACGTCTATTTCCGCAAAATCTGCAAGACTGTCAATAGCAAGTTCAAGCGCAGGGATGGTATTTTCCGGCGCCTCTTCCGAGAATCCCCTGTGTGATGTAATAGTTATTCCGCCAAAAGTATTATGCGCTGAAAGGTTACCATTTCTTATAACATCTACTGCATTGTATGCCGTTCCGATTAGTACAATAACAGACACAATAATAAGAATTCTTTTATTCCAGGCTGAATCGTGCTTTATATTAACAGGTTTAAAAACCTCATCATCCACTGATTCGTACTTATAAAACGTATACACTGATATTCCCGAATACAGTATAATAGATATTATACTTACAAAATAAATAAGTATTAAGTTTATATATCTGCCAATCACCTGTATAAGCGCCATTTCAAGATTGTCTTTCGCAAACAGCACGACAAGGCACGCCATTATAACCATTATTACAGCATATACAATATAATAAACTGCAGTATATAATACTGTCACCGCAGCATATGCAGGTAATGTCCTTATAAATCTCTTTTTGAAAAAATTCCTGCCCTGCAACAATGCTTTTTTCCCACTGCTGTTTAAAAAAATGTTATAGCATACCGCATACATATTCATTATTATAAATCCTATTATCAGGACAGTAATTATTATAAAAAATGTTGTAAATAATTTGATATCAAAAAGGCCATTTTTTATATCTGCAATTCTGTTTTCAATACCAATAAGCCTGTTCAGTGCAAAACTCTGGCAAAGATAGAAAAAGCCTCCGGCAACCGCAAAAACAGAAATGTTGCGCGGCAAAAGCATATATGCCGTTCTTTTAACCGAACTCCATATAAGCGTTATAAATTTAAGCTTATGGCCATGCACCGCCGAACTAAATCCCGTATATAAAACATTCATTTCAAAGCCTGCAAATATTATCGCAATTACAATAATAATAATTAAAACAGGATACGTCAGCGGGTTCATCATAAGCTCGCCTATATTTTTTATATTAATATAACTATACCCACATATTCCCAAAATATAGTTAATAAGGCTAATTGATATCCTGCTGTACAATACAACGAAAACCATTCTGTATATCAGTTCAAACATTACTATATTTCTGTAATTCAGTTTATATAACTGTTTAAGTTCTCTTACGATATTTTTCATTAACGAAATCTCCTAAAAGTCTTTCAATGTTCACCATACCCCAGCCCTGTCTGCTATGCGGCATGCCGAGATTTACTGCTGTTTCCTTAAGTCTTATCTTAACTTCCTGATTTGTCATATCCGGATACTTTGACAACAACAGCGCTATCGCGCCCGATACAACAGGAGTAGCCATGGAAGTTCCGCTCTTTACTATATATCTTCTTCCTCCGGTTATATTATTGCACGAATATATACCGCTGCCCGGCGCAACAATATCAGGTTTTTTAATACATGAGTGTGTAGGGCCCCTACCGGAATAATTTTTTATCATTCCCCTGTCGCTAATGACGGCATTATCATCATCTGCCGCTCCGACAGTAATAATTTTTCTGCTTATTCCCGGAGCCCCTATACTACTCTCATATGGCCCGTTATTTCCTGAAGCTGCAAGCACAACATACCCCTCATTCCAAAGCTCATCAACCTTTTTTACAAGCTTTGATTCTTCTTCATATACATTTCTTGCGGGCGTGCCTACAGAAATATTTACAATTCTTATATTATACCTTTTCCCATTATCCAGTATCCACTGCATCCCTGCCAGTACATCACCAAGCCTGCCATTACCCATATGATCCAGAACTTTAACACTAACCAGTCCGCACAGGGGCGCCATTCCCGTATAAATATGTCCGCCCCCTCCTATTATACCTGCAACATGGGTTCCATGTCCATTATCATCATAAAAATCTGCCCTGCCATTTACCATATCTGCCGCTGCAATCAGACGGCCGGCATATCCTGCAGCAGAAATTCTTTTATTAGGGTTATTTAGAAAGTCTCCATGTATGGCAATGCCTGAATCTACAACAGCTACAACTATTCCCTGCCCATATATTCCCCTCTCATGCGCATAGGATAATCTTACAAGCCTTGCTACCCTTCTCATCATGCTATACCCCATAAACCGTATTATTATATTTTATTCAGCTTTTATGCAGTTGTGTCAAAGGTGCCGCCACTTTAGAGTGACCGCACCTTTGTATTAAAATATTATTTACCTTTTAATTATACCAGTTACATCCTTAATATTTCATATCTTTAAGTATATCGCAGAAATCAAAGGTTGCAAAATAATCCTTTGCTGTTTCCGCCCTTCTTATAAGCTGTACGCTTCCGTCTTCTTTAAGAAGCAGCTCTGCTGATTTAAGTTTTCCATTATAATTATATCCCATTGCATAACCATGCGCGCCTGCATCATGTATAAACATATAGTCGCCCATATCAACTTTTGGAAGCATCCTGTCTACTGCAAACTTATCGTTATTTTCACATAGCGAACCTGTAACATCATATTTATGTGTGCAAGGCTCATTTTCTTTACCAAGAACCGTTATATGATGATATGCGCCATACATTGCAGGTCTCATAAGGTTCGCCGCGCATGCATCAAGCCCTATATATTCTTTATATATATGCTTTTCATGTATTGCAGTTGCTACAAGGCCTCCATATGGGCCAAGCATATATCTGCCAAGCTCTGTAAATATGGCAACATCACCCATTCCCGCAGGCACAAGTATCTTTTCATACGCTTTCCTTACGCCCTCGCCTATAACCATAATATCGTTAGGCTCTTTATCAGGCGTATATGGAATACCCACTCCTCCTGAAAGATTAATGAATGAAATATGCGCTGAAGTCTTCTCCTTCAGCTCCACGGCAAGTTCAAATAATATACCTGCAAGCGTAGGATAATAATCATTATTTACGGTATTGCTTGCAAGGAAAGCATGAATTCCAAAATTCTTTGCTCCCTTTTCCATAAGTTTCCTATATGCATCCGTCATCTGTTCCTTGGTAAGTCCATATTTGGCGTCTCCCGGATTATCCATAATATGCGTTCCAAGCGAAAACACTCCGCCCGGATTATATCTGCAGCATATAGTCTCAGGAATACCGGCCGATTTTTCCAAGAACTCAATATGCGTGTAATCATCAAGATTAATATATGCTCCAAGGTCGTATGCCTTTTTATATTCTGCAGCCGGAGTTACATTTGAAGAAAACATAATGTCGCTTCCCGTAAATCCTACAGCTTCAGATAACATCAATTCTGTCATTGAAGAACAGTCAACCCCGCATCCTTCCTCCTGTAAAATCTTTAAAATAAACGGATTAGGCGTAGCTTTTACTGCAAAGTATTCCCTGAAACCTTTATTCCATGAAAATGCTTTTTTTAATTTTCTTGCATTTTCCCTTATTCCTTTTTCGTCATAAATATGAAACGGCGTAGGATATGTCTTAACAATCTCATCAACCTGTTCCTTTGTTACAAATGGTTTTTTCATATATAGTTCCTCTTTCTGCGTTAATATATTGTAATGATAATCATTAAAATTAAAAATGTCAATATTTTTGAAACTCCATTCTGAACCCGTCAATAACCTTTAATATATGATATGGATTAAAACTTATTTCGTCTTCCCCATAATATATTCCAAGATGCAGGTGTACATCAAACTTTCCTTTCGTACCCTCATCTCCGTATCCTGAATCTCCCATTGTTCCTATTACGCTTCCTGCTTTAATATCCATTCCTTCCTTAAGTCCGTCTGCATAACTGTCAAGGTGGGCATAATAGTAATATGCACCTGAAGCGCTCCTTATACCTACTCTGTAACCGCCAAGTTCCAGCCAGCCCAGCTTTTCCACTTTCCCGTCCGTCATGCTCACTACCGGAAAGTATCCTCTCTCATTATTTCCTGCCATTATATCTGTTCCTTCATGCACTCTGTCACCGCCATATGAACGGGCAGCTCCCCATGAATCCTCATAAGATATCCCGACATTATTTACCGAATCATATGACACTGGAAAACATCTTATATCATTCGTAATACCAAAATATATTGAAAAACAATCCTCAAATATTTTATCCGGCACCATATACCTGAACATAACCGGACAATGCACGTTTTTTAATTTCTGCTGTTTTAAAACATTATAAATATTGTCATATACAATACCTTTAAGGCGTGAAGAATTGACTCCCTCAAGCTGCCTTATCCCCTGTTCATCAGTGCTGTAATAATACAGCATCCTGTAATCATCATATGGAAAATCCACAGACCTGAAAAGCTCTGATTTTATTATATCCTCTGTTATGCCTCTACATTCTGCGGCAATATCTACATAGCAGCTCATGAAATATACGAATACGGCACCTGCCATCATACACACTAACCCGGTTATAATCTTCTTTCTATTCATTAGACAATACAAAATGTTTTCTCAATAAAGTCTATGAGGGTTATTAAAAATAATACATCTAAAAAGGAGCGCCGCTGACTGTTATGCGACGCTCCCTTGCGTTTAAATATAATATTGATGTACACAGCTTATTTAGCGTAATCAATTGCCCTTGATTCCCTTATAACATTTACTTTTATCTGTCCGGGATACTGAAGCTCACTTTCTATCTGCTTAGCCATATCCCGTGCAAGAAGTACCATTTCATCATCATTAATCTTTTCAGGAACAACCATTACACGTATTTCACGACCTGCCTGTATAGCGTATGATCTTTCAACGCCTTTAAAACTGTTTGAAATATCCTCAAGCTGTTTTAACCTGGTAGTGTATGTTTCAAGAGTTTCACGTCTTGCACCCGGCCTTGCCGCTGATATGGCATCCGCAGCCTGTACAATACATGCAATAAGGCTTTCCGGTTCTACATCGCCATGATGCGCCTCAACCGCATTAATAACCAACGCTGACTCTTTATACTTCTTACATAAATCAACTCCAAGCTGAATATGTGAACCTTCCATATCATGGTCTACTGCTTTTCCAATATCATGCAGCAGTCCTGCGCGTTTTGCCATACGCACATCCACGCCTATCTCACCTGCAAGAATACCTGACAGATGGGATACTTCTATTGAATGTTTCAATGCATTCTGTCCAAAACTTGTCCTGAATTTCATTCTTCCAAGAAGCTTTACAAGTTCCGGATGAATTCCGTGAACACCTACTTCAAGAGTTGCTGCTTCTCCCTCTTCTTTTATAAGGTTATCGACCTCTTTCTGGGCCTTTTCAACCATCTCTTCGATTCTGGCAGGATGTATACGGCCATCCACTATAAGCTTCTCTAAAGCAATACGTGCAACTTCTCTTCTTATAGGGTCAAATCCTGATAATACTACTGCTTCAGGTGTATCATCAATAATCAATTCCACTCCTGTGAGAGTTTCAAGAGCACGTATATTACGTCCTTCCCTGCCGATAATTCTTCCTTTCATCTCATCACTGGGAAGCTGTACTACCGATATAGTTGTTTCTGCAACATGGTCTGCTGCACATCTCTGAATTGCATTTACGACATAATCCCTGGCACGCTTAGTAGATTCTTCCTTAACACGCCTGTCCATTTCTTTTATCATAACTGCAGTTTCATGTTTTACATCTTCCTCAACACTCTTAAGAAGTACTTCTTTTGCCTGTTCTGATGTAAGGCCTGATATTTTTTCAAGTTCCCTTAAATGGCTTTCCCTGATACTTTCAGTTTCTTTTTTAAGTTTGTCAAGCTCATTTTCCTTTGCAGTAACCTTAGCCTCCCTTTTTTCAAGAGCTTCTATCTTTTTATCAAGTGCTTCCTCTTTTGTCAAAACTCTTTTTTCATATTTCTGAAGCTCTGCTCTCTGCTCTTTTGTTTCCTTTTCAAGCTCGTTTTTCTTTCTCATTGCTTCTTCTTTTGCTTCAAGCAATGCTTCTCTTTTCTTAGTTTCTGCCGTCTTCAATGCATCATCTATAATCTCTCTCGCCTTGTCCTCAGCATTACCTATCTTTGCAGCGCTTACTTTATTGTTATAGGATATTGCCATCTTCCAAACAACGAGAGCAACAATTGCAAATAGCACAATCACAACAATGCTGGCTATAACTATGAATTTAATATCTGGCACAGTTGCACCTCCTTTATTTGATTTTCATTGTACATATTACAACATTTTTATTGTATACTTTTTATAAGATTATGTCAAGTATTGAGCACGGCATAAAAATAGCTGTGAACCATTGTGTAATATATACGCAAGCGGCTCACAGCTATTTTTTTAATTATGAATACCCTGTATTCTATTATTTTATCTTAACCTTTTTACTCTGTCCTTTTCCTTTGAAAAGCTTCTTATATGCTTTAAGCTTCTTCTTAGGAACTTTTATCGTAGCTTTGGAGTTTATTCCCTTAAGCGCTGCCTTGCCCACTTTCTTAAGTACAGTAGACTTAACCGTAATCTTCTTAAGAGCCGGGCATTTATAAAATGCTTTCGCTCCGATACTCTTAACATTCTTACCGATTGTTACCGCCTTAAGCTTCTTGCTGTTTGCAAATGCTTTTGCAGGAATCTCCGTTACCGCATACTGTTTTCCTGCTACGTCTACAGTTGCAGGTATTACAACAGATTTGGCTTTCTTATCCACTGATGATACTTTAACAGTCTGCGCTGCAGCATCAACCGCATATTCTACTACTCCTGACTTAACTGTCTTAGGAGTCTCAGGCTGCGGCTGCGGATTTGTTCCTGTTCCGTTATCCTTTTTATCTTCTACAGGAGGAGCTGCATTAGCAGCAGGGTCTTCCGTAA
Source organism: uncultured Lachnospiraceae bacterium (assembly GCA_947594855.1). GTDB lineage: Bacteria > Bacillota > Clostridia > Lachnospirales > Lachnospiraceae > V9D3004. The sequence goes on from CANQEL010000003.1 coordinate 8,785, forward strand.
ACTTCCATGATGCTACAGTATAATCACTTCCCCTGAATACAAAATATACATCATGAACACCATTTACAGGCGCAGCTATATCAGCACTTAATTCAGTATATACATCATTAACTGATACAGGTATAGAAGCTACCATATTTTCTGATTTTGTAGGGTCATCAACAAATACTTCAATTGCTCCTTCATCAGTATTTGATTTTACTTCTGCTGATACCTTAACAGCTCCATAAGAGCCAAAATCAACGCCCTGTATCTTTGTCCAGTCGCCTGTATCTATCTCGTCAAGAACCATTGGCGAACCGTTCTTTGTATCAGTTACCATATCATCATCTCTTGTAGACTTAACGCCTGCGCTGTATGATGTTGTGGTCGCATTAATATACTTTTCCTTGCCTGCAAAATCTTTATATGGATTAAAGTTCTCTATCTGCTCAGGGCCTTCATAAGTAGCAACTGTCTTATTTCCACTTTCATCAGTTGCAATTCCCTCGATAGCATCTGTTTCAGGATCAACCGTAATTTCATCTACATGAAGGTTACGATACTGTCTGTTAATATGATGCAATGTATTATGCAAAACCGTTGAATGATAAAGTATATACTTATGGCCTTTAAACTCCTGCATATGGTGATGGTTATTATAACCCTCTCCAAATATTGAGCTTGGATTAGTAAGTACTGTTCCAAGGAAATGACGGTATACTCCGTCTGAATCAGTAAACGGCTCAAATGCCTTGGTTTTGTCATTATCCGGCGTAAATGAAACGTTCAATGGATCAGATGATACATATACAGCAATGCTGGCGTTGCTTGTCAGGCTCTGGCCTGCGAAATCAGTACAGTATGAATAATAATATTTACCATTGAACTGATTGATTTCATTGTCTTCAAACATTGCATATGTAGGAAGTTTTACAGGATCTCCGTCAGGCGACACCCTTCCGGTAACCGGATCAAATTTAATTTTCAGCGCACGTCCCGATGTCCTTGAAAGTCCTCCAAAATATATGTATCCATTACCTTTATCATCCATCAGCACAGCGGGATCAAAACAAACGCTGCAGTCATCACAATTCGGGAGATTTTTATTGAAAATTGCGGTTCCTTCAGGCTCTTCCCATGGACCTGTAGGTGAATCACTCATTACGTATCCCGAATTACCTCCATTGGTATAAAACAGATAATATTTATATGTTCCATTTCCATCAATATTATACTTAAGTCCTGACGGCGCCCAGGATGCATCTCCGGTAACTCCGCTTTTTACAAAATCAGCCTCTTCATATGAAGGCAGGTTGGTCAGATTCCAACTGTCCATAAAACCTTCATCGGTCCAGTTTACCATATCGGATGTGGAAAGTATCGTAAGCGAATGGTTCTGATACTTGTTTCCCACAAGCTCATCACCCGGATTGGCTGTAACCTGAGGATGGTCCCTTGACATATCGCCGTATGAAAATCCTTCTGTTGTTCCATATACATAAAGCTTTCCGTCAACATCTGAATTATCAATAGCTGTAGGGTCTGCTATAAAGTCAAAGTTAGTAAGCATATTTTCTATAGGATGTACCACACCGTCACTGGTAGTATACTGCACCGGTTGTGTAAGCTTAAGATTAGGCGCATCCCATGCCTGCTCTGTCTGTGCTTCAAATGGATTGTCGGCCTCTTCATACTTATCGTATACCTTTAATCCTGCCTGCTCAACAGTTTTATGTGATTTACCGCCCTCATATACAGCAATACTGCCTGCCCATCCAAGCGTATAATCCTGTGTATAAGAATAATCTCCAGCTGCTGCAGCCTTTGATACATTGCCCGGAATCAATGAACATATCATTGCCAATGACAGAATTGACGCGCCAATACTCTTAATGTTCTTTTTCATCATCTTCCCCCTCTATATTACTTTATCTTAACCTTTTTACTCTGTCCTTTTCCTTTGAAAATCTTCTTATATGCTTTAAGCTTTTTCTTAGGAACTTTTATCGTAGCTTTGGAGTTTATTCCCTTAAGCGCTGCCTTGCCTACTTTCTTAAGCACAGTAGACTTAACCGTAATCTTCTTAAGAGCCGGGCATTTATAAAATGCTTTCGCTCCGATACTCTTAACATTCTTACCGATTGTTACCGCCTTAAGCTTCTTGCTGTTTGCAAATGCTTTTGCAGGAATCTCCGTTACCGCATACTGTTTTCCTGCTACGTCTACAGTTGCAGGTATTACAACAGATTTGGCTTTCTTATCCACTGATGATACTTTAACAGTCTGCGCTGCAGCATCAACCGCATATTCTACTACTCCTGACTTAACTGTCTTAGGAACTTCTGTCTTTGGCTGTTCAGGCTGCTTTGCTCCTGGATTATCAGTTGGTGTAGGCACAGAAGTAGGTTTCTCTGCAGGCGCCTCTCCTTCTGTAAATTTCCATGATGCTACAGTATAATCACTTCCCCTAAATATAAAGTATACATCATGAACACCCTTTACAGGCGCAGCTATATCAGTACTTAATTCAGTATATACGTCATTAACCGATACAGGTATGGAAGCTACCATATTTCCTGATTTTGTAGGATCATCAACAAATACTTCAATTGCGCCTTCATTAGTATTTGATTTTACTTCTGCTAATACCTTAACAGCTCCGCTTTCTCCAAAATCAACACCCTGTATCTTTGTCCAGTCGCCTGTATCTATCTCGTCAAGAACCATTGGTGAACCGTTCTTTGTATCAGTTACCATATCATCATCTCTTGTAGACTTAACGCCTGCGCTGTATGATGTTGTGGTTGCATTGATATATTTCTCATTACCTGAAAAATCTTTATATGGGTTAAAGTTCTCTATCTGTTCTGCGCCTTCATAAGATGGCTCTATAGTTATTTCATCTGTCTCTGCATTCACATCTATCTCATCTACATGCAGACAGCGATACTGCTTATTTACACGGTATAAAGTATTATTAAGCACGGTTGAATGATAGAATATATAATTTCTTCCCTTAAACGACTGCATATGATGATGGTTATTATATGATTCGCCATATATTGTACTTGGATTATTAAGTATGGTTCCAAGATAATGATGTTCTATTCCATTTTCATCAGTGTACTTATCTCCGTTTTCCCCTGCAGGGTCAAATGCTATATTCATTGGGTCTGTTGATACATAAGCTGCTATCTGTCCTGAACCAATCCATTTATTTCCGCCCGGTACATCAAAGTTGGTACAATATGAATAATAATATTTACCGTTAAACTGGTTAATCTCACTATCCTCAAACATATAATATGTATCCATCTCCTGAGGCTCTCCGTCCATAAGCACTTTTCCTGTTCCAGGCTCGAATGTAATCTTACATACGCGTCCTGTCTTTCCATGCGCCTTATCGTTGTTGGTACCGCCGCCAAAATAGCAATAAGCATTACCCTTATTATCAACAAGTACTGCCGGGTCAAAGCACCATACTACTCCGCTACAGTTAGGTGAACCCTGTGTAAACAGTGTATTTTTAAGATCATCATGCCATGGACCCGTCGGTGAATCTCCTCTTACATATCCAACAGCTCCGCTATTAGTATGGAAAAGATAATATTCCATATCTCCGTCTCCGTCTCCGTCAATCTTAAGACCTGAAGGAGCCCACGCCTTAGTAGCCCATTGGTTCTTTACCATAGCATCAGTATTGTATGACGGTTCATTAGTAAGATTCTGCGTATCACATGTTCCCTCATCAGTCCAGTTTACCATATCTGATGTGGAAAGTATCGTAAGCGAATGATTGTTATACCCATTCTGAGCCATTACTCCGCCGCTGTAATCAATACCTTCGGTAGTTCCATATACATACAGCTTGCCGTCAATATCTGAATTATCTATGGCTGTAGGGTCTGCTATGAAATCAAAGTTGGTAAGCATACTTTCGACGTCATGAACTACTCCGTCACTTGTAGTAAACTGAATAGGCTGGGTGAGTCTGAGATTAGGTTCATCCCATGCCTGTTCAACTTCAGGTGCAAACGGATTGGCATCTTCTGCATCATATACAGGCACATCCGTATTTGCAATAGGCGTACTTGCACCATCCTGGTATACAGATATTCCGCCTGTCCAGCCAAGTGTATAATCCTGTATAAAGGAATAATTTCCTGCACTGGCTGCTGCGTCTGTCTGCGTTGCAGGAATCAATGAGCATACCATTGCAAGTGAAAGAATGGATGCCCCAATACATCTGATTTTTCTTTTCATTTTTATCCTCCTCATAAAAATATTAAATATAGTGTAGCATACATATACATAATATCACACCGCAAGTCTATATTCAATTAGAATTTATTTGATTTTATCACCTGTACTATGTGCGAATTCCCAGGAAAAAAATAACAAGGGGATTGTACATAGGCACAATCCCCTTAGATAATATTTATATAAGCAATTTGCTAGTTAGCTACTCTTCTTGCTTTACACGGCGTTCTGTAATTCATGTTAGACACCTTGATTCCATCACGTCTGTTGCTTGCATGTACTACCTTGCCGCCGCCAATATATATAGCCACATGGTTAACGCTTCCGCCTGATGCATAGAAAATCAAATCTCCGGCCTGGACATCCGAAAGGCTTACGCTGCTTCCTGAACTTGACTGTGAAGATGATGTTCTTGGAAGCGATACTCCATATTTTGAGTATACGGACTGTACAAATCCTGAACAGTCGGTACCATTTGTAAGGCTTGTTCCACCATATGAATACGGATTTCCTATAAAGTTCTGTGCATATGATGCTGCAGCGCTTCCCGTTCCTTTAGATGTTGAAGAGGAACCTGATGATTTGCTGCCTGACGATGAACTCTTCGATGAATAACTGCTGCCTGATGAACTTTCTGAAGAACCGGTTCTTGATGATGTCGGTCTGCTGTTACCTGAAGAACTACTCTGTGCGGCTTCCCTTGCAGCAGCTTCTCTCGCTGCCTGCTCTCTGGCTGCCTGTTCCCGCGCAGCTGCTTCTCTTGCAAGACGTTCACGCTCTGCTGCCTCTTCCTGTTCACGCTGTCTTCTGAGTTTTTCCCTCTCCGCCTGTATAGAAATCGCATGTCTGAAATCCATCTTAATTGTTACATATTCTTTTGCAACATATCCTTTTGTATTATCATCTACAAGTATCTTTACCCATTCATCATATTCCTTTATAACTTCAAACTCTTCCTCTGCAGGAACAAGTGTAAGAATCGTACAATCAGTATTCATCTCTTCGCGGACTTTCAGAGTTGTTACATTAACTATAGCTATCTTTGTTCCGAATTTGCCGGCTATCTTTTCAGCATCAGCGCCAATTGCAAGATATTCAGATTTGATATAGCCATTTACACCGCCCGACGTAATTTCAACCCAGTCACCAACTGTATTTACAATCCTTGCTATACTTCCTCTGTAAAGCTTTCCAAGTATTTTACTGTCTGTAGTAGGTTTCTTTCTTATATTGACATATTCACCTGCTATGGATATACCTTTATTAGCATATGGCGAAACCGGTTCCGGTGTAACTTCAGGTACAGGCTGTGCTGCCGGGTCTGTTACCGGCTGTGCATCAGGTACCGTCTCAGGCTGTACTGCCGGGTCTGCCACTTGCTGCGCATCAGGTACCGCCTCAGGCTGCGCTGCCGGGTCTGCCGCCGGCTGTGCATCAAGTACCGTCTCAGGCTGTGCTGCCGGGTCTGCCGCCGGCTGTTCACCGGAATTTATTTCCGGAACCTGTATATTTTCTTCAAGCGGCGCCGGAACACTTTCATCCCCGGCATTTATGTCAGTCACACTATCCAGCATCCCTGCCGCCCCAGATACTGCAACAGGTACTACCGTTTCAGGTGATTCTTCATTATTATTTTCATTACTATTTTCTTCATTACATGATTTATAATACTGCTCAAGTACTACCGATATTCCTGCCATCTCAGTCTCATTATTTAATGATGAAGCATCCAGATGGCTACCTGTACCTGCAACAGTAAAAACAGCGCACAGACATATTCCTGCAACTATTTTCTTAAACATGTATATCCCCTCTCAGAATTTCACTCATCAATTTGTTAACAACATATACTACTTTGATAGTATAACGCCGTGTACTTCATTTGTCAACATATTTTATTGCTTTTTAAGTTTTTTTGCGATAAAATGATTATTATTTATTGAATAAAGGATGTTTTTAATGAAGAGTATATTCAAACCGGGCGTTTTCCAAAAACTTCAGGTTGTAAAGCAGGTGCCTATGGGAGTGTATATGTCACTGCCGGAGACACTGCGCAGTAATGACGAAACAAAAGAGCTTATTCTGTTGCCAAAAAGAGAAGTACCTGACGGCACAGAGTTAAATGATTTGTTAAATGTATTTGTATACAGGGATTCAGAAGACAGGCTCATTGCAACTACGCTTAAACCATATATTACCCTGGGTGAATTTGCATATCTTTCAGTTGTAAGCGTCACCGATATAGGCGCATTTCTTAATTGGGGACTTATGAAAGACCTGTTTCTGCCATTCAGGGAACAAACCTGCCGGGTAAAAAAAGGCGACCGCATACTCGTAAGTCTGTATATCGATAAAAGCGACCGGCTTTGTGCAACAATGCATCTCTATGAACTTTTATTACGCAATTCCCCATATGCCGAAGATGATATGGTAGAAGCCGTTATATACGAACTTTCAGATAATTTTGGAGCTTTTGCGGCAGTGGATAATAAATATTCGGCGCTGGTTCCCAAAAATGAATTATATCAGAAACTTTATGTAGGGCAAAAGATTCATGCGCGCGTAAAATCAATAACCGAAGACGGCCGCCTTACGCTCAGTCTGCGGCAGAAAGCACATCTGCAGATAGAAGCAAACGGCAGAATCATAATGGAACATCTTACAAGACACGGAGGCTTTCTTCCTTTCTGCGACAAATCTTCTCCCGAAAGTATTAAACGTGAATTTCAGATGAGCAAAGCAGAATTTAAACGGGCAATAGGACATCTTTACAAAGATGGAAGCATTTTAATTAAAGATAATGGCATATATATTAACAGAACTTAATCTTTCAGAAACCTTCCCCTATACACAAGGTTGTAAAAAAGCTTTCAATGCCGCGGCTCTTCAGAAGTGAAGCGCAGGCGTCTATTGTGCTGCCTGTAGTATATATATCATCTATTATCAAAGCAGTTTTAATATTTCCGTATTTGCTTATATTATCATAATTAAGCGCAAACGCATCATTAACGTTTTTGATACGCTGCCTGTCATCCAGCTTTTTCTGCGGACTGGTTTTTTTATTTCTTACAACAACATCATTCATAAGGCGTATCCCGGTTTTTCTGCTTACGCCATCAGCAATAATTTCAGCCTGGTTAAATCCTCTCTGTCTGTATCTGCTGCGATGAAGAGGAACCGGAACTATAACGTCAGGATTCCAGCTTTTAAGCATACCGGATATATGGTATGTAAGCTTTGAAACAAGAAATTCCGTGTAATCCCGTCTTCCTTTATACTTGAATTCCGAAATAAGTTTTTTCGTATATGAATTATAACTCCACAATGCATAACCTCTCGTATACGAAAACTGCCTGTCAGCACAGTCGCTGCACAACATTCCCTCTGCCTCAACCGGTTTACTGCATTTTATACATCTTGCCCCGCTTATTATTGAAAGCTTCGGCATACATTCCTTACACACTCCGCTCCCCGATTCCCTGATTATTTTTCCGCAAACAGGACATGCCTGCGGAAAAAATATTGATAGCAGTACTTCCTTAATAAACTCTCTCCTCCTTAAGATGTCATATGCAATTCACATATCCTTTTTTTCAATGTCGTATATCTTTTCTGCTCCCTTTCGTTATCAATCATTTTCTGTACCATTTCAGGGAGGCCCACAATAGTCACGCATTTTTTTGCCCTCGTTACCGCTGTATATAAAAGATTCCTGTTAAATAAAAGAGACGTTCCCGAAAGCAACGGCAATATAACGGCAGGATACTCACTTCCCTGTGATTTATGTATTGTAATCGCATATGCAAGCTCCAGTTCTTCAAGAAGCGTGTACGGGTATATTACATACTTATTATCTTCAAATTCTACTGTTATTTCCTGCATAACCGTGTTTACGAATCTGATTATTCCGCAATCTCCATTAAAAACCCCCGCTCCCTGTTCAATGACAACTCCATGATATCCCCGTCTCTCCCATTCAAGCTGATAATTGTTTTTTATCTGCATAACCTTATCGCCTTCCCTGAAAATACTCTCCCTGTATTCTATCTCGGCTTTTCTTTCAGACGGCGGATTAATATATTTCTGAAGCATAATATTAAGGTTTTCCACCCCAAGTTCACCTTTTCTTGTCGGACTGAGCACCTGTATATCAAGTATTCCCGCCCCGACATAGTCCGGAAGGTTTTTTATTATGAGCTGAAGAATCACGCTTATTATAACCTGTGGGTTATTGCGGTTAAGAAAAAAGAAATCCCTGCTTTTATTATCAAGGCTGATACTTTTTCCTGCATTTATCCTGTGCGCATTCATAATTATATCACTATCCTGCGCCTGTCTGAACACTTCGTTAAGACATACTACATTAAAACATCCCGAATCAATAATATCTTTCAATACGCTTCCCGGTCCTACAGAAGGAAGCTGGTTTACGTCGCCTACCATTATAAGCCTTGTACCCACAACCACAGCTTTAAGCAGCGCATAGAAAAGCGGCATGTCCACCATTGACATCTCATCTATTATTACCGCATCCGTTTCAAGCGGACAGTTTTCATTTCTTTCAAACATAACCCCTTCCCTGTCATCATCAGGCGCTCCGTTCATTTCAAGAAGCCTGTGAATAGTCTGGGCCTCATATCCTGTCGCTTCTGACATTCTTTTTGCAGCGCGCCCGGTAGGGGCTGCCAGCAAAAAATCAAGCCCCCATGCCTCAAACGCATTAATTATTGCATCTATTGTAGTAGTTTTTCCGGTACCCGGTCCGCCTGTAACTATGAGAACACCATTTTTAATTGCCTCTCTGATTGCCATCCTCTGCATATCGGCAAATATAATCTCCCTGTTTTTTTCAATACGCTCTATACGTGAATCAAGTTCACTGTCAGATACAACAAATTCACAGTCCAGGTCCAAAAGCATACGCGCACTGTTAAGTTCCATATAATACATATAACTACTATAATATCTTTTTTCTTCATCCTCTTCCCTGCATATAATTTCGCCTTCAAATGTCATTGACGAAAGAATATCAGCAATATCTGTACAGTCGGTCATAAGAAGCCCGGATACGTTTCTTATAAGTTCATCTTCCGGAAAATATATATGCCCATACGAGGATGCCTGAGACAATATGTACAATACTGCGCTTTTTTTTCTAAACTCAGAATTCATATCTATTCCGACGCGTTTTCCTATCTCATCTGCTATTTTAAAACCTACTCCCCTTATATCAGAAGCAAGCCTGTAAGGATTGGTTCTGATTACGCTGTAAACCTCTTCCCTGTACTCATTATATATTTTTACGGCAAGCTGATTAGATATTCCATACTGCTGCAAAAATATAACAGCCTCCCTCATTTCTCTTTTTTCATTATACTGTTCATATATTTTCGCAGCCATATTCAGGCTTATACCCTTAATCTCGGCAAGCCTTTCGGGTTCCTCTTCCATTATCCTGAAAGTATCTCCGCCGAATTTTTCCACTATACGCTTTGCCATCACGGCGCCTATCCCCTTTATGGCTCCCGAGGCAAGATATCTCTCTATTGAAATATTGTCATCACTTTTTATAACCTCCAGGCTGCTTACCGAAAACTGCAGCCCATAAGTCCTGTGCTCCACATAGCTTCCTGTCACTTCTATATGTTCGCCTTCATTAATAAAAGGGAAATTACCCACACACGTCATATCTTCATTTTCATCTGAACACGACAAATCAAATACCGTATATCCGTTCAGTTCGTTCCTGAACCTGATTTTTTCAACATATCCCTTTAGTTTTTCAGACAATATAACCACTCTTTCCAGGTAATTGTAAAGCAATCATCTAATATATAAAAGGAGCTGTCACAAAATAATCAGTTGCCTGATTATCCTGTAACGCTCCCCAAAAACCATGAGTTTTATTCATCACGTTTTCCTGCCATAAAATCCACGAACTTTCCTGTTCCTACTGCAACAGCAGTCATCGGGTCCTCAGCAGTCATTGTTGTAATTCCGGTCTTGGATTCAATAAGTTCCTCAAGTCCGTAAAGCAAGCTTCCGCCTCCGGTAAGAACTATTCCCCTGTCCGCTATGTCCGCTGCAAGTTCAGGAGGAGTTCTTTCAAGTACGCTGTGCACGGCGTCAACAATCTGTGATGTGGCGTCTTTTAACGCCTCTTCTGTCTCATCAGATGTTACCGTAATTGTTTTCGGAAGTCCTGTAACAAGATTTCTTCCACGCACATCCATTGATTCAGGAGTAGAGCGTTTAAATGCAGAACCTATATTTATCTTAATATCCTCCGCTGTCCTCTCCCCAATAAGAAGATTGTGCTGTTTCCTCATATATCTTACTATAGCTTCATCAAAGTCATCCCCTGCAATTTTAATGGATGAACTTACAACCGTGCCGCCAAGTGAAATAACTGCAATATCGGTAGTTCCTCCGCCAATATCAACAATCATGTTTCCACAGGGTCTTGATATATCTATTCCCGCGCCAATTGCGGCTGCAATTGGTTCTTCAATAATCATTACCTCTCTGGCTCCTGCCTGATAAGCAGCCTGTTCAACTGCATTCTTTTCAACTTCCGTAGCTCCGCTTGGAACGCATATGCTTATTTTAGGTTTTCTTATATGTTTTTTCCCTACTGATTTCTGTATAAAATACACAAGCATCTTTTCCGTAATCGTATAATCCGATATTACGCCCTGCCTGAGCGGTCTTATTGCTACAATATTGCCCGGAGTCCTTCCAAGCATAAGTCTCGCTTCTTCACCAATCTCTTTTATCTTTCCCGTATCTCTGTCAAATGCAACTACCGACGGTTCCCTGAGAACAACACCTTTGCCCGTGATATACACAAGCACACTCGCAGTTCCAAGATCAATCCCGATATCACTGCCCATCTTAACCTCTCCTTTCATATTGTATATTATAACTCAAGACTCTCATTATATAAATTATTGCCATATAATTCATTAATAATCATTTCCTGCTGCCTGCAGCATAAGCGCGCACTCAATTCTTTTTTTCTGAAGTATACAGCCCGTATCATAAGATTCATTAATACTGCCATGAAAATTATATGCATTTGCTGCGCATCCCCCGCTGCAGAAAAACTTTGCAAAGCAATCCCTGCACTTTGGTTTTGAATAAACATTGCAGCGTTTAAAATCATTACATATGTCAGTCCTCTTAATTCCCTCGTCAAGATTTCCAAGAAGGAACTTTTCATTGCCTACAAACTGATGGCAGGGATACAAATCCCCCCACGGAGTAACCGCAAGATATTCCGTTCCCGAACCGCATCCGGATAATCTCTTGGCAACACACGGACCTCCGCTCAGGTCAATCATAAAATGGAAAAAGTTGAAACCGTTTCCTTCCTTTTGTCTTTTTAACATTTCCTTTGCAAGCCTGTCATATGAATCACATATTTTATCTATATCATCATCAGTAATTGCATAATCACATGACGGGTCCGCCACCACCGGCTCAACGCTTATCTGTTTAAATCCCAAATCTGCAAGATGAATGACGTCTTTATCAAAATCAGTATTAAAATGTGTAAACGTACCTCTTACATAATAGTCCGTCTGGTTTCTTTTCTCCGCCGCTTCAATAAACTTTGGAAGTATAATATCATAACTTCCTTTTCCATTCCTCGACGGTCTCATATAATCATGCAGTTCTTTACGCCCGTCAATACTGAGAACAAGGTTGGACATTTCCTTATTGGCAAATTCTAACACATCATCATTTAAAAGTACACCGTTTGTTGTGAGTGTAAATCGAAATTTTTTATTATATTTTTCTTCAAGGCTTCTTCCATAGGCGACAATCTCTTTTACAACTTCAAAATTCATAAGCGGCTCGCCGCCAAAAAAATCCACTTCAAGATTGCGCCTGTTACCTGATGATTTTATAAGAAAATCTATCGCCTTTTTACCTGTCTCAGCGCTCATAAGAGCACTTTCGCCGTTATACTCTCCCTGGCCTGCAAAACAATATCTGCAGGCAAGATTACAATCATGCGCTATATGCAGGCAAAGAGCCTTTACAACAGTCTGCCTGTCCGAAATATCATCAATATATTCTTCATATATATCATCAGAAAATAACTGTCCGGTTTCTTTAAGCGATTCTATATCACTAATAAGCTCGTCCACATCAGTATCTTTAATTTCCGGATACTTTTTCATAATTTCCGGTTTAACATTGTCCGGATTTTTCTCATATACCGATATTGCGTCATATGCAATATCGTCGACAACGTGTACACATCCGCTGTTTACATCCAGAACTATATTAAAACCGTTATTTTTAAACATATGTATCATTTATATTATCCCTTTACAACTAAAAGAGAGCCCATCAGCAACCACCGTACCGGGTTCACCAATTCAGCCCTCTATCGCTATTCATTAAACATCTGTACTATTTCTTATGTTCACATGTCTGGTTCCCAACAGTACATGAAGTCTTGCATGCTGACTGGCATGAGGTCTGACACTCTCCGCATCCGCCTTTTTTCATGCTTTCTTTAAAATCTCTTGAATTTAATGTCTTAATGTGTTTCATGATAAATAACCTCTCCATTATCAATTTAGTCTATTAGCGTAAAGTATAGCACACTTAATTTTGGATAGCAACCTTAAATTTAGAAATTTTACATTACCGTAAAATTTACATTATCCCAACATACCGCCAAGCATTCCGCCTGCGGCGCACAAAAGCATCACCGTTATAACATTTCCCGACGCCTCGCCCACAATATTTCTCATAAACAGAGATACTACAAATACTATTGCAAAATATAACAGCCCAAAAGCAAGCCCCCAGAGATACTTTCTCTTACCCATTTTTTTACCGAGGAGCATACCTCCCGTAAAACATGAGATAAGATATGCAAAAAGTATTCCGCCGCTTATAACTCCCGAAGACGGATTCCCTTTCCATAACATAAGCGCCAGCACAAGCAGGATTACTCCCGATACAAGATATGCTGCAAACAAAAGTTTTATTATGTACCATGGCAGACTTTTTATTTCACTTCTCATATTCACCGCTCCTTATACAATCCTTATTTCACAATATATTTTCTTTTACAGAAAATTATGATAATATATTTAGGTGATTGAGAAACTAATTTTATTAGGAGAGATTATAATGGATTATATTGATATGCATGTACATTCTACCGCATCTGACGGAACATATACGCCGACTGAAGTTGCCGCGCTGGCGCAGGCTGCCGGACTAAAGGCGTTTGCACTTACAGACCACGATACTGTAAATGGAATTAAAGAAGTTATGTCTATAGACACGCCTTTGGAAATAATTCCCGGAATCGAACTTTCTGCCGGATATGGAAACGGCGATATACACATACTCGGCTATTATATCAGCCCTGACTGCAGTACACTTACCGAAGCAACTGATTTTATGGTAAATGAACGTATATGGCGTAACAAAAAAATGGCTGATAACCTTGCAGCAGCAGGAATAGATATAAGCGTTGAACAGCTTTATGCCGACAATCCTGACGCCGTGCTTACACGCGCGCATTTTGCAAACCATCTTCTTAAACACGGATATGTAAAAGATAAGGCAGAAGCCTTCAAAAAATATCTGGGTGAAGATACCCCTTATTATGTACTAAGGCAGTACCTTTCACCCGAAGAATGTATAGATATAATACGCGAAGCCGGAGGATACGCCGTACTTGCGCATCCTTTCCAGTACAAACTTCCTGCAGATGAACTTAATACGCTTATAAAAAGACTTAAAGATGCAGGTCTTTTCGGACTCGAAGCGCTTTACTCAACATATACAAAGCAGGAAGAAGATATCGCTCTTTCCCTTGCGCACAGATATTCCCTTGCAGTTACCGGAGGCTCGGACTTCCACGGAAGTAATAAGCCGGATATTCAGATAGGTAAAGGATTGGGAAATCTGGCTGTACCTTATGAGTTTTTGGAGCAGTTTAAGCTTCCCCCTCAGTAGTTACTTTTTTAAAAAGCGTTGCTTTCACAACTCCTTTTGGGTCTTTTATCAAAACAATAACCAGCCAGATAATCAGACCAAGCGCAACAACTGAAAGCCCCAGATAAGAATCATTCAGCATATCCATTGGCGCAGGAGTGAAATATTCGCTGTGCAGCTCTGAATATTCAAATAAGGCATCTACAAGCCACATCAAAGAAGCACCCCAGTACATCAGACATAGGCTTCCCAGCTTCATTTTGCTCTTTGGAGCTTTTATATACCATATAACTGTACAGATAATTGCAGCAAAAACTGTAATTAGCAATGTCATTATTCTTCCTCCCTAATTCTGTATTTTCCTGCTTTCAGCGTTTTTCTCTCAATTGCAGCTGTAACGCCAACCATCCCAAGCCATATTGCTGTAACCAGAATTGCCATTGTAACTCCAACAGTTGACATTTCATTCAACATCTCCGCTGTATCAGCCGCATTTTCAGCCGCTGTAAGAAACGGGAACCATGGTACAACCTCTCCATGCCACACATGTTCAAAAGCAAGCAGGGCAGAACCTCCCCAGAGGAGATTATTAAGCCAGCCAAGCTTTCTTGAGAAAGGAACTTTCTCTACAACTTCAGTTTTTTCATTGTCAAACTGAACCTTTAAAGTCTCCGGAACATCTTCCTTTGATTTCACTACTTTGGTTGCAATTGAAGTAATAACTGCTTCAGCAGCCGGTACAATAAAACATGCCATTTCTTTTTCCCTCCTAATTAAATTTACTTATATTTATCTACGCATACCCAAAAATAAAAAAGGTATGCTCTTTTCTCTTCAGAGAAAACGCATACCTTCATAGTATACACTCAAAATAAATTACAAATTATAACTACAAACACTTCTGTGCCTTTCATGCTGACTTCAGTCCAACATTTGTATTATATCACTTACAGCCAATAGCGTCAATAATTTACACCAATCATTTTCAGAATCAGCTGCACATCTTTTGAATTTCAGAAACAGCGCTTGAAACCAAAACTGAAGTACTGAAATTTGAAACTCCTGCTATAATATTATCACAATGATTAAATGGAATCAAAACCCGTTTTGCATCACTTTGAGCTACTGCAAGAGCCATATTTGGCGTAACTTCACCCAGCATTGAATCAGCTATAATAATTCCAATCGGACCGACTATTACATCTGCTTTCCGACAACCAACAACCACTGCATTCTCACCAGTTGCCGCCGAATGTGCCCCTGCTTTAAGCATAGCAGCTGTAGCTGAAGTATTTGTGCCCACGGCAATAATCTTTGCTTCCGGTATATTGTCAGCAATCGCTGAAATCAGCTGACGCCCTATACCGCCGCCCTGCGCATCAATCACCAATATTGTCATCAGACAAATCCCCTCTCCGGTTTTCAGTCATTCCATCACTGCTTTGCCTTTTCGACTTCTACAATAGCCTCTTTTTTCATCGGTATCCTGCAATTTTTATTGCTTCCAAACTCTACGATTACAACTTCATCAGTAATGTCGATGATAACTCCGTAAAAGCCGCTTGTGGTAAGAATACTGTCTCCAACCTCAATTGAAGCAATCATTGTATCCTGAGCCTTCTGCTTTTTCTTCTGCGGACGTATTGCAAAGAAATAAAATGCCCCGATTATGACTGCATATACAACAATCAAAAACAGCCAGTTGCCGCCTCCTCCCTGGGCCTGCTGTTCCAATAATACCTGCAAATTACTCATAATAACCTCCTGATAATAATGTTTTTAATCTATTCCAAACCAGCTTCAAATCCTGCCAGTTTAGCTTCTTTATATTCTGAATATCTGTGCTCGCTTATCGCATCCCTTATCTCACTCATAAGCCTGTTATAAAAGTACAGGTTGTGGAGTACCATAAGCCTTAATCCAAGCATCTCTTTTGCTTTAAGCAGATGCCTTATATATGCCCTGCTGTAATGCCTGCAGGCAGGGCAGCCGCAGCCTTCTTCTATAGGGCGCGGATCTGTTTCATATCTTGCATTAAGAAGATTAAGCCTGCCGTTATCCGTATATGCATGTCCATGCCGCCCGTTTCTTGTCGGATATACGCAGTCAAAAAAATCTACGCCGTACTCTACTGCATTAAGTATATTAGCCGGCGTACCTACGCCCATCAGATATACCGGTTTATTTTCCGGAAGGTGCGGAACGGTTGCATCAAGTATTCTGTACATCTCTTCATGGCTTTCTCCAACCGCAAGCCCTCCAATGGCATATCCGTCAAGGTCAAGCTCCGCTATCTTCTCTGCATTTGCTATTCTTATATCTTCAAACACTCCGCCCTGGTTTATTCCAAAAAGCATCTGATGTCTGTTTATCGTATCTTCGCAGCTGTTAAGCCTTGCCATTTCATCTTTACATCTTACAAGCCATCTTTCAGTCCGGGCTACTGAACTTTCCATATATTCCCTTGTAGATGGAAACGGAGCACATTCATCAAACGCCATGGCTATAGTTGAAGCAAGATTCGACTGAATCCTCATACTCTCCTCAGGTCCCATAAATATCTTATGTCCGTCTATATGAGACTGGAAATAGACTCCTTCTTCACGGATTTTCCGAAGTCCCGATAAAGAGAATACCTGAAACCCGCCCGAATCCGTAAGAATAGGTCTGTCCCATGCCATAAACTTATGAAGCCCGCCCATCTGCCTTACAATATTATCTCCGGGGCGTACATGAAGATGATATGTATTGGATAACTGCACCTGCGTTCCTATCTCTTCAAGGTCTTTCGTAGATACAGCCCCTTTTATGGCTCCAATTGTTCCAACATTCATAAATACAGGAGTTTCTATTACGCCATGCACTGTAGTAAGACGGCCCCTTTTTGCCCTCATGTCCTTACATATCAGTTCATACACTTCATTTTCACCCCTCATCATTATTTACAGACTTATTTACAAGTATAACCGCAAGTCGTTTGTTTTTCAATAACTTTTTCCAAAACATGCGCCAACATAAAACGGCGAGGATAAATCCTCACCGCTTTTACTGTACAATTTTCTAAATAAAAATATCCAAAGCACGTTCAATTTTCTGCGGGTCATCTGAAAACAGTTTAAGAATCTCCGCTGCAATCTTAAAACAGGTAACATGAAAATAAATAAACATAAAAATAAGCGCTATTCCAAACAATATACCTGTAAACAGTCTGCGCATATTAGTACTTTCGTATGATGTCAGCTTTTGCAGGGTACCGTCAAATACAAGCGGGAGCATCAGTAGAATCACAATATAAAATCTTGGATATCCCCATATCACCGCTATCAGAATTCCTGATATCATACCCACAAGCTCACCTGTACATCTCGCACATATCGGAAACTGCTTTCCCTTGAAATAAAATGACCTGTCAGGCCTTGCATGGCATCCGAAAAATAACTGCAGAAAACGTCCAAGCTTATGCGCCAAGTGCAGCAGCTCCTCCAATTAAACCAATTGCAGCAAATATGTAACAAAGAACTCCTATAATTACAGATATAAGCGCTCCTACGCCTGCTGCCTTTGCCGTCTTAGGTTTGCTGTCTTTCCATACAAGAAACAGAATCAAACCTACAATAGGGATACAAAATCCCAGTAAACCCCATAAAAATCCGCCTTTGTCATTTACATTCGTATTCTCTTCCATTTTTCCCTCATTTCTGCGCCGCTTTTTAATATATCATAAATCCGCGTATGCAGCGCTGACACGGTTTTATGATTTTATAAAGATTTATCTTACGTTTAATATTATAATTATAATATGTTAATTTGTCAATTATTTCCTTAACTTAAATAAGTCTTAGTGTTATTTCCCCTGTACTTAATGTCCTTATCCCCCCGCCGGATTCCACAATAAGGCCTCCGTTGCCATCTATATCTACTGCTTCCGCCTCATACCATATTCCGTTATCACAGTATCTTACACTCTTACCAATTACCATTGAAAACCTCTTATAATCATCAAGGAATTTTCTGCTGCCAATATTATTATATATTGCCGCAAACTCATCAGCTACTGCTGCCACAAGCTCATTTCTGTTTATCTTTTCCACATCTTCAAGACCGTATATAGAGCCCGCGATGTCTCTTACTTCTCCGCTGAATGTAGCGTGGTCACCAAACACATTAATCCCTATTCCAAGAATTATATTCAGCTTTCCGTTTTTATCCGGCGTGCCTTCCGCAAGTATTCCACATATTTTTCTGCCATTAAGATATATATCATTCACCCATTTAATAACAGGTTCTGCATCTGTAAGTTTTCTTATTGCCCTGCACACTGCCACCGCTGCAGCTGATGTAATTAAAAGAACATTATCCATATCATCCGGAATGAGTAAAAGGGACATATATATTCCTGTCCTTTCCGGCGACTCAAATGAACGCCCCAGCCTTCCTCTTCCCATTGTCTGCTTATCTGCCGCTATGAGTCTGTATTCGGTATCACCACTTTGTATACGTCTCTTTAACTCAAGATTAGTAGAGTCAATAACATCATATACTAACGGCTTTATATTGTTATCATTTAAAAAATCTGATATTTTTTCCGCATCAAGCCTGTCAATGTTTCCTTTAAGCATTTTATCATTTCACCTTATAATCCATTTTTATTCTGAATATAATAAAAGAGCCATGTTAAAAAACAGGACTCTTTCATAAGCAGGGGAAGAGGGATTCGAACCCCCGTGAACGGTTTTGGAGACCGCAATACTGCCACTGTATGATTCCCCTTCGGCTTTGCCGTAGTCTATAATAACCTATAAGAATGGTATTGTCAAGATAAAAGATTAAATTCCAAGAAGCTCTTTTAATATCTTATTTACCGACGCCGGGTCTGCCTTACCTTTCATTTCTTTCATTGTCTGTCCTACCAGGAATCCCATAGCCTTAAGTTTTCCTGAATTAATATCTTCAACAGACTTTGGATTGGCCGCAATAACTTTTTCAATAACTGCTTTCAGCTCGCCCTCGTCGCTCACACTCATGAGTCCGTTTTCTTTTACATACGCTTCCGGGTCTATATCCTCATCAAATATTTTTTCAAATACTTCTTTTGCAACATTTCCGTTTATTACTCTTTCATCGGTAAGTTTTATAAGCTTTGCAAGATTAGCGGGTGAAAATGTCACCTTGTCGGGCTCCATGCCCTTTTCTTTAAGAAGATACATAGTCTCCACCATAAGCCAGTTGGAAACTTTCTTAGGACTGCTTCCAAGAGAAACCGTTTCCTCAAATATATCTGCAAGTTTTTTATTGGCGGTAATAATATCTATGTCATAATCAGGCAGCCCGTATTGTTCTTTGTAACGCACCATTTTTTCATCACGCAGTTCCGGCTGTTTTGCTTTAATCTCATTAAACCATTCATCGCTTATTATTACCGGAACCAAATCAGGCTCAGGGAAATACCTGTAGTCCTGCGCATCTTCTTTTGAGCGCATAGGATAGGAATACTCTTTTGTATCATCCCACCTTCTTGTCTCCTGTACAACTTTTTCACCGGATTCAATTATATCTATCTGTCTCTCACGCTCATTGGCTATGGCTCTTGCTATGGCTTTAAATGAGTTAAGGTTCTTTGTTTCGGTTCTCGTTCCAAATTCACTGCTTCCTTTTTCCCTTACTGAAAGATTGACGTCTGCACGCATTGAACCCTCATTAAGTTTGCAGTCTGATGCTCCCAGATATTGTATTATAAGCCTGAGTTTTTCAAGATATGCAATAACTTCTTCCGCACTTCGCATATCCGGTTCAGATACAATCTCAATCAGCGGCACTCCTGAACGGTTAAAGTCCACCAGGGAGGCCTCTCCCCATTCATCATGTACAAGTTTTCCCGCATCTTCCTCCATATGGATTTCATGTATACCTACTGTCTTTTTTCCGCCTTCCGGAGTCTCTATACTTATTCCTCCATTCTGACAAATAGGAAGGTATAACTGTGATATCTGATAATTCTGCGGGTTATCAGGATAGAAATAATTCTTTCTGTCAAACCGGCAGAACCTGTTTATCGTACAGCCCGTTGCAATACCTACGGCTGCGGCATACTCTACTACCTGTTTGTTAAGTACAGGCAGGGAACCCGGCATACCGGTACATACCGGACATGTATGTGTATTAGGCGCACCTCCGAAAGCTGTACTGCATCCACAGAATATTTTTGTTTTAGTTGCAAGTTCTACATGCACTTCAAGTCCTATGACTGTTTCATACTCTTTACTCATGATGACGCCCCTTTCTATTTACATATACTGCAGTGTACATATTCCCGTGACTGTTCATATGCATATGCCGTCTGAATAATCTTTTTTTCTTCAAAACAATTGCCAAGCATCTGCAATCCTATAGGCAGTCCCTTACTGTCTGTTCCGCATGGAACAGTAATTCCCGGAAGTCCTGCAAGGTTAGCAGATATCGTATATATGTCTCCAAGATACATTTTAATAGGATCGCTCAAACTGTCGCCAAGCTTTGGCGCAGTAGAAGGAGATGCAGGCGCAATAATCACATCATAATTTTCAAATGCTTTGTCAAATTCCTGTTTTATAAGCGCTTTCGTTCTTAACGCCTTAATATAATAAGCGTCATAGTAACCACTGCTAAGCACGAAAGAGCCAAGCATGATTCTTCTTTTAACTTCTGCTCCGAATCCCTCTGAACGTGTCTTTTTAAGCATATTATGCAGTCCGTTATAATTGTCACAACGGTAACCGTATTTTACCCCGTCAAATCTGGCAAGGTTGGAACTTGCCTCTGCCGATGCAATTACATAATATGCAGGGATTGCATACTCTACAAGCCCGAGACTGAATTCCGATACTTCCGCACCTTTTTGTTTCAGTACATCCACTGCCTTAAATATAGCGGCCTTTACTTCTTCATCAAGCCCCTCACCAAAATATTCTTTTGGAAGTCCTATTCTCATACCTTTTATATTGTCTTTAAGCGCAGACGTAAAGTTATAATCTTCTCTTTTTACCGACGTGCTGTCCTTTGGGTCATATGATGCAATTGCTTCAAGAATTGCCGCACAGTCGGTAACATCTTTTGCAACAGGACCTATCTGGTCGAGCGAAGAACCATAAGCTATAAGTCCATAACGTGATACTGTTCCATACGTAGGTTTAATACCTGTTACACCACAGAAAGAACTCGGCTGTCTTATTGAACCTCCGGTATCTGAACCAAGCGCGTATGAACATTCCTCCGCTGCAACGGCAGCACATGAGCCGCCTGAAGAACCTCCGGGCACATGTTCAGTATTCCACGGATTCTTTGTAGCTCCATAATAGGATGTCTCTGTTGTACTTCCCATTGCAAATTCATCCATGTTGGTTTTTCCGATAATGACTGCTCCCGCTTTAATCAGATTAACAACCGCCTCAGCAGTGTATGTCGGGACAAAATTGCCAAGTATCTTTGAACTGCACGTAGTAAGTATTCCTTCCGTGCACATATTATCTTTTATTGCAACAGGAACTCCTGCAAGAGGTCCTGTATATACTCCTTTTTCAATACCTTTCTGAACTTCTTCTGCGCGTTTCTTAATATCTTCTTCGGAAAGAACAGTAACATAACTGTTAATCGTACCGTCAACATTCTTTATACCGTCAAGCGCTGCTTCTGCCGCTTCATTTACCGATACTTCTTTTGATTTAATTTTCTTCCCAAGCTCTACAGCAGTTAAACCCATCAGACTCATATAGAATTATCCTCCTTAATCAAATGTCTTAGGCACTACAAATGAACCGTCTTTTTCTTCAGGTGCATTTGAAAGTATATTCCGGCTGTCGTCACCATTAGTCACAACGTCTTCCCGGAATATATTATTAACGGGGAATACATGCGACATAGGTTCTACACCTGAAGTGTCAAGTTCACCAAGCTTATCTATATAATCAAGCATACTTCCCATATCTTTTTTCGCCTGCTCTTTCTCATCTTCCGAAAGCTCAAGTTTGGCAAGTATGCCTACATATTCAATCGTTTCATCAGAAATAATATTTGCCATAATATAAAAATCTCCCTGCTTAAAAAAATTCAAAATAAGCAGCTCCACGCCTTTATGGAAGCTGCTTAAATTCACTTTGTTTTTTATCCGGTATCAAAGCTCTACAGAGCCGCTGAACTCATCATTTACAACAAAATATATCTTGCTGTCTTCCGGTTTTGCATAAAATTTAATATCTTTAATGTCTCTTATCTTGTGGCCTGCCTTACGCCAAAGCTGCTTAATCTCAGGTACGGAATCTTTTACGTCTACCTGCTTGCCAAGATATTCAATATATACAGTAGTCGTAATTTCCTTTTTCTTTGCTGTAGTCTTTCTTGGTGCTGCTGCCTTCTTTGTTTCCACAGCTTTCTTAGGTTCTGCTTCTTTTTTAGCCGTTGTTTTTTTAGCTTCTGTCTGCTTAGCTGCTTCAGCCTTTACTGCAGGTTTCTTTACATCTGCTGCTACAGCTGCTGTTTTTTCTTCTGTTACACTTTTCTTTACACTTTTAGTTGCCATAAATATCAACCTCCATAATAAAAAGAATGTTTACTGCTACTGACTACATTATAAATGTCGTCGAGGTGACAGGATTTGAACCTGCGACCTCTGCGTCCCGAACGCAGCGCTATACCAAACTTAGCCACACCTCGCCTCTTGATGTACGTTGATATAATATATTAAATATTTAGAAATGTCAATATTATTTTTTATTTAATATTTACTAAACAATTTATCTTTCAAATAATCCTGATAAAAATACTTCCTGCAGGCTGTCTGCGCAGGAAGTATTTTATCACAATATCTGTATATTTTATTTAACCTTTTTTACTACCTTAACTTTACTCCATTTTCCTGTAATTTTCTTTCCGTTATCATTCTTATATGCGCGTACCCATATATAATAGCGTTTACCGGATTTAAGTTTTTTGATAGTTACTGAAGTCTTCTTTTTAGCATTGACGATTTTAGCTTTTTTAACTTTCTTCGCCGTACCATATGCTACCTGATATCCGTCTGCTTTGGACACCTTTTTATATTTAACTGTAATCTTTCCTTTTTTGGTACTCTTTGCAGACGTAATCTTTACCTTGCCCGGTTTTGTCAGAGCAACTACAGGAGCAGGCTTTTCAGGAGTGACAGGATTATTTACAATAGGCGTATCTACAGGCGGTGCAGGAGGCTCTTTTATGGTAAATTCCTTAACAATCTGTCCGCCGTATCCGTTTATTCCGGTAATATATACTTTTGCAGTTCCCGCATTTTTATTATTTGAGTAAAATACTGAATATTCAACATTTTCAGTCAGGGTTTTTCCGTCTCTTACGACAACAACCGACGGTTCAAATTTACTTCCGTTATATGTATATTCAG
Source organism: uncultured Lachnospiraceae bacterium (assembly GCA_947594855.1). Taxonomy (GTDB): domain Bacteria; phylum Bacillota; class Clostridia; order Lachnospirales; family Lachnospiraceae; genus V9D3004. The sequence goes on from CANQEL010000003.1 coordinate 32,405, forward strand.
TAGTTCCAAGAGTTACTTCCGAATTAGTAATCAGAGCCTTTGATACTGCGATTCTGTCAATCTCAGGCGCATTAGAAGACTCAGAATACAACTCAATCGTGTTATCTCCGGCTTTAAGCTCAATCTCAACGGTATTGGCATATGTACCTACAGCATCAGTTCCTGCCACTCCGACAACATCATCAAATGAATATTCTTTGTCTTCATTTACCCTTATGGTAAGATTCTTTTTATTGCCGGCCGAAACGTATAACCTTATGTTATAATTTCCGTCTTCAGGTACACTGACATTATTAAATTTAATCACATTGGCAATATTCCCTGCCTGGTTGCCGATGCCGCTGACCGTAGCCAGACCCGACGTAAACGTCTTATTAATATTAATTGTGGCATTTCCTGACAACTCTGCGTCCTCTGCCTCATAATAAGTATAATTATCGTACTCTGTCCACTTTTCAGGATCATTTTTGGATAACTTAACAGCGCATCCGCCGTTGTCCATCAAATTAAAGTTAAGTTCATCATTCGACGTAACTTTCTCTATATCGCACTCAATATCTGTTCCATCCTCATTATCACGATAAATATATGCGTAATATTCTTCTCCGGAATCCAGGAAATCAAGAGGAACGGAATAATCCGAAGCCTTAACCGTCATTGCGCCAATATACCAGTTCTCTCCGTTTCTTCTTGCCCTTATACAGTGTGACTTTGGATATCCGTCTATAAGAATACTCTCATCCCAGGTGCTTGGAACATCTGCTATAAGAGGAAATGCCCTGTATCCCGGATATACATAACCTGACTGCGCAAATGTTTCTACTGCCGACTCATACTCAACACACATTGAAAGCATAAATCCGGCAGTTGCCGGGCTATGCTGGCTTCCCATTGATGTATCATGCGGCAGCGCAAATAATGACGGCGTAAATTCCATGGAACCAAGTACATTTCTTGTAAATGGCAGCGTAACAAGCGTATCTACAGGCGATGCATTAGACCACTTAAAATATTCCATACCCTGAACTGCTTCCATAGACAGGAGATTAGGGAATGTTCTGCCCTCACCGTTAGGATCTGTCGCACCATGGAAGTTGACTACAAGATGATGCCTTGCAGCGCTTTCAAGTATCTGATACATATTTTTCATTGCAAACTGGCTGTCGCTTTCAATATAATCGACTTTGACGCCTTTAACGCCAACGTTTTCACACCACGAAAACTGCTCTTCTATATCTGCCTCATTATCAAGGTCAAACTGATGCTCATTATCCCATTTGTGAACTCCGTACCATAACAGAAGCCCGACATTTCTTTCATTCGCATAATCAATAAGCTCAAGCACCTTACTCTCGTAATCCTGCCAGTTCTCCCATCCAAAATCCACAAGGCAGTATGTGATGCCTGCTGTCGAGCAGAAATCAATATAATCCTTCATACTCTCATAACTGATATTATCTCCGGTAGACCACCATGACCATACGGAAGTACCCGGTACAACCCATGAGAAATCACCTTCTGCAGGAGGATTAAGATCAGAGATAAGCGTGCTTGACGTAACGTCATTAAGGCTCTCGCCTATTATGGCAACTCTCCATGGAGTCGAGAATTTATCAGTAAACGTAACCATATCCGTTGCCGGAACAGACTGTGATTTCTTTCTTCCGGTTCCCGCTATTATCTTTTCAAGAAATTCATGGTCCCTGTCATGCCTGATTTTATGGAACTGTTCTCCCCCGTCTTCATCCCACAGGTTCTGTCCAAAGTAACTTCTGATTCTTGTACTTCCCGATTCTGACACAAAAGCAGATGCGGTATAAGCATCCTCGCTTGAGAACACTCCGGCTTCAGCCAGAAGAACCCATGCGCTGCCTGTCGTTGCAAGTATCGGAGCCCCCATTACCGTACCTTCTGACCTGGACTTCATCTGATCGCTGCTGCACTCGTTATACTGTCCCGGCTCATATGTAGCCGAATATGACGTTGTCCAGTAAGTTGTCGTATCAGGCAGCGTAAATGTACTGTTTTCTCTTTTTACTGATACATATTCATCAGACGCAGCCGTATCAGCGTCAACATTATAACGGTAAGCAATTCCCTGATTATCTGCCCTGAAATTAACCGTTACGGCTGATGAATCTTTTGTCAGTGTGAAGTTCAGCTGATTGTATTCTTTGTTTACATGGTTTACCGGCCCCTGTATGATATCATAATCATCCTTTCCGGTTTCCGTTTTTACCGAACTTTCATCAAGCATAAGCCCATCTGACAGATCGTTATCCGTCAGGATAATACCTATAGGCGAACACTGGATTACGACATTATCATTAAGATATGCCGAATAATAATATGTACCGTATTCGTCATCCCATATCTGTACCCTTATCTTTCCGTCAGGCGACGACACGCTTAGTTTATCCAGCATATTAAGCCCTTCTGAGCCTTCATCCCCGTTAACCTGCGCTTTTGCAGCCGGAGCAGCCGGCATTAAGGTCCCCATACACATGGATACAGCTACAACACATGAAAGTATCGCAGCAAAAATCCTGTTGCTTTTAAACATAAATTACCTCTCCTTTCAAATTATAAAATTATAAGTTTCGCATCCTCATAATCATTTAAAATTATACCATTATGTTTTATGATAAAGCAACCATTCCGTATTATAAATGGAACTTTGTTATAAAAACATGCAAAAATGTTTGGCTTCTTGTAATTTCCGCCGTTTTTATATATAATTGCCTTAGTTTGATTATAGCATTTTTACGGCAATATAACAGGAGGTATTATATGGATATTACCCCTCACATTACAAATACTGCACATTACAAATGCCTTGAATCCGTAGAAAAAAGCCAGCATGACCTCTACCTTTGCTACTGCGGTATTCAAAACTGTGAGCCCGGTTACGAATTTGGCCCTTATATAAGAAATGAATATCTTATACATATAGTGACCGCAGGGGAAGGCACCTATACGGCAGACGGCAGGACTTATCAGTTAAGCGCAGGTTCCATATTCCTCATATGGCCCGGAATCTCTACAGTATACCGCTCAGATAATGATAATCCGTGGTCTTATGTCTGGTTTGCATTTAATGGAATTAAAGCGGAATCAGTACTGCATTACGCCGGTCTTTCAAGAGAAAATCCCGTAAAGGTTATACCAGATACAGAACCCTACGTACTTAACGTAACGGGTATACTCAACTCCTGCCAGCTTACCTTTTCCAATGAATTTAAAAGGGAAGCCTATCTTTATGCACTTGCCGCGCAGCTTGGTGATGACCTGCACGATACGGACAACCACGGCGAATATGAATATTCATATAAAACATACGTAAACCATGCCCTTGATTATATAGAAAATAATTATTATACTAATATAAGAATATCTGCAATTGCTGATTATATAGGAATTAACCGTTCATATCTTACAACATGTTTTAAGAAAGTACTGAATATGTCGCCCCATGAATACCTCATAGAATACAGAATCAGACAGGCAAAAAATATGCTTTTAAACACAAGTCTTCCCGTAAATGATATAGCAGAAAAAGTCGGCTATACCGACTCTCTTGCTTTTTCAAAAATATTTAAAAATCATACCGGGATGTCGCCAAGGACATTCCGGCAGAACAATTAATGTTGACAAGGGGGGGAGGGATATCCATGAAAAAGTTATTACCGGTAATACTATCATTACTAGCAATATTAATGTTTCTTGGGTTAAGTGCAATACTGGGCTGCAACATTACAGAAAAACCGTTTTCAAAGGAATTATGCGCTGGAATAACGGAAGTACATTATATTGATTCTTACGGCAACGAAACGGTCTATACTGATAAAAAATCAATTAACCTGATGGCTGACGCACTGCGGTCAGGAATATACAAAGAAATAGATGCTGCAGAGATACCTGACGGACCGTTGGGACATTCTTTTACTTTTATTTCTAATGGAAAAGAGTATAAAACAGGATATAACGAAAACATAGTAGGATATAACGGTCATTCATACAGAGTTTATTTTGGTAAATGGCATAAATTATCATCATTAACAAAGTAGGCTGTGAATGGGTAAAAGGGTTGCTGCAAATCATAATTTGGAGGAAAATGGATTTATGGGTTCAGGAAAGGTGATTGGAGGCTCCTTGGGAGCAATCATAATATTGGTGATAGCTCAAATATTAGCACAATTAGTGGCAAGTTTATTTATTTTAATTAAAGTTCCGGAAGGAATATGCAATATTTTAGCAGGAATTATCTATGTTGGATTAACTTTCATTTTACTAAAACTATTTGCGGAGAAATTACTAACTAAAAAAACAGAGGAAATAGGTATGCCGGGATTTTCAATTAAAACCGTATGGATACTGGCAGCTATATTATTGCCTGCTATCGTAAAGGCCATTTATCTTTTTCTTTTTTCCGGAGAATATGTTTCTTCCGGATTGAATAACGGTCAGATTTTTTCAACATTAAGTGCCGGCATTGCCTTTACAGGTATAGCGGCAGGTTTTGTTGAAGAAATGGTATTTCGCGGAGTAATTCTTAATTTAATAAAATCAAGATGGAATATTAAAGCGGCAGTACTTGTTCCATCAGTTTTGTTTGGATTCGTACATATTATTGGAATGGATTTTTCAATTATAAGCTGTTTGATGGTTCTTATTGCGGGAACAATGGTAGGAATCATGTTTTCAATGATTGAAATTGAAAGCGGTTCTGTATGGAATAGCGGAATTGTTCATGCGATTTGGAATGTCATAATAATTGGCGGAGGTTTATCTGTAAACCAAAGCGCAGATGAATATTCAGTTATGACATATGTACTTGATTCAAAATCATTTATACTTACTGGCGGTGAATTTGGCATTGAAGCATCCATTGTATCCCTGTTAGGTTATATTGTGGTGACGTTAGTTGCAATATGCATGATTAAGCGCTCAAAAAGTCAATAGGTTTCAAAGTGCCAACAATACAATTCCCATTGTCCCAAATTACGGAAACGCTGTCCCCGCTATGACGTACTTATGATTTCTTTGTAAAATGCCGGCAGCGTTCCCGCATAGAAAAAATATATTTGTAAGAACATAGATTTTCTTTTTTAAAATTTGCGTTTTACTTTCAAAACATTCATCAACGCCTCCTGCAAAACTCTTGAAACATTAATACCAGCGTGTTCAGCTTCATAATTAAGCCAGCTCGGCAATGCAACATTTCTTCTTACAGTCTTTGTATCAATCTTTTTTCTATCTTCTCTTCACCAGTTATTATACCTCCCTGCTATTATACACAATATTTGTGCAATATCAATAACTTGTATTTCAAAAAATATTTTTTGCATTTATCCTTGTTTATTTTCATAAATATGCGATAATTAAAATATAGATTATTGCATATTTATGCCGGTAACCTATCCATCAAAATCAAGGAGGAGATTTATAATGTATTTTGAAAACATCAGACGCACAAGACACCTTTCTTACCTTCTTATAATTGCTATGGTTTTTTCGGTTCTTTCAGGTTTTAACGCTTCAGCAGCAAAAAAACCTGCTCTTAATCATAAAAAACTTTCAATATATGAAGGCAGGTCAAAAAGAATCAAGGTTAAAAATGCTTCCGCAAAGGCAAAAGTAACCTGGAAAACGAGCAAAAAATCTATAGCTAAGATTGCTAAGAAAAAAACTAAAGGAAAGACTGCATTTGCAGACATAAAAGCTGTTAAAAAGGGCAGCGCTGTCATTACCGCTTCCTATAAATTAAACGGTAAAGCGACTGCGCTAAAATGTAAGGTTACGGTTAAAGGCACAAAATCACAGCCTTCTTCTGCGTCACTACAGACGCAGGTGCCGGGCGGACAAGTTCCAGAGTCGCCACAGCCTTCTCCAACCGCTACCCCTACTCCTACACCGGTGCCTACGCCGACTCCGATACCATTTGAAAATCTTGTTGAGGTGAGCAAATTGGAAACACATGAAACCATACCTGATATATTTACATATATAGACGGCACTCCTGTCACAGCCGAAAACTGGGAAGGACGCGCCGAAGAAATCCGTCAGATGTACCAGTACTATATGTACGGAATGTGGAGAAACGGAGAAGGCGAAAACCTGTCATACAGTATATCTGACAATACTCTTAAAATTGATATCTCAGTCGATGGTTCAGTAGAAGGACAGGCTGCAGGAGCATCTGCTTCATTTTCGGTAGAAGTAAACTTACCTTCCGGCACAGCTCCGGCAGACGGATGGCCGGTAATAATATGCATGGGAAACCTGTCCGAGCAGCAGTATGCCCTTGATAACGGATACGCCGTTATCAATTATGATACTTCCCAGGTATCATCAGACAGCGCAGCACGCGAAGGAGCATTTTATACGCTATACCCTTACGATACAAAAGAATGGCGCAAGCAGACCGGTGTCCTTATGGCGTGGGCATGGGGTGCAAGCAAAATTCTTGACTCTCTGTTTGCGGGCGCAGGTTCAGATTACGGAATTAATCCTGAATTTGCCATAATCGGAGGCGTGTCAAGATGGGGCAAGGCAACCGCGATAACCGGAGCTTTTGACACGAGATTCAAGATTGCTCTTCCTACATGTTCAGGATGCGGCGGAATGGGAGTATTCAGATATAATCCTGATGCCAAAGTCACTCAGACCTATGATGTATCAAATCTTGGTTATCAGGATACTACTACCTATAAACAGGGCGATGTAGAAACACTCGGAAGCATACAAAGCAGCGGTGAAAGTTACTGGTTTAACCAAAGGTTCCTTGAATTCAGAAACATATATCAGCTTCCTTTCGACCAGCATTTCCTTTCCGCATTATACGCCAAAGAAGGCAGAACCCTTATGCTTATAGGCGGTTTTAACTGGGATACCTGGCAGAATACGCCTTCATTGTGGTACAATTTCCAAAAAGCTAAAGAAGTATTTGATATGCTTGGACTTGGCAAAAATATCATCATTAACCTGCATGATACGGAAATGGGTCACGATATCGTACATTCTGACGTAGTTAATCTCTTTAAATACTGTAATGAAATGTATAACCAGAAAGATGAACCGGATTTTGATATATCAGACCTGCAGACTTCATTATTTGACTTTACGGACACTCCTTCAGGTATTAATAATAAAGCGGTATATGAAGCACAGATACCTGAATAAATATCAAAATTTTTGAGGGAACGCTTTATGTATTATTATCATATGACAACATTAAATAATCTCTATTCCATTGCTGCACAGGGATTGATACCTAAAAACGAAAATAACGGTAAACTAATTGGCGAAGAAAAAGTTAAGGTATTTTTCTCTGAGGGATTTGAAGGCGCGATTGCCCTGTATGTGGATTTTGATATTGTATTTGATAAAATAAGAAAAGGACAGATGAATACAACAGATAAGTCCATAAAAAATAAAGTTCTAAAATCCAAAAATTTATCTGACTTTTTGGGTGAGGGAGTTTATTTGCGGTTTGACGGAACAGAAATCCAAAATGAAAGAAATTTTGAAAATGGTTGTACTGATATGACAATTTTGCCCGAAAATTTAAAAGTATGTATTTTGCGAAAAGGATATGATAATTCAGTTATAATATTTTCAAGATTCGAGATAATTAAATACATGATGGCAAAAATTAAGCCCGAACAGATAAAATATTATGGAGCAGTATATAAAGATTCTCCCAATTTTACGGAAGCAACAAGCCGAATACAGGAAAAAGTAAAAAAGTATTATAAAGACCATAAAGCGGAGATTGCGCAATATGATAACTGCGACTATATATTAGATTTTATTGACTTAAAAGATTTTGTTGATAGATTTATAGGTTGAATTCATCCTAGAATTGACATATACTATTATTATTAAAATGACGTGGAGGTATATATAAAATGACTATCGATACAAATACAATGATTTCTATTACAGAAGCAAATCAAAATTTTTCAAAAGTAGCAAGACTGGTGGATGAGCACGGAACAGCAGTTATCCTGAAAAACAATGTTCCCCGGTATCTTGTTATTGATTTCAGTAAAGCAGAATCAGATTCTTATGCATCTGATGAAGATGTATTAAATATATCAAAAAAATTATTGGCAAAGAATAAGGAAGCATACGAGGTATTATCCCAATGATCAGACTGACTAAAAAGCAGATTCTTGTATTACATTCTCAGTTGATTAAAGCCTACGGAGGCAGTGACGGAATCAGAGACGAAAAACTGCTTGAATCTGCATTAGAGAGTCCCTTTCAATCCTTTGGTGGAAAAGAACCATATCCCAGTATTCAGGCAAAAGCAGCACGGTTATGCTATGGACTGGTAAAAAATCATGCGATGATAGATGGCAACAAAAGAATTGGCGCTCATGCTATGCTAGTATTCATGGAAATGAATGGGTATGATTTGGAGTATTCACAAAAAGAGCTGATAGATTTGATTCTTGGTGTAGCAGCAGGACAAACATATTATGATGAGATTTTACATTGGCTGCTTGAACATCAGAAATCATGTTAATATACTCTAATGCATATGCATATATGATTCAATGAAAGGAATGGTTTTATGACATTTTCTGCAGAGTTTGGAATCCTGTTTATTGTGGCGCTGGTGTGCTGCATTATTGGTTTTTATAAATATGTGTATTTTATCTCCATCGGTTATGGGTTAGCAATTTCCGGACAGGGAGCGGCAATGCTGCTCCTTCTTCGGGACAGGCTAAGCGTTCCGGTGGTAATCAGTTTTCTGCTATTTATATTGTATGGATTACGGCTTAGCGGCTATCTGATTTATCGTGAAGTAAAGAGTAACAGCTATCGCAGGCATATGAAGACGGAAATTAAGGATGGCTCCGATATGAATCCGTGGTTTAAAGTAATGCTGTGGATTTTTTGCGGTATTTTGTATCTGTTTATGGTATCGCCGGTTTTTTACCGTTACTATAACGGAAACACAGACTGCACTATATCATTTGTGATTGGCACAGTTCTTATGGCCGGCGGAATTCTGCTTGAGTCCTTGTCTGATTTAAGCAAGAGCCGTCAGAAAAAGCTCAACCCGAAACGTTTTTGCGACAAAGGTTTGTTTCGGTTCGTGCGCTGTCCAAACTATCTCGGAGAACTGATTTTATGGACCGGCGTACTGATAGTCGGAATCACGTCTTTCCGGTCGGTGGGACAGTGGATTGTTTCACTGTTTGGTTATGCGGGAATTGTATTTGTAATGTTCTCCGGAGCCAGACGGCTTGAGGTACGACAGAATAAAAATTACAGCTCAGATCCGGAGTATCAGAAGTATGTAAAGACTGTTCCTATACTGCTGCCTTTTGTGCCGCTTTACAGCGTGGAAAAATATAAGTTTCTGATATTGTAGGATATCTATATCTGTTTTTGTCTTATAAATTACCAGTATCAAATTCATTGACAGAGACATACTAATATATTATAATTATTGTACAATAAATTGAACAATATACTGTACAATACAGTATATGGAAAGAAGGTATAATTATGGTGGCGGTCAATTATTCAACCATAAGAAATAATTTAAAAAATTACTGTGATATGGCAACGGATTCAAATGAAACAGTTATTGTTACTCGTAAAGATGAGAAAAATGTCGTATTGATGAGTCTGGACAAATATAATCAGCTTGAAAAAGCAGCTAGGAATGCCGAATATCTTGCAATGATTGATAGGGGTATCTCACAATTAGAAGCCGGCAAAGGACAACAGCATGAATTAATTGAGGTGGAAGATGAATAAATTATGGTCAGATCGTGCATGGGATAATCGCATGTAAAGGACATTACGAAGATTAGTTTTGTTAAAAGTCATTTACTTGAAAACCTACCGTTCTTCCGCCACTTCCTACAAGAGCAGCGCCGGCTGCCGAATTATCAGATACGACAAGTAAAGCAATACTTGGGATTTCCAACAAATCAGCCATAAGATAAAATGAACTGGTCTCCATTTCTATCAAATCAGTATTAAATTCTTTAATTTCATCCAAATGATAATATTCATGAGTAATGGACCTGTTCAATGGACCTTTTCCATTATTTTTTTCATAGCCATTTCTCCATTATTAATTTGTCACGATTATTATGCAATTTTCGTGACAAATTTGCAATCTTTTTTAATTTTATCAAATTCTTTTTCCATACCACACACCTGTATCATATCCAAAAAAAAGAACTTTACATACATTTTACATAACTGCGGTAACGGATTTTATTTTCCAAAGCTACCATATAACTGTACCTAAAAGGTAACGAAAAAAAGCAAAGGAGAATTTTAAAATGAAGAAAATATTTACATTTATCATTACCGTATCTTTAACGGCACTTACGCTTACTGGTTGTTCCTCAAAACAAAAAAGCGGAACGGTTTCCACGGATGGTTCCACATCCATGGAGGAAGTAATCGGCGTTCTCGGAGAAGCTTTTCAGGAGAAATACAACGGTATGTCCTTTACTTACAATCCCACCGGCTCGGGTTCCGGAATCCAGGCTGTAAAAGAAGGGCGCTGCGACATCGGTCTTTCCAGCCGCAGCCTGAAAGATGAGGAAAAAGCAGACGGTCTTACGGAAACAGTTCTTGCAAATGACGGAATTGCTGTGATTGTTAATCCCAAAAACACATTAAACGACATTGATGTGGATACAATTGCAAAAATCTATACGGGAGAAATCACAAACTGGTCTGAGCTTGGCGGAAACGACGCACAGATTGTAGTTATCGGGCGTGAGGCCGGCAGCGGTACAAGAGATGGTTTTGAATCTATTACGGGTACTGAAAATGCCTGTAAATACCGCCAGGAACTTACATCAACCGGCGATGTTATCACTACCGTTTCACAAAATCCTGACGCAATAGGTTACGCATCTCTTGCCGCCGTAAACGATCAGGTAAAAGCTCTTTTGGTAGGAGGAGTTGCTCCAAGTGAAGATACAGTAAAAGATGGCAGCTATGTCATACAGAGGCCTTTTGTTTTGGTAACAAAAAATGATGAAAAACTTTCCGATGCGGCGCAGAAATTCTTTGACTTTGTGATGTCAGACGAAGCAGCCCCTCTCATCTCGCAGGCAGGCGCGGTACCGGTAAAATAAAGGAAATTAAAGATGAAAAAACAAAAAATATTTGAAAATATCGTTCATGGCATATTTCTTATTCTTGGAATGATTACTGTCGGATGCGTACTGCTTATTACGCTTTATCTGGTACTTGCCGGGATTCCGGCAATCCGAAAGATTGGGTTGTATGATTTCCTGTTTGGCGCAAAATGGGCGTCTACCGCAAAGGAGCCGTCCTACGGAATCCTTCCGTTTATACTGACTAGCATTTACGGCACTGCCGGCGCAATACTTATAGGCGTACCTGTCGGTTTTTTAACATCAGTATATCTGGCAAAACTTGCCCCGGCTAAAATCAAAACCGTTGTATCAGGCGCCGTAAGCTTACTTGCAGGTATTCCGTCCGTTGTCTACGGCCTTGTCGGAATGATGGTACTTGTCCCCGGAATCCGGAATCTGTTTCACATCCCTGACGGGGCAAGCCTTTTTGCAGCGATTATTGTGCTGGCAATTATGATTCTGCCGTCTATTATCAATATGTCGATTACCGCTTTAGAAGCCGTGCCAAAAGAATATGAAGATGCATCGCTCGCACTTGGCGCGGCTCCAATCGAAACCTACTTTAAAGTATCGGTTCCGGCTGCAAAAAGCGGGATTGCCGCAGCAGTGGTGCTTGGTGTCGGGCGGGCAATCGGAGAAGCAATGGCTGTAATGATGGTATCCGGCAATGCTCCGAATCTGCCTGAACTTTTCGGAAGCGTACGATTTCTGACAACTGCGGTAGCAAGTGAAATGTCCTATTCCGGCGGATTACAAAGACAGGCATTATTTTCAATTGCACTTGTGCTTTTTTTGTTCATTATGCTTATCAATGCAGCGCTTAACTTCTTTTTAAAGCGCAGTAAGGAGGAATAAAAACATTGGAAAGTCAGATTGGAACAAAACGAAAAATCAAAATAGCATTTTTGCGGTATCTTTGTGTGATTTGCGCAGCGTTTACCTGTGTGCTGGTTCTCTTTCTTATAGTTTATGTATTTGCAAAAGGTATTCCGAATATCTCATGGGAACTGCTGTCTGCAAAACCAAGTTACCTGTCAGGAAAAATCGGTATTCTGCCGGACATTATGAATACTGTTTATATAATTATTGCAACACTGGCATTTGTATTGCCTCTCGGCGTGGGAGCGGCTGTTTATCTTACGGAATATGCAAAAAACAAACGGATAGTCGCCATAATTGAATATGCCGCCGAGACACTTTCCGGAATTCCTTCCATTATATATGGTCTGGTGGGTATGCTGTTTTTCTGCCAGTTTTTGAATATGCAGACCTCGCTTTTGGCCGGAGCGCTTACCCTTGTGATTATGAATCTGCCGACAATCATGCGTACAACACAGGAAAGTCTGAAAACTGTACCCAATTCTTACCGCGAGGGAGCTTTCGGTCTTGGCGCAGGAAAATGGCGCGTGATACGCACGGTTGTCCTGCCCGGCTGCATAGACGGCGTAATCACGGGCTGCATACTGTCTGTAGGACGTATTCTTGGCGAATCGGCAGCGCTTCTTTTTACGGCAGGATTTGCCCACACGCTGAACGGATTTTTTTACGGACTTAAAAGCGCCGGAGCAACTCTGACTGTCGCCCTCTATGTCTACGCAAAGGAACAGGGGGAATTTGGCGTAGCGTTTGCAATTGCACTTGTTCTGATGGTACTTACGCTTGCAATCAATCTCTTTGCCATGATTGCAGGACATTATTTCAAAAGGAGACGGAATATATGAATGATACTGATATCATTACAGTACGTGACTTAAATCTCTGGTATGGCGGTACGCAGGCGCTTCACCATATCAATATGGATATTCCGAAAAAGGCGATAACAGCACTTATTGGACCGTCTGGTTGCGGTAAATCCACATTTCTTAAAACATTAGACCGGATGAATGATCTGATTCCCGGCGTTAAAATCACAGGAAAGATTTGTTATAAGGAAAATGATATTTTTGCACCCGGAATAGATGTGGGTATATTACGCAAGGAAATAGGCATGGTATTTCAGAAACCCAATCCGTTTCCCATGTCAGTCTATGATAATATCGCCTATGGTCCGCGCACCCACGGAATCCGTGCGAGGGCAAAGTTAGATGACATTGTGGAGCGCTCTCTTCGTGATGCCGCCATTTGGGATGAGGTAAAAGACAGGCTTAAAAAGAACGCTCTTGGGCTTTCCGGCGGACAGCAGCAAAGGCTTTGCATCGCCCGTGCTCTTGCAGTAGAGCCGGAAGTGCTTTTGATGGATGAGCCTACAAGCGCCCTTGACCCAATATCCACCTCAAGAATTGAAGAACTGGCTATGACACTTAAAGAAAAATACACAATAATTATTGTAACTCACAATATGCAGCAGGCGGTGCGGATTTCTGACAGAACGGCGTTTTTCCTTTTGGGAGAACTCGTAGAGTACGGCGACACTGAAAAAATGTTTTCTAAACCTGCAGACCGCCGCACTGAAGATTATATCACAGGGAGGTTTGGATAATGAGAACACGTTTTGACGAACAGCTTAACACGCTGAATCAGGAACTTATCAAAATGGGGGCTTTGTGTGAAGAAGTAATTTCCCTTGCAGTTTCCGCACTTATCAGAAAAGATGATGCACTGGCTGCAAAGATTGCCCCTCTCGACCACATGATAAATGAAAAGGAACGGCAGATTGAATCTATATGTCTGCGGCTTTTATTGCAACAACAGCCGGTGGCTAAAGATCTCAGACAGATATCAGCTGCGTTAAAAATGGTAACGGATATGGAACGAATTGGTGATCAGGCGGAGGATATTGCAGAAATTCTGCCTTTTCTGAATGACAGGACTCTCCCTGAACATATAAAAATCCGGGAAATGGCAAAAGAGGTAATTAAAATGGTAACGAACAGCGTAGACGCTTATGTGAAGCAGGATACTTCCATAGCCGAAGCGGTAATTGCATCTGATGATACCGTAGACGACTTTTTTGTAGGAATCAAAAACAGCCTGATTTCATTGATTGCGCATAATCCTACCGAAGGAGAATATGCCCTTGACCTTTTAATGGCAGCGAAATATTTTGAAAGAATCGGGGACCACGCCACAAATATCGCCGGCTGGGTATTGTTTTCCGTTACCGGAGAAAAAAATGCATAGCGGCAGAACAATTGAAATAATCATAAAAAAACGCTATGATATTATTGGTATAGAAAGGAAGTGGACCTCTTGATTTTCTGTGTGGAAGATGACAACGCAATCCGCGATCTAATGATATATACATTACACTCAGCAGGCTTTGAGGCACGGGGATTTTCTGACGGGACGGCATTTCTCCATGCGCTTCGCGAGGAAAGCCCGCAGCTTGTACTGCTTGACATTATGCTCCCCGGAGAAGACGGCATAAGCATTTTAAAACGGCTGCGCTCAGATGGCAATAAAGTGCCGGTCATACTGGCTACTGCAAAAGGAACCGAGTATGATAAGGTTATCGGTCTCGATTTCGGCGCAGACGATTATCTTGCAAAACCTTTTGGCATGATGGAAATGGTATCCCGTGTAAAAGCGGTACTGCGCCGCACCTATCCTTCCCAAAATAGCGAAGTACTGTCCCTGTGCGGAATACAGATGGACACGGCGCAGCATATTGTAATCGCTGAGGGGAAACGGGTTGAGCTTACTTTTAAAGAATATGAACTTCTCCGAAAATTTATGGAGAATCCCGGAAGGGCGTTTACCCGCGATCAGCTTCTTGACAGTATATGGGGCGACGCGTATATAGGTGAAACCCGCACGATAGATGTCCATATAGGTACGCTTCGTACTAAACTGGGACAATGCGGCAGCTGTATAGAAACCGTGCGCGGCGTTGGCTATCGATTGGAGGCGGGAAAATGACAAAACGAATTTTCAGGTCGATTCTTCTTGTAGCAGTCACTGTTTTTTTTGCCTGCGCAGTATTATTTCTCGGAGTGCTTTACGATTATTTCAAAAATGTCCAGCAAAGCGGGCTAAAGACGCAGACAGAACTTGCCGCGCAGGGAGTCCAGAATTCAGGCATAAAATATTTTGAAGGACTGGAACCCAAAGGCTACCGCATCTCCTTAATAGATAAAGACGGAAACGTGCTTTACGACAGCGAAGCTGACTCCTCTGAAATGGAAAACCATCTTGAACGCGAGGAAATCCGTGAAGCCTTATCATCCGGCTATGGCGAAAGCTCCCGGTACTCCGTTACTCTGATGGAACGCACTCTGTATAGTGCAAAAAAACTGCCTGACGGAACGGTAATTCGTATTTCTGTCGCACAAAGCACTCTCCTTACACTGCTTCTTGGAATGATGCAGCCTATTGTAATTATTATTTTTATTGCCATAGGAATTTCTTTCTGGCTGGCACACCGCCTTTCCAAACACATTACTGCGCCCTTAAACCGGCTGAATCTGGATGAGCCGCTCTCTAACGAGGGATATGACGAGATTTCTCCTCTTCTCAGACGTATTGACGCCCAGAAACGACAAATAAAACAGCAGGAAAACAAACTGCGGCAAACGCAGGAAGAATTTGAAGCCGTTACGGAAAATATGGCGGAAGGCATTATTCTTCTGAATAAAAAAGGCATTATTTTAGGAATCAACCGTTCTGCGGCAAATCTTTTTAAAACGACACGTACCTGTATAGGAAAATATATTTTATCGGTAAACCGCAGCATTGAAATTTCAGAACTTTTTGCAGAAATAGAAAAAGGTGTGCGGGCAGAAAAAATCATAGACCTAAATGGTGGAAAATACCAGCTTGATATCAGCCCGGTGGGTATAAACGGCAATATCTCCGGCGCTGTTCTTCTTATACTTGACGTTACTGAAAAGGAACAGGCTGAACAGATGCGTCGGGAATTTACGGCTAATGTGTCACATGAGTTAAAAACACCGCTCCATACCATCGCAGGCTGCGCAGAACTTTTGGAAAACGGTATGGTGCGTTCTGAAGATACCATGAGATTCTATGCGCAGATACGAAGCGAAGCAGACCGCATGATTTCTTTGGTAGAGGATATTATACATCTTTCCCATCTGGACGAAGGCGGCATCAATATGAAACGGGAAAATGTTGATCTTTATGAACTGGCTTGCGAAACGGTAAAAACGCTTTCTGATGAGGCTGAAAATGCCGGCGTTTCTTTAAACGTCGATGGTGAACACGCCGTAGTAAATGGCGTACCTCAGCTTTTACAAAGCATTGTTTATAATCTTACAGATAATGCAATCAAGTATAACAGACAGGGAGGAATGGTAAATGTATCAACAGATTGTTCTGCAGGCGAAGTACGCCTTATTGTATCCGATACCGGAATAGGTATTCCCCCTGAGCATAAGGAGCGTATTTTCGAGCGGTTCTACAGAGTAGATAAAAGCCGGTCAAAAGAACTTGGTGGAACGGGACTGGGACTATCTATAGTAAAGCACGCCGCAAGGCTTTGTGATGCCAAAATAAGGCTGCAGAGCACAGAAAATGAAGGAACTGCCGTTACGGTAATTTTCCCGGCTCCAAAAAATGAATAAACTAACAAAAAAGACGGTATAGCCAAAAACTATACCGCCTCTATTTTTTAATAGCGAGAAAGGGACTTGAACCCCCGACACCGCGGGTATGAACCGCGTGCTCTAGCCAGCTGAGCTATCTCGCCATATTTAAAGTCCTCCAGAATAACCCTGAAAGACTTTAATGGGACCTACAGGGCTCGAACCTGTGACCCTCTGCTTGTAAGGCAGATGCTCTCCCAGCTGAGCTAAGATCCCATGCATTTTTGAACTGCTTTTTCATTATATAGACGTATATAACATTTGTCAAGCACTTTTTTTGAACGACGTTTGGGTTTCAGAATTTACGCCATTCATTAACATCAGATATGATAATTTCAGCTCCTTTTATAAGCCTGTCAAACACCCCGGACTTATAAAAACTTACAATTATCATACCTATCGGAATTCCTATAATCATTCCGAGTATTCCCATAACCCTGTAACCCACAAACATAAAAAACAACGTAGACAACGGACTAAGGCCTATACTGTCTGCTACCATTTTAGGCTGCAGGAACTGACGTACTGCCTGACATATAAGATACAGTATAAATAGTATTACTGCCATGAGATAATTGCCTACAATTATCTCATATATACACCACGGCCATATAATAGCTCCGGCGCCGAATACCGGAAGAAAATCCACAACCGCAATAACAAGCGCAAATAAAACTGCATAATCCACTCCAAGTATAATAAGACCCACCGCAAGGATAAGAAAAACAAAACACATTATTTTAAACTGTGCCTTTACATAACCGCCCAATGCCGATACCGTATTACTGACGACAAGATTATATACTTCTTTAACTCCGGCAGGCATCTTCTGGGTAAAAAATCTTACAATATTGTTATGCTCTGCAGTAAGAAAATAGCTTACAAGAATTGTAATTACTGTCATAAGCAGTCCTTCTGCAATACTCTTTACAACATTCCCTGCTGAATATAATGAAATTTTATTTGAAGAAATATCTTCAATAAAGTAATTTATAATTTTACCTGCATTGTCAATTAAGACGTCAAACATATCGCGCGTACGCTCAGGAAGAATTGAATACTTTTGTCTCCATTCGGCAATACTGCTCTGGACCTGATCTGATACATACGAATACATTTCGGTAAAGTTACTTGCAAATCCCACGCCCTGTTTTATAAGAACATATACTACAAAATATAACACGCTTATAACAATGGCAAGCACACATATTATTACAATTGCAGAACCATGCTTTCGTACTATCTTTATCTTTCTCTCCATAAAATGCACAAGAGGATTGGCAATCATTGCTATAATCCATCCGACTACAAACGGCCAGAAAAATGCAAGCGCTTTCGGAATCACAAATATGACAAAAAGTATAATTGCCGCTGCAAGCAGATAATTAAATAGTATCTTTAAATATAATGCCGTTCTTTTCTCTTTCATAGTTCCTCCCTATCCCAATAATGCGCTAAGTCCTCCAAACACTCCTGAACTTACAAGTCCCATTATAACACCCGCAAGAAGTACTCCAAGCATAACTGCCATTACACTTTTCTTAAAATCCATATCAAGTATACTGGCGGCAAGCGTTCCTGTCCATGCCCCGGTTCCCGGAAGCGGTATTCCTACAAATAAAAGCAGAGCAACAAATAATCCTTTTCCTGCTTTTGACTTAAGTTTTTCTCCGCCCTTATGTCCTTTATCGAGACAGAATGAAAAAAATCTGCCTATATATTTTTTATCTGCTCCCCATTCCAGTATTCTTCTGGCAAAAAAGAATATAAATGGAACAGGAATCATGTTTCCTATAATACATATTATGTATGATGTGACAAGCGGCAGCCCGAATCCTACTGCATAAGGTATTGCGCCCCTAAGTTCTATTATCGGAACCATAGATATAAAAAATATAATAATATAATGTTTTAACATATTATTCCCCTTTCAATCATTTATCGCCAAAATATTCTTCAAGTCTGTTCATCATTGCCATAAGAGCCAGCCCTCTGTGGCTTATTTTATTTTTCTCTTCCGGTGCAAGCTCCGCCGTAGTACATCCAAATTCCGGAACATAAAAAATGGGGTCAAAACCAAAACCATTCTCACCAGTCAGTTTATATGCTATGCTTCCTTCGATAATTCCTCTCTCAGTAATTATATTACCATCCGGAAATGCGCATGCTATAACACATACAAAACGTGCGCCGCGTTCTCCGTCTTTTGCATCTGCAAGCTTGTCAAGTATATAATTATTCTTAACATCATATGAAGTATCCTCACCAAGAAATCTTGCTGAATATATACCCGGAGCGCCATTCATATAATCAATTTCAAGTCCCGAATCATCTGCAAGTACCATGCAGTCTGACAGCTTTGATATCTCTTTAGCTTTGATAACTGCATTCTCCTCAAAAGTACTCCCATTCTCAACAATATCTGCATGTATACCCGCATCCTTAAGAGAAATTAAATCAATATTATAATTTTCAAGAAAATCACTCATAATTTCTCTTATTTCATTAAGTTTGCCTTCGTTACCTGTGGCAAATATTATTTTCGTCTTTTCCATAATTCCTCCATTAAGTATGTCTGGCAGGCGGTTTTGGACCCATATACTGCAAATAATAAGTTTTTACCATACCATTATACAGTTTACGGTTTTTATCAGCTTTTCTTCCAATATACTTTTCCGCTTCACCGTATGCTGTTATTATATAATACGACCATGTATCAAGCAACTTAAAAGTCTCACCGATTTCTTTATACAGTCCGGGAAGATTTTTCTTCTCTTCAAGTCTTTCCCCATATGGCGGATTGGTAATAATAAATCCGTACTTTTTTGGACTTGAAAGTTCTTTTAACGGTCTTTTTTGAAAATGTATATATTCGGCCACTCCCGCAAGTTTGGCATTAGCCGTTGCCATTTTTATGCACTCGCCATCAATATCATATCCCTGAATCTGCATATAGGCATCCTTTTTTATCCTGCTTTCTGCCTCCTCATATGCTTCTTCATACATCTTTTGAATATTAGCATAATCCCATTTCTGGGACAGAAAACTCCTGTTTAATCCCGGCGCAATATCGGCTCCCATCATTGCAGCCTCAATAGGTATTGTACCGCTTCCGCAAAATGGATCTATCAGTATCCGGTCTGCCTTCCATGGCGTAAGCATTATAAGCGGCGATGCAAGTGTTTCGGCAAGCGGAGCTTTCACTGTCCATTTACGGTAACCCCTTTTATGAAGAGATACTCCAGTTGTATCAATACCTACCGTAACTATATCTTTCATAATCGTAACCCTTAATGGATAATCTGCCCCGTTTTCCTGAAACCAGTTAACTTTATACTTCATTTTAAGACGTTCAACTATCGCCTTTTTCATAACAGACTGAATATCTGTCGAACTGAACAGCCTGCTCTTTACTGAATTAGCTTTGGCAACCCAGAACCTTGCATCTGACGGCAGGAAATTCTCCCATGGAATACTTTTTGTATTTTCAAAAAGTTCATCAAATGTACTTGCCTTAAAAGAAGCAGCTTTAAGAAGTATTCTCTCTGCACTTCTTACAAATACATTAGCTCTGCACATGGCAGAAATATCTCCTTTAAACGTAACCTTGCCGTCGCTTACCTCTGAAATTTCATAACCCAGTTTTTCAATCTCGCGTCTGCATACTGCCTCAGTTCCAAAATGACATGGCGCAATCCATTCATATTCGTACATTAACTCAATAAACCGCCTTATATATTAATATTCATATAGTATTCTATAATAACCGATACGTCAAACACTTTTTTCATATCTCATGTATCTGTCATACTCATCAATGCCGCCATACAGGCTGTATACATCTAATTTATACATATCCATTTTTTCTGCAATAAGCATACTCGAATTGCCTCTGGCACAATATAATATTATATTGTATCCATTTCTATACATATTTAAAATTTCCTTAAACATCTCATCTTCATCTTCCATTATCTGCATGAATTTTTCCTCCGGTATATTTACTGCATTATTTATGTGATGTTCCATATATTCTTCATATTCCCTGATATCTGCCAGAAGTATCTTTTCATGTTTTTCATACATCTTTTTTAGTTCAGGATAAGTTATTATTTTCATATAATCCCCCCGTTATAATTTATGTGCATGCCCTAAAGTTTGTTAAAAATAAAGGCATCTAAAGATTTTAAAACCTTTAGATGCCTTTATACAATTTAACTAAATATCAACTAACGTGAACAGTTTCTTGAGGAATCCCTTGAAGCGTCTCTTGATGAATCTCTTGAAGCATCCCTTGATGAATCTTTTGAACTATTCCTTGAACTGTTCTGTGAACTGTTCTGTGAATAATTCTTAGAACTGTCTTTGGATGAATTCCTTGAACTGTTCTGTGCTTTATTCTTTTCATAACTGTTTTCACTCATGACATTTACCTCCTGAATATATTTTTTACACAACTAGTATGTGCCTATTAAAAAAATATATTCATGCTATCTTACCATTCTTATAATTAACATTATAAGAATTATCATGAGAATTATTGGCAAAAAAATCCTTATTACCGAAAATACAAGCGACATAACCGCAAAAACAATTATTATAACCGCAGCTATAATAAGATATTTATGAATTTTTGATTTTAATGTACCGTACGGCTCGTCACCATTTTCTTCCTGACCTGCGCTGCTTCCCTTATAGCTGTTTCTTATCGGGTCTTCTTTCATATTGTAAGTCTGCACTATTGTTCTTGCTATAAGCCTTGGGTCTCCAAGTTTTGTAAGTACCTCTTCTTCCGTCTTACCCGAATCAGTCTCGCTCTTTATATATGAAGAATAATACTCTGTCTGCCTTTTTAATTCACCTTCATCAACTTTTCCCCTGAGACTTTTTTCAAGTTCATGAAGAAATTCCTGTTTATTCATATTTCCTCCAAATTTTTTTAAAATGGAAGTCCCATACCACCGGTAAGTGATTCCATAGCCTGTGAAGAAGCTTTTTCCATCTGGCGTAAGGCTTCATTTGTTGCAGCAACAATCAAATCTTCAAGCATCTCTATATCTTCAGGGTCCACGACTTCTTCAGCAAGCTTAACCGATACGACTTCCTTTTTGCCTGATACGCGTACCTTTACGGCTCCACCGCCTGCAGTGCCTTCCCATTCGCTACATTCAATTTCCTTTGATTTTTCTTCCATCTGACGCTGCATACGCTGCGCCTGTTTCATCAGATTATTCATATTCCCCGGAATTCCTCCGGGAAACCCTCCTTTTCTCGCCATAACATTTCCTCCATAAAATAATAAATTTATTTATTCGTAGCTTATCTCTACGCCACTCTTCACAAGTTTTTCAAGATCAGGGTATATTCCCTCTCTTTCACTTCTTTCATCAATATATCTTATACTTATTTTTACATCCCTGTGCACATATTCATTAATATGTTCGCATAACTCCCTGTATGAGTTTTCATTATCAAGTATCATTGCAAGAGCCCTGTTAGGACTCACGAGCATAAGCTCATTTCCATCAGCGCCTCCTATGCTTAAAGTCATTTTTCTGACTGTATTCTGAAGCGCTGCATCAAGTGATGCAACAATATCACTCCAGCTTTCGGCTACTTTTTTAACATCATCAGGCAGTGCATCAGGAAGTATATTTACTTTTTTTTCAGGCTCAGGAGCCGCCGCGGAAACAGTCCCGGCAGTCGCGCCGGCATTATCATTATAACCTGCTTCCAAACGTCTGATGCGTTCTTTAACGGATGTAATGTCCGTTTCCATCTGAGGTTTGCACATTTTAATAATTGCAACTTCAACCATAACCCTTTTTTGTGACGCATAACGTATTGAAGATGACAATTCAGACAAAATTCTTATATACCGTATAATAACCTCCGGCTGGATATTCTTTGCATACTCTCTCAGAATACTGATATTATCAGCCGACATATCTATCATATCTTCACAGTCATCATCCGAAGTCGATACAAGAAGCAGGTTTCTGAGATACCATACAAATTCATTTACAAACCATACAAGTTCACGCCCGCTTATGACAATCTCTTCTACTATAGAAACTGCGCTTTTTACATCTCCGTCACATATTGCCTTAAGCATCCTTCCGAACACTTCCGTATCAACTGCTCCTATTACTCCCAGAACTCTGTCATATGTAAGTTTTTCTCCAAGGTAAAACGATATACACTGGTCAAGAAGGCTTAATCCGTCACGCATTGAACCGTCTGCGCATTTGGCAATATATCTTAACGCCTTTTTCTCCGCCTCCACGCCTTCTTTATCTGTAAGGTCTGTAAGCTGTTCCATAATTACATCCGCAGATATCCTGTGAAAATCATACCTCTGACACCTCGAAAGTATCGTAACCGGAATTTTATTCACTTCTGTAGTAGCCAGTATAAATATAACGTATGAAGGCGGTTCTTCAAGAGTCTTTAACAATGCGTTAAAAGCTCCTGTTGACAGCATATGGACTTCATCAATTATATACACTCTGTATTTTCCCTCAGCAGGCGAATACTGCACCGTATCAATAATCTCTCTTATATTATCCACACTGTTATTAGAAGCGGCGTCAAGTTCTACTACATTTACCGAAGACTGCGCCTTAATTGCCCTGCACATTGCACATTCATTACAGGGGCCGTTTTCGGTAGGATGTTCACAGTTAACTGCCTTTGCCATAATCTTAGCTACGGAAGTCTTTCCTGTTCCACGCGTTCCCGTAAACAGATATGCATGTCCTATCCTGCCCATTTTAAGCTGGTTTTTTAAAGTCTTTATAATATGCTCCTGCCCTTTGACCTCACTCAGGTCATCCGGGCGGAATTTTCTGTATAAAGCCGTATAAGACATATCAAAACAACCTCCGTAGCACTATGTTAAATATAAATATATTAATCTCCAAAACAGATTCCAAGATTCTTAGCTTCTCTTATAATAGAAGAATCAGGATTAACCGCTTTTATCTTTCCGGCAACCTCTGAAAGCGGTACAGGAACTATTTCATTATTTCTGATTCCAACCATATAACCATACTTTTCTTTTATAATAAGTTCCGCTGCTGCCGCGCCAAGTCTGCTTGAAATAACCCTGTCATAAGGACATGGTATGCCGCCTCTCTGTGTATGTCCCGGAACCATTATCCTTATTTCCTGTCCGGTCTTCTCCTCTATCTCTGCGCCAATCATATATGACACTGAAGGATACATTTTCATTTTCTTCTTTATATCCTTTTTGGAGAGTTTTACATCCTCTTTTGATAAAGCTCCCTCTGCAACAGCCAGTATCGAGAACTTCTTGCCCTGTTCAGTACGCTTGTTAATAGCGTCAACCACCTTGTCAATATCATATGGTATTTCAGGAATAAGTACTATATCAGCGCCTCCCGCTATACCTGCATGAAGCGTAAGCCAGCCTACCGAATGTCCCATTACTTCAACAATAAATACACGGCTGTGCGACGAAGCCGTCGTATGGATATTGTCTATTGCCGCTGTAGCTATATTCACGGCACTCTGGAAACCGAATGTCATATCAGTTCCATAAAGGTCATTATCAATCGTCTTTGGGCAGGTTACTACGTTAAGCCCCTCTTCACTGAGAAGGTTTGCCGTCTTATGCGTTCCGTTTCCTCCGAGTATAACGAGGCAGTCAAGTTTCCATTTAGCATAATTGTTCTTCATTGCCTTAACCTTATCCATCCCGTTCTCATCAGGTTCGCGCATAAGCTTAAAAGGCTGCCTTGATGTACCTATAATCGTTCCGCCTTCGGTAAGTATTCCAGAGAAATCTCTTGGATTAAGCTTTTTATAGTTGCCGTAAATAAGTCCCTTATACCCGTCAAGTACGCCTATAATCTCCACATCTTCAATTTTTTCATACAACGTTTTTGCAACACCGCGCATAGTTGCATTGAGACTCTGGCAGTCTCCGCCGCTTGTTAAAAATCCAATTCTTTTCATAGTCTTACTCCTCTCCGCCGTATATGGCTAAAATTTTAAGTTCGACAAACAATATTTATCAATATATATAATATCAATATACCCTCAAAATGACAAGTTTATATTTCCTTATTAATACTTTATTTTTTCTTGCTTTTTTTCCATACATGAATTAAAATATATCTATGTATATTATTTGCGGTATACAAAAAATAATAATTTATAAAAATATGAAAGGAAGGTATTATTAAATGAACAATTCACCAGTAGCAAAAATAGGTATTGTTGCAGTAAGCCGTGACTGTTTCCCTGAATCATTGTCAGTAAACAGAAGAAAGGCTCTTGTTAAAGCTTATACAGATAAGTATGGTGCTGATGATATCTATGAATGTCCAATATGTATAGTAGAGAGCGAGATTCATATGGTTCAGGCTCTTGAAGACGTTAAAAAGGCAGGATGCAACGCATTATGCGTATATCTTGGAAACTTTGGTCCTGAAATATCCGAATCTCTTCTTGCAAAACATTTTGACGGTCCTGTAATGTTCTGCGCAGCAGCAGAGGAAACTTCAAAAGACGGAGGCCTTATCCAGGGTCGTGGAGACGCTTACTGTGGTATGCTGAACGCAAGCTACAACTTAAAGCTTCGCAATGTTAAGGCTTACATACCTGAATATCCTGTAGGAACAGCAGAAGGCTGCGCCGACATGATTAAAGAATTTGTTCCTGTTGCGCGTGCAGTAGCTGCTCTTAAAGACCTTAAGATTATAAGCTTCGGTCCCCGCCCGCTCAACTTCCTTGCATGTAATGCTCCGATAAAGCCATTATATGACCTTGGCGTTGAGATTGAAGAGAACTCAGAGCTTGACCTCTTTGAAGCATTTAACAACCACGCAGGAGATTCAAGAATCCCTGATGTAGTTGCTGATATGGAAAAAGAACTTGGAGCAGGCAACAAGAAACCTGAGATTCTTTCAAAGCTTGCCCAGTATGAGCTTACTCTCCTTGACTGGATTGAAGAACACAAAGGTTACAGAAAATATGTCGCTATAGCAGGAAAATGCTGGCCGGCATTCCAGACACAGTTCGGATTCGTTCCATGTTATGTAAACAGCCGCCTTACGGCAAAAGGAATTCCTGTATCATGTGAAGTAGATATTTACGGATGTCTTAGTGAGTTTATTGGAACAGTAGTAAGTGAAGATACTGTTACTCTTCTTGATATCAACAACTCAGTTCCTGCTGATATCTATGAAGAAGATATCAAAGGCAAATTTGATTATACCCTTAATGATACATTCATGGGATTCCATTGTGGAAATACAGCTTCAGGAAAACTTTCTTTCTGCGAGATGAAGTATCAGATGATTATGGCAAGAAGTCTTCCAATCGAAGTTACAAACGGAACTCTCGAAGGAGACATCGTTCCCGGAGATATTACATTCTTCCGTCTGCAGAGTACTGCTGATACCAAACTCCGCGCTTATATAGCACAGGGTGAAGTTCTTCCTGTTAAGACCCGCTCTTTCGGCGGTATCGGCGTATTTGCAATTCCTGAAATGGGACGTTTCTACCGTCATGTACTTATTGAGAAGAACTTCCCGCATCACGGTGCAGTTGCATTCGGTCATTTCGGAAAAGCTCTGTATGAAGTATTCAAATATATTGGCGTTGACGTAGAGGAAATCGGTTTCAACCAGCCTAAGGGAATGCTTTATAAGACCGAGAATCCATTTGCATAATTTTGCATAATACATAACAATAACTTTTCAGTACTCTCGGAGGTATTTTACTTCTGAGAGTACTTTACCTATTCAGAATTATTTAGAATATTTTTATCAGAAAGGAAAAATTACAAATATGAACTATTTAATTGGAATTGACCTTGGAACTTCAGCTACAAAGACCGTTTTATTTGATGAAAACGGTGAAGTTATCGAATCAGCTTCAAAAGAATATCCTATGTATACGCCTCACAACGGCTGGGCAGAACAGCGCCCTGAAGACTGGCGCGACGCCGCAATTGAAACAATAGCTGCCGTTGTTAAAAAATCAGGCGTTAACGCAGAAGATATCAAAGGTCTTGGCATATCAGGACAGATGCATGGTCTTGTCATGCTTGACGAGGACTGCAATGTAATCAGGCCTTCTATTATATGGTGCGACCAGAGAACAGCTAAAGAGTGCGACGAAATTACTGAAAAAGTCGGCAAAGAACGTCTCATTGAGATAACTGCCAATCCTGCGCTTACAGGTTTTACCGCTTCCAAGATTCTCTGGGTACGCAATAACGAGCCTGAAAATTATGCCAGATGCAGACATATACTTCTTCCTAAGGACTATGTAAGATACATCCTTACAGGAGAATTTGCCACCGAAGTATCTGATGCTTCAGGCATGCAGCTTCTTGACGTGCCTAACAGATGCTGGTCCGATGAAGTGCTTGAAAAACTTGATATAGATAAGAGTATGCTTGCAAAGGTATATGAATCTCCTGAAATCACAGGATATATCACACCTGAAATGGCACAGCTCACAGGTCTTTCCACAAAGACCTGCGTAGTAGGAGGAGCAGGCGATAATGCTGCAGCAGCAGTAGGTACGGGTGTTGTTAAAGACGGCAAAGCTTTCACCACAATTGGTACAAGCGGCGTTGTATTTGCGCATACAAGCAATATATCCATTGACCCACGCGGCCGTGTACACACTTTCTGCTGCGCTGTACCGGGCGCATGGCACATAATGGGCGTTACACAGGCAGCCGGCCATTCACTTAAATGGTTCCGTGACAACTTCTGCCAGGATTATATTGCAGAGGCAGAAAAACAGGGCTGTGACCCATATGACCTTATAAATGCAGATATTGACAATGTTCCCGTAGGAAGCAATAAAATAATATATCTTCCATATCTTAACGGAGAAAGAACACCTCATCTTGACCCTGACTGCCGTGGAGTATTCTTTGGTTTATCAAGCATGCACACAAAAGCAGATACTTTAAGGGCTGTTATGGAAGGCGTATCATACTCACTTAAAGACTGCAATGATATACTCATTGAAATGGGAACCAAAGTAGACGCTATGATGGCATGCGGCGGCGGCGGAAAAAGCCCTATATGGAGACAGATGCTTGCTGACATGTACGACTGCAACGTTATGACAGTATCCGCAACAGAAGGACCTGCTCTCGGAGTTGCAATCCTTGCAGGCGTAGGAGCAGGAATATATGACAGTGTTGAAGCTGCATGCGACAAAATGATACATACCGACAAAGAATGTGCGCCTATACCGGAGAATACAAAAAAATATAATGAGTATCATAAGATATATAAGGCTCTGTACGACAGTCTTAAGGACCAGTACAAAGCTCTCGCAGCAATTGATTAAATTATAATTAATTAAAATATCTTAGGAGGACATTATGGAAACCCAAAAAGAAGATAACGACATAAAAGAAACTTCCATTCATGACAGAATTGAGCAGATTAAAGAAACTACCACCGATAAAGACAGGAAAAGTGAAATTGCTTCAAAAATCGCTTTTGGGGACAGTTTCGTCAAAATTGCCCTGCTCATCGCCTTCTGGGGTTTCTGGATATTCTGGCTGATTGTTGCCCTTGCCGGCGTGTAAATTATAAGGAGTATATATGGAGCTTTCAAAAGGTGATATTATAAAGTTAAAAAAAGCTCATCCGTGTGGAAGCCATGAATGGGAAATACTTCGTACCGGAATGGATATAAGACTTAAATGCATGGGTTGTTCGCACCAGATTATGCTTCCGAGAAAACAGGTTGAAAAAAATATCCGAGGCATCAAAAAAAGCACTTGAATTATTATACACCACATGGTACAATAGTGTCCTGTGGTGTATATTTTTCCTTGTTCTTCCACTAAGGGGAGAGCCAAAGACCAAAAGGAGGTGCAGACAACTATGAACAAATATGAATTATCCTTAGTTGTTAATGCAAAGATTGAGGACGAAGTCAGAACCGCTACAGTCGATAAAGCCAAAGCATTAATCGAAAGATTCGGCGGTACAATTACTGACATCAATGAAGCCGGCAAGAAACGTCTTGCTTATGAAATCCAGAAAATGCATGAAGGCTTCTATTACTTCATAAAGTTCGATGCAGAACCGGATGCTCCGGCTGAATTAGAACACAGACTTCGTATTATGGATAATGTCCTCAGATACTTATGCGTTAAACAGGAAGCATAAGAAATGGAGGTTTCTGATTATGAATAAAGTAATACTTATGGGACGTCTGACACGTGACCCGGAAACAAGATATTCACAGGGTGAAAATCAATTCGCAATATCAAGGTTTTCGCTTGCAATAGACCGCAGGTTCAAACGTCAGGGCGAGCCGGAAACAGACTTTTTTAATTGTACTGCTTTCGGACGTCAGGCTGAATTTGTTGAAAAATATCTCAGGCAGGGAACCAAGATACTTCTGACCGGACGTGTTCAGAACGATAATTACACCAATAAAAATGGTGAAAAGGTTTACAGTGTACAGATAATTGCAGAGGAAATTGAATTTGCTGAAAGCAAAAATGCCCAGTCAGGCGGAGGTTTCCAGACCGGAATGCCTGTACCTGAGCAGGCAGCAGATGATGGTTTTCTTAATATCCCTAACGGAATAGAGGAAGAATTACCATTTAATACTACCAATTAATATTTTTATTTTGTCAGGAGGTTTATTTCATGGCTTATACAAAACCTGAAAAAGAAGGCAGAACCGACGCTCCTATGAGAAGACGCCCTAACCGCAGAAGAAGAAAAGTATGTGCTTTCTGCGCTGATAAAGAGCATACTTTTATTGATTATAAGGACGTGAACAAATTAAAGAGATATATTTCAGAGCGCGGAAAGATTCTTCCAAGGAGAATCTCAGGCAACTGTGCAAAGCATCAGAGAGCTCTTACCGTTGCCATAAAAAGAGCGCGTCACATCGCTTTACTGCCTTATACTCTGGATTGATAACCGACGGAGTTATTTAGAATTAAAGAGTTTAAGAATTTTATCAGAGGGTATCCCTATGGATGCCCTCTTTTATTATTGTATGGTTTGCGTTTTACTTTTCCACGTGGTATAATCTATTACAATCTAATTAAAAGAGGTATGCACCATTATGAATAAAGGGAAAATATCCGGTTCATTAAGGATTCATCTTATATGGCCGGTAATATTAATACCGTTTCTGGCTGTAATGACAATACATCTGTTTATTGTGGATTTTAAAACAGGGGCAATATCTGCAATATACATTATATGCTATGCTTTTATTGCCTTGCTTTTATACAATTTTAACAGAAAAACCGTAATGGCAAATCTTATTAATTATGCCATAGCTTATAATGATTTTACCAGGCTTATGGTAAAAGAACTTGACATACCTTACGCCACTCTTGATACAGACGGCAACATTATGTGGTATAACGACGCATTTTCCACAATTACCGGCGAATCTGCTGTTATTCCCGAACATATATCTTCTGTTTTTCCTGAAATAAGGAATGACCTTTTCCCTCTTACCCCTTCAGACCAGAGTGATGAGAAGGATATGGGCAGGGAACTGACATTTTCATATGGTAATCTGTATCTGCGTGCCGTTCTTAAACAGACCTCTGTTCATGATTACGACTTTTCTGACGATATGGAAAACATATCCCTTTTTGAAAACAGCGATACATTTGTTACACTTTATCTGTACGACGAGACACAGCTTAAAGAGTACGCAGGTCAGATTCAAAACGAAGACATTGTTATGGGTCTCCTATATATAGACGATTATGATGAAGTACTTGCAAACTGCGATGAACTGACACGTTCACTTTTAATGGCTCTTGTCGAAAGACAAATCGCCAAAAATATGCATGACCTTGACGGAATATACAGAAAAATGGAAAAGGACAGATATTTCTTTATTTTCCGTCACAAATACCTGAATATTATTAAAGAAAACAAATTTTCTATACTTGATGATGTAAGAAATGTCAAACTTGGAAATGACGACATACGCATCACCATAAGCATTGGTATTGGAGTACATGCCGATTCTTATGCCAAACGATATGAATTTGCCCGTACCGCTATAGACCTTGCACTTGGCAGGGGCGGCGACCAGGCCGTTATAAAAGACGGTGAAAAAATTATATATTACGGCGGAAGCAATATACAGAAAGAAAGCAACACAAGAGTACGCGCGAGAGTAAAAGCACATGCGCTTAATGAACTTATCGTAGCGGCAGAACAGATATTTATTATGGGACATGCCAATTGCGACGTGGATTCTTTTGGCGCCGCCATAGGAATATACCGCATAGCAAGGGCTCTTGAAAGAAATGCACAGATAATTGTTGACACCGGTGAAGCTTCGGCCATAAAGCAGTTCCTTAGCAATTATAATAAGAACTCTTATTACGACAAATTTATTATATCTCCTGAGGAAGCAAGATATAAAATGACTCCTGATACACTTCTTATAATAGTAGACGTAAATAAGGTTTCACTCGTGCAATGCCCGCCACTTTTGGAGCAGACGCATAATATAGTCGTAATAGACCATCACAGACAGACCGATGAACGTATTAAAAACCCTGTTTTATCTTATATAGAACCTTACGCTTCGTCTGCCAGTGAAATGGTTACAGAATTTTTCAGATATATTAATGACGGCATACGCCCGCGTCCTCTCGAAGCAGACACGCTTTACTCAGGAATAATGGTTGATACAAACAATTTTTCAACCCAGGTCGGAGTACGTACATTTGAAGCTGTCGCATACCTGAAAAGATGCGGCGCCGATATTACACGCATACATAAACTTTTCAGGAGCGAACCGGATGAATATATGATAAGGGCGCGCGCCATAAGCAATGCAAATATATTCCTCGACTCTTTTGTAATAACAACAATTCCGGGAGTCGAAGGCAATACTCCTGTTATAGGAGCAAAAGTTGCTAATTCGCTTCTTGAAATGAACGGCATTAAAGCTTCATTTGTTTTATCTGAATACAAATCACGTATTTATATAAATGCCCGCTCAATAGACGAGGTGAATGTCCAGCTTATAATGGAACGGCTTGGAGGAGGAGGCCATGTTTCCTCTGCAGCCGCGCAGCTTAATACAAGCCTTGATATGGCAATAAACACATTAAAGGATGTTATATCAACAATGCTCAAGGAGGGTGATCTTAAATGAAAGTAATTCTTATAAGCGATGTAAAATCATTAGGCAAAAAAGGCGATGTGGTGGAAGTAAACGACGGCTATGCCCGCAACTTTCTTCTGAAAAAGAAACTGGGTCTTGAAGCAAACGCCAAAAATCTTAATGACCTGAAATTAAAAAATGCCCATGACGAAAAACGCAGGCAGGAAATTTACGAGGATGCCAAAAAACTCGCCGAAGAACTATCCGGCAAGTCTGTAACAATGTCAATAAAAACCGGTGAAGGCGGCAGAGCCTTTGGCTCCATTTCAACAAAAGAGATATCTGCTGAAATAACGGCGCAGCTTGGAATAGATATTGACAAGAAAAAAATGGTACTTAACTCTCCTATCAAATCAGAGGGAACATTTAATATACCTGTCAAACTCCATCCTGACGTCACCGCAGAAATTAAAGTTATTGTACATGGAAAGGATTGAACAGCATACAATGGATGAAGCAGTAATAAAAAGAATTATGCCGCACAGTACCGAAGCGGAGCAGTCAGTTATCGGTTCTATGCTTATTGATAATGATACTATTTCCGTTGCAGCGGAAAGACTCTCATCTGAGGATTTTTATCAGCACCAATACGGCATTATTTTTGATGCAATTGTTTCATTATACAATTCAAATAAATCTGCAGATATTATTACCGTGCAGAATAAACTTAAAGAAAGCAATGTTCCCCCTGAACTCTACAGTGTTGAGTTCATAAGCAATATTGTCGCATCCGTTCCTACTTCAGCCAACATTCGTTCCTATGCTGATATTGTATTTGAAAAATCCATACTGAGGAAAACAATAAAAGCATCTGACGATATTGCCGCCAGATGCTATCAGGACAACGAGGCTGTTGAAGACATAATGGATGATGCAGAGAAAAACATTTTTAAAATTTCACAGCAGTCCCGTAATACCGGTGATTTCGTAAGTATATCCGATGCCGTTGTCCGTACATTTACAAGCATACAGGAAGCGTCCAAAGCAAAAGGCAATGTCACGGGAATAAGAACCGGTTTTACCGACCTGGATTATATGACAGCCGGCCTGCAGCGTTCAGATTTAATACTTATTGCTGCAAGACCCTCTATGGGAAAAACCGCGCTGGCATTAAGCATGGTAGAATATATAGCTGTCAAATCACATGTTCCCACGGCTGTATTCAGTCTTGAGATGTCGGATATACAGCTTATTAAACGTATGATGTCAATGGATGCCAGCGTAGACCTTCATTCCATTAATACAGGCGACCTTACCGGAGCGGAATGGGAATCACTTATTGAAAGTGTCCAGAATATTGCTGAATCAAATCTCTTTCTTATAGACAACCTTTCAGGCCTCACGATTAATGATATATGTTCAAAATGCCGTAAACTTAAACTTGAGCATAATCTGGGGCTTGTAATAATTGACTACCTTCAGCTTATTGAATCAAACCGCCGTACAGAATCCAGACAGCAGGAAATTGCAAATATCTCAAGAGCGCTCAAATCTCTTGCAAGGGAGCTTGACATACCTGTCATAGCCCTGTCACAGCTTAACCGCGGTGTAGAGACCCGTGAAGATAAACGGCCTAAACTTGCCGACCTCCGTGAATCCGGAGCAATTGAGCAGGATGCGGACATTGTAATGTTTCTGTACAGGGATGAGGTATATAATCCTGATAACGATAATAAAGGAAAAGCAGAGCTTATAGTAGGAAAACACCGTAACGGAAGCATAGGTACGGTTAATCTTGCATGGTTTCCGCAATACACCAGGTTCGCTAACGCGCAGCGTTAATTTATCTGACTTTTTTCCCTATTTCATGTCGATAAAATTGTTATGCGCAATTATATTGCATTATTATGCAGACGATTTCTTTACACACAAAGGCCGTCAATAGTTGTATGGAATAATTATTATGTTATAATTTAACAAAACTTGTAATATATTTACATTTTAGGGGGTTGTTAAATGAAACATAATACTAATTATTCAATATCCGATGCATCAAGGAAACTTGGTATTGAGGCTCATGTTCTCAGATACTGGGAGGAAGAATTAAGTCTTAATATTCCACGCAATGAACTAGGTCACAGATGTTACCGTGAAAAAGATTTGAACACATTTAAACAAATCAGGGATTTAAAAGAAGACGGCATGTCTCTTCAGGAAATTAAACGCACGCTGAATGGGGAAATGCGAACCCCTAAGCCAATAACCTCTTCTTCTGTGGTAAGTTCTTCTAAAAATCCGGACAAGCTTGGTCAGTTCAGGGAAATCATGGATTCCATAATAAGCGGTGCGATACAGAATAATAATGACAGACTCGCATCATTAATAAGTGAAAACACATCTGAACGCATAATAAAAGAAATGAATTATCTGTTCAGGACTCTTGACGAGGACGAGGATGTACGCCTCAGGCAGATTGAAGCAATGATTGAGGCGGTAAATAGTACAAAAAAAGAAGTTGCCGCCACAAAATCTCCTAAAAAAAGACGTGGTCTTTTCAGTAAAAAATAAACTTTATTCCTATTGCAAACATTTTATATTAATGATATAATATATTTACTTATTCGGGTGTGTAGCTTAAAACAGGATAAAAACTATTATTCATTCCCGAATATACATTAAATTATAATTA
Organism: uncultured Lachnospiraceae bacterium; assembly: GCA_947594855.1. Lineage (GTDB taxonomy): Bacteria > Bacillota > Clostridia > Lachnospirales > Lachnospiraceae > V9D3004. The sequence continues at coordinate 66,904 of CANQEL010000003.1, forward strand.
TAAGGAGGAAATGAAAATGAAATTAAGCAAGAAGTTCAAATCCGTAGCTTCTATTGCTCTTGCAGCAGTACTTGCTGTTCCTGTTGTTGCTGCTCCGTCAAATGCGGACGCCGCTAAGAAAATGTCTTTTACTAAAAAGTCATTATCTATTGAAACAGGCACATCAAAGACAGTTAAAGTAAAGAACTGCAAGAAAAAAGCTAAATCAAAATGGAGTTCAAGCAAAAAAACAGTTGCTACAGTTACAAAGAACAAAGCTAAGGCAAACGTTGCAACTGTAAAGGGTGTTGGGGCAGGTAATGCTACAATAACATGTAAAGTTGGCAAGAAGTCTGCTAAACTTACAGTTAAAGTTAAGAACAAAGTCAATAGTGTAGCAATCTCAGGAGCTAATGAGGTTAAGGCAGGCGCAAAGATTACTCTTACTGCAAAGATTAACGGAAATACAACTGCCGCATATGCTGCCAACCAGTCTGTAAAATGGACTTCAGACGATTCAAAAATTGCTAAAGTAAGCAAGAAAAATATCAACACTGCTACTGTTTCAGGCGTTAAAGCCGGAAGCACTAATATCAAGTGTACAGTAGGCGGAAAGACAGCGTCTATCAAGATTACCGTATCAGGAACAAGCGCTAACAAGGGCGGAAGCAGCAGTAAAGACAATCCTGTACCTACTTATCCGCCGGGATATGTATACAAGCAGAGATCCAAGATGGTAACAAGATGGTATAATCCTGGAAATCAGAACGGACATCCACATGACGGATATAAGAATAACGACTTCGCTATCTGGATGGTTGGTTTCTTTGACAACGATTACGATTCAACCAATGACGAAGTACTTAACAAGGGCATATATGGTCCTGCACTTGACGATTGCAAGGGCAAAGCTCTTACTATAAAGGGTCAGTTCATGTATGAAGGCCGCGACCAGAAAACAGTCCTTCTTCAGATTAACTACACCAGTCCTGCAGAGTATCCTATTGTTTGGAAATGGGAGAAAGGCGCTGATAAACAGCCTAATAACTTCGCTGCCGGCCTTAAGATGAAAGGTGTAAACGGTTCTCCTGAAGCTAATCACGGCGTATGGTATGATGTTAATGCTACATTTACAATTCCTACTGACGCTAAAAACGGTGATAAGGATGAGAATGGTAAGCCATATGGTATTTATATGTACTTCCCTAACAAACCTAACAATCAGCTTTTATACACCAGCGATAACACATTCCACTTCAGAAACTTTGAAATAAAGTAAATAATATTTATTTATAATTATTCATTAATATGACGGGGCTGTAATGGCTCCGTCATATTTTATCGTTTTATTTAATGGAGGACAGTATGAAAATAGTATTTCTTGAAACAGATACCCTGGGAACTGATATTGATTTTTCAGCATTTGATAATCTCGGCGACGTTACAATGTACAAACGTTCAGACCCCGCCCTTAATGCTGACAGGGCGGCCCCTGCAGATATTATAGTTGTTAATAAGATTCCAGTCGGAGAAGATTTATTAAAGAATTCAAAGAACCTTAAATTAATTGCGGCATCGGCCACAGGAACCAATAATATAGATTTTGAATATACTAATGCCCATGGGATAAAAGTTGCAAATGCAAGGAATTATTCTACCGATTCAGTAGTTCAGCATACGTTTGCATTACTATTTTACCTTTATGAGAAACTGCATTTTTACGATAGATTTGTAAAAAGCGGCGAATATTCCGAATATCCTTTATTTTCATGCTTTGTTCCATATTTTAATGAACTTGCAGGTAAAACCTTCGGAATAATCGGGCTTGGAAAAATCGGAAGCGCTGTAGCCCGCATAGCTAAAGCATTTGGATGCCGGGTAATATATTATTCCACAAGCGGCAATAATGATAATCCTGAATTTACACGGTGCGATTATGATACTCTGCTTACCAGGTCCGATATAATATCCATTCATTGTCCGCTTAATAAAGATACTTTTAATCTTGTTGATTCAAGAGCGTTTAATCTTATGAAAAAAGACGCCATATTGCTTAATCTTGCAAGAGGTCCGGTAATAGATGAAAATGCCCTCGCAGATGCGCTTATCAACAACCGTATAGGGGCTGCAGGGCTTGATGTGCTTTGTAATGAACCTATTCCAAATAACAGTCCTTTACTAAAAATACAAGACAGCACACGGCTTATAATCACTCCCCACATGGCATGGGGAACAGTTGAAGCCAGAAAACGCTGTCTTGATGAAGTATATAAAAATATAGAAGCTTTCCTCTCCGGCACTGAGCGCAATATAGTTACTTCATAATATACTTAACGGTACATTACTTTTTCCACTTTATTTTTGATAATTTTACCGCACATATCCTGTCCATTTTATATGGGCAGGAACTTATATGCGCAGATTCAAATGACACATACAGATACTTACCTCGTAATGCTATTCCTTCCATCATAGGCGGCATTGTAAGTTTTCCAGTACATTTCTTGCGCTTTACCTTTCCCAGTGATTTTTGTGACCAGTCCAGCTTATATCTTTCCATTCTTGAAATATAATATTTATTGCTTGCAGATACCTGATTCGACCTTGATATTATAATTGTTTTTTTACCTGTAAACTCTACATCCTGTGTTCTTGACGGAATACCCATAACATATTTATGCGTAAGTGAAGGCTGTGACGATTTGTTATTTATCTGATACCCATGCATTTTGGCGCTCTTAGTTTCCTTATGCTCACCTACCCATAAAATATCATTATAATATGATATAAATGACGCCTGCACTGCTGTAGGATATTTTCCATAATATGATACAAATACTGCATCTGTTCCTGATATTGCCGCCTGTTCTACCGAGCTGTATGGGAAACAGCTTACGGATGTTCCGGTAGATACCCATATATTATTTCCATCATATGCAATACCTCCTACATGATAACTGTCAGGCAGTACAAGCGTAGTTATATACTGTCCGGTGCTGCGTTTAATAACATACACCACGGAACGTTCCTCACCTTTACCGTCATAAGCCGAAATCAACATATACCTTTCTGCAAAACATACCGACTGCAGAATCATATTATTACTCTCAAATCCGTATACGTTTGTACTCTTTATACCCGGAACAATTACATTTTTATTAATGGTTATACGACTCGCAAATTCCTTATATTTTTTAAACAAAGCAGATTTTTTAAGTTTTTTATTAGTTTTATATACTGCCGGCTCTACAGAAGTTCTGGATGTACCGGTTGTAGTCGCAGACACTTCATTAGAAGGCTGTGACATATATTCTGTTCCATTATACGATTTGTAACCTACAAGCCTGAAGCTGTATGGCATATACTGCGCCAGGTTAAGCTGTATATATTCTGACATATTAATATCATTTATTCTTGATATCTCCTGGTACATACCATACATATCTTTTAAATAAAGTATATATCCGCTCCCTGCAGCATCTTTCATTGTCCATCTGAACCTTACACGGCCGTCTCCGCCTTTACACTGTGAAATATACGGCGTATTAGGACAGGTTGCAGTTATTACTGATGCCTGATTATTACTTATTATCTTAATATTGCTGACATATGCCGCTACCTTATAAGTATATCCGCATGCAGGCTGTACCGATGTGTCTGTGTATGAATTGGTTTTGGAGATGCCCACCTGTACCTGTACTTCCGTTCCTTCAGCAATCCTATATATAACATACTCAGCATCATCTGAAACCTTATTCCAGTTCAGAACAACTTCATCAGCGCTTGTTCTGTCCACAACAAGTCCGGCAACATCATCAGGCCGTGTTCCCGTTTCAAACATTTCTGAAAAATTACCAAATACTTTTTCACCATTTTCATCATATTTATAAGGTCTTATAAGAAAAGTAAACTTCTTTCCCTGTTCAAGATTTTCTATCTTATATTCATTCTTTTCAGTCTCATCAATGAGGTCATAACTGTTCGTAGACACATTAAGCTGCCAGACTTCGTATTTTTCCGCATCTTCTACTTTATCCCAGCCGAAATAAATCATATTTTCACTATAGGATATGTCATGTAAATTAGTTACACGCACCTCTGAGAAACTTATTGAATCAGCATATACACAAACCGGAAACAATGCCAGAAAGCATACGCTTAAAAAAGCAACCATGAATTTACCAAAAAAACGCATATTCATCAATCTCCTCGTAAGTATATTATTTGCTTAACGCAACATATAATATAATTGTCAAATTATGTGTCATTCATATGGCTTTTCTCTATTTAATTAAAATTTTGCCAGTTTCAAACATTTATGTTATTATAAATGACAGCAAAAGAAAAACAAACCGGCAAGGAGTATAAAATGCAGGACAGACACATCAGGAAAATAGAGGAACTTTCAATGAATGCATGGCCGTCTTATAAGATAGAACTTTTTGACAAGTGGCTTATAAGATTTTCCCATCAATATACGTACAGAACCAACTGTGTAGAACAGATTGGTGAATCAAGCATACCCATTCCTGAGAAAGTACGTTACTGTGAACAGATATATTCCGAATATAATACTCCCTGCAGTTTTAAAATAAGTCCTGTAGTTCCCAATGATTTTGACGAATTTCTAAGAGATTCAGGATATGATATACGTCATGTTACTAATGTAATGACAATGACGCTTAATGGATACAAACCGGTAACAGATAACAATTCCATAGTAACCATAAGCGATACAATTACAGACGACTGGATAACACAGCTTTTTACCCTTAACCACACAACTAATCCTGTCCACCTGAAAATAGTTCCGGGTATGTTTAAAGCTATTCCTAAAAAAACTATTGTTGCATCTGTAATTAAAAACGGAAAAATGGCAGCTTCCGGGCTTGGTATTCTTGACAGAGACGATCTTGGAATATATGCAATATATACTTCAGAGAATTTCCGGCGGCTTGGATACGCATATGCAATATGTAACGCCATACTGGAACGCGGAATATCAATGGGAGCAGGTTATTCTTATCTTCAGGTAGTAAAAGATAATGATTCTGCCGTTTCACTATACCAAAAGCTGGGTTTTAAATATGATTACACTTACTGGTTCCGTTCAAAGAACGTAGGAAAGGAATATAATAATGAATAAACGGTTATTTCTTTTAATTTTTATCATTACTCCAATACTGTCAGTATTAACTTCCGGTAATAATATATATGCTTCTGATAATACAAATATTTTCAGCAATGATAAATATTCTGTTTTCGTACCATCCTCATTTTCTGTGGACTCAGAAAGCATTGCTGATTATACATCCTTCTATAAGGACAATGTAACTATAGGCATAAGCACTCTTAATAATACCAAATTTGAAGATGTTGCAAAGTATACTGAAACACAGATTTCTGACATCGCAAAGGAAACACTTGACTCTCTTAAAGCGCAAAATGCATCCAATATAAAAATAACAAAACACGAAATAATTGCTTTTTCTGATAACAATTATCCTTCAGTACATATCATATATGAAGGGAATTCTGAAAGCGGCGTACCGGTATACATGGAAGAATATATTGTAACTACTTTAAATTATAAATATACCATTGTCCTTTACACCGATACGGCAGAAAGTATTAATAATGATGACGTTATTGCTATTACAAGCAGTTTCACGGTATTAGACGACCTTATAACACACACTGAACCGGCAGATACCGGTTCAGTGCTTACGATACTTATTATATCGGGTATAGCAGTATTGACAGTGCTTGCTGCAGCGCTGTTTATAATCGTAAAATATAAAAAACGTTAATCTATTATCTTTATTGTATTAATAACAGGCTGGCTATCTACTGCGACACTTCCGTTATCATCAGTAACTACAGCCTCCTCACATATCTTATCTACTATGTCCATTCCTTCGGTAACATGACCGAATGCTGCATAATCTCCGTCAAGATATGTTGCGTCCTGATGCATTATAAAAAACTGTGACGTTGCCCCATCATAATCCGAAGCTCGCGCCATGGATATTACTCCGCGTTTATGGCTTATATTATTCTCAATTCCATTATTTTTAAACTCACCTTTAATGGAATCACACGCTCCGCCGGCTCCGCCCTGCATCATAAATCCTTTAATTATTCTGTGAAAAGTAAGTCCATCATAGAACCCTTCATTAGCAAGCTTCATAAAATTCTCAACGGTTATTGGCGCCTCACCTGCATCAAGCTCCACGGTTATTACACCATAATCCTTGATATCAATCTGCGCATGATGCAATTCTGAACTCTTTTCTTTTTTTTCACACCCTGATATCATTACTGCAATAAGCAGCACGGCAAGTAAAAAAATCCCTGTCTTTTTCATATTTTTGTATCTCCTTTAATAACATTATGAGTATAAGTATAGCATATATTTTCCTAATTATAAACGTTTATATCATAAATATCAAAAAAACCCTTGCCTTTTAGCCATACTTTTGATATGTTCATAGTTAGAATTGAAATAAAGGGAGGCAGTTTTATGCAGGAATATGAATTTGAAGATGATGAGGAGCTTACAGTACTTCTTACACTCGAAGATGATACCGAACTTGAATGTGACGTCATTTTAATATTTGAACTAGAAGGACAGGATTATGTGGCCTTATATCCAAGCTCAGGAGAGCCTGATGAAATATATCTGTTCAGATGTACTTACAATGGTGGCGACGACCTCGAAATCGAAGATATTGAAGATGAAGATGAATACAACAGCGTAGCGGAAGCATTTGATCAGATTATGGAAGAAGATGAATGGAACGACCTGCTCGGTTATGATGACTAACCACGCATTATCTCTTCAATAAATCTTGAAGGCTTTAAATCATGGTTGTACCTGTTTTTTGCAAAAAACAGGTGCAGCCTTTCTTTTGCCCTTGTCATACCTACATATAACAGCCTTCTTTCCTCCTCTATATTATTTTCCGGAGCAGCCGTTTTATATGGTATGATATCCTCGTTTACTTCTGCAATAATAACATTTCTGTACTCAAGCCCTTTTGAGCCGTGCAGCGTCATAAGAGATACGGCATTATCGGAAGAATTGTTACTTTTCCTTAATTTCTCTGCATATTCACCCGTACTAGCAATCCAGTCACGCATATCGTTATATTCTTCTGCCATATCGCACAGTTTTTCATATATTTCATTAAGATTAGCGGCATCTATACCCTTATAATCTGCATACTCCTTAAGGTAATCTCCATATCCCACAACTTTCTGTATATAGCGCACCGCCCGTTTTGGCGTCATCTTTGACATCACTTTTATATCAGCCTTCATCTGATATATTCTTGAAACAACCCACGGCTTATCATCATAAAGAGCTGCCAGTTCATCATATTTTATTTTTGACGGATTGATATTCTCCCTTGAAAGGTATCTCTTTGGTTTATTCATTATCCTCATAAAATCTCTTCCGCTTTCTGAACCAAGCGCAAGTTTTATATATGCAAATATATCAAGGGCAATCCAGTGCTCATATATATTAGGTATACTGTCCCTGATACATATCGGTATGTTGTATTCAAGAAATTTATTTATGACAGGCTGCATCTGCATATTGGTCCTGTAGAGTATGGCTATATCATCATATCTTACGCCGCGTTCTGCATATTCCATAACAAGCTTTACTATCGCTTCATTTTCCTGCGCTACATTTTTAAACCCGCGTATATCAACAGGACTGCCGCATGATTTATCTGCCACAATCCGTTTATTATACCTGAGTTTATTATTATTTATAAGTTTGAGGGATGTATCCACAATATTCTTACTGCACCTGTAATTAACATCCAGCTTTATGATATCCGCGCCCTGATAGTTTTTAGTAAAATCAAGCATAATGTTAGGGTCCGAACCTCTGAAACCATATATTGACTGGTCATCATCACCAACTGCAAAAAGATTATTTTCGGGAAGCGCAATCATTTTAATAATCTGATACTGAATTAGATTAATATCCTGAAATTCATCAATAAGTATATATGTAAATCTCTGCTGCCATCTTGCCAGAATATCCCCGCGAGCCAGAAAGAGCTGTTTTGTATACAGCATCATATCATCAAAATCAAGCTTTCTGTTTTTCTTAAGGTATCTGTCATATTCCATATAGATATGCTTAAATTCCTCAGCAGGATATTTTAATGCATAATAACTGTCTATATCATAACCCCCGGATTTTACGAGACTTATTTCATTAATAATATCCTTCAGCAAATCGGAATTGTCTTCCAGGATTGTTCCTGATTTTTCCGCTGCTGATGCAATAAACCTGCGTTTATCATCTTCCTTGATAATATCAGCCGCCGAAAATCCATATGCATTTTTCAGAATATAAAAGAAAATACTGTGAAAGGTTCCGAATGTCACTCCTGTCTTTCCACCGGAGCGCTCATATCTCTGTCTCATCTCTTCGGCTGCCGCCCTTGTAAATGTTACAACAAGAATATTTCCCGAGCTTATGTTACATTCATTTATTAGAAATTGCACACGCCCGGTAATAACCCTTGTTTTACCCGAACCGGGTCCCGCCAATACCAGTGCCGGACCGGCGGTATGGCGGACAGCCCTGTTCTGTGCATCATTAAACTGCATTAATACTCTCCTCAAGCATATCTATGCCTGTCCGTATTCTTTTCAAAGATTCTTCCTTTCCGAGAATCTCCATAATCTCATATGCCCCTCCCGGAGTCATCTGCTTACCTGATACAGCGGTTCTTAAAGGCCACAGCGCCTGTCCGTTCTTAATACCCTTTTCCTGTACATAACCCATTACAGCTTCAGTAATGGCGTCTATTGAAAATTCTTTAAGATTCTCAATCACCGGAAGCATATCCTTAAGTACGGCAAGCGAATTTTCTGAGTTGGTTTTCATTTTCTTATGCGTATACATGGATACGTCATAATCACAAAGTTCCTCAAAGAAGTCAATCTTTTCCGGTATATCTGGAAATACCTCAATACGGCTCTTACACAAATCAGCAATCTTCTTAAGGTCAAGGTCGTTCCTTTTAATAACGCTTTTTACCTGCGGAAGCGCATATTCATAATATTTTTCATTATCAAGCGCCTTAATATATTCACCATTCATCCATTTAAGCTTCTGTATATCAAATACAGCCGGCGACTTGCTTATTCTCCTGTAATCAAATATTTTAATAAGCTCCTCAAGGGAATATATTTCTCTATCTTCCGAAGGACTCCATCCAAGAAGCGCAACGTAATTAACTATAGCCTCAGGCAGAAATCCAAGTTCTATAAGGTCCTCAAACGAAGCATCTCCCCTTCTCTTGGAAAGTTTCTTATGCTCCTCATCAGTAATTACAGGGCAGTGGATATATACCGGAATCTCCCATCCAAAAGCTTCATACAGACGATTGTATTTCGGCGCTGATGAAAGATATTCGTTCCCTCTTACCACATGCGTTATCTTCATAAGGTGATCATCAACAACATTGGCAAAATTATATGTCGGATAACCATCCGATTTTATAAGTATCATATCATCAAGTTCAGCATTATCCACAGTTATATCACCATAAATAATATCTGAAAAAACCGTACTTCCTGAATCCGGATTATTCTGCCTTATTACATAAGGCTCGCCTGCAGCAAGCTTTTTCTCTACTTCTTCTTTTGAAAGTCCCAGACAATGCTTGTCATATTTGGCAGTTTCCTTTCCGTTTTCATTTACCGAATCAGCACGCAGCTTATCAAGCCTCTCCTTAGTACAGAAACAGTAATACGCTTCTCCTTTCTCAACAAGCTGTTTGGCGTAAGAAAGATACAGACCTGATTTAACGCGTTCACTCTGTACATACGGGCCGTATCCTCCGTCTTTACCCGGTCCCTCATCATATACCAGTCCTGCAAGCGCCATAGTATTGTTAATTACATCTATCGCGCCTTCCACATATCTTTCCGTATCCGTATCTTCTATCCTGAACAGAAAGTCTCCGCCTTCATGCTTTGCAATCAGGAACTCATATAATGCCGTCCTCAGATTGCCAACATGCATTTTACCTGTAGGACTTGGCGCATACCTTGTCCTTATTCCCATAAAACCTCTTCCTTTCAATAAAACTGATTATTCTTTTGCCGCTGCATCATATACTGCATAATAACATGGTTTTGCCTTCATATCTTCATCATATAACAGCGGATAGCTTGTTTCATTCTTATTTGCCGTAAGCCAAGTGGTTGCATCGCTCAATCCCCAGAATGTAACGCTTGTTATATTGGCATTGCCTGAATCTTTCATCTCTGCAAGCATCTTAAACATATCCCCATATACTTCAGCCTGTGCGGCAAGGCCTTCCTCTGAATTGTCCGGATTATGCAGGTCAAGCTCAGTAAGCTGAATTTCTATACCCGGAATCTGTGCGAATTTGAATATTGTACCCTTAATGCTGTCAACTGATACATATTTCATATCGTGATGTGACTGCATTCCTATTCCATCTAAAAGCCCTTTTTCTGCAAGAGGATATGCAGCCGCATACATGCTGGCGCGTTTGCTTTCAGATGTAGTATTATAATCATTCAGAAAAAGCTTAACACCGTCTTCGGCGTACTCTCTGGCATACTTAAATGCTTTCTCAATGTATTCCTCTCCTATTATCTCATACCACGGGCTGTCTGTCCTGTAACCGCCCTCCGGGTCATCACTGAAAGCCTCATTTACAACGTCCCACGCATATATAAGTCCCGGATGGCTTTCCTGGCAATACGTCATGACTTTTCCGATATATGCTTTCATTCTCTTAAGCATTGTCTTTTTATTTACATATTCTTTGCTTGTATCGTAATCTTCATAAAAAAGCCACTCAGGAGTCTGGCTGTGCCATACAAGCGTGTGCCCTCTCATCTTAAGACCCGCATCCTCTGCCATAGTCATAATACGTTCCAGAGTGTCCACTTTAATCTGAGGCATCCCGTCTTCTGCATTTAAAGTTGCATCATAATCAAGGATATAATCAGGTTTCATCTCATTCTCACACGTAATGCTTGAAAAATCCTTTGTAATAATATCAAGCGTTTCCTTATCTTCAAGCTGCCAGCTGTTTACTGCAGCGCCTATAAGGAATCTGTCCGCATATGCATCTTTAATACTCAAATCAGCAGAATCCCTGCTGCTGTAATCATCTGACGAAGTATTTTCCGGTTCATCTGTCGCCGTCTGCTCTTCTGCGTCAGCAGTAGCAGACGTTTCCGGAGATGCTGTTTCAGCGGCATTATTCCCTGACTGCTTATCACATCCCGTAAAAACAAATGACATCATAAGTAAAACAGCTATACCTAATGACCATGCTTTTTTCATTTTCAAATTCATATTTACCATTCCCCTTTTATATTTTATTCAGTTATTGCAACTATCTAATAATATAACTTACATCTCAATTTGTGGCAATATATTTTCCATTAAAATATTGACATATTTACCGAAAAATGTTACTACAGTTATATAATTTATTAGGAGGTACATATTTATGTTAGATGCAAGAGTATGTGAATTATTAAATAATCAGGTAAATAAAGAGCTTTATTCGGCTTATCTTTATCTTGATTTTTCGATTTTTTATGCAGACAATGGTCTCGATGGATTCGCAAACTGGTACATGATTCAGGCTCAGGAAGAGCGCGACCATGCAATGCTGTTTTTACAGTATATGCAGAACAACGGATGTTCAGTAAATCTCGAAGTTATTGACAAACCTGACAAAACTTTAAATGCGCTGAACGACCCGTTAAAAGAAGGACTTACTCACGAAAGATACGTTACGGAACTTATTCACACAATATATGACGTTGCAAATGACGTAAAAGATTTCAGAACAATGCAGTTTTTGGACTGGTTTGTTAAGGAACAGGGCGAAGAGGAAACCAATGCCGAAGGGCTTGTAAAGAAATTTGAGCTTTTTGGAGACGACCCAAAATCACTCTATATGCTTGATAAAGAACTTGGAGCAAGAGTATATTCAGCTCCGTCGCTGACACTGTAAGATTAATAATTGGGTAAAAATTGGCTGGTCATTTAATGGCCAGCCAATTTCTTATATTTAAGTTTTTTCATTATTATTTTACCGTAACCTTAACATAACATTTTTCTCCTGTAGTACGCAGCATTATACATATTTTTACTGTTCCTTTTTTAATTCCCTTTACAACACCTTTTTCGGTAACTTTCGCTACCTTCTTATTGCTTGAAGAATAAGAAAGTATGGATGGGTCGGGTGTTGCTTTCTGCAATTTACCGACTTTTATTCTGTCGCCGTATATCCGGGTTTTTCTATATCCCTTTTTGATATGGACAACCGGATTTAGTGATATCTGCCCGTTCTTTTTTATTCTGACAGCCTTTTTTGCAGCTTTGAATCTGATAATGTCTGCCGCTGCATATTGTTTGGTTTTTCCCTTGTTTGTTACCTTAACCTTTGCGGAATATGTGTATTCCTTATTCTTTATTTTCTTTAAATAAGGAGCTTTTTTGATTTTTATATTACCGCCGTCACTTTTACCTGTAAATGCATGTCTGACAACAAGTACACTGTCAGGAAGCGTGATAGAATTCAAAGAATTGCAGAAAGTAAAAGCACCGTTTTTGATTGATGTAAGACCAAATGGCAGCTTGATGCCTGTTATTCCGGTACATCCTGAAAAAGCACGCGCTTCTATGGTTTTAACTGTTTTAGGAAGTACTACATCTCCCTTCAGTGAAGTACAGTTCCAGAACGCCTCGCATCCTATAGTTGTTTCATTACCACCCCACGTAATTTCTTTCAGGCTTAAACAAAATGCAAAAGTGCTTTCACTGATTTCCTTAACATTTGGCGGAATTACCGCTTTTTCAATATTGGTGTGAGAACAATTGGAAGTTGCGGTATATTCGCTATTGGATGAAAATGTGACTTCTTTAATAAATGAATTGTAAGAAAATCCGTAGCTTTTTTTAACAGTATCAGGTTCAGTATAGGAAATGTCAGTTTTTGCCGATGGATATACGGCAAGTACGCTCATATCCTTAGTGAAAAGTACTCCGCCTACTGAAGCAAGCTCTGGATTGTCCGAAGCTACGGTAATTGCTGTCAGGTTTGGCAAAGTGCTTTTTAGCGCACTATAAGTAGTCTCATCTGCTTTAATGCTTTTTGGAAGTGATATTTCCGTAATCGAATCAAGAGTCTGACCTCCGAAAAAACGAATTTTTGTTACAGGCATACCTCCCAAAGTATCAGGAATAGACAATTTGCTTTCCTTTCCGTTATAGTATATAACAATTGCACTTTTCCCGGATGGCCCGTCTTCTGTGTCATAATAGAACCCGTTTTCTAAAGTATAATTAAAATCACCTATTTCGGTATAATATTCAAAAGTTCCAACAGGTGCTGCCGCAAAACTTGCAGGCGCGTCAAATAATAATACTGTAAATGCCGATAAAAATGTGAATAAAAAAAATATTTTTTTCATATAAACTCTCCCCTACCTATTTAATATATTGTGTTTTAATTTTACAATAAAATATATACCATTTATAATATCATTTGTCAATAATATATATTACTAATGTATTTTTAATCAAAACATATTTATTATCACTCAAATGCTTTTTTTATACTGTCGTAATGTAAAAATATTCCCTGTCTTGCAATTTCTTCTATCTCATTGCGGTTTACCGTCTTATAAGCAAGCGTCTCTTCTTCCTGCAGATGTATGTCAGATTCATCATAATCTAGTATAAATCTGTATACATCTACAAAATAATTATCGCCTGTACCCGGATTATCCCTTTTATATGTAAAAAGATATTCCGGAGCACAGCCTGACAAATCAAGTCCAGTTTCTTCCGACACTTCCCTTATAACGGCCTCTTCTGATGATTCTCCTGCCTTGACCGCACCGCCTGATACTTCCCACCAGCCTGGCGCCCATGCCTTTGTCATTACCCGCTGTGTAATAAGAAATCTTCCGTCAGGCTTTTTTACAACTCCCAGAACCGTAAGATGATACTCTCCATCTTTAAGACACCAATCATTTCTTTTCATCGTGCGGCCCGTAGGTTTCTTATCTGCATCATATATATCCCATAATTCCATTGCATATCTCCTGGAACTTAAGCAAGACATCCTGCAAGTTCTTTAATATCCTCTTTATTCTGCTCCGTAACAGTGGATTTTATCGTAACTGTTTTATCACATATAGTCATCTCTTTAAACTGTTCCAAAACAGCTCTCATTTGCTTTGCCGCCATAGGCGCCCATGTTCCGTTTTCTATAATGCCTACCGTTCTCTTTCCATAATTTTTTGCCTTAAGATGATTAAGGAAATCTTCCATCTTAGGGAACAGGCCCGCATCATACGTAGGAGCCGCAAGCACCATGCTGCTGTATCTGAATGCATCTGATATAATATATGACATATCATCCCTTGCAAGGTCACGTACGCATACATTTACATTATTTTTCTTTAATTCGTCAGCCATTAAAAGAGCTGCTTCTTTTGTATTGCCATGAAGTGTTCCGTATACTACAAGCACACCTGATATTTCAGGCTCATATTTACTCCATATATTATATTTATCTATATAGTATCCAAGATTATCCTTAAGCACCGGACCATGAAGCGGACATATCATGGAAATATCCAGGTTTGCCGCTTTTTTAAGCAGATTCTGCACCTGAACGCCATATTTACCGCATATATTAAGATAATACCTTGCAGCCTCAGGTGTCCATTCCTCTTCATAAAGAGGCGTTGTCCCAAATGTTCCAAATCCGTCTGCAGCAAACAGTACCTTTTCTTTCTGCTCATATTCAACCATAACTTCAGGCCAGTGTACCATAGGAGCCATTACAAAACTCAGTGTATGCTCTCCAAGTGATAATGTATCACCCTCAGCTACAACAATTTTATTGCCGTCATTAAGCTCTATATCAAAGAACTGGCCAATCATATTAAATACCTTTGCATTTGATACAAACGTAATATCAGGGTACTTACTTACCAGCGCCCCAATGCTGCCTGCATGGTCAGGCTCCAGATGGGAGATAACCAGATAATCAGGTTTCCGTCCGCATAACGTTTCTGAAAGATTGGAAAGCCACTCCTCCGTCCTCCTGGCATCTACAGTATCCATTACAGCAACTTTTTCATCTAAAATAACATATGAATTATAAGTAATTCCGTCAGGTACCGGGTACTGGCCTTCAAATAAATCAATATCCTTATCTTCTACGCCTATATATTTAATATCTTTTGATACTTCCATAACAATTCTCCATTCTGATATATTTATTTACAGCTTTTTAAATTTCTTTTTCCTTTTCTCGGCCTTATCATCTGCCGATGTATCATCATAATCATGTCCGTTAAGAGAGGCATCAAACTGCTTAAGAAGCTCTTTCTGCTCGCTTGTAAGTCTGGAAGGAACCTCCACTACAAGCGTAACATAATGGTCTCCCCTCATTTTTTTGTTTCTTAACGAAGGAACTCCTTTCTCACGCAGCCTTACACGCGTATCAGTCTGTGTTCCCGGCTTTACTGTATATATTACATCACCGTCAATAGTCGATATTCTCATATCACCGCCAAGCGCTGCCTTAGCATATGATATCGGAACAGTCGAATATATATCATAATCCTGACGCAGAAAGATTGGATGTCTGTCTACAAGAACCTCTACAAGAAGATCTCCCCTTCCTCCTCCGTTTGTTCCGGGCTCGCCTTTTTCACGTATACGTATACTCTGTCCGTTATCAATACCTGCCGGAACACTTACCTGTATTTTCTTTCTGCTTGACTTATATCCTGTTCCACGGCAGTCAGGGCATTTATCTGCTATTATTTTTCCTGTTCCATGACAGTCGGGACACGTCTGAACATTACGCACCATTCCAAACATTGAATTCTGCGTGTACACAACCTGGCCTTTCCCTCCACATTTACTGCACGTTACAGGAGATGAACCGGGTTTTGCGCCTGTTCCGTGGCAGGTGCTACATTCATCTTTCAGATTAAGCTCTATTTCTTTCTCACACCCGAAGCATGCCTCCTCAAACTTTATATGTATGGAGGTATGAAGATTCTGTCCGCGTCTTGGTTCATTTGCTGATCTCTGGCGGCTTCTTCCGCCCCCGAACAGGTCGCCGAATATATCGCCAAATATATCACCCATATCACCAAAATCAAAACCACCTGAAAATCCTCCTGCGCCTCCATTTTCAAATGCTGCATGTCCAAACTGGTCATACTGGCGGCGTTTTTCAGGGTCACTAAGCACGGCATATGCCTCAGAAGCTTCCTTAAATCTGGCCTCTGCCGCTTTATCTCCCGGATTCATATCAGGATGGTTCTTCTTTGCAACAGCTCTATATGCCTTCTTGATTTCTGCGTCCGTGGCCGTCTTAGATACGCCAAGAACCTCGTAATAATCTCTCTTTTCTGCCATATTTACCTCCAAAAGGGATACACGCATATTAAGCCAGGCTAAGCGACTCAATATGCTATATCCCCAAATAATATATCATAAATCTTAATCAACTGTATGTGACTGATGCTTAATATTATACTTCACGATAATCGCCGTCAACCACATCATCATCTGCAGGGCCATCGGAATTCATATCAGGACCCGGTCCTGCTTCTGGGCCTGTGCCTGCTCCTGCTGCCTGTGTCTGCTCATAAAGCTTTGAAAACAGAGCCTGCGAATCCTCTTCAAGACGTACCTTTGCTGCTTTTATATCCTCAATATCGCTGTCAAGCATTGAATCAATTGTAGTTCTGTCAAGCACTTCTCTTAATGCCTTAAGGTCTTCTTCAATCTTCTCCTTATCAGAAGCATCAATCTTATCTCCAACATCTTTAAGCGCCTGCTCAATCTGGAACGCCATTGAATCTGCTTCGTTTCTTGTATCAACGCCCTCTTTTCTCTTCTTATCCTCAGCCTCATACTGTGCAGCTTCTTTTACTGCCTTATCAATATCAGCATCAGAAAGATTAGAGCTTGCCGTAATTGTTATATGCTGCTCTTTTCCTGTTCCAAGGTCTTTTGCAGATACATTAACAATACCGTTTGCATCAATATCAAATGTTACTTCAATCTGAGGAACTCCTCTTCTTGCAGGAGGAATACCATCCAGACGGAACTGTCCAAGCGACTTATTATCCCTTGCAAACTGTCTTTCACCCTGAAGCACATTGATATCAACTGCAGTCTGGTTATCTGCTGCTGTAGAGAATATCTGGCTGTGTTTTGTAGGTATGGTAGTATTTCTTTCAATAAGTCTTGTTGCAACTCCGCCCATTGTCTCTATTGAAAGTGAAAGCGGCGTAACATCAAGAAGAAGTATATCTCCTGCGCCCTCATCACCTGCAAGCTTACCGCCCTGGATTGATGCGCCAAGAGCAACGCACTCATCAGGGTTGAGCGACTTGTTAGGCTCGTGTCCTGTAAGCTGTTTAACTTTATCCTGCACTGCCGGTATTCTCGTTGAACCACCAACCAGAAGTACCTTTCCAAGTTCAGAAGCTGTTACTCCCGCATCCTGAAGCGCTTTACGTACAGGTTCTGCAGTTCTTTCAACCAGGTCATGTGTCAGTTCATCAAATTTAGCTCTGGTAAGGTTCATATCAAAATGCTTTGGTCCCTCGGTAGTAGCCGTAATAAACGGAAGGCTTATATTGGAAGTAGTTGCTGATGAAAGCTCCTTCTTAGCCTTTTCTGCTGCTTCCTTAAGTCTCTGAAGAGCCATCTTATCACCAGAAAGGTCAACACCTTCTGCCTTTTTGAACTCATCAATCATATATCTGGTAATTCTGTCATCGAAGTCATCTCCTCCAAGATGATTATCACCATTGGTAGCAAGAACTTCAATTACGCCTTCACCTATTTCAATAATAGATACATCGAATGTACCGCCGCCAAGGTCATACACCATAATCTTCTGCTCACTCTCATTATCAAGACCATAAGCAAGCGCAGCGGCAGTAGGCTCATTTATAATTCTCTTAACCTCAAGCCCGGCTATCTTTCCTGCATTTTTTGTAGCCTGTCTCTGAGAGTCATTGAAGTATGCCGGCACAGTAATTACCGCTTCTGTAACCTTGTCTCCAAGATATGCCTCCGCATCTGATTTAAGTTTCTGAAGAATAAATGCCGAAATCTCTTCCGGTGAATATTTTTTATCATCAATTTTAACCCTGTAATCTGTTCCCATTCTTCTCTTAATTGAAGAAATTGTTTTGTCGGCATTGGTTACAGCCTGACGCTTTGCAGGTTCACCTACAAGCCTCTCGCCTGTCTTTGAAAATGCTACTACTGAAGGAGTTGTTCTTGAACCCTCCGTATTCGTAATAACAACAGGTTTTCCTCCTTCCATTACTGCAACACATGAGTTAGTAGTACCAAGGTCGATACCAATTATTTTTCCCATATCTGTCATTCCTTTCTTTTATATCAATATAATTAATTAGCTACTTTTACCATGCTGCACCTTACCACAACATCTTTATACATATACCCTTTCTGGAATTCTTCGGCAACCATATTCTCGCCAAGCGATTCATCCTCCACATGCATTACTGCATTGTGCATATTAGGGTCAAATTCCTTTCCGACTGCTTCTATGGCCTTAACTCCCATCTCTTCCAGGGTTGTAACAAACTGAGTATATATTTTATCCATTCCCTGAACAAAAGGATTCTCTTTATCCTCTTCGCTTATACTGTCAAAGCCTCTTTCAAAATTGTCTATAACAGGTATGATTTTTTCTATTATGGCTCTTACTCCCATTTCATACATTGCTGATTTTTCCCTGTCAGTCCTCTTGCGGTAATTATCATATTCAGCCATAAGCCTCATCAGCCTGTCATTAAGCTCTTCTATTTTAATGTCTTTCTTATCTTTTTTTTCTTTCTTTTCCTTTTTGGAAATTTTTTTATTCTTTGATGATGCTTCTTCTGATACCTCTTCTGAAGCTTCTCCCTCAGTCTGAACATCCTGCTTTTGTTCTTCTGTTTCTTCCTTAATCACTTCTTCAGTATCATTTTTTACATCAGTACTTTTCTCTTTATTATCAGCCAATTTGTCAACCTCCTATTCATTCTGTATTCTAATTTTTATTTTTAAATATATCATCAAGCTGTTTCATAGTGTTCTCAAGTGTATTAACCACCTTCTGATAATCCATGCGCTTTGGTCCGACTATACCTATCTTTCCATATACTCCTTCTTCTATCTTATAAGTTGCAGTCACTACCGAACAGTCTTTCATCGCTTCAACATTAGACTCTTCTCCTATATATACCTGAATTCCGTGTTCTTCATTGTTGTCCAGATTCATCAGGTTTCCTATGCCGGCTTTTTCTTCAAATGTTGTAAGAAGCTTAGTTGCCATTTCTTTATCGCTGAGTTCAGGATATTTAAGTATATTAGTTGCCCCTGAAGTATAAAGGTAATCATCTTCTTCACTGACTGCTGCCGCAATCTCATCAAGTATCATGCCGATAATTTCCGAATACTGTCCTGCCTGTTCTTTCATCTTATGAATCAGCGCCATATTAATCTCAGTAAGGTCGAGACCGTTCAAGGCAGTATTCAAAAGGAAATTCATCTGCGGCAGTTCCTCTTTGTCAAATGGTTCCGATAGATTGATAAACCTGTTTTTAACTATATTTCCATCAATAACAACTACCACAAGCATCTGTGTATCAGACACAAGCGTAAGCTGTATAAATTTGACTTTCTTATGGACATATCTCGGTTTCGATACCATAGTTGCATAATTGGTATTCTCCGCAAGCAGCTTTGCAACCTGTTTCAGAACATTTTCAAGCCTGTCTGCCTTATTGACAAGAAGTTCTTTCATTTCATCTACTTCTCTGTCTTTCTTTTGAAGCATCGTATCAACATACAGCCTGTATCCTTTATCAGATGGTATACGTCCTGCAGAAGTGTGAGGCTGGATAATATATCCCATGTCTTCCAAATCTGACATCTCGTTACGTATTGTAGCTGAACTAAGATTAAGGTCAGTGTACTTTGAAATGGTTCTTGAGCCGACCGGCTCGCCGGTTGCCATGTAATTGCTGATAATAGCCTGAAGAATTTTTAATTTCCTCTCGTCAATTTCCACTATCATCACACCTTTGTTGTTAGCACTCATTCAGGTAGAGTGCTAATTGTTTATAGATAAGATAGCACTATCTTTATTATTTGTCAAGAGGTTATTTTACATATTTTTGAAACAAAAAACTGCCAGCCTGTTTACGGCTGACAGTCTTTAATATTATTTTATGAATAATCAGTTAGATTCTACTTTCTTAAAACGCGTCTTAAGCTTATAATACAGCGTTCCTGCTACACATATTGAAGAATAACATCCAAATACTATACCTGCAAGAAGCGGTATTGCGAACTGCCTTACTGAATCCACGCCAAGTATTACAAGCATAAATACCATGAAGAAAGTAGTAAGGGAAGTATTAACGCTTCGGCTTATTGTCTGGTTAATACTAAGGTCAATAACTTCGGCAAGCTGTGCCTTTCCCGGCTTCATACGCGCATTTTCCCTTACACGGTCAAATACAACGATAGTATTGTTAATTGAGTAACCTACTATTGTAAGCATACATGCAATGAATGTATTGCCGACAGATATCCAATTCTTAAATACTGCATATACCATAAGAACAACAATTACGTCGTGTATAAGAGCAAGAACCGAACTTGCTCCAAATCCGATATCCTTGAAACGTATCCATATATAGATAAGCATACATATTGAAGCAATAATTACGGCAATAATCGCATCTTTTCTCATCTCGTCACTGACCGTAGCGCTTATGGTCTGCGTCTGTATATTGCCCTCCTGTATTTTATATTCAGAATTGATAAGGGCATCCGTAACGGCGTCATTTTCGTCCAGGGAAAGTTCTTTTGTCTTAACAAGTATTGCATTCTCACCCTCTACGTCAGATATCTCAATCTCATTCGTAGCAGTGTTTGATTTGAAAATATCCCCGATATTATTCTTAGCATCCTGGTCTATTACCGTACCTTCATCAAATGTTATCTGGGTTGATGTTCCGCCGACAAAATCAAGTCCATAGTTAAGAATCTGACCTGTAGTTGCTTTATTAACAATAAGCGCAACAATGCATATTGCAAACAGTATTCCTGAAAAAGCAAAATATTTGTATGTGTTCTTTACAAAATGTATCTTTGACGCTTCCTTCTGTACTCCGTAGAACTTAACATCATTAAGTCCAAGATTATAAAACGCCTTAAGTACAAGCTTTGATATAACAAGCGCGGTAAACATTGATAATATAATACCTATTGCAAGCGTCTGTGCAAAACCTTTTACAGTACCTGAACCAAGGAACCACAATACCGCTGCAGCAATAAGCGTTGTAACGTTTCCATCCACAATTGCGGAGGTAGCTTTCTCAAAACCTATCTTAATTGCCGACTGAACCGTCTTGCCGGTTGCCAGTTCTTCCTTGATACGCGTAAATATAATTACGTTGGCGTCTACCGCCATACCTACCGACAGGATTACGCCGGCGATACCCGGAAGGGTAAGCGTAACATCCAGTCCGTTAATAGCGAGCATTACCGCTCCTATATAGAATATAAGCGCTATAGATGCTGCAACGCCCGGAATCCTGTAATATGCTATCATGAATATTATAAGGATTATAAAACCGATTAATGCAGCGATAAGGCTTGTCTCAATAGCCTCGGCTCCAAGCTTTGCTCCTACAACATTATATCTTAATACATTAAGTTCAATAGGCAGCGCACCTATACGGATTGTCGTTGCAAGATAATCAGCCTCTTCAAATTCCTTAAAACCACCACTTATCTCACAGTGTCCTTCAGTAATAGGAGCCTGTACGTTAGGCGAAGATATAACCGTATTGTCATATACTATATGAATAGGCTCTTCGCCGTGGTTATACGCATACGTTGAAGCGTCTGCAAATTTATTGGCTCCGGAACCTGTAAATTCAACATTAACTACATTTTCCGTTATACCTGTGGTCTGACGCGTTACTGTAGCTGCCTTAGCCGTATCAACATCCGAACCTTCGCATATTATATCGCTAAACTGCACTCCGTCTTCAAATACTACCTGTCCCTCATCATTATATGAGTACTTATAATTCTTTATAGCTTCATTATATACATCGTTTGATATGAAATACAAGGAGCCCGCAGTACCCATCTTTTCAAGAGCTTCACGAGGATTCTCGGCGTTAGGTATATCTACGTTAATCCTGTTCTCACCCTCTTTGTATACCTGTGATTCGGTGTTGTAACTTTCAGCACGCTTCTGGAGCTTGTACACCGTATCGCTTATCTCTTCTTCGGTACAATCGTCCCTGACCGTTTCATAAGTAATACTTACTCCTCCTGCAAGGTCAAGTCCGAGAAGTATATTTTTGGCACTTCCCTTATGCTGTCTGCCAAGTCCTATAAATACAGCCACGGAAAACAGCACTACTACCGCTAATATTATTGCAAGATGCAATAACCCTTTTTTAATGTTTTTCATTACTCTGTATCTCCTTTATAAAACTAAGTAAAATATCAATAATGAATTATAGCACATCATATGCCATTAATGCAACATTTAACATAATTAAAATAATAATGTAAAATTATTATAACACTTATATTTTTGCATATGTTATTATTATATATTATACAGGAACGGAGAAATATAATATGAAAAGACAAAAAAGGTCAGGATATGACATTCCTTCTTTAATAGCAGTACTTATAAAACCTATTGCCATATTAATAATATTTGTGCTTATGATAGTTATTGCCAAAGCGCTTAAATATCATT
Organism: uncultured Lachnospiraceae bacterium; assembly: GCA_947594855.1. GTDB lineage: Bacteria > Bacillota > Clostridia > Lachnospirales > Lachnospiraceae > V9D3004. Next base: position 89,775 of record CANQEL010000003.1, read on the forward strand.
CACCTTTAAGCGTTTCCTATGTGAACGACCATATTATAACCTCTGAAAATATGCTTCCTACCGATACCAAACAGGCAGGAAGTCCTAAAAATCTCAAATCTGATGAAGACAATATTTATTATTCCGTTAATTACCCTGTTATAAACAATGACGCTATCGACTATGTCCTAAAAAGCGATGTACAGAATATAATTGATTCCTATAAAAAAGACTACACTCCGGATAAACCCAAAAATAAATACCGGGCTGATATGACTATGGATTATGAGTCATATTTTGCCGGAAATTCGGTATTATCCGTAATGTACTATATACAATATTATACACCTTCTGATAAAAAACCTCTTCAGAAGATACATACCCATGTTTTCTCGCTTTCAGACGGAAGCAGACTGACATATGGAAACATTTTTACAGGTGATTATATTGAATTTCTGTCTCAGAAAATATCAGATTATCTTCTTGAAAAATTTAATATTAAAAACTATAAACCTGATATTAATTCATTAGACTTTACTCTTTCCGACCGCGGAATAACACTGTATATTGAACCGGGTATTGCCGCAAACGAAAAGTACGGCTGTATATGTATACCGGTATCTGCAAAAGAAATTGAACCTTATATGTCATATAATCCATACAAAATAAGTGAAAACCCGTCAGAAGTGAGCCCTTTAACCTCACCGGAGCCAAGCGAGCCTGTAAAAACAATAGCTTTTACTTTTGATGACGGGCCGTCCACAATAGCCACCGAGCATATACTTAACGTTCTTGAACAGTATAACTGCCATGCAACATTTTTCGTTGTAGGCAACAGACTCAGAGGCCGTGAAGCAACATTAAAGCGCGCTTATTCCCTCGGCTGTGAGATAGGAAGCCACTCTTTCGACCACGCATCGCTCGACAGCAAAAAAGCAAAAGAAATAAAGGCAGAATTTTCAAAAACCAACGATATACTTATGGATATTCTCGGAATAAAAGCGCCCGTAGTCAGGACTCCTTATGGCTCACATACCAAAAAGGTACTTAAGTCAGTTAATTATCCTGTTATTTTATGGAGCATAGATACACTTGACTGGAAAACACGAACTGAAATAAAAAATGATAAAAAAGTCGCCAGAAAAACTGCATCTAAAATTGTAAACAGTGTTTCTGACGGTGATATAGTACTTATGCACGATTTATATGAAGAAACTGCCAGTGCCGTAGAAATAGCAGTACCCAGGCTCATAAAGAAAGGATACCGCATTGTATCTGTTTCAGAGCTTATGCAGTATAAAGGGATTAAATTAAAACCTCACAAAGAATATTACAATGCAAAATAAACAATAAATTACAGACCTGCCCGGACTATTCTTCCGCCGCCGACAACCAGGTCACCATCGTACAGCACTACTGCCTGGCCTTTGGTAACAGCTCTGACCGGCTCGTCAAATATAACCTCGACACTGCCGTCTCCCCGCACTTTCGCATGCGCGGGTTTTTCAGTCTGGGAATACCTTGTTTTTGCCGTAACTTTTATCTCTTTTTCCGGGCTTTCATATGCAATCCAGTTGAAATCTTTTGCAATAAGCGCATCAGTAAACAGTTCCTCATTTTTCCCAAGTACTACTTCATTGGAAGCAAGCCGTTTTTCACATACGTATGCGGGCTCTTTAAGCGAAAGCCCAAGGCCTTTTCTCTGCCCTATAGTATAATATATAATCCCTTTATGGTTACCAAGGATATCGCCATTACGGTTTATAAAATTGCCGTTTTCATATTCTTTACCAGTATATCTTTTTATGAATCCGGCATAATCCCCGTCAGGCACAAAACATATATCCTGACTGTCGCGTTTTTTTGCATTGACAAATCCGTATTCATATGCAATCTGTCTTATTTTATCTTTCGTATATCCGCCCAGCGGAAATCTGGTATGCGCAAGCTGTTCCTGTGTCATTGAATATAATACATAGCTTTGGTCCTTATTAGTATCAAGACCTTTTTTTAAAAAATATCTTCCTGATTTTTCATCATATTCAACCCTTGCATAATGCCCTGTTGCAACATAATCATAACCAAGCGTTTTTGCCTTCAGATGAAGTTTCTCAAATTTCATATATCTGTTACAGTCTATACACGGATTCGGAGTCATGCCGTTCTCATATGCATATACAAACCTGTCAATTACCTGTTTTGAAAAATCATCTTTAAAATTAAACACATAATACGGTATACCCAGACTCGCTGCAACGCTCCGTGCATCATATACATCATCTGCAGAACAGCAGGTTTTCGCCGCAGCAGTATCATTCACCTCATTTTCATAAAGCTTCATTGTAACCCCTGCGCACTCATATCCTTCTGATTTGAGCAGTGCTGCCGCCACAGAACTGTCCACTCCGCCACTCATGGCTATAAGTACTTTTTTATTCTTTTCCATGTTTACTATAATAATCCTCAATAGCTGCCTTAATAGCTTCCTCAGCAAGTACCGAACAGTGAATCTTCTGTGCAGGCAGTCCGTCAAGCGCTTCAACCACAGCCTTGTTTGTAATCTCAAGAGCCTCTTCTACAGGCTTTCCTTTAATCATTTCTGTTGCCATTGAACTGGAGGCAATAGCTGAACCGCAGCCAAATGTATTGAATTTTACATCCGTTATGATACCGTCGTTTACCTTAATATACATTTTCATAATGTCTCCACATTTGGCATTACCAACCTCGCCAATTCCATCGGCATCATCCATTTTACCTACATTTCTTGGATTCTGAAAGTGATCCATTACTTTTTCGCTGTATAACATATCCAATTCTCCTTTATATATAACTATTCAAAATAAAATTGCTTTTTACCTGTAGAAAGGTCTTCCCACACAGGCGACATATCCCTGAGATATTCCACCACATCTGAAACTGAGCTGATTATATAATCCATCTCCTCTTCCGTATTTGATTCATCTATTGACAATCTGAGCGAACCATGCGCAACCTCGTGCGGAAGCCCCAGCGCCAAAAGCACATGGCTTGGGTCAAGCGAGCCTGATGTACATGCCGAGCCCGAAGAAGCTGATATTCCCCTGGCGTCCAAAAGAAGCAGCAGCGATTCTCCTTCAATACCTTCAAAACAGAAATTAACAGTACCCGGAAGCCTTTTATCAGCATCGCCGTTAAGCTTTGAATGAGGTATCTTTTTAAGCCCCCGGATAAGCCTGTCGCGAAGTACAGTTACCTTTTCGGCCGCCGGTACGATACCGTCACATGCCTCCTTAAGCGCTGCCGCCATCGATACAATTGCAGGAAGATTTTCCGTTCCTGCCCTTTTCCCTTTTTCCTGCGCGCCGCCCTCAATAATATTTGTAAGCGGTATCCCGGTCCTTGCATACAATGCCCCTGTTCCTTTCGGCCCATGGAATTTGTGCGCTGATATTGAAAGCATATCTATATTCTGTTCCACAACATCTATATCCACATGTCCAGCTGCCTGAACTGCATCCGTATGGAACCATACTCCGTGTTTTTTGCATACGGCGCCTATCTCTTTTACCGGCTGAATTGTTCCAATCTCATTATTGGCGTACATAATAGTTACAAGTACCGTATCCTCTCTTATCGCAGCTTCCACTTCATCCGCCGTAACTACACCATTTTCATGCACATCAAGATATGTCACCTCAAAACCTGCTCTTTCAAGCTTCATAAGTGTATGCAGAACCGCATGATGCTCAAACGCTGTTGATATAATATGCAGCTTATTTTTCTTACGTCCGAATTCCGCTGCAGATATAATAGCCTGATTATCAGCTTCACTTCCCCCTGAAGTAAAATATATTTCCTTAGGGTCCGCATTAATGCATCCGGCAACAGTTTCTCTTGCTTCCAATAGTTTTGAAGCAGCAAGCTGCCCTATTGTATACAGGCTTGATGGATTACCATAATACTCATCCATACATTTTACCATAGCATCCCTCGCTGTTTTGCTCATCCTGGTTGTAGCGGCATTATCCGCATATATTTTCATACCGTCTCTCCTTATCCAATATATTTTTTATTTATTTCATTTCAAGTATATCCTTTAACGTAACGCTTTCAAGGTAATCATCTACAACTCGGTCAAGATTCCTCCACAGCGGAAGTGAAACACACTCTTCTGCCTTTTCACATCCTGCCGTGCCGTCAAGGCAGCTCACCGGTGCAAGACTCCCTTCAGATATCTTCAGTATCGAGCCTGCCGTATATTCATCTGTACCTCTTGAAAGCCTGTAGCCCCCGCTCTTACCGCGCTGGCTGCTTACAAAGCCTGCCTTATTAAGTATTCCCACAATTGCCTCAAGATATTTGATTGATATATCCTGCCTTTCTGCAATCTCCTTTAACGAAATATACGTACCGTCATTATGCTGCGCAAGGTCAATCATCACTTTTAAGGCATACCGCCCCTTTGTAGATATTTTCATAACATACACCTGCTATTCTATAGCTTTAAATGCTTCTGAAAGGTCCTCAATAATATCATCTATATGCTCTGTTCCTATTGACAGCCTTATTGTATTAGGCTTTATACCCTGTTCAAGAAGTTCCGTCTCATTAAGCTGTGAATGTGTTGTAGTCGCCGGATGTATAACAAGCGACTTAACGTCTGCAACATTAGCGAGAAGTGAAAACAGCTCAAGGTTATCAATAAATCTTGTTGCGGTTCCGCCATCCCCTTTAATCTCAAATGTAAAAATCGAACCTCCGCCATTCGGGAAGTATTTCTTATAAAGTTCTCTCTGTACCGGGTCATCTGATACTGCAGGATGATTAACCTTTTCAACCATAGGATGATTGTTAAGATATTCTACAACCTTAAGCGCATTTTTTACATGCCTTTCCACACGAAGTGACAATGTTTCAAGTCCCTGCAGAAAGAAAAATGCATGAAACGGCGATAATGTTGCTCCCATATCACGAAGAAGTATTGCCCTTACCATTGTAACAAATGCCGCAGGGCCTACAGCCTTCGTAAAACTGAGTCCGTGATAAGAAGGATTAGGCTCTGATATCATAGGAAACTTTCCGGCTGCTTCCCAGTCAAATTTTCCTGAATCAACAATAACTCCGCCAATTGTAGTACCGTGTCCTCCGATAAACTTGGTAGCCGAATGAACAACTATATCCGCACCGTATTCTATCGGTCTTACAAGATAAGGCGTTGCAAACGTATTGTCTGCAACAAGCGGTATATTGTGCTTATGCGCAATTTCTGCAAGTTTTTCAATGTCAACAACATCCGAATTAGGATTACCCATTGTCTCTATATACAACGCTTTGGTATTATCCCGGATTGCTGCTTCCACGCTTTCATAGTCAAATGGATTGACAAATGTTGTATCTATACCATACTGTCTTAATGTATGTTCCAGAAGATTATAACTTCCTCCATATATATTATTGGCTGATACTATATGTTCCCCGGCAGCCGCCAGAGCCTGTATTGTATATGTTACCGCAGCAGAACCGGATGCAACCGCAAGCGCTGCCACTCCTCCCTCAAGCTTTGCCATTCTCTGTTCAAATACATCCTGCGTCGGATTAGTAAGCCTTCCATATATATTTCCTGCATCCGTAAGGTTAAACCTTGCTTCTGCATGTTCACAGTTGCGGAAAACATATGATGATGTCTGGTATATCGGAACCGACCTCGCATCCGTCACAGGGTCAGGCTGTTCCTGTCCTGCATGAAGCTGCAAAGTTTCAAATCTCAGATTTCTGTCAGCATACTCTTTTTTATTCATATTATAATCCTCCTGCCACTAAATTCCTATTATTTTTATAGGATTATATGTATACTATCACCAATACCATGTTTTGTAAAGACTAATTTTAATTACAAATATGCAAAAACAGACCGCCGCACTAAAAAGCGCGTCGGTCTGCCCGGTATCGTAAGTAATTAATCCTTTATAAGGATTATATATACTCCCATTCTGTGAGCCACTTCATGTAAGTAATGGACCAAAGCCTGTGCTGAATCCTTCCGTTACATACACGGTAATACCACTTTTTTTCCTCCTTGCAAGGCTGCGCCACGGAACCCGCTCCCGGCGCTGCCGCCTGCGCAGGCACCTCCGGTATACATACCGTTAACAGAGACGCTGCAAGTACCATACATGCTAAACATTTCTTAACCTTCACTCTAAGTCCTCCCTTTTGTATATTTTTAATGATGATAATTCATCAATTTTAGGATTCTCGATAACACCTACTTTTTTCTCATCAATATAGAGCGAATAAGTCCCGTCGGGCTCTTTTACCAAATATGAATTATCAGGGTCTATATCAAAAGCAGTATCAAGATCATATTCATAAATTTCTTCCTTATACTCTTTCGGTACACCTGCCGACTGTATAATGAACATATATGATATTACTACCATTACCACCATAACAGTATAAAATACTACTAACGTGGATTTTTTAGTGCCTTTTAATTTTCCTGATTCTATCATATAATTGAATCTCTGTTTAATCTGATTATCGTTCATTCTTGCAGTGAAAAATTCCAGTTTAATATCATTGTATGTATATGTTGGAGCATCTCCTTTTACCTTACGCATAATCTTCATTATGCTTTCAAGATATTCAATCTTCTCATCCTCATTCATATTCTTAGATAAATTCAAATCACTTTTTATCTCAAGAGTAGTATCAATGTTATACTTAAAGATATATATGACCGGATTCCACCAGTATATTGCACAAACTATATCCAAAAGAAACTTAACCCACAGGTCTTTATGTACATAATGCATCCATTCATGAGAAAGTGTATAATACAGTTCAGGTTCCGAAAACTCTATATCAGGCAGGTATATTGCGGGTCTTATAAGACCTGATATGAGCGGAACATTAACTTTCGTCGTACATATAATACGCATTTTATCCGCCTTGCCGCCTGTAATCTCATCTACAATTAAATATAGATTTTCATCATCTGCCTCTTTCTCACCAATCATACATATCTTGAAACGAATGAGTCCAATAAGTATCCTGAGTACATAAATAACACTTCCTGCTATCCATAGAATAATACACATATCAATTATTCTGATTGTATATGCATCAGAAAATCTTTGAAATGGAGCATAATTTAGAAAATTTATTATAGCAGGAAATATTTTATATGACCTTATTACTATTGCAGTTCCAAATTCAAATCCCAAAAACAGTCTTAACAGGCTAATTATCATAACACATAATACCGAATATATGGTTATATGAATTATGAATTTATTTCTCTTCATCAAAAAATGAACTGCAATAACAAAAATATCGCACCATAAAACGGCCATCATAAAAGAGAAAATACTCGATGTCATTTTTTTAACTGTGTTTTCCTTTCACTAATCATCTGTTCAAGTTCATCAAGCACGTTATCATTTATGTTATCATCTTTAATCAGTGCTGCAAATATTGAAGTTATGGCAGAACCCTTTGATTTCTTATAATAATTGTTCTGCTTTAATGACAACACAATATGCTCCTCCGGGGTAATATTAGGGAAATAAGTTCTTCCATAATTCTTACCTGTCTTTACAAATCCTTTAACACAAATAGCATCCTTGTCCAAAAGCTTGTTAAGCAGAATATGAATTGAACTTGCCTTCCAGGAACGATTTGGGGATAACTCAATAATCTCTGACCTTGAAAGCGGCCTGTTTTCATGCCACAGTAACTCCATAATTTCTAACTCGTTTTCTGTCAATGAAATACCATCCATTATGTTTCACCACCTAACTGTTAGCTATATTATAAGTACCGTTTTCAAATTTGTCAATTTATCAGCAATTATATAGAATTCTCATTATTATTATTCTATTTTCTACATTATCTATATTACTACCGGATATATAGTTATGTCAATAATAATATTAAAAAATTTTTTAAATATTTTTTCTAAAATTTCTTTTATAAATAAGACCGTACAAACACAAAGGGTTAAACAAAATAAAAAGGTGCTGTCGCTTAAATAACCACTTAACGCGACAGCACTCTTTTAGTTCAATACGTATTTAATTCACAAAACTTTTCTTATCCGAAATATCTCTCAAGAAGTCCCTTAAACGCCTTTCCGTGTCTTGCCTCGTCTCTTGCCATCTCATGAACGGTATCATGGATTGCATCAAGGTTAAGAGCCTTAGCGCGCTTAGCAAGGTCTGTCTTTCCTGCCGTAGCTCCGTTCTCAGCTTCAACACGCATCTCAAGATTCTTCTTGGTACTGTCTGTTACAACTTCTCCGAGAAGTTCTGCGAATTTGGCAGCATGCTCTGCTTCCTCGTAAGCTGCTTTCTCCCAGTACATACCAATCTCAGGATATCCCTCTCTATGTGCTACTCTTGCCATTGCAAGATACATACCAACTTCTGAACATTCTCCATTGAAGTTTGCACGCAGATCTTCAATGATATCCTCAGGTACTCCCTGCGCAACTCCCACAACATGCTCTGATGCCCATGTCATATCTCCGCTCTGCTTTGTAAATTTGCTTGCAGGCGCATTGCACTGCGGACATTTTTCAGGAGCTGAATCTCCCTCATGTACATAACCGCATACTGAACATACATATTTTGCCATAATTAATCTCTCCTTTTATTTGAATTTTTTAATAATAATAGTAATTATTACTATCTAATAATATCTTATTTGCACTTCGGCTGTCAACAATATTCTGCTTTGTTTTATATTCCTATTTCACTATTCCTGACATCTTTTTAAAACCTGATTTTCTGATTAGCTTTCTATATGCCGCCAGCTTCTTTGCAGGCACTTTAATCTTAAGTTTTGCGTTTGTTCCTTTAAATGCATTTTTACCTATGCTTTTTATATAAGCTGATTTTATCACTATTTTTTTAAGTTTCTTTGCTTTTGCAAATGCTTTCTTTGCAACTGAAACCACTTTATATTTATCGCCGTTTATCGTGACTGTCTTAGGTATTGTCACCGATGGCTTATTTTTATTTACAAGCCCGATAACGCTTACTTTTTTCTCATTGCCCACTGCTGTAACTTTATATTTCAGATTTCCGGCAGTATATACATCGCCGGTAACCGCACCAGGAACGGAATCAGTATATATATTCCCCGGTCCTTTTTGAAGTTTCACAAGCCCTGCAATTGCATTTGCAATGTCCTCCTGCGCTTTTGCAGCTTCTCCCTCTGTTGCAGATGAATTAGCATATATCTTCTTTGCAGCCTCAACAGCTGCTTTAAGCGTATCCATACTGCCGGCTTCATATTCTGCCGGATTGATAAGCTCCGCTTCTTTTATCTTCGCTCCAAGCTCCAGAAGATGCTTGGGAAGCTGTGCAAATTCTGCCGTAACGGTAAGATTTTCTGCTCTCATCTTAAACGTATCATCTGAAAGCTCAATCTCTCCTTCACTGCCCGTAACTTTAAACGAGCCCGGAACAAGATAGTAACCGTCATCTGCCTGCGCCGTCAGTTTAATGCTCTCCCCTGCATAATATGAATTACTGCACTGGTTAATCTTTCCATGCGTGACGCTGCTGTCCGCATTAATCTGATACCTGGTGAAAAGACTGGTCATAAGCACATCAGCCCAACGTTTTCCATGTTCAATAAGCCCTTTTTCGCTAAGATGAAGATTGTCAGTATGCCTGTAATCTCCAAGAAGGTCGTCAGTAGTCGGTCCTATAAATATATCATAATTATTGCAAAGCGACCTCTGCGTACCGGTTATCGCTTCCATTTTGGCAGTATTATTATAATTAGACCATGCATACGATACCTGCGCAATTACCCACATAAGGTCGTATCCCGCATCCTCTCTTGTCATTGCAATCAGTTTCTTAAATGATGCACTATATTCATCCATAGGAGTGGCATCCGTATCCGCCTCACCCTGATGGATAAGAAACGCTCTGTATCCATACCGGCTAAGTCCCGTTATAGCCTGCCTGATAGTTTCATAATGTTCCGTGCAAAGTCCTTCTATTGTAGTACCTCCAAATCCTGTAGAACAGAATCCTACTGGTACTCCAAGCCTTTCTGTTAATTCATCACCCAATGTAGGCCACGGCGAGCCTCCGCCGTTTCCGGTTGCAAATCCACTGCTATTCGGCTGGCTGTCCTCGCAATGCTGCCATATTCCCTGCGCAGCATCATATGCCGACACCGTATCATATGCGGCAGCTGTTTTTGCGCCGCCAAAATTGCATGAGTTGGACTGGCCTCCAGTGATAAACACTTCTCCAACGCCAATATGCTCTACGGCTGCATATGCAAGCTCTGAACCGGAATCATCATATACAGCCACTTCAAGCTGATACCATCCGCCTGCAGGAACATTCGGTATTACGCCGCTGTATTTTGATGTTTCTGACTTACCAAGTTCAGTCCAGTCATTTATTACGCTATCTCCATTTACAATTCTTGCCTTTACATGTCCTTCTCCGTCATAAACGGCAGTTACTGATACGTCAGCGGTATTATCATAATTTCTCTGATATATTCCTCTGTCTGTCGGAAAATCAATTTCAATCTGTTCTGCAGCGCATACTTTATGTGACATCAAAAATATTCCTGCCAGCATAATAAAACATACAAAATATGTACTAATCCTGCTTATATATGTTCTCATTCACATTACCCCTTTATACAGTATATTTATTTAATATTATCAAGGCACCCCTTATGTTTGTCAAGAATATAAAACCATATTATTATGTAACTTTTTACAATAAAAGACATAAATTGATATAAAACATTATTGCAAGAAGGAGTTTTTTATGGAGTGCAACAAACTTAACGACAAGTTCAGTTATGACCGTCTTGAAGGCATGCCGCTTGGAAGCGCATATGTCCCCTGGCAGCAGTTCTGCCAGGTTATGGATGCCGGCAAAGGGCTGAGCTACGGCACAATATTTGCCGAACTGGTTTTACCTTTCTATGGCGCCGCCGCTGCCTGCAGTGATAAAAGGAGGGGTTCATGTGAACAATGCTAAAAAGAATCTTATGCAGTTTATTAATGAAGTAAGCTTTGCGCTTGATGACGTTTCCCTGTATCTGGATACACATCCTGATGACAAGGAAGCACTTGATTATTACCAGCAATATCGTATTCAGAGACAACAGTCAATAAAAGAGTATGAAAAATGTTATGGCCCGATTACACGTTATGGCGTAGAATCAGACCACAAGTGGACATGGACAGAGGAACCATGGCCATGGGAAGGAGTGTGATTGTATGTGGACTTATGAAAGAAGGCTTCAATATCCGGTTAAAATTACAAGATGCAATCCAAAAATAGCACAGGTAATCATAAGCCAGTACGGAGGACCTGATGGTGAAATGAGCGCCTCCATGCGTTATCTTTCACAGAGATATTCCATGACTGACAAATCTGTAGCAGGATTACTTACGGATATAGGTACAGAAGCACCGCAAATGTTCCTAAGTATCTTCTTTACATGCAGTATATGTCCATTTTGCCGAACAGTTTTTCAGATACACATCAATACTGTCATTATCATTTACTACAATTCTGTCTAATATATATCTGTAAAATTCATCTTCATATTCCACTCCGCAAACAATCTCATCAACAGCATCAGCAATACTTTGCAGACTTTTTATATCTAAAATAACGGCAGATTTTATAACCGTAATAAGATTATTCCTTATTTTTACCAGTTCATTTCCTAAACTTTTTACAACAAGGCACATAATATGTACTATATCTTCATTACGTATGCTCCTGCCCAAGCAGCCTTCCCGGTTCCCATACCGGTCAGTATGTGGGCTGCCATACTGAACAGCATTATTACAACGCCATGCCTTATATGTACTTCCATCTTTACGTTTCTTATACCGCGCCACATAACTTGAACCACAGCAGCCGCATTTGATTTTTCCGGAAAATGTATAGCGGTTACTGTATTTTGCCCGGCCTCTTTTAGATGTGGAACGTTCATCCAGAATACGGTTTGCTTCTTCAAACATTTCACGCGAAATAATAGGCTCATGATGTTCCTTTATAACAATAAATTCTTCCTGTCCCTTATTATATTTTTTTTCATGCGATAAAAAATCCGGCGTGTAAGTCTTTTTCTGTACCAAATCCCCGCAATATTTCTCGTTTCTTATAATTCTTAAAATAACAGTATTATGCCATTTGTTTACTCTCGCAGGCCGTATGCCTTCCTCCTGAAGCTCCCGCGCAATCACATGCGTACCTTTTCTTTCATTAACAAATTTCTGAAAAATGCGCCGCACAACTGCAGCGCCTTCTTCATTAATATACATTTTACCGCCACGCACATCATAGCCAAGCATACTTCTCCCAAATACCACCCCCTGTTCCATCTGACGTCTCTGTCCCCACTTTACACGTTCAGAAGTCTTACGGCTTTCTTCCTGGGCAATCGAAGACATTATTGCCAGACGAAGCTCCGCATCACTATCCATGGTATTAATATTGTCATTCATGAACACAACAGCCACTCCGTATTTTTTTAAAATACGCGTATAATATATGCTGTCAAGGGTATTTCTTGCAAAACGTGATATTTCCTTAGTAATAATCAAATCAAACTCACCATTCACGGCACACTCTATCATATGGTTAAACTCTTTACGTTTCTTCGTATTGGTTCCCGATATTCCTTCATCTGCAAATATCCTGTATAATTCCCAGCCATTATTACCCTCTATATATTTTCTGAAAAATCTGCATTGACTTTCAAAAGAGTTTGCCTGGTCCCTGCTGTCCGTTGAAACGCGGCAGTATGCGGCTACTCTTTTTTTTACTTCAGAATTTCTTTTCTTCTGATTTAAGAGTTCATATTTATTCATTTCCATTATTCCCCAAATTATTTTTATTATGTAAAAACAGTTTGTCCATGCAACATTCTCTTTGAAATGTTGTCAATAGTTTTCTTTTTTCCAATGACATAAGTATTGCTGCCTGGATATCGGTTACCAGTTCCTTACATTCCAATACATTTAATTCTGCGGCAGGACCGCCGGTATATACAAATTCGCGATACTTCATCCCTGTTTTTCCTCTTTTCATACCATCAATATATGATACAGGGATTGTCCTATATGCCGTATCAGAATCATATTCTGGTACCTGGTAATTTTTACAAAAAAAGAAGTCCCAAATTGTTTTAATAATTTAGGACTTCCGTTATCAATTACTTTATTTTATTATTTTATTACTACTCCGGAACTTACTCCCGCTTTCTTTAACAGTTTCTGATACACAGCAGTTTTCTTTTTAGGCACTTTTATCTTAGCTTTATCATTTATACCATAGAAAGCTTTGCTTCCTATACCTTTTTTAGTAATTTTAGTTGATTTTATCTTAATGTTCTTTACTGTACTGCAGCCATAAAAGGCTTTTTTACCAATCTTTTTAACACTTGCCGGTATAGTTACCTTTGTAAGTTTATTACATTTATAGAATGCTTTATTTCCTATTGAAGTAACATTATTACCAATGTTTACCGTCTGCAGTTTTTTATCTCCCTTAAATGCTCCGTTAGCAATAGAAGTAACTTTATACGAAACTCCGTCTATTAATACTTCATCAGGTATAACTACCTTTTTCTTAGGAGTATCAACACTGCTGAATTCTACCGTTTCTGACTGTAAAGCCGCTCCTGTTACCATATACGTAACACCTTCAACAGGAACTTTATCCCCTTCATGATGAACAGCTGTCTTGTCAGCAGGCGGAATCTCCGTAGCGCCCGGAACTTTATTTTGACTATTACCTGTGTTACTGTCTGACGGCGCCTCTGTAACAGATGGAGTTTCCGTAACCTGTGGTCCTTCGGTTGCCTTTGGTTCCTCTGTTGCTTTCGGTTCTTCCGTTACCTCAGGTTTTTCTGTTGCTTTCGGCTCCTCGGTTGCTTTCGGTTCTTCCGTTACCTTTGGTTCATCTGTTACCTTAGGTTCTTCTGTTGCCTGTACTTCTACATCCCTTGTTTCCTGTTTTCCACATAACGTACATGTGTGGAATTCAGTTTTTCCATCATCTGATAACTTCCAAGCATCAAATGTATGTTCATCTGTAACAGCCGTTATCTCGCTTTCAGAATATTCACACACACTGCATACATGTTGCTTAATTCCCGTATCTTTGCAGGTTGCCGGTTTTATCTCTTCCCATTTTCCAAAACTGTGGCCTTCTGTCGCATCTTCTACAGTACTGCGTGACAGCTCAGCCTCGCATATCGTGCAATATACCACTTCTTCGTGGGAACCAGCTTTTACACAACTTGGTAATATTTCATTTTCCTTTACCGGATCACCGGCAACATGCTCATGATCCTTTTCAGTGACTCTTACAGTACATTTAGCACTTGAAACAGCGCTTGCGGCTCCTGTAAATGTCGTCACCTTTAAAGTATATTCTCCGGCATCCGACTGTTTTACATTATCTATAATAAGGTTCTTATCAATCTGATTAGCAAGCTGTTCCTCGCCATGATACCATTGATAAGTATGCTCTCCCGCTGAAATTTCCGGAGATAACACAAGCTCTGAACCTTCTGCAACGGTTACTTTATTCTTCAAAGTAATTTTAGCCGGCTCTGCTACAGGTAAAACAACTGTTTCATTAGCTGCTTTCTCTTTTTCAGCAACCCTCTCTGAAATAAATCTGGCATCAATAATACTTCCATTCTGTATATCCGCATAATTCAGATTAATCTGCATGTTTTTGTTAATTCCTTCAACATCTTTGTATTCACCTGCTACATTAACTGAATCAATTACATAGCCTTCTGAAGCTTTTACCGTAACAGTTTTGCTTTCACCTTCATGCAGCGTAAGCAGACCTATTGAAGAATCATCTGAAGTAATTGTACCGCCCTCATCATGTGACAGGATAACTGTCTTTTCAGTATTCTGCGGAACCTCTCCATGCGAATCCACAGCTGCAATTGTAAACGGACTGAAAGATTTAACCGTAATAATAAGTCCGTAAGGTGTTACCGTAATCGGAATCTCTTCAACTCCGGTAATCTGTCCGGTATTATCATCTGTTATATAATGATAAGCTTTAAATGTTACTCCGTTAAGGCTTGAATCATAATTAAAGCCTTTCGGGAATCCTACAGATACCCTTACTCCCTGACCTGTCCTTACAATCTGTTTTTTGCACAATGTAAGTTTGATATTATACGTATTGCTTGACAGAATATCCTCTTCTGCAACATCAATATTATCATCTTCAAGCAGCGTTTTTTCCATTTGCTTGCTTTGTAAAGGTGTTGTTTCAGTTGTTACAAGCGTAAGCCTGTGAGAAATTTTACTGCTGATATCTACATCTTCCATTTCTCCGCTTTCCGTATTCTTACCAATCCATCCTCCTGTAGCCACATCAGATGTGTCAATAAGCTGCGGCTGGCCAAATACGTTCCAGTCATATCCCTGTGATTTATAGGTATATGCTGCACACCTGAAACCTGCAAGATATGTTATATTAACCAACTCACGTCCCGTCTCTTTACTTGCAATACCTTCAAAATGAAGGCTATAGAAAACACCGTCGTCAGCAAACTGGGCACTTGGTGTAAAGTCAAATTCTATTGTTCTGTCTCCGTCAAATGTAAGATGGTCAATTGTACAATATTCACCTGCCGTTACATTATCCCGGTTATTTGAAGTAGAATTTTCAAGAACAATCTTAAAATCTTCTTTTGAACCGGTATATGCAAGTTCCTGATCATATACTGCTGTTATATGGTGGCTTTCTCCTATATATAATGTTCCGCTCATACCCGGTGTAACCTTTTGAGGATAAGGCGGCGCAACATATCCATCATAATAAGTATTCTGATATGTTTGCGTCATAGCTGCAAACAGTGCAGGGTTGGTACCATAATAGCTACAGTAAAGACTTCCTTTTCTTACGGCTTCTACCGAAACATCCGGAGCTACATTCGTAACAGCAAACTGCGCCAGCTGAAGGTGCGGCATATAGAATTTCAGATAGCTTTCTCCCATGCTGCTGTCATATCCCTTATCACCTTTCTGCATCTCCAAATCTAAACTATACATCTCAGGGCATACATATCCCCAGTCACTGTATTCCAGACTATTTTCATCATTAGATATTGCAAACCTTGCAACAATATATTCACCATTTTTTGCATTATCAGTGTAATTCATCCCTTTATAACTTACAAGCATTGTTCCTGACTTAATCACACCATCTTTTGCCTCAATATAGGAATCTTCACAAAGTTTTACTTTAAAATCACCGTCATTGTAAAACTCTACTCCTCTCAATGCTTCCTGATTAAGTATTGGATATGAAAATTCATAATTTGCTGCAGACATAACTCCCTGCGGAATGTGGTGCGCTGCCAAGTCATTTTCTCCTACAAGCAGGTACTGTTCTGTTTCAGCACCGCTTTTTTTCTCATTACTATATTCACCCATTCTGTCCTTAACCCTTGGGTCATCATGTGTAACGTCAACACCATACCATATTCCGTCAATCTCAACATAATTCCATATATGTTCACCGACTTCAGTCTGTGATGCGCGGTAAACTCCATATACGCATACACAAGGAATATCCAGTCTGTCTAAAACAGCTTTAAATGCCCTTGTATAGGCTTCACATACACCTTCTCCATATATAAGACTGTCATAAGCTGTTCTGGAATTGCAATTTTCATTCGTAACCTCATCTTCATATTTATATATCATATGCTCTACGATATACTTATGAACTGCTTCAGTCATAGTCTTGGCAGGTGATTCATTTTCCCTTCCCGAAGCAGGTTTTGCTGCTTTTGCAATATCAACAACCTCATTTACTGCTTCTTCATATTTTACAACAGCTTCCTCAATATTACCCGGTTCAAAACCCGGCATAAAATAATTATCTCTCTTGCCTGCGCCAAGATATCCATGGAAACCTGCGCTGTCCTTCTTAACTCTTATGGATATTGCAGAAAAATCAACATAAAATACATCAGGGAAATCATTCTCGAATGCATCTCTTGCTGCTCCCATATCGTTTAACAGCTGCTGATTTCCTTCCAGCGCATAACTGGTAACCTGCTCCTCTGTTACATAACCGTTTTCAAGCAAATCACAGTCCTCGCCACGCTTAAAGGAACCGTCTTTATACATATTGTACATTGCGTCGTACAGTTTTTTTGCTTCCGGAGTCAGCTGATAGTAAAAATACCTGTACTCATTTTCCCCGTTATCCTCCGCGGCAACTGATATGCCTGAATCTGTTGTTTCCTTTGCTGACACATTTACCACAGCCGCAATATTATATGGAATACACATAACGACTGCTAATGATGTAGCTAAAATTCTTTTTAAAGCTTTCATTTTCATGTCCTCCTATTTTTTATTCAGGAAAATAACTTAATTCCGAATCTTAGCCGATTTATTCCATATGATATACAAAATAAAAATCGCCCACACCAAAAGCAGACGACTTTAAGCGTCTAATTCGGCAACCGGCTGTCATAGTCCCAAGACCTTAGACCCCTGGCTTTGCGTCCCTGCTTTTCAACAAGTTTGCTATTATCGTTAAACTTATTTTGTTAATTTCCTAGCACTATTCTATGAATTACATATGCCAATGTCAAGTGTTTTTTCAAAAATTTCCCATTGTTTATTTTTATTTTAAATATACCGGAACATTTACGATGCTTCTGTAGGTACAGAAGAACTGGCACATCTTGAAATTGTTGCTTCTATTATTCATCAGCTTACAAAAGATCTTACTCCTGACCAGATAGCTGCATCAGGCTTTGACAAATACTATGTAGACCATACGCTTGGAATATGGCCTCAGGCAGCCGGTGGAATTCCTTTCAATGCGTGTGAATTCCAGTGCAAAGGGGACCCTCTTACAGATTTGTATGAAGATATGGCAGCAGAACAGAAAGCAAGAAGCACCTATGACAATATTCTCAGACTCGTTAAAGATCCTGAAGTTGCCGACCCTATACGTTTCCTTCGTGAACGTGAGATTGTGCATTTCCAGCGTTTCGGCGAAGCACTCAGAAGGGTTCAGGATACTCTTAATCCTAAAAACTTTTATGCTTACAATCCTTCAATTGATAAAAACAGCTGTAAATAAATATTGAAGTCAGAAAAAAACAGACAGCATATAAGGCATACACCTTTTATGCTGTCTTTCATCTGAATTTATGATACGGCTAATCCAGGCTCCATGATTCCAGACCCAGTACTGCATCTGCATTATCCGATTCATATAAAATAAATATATCAAAAACACCATCGAGGTTTTTTTCTATCTGTGTTTTCAGCATTACAGCAGAATCCGACTCAGGCACATCTATGGCTGCAATAACATTATCCTCACCGAGTCCGCCTGCATATAACTTCACTTTACCTTTAGAATTACTATTAATAACATTTATTACAAATTCATTTGTCTTATCACTGCACAGATTCACGCTGTCAAGTCCTACAAAACTTCGCGTACCTCCAAACACAAGCTCCTGCGCTGCTTCTCCGGCAGTTTTTACGCCTTCTCCCCATGCAAACGCCCTGTTTGCCTTATAAGGGTTATAATTCTTTATGGGGTTCTTTATACCGGCCCTCGTCATTTTCTCAACAACAATCGAACCATCATCTTTTACTGAAACCAAATCAATATACGTTGTCCTGTAAGCGCAGCCTGTTTCAGCGTTAAACTTCAATCCCAAATCTATCTCATACTGCGGCGTATGATAAAACATATACAATTTATCCTGAATCTGGAGCATACAGTGATGATTATTTCCCCACGCACCGGTTGAGAAATCCTCACTCTGTCCCGGATTCTTCATAATTATTCCCTTATATTCAAATGGTCCCATAGGCTTATCACTTACCATATAAGCAATCTGAGCCTTTCCGTCTGCCCTTTCAGCGGCATCTGACCAGTTTGTACAGTAACTGTAATAATATTTTCCATTAATTTTATTAATTCCTGAATCCTCAAAAAGATAAGGAGCATCTATCAGTACAGGTTCTCCGTCTATCCCTGTCATGTCAGCATTAAGTTTTGCAACACGTGCAGTTCTTGGGTTTATATCTTTTCCATCCGGAACCCCTCCGCCAAAATATATATACGCCGTTCCATCCTCTTCTACCAATACTGCCGGGTCAAACAGCCACAGTACATCTTCGCATCCGGGCATATCATGTGTAATCATAGGCCTCCCTATCGGGTCAGTCCAGGGACCGGTTGGTGAATCAGAAGTAAGAACACCTATACTTGAAGCTGAATTCGCAAAATATAAAAAGAATTTAATTACCATCTCTCCTGTAACTTTATCCGGCACTTTATTATAACATACAGCCGGAGCCCATGAATTAGCCGCCCATTTTGCTATTCCTTTTTTTCCTTTTTTATCATCATCCGCAATCTGGATTTCACCTTCATCTGTCCAGTTCAGCATATCCTCAGATGATATACAATTAATGCTTTTTATATTACTATATTCATTTTTCGGATATATTCCATCACCGGAAATAAGGCTGTCTGAATCATTGCTTCCATATACATACACCTTTCCCTCATAGTATACAGCATATGGATCAGCCATAAATCTCTGGGCAATAATCGGATTATTGTCACCAATTTTCTTTTTAATATTTATAGAATTCATACATCTCCTCCAAAATAATAATTTGTATACAACAGCAGGTGTAAGCATACATACTCACACCTGCATTGATAATTATATGATTTCTTTTAACCCGGATATTAGTTCAATATAGCTGCCTTATAGTAATCAAAATCAACATATCCGCCGGCTTCAGATGTAGCATAATTAGTAAGCCATGTTCTTGTACCCATAAATGTTGTTTTTGTTGAAAAACCTATTTTAAGCTGTTTTCCAATCTTAGTCCAACTCTGTCCGTCAAGGCTGTAATAAAAATCGGCAGTGTCAGCTCTGGTATTACCTGTATTAAAATGATATTCAATCTTAAGATATACCGGCATGTCACCGTCTACCTTATCAGCCGTTTCGTTTTCAGTAATTCCATCAGTATTTGCCGGTCTATTTTCATTACATGAACCGCTTCCCTGGAATACATATCTGCTGCCATCTGTATCGCATTTGACTCCAACCATTCCATAATCGCTTCCCACGGCAACCAGTCCTGCATAATCTCCCGGTTTCATACCGCTTGTAATTATTGAAGTCTCAGAAACATATCCCGGTCCGACAGTTCTCTGCGTAAGCGAATTCCTTGCGAACCATACATTGTTGCATGTACGGCCGTTTCTAATTCTGTAATAACCCGGATTCTCTGTTACTGACCAATTATCATTGTCAGGATTGTGATTCCACTGCCATACAAGCTTAAGCTTATCGCCCTCTGCATATGTGAAATCATCATCACCTGTTATATAATTTTCTTTATCGCTCTTATTAAGCCTTATAGTAAGAGGCTCGGTCACTTTATCTGCCGTACTCTGACAGGATACAAATTCATCATTCTTATTATAGTAACCCATCATTGGCCAGTCTTTATAATTATGCTCTTCACCCTGGTCATCAGTATAAGAATAATCCCAGTTTACTGCAAGAATAGAAGGTATACGTCCTACAGCGTCATGATCCTGGAAAAGTATTCCATACCAGTCGCCGTATATTGTATCAACTATACCGCCCTGCGCAATTCCTGTTCCGTATTCATATGTCGACCCCTGGAATACAATCTGTTCTTCCCAGTCCGAAGGTTCACTGTCAAGAAGCTTTTTGCTTCTGTAACATACCTCTGTACGGAACCATCCTGTTGAAGGAGATGCAATAATCATAAGATAATAGTAATCACCTATCTTGTATGCATGTACGCCTTCCCAAAGTCCCCATGTCGAAGGCTGTGGAAAAAGCACCTTCCTGTCGCCGACTTTTTCTACTGTTCCCATATTAAACAGACGACTATCATCGGCTGCCTCTTCGCTAAGGGCTATCTCCTGTAATGACGAACCCGCATATATTACATACATATGACCGTCGTCAAACAGAAGCGCCGGATCATGGAAACTGTCTTTGATGAAATATCCGTTCCATTCTCCATTTTCAATATCATCTGTCGTAAATACGAAGAATCCATATCCGTTACTGTTAAATATTACATAAAACTTTCCTTCGTAATACCTTATTGCTGCCGCCCATGAACCGTTTCCATATACCTGCTTTCCGTTCTCAAGGTTATTGGCATCATCATCAAACAGGGTATCGTATACATAATTAACTATTTCCCAATGAACAAGGTCTGTGGATTTCATTATCGGAGCTCCCGGACACATATTCATTGTTGTACTCACCATGTAATAATTACCGCCTACACGGATAAAATCACAGTCAGGCACATCTGAGAATACCGTAGGATACTCTGCTACCGTAAGGTTATTCATATCAAGCGACGGAACAGGCGTTTCTGTAGGTTCCGCCGTAGGTCCGCTATTTGTGGGAGATGGTACAGGTTCATTCACTACAGGTGTTGTAGGAACAGGAGCCGGCTGGTTAATATCTCCCGGTGTTACCTTAACCTTACATTTCAATGTCTTCTTTGAAGCACCTGACATTGCAACTGTGGCTTTGATAACAGCACTTCCTTTTTTCTTAGCTGTTATAACGGCCTTATTGCTGCCCTTTTTCTTAACTGAAGCCACCTTTGTCTTTGTGGATTTCCATTTAATACTTTTTATTTTTTTGCCAACTACTTTAATAGTTTTTTTGTTTCCTGCAGCCATATTAAGCTTTGTTTTATTAAGTTTTACTTTACCTGCCGCATCTGCGGGAACTGTTACAACTATAAGAGACAGCGCCATGGCACATATAGATATGCCTGCAACAGCTTTCTGTAATTTCTTTTTCAAGTCCATAAATTAATATACCTCCAATTGGCAATAACCCCTTTTCTACATTACGTTATTTATTTAATCTTTGCCTTTGTTGGAAGTCCTGCTTTTTTAAGAAGTTTCTTATATGCCTTCTTTTTAGCCTTTGGAACCTTTACTGTCGCTTTCTTGCTGATACCTTTAAATGCTTTCTTGCCAATCTTAAGAGAATTTGATTTAATGGTAATCTTCTTAAGCGAACTGCAGTTAGCAAATGCACTCTTGCCAATAGTCGTCACATTTGCGCCTATGGTAAGATTTTTAATATCAGAATCCTGGAACGCCTTGGCATTAATAGTCGTTACCTTATATGCACGTTCCTCAATAGTTACTGTATCAGGAATATTAAGTTTCTTTCCTGCTTCTCCGCCTATAACAGCTACAGTATCATTATCTATAACCTTGTAATCAATATTTCCAACTGTCTCTTCATAACCCGGTTCAAGATACTCCGGTGCCGGTTCTGCAGGAGTTTCTACAGCATCTGGTGCATCTGTCTGCTGTACAGGCGGTACTGTAGATGCAGGCGCCTTCGTAGGTTCAACATAATCTCTAATTGAGAAATTATCAATATAATATTCTTCTTTATTCGGATCTTCATACGCATTATTCACATGCTCCTGCGTTGCTTCCGGATATGCAAATTCAAGATAAACAAAATCCTGCTCCTTGTCATATGTAAAATCAATGCTTATCCTTTCCCATTCATTCATTGGAGCCGCATTAGGCTGTCCATACTGGGTATAGTCAGGCATTGTATGTACAATACACGCTCTGTTAGTACCATACTCGCCCTTTGATGTCGTTGTTTCGCCATTCTCATGATAAATATCAAACGTAATAGTATATTTCTTACCAACCTCAAGCTTGCCAATCTTGCATGCAAAAACTGCGTTTTCCCAATAACCGGTACGGTTAGAAACCTTTATACAGTTACCTGACTCCGTACTTCCTCCGTAATTGCTATTCATACCTTCTACAAGTGTAAGTGTACAGCCGTTTCCGTATATGCCTGCATCCTTATCTTCCGTGAATCCATTATCAAAATTATCACTGTAAATATCTCCTGCAGCTACGGCTTTGTTAGCATTGCCACTAACAATCATGCCTGATACAAAGCAGATTGCTGCGCATCCTGCTATTGCCTTAAATAGTTTTTTCCTCATTATGCTTACCTCCATAAATTTTATATTATAGTATCAAATACTAATAATTAATTATAACATACACGCCATAGCGTGGATATGTACATTATTCTTGCATATATGGACATTATTCGTATAAATTATTTTCATTATATTAATATGCTCTTTCCAATAACACATCCCATGTCACGGTAATCATATCCATAGTATGTCCATTGACTACAATGCTTTTTATATTATCCTCATGTTGAAAACACGCTTCGTCAATATAATTAATTTTTTTAGTTACCTGCTCCCCCCTGTCAAGCTTTCTTATTGCATCTGCCACATAAGGGGCTGACAATGGATTACACTCAAAATCTGCATTTATGTTACCTTCAAGTACATCTGAAAGCCCATCATAAACAGCATCAAATGAAATTATGACAGTACCTTCTTCTCCGTATTTTTTCCCCACGCTCTTCAGGGCTTCCATTGCTCCCCATGCTTCATTATCATTCTGGCATACTACAACATCAATATTGTCATATTTTTTAATATATTCATCCATCACCCGCCTTCCGCCATTTTTTGTGAACTCTCCGTCTGTTTCATCAAGCTTATTCCAATTAGGTTTTGAATCAATATATCTGTCAAAACCTTTGCTTCTTCCTATCTGGGCAGACGAACCTTCCGTACCTGCAATAACTGCAATATCAATATTGTCATTTCCCCTGCCTTTATCATTAAGATATGCTTCAAGCCAGGCTCCCGCAGCTTCACCTTCCGCCACAAAATCAGAGCCAAACCATGCCACATATAAATCTTCATCACAATCTATCATTCTGTCTATTATAAATACGGGAATTCCCGCTTTCTTCGCCTCTTTCATAATAGAATTCCAACCCTTTGTAACTATAGGGTCTATAACAATATAATCCACTTTCTGTTCAATAAAACTTCTTACAGCTCCCATCTGCATATCCGGATCATTATTGGCATCAACATATAATAAATCAAATCCATTTTTTTCGGAAAAAGTCTCCATTGCCGACTCTGTAGCAGCTATACGCCAGTCTGATTCATGTCCCACCTGCGCAAATCCTACTTTTATCAATTCATTATTATGTACATCGGCCTCCGGTGTAGCAGACTCCGCCACCGTTTCTTCAGGATTATCATGTCTGCCGCAGCCTGTGAACATTGTGCTTATCAGTAATAAAATCACGCCTGTCTTGAAAAACCCAGACCTCATTTCATACACCTCCTGAAATGATTCAGAAATGTCTTATGATGTGTCGTTATAACAAGAAAATTATATCAGATTTATTCTTTTTTTGCAAGATATACGGCGGTTTTGCACATTTTGCCAAACCGCCGTAACGCAATACATATAATATGATATTGTAAAATTTTACTTATATGCCGCCATATTCCATTTTAGTTCATTTTTGAATGTGCGTATATCAGTATTTTCATCAATTACAACACTCTCAATTCCCATGGCATCTGCCCAGTCAGTCATCTGACTGACAGTTAAATCATAAGAAAATGCAGTATGGTGCGCTCCTCCTGCAAGTATCCATGCAGTCGCTCCAACTTCAAGATTAGGCCTTGGCGTCCAGAATGCGGTTCCCACAGGAAGCTTCGGCATTGGCTCTTTTACTTTTTTACAGTCAACAGCATTTATAAGCAATCTGAAACGTGTACCCAGGTCAACCAGAGAACATGCCACCGCAGGACCGGTCTTTGAAGTAAATACAAGACGCGCCGGGTCTTCCCTGTTACCCATGGACAGAGGACATACCTTAATCCCGATATCACCGTCTGCAACTGACGGACACACTTCAAGCATATGAGCCTGAAGTATCCCTTCTTCACCAGGCACAAGATTATATGTATAATCTTCCATCATTGACGTTCCTTTAGCTCCCTTTATATCAGCAGTCATAAGTTTCATCATGCGGACCATGGCAGCAACTTTCCAGTCTCCCTCTGCTCCAAAGCCATAACCTTTTTCCATAAGCCTCTGTATTGAAAGCCCCGGAAGCTGTTTAAGTCCTCCAAGCATACCAAAATGTGTAACTATCGCATGATAATCATTATCAGTTAGGAATTTTTCAATACCTATCTCCTGCTGCGCCTGAACCGCAACATGCTTTCTAAATTCACCCGGATCTCTTCCTTCATCGATAATCTTATATTTATCGTAATATTCATCCACAAGTGCATTTACTTCGCCTTCGGGCACGGCATCCACATAATCTACAAGATCGTTTACGCAGTAATGGTCTATCTCCCAGCCAAATTTAATCTGCGCTTCTACCTTGTCGCCCTCTGTAACCGCCACATTATTCATGTTATCACCAAAACGGCATACCCTTATGTGCGAAGATTCAATGACGCCAATCGCAGTCCTCATCCAGCTTCCAAGCTGTGTCTGAACCCTTTCGGATGCCCAGTGGCCAACAATAATCTTTCTTTCAATACCCATACGGCTTACAATATGTCCATACTCCCTGTCGCCATGCGCCGACTGGTTCTCATTCATAAAGTCCATATCAATCGCACTGTAGGGAATCTCCTCATTAAACTGCGTATGCAGATGGCACAGCGGTTTTCTGAATTCCTTAAGTCCCAGAATCCACATTTTTGCCGGTGAAAATGTATGCATCCATGTAATCACACCGGCACATGCATCATCATTATTCGCATCATTAAACGTTTTACGTATTGATGCCTGACTAATCAATGTAGGCATAAGCACTACCTCAAACGGAAGATTACCTGAAGCATTTAACGCTTCTACAATTCTGGCAGAGTGTTCCGCCACTTTCTTAAGACATTCATCTCCGTACAGGTCCTGGGAGCCTGTACAGAACCAGAACTTATAATTTTTCAATTTATTACCCCCTTGTCGTAATTTTATTAAAAAGGAACCCACCAATATGATGAGTTCCTTTAAATTATACATAAAACATGAATCTGTTAATCTTTGTTCTTGTTAGCTATAATAATACTCTGAACAACGAGGAACAGACAAAGCATTGCAGCTCTTGTGATTCCTATCCACCATGGTTCATCAAGTCCGGCAAGCGCAACGATGTTCTGAATGGTGCTGAGGGAAAGAACTCCGAAGAAAGTTCCTATAATATTACCAACACCACCGGTAAGCATCGTACCACCGATAATTGATGAAGCAATTGCATCCATTTCCATTCCTGTCGCATGCGACGGCGAACCGGAACCTATATGCAGGAAGTATACGAATCCTCCTATACCTGCCAATATTCCTGATAAAAGATGTGAGATGAATTTGGTTCTCTTCACATTAATACCAAGCATGAGAGCGCTGTACTGATTACCTCCGACTGCATAGAAACCACGACCAAGTTTGGTCCATCTTAACAGACAGAAGAAAACTATTACAATTACAAGCGCAACTATGACACCTATCTCAATATATGCCGGTATGTACATGCCTTTGGCATTATTGGAACCAAGAAACGGTATAGTAATACGTGTATCTTTTAACTTAACAAATTTCTCATTTGCAACGTTAAATGGATTGGTATGTACAATAGTCGTCATACCTCTTGCAAAGAACATTCCCGCCAATGTAACGATAAACGGCTGTATCTCCAGATACGCAACCAGGTATCCCTGTACAAGGCCGAATGCAAGACCGATTGCAAGAGCGATAAGTATTGAAACAACTATGTTGCCGCCCAGATAATCCAAATATACCGCACAGCTCATACTAACCAAAGCAACCACGCCTCCGACAGATATATCAATACCGCCGGTAATCATAACAAGGCTCAGACCGCATGATACAATAATAAGGGCTGCCTGTTGGTTAAGTATATTCAGGAAAGCCTGAGGTTTGAGGAAAGATCCTCCCTGAAATACCATAGCTCCAATATACATAACAAAGAAAACTATAATTGTTATAACAAGGAGCAGGTTGGTATCAGACATTCCCTTTATTCTGGCACCTATGCTGATGCCGCCTGAAGATGATTTTTTATCTTTCATATCAGCCGACCTCCTTTACACGTGTGCCTGATTTTAATTTCTTTCCTAATGAAGAAAGTTTCTCCCTTACAACAGGCGCACTAAGTACAACGAGCAGTATTATAACAGCTGCCTTATATGCAGGGAGCGCATCTGCACGTACATTAAATTTATATAACGTAGTAGTAAGGAACTGGATAACATATGCTCCTATAATTGAAGCTGGCATACTGAACTTACCTCCGCTAAGTGCATTACCGCCCAAAGCTACTGCAAGGATAGCATCCATTTCAATATCTTTTGCAACAACCGAGTAGTTGATTGTAGAAACACGGCTTACTTTAATAAGTGCAGCTACTGCAACACACAATCCTAAGATTATGAAACTTAACAGTTTAATAAATTTAGGATTCAGACCGTTAAGCTTTGATGAACTCTCGTTAATACCAACCGCCTGTGTATACAGACCCAGGTTAGTGAATTTGAGCACAAGCGCCATCACAATCATGCATATGACTGCTATGATAAACGGCGTCGGAATCGGTATTCCCGGAATCAATCCTCCAAAGTAACCGAATTTAGGTTCATTTACTATCGGAAGCTGACTGTTATTAATCCAGGAAGCGATAGAACGTCCTGCCGTATATAATATAAGCGTAGCTACCATAGGCTGAATCTTAAAGTAAGCTACAAGCACTCCGTTAAATGCGCCAAACAGCATTGCTACAATACATGCTGCAAGGAATCCTACGATAATAGGAGCCTGCAGATGTTCCGGACTTACCTGTCCTCCGCAGAGCACTCTCAGTATAACCGAACCGGCAATGGCAATGGCAGCGCCCACACTGATATCCTGTCCGCCTGAAGCAGCAGTAACAAGCGTCATACCAATAGCAAGTATTGCAAGCTCTGAACCGTTATCCAGAATCGTTATCAGACGTCCTGAAAGAACGGGGTTACCGGCACTGTTATGACCAAATGATATTGCAAAGAACGAAGGGTCCATAATAAAGTTAAACAGTGCAAGCAGCAGTAAAGCTGCTATAGGTATAAACAGCTGATTTCTAAATATACCGCTAAATGCTTTAGCTACAGATGATTTACTGTTATTTTTCTGCATTATTATCTGTCACCTCCGGCTATTGTACTCATAATCTTGTTCTGAGTCAGGTCTTCACCCGAAAGTTCGCCTACCACCTTACGGTCTCTCATGACGACAAGTCTCGAACATGTACGGAGCATCTCGTCTGTTTCTGATGAAATAAACGTAACGCTCATACCCTCTGAAGCAAGTTTAAGTACCAGTTTCTGTATTTCAATCTTAGTACCGATATCAATACCACGCGTAGGCTCATCCAGAATCAGATATTCCGGATTCATAAGCAGCCAGCGTGCAAGTATAACTTTCTGCTGATTTCCTCCCGAAAGGGATTTAATCGGCGTATCTGCAGATGCTGTCTTAATCTCAAGGAGTTTAATATATTCATCTGCAAACTTGTATGCCTGTGCCTTGGTAAATGGTTTAAAGAAACCTTTCAGTACCTGAAGTGCGAGTATAATATTCTCACGCACAGACAAATCTCCTATAATACCATCTATTTTACGGTCTTCTGGAAGATATGCTATGCCATTTTTCATGGCGTCAATAGGCTTTGAAATCTTTATTTTCTTACCATTCTTCTTTACTTCTCCATGCAACATCCTGTCTGCACCGAATATTGCACGCACGCACTCACTTCTTCCTGAACCAAGAAGACCTGTAAATCCATTGACCTCGCCTCTCTTAATATAGAAGTCAAATGGTTTAATTCCTGCATTACTCTGAAGCCCTTTAGCCTCAAATACTGTTTCGTCAGCATCCTTGCCTTTATATACAAGGCTGTCATCACGAATCTCTTCCATATCGTCAAGTTCCTTACCAAGCATCTTGGCAACAAGCTTAACTCTCGGAAGCGTTTCAATTTCATATTCTCCAACGAGCTTTCCATCTCTGAGAACCGTAATCTTATCGCTTACCTCGTATACCTGATCGAGGAAGTGCGTAACGAATATAATTCCTACGCCCCTTTTCTTCAAATCCCTCATGAGCCCGAACAGTTTCTGAACTTCCTGTTCATCAAGTGAAGATGTCGGCTCATCCAGAATCAATACCTTACAGTCCATGTCAACTGCACGTGCAATGGCAACCATCTGCTGTATTGCAATAGAACAGCTTGACAACTGTTGGGTAGCTTTAGCAGGTATATCAAGTGATTTTAAGATTTTATCTGCGTCAGCATTCATTTTTTTCCAGTTCTGTCCTGCGCCTTTTCCGCGCGCTATGTACATATTTTCCGCTACAGACAGATTGGGACATAAAGTGATTTCCTGATACACGGTACTTATTCCAAGTTTCTGTGCATCCTGTGGGGAACGGATGACTGCCGCTTTATTCATTCCCTTAAGGAAAATTTCACCCTCATCCTTCTCATATACTCCGGTTAAAACTTTAATAAGTGTAGATTTACCGGCTCCATTTTCCCCCATTAACGCATGAATTTCGCCTTCACATAATGTAAAATCTACATTCTGCAAAGCACGTACTCCGGGAAAGCTTTTGGATATATTCCGCATTTCCAATATAGAATTTTCTTTCACCAGTGCATTCACCCCTTAATATAATTTTAGGAAAAAGAGCGCTAAGCAAGCGTACTGACATTTGTTTACGCTGTGCCGCGCTCTTTCTTTTAGGTCATAATTTTAAATTAAATTATTTTTAAATTATTCCGTCGGTGCTGTCTCGTCGCCGATTCCGTTTGCTTCAATCTCTTCATCTGTTATTGAAGAATCAAAACCTTTCTCCTCAAGGATAATTACTTTCTCTGCAACTTCCTGACCAGCTTCAAGAGTCTTGATAACTTCATCAATGTATGGAGCCTGGAATGGGTTACACTGTCCATCATAGTTCCATCTGCCTGCCTGAACTTCTTTAAGAGCCCACTTGTTGCAGTCAAATCCCATGATGATTACATCGCCGTCAACACCATGTGAGATGTTTGCATTGTCAAGAGCTGCTACAGCTCCTCTTGCCATATCGTCGTTCTCTGCATAGATTACGTTGAATTCCTCGCCTGAATCAATTACAGACTGAACGATCTGCTGAGCTTTCTCTGCGTTCCACTCTGCTGTCTGCTGTGTAACGATGTTCCAAGAATCTTCTGCATCAACTTTCTCCTGAAGAGCGCCTGAACGTCCCTTCTGAGCTGCTGAACCCATAACACCCTGGATATGGATGATGTTGTACTCATCAAGATTCTGGCTTGCTAACCACTCAACTGCTGTCTGTCCTTCTTTGTCCATATCAGATACGATTGAAGCTGCATAAAGGCTTTCATCAGCATCTATTGTACGGTCGAAAAGGATTACAGGGATACCAGCTGCCTGTGCATCTTTAAGGGTTGAATCCCATCCTGCTGTGTCGGCTGCTGAAAGAAGAAGATAATCAACGCCTTCCTGAATGAACTGCTGAGCTGCGTTAATCTGCTCATCATTCTTTAAGCTGTAGAATGTCTTTGCTTCATATCCGTTAGCTGCACTGAATGCTTCCTCTAATGACTTAACGTTAGCTGTACGGTATCCTGACTCTGTAGGGTCATTATTAATGATACCAACTGTGATAACCTTATCTGATGAGCTTCCCTCATCTGCTGCTGCATCATCAGCAGGAGCCTCTGTAGCAGTCTCATCAGTAGGAGCTTCTTCTTTCTTGCCACATCCTGCAAGAAGAGTTGCAACCATAGCTACACTAAGCACTACACCTAAAAACTTCTTTTTCATTTTTTGTCCTCCTCTAAAATTTGTATGCCTTTTAGGCAAATTAATTTACGGAATCATGTGACAGATTCCATATGCTTAATTATAATTTTATATTGATAAAATTTGCAGAATAAAAATCTAATACGAGGTGCAAATATCTAATGTATATTTTTGTCGCAATCATTTTTGTGTTTTTCTGTACTCGTCAGGTTTTTGTCCCGTAACCTGCCTGAATACGCGGCTGAAATATTTCGGGTCGGAATATCCGACTTCTGCGGCAATCTCATATACTTTCATATTGCTTCCCACAAGCATAAGCTTGGCTTTCCCTATACGGTAATTTCTTATATATGAACTGAAATTAAGCCCCATTTCTTTCTGAAACTGCGCACTAAGATATTCCGGAGTAATTCCAAGTTTCCCCGCAATCTCATCAAGAGTTATTCCGTCTTTATAAAATTCATGTATCATATTTATTGTTCTTTTTACGGTTAGTCCTAAGTTTTCATCTTCTTTCCGGTTTTCAAACAGGCTTCCGAATACCATATCAAGTATCCCTCTCATTTCGCCGGAACTCTTTGCTTCATTTATTCTTTCAATAAGCTGCTTCTGGCGTGCGGCAATCTGTTCAAACTCATTGATTTCTTTTAATATACCTAATGCCGCCCATATGAATCTTGTATATGCTTCCTTTATCACCTGAGGATTATACAACGAACCGTCAAAGAAATAATCTTCAAATTTCTTTACTGAATTCAGTGTCGCCGCTTTGTCCATCGAATACAGGGAAGTTTTCATCAGATTTTCTGTTTCAACCGGATACTCGCACTTTTTTACTTTGATTTCAGTAACCTGCGGAAATGTTATTATCACGCCGTCGCCAAATATCATATTCCAGTGGAGATAGCTGTTTATAATTCTGTAACTGCTTTGTATATTTTCAAGACCCTCTGCCCTTATCATGCCCGTGCATACCTTACGCATGGATAACGGGTTTCTCTGTATACTTGTTTTAATATGCCTTTCCATCTCATCCAGATTCCCGCATTTGTATATTAATGCAAGAAGCGACATTTCTTTTGGGAGCTCAAGTATTATATATTCTGTTCCGTCTATATGGTCCAGTATTTTACCTATTGTTTTCTTTACTGATTCCACATTTTCTTCATAATAATATCCAAGATATGCCGTAAGCTCTACAAATACCGTATCCCTCCGTATTCCGTGGCGGTTATCCATATACTGTACAAGCTTTTCATCTACATCTATGATTCCGTTTATAATTCCAAGGAAAATATTGTTTAGCGAACTCAGTGTTTCCGGCACCTCATTGTCATCCGAAATCTCATCCGCAAGATTACTTAATGTCTGTGTAAGCTCTCCGATTGTAATAGGTTTGGTAAGATATTCCCTCACGCCCAGCCTCATTGCTTCCTGTGCATATGAAAACTCAGAATACGCGCTTATAACAATAACTTTTGGCATCCTGTCTTTTTTCTTAAGCTCAGCAAGCATCTCAAGTCCGCTCATACCGGGCATCATTATATCAGTAATAACTATATCCGGAGAATTTTCCAGTATCAGTTTAAGTCCGTCTTCTCCGTTATCTGCAGTTGCTGCTACCTCATAATTATCACCTATTTTTTCAATAAGCCGGCATATTCCCTCGCATATTCTTATTTCATCTTCCACAACAATTATTTTCATTTTGTTTCCTCATCTTTCGGCAATATAATATATACTGTTGTTCCTTCCCCAGGCTCACTTTCAATATGTATATCCACACTTTCGCCATAATACATATGCATCCTCTGGAAAGCATTTTCCATTCCTACATGATATTTTTCATCATAATCGTCATAGTGCTGGAACTGTCCTGCATTAATTGCATCCACCTGCTCCTTTTTCATTCCGACCCCGTTATCTTCTATGGTTATCCTCAGCATATCGTCTGCTTTTATTGATATTCTAAGCATATGAAGCTGTTTTTTATTTTTAAAACCATGTATTATCGAATTTTCAACAAACGGCTGAAGCAAAAGCTTATGTATATTATACTGCATTACCTGAGGCTCAACATCAATTTCAAATTTAAAAGTGTCCTTAAGCCTGGTCTGCTGCAGATATATATACTGCTTAAGCCACTCCATTTCAGTGGCAATACTGACAATTCCATTGCTGTTGCTTATGCCATACCGGAGAATTTTTCCAAGTGCGCTGATGGCATTGCTTATTTCTATCTCATCATTGTCTATCGCCATCCAGTTAATTGTATCTAATGTATTGTAAAGGAAATGCGGATTAATCCTTGCCTCCAGCGCCGTAATCTCAGCAGCCTTTTCCCTTTCAGCAAGCATTTTTTCCTTTTCCATGGACACTTCAAGCTGGTCAAGCATATCATTCAGATGGTCTGCTATAGCCGCAAGTTCCGTAGGCATTCTTGATGTAGTCTCTATACGTACATTCATATCGCCTTTTTCAATAAGATGCATTTTTCTGGCTATCCGGTCCACATGCGACATAAGATATCTGGTAGTAAAAAGCACTATTATTATAACAAGTACAGCCGAACCAACCGCCATGGAAACAACCATCTGCTGTATCTGTACAATTTCTTCATTATATCGGTTTGTAACTGATACATTAACAATATCCCATCCCAGTTTAGCATCATGCTGTACTTCATAAGACAGATTCTCCGCCTTCAATACTCCTGTCTTTTGTACGAATTTTATATACGAGTCATTCGTAAGTCCTATATCTTCTGCTAAATACTGCGAATCTTCATATGAAATAACACGGCCGCTGCCATCAACCAGAAATGTAACCATATCTTTCCGTTTATAGCCGCTCGGATTACATATTTTTTCAAGAAGCTGTTCATCTATGCTTACTATTACAACAGCCCGCTTTTCTTCAACACCGGCCTTGTAAAGCATGGAGTGTGCCATATGGAATAAATAATATTTTTTATTTGGCCCTGTTTTTGCATATTCTGTTGATAAATATACATTCTCATCACTGTCAGATACCATATCATACATTTCAGACAGAGTC
Organism: uncultured Lachnospiraceae bacterium; assembly: GCA_947594855.1. Lineage (GTDB taxonomy): Bacteria > Bacillota > Clostridia > Lachnospirales > Lachnospiraceae > V9D3004. Next base: position 123,670 of record CANQEL010000003.1, read on the forward strand.
ATTGAATACTCATGTAGCCAGAACGGATTATATGAAAAAGGCGTAACCCTGTCATAAAAAAAAGACTGATTATTTTCATTCACTATAGTAATTGACATAATATAGTCTTTTGTATTTAAAAGATTACGCAGCTCCTGTCTTATATCGGACTTTATCTGATTCTTATCCTCAGATATATTATATTCTGCAAGCATCTCTTTAAGCGTCTCATCTGAATAAATCTGGCGCATTACATCACTGTATGAATCGGTCCACGTATCAAGCGATGTTTCTATATGAGAAAGGTTAGCGCGCGTGAGCTCCCTTGTATTCCGCTGTATTATATCAAGATATCTGTTATACATTATCAGGTCAATAATAAGTATCGGTATCAACGCAGCAAAAAGCATCGAAATTAACAGTCTTCCCCGTAAGCTGCCAAATCTGCGTCTTAACATAAAGATACCTCCCGATTTTATTCTATAGATACAATTATAGTCTATTGACCTGTATATAAATATGTATTATAATCGTATTTATATAGATAATTTTCTTATAAATATTGTCAGGCGGAATACTATAATGAATGAAATAATATTAAACAATCAGACTCTTCCTATCGTTTTAAATGCCGGATTTGCAGAAAAACTTCCTGAAAATATGACAAAGGCAGATTCATCTGATTATCATATTATGCTGTATATTATAAACGGAAAGATATCAATAACCGAAGAAGGCATTACTTACAATATAAAAAGCGGAGATATTATTTTTCTAAGGCGGAATCTTAATATACGTATTAATACTTACGGGAAATCTGGAATACACCTGTACTACTTTTTCTTTTATATGAAACAGGAGCCGGAAACGTTTCCTGAGCTTGCAAAGTCATACACTGTTCCAAAAACGCTTGAAGGAATATCCGGTTCTGTATTAGATATTAAAATTCATGATTATGCAGTATATTTCCAAAATTCCCATGAGTCGTCTGCACTTGCAGTTAATACTTCTTTTTATGACATTTTATCCGAATGTATTAAACTGAACCGTGAGTACCATTCATTTCAGAACAACCTGTCTGACGAGATAAAAAATTATCTCAGGGAATATGCTGACAAACCTCTCAACACAAGAGATATGGAAAAACGTTTTTATCTTACATATAAATATATGGGAACAGCATTTAAGAAAAGTACAGGCTCAACCATACTGCAGTATCATACCGACTTGAGAATGAAACAGGCGCACAGGCTGCTCACCACAACATTTTACAGTATAGACGAGATAAGCAGACAGCTTGGTTACTCTGACGCATTGTATTTCAGCAGGGTTTTCAAAAAATATTACGGCCAGTCTCCGCAGATATACCGCAAAGCGCACAGAAAGCCACAAAATTAAACCCATACATCCGCAACAAATATTATTCAGCCGAGGCATAACCATATTACAGCCGGTATCGTAATGATTGCCGCCAAAGTCGTAAGAAATATTCCTTTTGCCGCCATTTTTTCATCCCTTTTATATTCCGTTGCAAAAAGCACCGCGGTATTTGCGACCGGCATAGCAACAAGTATAAGAGTAATGGCAGCTACCGTATCATTATGTATAAAATACCTGATGACAGGCCACGAAAGGAGCGGAAGCACAAGCTGTCTTATGAATGTGTATATGTATATTCTTATATCACCAAGCATCTCACGTATATTCATCATTGCAAGGCTTGCTCCCACAAGCATCATTGCAAGCGGTGACGTAAGGCCGCCAACCGATTCAAACACTTCCATTATTACTCCCGGAACGGGAATCTCAAGAAGAAATATTATTACCGAGACAAAACAGCATAATATACCCGGATTAAGAAGTTTTTTCAAATTCAGAACGGGAACGCCGTTATCATTTTCTTTAGGATAATTTATCAGAACAACTCCCATAGTAAACACACATATATTAAATACGCAGTTAAAAACCGCCGCATAGAATACCCCTTCAGTTCCATAAAGCGCATCAGCCACAGGAAATCCCATAAAACCTACATTAGAAAAAACTGTCATGAACATGTACAGGCCCTGAAGCGGTTTTTTTACACGCAGAACAAATGTGATGATTAATCCGGCAACCGGAAGAAGTATGTACATGGCTGCTGCAATTATAAACAGCTCCCCAAGCATATCTCTCTTTTCCGCACCCGCATTCTCTATAAAGGAATGGATAATGAGCGCCGGCGTGGTTACATAAAGAAGTATCTTTGTAAGATGTACCCTTGTATGGTCATCAAGCATCTTCACTTTATATAAGAAATAACCGACACACATTATCAGAAAAAGTTTTATCATCTGCAGCAGCACTACTGTAATACTCATATCATATTCTCCGTATCTTAGTCATTCACCTGCTTTCTTATTCCAAGTCCGTCAGGCGTCCTGTCCAAGTATACCACACTTTCGGGATTTATGTCACCTGAAAGCATTGCTCTTGCAAGAACAGTTTCAATATTTTTCTGCATATACCTTTTTAATGGTCTTGCGCCATATACCGGGTCATATGCCTGATTTACGATATATTCTTTAGCTTCGTCTGATACTTCAAGAACAATCTCTTTATCTGCAATCCTTTTATTAATATCTTTAATAATAAGCTCTATTATATCAGATATATTATTTTTAGTAAGTGGCTTAAACATAACTATTTCATCAAGCCTGTTAATAAATTCAGGCCTGAACGAGCTCTTCAGCAGATTATTCACGGCATCTTCACATTCTTTATTGATATTACCTTCATTATCTATTCCGTTAAGCAGATATTCGGAGCCGAGATTTGATGTCATAATAAGTATTGTATTTTTAAAATCTACAGTTCTTCCCTGTGAATCCGTTATTCTTCCGTCGTCAAGTATCTGAAGCATTATATTAAATACATCAGGATGCGCTTTTTCAACTTCATCAAATAATATGACTGAATAAGGTTTTCTTCTTACCGCTTCAGTAAGCTGACCGCCTTCATCATATCCTACATATCCCGGAGGCGCTCCGATAAGTCTTGATACCGAAAATTTTTCCATATATTCACTCATATCAATCCTTATCATACTCTGCTCATTATCAAACAGACACTCTGCAAGGCTTTTTGAAAGTTCAGTCTTTCCAACTCCTGTCGGGCCAAGGAACAAAAATGAACCAATAGGTTTACGTGGGTCTTTAATCCCTGCCTTTGAGCGAAGTATTGCTTCTGATACTCTCGTAACTGCATCATCCTGTCCAATCACCCTTTTATGAAGCTCTTTATCAAGATTAAGCGTTTTGGTCCTTTCGCTCTCCGTAAGTCTTGTTACAGGAATCTGAGTCCACCTTGAAACTATAGAGGCTATTTCTTCCTCTGTAACGCTTTCCTTAATAAGTTCTGAAGTCTGTCCGTCACCTGCCTCGGAGGCATGAAGTTTCTTTTCAAGTTCGGGAATAATTCCATATTGAATTTCTGCGGCTTTGTTGTAATCCGAACTTCTTTTGGCTATTTCGAGTTCTTTCTTCCGCTGTTCAAGCTCTTCCTTTACTTTGCTTGTGCGTTCTACCATACTTTTTGCGACATCCCATTTTGCTTTCATGCCTGCAAAACTCTCTCTTGCATCCGAAAGCTCTTTTCTTATAACTTCAAGCCTTTCTTTACTCAGATTATCCTCCTCTTTTGTAAGGGCGGTCTCTTCAATCTCAAGCTGTATTATCTTTCTCTGCAGGTCTTCAAGTTCTGCCGGCATTGAATCAAGCTGCGTCTTTATAAGCGCGCACGCCTCGTCTACAAGGTCAATCGCCTTATCCGGAAGGAACCTGTCCGTAATATACCTGTCGGATAATACCGCCGCTGATACTATTGCAGAGTCTGATATCTTTACTCCATGGAAAACCTCATATCTTTCCTTAAGTCCTCGGAGTATGGATATTGCCTCCTCCACGGTAGGCTCATCTACCATTACAGGCTGAAAACGTCTCTCAAGCGCTGCATCTTTTTCTATATACTGCCTGTATTCATTAAGCGTTGTCGCGCCTATACAGTGAAGCTCACCCCTTGCAAGCATCGGCTTAAGCATATTACCCGCATCCATCGCGCCGTCAGTTTTTCCTGCGCCTACAATCGTGTGAAGTTCATCAATAAAAAGTATAATTTCCCCTGAACTGTCTTTTACTTCATTAAGTACTGCCTTAAGTCTTTCTTCAAATTCACCTCTGTATTTGGCGCCTGCCACAAGAGCCCCCATATCCAGCGCAAACAGCTTTTTATTTTTCAGTCCCTCAGGAATATCTCCCCTCACTATACGCTGTGCAAGTCCCTCAACTACTGCCGTTTTTCCTACTCCGGGCTCGCCTATAAGCACCGGATTATTTTTGGTTTTACGTGATAATATCCTTATTATATTCCTTATCTCGTCATCCCTGCCTATTACCGGGTCAAGTTTCTGCTTTTTTGCCTGTTCTACAAGGTCATAACCATATTTGGCAAGCACATCATACGTATCTTCAGGATTGTCCGTATTGACCGACTGGTTTCCTCTTACCTGCGAAAGCACCTGAAGAAATGCATCCCTTGTAATATTAAATTCCTTAAGAAGCGACTTAACATCACTGTCTCCATGCTTCATAAGACTCAGGAATATATGCTCTACCGATACGTAACTGTCCTTCATGGCGTTGGCTTCATCTTCTGCATGTGTCAGTACTGCATTAAGTTCTCTACCTACAAATGGTTCTCCGCCCGATACCTTAGGTCTTTTTCTTATAAGTCCGCCAACCTGCGCTTCAAACACTTCCGTCTGTATATCCATTTTCTTAAGAAGGTCCTTTATAAGGCTTTCATCAATAGTAATGAGCGCGTACAAAAGATGTGCTGTGGCAATCTCCTGATTACCATATTCATCCGCCAAAGTGGCAGACATATTGACTGCTTCCATTGATTTTTGCGTGAATTTTTTTACGTTCATACATAGCCCTCCTTCAAATTTTATATATTTGTTTTATATGTTCTATCCCAACTATAACACCGTATTAATAAAAATGCAACCACTTTTTATTATGGCTGCATTTTTTTATTTCTATTAATCTATTTCTGTACTATATTGACTATTCTTCCCGGTACATAAATTTCTTTGACAATATTTCCGGTAAGCTTGCCTGAAACTGCTTCTTTTGCTGCGCTTATGGCTTCTTCTTTAGATGCGGAAGCAGGAATCTCTACGGTATTTTTGGTCTTACCGTTAATCTGTACGGCAATCTCGATAGTATCTTCCACCATTTTGGCTTCATCATACTCAGGCCACTTTTCATCAAATATACTGCCGGTATGTCCGTATTGCTCCCATATCTCCGATGCTACATGAGGCGTAAACGGCGCAAGAAGTATCGTCATTGTCTCTATAAGCTCTTTATCAATTCCGCCCTGTTTCTTTGCAACCTCATACATTTTATTGTTGTATTCCATGAATCCGCTGACAACAGTATTAAGGCTGAACGCTTCAAGCCTTGTGGTTATATCTTTTATAAGCCTGTGACGTATTTTTACCGTCTCATCAGTAGGAGCCATGCCCTTATCCTTATTGTCCATTGCAAGCTTCCAGAAACGGTTTATGAATCTGTATACGCCGTCTATTCCCCTGTCGTCCCACTCGGAATCAAGTTCAGGCGGTCCTACAAAAAGTTCATACAGACGAAGCGAATCACATCCGTAATCGTTTACAAGTTCATCAGGCGATACGACATTGCCCTTTGACTTACTCATCTTGGCTCCGTCTTTTCCAATCATTCCCTGATTGAACAGCCTTGTAAACGGCTCCTTGAAATTAATCACTCCTATATCATACAGGAACTTGGTATAGAATCGCGAATACAAAAGATGCAGCACGGCATGTTCAACGCCGCCTATATACATATCAACAGGCAGATATTTCTCAGCCTTTTCTTTGGACACAAGTTCCTTATTATTTTTATTATCGACATATCGCAGGAAATACCATGACGAACCTGCCCACTGCGGCATTGTATTGGTTTCACGTTTTGCCGGCGCACCACAGCACGGGCATGTAGTATTTACCCATTCCTCTATGTCTGCAAGAGGCGATTCTCCCGTTCCTGTAGGCTGATAACTTTCAACCTCAGGAAGAAGAAGCGGAAGCTCTTCCTCAGGCACAGGCACTGCGCCGCACTTCGGGCAGTGAACTATAGGAATCGGTTCGCCCCAATAACGCTGTCTTGAAAATACCCAGTCACGGAGCTTGTAATTAACTGTCTTTCTTCCAAATCCCTTTTTCTCAATCATCTCAGGCGCTTCCTTTTTAAGCACCGATGATTCCATTCCGTTCCACTCGCCGGAGTTAATCATTGTTCCTGAAGCTTCGGTATAAGCTTCAGTCATATTCTCTATTTCTTTACCGTCTTTTGCTATAACCTGTATAATAGGTATTCCGAACTTGGTTGCAAACTCAAAGTCCCTGTCATCATGCGCAGGAACACACATAATAGCTCCTGTTCCGTAATCTGCAAGAACATAGTCCGACAGCCAGATAGGAATCTTCTCATTATTAAGCGGATTAATCGCATAACTTCCCGTAAATACACCTGTCTTTTCCTTATCCTGAAGCCTGTCTACGGAGGATTTCATTGAAGCTTTATATATATAATCCTCTACAAGCGCTTTGTTCTCTTCTGTCGCAAGACTCTTTGCAAGTTCATGTTCAGGCGCAAGAACCATAAAGGTTGCTCCATACAATGTATCCGGGCGGGTAGTATATACGGTAATTACATCGCTTTTGCCATCTACTTTAAAATCAACCTCGGCGCCGTAACTTTTGCCTATCCAGTCAGTCTGCATTTTCTTTACCTTTTCAGGCCAGTCAAGGTCTTTAAGGTCTTCAAGCAGTCTGTCCGCATACTTGGTAATCTTAAGCATCCACTGTTTAAGATTCTTCTTCGTAACCTGCGCACCGCACCTTTCGCAGCAGCCGTTTACAACCTCTTCATTTGCAAGTCCTGTTTTACATGAAGGGCACCAGTTGATTGGCATTTCTTTCTCATACGCAAGCCCTTCCTTAAACATCTTTACAAATATCCACTGTGTCCATTTGTAAAACTCAGGGTCTGTAGTATTCACTTCCATATCCCAGTCATATATTGCAGATATCTCATTAATCTGTCTCTTTATATTGCTTACATTTTCAGCCGTGGATTTTTTAGGGTGTACTCCCATCTTAATTGCATAATTTTCTGCCGGAAGTCCAAATGCATCCCAGCCCATAGGATGAATCAGGTAATATCCCTGAAGCATTTTATACCTGCTCCACACGTCAGATATAACATATCCTCTCCAGTGTCCTACATGAAGTCCGCTTCCCGAAGGATACGGGAACATATCCAGACAGTAATATTTGGGTTTCTTACCGTCATCCACATTAACCGGATTCTTTTTCCAGTTATCACGCCATTTCCGTTCTATTTCCTTATGATTGTAGGGTGTTGCCATTTTTAATTCCTCCATAAGATAATTATTGTATTGTAAGCGCTCCCGGCGAAACATCGCTCTGTGTGCTGTCCTCATTTACCGTAACCGTAACCTGTGATGTAAGAACTGCACCATTTGCCGTCGCTCCACCTGCAGTAACAGTAATAACTGCCGTTCCTTGTGACACTCCGGTAACATTACCTGCTGCATCTACCGATGCCACCGCAGAATCGGAAGATACATAAGTATAATTTAATGAATCCTGTCCTGTTGCGTCTGCTGGTAACAGCGTACATAGCACTCTCGTTACTTCACCTTTATTAATTGTACTTTTTTCCAGACCGGCTGCCATAGCGTCTGCATACTTTCTTACATGTATCTGACATTCTGTCTTTACGCCCGAACCGTCTTTGGATAATGCGGTTATAACAGCATCGCCCGGAGCGACTGCATTAACTTTTCCTTTATTATTAACGGTTGCAACCGCCGGATTTGAAGATACAAATGTAAGGTCTTTAATAGACGCTTTCTTAGGTTTATACGAAGCAAGTTTAAGTTTACAGCTTTGATTATAACCCATATACATATATACGTTATTTTTATTAAGGCTTATGGATGTAAGGTTAATCTTGTTAAGCACGGTATATTTTACTTTAAGCGACGCTTTTCTTCCAATTTCGTCAACCAGCTTAAATCTTACTTTATATACGCCTTTTTTCAACGTATTTATTTTCTTTACTTTAACGTATTTCCCTTTTTCTGCCTTATACTGTATAGTATAGGTCACTTTGTCATTTACGTCAAACCCTGTCGTATTCTTAGCTGTGATTGTTTTAAGAAGGTTAAAAGAAGAATTGTATTTTATATAAGTACTTCCTTTTTTACCTTTCGCCATTTTAATTGATGGTTTTTTCTTATTATAAGGATTGGCAGGATTAGTCACATCCGTAGGGTCCCATCCGCTTCCTGCCGGAAGTTTAATTGACTCAGGCTTGCCTAAAGGTCCCGGGTCTTTTGAAGCATATATTTCAACAGGGGTTCCTGACGGACAATTATCATATATCCATTTGGCATCCCTTACATTTAACCTTACGCATCCATGCGAAGCCATACTTCCGAGCCTGTTATACTGTGTATTTGACAGCGTTGCCGGATTTCCGTTCTGGTAATACCATACAGAATGGAATAATATATGCCCTGTAATCCTTGAACAATACTGGCCGTATACAGGACCCTCCAGCTCATGCCAGCGTATCTTTTCCTTAAGTCCAAATGTACCATACGGCGTCGCAGAACCTACGGAGCATATCATTGCCTTGTACGGCTTATACTCTCCTTTGGAATTTATCTTATATATAGTAACGCAGTTCTGCTGCTTGTTTATCTTTATCCGGTATACAGATGCCGCCTCCGAATCTGAAGTATTTATAAACACTCCCGCAATCATAACAAAAACCGTCATAATAAACACAATACTACAATTTATAAGTTTCTTTTTCATAATAACAGACCTTTCTGATACTGACTTAGCATGCTGCCTTTTAAACAATTACTATATCAATATGTTATTTTTATGTCAAGTTTTCCTATAATATTTCTTACCCGTCATGAATACACATATATCAGATTAAAGTTATCCTGTCTGATACAGGATTGCCGGAGGTATAATTGTGCACAGCCATAATATAAATAACATTATTGCCGGATTTTCTTCCTCGTCTTCTACCGGGCTTTCTGCCGCACAGGCAAAACAGCTTTTACAAAAATACGGAAAAAACGAACTCCCTTCAGCCTCTTCAAACAGCTTTCTTAAAATGTTTTTTATGCAGTTTAAGGATTTCATGATATATACCCTTCTTTGCGCTGCCGGAATATCTTTTGCCGTTTCATATATAAACGGAGAGCCGGATTTTATTGAGCCGGGAATAATTCTTATTATAATAATTGTCAATGCCCTTATAGGCGTATTTCAGGAAAAGAAAGCAGAACACTCACTTGCGGCGCTTAAAAAAATGACCGCTCCATCTGCCACAGTCCTCAGGGATTCCTCCTGGCAGAAAATCCCTTCAGCAGATATTGTACCCGGTGATATAATTATGCTGGAAACTGGGTATCTTGTTCCCGCAGACACAAGAATAATAACATCCCATAACCTTATGGCAGACGAGTCATCATTTACCGGGGAATCACAGCCTGTAAGCAAATATCCTGACACTCTTTCACCTGATACACATCTTAGCGACAGGCATAATATGGTATATTCAGGCTGCATGATATGTTACGGCCATGGTATAGGAATCGTATGTGCAACAGGGGTAAATACCGAGCTTGGAGCAATAGCGGATATGCTGATTGGTGAAGATGCACCTGAAACCCCTTTGCAAAAACGCCTTGCAGTAACAGGCAAAATATTAAGCATTACAGCCCTCCTAATATGTATAATTATATTTGTGGCCGGCGTTATAATGAAACGCCCGATAATAGATATGTTTATGACTTCAGTAAGCCTTGCAGTAGCGGCAATACCCGAAGGGCTTCCTGCCATTGTCACAATAATGCTTTCCCTTGGCGTAACAAAAATGGCGGAAAACAATGCTATAATAAGGAAACTTCCTGCTGTTGAGACCCTTGGCAGCACAACTGTAATATGCTCCGACAAAACAGGCACTCTTACACAAAATAAAATGCACGTAATTAAAGAGTATTGCTTTTCAGGCGAAATCCCCTTATCTTCCCCGTATGGGAAAAAGCTTCTCTGTATGTGCTCATTATGTAACAATTCTATAATCCAAAATACCGAAACAATCGGTGAACCTACTGAAAATGCACTGCTTAATGCCGCTAATGATTCCGGCATTGATATATATGCGCTTAAAAAAAGATACAGGCGTATACAGGAAATACCTTTTGATTCTACAAGGAAATTAATGACAACCCTTCACACAGACAATAACACCACCTTTTCAATTACAAAAGGCGCTCCGGAAATACTTATACCATTATGCACACATTATGAGTCCGGCAACGGCAAAATACTTCCCCTTAATTATTCAATGCGCAGGCAGCTGCTCTCAAAAAACAATCTATATGCATCAGAAGGCCTTAGGATTCTTTCCGTGGCATATAAAAATGATATTTCCACACATGACATTAAAAATTGTGAATCCGGACTTACTTTTGCAGGTTTTATAGCGCTGATTGACCCGCCAAGAAAAGAAGCATACCATGCGGTAAAAGAATGTATAAATGCGGGTATCAGGCCCGTAATGATTACCGGCGACCATGCCGCTACCGCTGCAAAGATTGCGTCTGAGCTTGGTATTAAAGACAAAAATTCCAAAGTCATAACCGGAAGTATGCTTTCTGAAATGTCTGATGAAGAGTTGGATAAAAATATAAGTAAATACCGTGTATTTGCAAGAGTTCTTCCTGAACACAAATTAAGAATTGTACGTTCACTGCAAAAAAACGGTGAGATTGTTGCAATGACAGGCGACGGAGTAAATGACGCTCCCGCATTAAAAGCTTCCGACATCGGCTGCGCAATGGGAATCACAGGAACTGACGTTGCAAAAAATGCATCCGACATGATTCTTGAGGATGATAATTTTTCCACAATAACGCTTGCCGTACGCGAAGGAAGACGTATATATGACAATATTAAAAAATCCATACATTTTCTCATTTCCTGCAATATAGGCGAAATAATTACAATATTTTTTGCGATATTATTTGGGCTTACAGCCCCGTTATGCGCCGTACAGCTTTTGTGGATTAATCTCATAACAGATTCATTTCCTGCACTATCCCTTGGAATGGAGCCGCCTGATAAAAATATAATGAAAAGGCCTCCCGTATCTCCGGATGCAGGTATATTTTCCGGCGGCCTGGGTCTTAAAATAGCTCTCGAAGGAGCCTTTATAGGAAGTCTTGCCCTGACAGCATATGCCATAGGCCTTAACACCAGTCCTGCAAGCGCAAACACAATGTGTTTCGCAGTACTCGGACTTACACAGCTGTTTCATGCTTTTAATTCAAGAAGCGATAAATCTCTTTTTGAAATAGGATTTTTTAAAAACAGGAAACTTGTCATATCAACAATACTATGCGCCTTCCTGCAGGCTGTTACTATATGCGTTCCCGCACTTAATCCGGTATTTAATACAGTTATGCTAAGCGCCTGGCAATGGGTTGTGGTTATTGGATTGTCATTTATGCCGATTCCCGTAATAGAATTGCAGAAAAGGATATGAGTTAAATATCTGATTAAATTTCATACACCCACCCGTATTAATATTAACGTCTATTCTTCCTATCAGTCAGACAGCAGACCTCTGTACATCCGGGCAGCTGCGGAGCAAGTCCGTAGCCGCCTGTCTGTACATCATAGAAAGGGGTAACCATCAAAATAAAAGAATGTTATCATAAAAGTAAAAAGGTATAAATTTAAATTAGTATGCACGTTTACACAATTTCATACCCTGAATATTATATTGCCTTTCCTGATTAGTAGTTTTTGTGATACATATCACGTTTGCACTATTATCGACTGGAATTTCAAAACTGGAAATTGTATTAGCTTTCCAACATGATTGTACTGATGTTTTTGCACAGCTAACCGATGTTTCATTACCTACAATCTTAGATTTCAAATCTTCTTTTGAAGCAATTACTTCATCACCCACATTAGCAAAATATGCGGAACCAATAACTCCCAATTCACTATACATCTTACAGTCAATCGAAGCATAATCTAAATTCACTGCCGATTTATCAGGCTTTATGTAGAATGCCACAACATCCTTTGGACCAAGTTTTACTTCACATTCCCCATCTCTGAAAGTGATTTTATCCTCACTCACATTTGTATATGCCAGATTTTCCTTAGTCATTTCTATGACAAGATTCTCAGACTCATACGGATGCTCTTTCAGGAAAGTTATGGAGGTAATCGTTATCTTCTTATTTTTCGTTGTAAAGCTTATATCCAACGCCACCGGGTTTTCCTGAAGCTTATCCTCATCACTGGCCTTTGCCGTCATATATCCGGTCTTAAGATAATAACACTCCGTGTTTTCAGTATCCTGTGTAACAGCTTTGGACCAAAGCTGAGTTCCGCCTCCATATTTTGATGAAGTATCCGTCATGCCCAAAACGGTAGAAAGTGTCATGCTTACTTTACTGCCATCGTCTGCTTTGGCACAAACTTTTATGGCTTCATACTGCCTGAAATCAAATCCAGATTTATCCGCATTTAGATAGAGGCCTAAGTTTTGTTGATTAGTCGCTGCAGTCACCTCAATCCCCTCCTGGGTAAAAGCAAGGTTTTCAATGGTTGAGTACGCCTTGTTCGCTTCTGTCAAATCTAGTGTATAGTCCTGGACTTCAGGTGCTTTTACAGTAAGTGTAAGTGTTTTTTTCAAACTCGGATTTGACTTTGGTATAGCGACGATATTGATTTCGGTTCCGCCCGCAACATTTGCACCAACAGTAAGGTTTCCGCCTGCGTCAATGGAACATCCCGGCACTTCGGGTTCTATGCTAAGATTAATGGTGGTGTCTGGATTCTTACCATCTTTTGAATTGATCTCAGTATATATTTTTATACTTGTACCGGGTTCTATCTCAGTTACTCTATCTACTCTATCACCGGCATAAATAATAAAGCCCGTAACCTTAGGTATTCTCACTCCAAGCGTAACAGTTCCAAAAATTTCAGGATTACTTTTTGAAACTGCCTTCACTGTAAAGCTTGTTCCTTCCTGCACATCTTTATCAATCGTTACCTTCCCGTCGGTCTTGTTAATCCTTATTCCCTCAACAGCAGGTTCAATGCTCCATTCAACTGCTGTTGAATAATTTCCGGTTCCGCTGACTGTCGCTGAAAGCTGTGTTACAGTATCAGAATAAAGCTTGGTACCCTCTTTCGTATCTATTGTCACTTTAGTCACTGCAGGTGCCTCTGTGGGTGCTTCCGTCGCCTCCGGGTCTTTCGTCGGCTCCGTTGTCGGCGGTGCAACCGTCACATCCCTTACAAGCGTTATGGATTTTATCTTAATCTCTGCCAGCGGGTCAGCCGTATCCTCTTTCTGATAGGTGTTGTATTTTATGAACACTCCCTGCGCGGCATCCTTTATGCCTGACAGATTCAGTGTGTATGGACTTGAGCCCGCACTGAACGTTGTATACTGCTCGCTTCCTACTATTGGGCATTTCGAGCTGTCTGCTCCTGACCAGTAGTCTGTGGCTGCACCCGCAGGTATCTCACCCTTAAGGCTTACCGCCATCTCGTATGCCTTTTCTGTCTCATATGAGATTTCCAGGCTCTTATACTGCGACAGGTCTACGGATGTATGCGCGTCGTTCAGGTAGAAACATATGCCGTGTCCGCTGTCTGCAGATGAAAGGGCTACGCTTACCGTTCCGTCCTCGTTATACTCCGCTGTTCCTTTTGCATCCATGAACGCCTCGTTTGCCTTGTTTATGTTTACCTTAAGGTCTGCATACGGGTCTTCCGTTACAGAAGGTTCATCTGTAGTTCCCGGCTCTTCCGATGTGTCAGGTTCTGCTGATGTACCGGGTTCCTCTGATGTTCCAGGCCCAGGTTCCTCTGTTGCCGGTGGCTGTGTGGATACCGTTGCAGGGTCTTTTATGAGTTTTATGGATTTTATCGTCATTTCTGCATCAGGAAGGCTTGCTGCATCTCCCGCATTGTAAGTGTTGTATTTTATGAACACTCCGCCTGCCGTTTCCTTTATGCTGCTTATGTCAAGCCTGTATTCTCCCTCGCCCTTGCTGAATGTTGTATACTGCTCGCTTCCTACTATCGGACATTTAGAGCTGTCTGCTCCGTCCCAGTAGCTCTCTGCTGCGGTATCCGGTATATATTCCTTAAGGCTTATTGCCATCTCATATGCATCATTTGAATTATATGCTATGACAAGCTCCTTATAATCCGTAAGGTCTACCGAAAGTTTTTCCGCATTAAGGTAGAAGCATATGCCGTGTCCGCTGTCTGCAGGTGAAAGGGCTACGCTTACCGTTCCGTCCTCATTATATGTGGCTTCCTCTGCTGCGAATGCCTGGTTTGCTTTTGTCATCGGTACTACAAGCTCAGATGCATACGGGTCGTTAGTCACTGTCGGCCTGTCAGGAGCATCCGTCGGCTTTACTGTAGGCGGTGCATCTGTTTTAGGCGCTTCCGTTGCAGGTTTATCCGTCACGTCAGGCACGTCAGTTGCCGTACCGCCCGGTCCGGCTGTAGGTACATCCGTATTTTTGGGTATAATAATAGAAGGATCCTGCGGTATGTCCTGTGTCTGACCCTTCGTCTTTACTGTTACAGTACACTTAAGCCTGGTAACCTTTTTTCCAAGCTTATATACTGCCGTTATTTTTGCTTTTCCTTCACTTACGCCCTTTATTACTGCGCATGCTTTGTTTCCTTTTGTCTTTGTCTTTTTCTTTAAGATCTTTACTACTGATTTTTTGCTGGTCTTCCAGCTTACCTTTGCTTCCTTTTTGCCGTTCTTTAATTTAATAACGGCCTTCTTTCCAACTTTTACAGTTACCTTTTTCTTAAGGGATGGCTTTTTTACCCCCCCCCGCACGAATTTGGCCTGCCGGTACGAGCGTGAGCGCAAGCGTCAGGCACATGAGTGCGGCGATACTTCTTTTTGCCTTCATAAGTTTATTCTCCAATCATTTTACTTGGGTGCGGGATATCCACGCACCCTGTATATCTATATTACATCTTTATTATTTATTTGTAAATAGCTGACCGCTTTTTTATGAAATGCTGTTATTGCGACAAAATACGCGCAAATCACCAGATTAAGGTGAATATGAAATTATTAAATTTTTAGAAACTGCACCGGCAAATGCCTTTTATGCCAGGATTAATTTAGAAATATAACGTATGTATATATTGGATAAGTTAAAACATCCGGACAGGCATAGCTCTCTGTTATAAGACTGTTTGAGGCCGCCGGTGCTTAAACAGCGTTTTCTGCTATTTTATGCACCGTTTAGTGACGAAACAAGTGAAAACGTGTCTTATAACGGAGAACCCATGCCTGTCCGGACGCTGTTTACTCTATGCAATATTATAATTTATGTATTTCAAAATATGTTGGGATACAATAGATAGGTAACATAGAAAATAAAATACAAGGATTCACCTTTGTATGATATATTGTAATTGAGAAGAAACAATTATCAGAAAGGGGAGAATCCTTGCATGTCAATAATAACACAACAGAAATATCAACGTCAACGTATGGTTAAATATGCCCGGAATCATTCCGTGACTGAAACAGCAATACGTTACAGGGTAAGCCGAAAAACCGTATATAAATGGCTGGCACGGTATGATGGCACCGCCATGAGTTTAGAGGATCGCAGCCATAGGCCAAAAACATCACCCAGAGCCCACACGGAAGGAGAACTCAGAAAAATACGCCGCAGGTTAAAAAGGCACCATTGGACAGACCTGATACTGGTATATCAGGAACTGGTGGAAAGAGACGGGTATAAACGGAGTTATGGGGGATTCAAAAGAATCTGTGCAAAATTAAAAGCGGCAAAACCGAAAAAATCAAAAAAGGACAGGAAGCCAAAGCCATACAAACGTGCAGAATACCCGGGACAGAAAATACAGATAGACGTAAAATATGTACCGTCATACTGTCCGACAAACGGTGAAAAGTATTATCAGTATACAGCAGTTGATGAGTGCAGCCGGTGGACATACCGGGAAATGTATGATGAACACAGTACATACAGTTCAAAGGATTTTCTGGAGAAGCTGATAAAGAATGCGCCTTTTCCGATAAGGGAAGTGCAGACAGATAATGGTACGGAATTTACAAACAGACTGATAGTAACAAAGAGTGATCATTTAACACTGTTTGAAGGAGAACTGCTAAGACTTAAGATAATATACAACCGCATACAGATAGCAACGCCAAGGCATAATGGGAAAGTGGAGAGGCAGCACCGCATAGACGAGGAAAGATTTTACAAATATATGAGGATGTATAATCTTGAGGATGGAAGGAAGCAGCTGGCAGTATATCAGAAGAAATCAAATAATTATATGAAGACATGCCTGAACATGATGACACCGAACCAGGTGCTAGAGAAGTATCTGGGAATCATGTAAAGGGGTAGTTAAGAGCAACAGCATTTTCTGCTGTTGCGTACAAAGAAATTATATCATACATTAAATATGTCAAGGTCAGGTAGTATTCTCTGAGAGAATCTCCACCTTACCCTTGACATAATTAAAGGTGAAAGTGTTACCAATCATTGACACCTATACAATATTATAATTTATGTATTTCAAAATATGTATTGACATTTTATTTATTATATGGTATTTTATTCATATAAAAGCAACCGCCCACAAAGTGGTTAGCCTCAGGGTAAATTATAAACCTACCTTTACTGGCCAAGTAACAAGGTAGGTTTATTTATTTTCGCTTGTTTTTCCTATCTATGTAGGCAAGCAGTGCAATAAGAAATGTTCCAAAAAGAATTAACAATGTTAAAACTTCATATGTACTCATATGGTTCTATGTACCAATCGAATATTTCAAACTCATGGGCATAGGGCTTAAATTCAGCGGCGATCTGTTTTAAGTCGTCGACCATCATATGCCCGTTTGGCGAATGTCCCACCCAACAGTGACGGCACCGGTTTGGACAGCCGTACATATCAAGACAGACGGTCAGGCTTTTGAACATAGTTTCCATTCTTCGTTCCTCCGGGGAAATACGCTATTTATAATAGCTTGTTCCTAAAATAATCTTCTTTCAATATGCCACGTTCAACAATGTCTACCCGCTCGCCCGTCAGTAGTAGCCGATATGCTTTTCTGCGAGTTCCCTCATACTTTAAGCCACATTTCTCCATGACGCGCGACGAGCCGATATTTTCCGCCGCATGGCTGCCACTTATGCGATAGAATCCGACTTCCTCAAAGCAGTAACGTAAAACCTCTGTGAGAGCTTCGGTCATAATTCCTTCGCCCCACCATGCTTTTCCCATGCAGTAACCGAGTCCACCCGTCTCCTGATACTCGTCAACGTTTCCCGCCTCAATATCGCCGATGAGAATATTCCCGTTCTTCAATACAATAGCCCAATGGTAGCAGTCCGGACGTTTGCATTCCTCCTCGCGCGCTTTCAAAAGGGCACGGGTGAGTGAAATATCGCCGTGTGGCATCCATGTCAGATATTTGGTCACATCCGGGTCGTTCATCCAGTTGGCGAAGGCTTCCTCAGCGTCACTTTCCCGCCACGGGCGCAAAATAAGACGCTCTGTTTGTAATTCCTTTGTACCTTTATGTTCCATTTTCAGTCCCTCCTCGTCAATTTCAGTTATCATTGTCTTTCCGACAAATAATCATTTATTTTCTATGTTTAGATAAATACAATACAAGATCGTCGTCATTACAGCAATCACGATACGGCTCACATATCTGATCTTTATACCAGACGCCGCTCCCATCCGGAATGTATCCCCGCTTGACATACATCCTCTGTGCGCTTCCGTATCCGCTGTGCAGTCCCACTCCGAGATATATCACGTCCGAATAAGAGAATGCGATCTGTTCCGCAATATCCATAAGTTTGCTGCCAATTCCTCTGCGCCTGTATTTCTCCAGAACGCCGAAGTCAACAATCTCTGCATAGCCCCGATTTGCATACGCACCACTCTTGGCATCGGGATAGACGTTAATATATCCGGCAATGCTGCCGTTCCATTCGGCAGCCAATGCGGTCGTTTTGCCCTCGGCCTGATGTTGCAGACGCATTTCGTATTTGTCTATTGTCGCATCCCAACCCTGCGCGATCTCTTCATCTGTAATGATTTGGGCATCGCTCTGCTGCAAATCTCGAATTACAATTCCATGTTTATCATAATAGACCATTCCCAACTACTCCTCTTTATCCTTTTTATTGCTTACTTGTCCATATGCGTTTCTTTCTATATAGGCTTTCTTTCTATTATTTTCCCAAATTCCATAAGTAAGCCCTACAATCATAAATACAAATTGTATTCCATTATCTTTTACAAACCCATAAATTATAAATCCTACTATAACAATCATTGCAATGGTTAATTCAAAAAAGTGTTCCTTATTCCATTTATCGCTATAATATTTTATCTTCTCTTTTAAAGTAAAGGAACTATTTTTCTCTTGATCCATATTTCTTACTCCTTTCAAGAAATAACCAGACTATCGAACAGTCGTCCATTCAACATTTACTATTCTATCACCCAAATGTGAAGAAATCTACTGTACATTAAGACGGTTAATCAAATTATTCTCTTATATTCCCTTAATTCCAAATTAGAATTTTTTCATCAATAATACTCGATATATTTTGTACAGTATAAAAGCAGCCGGGTAGGTATGCTCGCTGGTATAAGACTGTTTGAGACCGCCGGTGCTTAAACAGCGTTTTTTGCTGTTTTATGCACCGTTTAGTGGCGAAACAAGTGAAAACGTGTCTTATAACAGAGAGACCACGTCCTGTCCAGATGCTGTTTACTCTATAGAATATTTCCGTATTTCAAAAAACTTCTTGCATTACATTCTTTTATGTGTTACACTAATAAAAAGCATATTTTCTATATAATTAATTCTGGGATATTTCTTTTATCTGAATATTATTTTTCGGGAACTCTATGCTTTTATTTCACAATAATAAGCAGGAGCGGCCGGATATATCCTCCTGCAGGTTAATACTTACACAGGAGGTATATGATATTTGAATGAGGAAATAACCGCAAACAAAAAGTATAAGGACACGCTGTTCCGTATGCTTTTTAAGAGAAAAAGGGAACTGCTTACCCTGTATAATGCGCTTAACGGCTCACATTACACTGATACACGCCGCCTTACTGTCACAACACTTGAAAATGCAGTATACATGGGAATGAAAAATGATGTCTCCTTTATAATAGGAAGCACCATAAACCTTTACGAGCACCAGAGCACGGTAAACCCGAACATGCCGTTAAGACACCTTATATACTTTGCAAAACAGATGAGCTCATATGTGGATGATTCCATATATTCATCCACGCTTTTAAAAATACCTGCCCCAAGGTTTATAGTATTCTATAACGGAATCAGAAAACAGCCTGAAAGACAGATATTAAAACTTTCGGATGCATACAGAATCAGGGAAGATGAGCCGTGGCTGGAGCTTAAGGTGCAGTTTATTAACATCAATGCGGGCATGAGTGAAGAGATTAAGAGGTCGTGCAGAACCTTATACGGGTACTGTTATTTTATAGACCTGGTGCGCAGGTACAGGAAATGGAAAAAGATGTCGCTGGATGCGGCAGTGGATAAGGCAGTGATGGTATGCATAGAACGTGGGATTTTAAAGAGATTTTTTATAAAGATGAGAACGGAGATGACAGGTATGCCAATATCAATATTTGAATATGACGCAGAAGAGGAACTCAGAAAGGAATACAGGCACGGAAGACGCGATGGGGAACGTATAGGCGAGCGTAGGGGTGAACGCCGTGGTAAATCAAAAGGCAAAATAATCGGAATAGCACAGGGAATTTCCCAGAGCCTTATCAATATCCTTGAATCCTATGGCGAAGTGCCGGATGAATTAAAGGCTGAGATATCAGGGCAGAAAGACATTAATATTTTGAATAACTGGCACAAAATATCACTTAATGTATCAGGTGTGGAGGAGTTCATACAGGAAACCAATCTGTAATACAGAACTTTTGAAAAAGATATGCCCATAGGTTTTCTGCCTGAACTCCTACGGGCATATGTGCGCTGCTGCCATATATAAATATATAAGTATTCAGATGCTTTTATCTTACTACACTACATAATCATACTAAGCTGAATCCTTCCTCTTGCAATATCCACAGACAATACTTTTACGTCTACAACGTCGCCGATACTCACTACCTCAAGAGGGTGCTTTACAAATTTCTTATCCGTAAGCTGTGATATATGTACAAGTCCGTCCTGATGCACGCCAATGTCCACAAATGCGCCAAAGTCAATTACATTCCTCACCGTTCCTTTAAGCACCATGCCCTCTTTCAGGTCTGACATTTCAAGTACATCTGTACGAAGTACCGGTTTCGGCATTTCCTTTCTAGGATCACGGCCCGGTTTTTCAAGTTCTTTTATTATATCACCCAAAGTAGCTTCTCCTATTCCAAGTTCATCGGAGAGTTTTTTTATACTGTCCTTACCGGATACAAGTTTACCGATTCCGGATATTCCGCCCTTTATGTCATTTATATCAAATCCAAGTTTTTTAATAAGCTCTTCTGCCGCACTATATGACTCAGGATGCACGCTAGTTGCATCAAGAGGGTTAATGCCGTCATTTATCCTCAAAAATCCTGCGCACTGCTCATATGCTTTAGGCCCAAGCTTATTTACTTTAAGTATCTGCTTTCTGTCTGTGAATTTACCATTCTGTTCCCTGTATGCAACAATATTCTTAGCAACATTTACCGTTATTCCTGATACATACTCAAGAAGCGGCGCAGAAGCAGTATTAATATCCACGCCTACTTTGTTTACACAGTCCTCCACTACTCCGCCAAGAGCCTCTCCAAGTTTTTTCTGGTTCATATCATGCTGATACTGACCTACCCCTATGGACTTTGGTTCAATTTTTACAAGTTCTGCAAGAGGGTCCTGTATACGTCTTGCAATGGAAGCAGCGCTTCTTGCCCCTACATCCAGATTCGGAAATTCTTCATCCGCAAGCGGACTTGCCGAATATACAGACGCCCCGGCTTCATTTACTATCACATATTCAACCCCCGGACACTCTTTAAGTATATCGGCAACTATTTTTTCTGATTCTCTTGACGCAGTTCCGTTTCCAATAGAAATAAGTGTAATTCCATATTTTTTTATCAGTGATTTTACAGTCCTTTTTGCTTCTTCTGTTTTATTCTGCGGCATTGTAGGGTATATTACTGTTGTATCAAGCACTTTTCCGGTACTATCTACTACTGCAAGTTTGCATCCTGTCCTGAACGCAGGGTCCCAGCCAAGTACAACTTTACCGGCAACAGGAGGCTGCATAAGAAGCTGTGCCAGGTTCTCTCCAAATACACCTATGGCATTATCTTCGGCAGCATCAGTAAGCTCATTTCTAAGTTCTCTTTCTACAGAAGGAGCGATAAGACGTTCATAGCTGTCATTTACCGCCTCTTTAAGTATCGGAGATGTGTGGGGATTATCATTTATAATCACTCTTTTTTCCAGGTATCTGATAATTTTTTCTACCGGGGAATTTATTTTTACATTAAGATATTTTTCCTTCTCACCCCTGTTAATTGCAAGAACTCTATACCCTACAATCTTTTTTACAGGCTCGGAAAATTCATAATAATTTTCATATACGCTTTTTACCGAATCGTCTTTTGCAGCTGATACCAGTATTCCCTCGTTGCGCGTCATATTTCTTATATACATTCTGTAATCGGCGTTATCTGATATTTCCTCCGCTATGATATCGCGCGCTCCCGCCACGGCTTCCTCTGCCGACTTTACTTCCTTTTCCTCAGATATATAATCAAGCGCAGTCCGGTATATATCCTCCTCTGACATCTGAAGCTTTATTATATCTGCAAGCGGTTCCAGGCCTTTTTCCTTTGCAATCCCTGCCCTTGTACGCCTCTTTGGTCGAAACGGCCTATACAAATCATCTACGACAGCCTGTGTCTTCGCTTCAAGTATACGCAGGCGAAGCTCATCCGTCATAAGCCCCTGTTCTTCAATAAGCGCAATCACCTGCTCTTTTTTTTCATTCAGATTACGCAGATAATTAAGCCTGTCATTAAGATTACGAAGAGCTGTATCATCTAATGAACCATGTTTCTCCTTTCGATATCTCGCTATAAAAGGAATAGTATTGCCATCATCTATAAGTTCAGCAACCGCCTTTACCTGCCATATTTCAATATTCATTTCATCTGCTATCTGCTTTATTATATCCATTACTCACCGCTCCTGCCAATATTCGAAGGTTACAATGACTTCACATTACATGAAAGTATTAATAATGTCAATGCACAATAAATTAATTCATGATATAATAAATAAAAAATCAAAGACATCGGTTAATAAAGGCTTTAGCCTGTATTGTAAAATGCCGGGAAATGGAGATTATATGGATAAAAATTTTAATGAGCTTATTTCAGAAATGACAATAGAGGAAAAAGTAAATCTTTTACATGGCACAGCGCTTTTTCATAATGGAGACATACCAAGGCTTAATATACCCTCACTTATTATGTCAGACGGACCTCTTGGTGTACGTTTTGACTTTGAAGACAACCTCTGGAAACGCAAAAATGAAGAACTGTGCCAATGCTCATGGCTTATATCAGGCACTGCGCTTGCTTCCACCTGGAATACCGAACTGGCGTATGAAACAGGCAATATTCTCGGTGCGGAAGCACGCGGCCGTGGAAAAGATATCATACTTGCTCCGGGAATCAACATACACCGTACCCCTCTGTGCGGACGCAATTTTGAATACATGAGCGAAGACCCTTACCTGACCGGCATGCTTGCCGCAAAAGAAATACAGGGCATACAAAGTAACGATGTATCTGCATGCGTAAAGCATTTTGCACTCAACAACCAGGAAACCGACCGTATGGAAGTAGATGTACGCGTGGATGAACGGGCCTTGTATGAAATATACCTTCCTGCATTTGAAGCTGCATTAATTTATGGAAATTCATACTCTGTAATGTGCGCATACAACCGTTTCCGCGGCGACTATGCGAGTGAAAGCAAATATCTCCTTACAGATATCCTGCGTAAAAAATGGAAATATGACGGAGTCGTTATATCGGACTGGAGCGCGGTCCACAGCACCGAAGAGAGCTTTAACGCCGGAGTAGATATAGAAATGGGCGTTTCATATGATTTTGACAATTACTTTTTTGCAGCCCCGCTTTTGAAAGCAATAAAGGAAAATAAAATATCAAATGAAGTCCTTGATTCCAAAATTTTACGTATCCTGAAACTTCTTGACAAAATAAAGAAACTCGGTACCAAAGACAGAAAATCCGGCGCATATAATATGCCTTCCTCACATGAAACTTTTCTTTGCGCCGCCAGGGAATCCGTCGTACTTTTAAAGAACGAAGATAATTTCCTGCCTCTTGATGTTTCAAAAACCAAAAACATTGCGGTCATAGGCGACGCTGCATCACGCAGGCTTGCGCTCGGCGGCGGAAGTTCCGAGATAGACGCATTATTTGAAATAACCCCTCTTCTTGGAATATCAATGCTTGTCGGAGATTCATGCAAAATACATTATGCAACGGGATATTATGTAGATAATGAAGAAAATACAGAAGGCGACGTAAACTGGCAGGCAGACAGCCTGGATGCAAAAACAACATCTTACAATCTTTCTGAAAGCATAATCTCCAAAAGAAAAGAACTCCTTTGCGAAGCCGTATCGCTTGCCAAAAAATGTGATGCCGTAATATACGTCGGAGGGCTTAATCGTTCCCATGACACAGAAGGTTTTGACCGTACATCATATGAACTTCCGTATGATCAGGAGCATGTGATATCGGAATTAATAAACGCAAACAAAAACATCGTGGTATGCATAAATGCGGGTTCTGCAGTAAACATGGCAAATTTTGCACAGGATGTACCCGCCATATGTTACAACTCAATGAATGGAATGATGGGAGGGCTTGCACTGGCGGAAATCCTGTTCGGGCATACCAATCCATCAGGAAAACTTCCGGTATCTTTTCCTGTAAGCCTTAATGACTGTCCTGCAAAAAATATGGATGGCAACTACAGCGAGGGGATATATGTAGGATACAGATACTACGAAACACGTAAAATCAAACCGCTGTTTTGTTTCGGTCACGGACTTTCATACACTACATTTGACTATTACAATATAAAAACCGAGTATATCGGCACAGACACAGACGATATGTATGATAACGCTCCGTTATATAAGGTGACATGCACTGTTAAAAATACAGGAAACCGCTCAGGAAAAGAGACTGTTCAGCTCTATGTCACCCCAATGAATAATACTCCTGACAGACCGGTTCTTGAACTCAAAGGCTTCACAAAAATAAATCTCCTTCCTAAAGAAGAAAAAAATATATCATTTACTTTAAAAACATCTTCATTTGCCTATTACAGCATACATGACGCCTGCTACAGGGCTGACGCAGGCGTTTACAGAATTAATATAGGGCGTTCATGCGAAGACATACGGCTTATGGCCGATATAAGCCTCACAAAAGATTATTATTCACTGCGCTCACAATAAACCACATACCTGAGATAATCAGTTGACTTTTAATCTTGTCGGTGATAGCATATCCTTTGTAAATATCAGACATTTATTAAAGTCTCAGAGGAGGTACGGCAGTGTCAGTAAACATCGGGTTTGTAGGTCTTGGATTAATAGGCGGGGCTATCGCAAAAGCAATAAGAAAAGCTCATAATGATTATATAATTTATGCATATAACCGACATTTTCCAAAAGAAAATCCTATGATAGAGGAAGCAATAAATGACGGTGTTGTTAATTACGCAGCAGGCAGCCTTTCCGAACTGGGCTGTTGTAATATTATATTCCTTTGCGCACCTGTTTTATATAATATTCCTTACCTTGCAAAACTTAAGGATGTAATAAATAAAGACTGCATTATAACAGATGTCGGAAGCGTAAAAGGCAATATAAATAAAGAGGCAGCGCGTCTTGGTCTGTCAGCTAATTTTATAGGCGGACACCCTATGACCGGCTCAGAGCGTACAGGTTACTCCTATTCCTCGGCACAGCTTATGGAAAATGCCTATTATCTTCTTACGCCCACGGCAGATACCCCTAAACATGTCGTAGATACTATGTATTCCCTTGTGCAGGACATGGGCTCAATTCCTTTTATATTAGATAATGCACGGCATGATGATATTACGGCTGCCATAAGCCATATTCCTCATATAATTGCCGCATCACTTGTAAATATGGTTCGTGAAAACGACACTGACGACGAATATATGAAAACATTTGCCGCAGGCGGCTTCAAAGACATTACGCGTATTGCGTCTTCTTCACCTGAAATGTGGCAGAACATATGCCTGTGCAATACTGCAAGCATCCGCAAATTCCTTGATATATACAGAGAATCCCTCGACCGTGTGGAAGAGGCTCTTGCAGCCGGCGACAGGGAATTCTTATATAATATATTTGAAACTGCGCGCAATTACCGCAACAGTATACCGAATTCCAAATCCGGCACGCTTCCAAAAGTATATGACATATATGTTGATATACCTGACGTACCCGGTATTATTGCAATTATTGCAACTATATTATCAAGTAACTCCGTCAGCATAAAAAATATCGGAATTGTCCACAACAGGGAATATGAAGACGGGGTGCTTCGTATTGAATTCTATGATGAAAGTTCAATGAATTCTGCAAGAGAAGCGCTTGGCAAGTATCCTTATCCGGTATATGACAGGTAAAAATATGCAAAAGTTTTCTAATTTTTACTATACCAGCAGTTAATAGTATACATGTGCTCATCATAAATGTACCATGTTTTTACGCTTCTCCTGCCGGTTAAATATTTTATTACTTCATCGCTGTATATTCCTGCCTGAACTTTTGCAAGGCATTTATCATACTCTTTCTTTGTCTTAAATTTGCAGCACCAGTAAAGTTCCCCTGAATGTATGCTTTTCTTCATATTTTTTATAACTTTATCTGAATATTTTTTATAATACATACCGTTTAATACATAATAATCCAAATCTTTTGAATTGCACTTTGGGAGTTTATCAATCTTATTCGCCTTACGGTCTTTATACATCTGCCTGTCCGTACAACATAAATAATCATAACAATACTGCATCCCGTCAGGAAGGTCCGATTCGGACATATCCTGAATTTCCATTTCACCAAATGTAGTATCAAGCTGATAATATCTGCCGTTACATTTCACGATATTCCATGAATGATTTCCGCGAGTATATACCGTTCCTTCAATATATATCGTTTCTATTCCAAGTTTTTGAAGCAGATACTGTGTTGTCCTCGCATAACCGGCACATACGCTTTTTTTGTTTACAAGTACGCTGTAAATATCCTGACTATCTGAAACATTTGATTTATACTCTGTTGAATCTATAATATACTCAAAAACAGCCTTAATCCTGTCATATTCTGCAGGCAGCATACTTATATCTGAAACAATTTGTGCGGCAGTATTCTCTATCTTTTTCTGTTTTCTGATACGCTTTTTCCCTGTATACTTATAGCATGGCTCCAAAATAACGTATCCATCATAAATTGTATATGAATATAAATATTTGCCTTCATAATCTATATAAAACAGCTCGGGATGATCATTTATAACCATATTTACAAGCTTGTTTATAGTATCTTTATCCGTAATATTTATTCTGATTTCTTTTTCTTCCTGAAGCAGACCGCTAAGGATAGTTTCATATATCTGCTTATCATTTTCATCCAAAAGACTGTAATAATAATACTCTGCAGATAATACCTTATCGTAATTATTACCTTCCTGTGACTGCTGTATATATGTATCCACAGCCTGCGGTGCCTCTGTGACAGGCGCATCTGTATTATTCTTCTGGTATGCAAAAAAATCAGTACCTCTGCATGAGGTCTGAGTTAGTATAAGAGTAAGTATAAGTATAAGAGCCGGTATGATTTGCTTTTTCACTATAATCTCTCCTAAATATATGAGCAGACTTCAAAAAATAAATGCAGACCCCAAAATGTAAATCACACTCCGATATCTGCATTTACTATATTTGCCAATTACTGTACCAGATTCTCCTCCCGCTCTGCAAGCCACTCATGCAATGTTTCCATGCTGACCTTTAATGCACGTGCAATATCCTCATCCGGTAGTCCCATATCACAAAGCTCATACGCCGTTTCTTTGGCTTTTTTCATCTCACCTGCCGAAATTCCTTTATTGTAAACGCCTGTACTTAGGTTACACACAGAAAGCACCTCCTCGCTTATTTCCCTGTTCACACTAATCTTAAATTCATTCTGCAGCGTATTCATTTTTTCCTCATAGCTTAAGTTCATAGAGAACATCTTACTGAGAAGCCGTATTGCATTGTCCCCACTGTCCTCTCCTTTACTTCCAAGCCTTAATACTACCACCGTCATCAGGTCATAGTCCTTTTTCTCCTCATGGAAATCTCCCCTTAAGCAGTGTTCCGCAAAGGAATATCTGTTGATGGTGTCAGACCGGACATTCGCCGTATCCTCACAAATCCATATGCTTACAACTTTCTTAATCTTACCATACTCCTGGTCTTTAAATATTGTGCCCCGCTGGGAAGAAATCATTCTCGCTGCATAATAGATACCGCGCTTCGGTATTGGATAACCGGGGATATCATTATTTTGTATCTCAACATTCACAAAAATCTCAGCCGTATCTCCACTCTGTGGAAATACCGCAAAGAAATGGATATCGAAATAAACCGTGCCATCCCTCTGTGACTTATCAGCAGTAGGAAGACCTTCCACCTTGTCAT
Organism: uncultured Lachnospiraceae bacterium; assembly: GCA_947594855.1. GTDB lineage: Bacteria > Bacillota > Clostridia > Lachnospirales > Lachnospiraceae > V9D3004. The sequence continues at coordinate 151,737 of CANQEL010000003.1, forward strand.
CGCCGCTCATAATACCTGGGCTGCCGCCTTTATCCGGATGGTCCTGATTGACCGCCGCCCTTTTTATCTCCGGCTCGCCTTCGATGAATTTCTCTGCTATCTCCTGCACCGGATACTCTGCATACTCATCAAGCGCGCTCTTCAAAATATATGCCAGCACCGGCTTCTGTGCCACAAAATTTCTTGCCGACTCATCATAACGAAAGGCAGCGTCTTCATCTGATACTTTTAAATTCTGCGCAATCTCACTCGGCACAGATACTGTCTCTGTTTTCTTCCGGTCCAATGAATCCATGCTCCATCCCCCTCATATGAAACTGACGGAGCATCTTTTATATCTGCATTTTATTCTATCACCAATACCGCTGCTTTGCAATATTCCTGAAAAATGCAGGATTCCGGCTGATACAGTCAGTTACATTAATTTCACAACTGCTTTTGCTGCAAGTTTCTTTGAATTATTGTAACACATAATTTGTAATAATGCAATACATTTTTTCATTTAAACCGTTCTCCTGCTCCGCACAATGAACTTTTAACCGCTGGTGTAATTCTTAATAGTCACAACTAAATTCTTACAAATTGACCGTTCAGGCATAAAATAAGGCTTTGTGGTGCGTCGGCAGCCGATTTTTGACTATTAAAAGGTTATTTTTCACTATCGTAAGCATACGCGCAAAAAAAAAGAAGTCGCCCTATATGGTAAACTTCCTTTTGCCTAATCTTCATAATGTCCTTTGCAGGAAAGAATTTCAAGTATTCCAGTATTAATACGATAAATCAAACGGTTACTGTCATCTATGCGTCGGCTCCAGAATCCAGCATAATCCCCCTTTAATGGTTCTGGCTTGCCTATACCGTCAAAATTCGCTCTTTCTATATCCTTTATTAGTGCATTTATCCGTTTTATGGTCTTCTTGTCCTGCATCTGCCAGTAAAGATATTCTTCCCATGCTTCATCAAACCATATTTTTTTCATTGGTCTATATCCTCGATTATTTCATGTTCTATACCTTTGCCAGCATTAAGGGCAGAAATACCACGCTGCAGCTTTTCCAGATACTCGACGTTCTGTTTTGCTTTCATCATTTCATTATACTCACTCTCTGAAACAATAACCACATTTCTATTATTTTTGCGTGAAACAATGACTGGCTCCCCATTAAAGGCATTATCAAGATAACTTTTTAAGTTTGCCCTTAAATCAATCGGCTTTGTGGCAATCATAATCTGCACTCCCTTTCTTTTTGTACTTAAAACGGTACTTATTTCGGTACTTTAATTATATTCAAAGTATGCCCATGAGTCAACAAAAATAAAAAGGGAAGTTTTGCTACAGAATTTAGAATGTTCTTTTATATACTAACTACAGATTCCTTCTTCAAAACAATAAATGCAGACTCCAAAATGTAAATCTCACTCCGGTATCTGCATTTATTATATTTAACAATTACTATACAAGATTTTCCTCCCGCTCTGCAAGCCACTCATGCAATGTTTCCATGTTGACCTCGGCTACTTGTGCAATTTCCTCATCTGCCATGCCCATGTCATGAAGCTCATATGCAATTTCTTTTGCTTTTTTCAACATACCTGCTAAATATCCTGCAGCATATCCTGCAATATATCCTTTATTATAGATACCCTCACTTAGGTTACACATAGGAAGCGCCTCCTCGTACTTTACCTGCTTACTCTTAGTTAAAGCTCACTCTGCAATGCCTCTATTTTTATTATAACTTAAGTTAATCGAAAACATCTTACTAAGAAAACGTATTGCATTGCCCACAATGTTCTAGCCTTTACTGCAGGCTCCTTTACAATTATTGTAACACGTAAACCATAATAATGCAATACATTTTTTCAATAACATCATACAATTTTTCATATATTATAAAATATTATTAAAATCATCATATTAACTTTTTACTGTAAAAAATTCAGTTTTCCTTGATTTAAGTACACAAACCAAACCTGATAACTAATCTCCATTTTTAAAAACCTCAAAAAGAAGTACTACGCATTGTCGCAGACAGTTACCTGAAATAAAAAGACAACCTGAAACCTCCTGATTCAAGCTGTCTTTTTTTTATTTCTAATATGTTTTCACTAATTAATATACTATTATCTTACCATATGAAATATTGTCTGCCACTTTTCTACAAGATTCATAAGCGGATTGTATGAATTTATTTTAGTAAGAAAACTACTCTTTTCAAACAGGCTGTATATCTCATTGCTCCAAGGCATACCTATAAAATATCCTGCAATAAAGAATACCAGCCATACTACAATAACGCCTCTTACTATACCGGCGGCAATGCCGGCAATGCTGTTAATCTGCCTCGCTATAGGTATCTTGTCTATCAGGTTAAGGAGCCTGGTAATTGAACCCAGTATTCCTACAACGATACCATATATGACAACAAATGCTGCCGGAATGACGTACCGGAACTCCCTTGGAAGCGAGCCCATAACAGCCATGCATACAACTCCGGCCAGTATACATCCTATTATCATCTTAACAATATAATATGTTGTTCTTATAAGACCGGTTCTAAAACCGTCAACAATAAATGCTGCAAGAACAATTACCGTAATAACCTCAAGAATATTAATATTTACTCCTTTTATTTCTATCATATGTAAATTACCCCTCACTTAACTTAACGTAAGATATTTTAGTATCATCTATTACATAATATGAATTTTTACCTTTACCTTTTATAAAATACTGTACAGACGAATCAAAAGTACAATTCAGTTTTTCGCTTCCATTCGTTCTAAGTATTATACATCCGGTATCTGAGGTAAATATTATCTCACCATTTACCATTACCATTTCATTATAGTTATAATCAACAGACTTATCAAGTATAACTTTTCCTGACTTATTATACAAAACAAGCTGATGTGCCGCTTCCTCGCCTTCTCCTGAAAACATAAACCCTACGTGGCTATCGTCAAATACTGAGCCGGTAATTTCCTTATCAAAATTCTGCGTAACTGTTTCCGACGGCTTTTTCATATTGGAAAACAGAGAAAATCCGTTGTCAAGGAAAACACATACATCATCATCGCCTATAAATTCAACGCCTACAGCAAGCGATTCGTCATATGTTTTACCCCCGACTATCCTGTTTTTATCCTGTCCTACTTCTGAAAAATTATAAAAGCATACATTACTTACAGGGTCTCCGCCTGATACTGCGAGATATACTGCTACAACGCTTTGGGCATCAGGTGAAAATGCAATATCTACAGGATAGCCATCTTCAGAAACGTTACTCGGCGCTTCTGCCAAAAGCTTATCAGAAGATGAATATGGGTCATACAATGCAATTACATCCGAATTTGAGTCCTCAAGTACTACCGCAACTACTCCCTGTGACGCAACCCTCAGCATTGTAATGGGCAACGGAGTCTCTATAACGGTTCCTTCATCAGAACCATTGTATATGTATACTTCCTTGCCACCCTGCTCCGCTATTGCTACATACTGTCCACACGTATCCACAATAGGAGTGCTCATCTCATAACTTCCGTTCCAAAGTACCTCTCCTTCACTGTTTACTGCGGAAGCTCCATCCCTGCTGTATTTTAAAAGATTACCGCCATAGTATTCATATTGTACACTATTGCTGTCTGCTCTTTCAAATGACGCCGTTTCGGTGTATTCTGTATATGTCTTTGTTCTTATCAGGTTCCATACCAGAAATACAACAAGACAAATGAAAAGCACCGCTGCAACCGCTCCGGTTATTAATAATATACGTTTCCTGAGCTTCTGCCTTTCAAGGCGGTATTCATTGCTTCTATCATTAAGTGTTTCCAACGTATTTCCTCCTACGTTATAACTTTCTTTCTGTACATTTTACCATACTTTTTATAAAAATCAATTATTTCTCAGGAATCCATAGTTTCTGTCCTTCATATATAACATTTTCATCTTCAAGATTATTAAGCTCCTTTATTTTTTGGACATATTTTACGGATTGAAATATTTTTTCTGAAATACTTCCGAGGTTATCGCCGCTTTTTACAATATAAAAACTATATTTTGATGCCGTATTGTCCGACATGACAGACTCTTCCTGCTTATCTGGCTTATCCTGTTTTTCCTTTGGCGGTTCTGTAACTGCACTTGTTTCATCAACAATATTTTCCTCTGGCTGCGGGTTTTCAGTAACTGGCACTTCTGTAGGCAATACCTCATCTGCAACTTCCTGTGTAGCCTGAGGCATATCCGTAACTGTCACATCAGAATCATTAACAGTTTTATCGTTAGACACAGCTATAGAATCCGTATTTCCTTTATCAGGCATAATATTATTTCTGTATATAACACTGGTTCCCACTAATAGTATGACAGCTGCAACAAGCATCCCTGCTGCATATGCTGTCTGCATAATTTTCCTTCTATCGCCTTTTTCCTGCCTCTGGCTTAATATATTACGTATATCCTTTACAACACGGTCCTCATTTTCCTCTTTTTCCTCGTCATTTCCATTTGATGCGAGCATATAATTATGCATTGTGTCATTCTTCTGATAGTATATATAAAATCCCCTGCGCTTTACAAAAGAATTATTTATAAAGTCAAAAAACATCTCTTCTTTTTCTTCGCAGTCATATACCATAAATACAAGGTTTTTACCTGAAAAATTACTGCTATGGACATTAAGCAGCCGCGAAGAGTGCTGAACATCACAGCTGCATCCGATATACAGCCATCCGACTATTTCTTCATCTTCGTAAAATTCCTTTATTTTATCGTATATTCCGGACCACATATCATTTGAAAATACAGCTTCCTTAGACTCCCGGAATCCATCAATAAGCACCATTCCGTTTATGTATGTTTCTACTTCCTTGCCTGAACTTTTTTTATGTCCCAGAAGCACTGCTGCCGCACAGTCCATGCTATTATCATCCGCCAGCGATTCGCCCGTTGTCTTGGTAAATGTAATAACATAATCCTCTACATATATTTTGTGTGCGCTATCGATATTTCCTACCTGTCTGACATTTTTAGGTGTATTCATACGCATTCCCCTCCTGATGCCTTTAAAAACACCATAACATCAGTGTTATGCTTTGTCATCTTTTTTCGGTTGGCACATTCTTTCATTATTTTGCAATTTGATACAAATATATTTTAAATGCATATACATTGCTGTCGGACATTAGACATACCTGGTCTATTATGCGATATTTTTTTCGGAGCTTATGAGTAAATATTTCCACACCTGAGAATACTTGTAAGAACAGATATCCATGAAGTTTATCATACAAAAATAAGGAGATTTTATTTGAACACTTTACTTAATAATCCCGGAAAAGAAAAGAGAAAGACCGTAAAATATTTTAATCCATCAGGTAAGAATTCATATTCCGAGTTCCGAAACTGCCTGTCGCTTATGCTTGACATAAACAATGCGGATACCAGGGATATAGTCATAATATGTATAGGTTCTGACCGGGCAACCGGCGACTGTCTCGGTCCTCTGGTAGGTAATATGCTTGTTAAATGCGAGCTGCCTGTATCCGTATATGGAACACTTGACTGCCCGGTTCATGCACGCAATCTTTCTGAAACTCTTGAAAAGATTCATAATTATCATTATAATCCCCTGATAATAGCTATTGATGCTTCTCTCGGGCACAGCAGGCATGTCGGTTATGTAACCCTCGGCATGGGCTCGCTTAAGCCCGGTACGGGCGTTGAAAAAGACCTTCCCCAGGTAGGCGACATATGTATTACCGGTATTGTAAACGTCTCCGGAATGATTAACCAGATGCTTCTTCAGACGACGCGGCTTAACCTCGTCATGAAACTTTCAGATTTTATATATAAATGCCTTATGGAGCTGTTCATTTATTGATTTACAACTCTATCCTTCCGTCATACGCTCTCATAAGAGTTATCTCATCTACATATTCAAGGTCTCCGCCTACAGGTACTCCGCTTGCAATCCTTGTTACTTTTATGCCTGTAGGTTTAATAAATTTACTTAAAATCATTGCAGTAGCCTCGCCTTCGGTAGTAGAACCCGTTGCAATAATCACTTCGTCTACATCTCCTTCAAGACGCTTTATCAGCTCTTTCATTTTTATATCAGCCGGAGTAATACCAAGCTGGGGATTTACCACGCCATGAAGCACATGGTACACTCCTTTGTACTGTCCTGTTCTTTCATAAGCAACAAGGTCTTTAGGCTCCTCCACAACCATTATCTGATTGTGCAGGCGATTCCCATTACTGCATATAGGGCACAATTCCTGGTCAGTAATAGTAAAACATTCTTTACAATACCTTACTTCCCTGCGCGCCGTTACCATTGCAGACGCCAGCGATTCCACATGCTCTTTTGGCATATTAATAATATGAAAGGCCAGCCGCTGCGCCGTCTTGGTTCCAAGCCCCGGAAGCCTTGTAAGTTCCTGTATAAGTTTATTCACGGATTTACTGTAATAATCCATCTTCTCTCTCCTAACATATCCTCGGAAGTCCTTCGCCCATAAGTACGCCAACTCCCCGTCTGCCGCCAAGATGTGTATTTACGATTACGCCTTTGCCTTCAGTGACTCTTCCTATTATAGCTGCGTTCTGTCCGTATCTGCTTCCTTTTATAATCTCAAGGGCCCTGTCTGCATGTTCAGCATTTACTATTGCCGTAAGCTTGCCTTCATTACCCATATACAGAGGGTCAAGCCCCAGAATTTTACTAAATGATTTTACATCTTTCGCTACCGGTATAAGCTCTTCTGATATCTCCATCATACATCCCGATGCATCTGCAAGCTCATTCAGCACGGTTGCAAGACCGCCTCTTGTTATATCGCGCATTGCATGTATATCAATATTTTCCTCAAGCATATTTTTAACCATCTCTACAAGAGGCGCGCAGTCACTCTGTATATTATTTTCAATCTGCATACGATTACTTAATATGGCGGCGTGATGGTCGCCCATATTTCCTGATACTATAATAACATCACCGGTTTTGCAGTTTGCACTCGCACAGTTTACTTTCTCATCTGCGAATCCCACTCCGGCAGTATTAATGTACATTCCGCCTTCTCCATTTATAACTTTGGTATCCCCTGCTACTATAACTACTCCTGCTTCCTCTGCGGTATCTGCCATAGAGCTTACAACTGTCTCCAGCAGTTTGCTGTCAAGTCCTTCTTCAAGTATGAATCCGCATGTAATATATCTGGGTATCGAACCCCTCATAAGAAGGTCATTAACAGTGCCGCATATGGCAAGCCTTCCAATGTCCCCGCCCTTAAATATAAGCGGATTAACAACAAAGCTGTCTGTAGTCACTGCAATACGCGCTGCCCCTTCCACAACAGCGCTGTCCTCCATCTGATTAAGTATTGGATTGGAAAACCTGTTCGCAAACACATTATTTATAAGTTCAGACGTCTGCAGCCCTCCGCTGCCGTGAGCAAGTGTTATCTTCAAAGTACTACCTCCATATTATCTTATTTTCTCCTGTTAGTATAATAATGATAACATGCACCCTCCGTTGAAACCATACACGCGCCCTGCGGTGATGAAGGCGTACATATATTACCATACAGCGCACATTCTGCCGGCGACTTTAGTCCCGATACTACTTCTCCGCAACTGCAGCCCTTATTAAACATTATATCTTCCGTAAGGTCTTTACTGCCTGCATCAAAATGCGCATATCCGGGTTTTAATATAAGTCCCGAATTCTTTATTATTCCCATGCCTCTCCATGCGGCATCACACGGCATAAAATATTTATCTACCATATTTTTTGCGGCATCATTTCCTTTATCTGTAACAGCGCTTTTATACATATTAATTACAATACCTTTTCCACGTGACTTTACAAGCGCATATATTGCAGCAAGAAGTTCTTCCCCTGTAAATCCCGCTACGGCAAACGGTACCGAAAGTTTCTTTGCAATAGGAATAAATGCATCGCTTCCTGTAATCACGCTTACATGCCCCGGAGCTATGAAACCGTCTATACACTTTCCGGCATAATAGACCTGTTCTATTGCCTGCGGCATAGTTTTAAGAGCGGTAAGAAGCCTGATATTTTCAATCCCTTTTTCTTCCGCTTCTTTTAGAAGAAGGGCATATACGGGCGTGGTTGTTTCAAATCCCACTGCCGCAAATACATAAGTTATATCCCTGTTTTTTTCTGCAAGATTTATTATATCAAGCGGCGAATATACCATAACAACATTTCCGCCCTCTGCGCTTATGTCACGAAGTGATTTTTTGCTTCCCCTTACTCTTATCATATCACCAAATGTAACTACGCATGTATTTTCCGCAACCGCAAGTTCTATAAGCCTGTCAATATATGCGGAAGCAGTTACGCATACCGGGCAGCCCGGTCCTGATACAAGCTTTATTTTATCTGATATTATATCTGCAATTCCATTCTCGGATATTGCAGCGGTATGCGTTCCGCATACTTCCATTATCGATATATTTTCACCGTTATAATTTTTAAGATAATCTATTATATCTTTTATATCAGTCATTACTCTCTCCCGTAATTTCTTCCAATTCCTTAAAAAGGCTGATCATATTATCGGCTTCTTCCTTATCCAGCTTCTGTATAATCATGCCTGCATGAACCAGTACATAATCCCCTGTATTTACTTTGGCAATACCCGTATGCGCATTTACAATATTACCGTCAAAGCAAACCTTTGCCATACTGCCGTCTATGCTCTTTACTATTCCCGGCAACGCAACACACATAAAATCTACCACCTTTACCTGTCATTTTGTATTCCTGCAGCTATATATGCCTGCCCCAGCGCGATTCCTCCGTCATTTACCGGAACCCTCTCATTAAAGTATACCACAAATCTGTCATTTTTCATCTTATCAATTATCATTTTCGTAAGAAGACTGTTCATAAACACTCCCCCCGATAATGCAATCTGTATTCTTTCTTTTTTATCTTTGGAATATTCATACGAATAATCTGCCACTGCAGAAGCTATAGCCTCATGGAAAGCATATGCCGCCTCTTTCCTGCCCTCTTTAGTATCATATATGCCCTGCATACGCAGTCTCAAAATCTGTTTTATCAGTCCTGAAGTATCCCATATCCCGTTTTCACATTTTAAGCTGTAGCTTATCTGTCTTTTATCAGAATTTTCATATTCGCACGCCGCCTTCTCAAGCGCCATTGCACATTCACCTTCATAATTATTGTAGTGCCTTATTCCGATAAGCGCACAGGCAGCATCAAATAACCTTCCCATGCTCGATGAATAAGCAAGCCCTATCTTATATTCAAGCACACTTTTTACAAGTGAAAGTTTTTCTTTATTTTCAGGCGCTTCCATATCAAATATCAATTCCGGGTCCTCGCCTGCATTAATCATATAACACATAAGAGCCATATCTGCATCTTTGGCAATCTCATCACCGCCGCACATTGGAACCGTTTCAAGATGAGCAAGCCTCTCAAACGAATGTCCTTTCATAAGGAATACCTCTCCGCCCCATATCGTCTTGTCGCAGCCATAACCTGTACCGTCAAATGCAAACCCGAGTATTTCTCCGGTAAGTCCGTGCTCTGCTGCAACTGACGCTATATGCGCATGATGATGCTGCACTTCGATAACTTCATCATAATCATATAACATTCCTGCCATATGCGCGCTGTAGTAACGAGGATGCATATCACATGCAAGTATCTGGGGTTTAAGGTTATATAGCCCTGCTACCCTCTTAATATTACTTTTCCACAACCCTCCTGCATCATAATCATCCAAATCTCCGAAATACTGGCTGCATACAGCCTGTGAGTCTTTCAGATAACAAAACGAAGCCTTAAGATCTCCGCCTGATGCGAGGATTGTCTTTTCGCAGTCACAATTTTCTAAATATAGCGGAAGCGGCACATAGCCCCTTGCTCTCCTTAACACCTGTATGCGTTTGCAGATTACCCTTACTATAGAGTCATCAAGCGGCGTCATTATCTCCCTGTTATGAAACAGCATGCCTGAGATTATTCCCTTCGCCTTTATGAGCGCCCTCATTTTATCATCTGATATTATAATCGGCTCCCCGCCAAGATTTCCGCTTGTCATTATAAGCGGCGCACTGCTCTCATTTGTAAGATATATCTGAACCGGGTTTGACGGAAGCATTGCGCCTATATATATGCTGTCGCCGCATACTTCATCGAATATATCGCTTTCCGGCTTTTTTTTCACAAGTACAATCGGACGCGCCTTACTGTTAAGGCATTTTCCCTCCGTCTCATTTACATATGCATATTCCTTTACTTCATCTGCATTTTTAAACATAACTGCAAATGACTTGCTCTGCCTCTTTTTTAATTCTCTGAGTTTTAATATGGCGTTATTATCATCAACGCGGCATACAAAATGATATCCGCCTATATCTTTTACCGCAATAATCTCCCCGTTATTAAGCATTTCCTTTGCTTCAAAAAGTGCGTCTGTTCCGGTTAAATCCGTATCATCATCTTCGGTATTATCTTTTCTAAGCCTGAGCACAGGTCCACATTCATGGCATGCTATCGTCTGCGCATGACACCGCACATCCTTAGGATTTCGATATTCGTCATCACATTTTCCGCACATATCAAATATATGCATACTTGTCGTTTCTCTGTCGTAAGGTATGCTTTCTATAATGCTGTATCTCGGACCACAGTCAGTACAGCTGATAAACGGGTGCAGATACCTTCTGTTATTTTTATCGTACATCTCTTTTTCACACCGTCTGCATGTAGCTATATCCGGTGACAGGGCGGGCGTCTGCTCTGAAGTAGCAGGAGCGTCGCTGTCTGATATTACGAATCTGGCTGCGCATGAAGCATCTCTCTTTTTCATTCCTGTATCGGCTTCATACTCATCATCAGATATCTCATTTACGTCTATTTTAAGTATTCTGGCGCCGTCAGGGGCACTCAAAGTGAGGCGTCGGACATATTCATCCAACGCCTCTTTATCTCCCGTAATATTAATAATTACAATTCCGTTTCTGTTTCGTACATTGCCCGACAGGTTAAGCTCGTCTGCAAGCCTTAAAGCAAAAGGCCTGAAACCTACGCCCTGTACAATGCCGCACAGTTTTATGCAGTAATTCATATATATTCCCTTTTATATTATTCCCCTTATACGAATGAAATACACTTCTTAGGACATTTTTCACTGCATACGCCGCAATGTTGGCATGCATCTTCCGTAAGGGTCCACGACTTATTCGGCCTGTCTACCGCAATAGCATCTGCCGGACAGTTTTTGGCGCACAATCCGCAGAATACACATGAATCAAGCGCAGCCTTTGGCAGCTTGCCTGATATATCCTCTGCAGGCGCATCGGTTTTCTTTTCTACCGGTTTGCCTTTAAACGTATCCTCCACTTTCGTTACATCAGGCTCTGTGTACACATTCTCCATATGAAGGCACTTCTTAGGGCATCCCTCCACACAGTTTGCACACTGTACGCATCCCATTCTGTCTATCTTCCATGTTCTTTCGTTTCTGTCAACCGTAATAGCTCCCGAAGGGCACTTCCTGCTGCACAGACCACAGAAAAGGCAATCGTCAATATCTATTGTAACACGTCCACGGTATCTTTCCTTATACTCTTTCTTTACATAAGGATAACCATAGGTTGCAGGTTTGGAAAAAAGATTCTTAATTGCAAACCTGGAAAATTTCATAATTCCTGACACTTTGTATTCCCTCCTATCTCTCTGTACAGCTTACGCATGGGTCTATGGTAAGAATGAGAATCGGCACGTCTGCATAATCGCATCCCTGAAGAATCTTAACAAGCGGTGTAAGATTCGTAAAGGTAGGGGTACGCACACGGGCACGGTCCAGATTCTTAGTTCCGTTTGCCTTCACATAATATATTGCTTCCCCACGTGGCTGCTCAACACGCATAAATGCTTCTCCGTCAGGATTACCTTTAACCGCAATGGAAAGCTCTCCGTCAGGAATCTGTGCAACAGCCTGCCTTATAATATCAAACGACTGGAATAATTCTTTTATTCTCACTTCACAACGTGCGTATGAATCGCAGTCATTACTTGTTATAATCTTAAAATCAATATTGCTGTATGCTGCATATCCTGTCTTTCTTGTATCAATCTCAATTCCGCTGGCCCTCATCATAGGTCCTACTGCTCCTGTTGCAATAGCATCCTCTTTTGTAAGGATTCCAACTTTCCTGAGTCTTGATTCTACAGTATAATCCGTAAGGAATACGTTACAGAGTTTCTTTATTTCATCTTCCATAGCATCAAATTCTTTAACAAATGATGCCAGCATATCCTTATCCATATCCTTAAGGACTCCGCCTATTTTATTAACTGAGAAAATAACACGTCCTCCGGTTGATGCTTCAAACATATCCAGTACCTTTTCCCTCATTCTCCAGCACTGGTAAAATAACGATTCAAATCCAAATGCATCTGCCAGAAGTCCAAGCCACAAAAGATGGCTGTGGACACGCGACATTTCACACCAGATTGTACGGAGATATTTTGCCCGGTCCGGTATCTCCACATCAAATATCCTTTCAAGCGCTTCACAGTAACCCATTCCATGCATATAACTGCATATACCGCATATACGTTCAATTACATATAAATAATCGTTGAAATCCCTTTTCTCTATAAGCTTTTCAAGACCCCTGTGTATATATCCTATTGAAGGTATTGCCTCAATTACTTTTTCGTCTTCAAGCACAAGATCAAGGTGTATCGGCTCCGGAAGTACCGGGTGCTGCGGTCCAAAAGGAACAACACTTCTCTTACCCATAATCAGTTCTGCCTCCTACTTTTTAAATGGTGTTTCCTGCTCTATACGATACAGTTTATTGTTATAATCCAGATACATCGAATCAATCTTCACTCCAAACAGCTCTTTCATCTCATTCTCATAAAAAACTGCTGAAGGATATATATCGCCTATACTGGCAATCCGGGTATCCTCATCAATGACTATTCTATAGTTAATAAATTCGTAGCCCTTTGCAAATGAATATGAAAGCTCATATCCGCCCTGAATACTTACCGCACATATCTGTACAAGACGCGCATTATCCCTCTTCATCATAAGGGCATACCTTGATAAATCTCCACTGTCTATGACAGTCAGTTCATATTCTTCCCTCATACTACACCTCTCGTTTCTTTTCCAGTATATCAAGCGCTTTTACAACGCCGTCAATAATTGATTCGGGCCTTGCCGCACATCCCGGTACATATACGTCAACGGGTATCACCTTATCGGCACCGCCAAGTATGTTATAGCAATCCTTAAACACACCGCCGTTACATGCGCATATACCTACTGCAACTACTACTTTAGGGTTCGGCATCTGTGAATATATCTGTTCAACTACCTGTTTATTCTGTGTATTGATTCCTCCCGTAATAAGAAGAATATCCGCATGCTTCGGATCACCTGTATTGATAATTCCAAATCTTTCAACGTCATACACCGGGGTCAGACATGCCAGAACCTCGATATCGCATCCATTGCAGCTGCTTCCGTCATAATGCAGAAGCCATGGTGATTTTGATATTTTTGCCATGATGTCTCCTCCTTGTTAAAACAGATACTGAAGAATCAGCAGGTTTACAGTTCCTAATATAAATGATATTGTCCACGCAGATGAAAGCATAACTTTCCACTTCACACGGGCGCATGTATTATCTATCAGTATCTCAATAAAGTATACAATGAAACATACAAGTACTGCAAGTGGAATACTCCACCAGTGGCTGTTGATGACAAATAATGCTACCACTCCGAGGAGCATTATATTCTCATACCAGTGTGAAATCTCAAGTATTGCAAACATTCCGCCCGAAAGTTCCGTGGTAATACCTTTTACCATCTCCTGGTGAGCATGATGTGACGTGCTTATGTCAAATGGAGATTTACGGAATTTAATTGTCAGGATATAAACAAATCCGATAAAAATTCCGGGAATATACACTATCGCCGAAACATCCTGCTTTACTATATCATTTATGACAAATGTTCCCGTTGCCTGATAGAATCCTATCGCCGCCAGAATAACCATAGGTTCATATGCAAGCATCTGCGCAAGCTCCCTCATTGCTCCCATTCTTGAAAATGGAGAATTAGGAAAACTCGCTGCCAGAACAAAGAACATTACCGCCGTAGTCAGTACAAAAAATACAAGCAGTATATCCAGTCCCGCAAAAAAGCACGAGCCTGTAAATATTATAAATGCAAGGAAACAGAACATATACAGATACTGCATACGGCCTATTGAAAGAGTTTCCTTGTTAAGAAGCTTTGCAACATCATAAAACGGCTGCAGTACGGAAGGCCCCTTCCTTCCCTGCATCCTCGCAGTAATCTTTCTGTCAAGACCTGCAAGGAAGCCGCCAAGAAACGGTGCAAGTACTATAAAAGCAATAACCCTGATTAAAACAGCTGTATGTATATCCATTATAAAGCACCCCCTATTCCGATAACTCCGATTATGATAATTACGGCAGAGGCAATATATATTACTGCTTTTAAGAGTTTTTGTTCATTTACCATATCCGTAAAATACCAGTTGGCAACATTAAGTGTTTTTACACCATCAAATGAATCAACAAACGACTTATTATCACCGGTATTTATACCTGCCATATATTCATTACTCTGTGTAACATCCACATTCTTTACAAACATATTTCCTATAACGGGAACTACAACAAGCGCAACCAGCATAAGAAGCAGTATGTACATATCTGATGCTGAAAGCACCGGCGCCACTACGCTTCCGTATAACTCGTAAAGCATGGGCTGAAGCAGATAATATGCAATAACCGGAAATACAAAGCAGAGTGCAATCATCATAAATGCATGCGCTCCTATTGAACACCACTGGTTAGCTGACGTCTTGTTGCGTTCAGGTTCTCCCGGAACCTGTACAAGCACTTTGCAGAGCCACTTGGTCCAGTAAAACAGCGTCGTTGCGCTTCCGAATGCAATAAACAGTACAAGTACGACATTACCGGCATCAACAAATGCCTTAAGAACCGCCCATTTGGATATAAGCATACCAAACGGTGCAAGGAACATTCCTGCTATACCTATGCATAAAACAATTGCCAATGCAGGGAATCTTCTTATAAGTCCCGTCATATCCTCAATATCCCTTGAACCAGTAGAATTCTCTATAGCTCCAACCGTCTGGAAAAGAAGTGACTTGGATACTGCATGGAATATTACCAGCAGCACGCCTGCCCATACTGTCTGCTCTACACCAACACCGGCACAGGCTGTAATAAGACCTAAGTTCGATATGGTTGAATAGGCAAGTACGCTCTTTCCATCGCTTTGTGTAATCGCAAGCACACTCGCTGCAAAGAATGTAAGTCCTCCTATAAGCGCTACCATTGTCCCTGCATATGTACCTGACATTACGGGAGCAAGCCTTAAAAGCAGATACACACCTGCCTTAACCATTGTTGCGCTGTGAAGAAGCGCTGATGAAGGCGTCGGTGCAACCATAGCTCCAAGAAGCCATCTGGAGAATGGAAACTGCGCTGACTTTGTAAGTCCGGCAAATGCAAGAAGTATGACCGGTATAATCACAAGCTGTCCGTCTCCTACAGACACAAGCTCCTTTAAAGTTGATATTTCAAGAACAAGTTCCGAATATATGATTGCTATACAGAAACCAAGTCCTCCAAGCAGGTTCATCCATAAAGCCCTGAAACAATTGGTGATAGCTTCTTCTGTTTTGGTGTATCCGATAAGAAGGAATGATGATACACTCGTAATCTCCCAGAAGAAATATATCCAGACAAGATTATTTGAAAAGATAAGACCAAACATTGCTCCCAGGAATACAAAAAGCATTCCGAAGAAAAACGGCCTCCTATCCTTGTACTCCGTATGATGATTATGGTAATCCTTAAGATATCCAACAGCATACACACATATCAAAGTACCGACAACTGCTACAATCAGGCACATTACTATAGTGAGCCTGTCACAGAACAGATGCATCTGCGCACCGGTCTCAGGTTTTTTTGCAATAAGCTCAAACCAAAGCATAAGACCTGTCTGTAATAAAGATAAAACTGCGGGCAGAACCTTTTTATATCTGACACTGAGAACTACTATCAGAACCGTTAAAAACAATTCGCCACACATCATTATTCTATCAATCATTTCTGTTTCCTCAAGATAAGCTACCGATTCTCCTGAAATCAGGTGCATTACCGAAAAACAGACAGCTGCAGCAATAATCAATATACTGCTTGCATATACAACGACTTTTCTTATATTATCATTTTTAGTACATGCCAGAATCGCTGCTGCCACAAATGGAAATAGAATTAAAAATCCGACAAATTCCATTCAGAATCCATCCTCCCCTCAATCTAAGTATTATTGTAACGTACAATCATTACTAAAATAAAATTATACCATATGATTATTACCTAATTCAACAAAAAGCTACTCTAAATATGATAAAATAGCATCTCCCATTTCCTTACATCCGACAAGAGTACATCCTTCCTGCATTATGTCACCTGTCCTAAGCCCTGCGTCAAGCGCTTTTGTAACTGCATTTTCAATAGCGTCTGCCTCAGAAGGCATATCAAAACTGAAGCGGCACATCATTGCTGCAGACAATATCGTTCCTATAGGATTAGCCTTATTCTGTCCTGCAATGTCAGGCGCCGAACCGTGTATAGGCTCATAAAGTCCGCAGCCTCCATCGCCAAGGCTTGATGACGGAATCATTCCTATTGAACCGGTAATCATACTTGCCTCATCTGATAATATATCTCCGAACAGATTCTCCGTAACTATAACGTCAAACTGTGAAGGATCTTTAACTATCTGCATGGCGGCATTATCAACAAGCATATCGCTGTATTCAACTTCGGGATATTCATCTTTAAGCCTGTGCATTACTTTTCTCCACAGACGGCTTGTATCAAGTACATTTGCTTTATCCACGCTGGTAAGCTTATGTCTTCTTTTCATTGCAGTTTCAAAGCCGATGCGTCCTATACGCTCAATCTCATGTTCTGCATATTCCATTATATCCGTTGCAGTTTCCTCGCCGTCTTTATTTACCGTAGTATGCTCGCCGAAATACACTCCGCCTATAAGTTCCCTGACAACTATGAAATCAATGCCCTTTTCCACAATTGAAGGTTTAAGGGGACTTGCCTCGGCAAGCTGCGACCATAATTTTGCAGGTCTGTTGTTGGAATACAATTTCATTCCTCCCCTGAGCGCCAGAAGCCCTTTCTCAGGTCTCTTATCCCCCGGAACATTGTCCCATTTAGGTCCGCCAACTGCACCAAGCAGCACACTGTCAGAAGCAAGACAGCGCTCAAGCATCTCCTTTGGAAGAGGCTCTCCCCATTTATCTATGGCACAGCCTCCCATATCCACATCTGTATATTCAAATTTATGGTTATACTTTTCTGCAACCGCATCAAGAACTTTTATTGCCTCATTTACAATCTCGGGTCCAATCCCGTCTCCGCGTATAACAGCTATTTTCTTATCCATATTATTTATCTCCCTTTCCGATTGACGCCATAAGTCCGCCCTCTGATATTATATTCTGTATAAATTCGGGAAACGGCTCGGCATTATATGTCTCGCCACGTGTAATATTGGTTATAACTCCCGTATCAAAATCAATCGAAACTTCGTCGCCGTCATTAATGGCATCGCTTGCCGCTTCACACTCAAGTATCGGAAGTCCTATATTGATGGCATTACGGTAAAAAATACGCGCAAACGTCTTAGCTATAACACATGATATTCCTGATGTTTTAATTGCAAGCGGCGCATGCTCCCTGGATGAGCCGCATCCGAAATTCAGTCCGCCTACCATTATATCTCCCGCTTTTACCTTGCCTGTAAAATCCTTATCTATATCTTCCATACAATGAAGCGCAAGCTCTTTTGCATCAGGCGTATTAAGATAACGCGCCGGAATAATAACGTCTGTATCAACATTGTCCCCATATTTATGTGCATATCCTTTTGCTTCCATTATTCTATACCTCCTTAGGATTACTTATATAGCCTGTAAGAGCTGATGCTGCTGCCACTGCCGGGCTTGCAAGATATACTTCGCTTGATGTATGTCCCATACGTCCGACAAAGTTTCGGTTAGTCGTAGATATACATTTCTCGCCTGATGCAAGTATTCCCATATATCCGCCAAGACACGGTCCGCATGTCGGAGTTGACACAACGCAGCCTGCATCTATAAACGCTTCCATATAACCTCTGGTAATACATTCTTTGTATATCGCCATTGTTGCAGGAATAATTATTACCCTTACTCCCTTTTTAACCTTTTTGCCTTTAAGTATCTCATATGCCGTCTCCATATCGGATATCCTTCCGTTGGTACAGCTTCCTATTACTACCTGATCAATCTTAATGTCAGAAGCCTCGCTTACAGGATGTGTATTCTCCGGAAGATGCGGATATGATACCGTAGGTTCAAGTTCTGAAAGATTGATTTCTATAGTCTGTGTATATTCTGCATCCTCGTCTGCCTCATACACCATATATTCCCTCTGTGTCCTTGCATCCAGATACTCTCTTGTAATATCATCTACAGGGAATATTCCGTTCTTGGCTCCTGCTTCAATTGCCATATTACATATGGTAAGACGGTCGTCTATATTAAGTGAACTTACTCCTTCCCCGCAGAATTCCATACTCTGGTAAAGCGCCCCGTCAACACCAATCTTTCCTATGATGTCAAGGATTACATCCTTACCTGATACCCATTTTCCAAGTTTTCCGTTAAGTACTATTTTTATTGCCGAAGGAACCTTAAACCAGCATTTGCCTGTCGCCATTCCTGCTGCCATATCAGTACTTCCGACACCGGTTGAAAAAGCTCCTACCGCTCCATAAGTACATGTATGGCTGTCAGCACCAATTATGCAGTCTCCTGCGGTTACGATACCTTTCTCCGGAAGAAGGGCGTGTTCAACTCCCATCTCACCTACATCATAGAAATTCTCTATGTCATATTTATGCGCAAACTCCCTGCACTGTTTTGACTGTTCTGCAGCCTTTATATCTTTATTAGGCGCAAAATGGTCAAGTACTATATTAATTCTCCTGCGGTCAAATACACTGTCAAATCCTGCTTTTTCAAATTCGTTTATAGCTACAGGAGTTGTTATGTCATTTCCAAGTACTATATCAAGCGAAGCATTGATAAGCTGCCCTGCCTTAACGGAAGGAAGACCTGCATGTGCTGCAAGAATCTTCTGTGTCATAGTCATTCCCATATATGTCATCTCCTTTTTAAATAATATAATCACTGTTGTTATACGCGCTCACAAGCGCCTTGATTCCCGCTTTTATAATATCGGAATCCGTACCTGCTCCCCACGACATAGTTCCGTCTTCCAGCCTTATTCCCAGATATGCAGCCGCATCGCTGTTTGAACCGTGCGAAAGGCTGTGCTCCGAATAATGTTCTATGTGGAACTCAAGGCTGGTATATTTCTTTATCGCATTGCTTACCGCATCCAGACGCCCATTTCCATGAGCAGATACAACATGCATGATTCCGTTAAGTTCTATACTTACCTTTGCAACGATTCCGTCTTCCTGTACGAAATGCGCTTCAACAACATTAAGCGGTTTTGTCTTGTTAAGATAAGTCTTTTTGAAAATATCGTATATCTCATCAGGCTTCATTTCACTGTGCGTCTTATCAGATACACCCTTTACCATATATGCAAAA
This sequence comes from uncultured Lachnospiraceae bacterium, assembly GCA_947594855.1. Taxonomy (GTDB): domain Bacteria; phylum Bacillota; class Clostridia; order Lachnospirales; family Lachnospiraceae; genus V9D3004. The sequence continues at coordinate 171,526 of CANQEL010000003.1, forward strand.
TGCTCACGCATATCATGCGGAAGTTCATATCCGTAATTCTGCGCAAGTATATATCCTATACCGCCTTTTCCGCTCTGGCTGTTTACCCTTATTACATCCGCATCATAAGTTCTTCCTATATCTTTAGGGTCCACAGGAATATACGGAACTGTCCATTCATGCAGATGGTGTTCATCCTTCCAGTGCATGCCTTTAGCAATCGCATCCTGATGGCTTCCGGAAAATGCTGCAAATACAAGTGCTCCTGCATATGGCGTACGTTCATACACATGCATTCCCGTTACTTCTTCATATAATTTTACTATTGAGGGCATATCCGAAAAATCAAGCCCCGGATCTACACCGTGGCTGTACATATTCATTGCAAGCGTAATTATATCCACGTTGCCGGTACGCTCACCATTTCCGAAAAGCGTTCCCTCAATTCTGTCAGCGCCCGCAAGAAGCGCAAGTTCTGCATCTGCAACGCCGCATCCCCTGTCATTGTGCGGATGTATTGAAAGTATCACATTATCCCTGTATTTCATATTGTCACTCATATATTCAATCTGGTTTGCATATATGTGGCTCATGCTCATTGATACCGTAACAGGAAGGTTAATAATTACAGGATTATCGTCTGAAGGCTCAAGTATATCAAGAACGGCATTACATACGTCAAGAGCATATTCAGGCTCGGTACCTGTAAAACTTTCCGGGCTGTATTCAAATCTGAAATTACCGTCATACTCATCTGCAAGCTGTTTTACAAGTTTTGCGCCGTCAGTAGCAATCTGCATAATTTCCTCTTTTGACATCCTAAAGACCTGTTCCCTCTGCGCAACACTCGTCGAATTATAAAAATGCACAATTGCATTCGGAGCTCCGGCAAGGGCTTCAAAAGTTTTTCTGATTATGTGGTCACGGCACTGCGTAAGCACCTGTACAGTTACATCTTCCGGTATCATATTGTTATCAATAAGAGTTCTAAGGAAATTGTACTCCGTATCGCTTGCAGCAGGGAAACCGACTTCAATCTCCTTAAACCCGATATCTACAAGCATCTTAAAAAATTTAACTTTTTCTTCAAGTCCCATCGGTATAACCAGACTCTGATTACCGTCGCGAAGGTCTACGCTGCACCACGCCGGTGCTTTCTCAATATGGTCCTTATGAACCCATCTGTACTCTGTCTTAGGCGGATTATAATAACCCGGACTATACTTGGTCACATCCATCATAAGCTCTCATTCCTCCTATTAAAATTTAGAATAAATAAAATAGAAAAGCCCCGTCCCAAAAGATAATTCTTAAGAGACGAGACCTGTTACCTACGTATCAGGTACCCGCGGTACCACTCTGTTTGCTGCATATGCAGCCACTCGCTACAGTCGGCATTGTGCGAACTGCTTCCTTATGATAACGGCAGGATTCCGGTACAGCCTACTTTTATACATTTCGGCGGTACTGCTCAGGGGCCAGTATACACAAGGTGTGGTACCATCTCTCACCAAACGACAGCTCTCTGAAAACACATTACTTATGCTTTCTCCCCGTCAACGCATTTATTATTACTATTATATTCGGATATTCTACCAAAAAGAAATATTATTGTCAAGCATTCTCATTTACATATTTATATACCCGGTCCTGAAGTATATTAACAACATCATCAGCAGACTTGCTTCCCCTGAAATATCCGTAAACCTCTTCACTGACTATTTTTATAACTTCACTGTTATCCGTTTTGAATTTTGCGTTTTTAATAAGGTTTTTTATCAGCTCCACATCCTTATCAGTAAAAATACTGTTGTCAATCTCAAGGTTATTCACCATAGACGTTCCGTCACTGTACGGCGTTACAACCGTTCCGTCCTCTTCGGTATATGTCTCTGCTGCCGATACCCTGCGTATAAGCTTTTCAAATTCTTCTTTTCCTGCCGGCATATAAGCATGCATAGTTTCTTCTGCATCATATTCCCCCTCAGGATTATATGTTACAATGCTTTTAATAAAATCCCATGCCGCTTCTTTGTTTTCAGAAGAAGCCGTCATTGCAGGCGCGCTGCCCTCAGGACATATATATGTTCCATTCCTGTCCTCTGCAGGATATCCCGTATATTCAATATCATTACTAAAGAGTGTCTGTCCGTATCTCAAGTCAGTTATATCGGAGATATCGATAAAATCAATAAGGATTTTCCCATTCTTTATATATTTTCGTACATCATTATAATCATTATAGATTTCATAATTCTCCGGGAATCTGTTACAGAATTCAATAAGCTTTTTAAATTCCCCGTCCTTAAAATTCACTTCACCCGTATTCCAGTCAATATAGCTGTCTATAGTATATTTTATAAGGCTGTCAAATATCTCGCTTTTTGAATCGGTGCTGCTTAACATCGTCTCCTCAGGCTTTGAGTTATAATAGTCGATAAATTCATCCATAGTCCAGCCTGTATTATACTGCCCCGCATCCGAAGCTTTTGCCGCCATTGTCTTTATACTAAATTTTTTCATAATATAGTACAATTTGCCGTCTGTAGTCATTACATCAATAAGACCGTCTGTAAAATAATCTTCATTTAATGTATCATCCTTTTTAAGATATGGCATAAGGTCGCAGAAAAGTCCCGCTTTTTCATATTTTGCCACATCTACCGTATTTATATCGATTACATCAGGTATATTGCCGGTCATTACATCCCTTGCCAGAGCCTCGCCGGGGTCGCTTTCATTATTGTAATCTATAAGCTTAACCTTATATTTGTCACTTGTCCTGTTGTATCTTATAACATTTTCCTTACGCTCCTGATCCGCCATTACAGCTCCGTCTTTGCAGAGCGCGGCATATTTTATTACCTGTTTTTCCGAAACAGGCGTTTTCTCAATATACCCAAAGGTATACCTCATCATATTATCCCTATATATTAAAAACATCCGTCCGTCATCAGTATACGTAAGACTCTGTACATACATGCCTATGATTCCCGTATCAAGCCAGTTAAGCATGTGTTTCATTTCATGCGAGCTGTTATCATACATATACAGATTATCCATATCCCTCACATAAAATGACGTATCATTATATCCGTCGTACATGAAGCTTTTTGGAGGTCCGCCATGTCCGTCGTATCCAAAATTATATTCATCACCGGATATCGTCTCATATGAAAGCTCGCCTTTACCTGTGTCCACATACGAATATTTCAGATCATATCCCGTATTTGTACCCACAATGAGCTTTCCGTTATTATCAAATATTATATCCTCTATAAAATCATCAGTATATATTGCGCAGGTCTTATTTCCCGCCTCATCAAATCCAAGCAGGCACGAGCTATACTCTCCTGTATCGCAGTCTGCCGCAATATACAGCGTACCATCCCCGGCATACCTCGCTTTAGTCATCCTAAGCCCGTTTTCACCGTCACTGCCGTCATTAATATTAGGAAACACTACCTCTTCCTTACTGTTTACGATAAGACAGTCAAGCTCCGACACATTATCAATAGAACACATCTCCGAATATGTGCCCTCCTTAAGGTCATACTTATACACTTTCCCTTCATCAGTATCCTTGCCGTATTTTTCCTGCATCTCTTCAGGCGATAGATTTATCACATCATTATAATATTCTTCATCATATTTCGGCGTTATCTTTACCGCATAGTACAGATTATTGTTATTTACACAGCTTCCATATATCTGCGTATCAAATCCGTTTGGATACATTTCATTATATTTATCATCTACTCCTACCTTTATTTCATTATATACATATGAATCCTCACCTGTATCTGTTTCTGTTTCTTTTTCTCTCCCACATGCCGCAAATATCATTACGCACATAACCGCAGCAATTATTAATATCTTTTTTTTATACATAATCACTTCCGCTTCCTTCCTTTTATATGATATTATTGCATAATTATATTACTTCAAATATTGTGCATTGTCAAGTACTTGGCTAAAAATTGGTAGAAAGTAAAAAGAAAAACTGCCTTCTAAAAGATAGCAGTTCGTATATAAACAATATCACATATTATCTAATATCCGTATAGCTGGGCTAGCTGGATTCGAACCAGCGCATGCAGCAGTCAAAGTGCTGTGTCTTACCGCTTGACGATAGCCCAATAATAAATAAAAAAGGTGGATAAAGGGATTCGAACCCTTGGCCTCCAGAGCCACAATCTGGCGCGCTAACCAGCTGCGCTATACCCACCATGAAACGTGCCAGAAGGGATTCGAACCCCCGACAAACGGCTTAGAAGGCCGTTGCTCTATCCAACTGAGCTACTGGCACACACAGATGCTTTCCTAGTCTGACCTATACTAGTCTACATTAAGCATTTGGTTTTGTCAACAAAAAATTTTGCCCACATAAAATGAGTGTTTTTTTACAATCTGTCATATAAAATAACTGATTTACCTGTTGATCTACGGATTTTCTCCTTATACAACAATGTCCATGACGCCTGATTCTGTGTATAATCCCTTCTGCTTTGCGGGAAAAAAGAACGACAGTAATATTTATCATCTTCTTTCCTTGATAAAAAAATAAACACATTCCTGCCTTTTGCCTTATTTTTCATAAGATAATCTGCCTCTATCATTGAGTGTATATTATTTCTCCTGTTATACTTGAATATCGTATCATTGCTGTCAAATAAATCTTCCAATAACGGCAGCATATCTACTCGCTCTGCAATATTTTTATAAAAATCTGACATTTCAACTTGCGATGCTGTTATAATCTCTTCTCTTATTTCATCAAAAACAATTCCCCTGTCACGTCTCAGTTCTGCTCTGTCTGTCAGATATTGCAACCCCATTAAATGATAACAATCTTTCTTATCAAATATAATTCTCAGGGTTATAGCCACTCCTTTTCTGCCAAGCAGAATATTATATTCCGTGTCAAGTAACGATTCAAAAGAAATAACACAATCATATATATTATTCATAACCTCATCCTATCCGTACTTTTATATTAGAAAAGCCCTGCTTAAGCAGAGCTTTTCTAACATTTTCTTTCAACAGCAGAACTGTCTAGCCGGATTGTGGTAAATGTCAAACCCTTATAAAGCTAATAAGATACTGCACTCCGGCACAACACCTTATTTTAACGCTTTGACAGACACTCAAGTTGCCCATCTTTATTATTATAATACCGTATGTCAAAAAATATGTCAATCAAATTTTCCCTCCGTCAATCTCATAGATTCTGTCACATATATAATTAATATCGTTTTCATTATGTGAAGCAAGTATTATTGTTTTCCCTTTCTTTTTTTCTTCAACCAATACATCCCTCATTCTTGCCGTCATAGCTTTATCAAGTCCGTTAAACGGCTCATCAAGAATAAGAATATCGGGATTTTCCATTAAAGCCTGAGCTATGCCAAGCCTCTGGCGCATACCGAGAGAATACTTTTTAACACTTCTTTTATTATCAGGATCAAGACCGACAAATTCCATAAACTCCCGTATTTTATTTTTATCAATAATCTTTTCTATTCCGGCCAGCACCTGCAGGTTTTCATAACCGGTCATATATGGGACAAATCCCGGCGTCTCAATAATAAAGCCTGTATTGGGAGCAAATTCAACATCTTTTCCGATTATTTTTCCGTTTACGGTTATTTCTCCGGTAAACATTGTGTTAAATCCGCATATGCATTTCATCAGCATGGTTTTTCCTGAACCGTTTCCTCCGACAAGACCTACTGCTTCGCCTTTTTTTGCACTTATAGATACATTATCAAGTATTTGGTATTTATTAAGCACTAAAGAAACATTATCTACATTAATCATGGCAATACATTTCCTCCAATCATATCAAGACTTACAATCTTTGCTTTTCTGATTATTATAATTAATAAAATAACATACATTATAATGAATGATGCCACAGAACCCCACGGTGGAAATTTATATGCCCTGAAAAAGTCCTGATAGTGCGCGGCTGTAAATGAATGGCAGAATGGAAACAGCCATTGTAATTTTGTGTTAAAATTCAAAAATGCGCCGCCCGCAATTATGTGCGCCGCCTGTATAAAGAAAAACATAAGCCTTCTGGAATACAAACAGCCCGCAAGAAAAAAAAGACTGCAGAACAGGATAAATAAAAACATCAGCAGAAAAGACATAAAAAATGCTTTATATGGCGTCATCTGATAATAAAGTTCGGGAGAAATAATGCGTGACATAACATTCGTTCCATCACCGTAAATCTTATCATAGTCGGTAACAACAAGGCTCCAGCCATTTGCAATATATGCATTTTTCATGCCGTTAAATATAGATACAATTATAATCAGCGCCACATATGTAAATGAACTCAAAAACTGGAATAACAATTCTCCCAAAATCCAATTATACCGTCCCGTCCTTGCAATGCAGAACGGAATATTGTCATTAATCTGAGGAAATGACGACATTAATATAATGTAAGAAATAATAATTAAAAGCATGCTGAGCCCCGAATTTGCAACAGCAATGGGCATTTCAAAAAATCCTATCGGCTGGTTCATTTTTTCTGCCGCAGCAAGAAAAGGAGAAATAACCATTCTTTTACTAATAAGATACATTACAACCAAAATAATAATCCTTGGATTGCTTATAAATTTAATATATTCTGACTTGGCAACAAGCCATATGTTTTTTATGATTATCATAATAGTCTGCTCCTATATTTCCAAAGTAGTGGACAAAGTATAAAAAGAAAGACCGTAAAGGCTGCCGGAAGCCATAATATCCGATATATAAACGGATTTATTGTAAAATAAGCAAGTATAAATACCAGACTTAAATCAAATAACATATCCGCATATATGAATACGGTCAGTATTCCTGTCAGTGACATTGCGCCGGCATACAGCATAAATGTAACGGACTGGCGCAAAAACGTATTAATAAGCTCTTTCATTCCGTCCGTGGACAAACTTTCCATAACCGAAGCAGCCGATTCATAATTAATCGGAAGTGTAATCGATATTATTACTAAAAATATGAATAACGCAATAAAAACCGTAACTGCGCCGCTTATATAAGAAAAAAAACATTTTGAAATAATATACCTGTATCTGCCCTTTTTCATCTGTATTCCAAGATGCAGCCCGCTGTTGAGCTCATCAAAAAATTCGGATATTGTCGGAATACATACGGCAACGGACATAATAATGTATGACCAGTAAGTGCTTGCCATGCCGAGCGTATGCGCGGCAGTAACGTACTGTCCGGCAAGATATTCCTTTTGAAACGTAAATACCGTTTTTATGTATGAATATGTTTCGTTACCGTAAATCATGCAGTCAGACAGCAAAAATATAAATTCTATAACAGCAACGGCAAAAATATAGTAAGGCATTTTTTTCTTTACTATCATAATGCGCATCTCCGTAATTCTAATTTAATTAATGGATGAAACAAATTCTCCGGAAATCATGTCTACCAGACAGTATTTTTCATAAATCTGCGCAGGTGATACAGAATTTCCAAGTTCTTTCCAGTCATCCCCTTCAATTAAGAATGCATAAACAGGCCTTGCCTCAAAGGTCTGCCCCGAGCTATATCCATTCGCATTATTTGTGACATGCATTACTATCCTATATAACGGAACAACTTTGTCAAATTCCATTGTTCCAAAGCCCGAAAGCTTTGTTGATACTTTTTCTGCGGCATTTTCAAAGCTGATTACTTTCTCCTGTTCCTCTTCGGACAATATATTTAGAGTCTGATTATTAACGGTAAATTGTCCGACAACCCCAAAATCATCGTACACAATCGATGCATTATATATCATATCAAGATAATAATCATCTTTATTTGCGCCCTCGGAATGATTTGTAAAATAACTGTTAAAACATATGCCTTTGTAAGAAAAGGCGCCAAAAAGTTCCGCCTGCTTCATTTTATCGTCTTCATATTCCGCATCTGCTAAAATCGCGTCGGTTATCTTATAATCAAGCGAGTTAGTCTGAGCGTTGGTTTTATACCAGTCCTCCGCAGATTTGCACAATTCGCCCAAGGATACCTGTTTGCTTTTGAAATCAACGGTAACATTATCATCCTTACCCAATTCGTAATACTCTGCATTATTAACGGCCAGCGGACTGTTTCCGTAATGATTTTCACCCATATATGCCATAAACCCGCACTCGTCAATGCCAAAATACCGGCTGCCATCAAAAAAGCGGTGCGATTTGCCGCCCGGACTTGTGCCTTCTTCAAAATCATCCGTCGATATGTTAAAAAGCTTTTTAAATTTATCCTGATATTTATCAATGTAATTCTCTTCAACCTGTACATTGAGCAAACTGACGGCTTCAATGCCCGAAAGGTCTGTATCCTCGGGCAAAACAATATTATCATACTTTTCATTCAGCGCTTTAATATCAGCTTTTTTTAACTCTTCAATGCTGCAGTAATCATCTGACGGTTCTTCAATTTGCTTGTTTTCGTTGTACTGTTTCATATTATCCTGAACTTCTTCGGGTGCTTCGGCGCAGCCAAAAAGTGACAGGGTAATGGTGATTAATAATGCAAAAAATACTTGATTCTTCATAAAATAATTTCCTCCCTTTATATGATATCATAGCACAATTATATTACCTCAAATATTATGCATTGTCAAGTACTTGGCTCTTAAGTTTACTCTGTTTTATCCACAGCTCCACATTTTTACAGCATATACACCGTTTCCAATGCTATTTCCATCATTTCAGTAAAAGTATCCTGTCTGTCTTTTGCAGACAACTCCCCACCTTTTATAACATGATCCGATATCGTACATATTGACAACGCTCTTTTAGAAAGCCTTGCAGCATTAAAATACAACGCCGCTGTTTCCATTTCTACGGCAAGTATGCCAAGTCGTTTCAATTTCAGGTTAAATTCGGCATCATCATTGTAAAATACATCTGATGTAAAAATATTTCCGACTTTAACATCTATATTTTTCTTCCTGCATACTGATACTGCGGCAGATAAAAGTCCGTAATCCGCAAGCGGCGCAAGCATCCCCGGCACATTATACTGCGCTGCATAATTTGAATTGGTTGAGCATCCCATTGCAATTACTATGTCCCTTAATTCAAGCTCATCTGCAATTCCTCCTGCCGAACCTATCCTTATTATATTATCAACATTATAGAATTTGTACAGTTCGTAGCTGTATATCCCCATTGAAGGCATACCCATTCCGCTTGCCATGATGGATATTTCCTTACCTTTATACGTTCCGGTATAACCCTGTACCCCTCGCACATTATTCACAAGTCTTGCATCGTCAATATACTTTTCCGCAATAAATTTCGCCCTGAGCGGATCGCCGGGCATAAGCACTGTTTTTGCAAAATCATTTTCCTTTGCTTCAATATGAGGTGTAGCCATATAATCAACCCTTTCTTATTTTTTAATCTTCCTTACTCCAAAAATCCTTAAGCGCATCACTCATCTCATTATATCTTATATAATGCATATTTTTCCACTCTCTCGGAAAAAGACTTCTATACTGACCTGTGGCAAATCTGTCATCAAGCAAAAGTATGCAGCCTTTATCACTTGCCGTCCTTATAACGCGCCCTGCTGCCTGAAGCACTTTATTCATTCCCGGATACAGATATGCATATTCAAATCCTTTGCCATTTACCTCATCATAATAATATTTAAAAAGTTCCCTTTCATCACCTACCATAGGAAGCCCGGTTCCCAAAATAACAGCTCCTATCAGCCTGTCGTCCTGCAAATCTATCCCTTCGCCAAAAACTCCTCCAAGCACGCACAGACCTACCTTTGTTACTCCGTCTTCTGCAGTAAAATTCTCAAGAAATTCTTCTTTTTCGGATTCTGTCATGTTCTCATGCTGCATCACATAGACAGTACCGTTTTTTTCTTCCATGAACCCGCATACTTCCCCAAGCATTTTGTATGATGGGAAAAAAACTATATAATTCCCCTGTCTGGCACTTATAAAACCATCAATATATCCGGCTATTTTAGCGTATTCTTCTTTTGTACGCCTGCTGTATCTTGCGCTTACATCAGTTGCCGCAAGTATAAGCTGCCTTGCAGGGTCAAAAGAAGACTCTGCATATACCGCATAATCATCACTTGCCGCCCCAAGCTGCTGCATATAATATTTTACCGGCAGAAGCGTTGCACTGAAAAATACCGCGCTTCTTATTTTGGCAAGATACTCTCCAATCATACCTGATGGGTCCATGCATTTAAGCGTAATAACAAATTCTCCCCTGTCGGTATAACTTCCGCATATACGGTATTTGTCATCAAGTACCTCTGATATTACAAGAAAATATCTCATATCAAAATACAGTTGGAACATATTCTCCCTGTTTGCATAATCGGGATGTTCCTTAAGTATATCACGAAGGAAATCATCATATGCCGTGACTACATTCATAACTTTTATTACAAGCGCGCCCACTGAATCAAACACCGAAAATTCATCGCACTGCCTTTTGTATGCCAGCATTGCGCGGTTAACGCTCTCAAGCGCCTTATACAGTTTGGGAGCAATAATTTTAACACTTTTTTTAACATCCCTTACAAGTCCCATATCCAGTTCCACGCTATACATATTCCTTGCGCGCTCGATAAGGTTATGCGCTTCGTCAATAAGAAGTATATAATCATTTTTATCTTCATCCGCAAAAAATCTTTTCAGATATACGTTAGGGTCAAATACATAATTATAATCACATATGACCATATCGCTCCAGTTAGTAACGTCAAGGCACATTTCATACGGACATACTGAATATTTTTCCGCATATTCTTCTATAAGTTTTCTTGATATGTTCTGTTCGTTTGTAAGAAGGTCATATACCGCATCATTTACCCTGTCGTAATGTCCTTTTGCTCTTATACATTTTTCCGGGCTGCACTCTGCTTTAGGAAGTATACATATCTTATCCTTTGCCGTAATAGTAACGCATTTTAACATAACGCCGCTATCTGCAAGTATTTTTACGGTTTCTTCGGCAACAGTCCGTGTAATGGTTTTGGCTGTAAGATATATGATTTTATCTAAGAGCTTTTCCCCCACCGCGCTTACCGACGGAAAAATTGTAGATATCGTCTTACCCGTTCCCGTCGGCGCCTGTACAAATATATTTTTCTTTCTTAATATCGTAAAATATACATTTTTAACAAGATCAAACTGCCCCTTCCTGTATTCAAACGGAAATTTCATTTTCTTAATGGAAGCATCCCTGATATTCTGCCATCTCATTCTGAACACGACCCACTTGGCATATTCCGTCACAAGCTCATGAAACCATTTTTTTAATTCACCCGCAGTATATTCCTCTTCAAATTCATTCATTAGCATAGTTTCCATCTGGCAGTAAGTAATCTGAATATTGCATTTATCCACATCATGCTTCATAACATATATTGCGCCGTAACATTTTGCCTGCGCAACATGCAGATATTCAGCTTCAGTAAGTTTCGTAACGTCTCTTAACATGGATTTTATTTCATTAATTGTAACGAAACCTTCGCCCTCTATAATCCCGTCAGCGCGACCCTCTACTTTAATAGTTACCGGCTCTTTATCATATTCAGTATCATATTCTATATCCATGGGAACCTCAGGAATATACCCATGCTCTTTGCTTTTCTGTATCATTTTATGTATTCTGGTACCCGTATGCATTACTTCCGCATCTCTTACTCCGCCTGAATACTCTTTTATATCACCAGTTCTTAATATAAATTCCACAAGATTTCTGACCGATACTTTTTCCAAGCCTTATCTCTTCTCTCTAAAAAAAATATTAATACAATAACCATTGCCTTTAATTATTGTTTACGTTATACTATATTTGACATAACAAATTATGTCAAGATAATAAATTTTAATAAAATATACGGGGGATAGAATATGATAGCACAGATTACCGCAGGCGTTATTTTCGTAATAATGTTTGCACTTATTATTACCGACAAAATAGAGCGGCACATTGTAACCTTGCTCAGCGCATGTGCAACTCTTATTTTAGTTTTCGGAATATGTCTGCACAACGCAGACGCAGCAATTGAAACGCTTAATGTAAAATCAATAATTACTACTGATTTCTGGTACCATACCGGCACTGCCGAAGAGATTACCACGGGTATCAACTGGGCAACGATATTTTTTATTGCCGGCATGATGGTTATGGTAGAGGGCATGGCTCATAACGGATTTTTCAGATGGCTATGCCTTATGATTGCAAAGCTTGTCAAGTATAAAGTTATACCTATATTTATGACATTCATGCTCCTTTCAGCAGTATTGTCAATGTTTATAGACAGCATTACCGTTATACTGTTCCTTGCAGCAGTTACCGTTGAACTTGCACACCTGTTAAAATTCAATCCGGTTCCCATGATTCTCGCTGAAGTATTCTGTGCCAATCTCGGAGGTTCGGCAACCATGTGCGGCGACCCGCCAAATATAATCATCGGAACATCGCTTGGATATACGTTTATGGATTTTCTTACACATACAGGTTTAATTGCGGGAATATCACTTATAGTCATACTTATATACTTTTACTTTTTATTCAGAAAAGACCTTACACATAACTCAGGTCCCGGCTCTGAAACAATCAATTATCCTAATCCGGCGGAAGTCATTACCAACAAAACAGGTTTTATAATAAGCTGCGCTATATTCCTTACAGCAGTAGTTCTTCTTATAACCCATGCGCAGACAGGGCTTACCGTTGCATTTATCGGAATATTTATAGCTCTTATTACACTTATCACATCCGCAAAAAACTGCCTTGCGCTACTTAAAAAAGTTGACTACAAAACTCTTTTGTTTTTTGTAGGTCTCTTCGTGGTAATCGGCGGTCTTGAACAGACAGGCGTTCTCGAAATAATTGCGTCAATGATTCACCATATAAGCGGCGATAATACAATGCTTATGGTTGCCATAATCATATGGGTATCAGCTATAGCAAGCGCATTTATAGACAATATACCTTTTGCCGCAACCATGATACCTGTTATTAATGACCTTGCAGGAAGCAGTACTATGCTGCCGATTCTCGCCTGGGCATTATCAATGGGTACAGATATCGGCGGAAGCGCAACCCCTATTGGCGCATCGGCAAACGTAGTAGGAACTTCTGTTGCCGCAAAAGAAGGACATCCTATCACGTGGCGGATGTATTGCTCAAAACTCGTTATTCCAACCATAATTGTACTTATTATATCTACAGTAACTATATGGGTGAGATACCTGTAAGGAGTAGTATATAAAATAATAAAAGCTGTGTAACCTGTTATGGCTGCACAGCTTTATATTATTCAAAAAGGCGCCAACCAGATTTGAACTGGTGATAGAGGTGTTGCAGACCTTTGCCTTACCACTTGGCCATGGCGCCATATTAAATAACTCTTATATATAATTATGAAGGAAGCAAAATATTGTTACTCCTTCATAAAAGTGACCCCGACGGGAATCGAACCCGTGTTACCGCCGTGAAAGGGCGATGTCTTAACCGCTTGACCACGGGGCCATATCATTATTAAATAAGCTCCCCGAGTAGGACTCGAACCTACGACAGCGCGGTTAACAGCCGCGTGCTCTACCGACTGAGCTATCGAGGATT
>CANQEL010000004.1 GCA_947594855.1 uncultured Lachnospiraceae bacterium
TACTAAGCCTATTGAACAAAAATTTATTAAGTTATCAAGGTACATTTACTGTATCTAAAAGATATTATACGAGGAGGGAAATAATATGAAAGGTAAAGTTTTGAAGGTTACGGCACTGTTTATGGCCGCTGTGCTTACGTATACCGGTATCGGTTCATGTACTGCGGCAGCTAAAAAAAGTGTCAGGTTTAAAGTAGCAAAGAAAAAGGTAGCGGTATACGAAGGTAAAAAGACTAAAGTGAAGTATACATCACCGGGCAAAGTAAAGTTAAAAACATCTGATAAAAAGATTGTAAAAGCGGTAAGTAAAAAGAAATATATAGTAATAAAAGGTATAAAAGCGGGTAAGGCTAAGATTAAGGTCTTATATAAGAAAAAGAAGGATGTAATTAAAGTTACGGTAAAGGAAAAATCAGTTGTTAACAAGCCGACAAAATCACCTGATGAAGTTATAGCGGCGGCAACTGCATTAAGTCCGTATTCAAAGGCAGTAAATTCATTTGGATATAAAGTTTTTGATGGATTAAAGGCAAATGACAAGAATACTTTCATATCGCCTGCAAGTATATATATTGCATTGGCAATGCTTACTAACGGAGCCTCAGGCGATACTTATAATGAACTTATGAATACGCTTGGAATAACTGATCTTAACGGATGGAATAATACAATAAGCGGTTATGTGAACGGAAGTATGGATGAAAAGGTGACGCTTAGTATAGCGGATTCATTATGGCTTGAAAAGAATCTTAAGCTGGCGCCGGGCGCTGAGAACGGGTTTATAGGTGCCGTTAATAATTATTATAATGCAGAAGTATACAGAAATGTATTGTTTGACGATTCTACAGTAAAAGATGTAAATAAATGGGTATACAACAATACCAATAAAATGATTGACAGTATTGTTACAAGATTTCCTGCAAATATGGCGCTGGCACTTATAAATGCAATATATTTTGAAGGAAGATGGACAAAGACATTTAATACGGGTAATACTGTTTCTGAACCGTTTTATGGTTCAGTATCTGAAAAAACCGTTAATATGATGACTCAAAAAGATTTTTATTACAAATATTTTAAGAACGATAAAGTTACTGCTATTGAGATGCCTTATTCTTCAGGAAAATATGCCATGGATATCATTATGTCTACAGATGCGAACATCAGAACCGGAGATGTATGGAATTCTCTTACCGATGAGGAACGTGATGGTATAATAGCCGGTCTTTCAGACAATAATTCCCAGGTGAAAATAAGGACATTAAAAGTTCCGAGATTTAAGCTTGATTATAGTTCAAGCGATGCATTAAAAGATCTGCTTATAAAGATGGGAATGAAAACATCATTTGATGGAGGCAGCGCGGATTTCTCGAAAATAGGAACTGGCGCATATGGAGAAAGATTGTTTGTCAGTGAGATTATACATAAAACGGCTCTTGAAGTTGACGAAGCAGGAAGTAAAGCTGCCGCAGTAACTTATGTCGGTTTGGAAAAAGCTTCAGCGCTCCTGCCGGATAAACCTTCAGAGATTGACTTTATTGTAAACCGGCCGTTCATTCTTATGATACGCGATACTGTGTCGGGAATGATATTGTTTGCCGGGGAGGTTAATAATCTGTGACAGAGCATAATATAGAACCCGTATATGATGAACATTCAGAGATACTTATACTTGGTTCATTTCCATCGGTTAAATCAAGGGAAAACAGATTTTTTTACGGACATCCGAAGAACAGATTCTGGAAAGTTGTTTCTGCAGTGCATGATGATAATGTGCCGCAGACGGTGGAAGAAAAAAGAAAATTTCTTTTAATGCACCATATAGCGGTATGGGATGTTATTAAATCCTGTGACATTACAGGTTCATCAGACAGCAGCATTAGAAATGTTACGGCAAATGATATATACCGGATATTGGATGTGGCCGATATAAAGAAAATATTTGTTAATGGAAGAAAAGCGGAAGAATTGTATAAAAAATATATATTCCCACAGACTAAAAAAGAAGCAGACTGCCTTCCGTCTACAAGTCCTGCCAATGCGGCATGGAGTTTAGAACGGCTTATTAAGGAATGGAAAGTAATTAAATTATAAATTTTCTATTTAGCCGTTGAAATTATCTGTCAGATAATGTATTCTGATTATAGATTTGTACGACTGGCGGATACGTGGGATTACCTACAGGGAGTACAGATATTATTAAAAGCCGACCGCCTGGGCAGCATATATGTTAGCTCAGGTGGTTTTATTTTTAACCAAAGGAAGGAGATAAGAAATGGAACTGCTGTCATTAGAGAAAGAACTTAAAAACAATGCCTATCCCGGAAGAGGAATAGTTATTGGAAAATCTGCAGAAGGAGATAAGATGGTTATTGCCTACTTCATAATGGGAAGAAGCGTAAACAGCCGCAACAGGGTATTTGTAGAAGACGGAGACGGTATACGTACACAGGCACATGACCCTGCAAAATTAAGTGACCCAAGCCTTATTATATATGCGCCTGTAAGAGTGCTTGATAATAAGACGATAGTTACTAACGGAGACCAGACTGACACTATATATGAGCTTATGAAAGAGGGACAGACCTTTGAACAATCCTTAAGAACACGTGAGTTTGAACCTGACGTACCGAATTATACTCCAAGAATATCGGGTATGGTTGAGATTTCAGATGGAAAAGCTGATTATTGTATGTCAATTTTAAAGAGCGCATGCGGCAACCCTGATTCATGCAGCAGATATACTTTTTCATATGAGAATCCGGCGGCAGGAGAAGGAAGATTTATCCATACATACCAGTATGATGCAGATGTGCTTCCAAGTTTCATGGGAGAACCTAAACGCGTGATTATTGATAAAGAAATAGATGATTTTACCGATATGGTATGGAACAGCTTAAATGAGGATAATAAGGTATCTTTATTTGTAAGATATATAGATATCAGAACAGGCAGTTATGAAACAAGAATAGTAAATAAAAATAATTAAGATAAGGAGAAATATATTATGAAAGAATTTGAACTTAAATACGGATGTAACCCTAACCAGAAACCGGCAAAGATATTCTGTAAAAACGGAGCTGAGCTTCCTATAAAAGTATTGAACGGAAAACCGGGATATATCAATTTTCTTGATGCGTTTAACGGATGGCAGCTTGTAAGGGATCTTAAAAAAGCAACATCTCTTCCCGCTGCAACGTCATTTAAACATGTATCTCCTGCAGGAGCGGCAGTAGGTCTTCCGTTAAGTGATGTGCTTGCTAAGATATACTGGGTAGATGACATGGAAGATCTTTCTCCTCTTGCATGTGCTTATGCAAGGGCAAGAGGAGCTGACAGGATGTCTTCTTATGGAGATTTTATAGCGCTTTCAGATGTGTGTGATGTATCAACTGCAAGGATAATAAAGAGAGAATTTTCAGATGGAATAATTGCGCCGGGATATGAACCCGAAGCTCTTGAAATATTAAAAGAAAAGAAAAAAGGTGCGTATGCAATAATAGAGATTGACCCTGATTATGAGCCGGAACCGATTGAACATAAGGATGTATTCGGAATTACATTTGAGCAGGGAAGAAATGACATAGAAATTAATGAGAACACACTTGGTGAAGTTGTTACTGAAAATAAGGATATTCCTGATTCGGCTAAAAGAGACCTTATGATTGCGCTTATAACACTTAAATATACACAGTCCAATTCAGTATGTTATGTAAAAGACGGACAGGCTATAGGAATCGGGGCAGGACAGCAGTCACGTATACATTGTACGCGTCTTGCCGGAACAAAGGCTGATAACTGGCTTCTTCGTCAGTGCCCGAAAGTACTTAACCTGCAGTTTATAGACGGACTTAAACGCGCAAACCGTGACAATGCCATTGACAATTACATAGGCGATGAATATATGGACGTTCTTGCAGAAGGAGAATGGCAGAAAATATTTAAAGTTAAACCTGAAATATTTACTGAAGAAGAAAAGAGAGCGTGGCTTGACACAATGGATGGCGCAGCACTTGGCTCGGATGCATTTTTCCCATTCAGCGATAATATTGAGCGTGCAAGAAAAAGCGGTGTAAAATATATTGTGCAGCCCGGAGGCTCAATACGTGATAATGAGGTTATCGAATGTTGTAATAAACATAAAATTGCCATGGTATTTAATGGCATAAGGCTTTTCCATCATTAATACATGCATAAATGATTTGGTTTTCAGTATACTAAAATTTATAGTGACAGATATTATTAAATCGAGGACTGATATATGGATAAGTATACTGGAAAAGCATTATATAACGGAATTGCTATTGGCAAGATACTTTTTTATAAGAAAGATAATGGAAACATTAAAAAATCAGCCGTTGATGATATAAATGGAGAGCTTGAACGTTTTGAAAAAGCAAAGGCAGAAGCTATACGGCAGCTTAAAGAACTTCATAAGAAAGCTGTGGCAGAGGCTGGGGAAACAAGCGCAGCTATATTTGAAGTACACGCAATGATGCTGCAGGATGAGGACTATAACGATTCTATCAGAAATATTATTATCGGGCAGTGCGTCAATGCTGAATTTGCAGTTGCTGTGACAGGGAATAATTTTGCCAAAATGTTTGCCGGAATGGAAGACTCATATTTTAAAGCCCGTGCTGTGGATATGGAAGATATTTCGGACAGGGTAATATCGAATCTTAAAGGCAAATCATTTGATATAACGCTTGAAAATGAACCTGTTATAATAGTTGCCTCAGAAATTACCCCAAGTGAGACGGTACGCATGGATAAAAACAAAGTGGCGGCATTTGTCACTCATCACGGCTCGTCTAATTCACATACGGCAGTATTTGCAAGAACCTTGGGAATACCTGCTCTTATGGGAGTTAATGTAAAAGAAGAATGGGACGGAAAAAATGCTGTAGTTGACGGATATACAGGTACGCTATTTATTAATCCTGACGAGGACCTTATAAAGCATATGAGCCTTAAACAGAACAGGGATGTATGTGACAGGAATACCTTTAATGAATATATAGGTCAGGAGACTGTAACGAAGCGGGGAAAGAAAGTAAGGCTTTATAATAATATCGGAAGGGTGTCTGATATTGACAGCGTTATTGCAAATGATGCAGAAGGCATAGGTCTGTTCAGAAGCGAACTTATATATCTGGAAAGCAACAGGTTTCCAAACGAGGATGAGCAGTTCCTTATATACAAAAAATTATGTGAAAAAATGAATGGCAGGGAAACCATAATACGTACTCTCGATATAGGCGCCGATAAAAAAGTCGGGTATTTTAACTTAAAGGATGAAGAAAATCCTGCAATGGGATACAGGGCAATAAGGATATGCCTTAAAGAACCGGAAATATTTAAAGTACAGTTAAGAGCGCTTTTAAAAGCGGCATGTTATGGCAATCTGTCTGTGATGTATCCTATGATAACATCAATAAGTGAAATACTGCAGATAAGGAAACTTATTGATGAAGTAAAAGCAGAGCTGAAAAGAGAAGGTATTTCATACAGAATTCCAAAACAGGGAATAATGGTTGAGACTCCGGCAGCGGCGCTTATAAGCGATGAACTTGCTGAATATGTAGATTTTTTTAATATAGGAACGAATGATTTAACACAATACACGCTTGCTGCCAGTTATCAGAATGAGAAGATTGATGATTTCTATAATCCACACCATAAAGCTGTATTCAGGATGATTCAGATGGTTATTAACAATGCCCATAAACGTGGCAAATGGGTAGGAATATGCGGTGAACTTGCCTCTGACGCATCGGTAACGAGAAGGCTTGTAAGAATGGGAATAGATGAATTGTCAGTAGCTCCTATGATGACTTTGCAGATAAGAAAAATTATACGTGACATGGAATAATGTTATAAAAGGGGGCCGCATTATATGTGCAAAAACAAATTGATTAAGGCTGTAGTATCCTTTGTGCTTTCGGCAGCGATGATACTGACCGGTATTCCTGCAAATGTATGTACGGCGGAAACAAAAGCCGGGGGAGATGAGTATATGGCATATCTTTTTGTAAGTTTTACAGGTACTGAGGGAAGTTCAACAGACGAACAGATATATTTTGCCGTAAGTGAAGACGGTTATAATTATATGGATCTTAATAACGGCAAGCCTGTGCTTGAGAGCAGTATTGGAGAAAAGGGAGTAAGAGACCCTTATATAATCCGTTCTGCTGAAGGGGATAAATTTTATCTGCTGGCAACGGACCTTAGCATCTATTACAGGGGAGGCTGGGGTCGCGCCAATGCAACTGTGACCGGCAGCCATAATCTGATTATATGGGAATCAGAAGATCTTGTGAACTGGTCGGAGCCAAGGGCAGTTGAAGTTGCGTCGCCGGATGCAGGATGCGCGTGGGCGCCTGAGGCAATCTATAACGAGAAAACCGGTGAATATGTTATATATTTTGCAGAAAGCCTGCTTGAGAATGGAAGAGTAACAGGTAATATGTGTATATATGCCGTTACTACGAAGGATTTTGTTAATTTTTCAGAAGCAGAAAGGTATATCGAAAGTCCGGGAAGGGATATAATTGATACAACTATGATAAAAGCAGATGACGGATATTATTACCGTGCATCGAAAGACGGGGCAAATGATGACATAACGGGAAGCATAAGGCTTGACAGAAGCGAAGATATTTTCGGTGAATGGGAAACGGTGACATCCCTTAGTAATCTTGGCTTTAACCGTGACATGACAAACAGGACGCTGGAAGGTCCTGAACTGTTTAAATATAATGAAAAAGACTGGGTTGACGGTAATCTTACATACGGACTGTATACAGACAGGTATATGGAAGGCACAGGGTATCTTCCACTTATTACGACAGATTTATCCGATGCTTACAATTCATATGACTCATGGAAACTTGTGCCTGAAACAGATTATACATTTGATACACTGAAAAAGCGCCATGGAACAATACTTAATATTACAAGAGATGAATATGAGCGCATACTTAAAGCTTATCCGAATGATGAGGCGGAGAGGCTTGTGGAAGATGATAAGCAGGGTCCTGTGCTTTGTTACGATTTTGAAGACAGCAGTATTGAAGGTACGATAAAAGACACTTCTCCAAATGGGCGTGACGGAAAGCTTTTCGGAAATGCGTCTATTGTTTATGATGAAGAAAAAGGAAGCAACGTACTAAGCCTTGATGGAAACAAAGATACATATGCCGAACTTCCGGAAGGATTCTTTAATGGAAGAAATACATTTACTATTTCAATGGATGTAAAGGCAGAAAATGTATCGGGCAATTATGCTGCGTTTGTTCTTGGACAGAACAATTCAGGTTATCTTTCGTTTAAGGCGGCCGATGAGTCGGTGCTGGCTATTACTAAAAACGGCGCAAATTACGAGCAGAAAATAACTGTGAATGGAGCGGATTTGAATAAATGGGTGAATTATACCATAGTGCTTGATGAGTCGGATACCGGGCTTTGTACATTGAAGCTTTTTAAAGACGGAGTTAAGGCAGGGGAAAAGAAAACCTATATTAAGCCTACGCGTATGGGAGATAATCTTGTTTCATATATAGGAAAAGCATTTTATTCAAATTACGGAGGCTTTGCAGGACGTATAGATAATGTAACCATATATAACCAGGCGCTTACTGACGAAGAAATAAAAGCAGCACAGACAGGCGCAATAATCAATTATGACATATTGGTAAAAAGTGATGATTGCAGCATAATAAAAACACACTCTGACAGGGAGTCAAAAAAAATTACTGTATATGTGTCGAAAAATAATTCTAAAATACCAGACTTAAACAATGCCAGATTTTTATTTGACATAACCGGAGACGCTAAGATTGTTTCAGGACAGACGGAGTATTATTATATGGCAAAACCATTTACGGTAGAAGTATCTAACGGTGCGCTGACTACAGAATGGACTATAGAAATTGTGCCGTGCAATAACCCGGTTCTTCCCGGAGAATATGCAGATCCTGATATAGATATGTTTGATGGGAAATATTATATTTATCCGACCACAGACGGTATATCTGGTTGGGGAGGATATCAGTTCCATGTATTTTCTTCTGATAATCTTGTGGACTGGAAAGATGAAGGGGTTATACTTGACCTTAAAGCAGATGAAAGTTATAAGAATGAAAGTGGAATAGATGCAGGTACTGTTAAATGGGCAGACGGTAATGCCTGGGCGCCTTCGATTGAGAAAAAAGACGGTAAATATTATTTCTATTTCTGTGGGCATGATAAAGAGACAGATACACAGGCAATCGGGGTTGCAGTGGCAGACAGCCCGGTTGGACCGTTTATAGCGGCCGATGCACCGATTGTTACGCTGGATGATTGTAAAAATGAAGGAATAAATATGGGACAGACTATCGACCCATCAATATATACTGAAGAAGATGGAACTTCTTATATGCTTTTTGGTAATGGAAGCCCTGCAATTGTAGAACTTGGCCGGGATATGGTAAGCTTTGTTCCCGGAACCATGAAAAATTATGTGGGCGTTTCGGGATTCAGGGAAGCAATTACGGTTACAAAATATAACGGACAGTATCATTTCACATGGTCGCAGGATGATACAGGCAGTGAGAATTATCAGGTGAATTATGGTGTGTCTGACAGCCTGTACGGTCCAATAGATTACAAATATCCTATTCTTCAAAAGGATGTATTAAATAACATACTTGGTACCGGACATCATTCCATATTGTATGTGCCTGAAAGGAATACATATTATATTGCATATCACAGATTCATGACGCCTCTGGGACAGATAAGAGAGGGATTTGGTTATCACAGGGAAGTATGTCTTGATGAGCTTAAATTTGGTGATGACGGTCTTATGCAGAAAGTTACTCCTACCCTTACAGGTATAGGAATATGGACTCCTCCACATTCAGATAATCACACATATGAACCGCCGTCAGTTAATGAAAATAGGACCGCGGAGGCAGAGTCAGTCAGGTTAAATGTAAAGCCTTCAATTAAGCTTGGTAAAAAGGAAAGGGTTAAATTAAGAGCTGCAGTATATCCTGAAAATGTTTCACAGGCAGTGACCTGGAAATCTACAAAGCCTGCCGTTGTATCGGTATCTGATACAGGAGTAATAAAAGCAAAACGGACAGGGAAAGCTGTAATAACAGCAACTGCCCAAAATGGCAAAAACGTAAGCTGCAGGGTAACTGTAAAAAAAGCCCCTAAAAAGATTACGATAAAACCAAAAGTTATAAAGCTTAAGAAGAATAAGAAGTTTAAGCTGAAAGCAAAACTTCCAAAGAATACGGCAAGTTACAGAATGACATATAAATCAAATAAGAAGTCTGTTGCAGTTATATCGGAAAACGGAAAAATTACTGCAAAAAGAAAAGGTACGGCAATTATTACAGTACAGACATTTAATAAGAAAAAGGATAAAGTAAAAGTTATTGTAAGATAATAAATAAAATATGATTTATGTAATTCGGATATATCCGGGAAAGAGAGGAATATGATTTGGAGGCTAATAATATGGTGCAGGATGAACGGCTGATATTTCTTATAAAAAAGCTTATTGCCGAGAATCCCCGGTATAAAAATATATCAATTCCTGATAATAACGCTGAAAGAAAAAATCTGCTACGTGCTTTAATGAATGTGCGTCATCCGGATTACATAGGAGATGATTTCCTGAAAGTTCAGGATGAATATTTAAAAGAAGAGACTGAAACAAAGGGCATTACCGAAATGACATCGCTTACACCAGTTGAGGATGGTATATATATCTGGCAGGGTGATATTACCACATTAAAATGTGATGCCATAGTTAATGCTGCTAACAGTGGAATGACAGGCTGCTATGCCCCGTGTCATGCGTGTATTGATAATTGTATACATACTTATGCCGGTATACAGCTTAGATTGTCATGTGCGGATATTATAAAAAAACAGGGTCATAAGGAACCTACAGGCCAGGCAAAAATTACCCCGGCTTACAATCTGCCATGTAAGTATGTTATTCATACTGTTGGCCCGGTTATCCATGGAAATGTAACAGAAGAGGATAGCAGGCTTCTTGCTTCATGCTATCGTTCCTGTATAGAGCTTGCAAAGGAAAATGAGCTGGAAAGTATTGCTTTCTGTTGTATATCTACGGGGGAATTTCATTTTCCGAATAATCTGGCAGCACGGATTGCAGTTCAGACCGTGCGCAGATATAAAGGTGATATAGAGGTGATTTTTAATGTTTTCAAGGATGTCGATTACGAAATCTACAGAGAACTACTCGGATAATATAAAAAGACTGAGGTATGCCCTGGATTCAGCTGATGCTGTTGTAATCGGCGCCGGGGCCGGACTTTCAACTTCTGCCGGTTATATTTATACGGGGGAACGTTTTGAAAAGTATTTTTCTGATTTTGCAGCAAAGTATTATTTCAAAGATATGTATGCGGGCGGTTTTTATCCTTATGAGACTGCGGAAGAACACTGGGCGTATTGGAGCAGGTATATTTACATCAACCGATATATGAACCCGCCAAGGCCGGTGTATGACCGGCTGTTTGAACTCGTGCAAGATAAAGACTATTTTGTGCTGACGACAAATGTGGACCATTGTTTTCAGAAAAGTGGCTTTGCTAAGCACAGGTTGTTTTATACCCAGGGAGATTACGGCCTGTTTCAGTGTAGTCAGCCGTGCCATATTTCGACTTATGAGAATAAAGATGTGATTTTCAAAATGGTTGAGGCACAGGGCTATATAATAAACGAAGATGGGACGTTATTTTTGCCGGATGGTGCAGTACCTGAGATGTCCGTTCCAAAAGAACTTGTGCCATATTGCCCCAGGTGTGGTAAACCGATGACGATGAACCTGCGCGCGGATGATACTTTTGTTGAGGATGAGGGTTGGCATTTGGCCGCAGAAAGGTATAATAGTTTTTTGCGTGCAATACAGGAACAGTATGTTCTGTTTTTGGAACTGGGCGTTGGATATAACACACCGGGAATCATAAAGTATCCGTTCTGGCAGATGACAGCGCAGAATACAAAAGCGGTGTATGCATGCGTAAATTACGGTGAGGCGGCGTGCCCGAAAGAGATCGCGGGCAGAAGTATCTTAGTCAATGCAGATATCGGGGAAGCCATAGAGAGGATGTGTAGAAGACTGGATGATTGCACTTTTTGATGTGGAACGGTAAAAAGTTTTATGTATGGTTACGATGGGAGCGTTTAGTGGTGACGGCGCTGGTTGTACAATGGGGGTGCTAAAAATTGAATTTTAAATCTAATAAATTGCCTTCAACATCAAAAGATGTAGAATGGTACTGGAGCAAATGTGTAAAAGAAGATGTGAACTTCTCTAATATAATCATTGATAATAAATCCGTTGATTTTACTAATCCTGTAGACTTTTTTGACCTTACAGACAATGTGGCAGATAAAATATCATATATTGGTAGAGGTGTAGATTTTTTTTCACAAAATATTGCATTAAAGGAATTTGGACTAGAGATATTTGGAAATATATCCTTTGATACTCAAATCGGAGTATTGCTTAATAATGTAAGTAAGAGAAGAGAAGAATCTGAAGTGTATGCTTTGTATGCTACTTTTAAGAATATTGAGAAATCGGTTTATTGTGCTTTTTCTGTATGTCTAGTTGATAAAGATACTGGTATGGAGATGGAGACCGCTGTTGTTGAAATCAGTGAGGATGAAAAACCATACATACAGCCTATTTGTATTCCAGAGATTGCGTTACATTTCTTTACTTTTGATAATATAGCAATGTTGTCATATTGGTTAGGAAATTTTTGGACGGGTGTTCAATTTGAAATGAATACTAGGCCGGAGGAGATTCGAGTGGTAAAACAGCGAGAATCGGTAGCAAATAATTCTGATGAATATAGAGATGGAAATCATATTGTGTTGGTTAAGAAAGTTATTCCTGTTGATGAAGATGGAAATAGAATAAAATATGATGAATCGAACTTGAAACGGCATTTTCATATGCCTGCTTGGACAGTGCGAGGACATGAGAGAACATTGCCGGATGGTAGGGTAATACCAGTTCGTCCATATAAAAAAGGAGAACAGAGAGACAATCCAGAAGCACTAGTAAAAAAGGAATATAGTTTTGTTGATGAAAAAATAGATTCTGATATCGATTAAAAGTGGATATACGAGGGTTTGGTATTATGAATACACGCAATTACTTTGAAGAGGTCAATCCTAATTTTAAGAGTAGTAAGTTTAAAATTAAGGATAGAAAAGACCCAGATATGATAAGTGAAAATTTAATAACAGATTTGGTTAATGCTTTTCTTAATAATAGAAAGACACCTTCAGGAAAGACCCTAAAGTTAAAAAGTATAAATCAAACTAAGGATGAGAATAGGCGGTACTATGCAACAGTCCAGGTGTATGAAGAAAAAGAGTATAACTCAACCTTTGGTTTGACTTCTGATTATATTGGGGCTTCTATTAATTGGGCACTGGATTCAGGAGTATCAAATGAAGAAATATTAAAACACATATTAATTTCTAGAACTTTAGCAGGGCATTTGATTTTCCCAACATGGTATTCAACGATGGACGAAAAAAGTTGGGAAGTTTGGCCAGAAGGTATATCAATTAATATGGCTAAAGGTGGTAGCACAGGATATTATGATAGAATAGATTATACTTTATTGGCTATAAAGAACTGGTATTCTTTAATATCAGAGGGAAACAAACTATTTGATGTGATTGAAAAAAATAGAATATGGTTTGAGTTGTTCTGCGACTTTCCAAAGTATGTTAAGTTCTTTAAATTGGAGAGTTTGTTAAATAAAGATGGTGATATTGTCGATTTGACTTCATATAATCCTGATAATAGAACCTATGACAATGTAATACGAAATGATTTGGATGATTCAAAAATTAAGTTACCACAGGATAATATGTTATATGAAAGATATATTGCGGGGTGCAACTTTTTTATTCTTTCAAGAAAAATCTAAATAAATATTTTTGATTGGAATGGAATAGTCCATTACTTTTCTAATGGAAAATCAGGCGGTTGGCAGTAATATAGGCAGATGTGCCTGACGCGATTGCTTGAAATAATTAATACTGAACCCTATAAAAATAAAGTTGGTATGCTATATCGTTTGAAGAAAACAGATATACAAGATTTTAAAATTCAGTATATTTTTGATAAAGGTATTGCAGATTCACATTATTGGGTTCGCAAGGTAGCTTGGGAGAGATAGATATTGAAAGTTATAGATGACATTTTTATTGGTATTTGTGTTTTATAAGAAAAAGCTATTGTATGGAAACGGAAAGGCTATAAATAAAAGTTGCCGAGCGTAGGATATTAAAGAAAGGATGGATTATGCCGAATTACAGAACTTTTATTTCAGATATTAAATCACGCAGAATGTATAAAAAGTTGACGGATTGTATTATTGAAAGTAATAATGAAGAGTATCCGCATCTAACATTTCAAGCAAAAAGTGTAGTTGATTATTTGAGGATTGTTAAGTTATTATCTAAAACAAAATATGAAAATTTTGTTGGAGGAGAGATAATCTATCGTGGGATGTCAGATGCAGAATGGAAACTCATGCCATATCTTGGAAGATATTCTGACTTAAGCGATGGACAGGAATTTAATTTAGTAAATAGCTTTCTTGCCTTACGACCAGAATCTTTTCAAGAATTAAACACTAATTTTGAAATTTTATCAAAGATGCAACATTATGGATTACCTACACGGCTTTTAGATTTCACGACAAATCCTTTGATTGCGTTGTTTTTTGCTTGCAATGAATTTATAGGCTCGAAAGATGCAAGAGTGGTTTGCCATAGAGCAGTTGTTAATGTCGCCCAAAATCCAATTATTGAAGAAATTTGTAGCTTTTATAAATGTTTTTATCAAGAAGATATATGGTTAGACGATTTAAGTATATCTCCAAAAAAATATTTACAAACATTGTATCGAAATGAGGATTATAGGTTCTTGGTTGCGCGCCCTTTTTGTTGGAATGAGAGAATTCGTAGACAAGCGGCAGTATTTATGATATTTCCTAATAAATTATTTGATCGTTTTGGATTGTATGTGTCTGGAGGAAGAAAGGTCTGTAGTAATCATTGGGAAAGTGATAGTTTTAGAAAAATTTTAGAAATGGTAGAAAAAGAACCGATAAAGAAAATGTATCCGAATGGTGTTGTCAGACCATTTGATTTTGCTTCAAGAGATTTTTATGTTACGCATCGTTCAATTAAACTGCTTTTTGATTATTATAAAGAGAGCATGAGAGAGCAAATAGTAAATGATTGGGATAATCCGATGAAGAAAAGGTTTCAATTTGAGAGTGGACTTCAAAATATTGATTCAGAAACAATGAAAAGGGAATTTTGTAGCATACTAATTGATAAGAGGAAAAAGAAGGAAATTCTAAAAGAGTTATGTATATTAGGAATAGATGAATCTTATGTATATCCTGAATTGCAGTATGCAGCAAAAAAGGTAAAAGAAACATATTTATAATCTGATGAATAGTAAAAAGGTTAAAAGTATTACTGTGCGTTATCGATAAATTATTAAAACCTTTTGTCCCAAGTGGATCGATTTTTTAATGTAACATATTTTACAGATTTTATGTGAATTTTACAAACGGCACAAAAGTCCTCAAAACACTGAAAAATAAATGTTTTCACGGCAAGTAAAGGCGTTTACTACACCACTACTACACCATTTGGAAAAGAGCTTTGATATGATTCTGTTTATAATTTTATAAAATAAAATGTTTTTTATAGCATTTTATCACCCACTTTATCCCCCACATATGCTATAATGTATGTGGGGGATAAAAGTGGGTGAATAGGTTATACTAAATTAAAAAAGGAGGATGTGACGAATGGACAAGCTGGAACAGAAAATTAACGAGCTTAGAGCATATCCTGCCGAAGAAGAGTGGTTTGAATTTAAAGATAATTGGTACAATGAAACAGGGATTGCTGAGTATATTTCTGCACTGTCGAATGCAGCTGCAATGCACGGTGAAGAAAATGCATATTTGGTGTGGGGCGTTCACAACGATACGCATGAGCTTACCGGGACATCATTTACTTTTCATAGGGATGTAAAAGGTGAGCCATTGGAACACTATTTAGCGAGACAAATTACTCCAGATATTGGATTCTCATTTCGTGAATTGATGATTAACAAAAGAAGAGTTGTTGTACTTATTATTCCGGCAGCAAAGAATATACCAACAGCATTTAACAATATAAGATATTTAAGGATAGGCTCAAGTAAAGTAAATTTAAATAAATACCCGGAACGCGAGTCACAGCTGTTTGACATATTGCGCAATGGTTTGCCTACCATAGAAAGCGTAGAAGCCTATGATCAGGAATTAACATTCAGAAAATTAATGATGTATTATGAAGATAAGGGGATTGTACTGAATCGGAAAACATTTGAAAAGAATTTAGGTCTGTTGACAAAAGACGGGAAATATAATATGCTTGCGCAGGTTTTGTCAGATGATAGCCAAATTCCTATTCGTGTTTCAATTTTCCGTGGAACCGATAAGGCTTCCATGTTATATTCTGTAAGAGAGTTTGGGAATAATTGCCTGTTGAATTCTCTGGATAAGGTGTTGGAATATGGAGATGTACTGAATATTATGCAGGCTGATGAAAAGGACAGGTTAGTAGAACGTAAGGAAGTACCGTTATTTGATCAGGATGCGTTTCGGGAGGCTATCATAAATGCGTTTGTTCATAATGCGTGGGTGGACGGAAATGCACCAATGATTACTGTATACAGCGATAGAATAGAAATTTTGTCAAGAGGGCGGTTGGCGCCAAAGCAGACGTTGACCGGATTCTATCTGGGAGAATCTGTTCCGGTGAATAGGAAACTTTCGGATATCTTTTTGCAGCTGCACATCAGTGAAAGATCGGGAAGAGGCGTTCCTCAAATAACAAAGGTTTATGGGCGGGAGGCTTTTGAATTCAGAGAGAATTCAATCGTTGTAACGATTCCATTTGATAAACTTAGTTCTAATGTGGGGGATAAAGTGGCAGATAAGGTGGGGGATAAAACGAAAAAATTAAATCCTACCAGGCAGCGGATCATGGAAGAAATAAGAAATAACCCCAATATTACGCAGCCACAGCTTATGGATATCATTGGAATCGGAAAAACTGCGGTTCAAAATAATATCGCATTTCTAAAAAAGAACGGTTATATTGAAAGAGTGGGTTCTAATAAAAATGGGTATTGGATTGCCAGGTAAAATAATTATATGTACATTATTGCAGATTTTTTAAAAGGAGTTTGATAAACTTATAGTGAATGATTTGCGCGGATGTGTTGTTATATTGAAGTCAAATAACAGGTACCGTTTTATACCTTGGATGTCATTATTTCTGTAGGTTATCGCGTAAAATCAAGACGAGTTGTTGAGTTTAGGCGTTGGACTAATTCTGTATTAAAAGTATGGAAAAGCTGGATAAAAACTTTTATGGGGAAGATGTGTAAAGAATTTTACTCTAGAAAGAGGCCTTACATTATGTTATTATGATATTAAAAGAAAATGCGAAGTTATAAGGAGTTAAGAAAAGCATGATAAAAGTACAATTCGTCTGTTATGGCAATATCTGCAGGTCGCCGATGGCTGAATTTATGTTTAAGAGGCTTGTAGAAGAAAAGGGGCATGCAGATGATTTTATTATAAGTTCAACTGCAACCAGTTATGAAGAGATAGGTAATCCGGTGTATCCCCCGGCAAGAAAAATGCTGGCGTACCACGGTATAAGCTGTGAAGGGAAAACGGCGTCGCATTTTGAAAAAAAGGATTATGAAGGCAATGATTATATACTGTGTATGGACTCCTACAATCTGAGAAGCCTTCGCAATATGACAGGCGGAGACCCTTATGGCAAGATATCAAGGGTGCTTGATTATACAAAGCGTGGCGGAGATATATCTGACCCCTGGTATACAAGGGATTTTAACCGTACATATGAAGATCTTGAAGAAGGGCTTGAGGCATTTTATAATGCGATAAAAGATAAAATTTGATTTTGAAAGGAGCTTTTTTATGGATAACTACAACATTCCTGAAGAATACCACCCTATAAGTATGTGGGGATATTTTGGGTATCAGATTCTATTTGCTATTCCATTGATTGGCTGGATTATGTTGCTTGTATTTGCATTTGGGGGAACTAAGAATATCAATTTACGTAATTTTGCACGTTCATATTTCTGTATGCTTATTATTATGGTATTGCTTATAATAATTTTTGCAATTGCGGGAATAGGCATATACGGGATGAGAGGAGTTATGAGTTGAGATTAAAAAAGGATACTTCCGGTTTTGGCGGAGGTTCATAAGGAAGTATAGGGTATTTCCGGTAAACCCGGCGTGGCGAGAGTCACGCCGGGTTTTTTGTACTTAAAAACGGTGCCGGATTTTGAAGTGGGATGCGGATTTTACCAACGTAGGTAAAATATACCTCGATTTGGTATTATCTATTCCTGCAACAGTATTATTCATACGATTTTCCGTCACTTTCCTAACTGATCCATACGGATTGCAATATCCACAGAACCAGCCAGTTCCTTGCTATGAGTTACAACAATTACGCATTTCCCTTCTTCATGAGCAATCCGCTTGAGCAGATCGATCACATCCCAGGCAGTCGCTTCATCCAGATTCCCGGTAGGTTCATCCGCCAATAAAACATTCGCATCACTCGCTAATGCGCGCGCAATCGCAACACGCTGTTGCTGTCCACCTGAAAGCTGTAAAACATTACGTTTCCAAAATTCCTTTCCAATCCCCATTTTATCAAGGATGGGTTCGGGTGTCTTTTGCCCGCCGAGCTTTACATTCTCCACGACGGTCAGATAGTCGATCAAGTTATAACTCTGAAATACCAAAGAAATATGATGCTTTCTGTGTTCTGTCAGATCTCTGGCGGTTATCGGATTTCCGTCATAAAGAATCTCACCTTTTGTCGGGATGTCGAGTCCGGCCAACAAAGAGAGCAGCGTTGTTTTTCCTGATCCGCTTGGGCCAAGTAAAGCATACATTTTTCCAGGTTCAAATCCATAGTTCACATTTTCCAAAATCAATTTATCCTTTTGAGCCTTATAAAAATATGAAACATTTTTTGCTTCTAAAATCATAAAGATTTCCTCCTTAAACCAATTCACTTAAGATATCTTTGGGGTTCTTTTTCAAAATACCGATTCCGGCTGTTCCAATAGAAACGGCAGTAAGTATAACCATCCCTGCTCCGCAGATCAGAAACATTTCCTTTGTAATGTCTACCTCCACACCGACTACTGTTTGCTCTGACTGTACGGTGCTGTAAGTTACTTTATCGGCATTTATGTTCTTCTCCAGTTCTGCCTGCTCTGCCTGTGCAGACACAAGATAATCCGCCGCAACGCTGGAAGCTGCAGGTGCCAATGTAAAGGAAATTACAAATGCCAATAATGCTGTGATAAATGCTTCTGCAAATAGCTGTCCTAACACATTTCGCTTTTTATAACCAAGCGAGAGGAGAATCCCAATTTCATAATTTCTGTTTTTGGTCCAGAATACAAAAATCAAAAACAGCATGATAAACCCGGCTGCAAAGGTAATCAGAATGAGCAATGTGCTGATTTTCTCCAAGTCATTAAAATTTGAAGACATGGTGGACATATTACCGTTCCGGTCAATGAGGTCATATCGTTCCCACTCAATATCTGCTGTACTGACGGCAGCTTTTACGGCATCATAGTCATCAACATCGCCGACCTGAAAATAAGCGTGTTCATAGCAAGGATTATTTTTACTTCCTTCCGCCTTTTCCGGAAATCGAAGGTCAGTAAAAATAATATTTTCCGAGCGGAAGGTATCACCTGCCATAAGAGGAGACATCAGCTGTTCGGTCTGATAAATCCCGATGATCGTTGCCTCATGTACCTGTGAATGTTCCGGGTCGTGATAATCATTGAAACCGATTTTATCTCCAACGACGAGATGATCCTGGTCTGCCAGTTGTTCAGAGATTACGCATACATCCTGATCTTTTTCTGTGACCATCCGTCCATCTTTCAAAGTGACATTGCCTGATAACACGTTGGAATCTAATTCCATTTTTCGATTCCCGATCAATACGACGCCACCCATGTCGTTGGTCTGATCCATATCAGGATCTTCGATACGATCAAATCCGACTGGATTTACTGCTGTAATACAGGTTGAAATATTGTAATCCGATATTCCCGGAACAACTGCTAATTTTTCAATATCTGATATTTGCAAACAATCAAAGGAATTATCACACCAGACCAGCCATTGAGTGCCGTATGCCGTTTCCAGTTTTTCCTGATGTACGCCTCCATAGGAGCCTTCTTGTCCTTCTCCTATCTTTTGCGAGCATTCTGTCAGTCGTTTAGAACGGTTTTTTTCATTTGCATCCAGACGAAGCCCCGCACCGATTGCTTGACGGGTAGTATCTTGTGTTTGTACATTTGCATTTCTGCAGGCCATTCCACAAAGAAGAAACAGGCAGACTGTTATCATAACCAGCAGCAGCAGAATACTTTTTATTGGCTTACGTATGACGCTGCGCAACGCTCTTTGTAAACTATTCATCCTTTATCCCTCCATTTTTGACAGTGTATTTCTTGGATTTGCTCGCAAGATCTGAACTATGGAAATTCCAACGGCAATGAAAACAATTACACTGCCAAGCAAAAGCAACGTCAGCAAGTGAGTTTTGCTAAGTCCCGCATTTGCGATAACGGCAAGCTCGTATGTTTCAAACAGGCTGTGCATGAACTGGCCGGCAAACAAACTGCTGATGACTACCGCTCCGATTACAGAAAGTGCAAACAGTGAAAAACTCTCCGTCATAGCTTGCAGGAACAAGCTGCCTTTTGAAATCCCCAAGCTGATGAAAACCGCCATTTCTTTTGTCCTTGTTCTCATCCACATACAAAGAAGCAGAGAAATTACAATAACAGCAGTTATAATAATCAGCACAAGCATCAGAGAGGAAATACGGATCACTTGTTCCAAAGGAGCCTGCATTTGATGATAAAGCAAATCTGACGTTGTGATGTCTATATCATCTCCAG
Organism: uncultured Lachnospiraceae bacterium; assembly: GCA_947594855.1. Taxonomy (GTDB): domain Bacteria; phylum Bacillota; class Clostridia; order Lachnospirales; family Lachnospiraceae; genus V9D3004. Next base: position 20,132 of record CANQEL010000004.1, read on the forward strand.
CTACGAATGGCTCTATCTGTTGACGCAGGCTGCTCAGATTCTCAGGATCGTCCGTATAAACAGCAATGGAAGAATATCCTTCATCACCATATAATGTTTCAAACAGAGCATGATCCACAAAAATCTGGTTTTCGATCCGATAGGCCGAAATAATAGAAGCATCCTGCTTACGTTCTATACCGGAAAAGAAGATGCCGGTAATTTCCCCAGTGGCCGTGTTGCCATTTTCAGCTACAAAGGTAAGCGGATCTCCAATCTGAAATCCATTTAATTCAGCCAAAAGAGAATTTACTAAAATCCCACTGTGATCCTCTTTAATGGGGTTTCCATCGAGCAGTCGATACTTTTCTTCTGCAAAGGAACCATCTATTTCTGTATTATCATACGCCTGGATCGTTACCGAGGCGCCCTGATCACTTTCGTCATCTTTTACGATTACGGGCATAAAATCGCCCGGATAAGCGGTATGACTTGCTATGCGGTTTATTTTGGTAACATGTGGAAGCTCCAAAAATTGAGAAGCAAGCTCTCTCTGAATCTCATTTTCTCCCTTTTGATCTTTCAAAATAATCTTTGTACCTGTCTTTTCCCACATGGAACGGCTGGTGGCTTGGGCGGTCTGCAACACCATGGTTCCACATAAAATCATAGTGCTGGTGATAAAAAAGCAAAGAAACAAAAGAACGCTTTTATTTTTCTTGCGGCAAAAATACCGGAAAGCCCTTTGGTAAAAGCGCATATTTTCTCACATCCCTTCTGTTCTGTATAGGAATATCCGGCTGGCATGGAGGACATCGTTTTCGTCATATTCTCCGCAGATAATAAGAGAAGTCTGTTTTTTTACATTCTCTACTGTCGCAGTTTTATAAGTAGCTGTCGCAGTCTGAATGTCCACATGGGCGATTAAGAACGTACAGCCGGGATCATATACAACAGATACAAAGGTATCCTCATAGCCGGGGGCATCCTGAATAGCTTCTCCCTCGCCGCCTTTTTTGGTAGGGGAAATCGTGCATCCGGTTTCCGTAAACTCGTAAACCGTACCACTTAGATTGCTGATTTCAAAAAGCTTATCTGCATTGGATGGATTTTCACCGTTCTCGGTCTGAAATCCGTTGTTTCCATATGCTGGAGCCCCGCCAGTTCCGGATTGAGATTTATTGTCTCCGGCAGCCTGCCCGCACCCTGCACAGGCAAGTACAAATATCATAGTTACGAAAAGTAAAATCATTTTGTGTTTCATGTGAAAACACCTCCTTGTTTTGTTCGGACAGATTATACGAGGTAAGTTCTAAAAAAGTCATCAAAGCCGTAAAAGAATATTTGCGTATTCTTAGAAGATTTTTAGAAAGTTGTCTGTTATAATAAAATTGGATATATATCTAAGGAGGACGCGATGCGGATACTGTTTGTAGAAGATGACCGGCAATTATCTGAAGTTGTGGCGGAACAACTGAAAAAGGAAGGATATATTATAGATTGTTGCTATGATGGGGAGGAAGCTCTTGGTTACGCCTTAAATGACACGTATTATTATGATGTTGTATTGCTTGACAGAATGTTACCTATTGTAGACGGGTTAACGATTTTGAAAGCCATGCGCCAAAAGCATATCCCTACACCTGTTATAATTTTGACTGGACTTGGGGCGTTAGAAGATAAAATCGATGGATTAGACTGCGGCGCGGATGATTATCTGGTTAAACCATTTCATGTCAAGGAACTGCTTGCAAGGATCAGAGCTCTCACACGCAGACCGGCTGAGATTGTGAATAAAGAAATTCTTACTGCATATGACCTAACACTGGACCGAGAACACAGAAGGCTGACTTGCAAGGACCATTCTGTAATTCTGACGCAAAAGGAATCTGATCTTATTACAGTTTTTATGGAGATGCCTGATAAAACCCATAGCCGCGGCGAGCTGATCTGGCGGGTATGGGGAGAAAATACAGAGATAGAAAACGGCAATGTGGACAACTATATTCATTTTTTGCGGAAACGTTTTCGGGAATTAAAGTGTAGGACGACGATAAAAACTATATATGGAGCAGGGTTTTGCTTAGGAGATTCACAATGATAAAAAAATTACGAAAAAGGCTCATGCTGCTGTTTCTTTCATTTATAATGCTAATTTTTACGGCGGTTATGTGTCTGATGATAAGAAACACAGTCAAGCGGGTACAAAGCTATGAGATTGAGTATGTAGAAAATACGGCTGACAGTATCATTGAATTAGCACGGCAGACAGAAGATATTTCAAAGCTGGATCTATCAAATTACGGGGATTGGTTAAAAGGAGTTGTTTACATTACGGATGGCGCCCATAGGCAATCAAATTACCGAGATCCAGACAGTTCATTCGATATGATAAATGATCAGATACATTCTGGCAAAAATATTCTCTCTATGGAAGCTATGGAGGGAATCACACAGGATACGGCAACAACAGAATCCACTTCCCGGATTATCAGCGTAATTCATGACAGTAATAAAAAAGCGCTTTATGGGTTATACAGTACCTTTTACATAAATTACACTCCATGCAAGATCATATTCGTCTATCCCAGATCAACCTTTGTGAGTACTTTCAAAAAAAACTGCATCTGGTATCTGGCTGTTTGGGGCGGTGTTTGTTTGATGATGTTTTTTATAAGCCGTTTTTTGATCGGAGAAGCTATCCGTCCAGTAGAAACAGCGATGAAAAGCCAAAAGGATTTTATTGCTTCCGCTTCACACGAATTAAAATCCCCACTGGCGGTTATTCAGGCAAATGCAGAAACATTAACGGTTGAAGATATGGATACTGAATCTGCACAGAAACAGAAAGTTATTCTGAATGAGTGCAGCCGCATGTCGGGGCTTGTTCAGGCGTTGCTTTCATTGGCAGCAAGTGACACAGGACATTGGACAATGGATATGAAAAAGACCGATGTTGATACATTTCTTATAGAAACATGGGAGGAATATATCGAATTGGCTCAAAAGAAGAATCTTCATTTGGATTTGGATATTGAGGATCAATATCCCTTGCTGGTATGTGATAAAAACCATATAAAACAAGCTCTTGGAGTTTTATTTGACAATGCGATTTCTTATTCTCCATCCGGAGCATCTATTGAAACAGGCGCTAAGGTAATGGAAAAGTCGATTCTTTTTTATGTGAAAGATCATGGCCCCGGAATAGCTAATGAAGAAAAAGAAAAGGTATTTCAGAGATTTTACTCCGGAGATCATTCAAGAACAGATAAAAACCATTATGGATTGGGCCTGAGTATAGCGTTGGAAATTGTAAAGCTACATCGTGGGACGATTGTAGTAAAAGATACACCAGGAGGGGGTTGTACAGTTGAAGTACAGATACCAATTGAATAACCCTTCGGACACTGAAAGTTCTGATTGGGTATCCGGAGCAAATGAAAAAACGCTATGTAATCGGATGAACCTTTTACATAGCGTTTTCAATTTTCCCGTCTGATTGGCGCAAGTTATATGTTAAGCCTTTTTATTTATTTCTGCCATCTTCATTGCGCGAACCTTGCACGAAAGTCCGAAAAGATTGATGAAACCTTCAGCATCATGATGGTCATATAAATCTCCGGTTGTGAAAGATGCAATGCTCTCGTTATAAAGTGAATAAGGCGAGGTTGTGCCGGCCTTTATAATGTTTCCCTTATAAAGTTTGAATTTAACTTCACCGGTAACATATTTCTGCGTTGATTCTACGAAAGCCTGGACTGCCTCACGAAGAGGAGTAAACCATTTTCCTTCATATACGATATCAGCAAGCTTATTGCCCATATCTTTCTTCATTGTATATGTATCCCTGTCAAGTATAAGTTCTTCAAGCTGTTTATGTGCTTCCATAAGAATAGTTCCGCCCGGAGTCTCATATACGCCCCTTGATTTCATTCCTACAACACGGTTTTCTACAATATCAACTATACCGATGCCGTGTTTTCCGCCAAGGCTGTTAAGGGTTCTTATTATATCTGAAACTTTCATTTCTTTACCGTTCACGCTCTTAGGAATACCGGCCTCAAATGTCATTGTAACATACTCGCCCTCGTCAGGCGCCTTTTCAGGAGTAGTTCCAAGAACGAGCAGATGCTCAAAGTTTGGTTCATTTGCAGGGTCTTCAAGTTCAAGACCTTCGTGGCTTATATGCCAGAGGTTTCTGTCACGGCTGTAACTTGAATCTGCTGAAAATGGAAGATTGATTCCATGCTGTCTGCAGTATTCTATTTCTTCTTCACGGGAATTCATTGTCCACTTATCATTTCTCCATGCTGCAATAATCTTAAGGTCAGGGGCAAGCGCTTTGATTCCAAGTTCAAAACGTATCTGGTCATTTCCCTTACCTGTAGCGCCGTGGCATATCGCTGTAGCGCCTTCTTTTCTTGCAATCTCAACAAGGCGTTTTGCTATTACAGGCCTTGCCATTGATGTTCCGAGAAGATATTTGTTCTCATATACGGCGCCTGCCATTACACATGGAACTATATATTCGTCACAAAATTCATCGGTTACATCTTCGATATAAAGTTTTGTTGCGCCGCATGATTTTGCCCTTTCTTCAAGTCCGTCAAGCTCTTCGCCCTGTCCGCAGTCAATACAGCAGCATATTACATCATAATCAAAATTTTCTTTTAACCATGGGATAATTGCTGTAGTGTCAAGACCACCTGAATATGCGAGAATTACTTTTTCTTTCATAAAATACAAACCTCCTGAGCATAAATGCCAATTTTTTTCTGATAAATTATCAAAATTAAATATACACTATGGAACAGTATATTGCAAGACATAAATGAGAAAATAATCATTATTTTTGCATAAAACTTAAATAATTTGCATAAATATACATAAAAACGACTATAAATAGCCGATATTTTGAATAAAAATTAATAAATGCTTGCATAAACCAAATTATAGGTGTATAATGTGCAGAAACTGATAAGTATTACACAGGAGGTTTTTTATGAAAGTTGGAATTATTGGTGCAACGGGTTATGCAGGGGCAGAGATAGTAAGGTTTCTTTCTTTTCATCCGGAAGCAGAGATAGTATGGTATGGTTCAAGAAGCTATGTGGACAAAAAGTTTTCGGATGTATTTGGCAATATGTTTCAGATAGTAAATGATGTATGTAAAGGTGAGAATATTGCTGAACTTGCAGAAACAGTTGATGTAATATTTACTGCAACTCCGCAGGGGCTTTGTTCGTCTCTTGTAAATGAAGATATTCTTTCTAAAGTTAAAATTATAGATTTGAGCGCAGATTTCAGGATAAAGGACATATCGGTATATGAAAAATGGTATCAGATAGAGCATAAGTCGCCTCAGTTTATAGATGAGGCCGTATATGGGCTTTGTGAGATAAACAGGGATAAGATTAAGGCTGCAAGGCTTATTGCCAATCCGGGATGTTACCCCACATGTTCATTTTTATCAATATATCCGCTTGCAAAAGAGGGGCTTATTGATATGAATTCAATAATAATAGATGCCAAATCAGGAACTTCCGGCGCAGGAAGGGGAGCCAAAGTAAATAATCTGTATTGTGAAGTTAATGAGAATATAAAGGCATACGGAGTTGCCTCGCACAGACATACCCCTGAAATAGAGGAACAGCTTTCATATGCATCAGGAAAAGACGTTGTAATTAATTTTACGCCGCACCTTGTTCCTATGAACAGAGGTATTCTTATAACAGCATATGCAAATCTGATAAAAGATATAGGAAATGATGATATATACGAAATATATCATTCATATTATGATGATGAATATTTTGTAAGGGTTCTTCCTGACGGGGTATGCCCTGAAACAAGATGGGTAGAGGGAAGTAATTTTGTAGATGTAGGAATTAAAAAAGATGACAGAACCGGGCGTGTAATTATGATGGGAGCCATGGACAATCTTGTTAAAGGCGCCGCAGGACAGGCTGTACAGAATATGAATATTATGTTTGGGCTTGATGAAAGCTGCGGGCTTAATTTTGCACCGCTTTTCCCGTAAATTTAGTGTGCGCGGGCAGGTAAATGATCAGAGAAAAAGGAGAATATATATGGAAATTATAGAAGGCGGAGTGACCGCTGCGAAAGGATTCTTTGCCACAGGCGTTATGGCAGGAATCAAATATAAGAACAGAAAAGATATGGCGCTTGTTTATTCTGAATATCCGGCTGTGTGCGCGGGCACGTTTACAAAAAATGTTGTTAAAGCGGCGCCGGTCAAATGGGATATGAAAATAGTTAAAGAACAGGAAACAGTACGAGCCGTTGTATTAAACAGCGGTATTGCCAATGCCTGTACCGGAGAGGAAGGTATTTCATATAATGAATGGATGGCAGAGTGTATGGGAAAGGCTCTTAATATAAGCAAATATGATGTTTGTACGGCATCCACCGGAGTTATAGGGATGCAGCTTGTAAAAGAGCCTATGGCTAAAGGATTTGAGCTTCTTGCAGAAAACATGGCAGATACGAAAGAGGCAGGAACTCTGGCTGCCGAAGCCATTATGACAACAGATACTGTCTCAAAGGAAGCTGCAGCGGTCTGTGATATATCAGGAAAGAAAGTTACCATTGGGGGAATGTCCAAAGGTTCTGGAATGATACATCCGGATATGGCTACAATGCTCTGCGTGATTACAACGGATGCAGTTATAGCAAAAGACGTATTGCAGAAAGCGGTGTCGGATGCTGTAAATGAAACATTTAATATGATATCCGTTGACAGGGATACGTCTACAAACGATACCGTGCTTGTCCTTGCCAATCAGACAGCAGAAAATAAGAGTATTATGCCGGATACGGCAGAATATGATGAATTTTATAAGACTCTTAAATATGTGGCGGAAAGCCTTGCAAAAAAGATGGCGGCTGACGGTGAGGGCGCTACTAAACTGCTTGAAGCAAAAGTAATCGGGGCAGAGTCAGTAAATGCTGCCAGGATACTTGCCAAATCGGTGATAACATCAAATCTTGTAAAAACAGCAGTATACGGAAGCGACGCTAACTGGGGAAGAATATTATGCGCGCTCGGATATTCTGGAGCAGCATTTGACCCTGAGATAGTTGATATAGATATCATAAGCGAAAGCGGAACGCAAAACCTTGTTAAAGACGGTAAGTCGTCAGGTTACAGCGAGGAATTTGCAACAAAGATTTTATCCGATAAAGAGGTTACGGTTGTATGCGATATGAAAATGGGCGAAGCATCTGCTGTGGCATGGGGCTGCGACCTTACCTATGATTATGTAAAAATTAACGGTGATTACCGTTCTTAATGAATATCTTTAAAAACTGAGAGGAGAAATACAAAAATGGTTATGAATACAGAGCATACCGGAGAGTCAATGGATGAAATGATTAGCAAGGCTGAAACGCTTGTTGAGGCGCTTCCTTATATACGGGATTTTAATAATAAAATAGTTGTAGTAAAATATGGCGGAAGCGCAATGCTTGACAGAGAACTTGAAGAGAGCATGATGAAAGATGTGGCGCTTCTTAAACTCATAGGGATGCATCCGGTGATAGTACATGGAGGCGGAAAAGAGATAAGCAAGTGGGTAGCTCTTTCAGGAAAAGAATCGGAATTTGTTGAAGGTCTCCGTGTTACTGACGAGGAGACCATGGAGATTGCCGAAATGGTTCTGAGCAAGGTCAATAAACATCTTGTGGCAATGATTGAGCATCTGGGGGTTAAAGCCGCAGGCATAAGCGGCAAAGACGGAGCTACAATAAAGGTGGACAAAAAACTTGTTTCAGGAAAAGATATAGGTTATGTGGGACAGGTTAAGGATGTGGATACCGAACTTATTAATACGCTTTTGGACAATGACTTTATACCTGTAATTGCTCCTATAGGGCTGGATGATGAATATAATACATATAATATAAACGCTGATGATGCTGCATGTGCAGTCGCCGTTGCGCTGGGCGCTGAAAAACTGGCATTTATGACTGATATAGAGGGCGTATGCATGGATCCGGAGGATAAGAGTACATTTATATCTATTCTTACACTTGATGAAGCAAATAAAATGATTGATGACGGTTATATAGGCGGCGGTATGCTTCCGAAACTCAGAAACTGTATAGATGCAGTAAAAAACGGCGTGGGCAGGGTACATATCTTAAATGGCAGGAAACAGCACTGCCTTCTGCTTGAGTTCTTTACCAAAAAAGGTATTGGTACGGCTATTATTGATAACCAGGCGTCTCTTTATGCGCATGAAGCAAATGGTAATTAAACGGAGGAATTATAATGAATAATTTGATTGATAAAGGCGAACAGTATTTATTGCATACATATAACCGTTTTCCTGTAGTGTTTGAAAAAGGCGAAGGAGTAAGGCTCTATGATATATGCGGAAAAGAGTATCTGGATTTTTTTTCGGGAATAGGGGTAAATGCACTCGGATACGGTCATAAAAAGTATCTTTACGCACTTCATGCACAACTGGATAAATTAATACATATTTCCAATTACTTTTATACTGTTCCCGCAGTAAATGCAGCAGAGAAATTTGCCAAAGCATCGGGTATGGACAGGGTATTTTTTACAAACAGCGGCGCTGAGGCGGTAGAAGGAGCAATAAAACTTGCAAGAAAATATGCATATGAGGCAGGTAAAAAGGAACGCACGGAGATTATAGCGTTTAATCATTCTTTTCACGGCAGAAGTATAGGCGCGGTATCGGTTACTGGAACTGATTCTTACAGAGAGCCTTTCGGACCGCTTCTTCCAGGAGTTAAATTTGCCGTGTATAACGACATACAGAGCGTATATGAACTGGTAAATGACAGAACCTGCGCGGTAATACTTGAAACAATTCAGGGAGAGGGAGGCATAAATACTGCAGATAGGGAATTTTTTGCGGATATAAGGAAACTTTGCGATGACAAAGATATAGTCATGATTGATGATGAAGTGCAGTGCGGCATGGGGCGCACTGGAAAAATGTTTGCATACCAGAATTATGGTGTGACTCCCGACGTTATTACATCGGCAAAGGGCATAGGAAACGGAGTACCTGTTGGTGCGTTTGCATGCAGGGAAAAATATGCGGCGTTAAAACCCGGAGACCACGGAAGCACTTATGGAGGTAATCCGCTTGTTACGGCAGCAGTAGATTCAGTGCTGAGTATATTTGAAGAGGAAAAAATTCTTGAAAATGTAAGGGAAAGCGGAGATTATCTATATGAAAAGCTGGAAGACATTTTTAATGAATATGACTGTGTAAAAGAACACAGGGGAATGGGACTTATGCAGGGGCTTTTGTTAGATTGCGGGGTAAAAGACATTATTGGAAAAGCGCTTGATAAAGGAGTTGTTCTGATATCCGCAGGAGAAAAAGTAATAAGATTCCTTCCGCCGCTTATAATAAAGAAGACGGATATTGATGAAATGATATCAGTACTTATGGAGGTGCTCGCATGAAATGCATAGAGATTAATCTTTTTGAGGAATTTAACGCAACCCTTACCGGATATATACATGATGAGTATGAACGTCCATGCGTGATAATGTGTCCCGGAGGAGGATATATGTCTCTGACAGAACACGAATCGGAGCCGGCTGCGCTTGCATATTTTGCAAAAGGATTTAATGTATTTGTGTGCAGATATCCTATAAAGGAGGAGGCTGTATATCCAAATCCGCAGATTGCAGTTATAAAAGCGGTATCGCTTGTAAGAAAGAATAGAAAAGAGTGGAATATTATTCCCGACAGGGTAGTAGTGGCAGGATTTTCGGCAGGAGCCCATGTCGCTTTATGCGCAGGAACATTATATAATAATAAAGAACTTCTTAAACTTGCAGATACATATAAAGATGAAGCCAGACCTGATGCAATGATTCTTATATATCCATGTATTGGAGCTGATATTCCAGGTTATATGGATGAGTCGGGAAAGAAATCGGTGCTCAGATGTGAATTTCTGGTAGATAATGATACCCCTCCCGCATATATTGTTACAAGTTTTGGAGACAGGTATGTATCATGTAAACAGTCGCTTAATCTTGCAGCCGCAATGTCGGATAACGATGTTCCGTTTGAGCTTCATTGTTTTGAGCCGGGAGACCATGGAATGCTTAATGCGGATAACATGCATATGTCTGATTATACAACAAGGGATATCGGAATGAACAGCTGGTTTAATATGAGTATTGAATGGCTGCGTGACAGGTTTGAAATGCCCGGGACTGATTACCGGGGCATGAGAAGCCATAAAGAATATTATAATATAGAGGGTTAATATAAGAATTTCAGGTAATAATTTAATTATAATATTTTATTACCTGGAGGTTCTTTATGATTTGGGGAATTATTGCAGCGCTTATATCCGGTACGCTTATGAGCGTACAGGGAGTATTTAATGCGGAAGTTACCAGACAGACGTCTATATGGGTTTCGGCAGGTTTTGTACAGGCTACGGCACTGATTGTGTGTATTGCGGCCTGGTTTATTACAGGAAGAGAAGGGAGCTTTATGTCCATTACGGATGTTACTCCAAAATATATGCTTCTTGGCGGCGCTGCCGGAGCATTTATTACTTATACGGTTATACAGGCAATGCAGCAGCTGGGGCCTGCTAAAGCCGTTATTTTTATTGTTACAATGCAGCTTGTCGTGGCATACGTTATAGAATTGTTCGGCATGTTTGGCGTTGAACGTGTCGGATTTGAGTGGCGGAAACTTGTCGGACTTATTGTGATAATTGCAGGGATTATTACATTTAAATGGTAAAAATTTTAAAATACAAAAAAAACTATTGTAAACGCAAAAAAAATTAGTTAATATAAAAGTAAGTATCCTGTATTCTGCTTCGGTTATATCGAAGGAGAGTGCATATGAAATTAAATGCTTATGAAAAAAAGAAGCTGACATATACCGTGGCAGCAGTTGTATTTGTATTGCTTGCAGGAATTATATATTTTTGCAAAGGAAATGCATATGATTCTGATATAACTGCGGAGGATACAGGTATTGTGAGTGAAGAAAATATTGAAGCTGAATTAATGACGCCGGTACCGGAAAAAGAACCGGTTATTGTACATGTATCGGGAGCTGTTGTATCTCCGGGAGTATATGAGATAGATTCCGGAATGCGTGTGTATGATGCTATAAACGCAGCCGGGGGATTTTTGGACAGTGCTTCGGATGATAACCTTAATCTTGCGCAGATTATTACTGATGGGGAAAAGATAACGGTACTTACTAAAAAACAGGCAAAAAAAATCAAAAAATCTGATGGTGGAAAATCCGGTACAGATAATGAAATGCTTATAAATATTAATACCGCATCCAAAGAGGAACTTATGAATCTGCCGGGTATCGGGGAAGCTAAGGCCGATGCTATAATAGAATACCGTGAAAATAATGGCGGATTTAAAAGTACTGACGAGATTATGGGTATTTCAGGAATAAAAGAAGGGGTATATTCCAAAATAGAGAAATATATAACTGTTAAATAGAGGTGGATTATTGTATGGCAAAAAAGATTCTTGTTGTTGATGATGAGAAATTAATAGTAAAAGGTATAAGATTCAGTCTGGAGCAGGAAGGCATGGAAGTTGACTGTGCTTATGACGGAGAGGAAGCTATAAATGCAATTAAAAATAAAGAGTATGATGTAGTGCTTCTGGATGTAATGATTCCAAAATACTCAGGCTTTGAAGTGTGCCAGGCCGTCAGGGAATTTTCTGACGTTCCCATAATTATGCTTACCGCCAAAGGTGACGATATGGATAAAATTCTCGGGCTTGAGTACGGCGCTGATGATTATATTACCAAACCTTTTAATATACTTGAGGTCAAGGCAAGAATTAAAGCTATTATAAGACGTAATAAAAAAGGTGATTCCGCAAAAAGTACGGAGAATGAAGCTGTTTTCGGTGAACTTAGAGTTGACCTTGACGGAAGACGTGTATTTGTGCATGGAGCAGAAGTTAATCTTACTGCTAAGGAATTTGACCTTTTAGAACTTCTTATGAATAATCCGGGTAAAGTATACAGCAGGGATAATCTTCTGAATATTGTATGGGGGTATAATTATATTGGAGATGCCAGAACGGTTGATGTACATGTCAGAAGGTTACGTGAAAAGATAGAGGATACACCGGGCAATCCTGATTATATACATACAAAATGGGGTGTTGGTTATTATTTCAAGGCTTAGGGAACGGCTTAAGGTTTTAAAGAGCCTTAAGCTTGTCATATTTTTACTGCTTGTTTTGTTTGGAATGATTCCGGTATCGGTATATTCCGTACTTTCAGCGAAACTTTATTTGTCAGGTGCAATTTCGCAGCGTATTTCGGAATTGCAGTCTCATGCTACCATTATATCCAATCTGGTAGTCAATTCTAATTTTTTTGCCAGTGATGACGTTGCAGAACTTAATACGGAAATCAATCAGGTAGCGGAAGTGTACAAAGGCCGTATACTTATAATAGACAATAACCTTACAATAGTAAAAGATACATATAATCTGGAGGATGGTAAAACTATTATTTCAAAAGAAGTCATTGATACGTTTGACGGCAAAAACAGCAGGTATATCAATAATGAAGGACAGTATGTTGAGATAACGGTACCGATAAGTGATATTGAAACTAAAGAAATTATTGGTGTAATATTTATGAGTTTCTCCACGGAAAATATTTTTGTAATTTATGATTCCAGGATTCAGGAGAATGTTACTTTTATAACAGTATTTGGCGTGCTTATTGTTTTCCTTTCCGTCATAGCGGTAAGGACACTTGCAAGACCCCTTAAGACCCTTTCAAATGTTATTGAGGAGGTTGCGTCGGGAGATACGGATATAGAGATTGATTATAAAGGTTATACAGAACTTGAAGGTATTGCCGCTTCTTATAACCACATGCTTGAAAAACTTAATACCACGGAAGCGGCAAGGCAGGAGTTTGTATCGAATGTATCACATGAACTTAAGACGCCTCTTACATCAATGAAAGTGCTTGCAGAATCGCTTATAGCCCAGGAAGACGTTCCGGCGGAGCTGTACAGGGAATTTATGGAAGATATAAATAATGAAATAGAAAGGGCCAATAACATAATTGTCGACCTTCTTACTATTGTTAAGACTGAGAAGAACCAGTCAACCGTAGTAGTATCAAATGTAAATATTAATGAATTTTTAGAGGGTCTTTTAAAAACATTAAGGCCTATTGCGGCACAGAGAAATATAGAACTTGTATATGAGAGTTTCAGAGATGTTACAGCAGAAATTGATGAGATAAAACTTGGAATGGCGATAAACAATCTTATTGAAAATGCAATAAAGTACAATTATGATGACGGATGGGTAAAAGTTTCACTGAATTCAGATCACAGATACTTTTATATTAAAGTGGAAGATTCAGGAGTGGGTATACCTGAAGAGCTGCAGGAACGGGTATTTGAAAGGTTTTACCGTGTTGATCCGGCGCGTTCAAGGCAGACAGGCGGAACAGGGCTTGGGCTTGCAATTACAAGAAATGCAATACTTTTACACAGAGGCGCGATAAAAGTATACAGCAGGGAAGGACAAGGCTCGGTATTTACTGTTAGGATACCGCTTAATTTTCAGGTGTAATTAGTTAAAGAGGTGCGGCTATGAAAAAATCATTAACAGTTATTTTAATATGCATTTTATTTACAATAGTGTTTTCAGCGTGCAAAAAAAATGTGGAAAACTACGAATATAATATAATATATGTTGATAAGTCAATGAAACAGCTTGTATATCAGGGATATACACCTAAAGAAACATCTGCCGGCGGACTTGTGGATGAGTTTATTAATATGCTTAAAACAGAACCCAAATCACAGGATGCAATTACTCCGGGATTTAATGAAACCGATATTATAGATTATGAATATACTTCCGACGGATATGTAATTATTAATTTTAATTCCGGATATTATACGCTTGCTTCGGTATACGAGACGTTATGCAGGGCGGCTATTGTAAAAACCCTGTGTCAGATAGAAGGTGTGCAGGGCGTGGAATTTTATGTCGATGGGGCGCCGTACAAAAATGCTTTGGGAGAGCCCTATGGATATATGACTGCTGAATTGTTTGTAGATAATACGAGCGGTGAGACAACATATAAACAGACTATAAGCACTAATTTGTATTTTGCGTCTTCATCAGGAAAGAGACTTGTAAAGGTTCCTGCCAATGTATCTTTTGATGGTACAATATCAATTGAGCAGCTTATAATACAGCAGCTTATAAAAGGACCCCAAAGTATAAAAGGAGTGAACAAAAGCCTGATTACTACCATACCTGAAAAAACGCAGATTAACCAGATTACCGTAAGGGAGCAGATATGCTATGTTGATTTGAGCTGGGAGTTTCTTTCCAATGTCGAGGGAGTGAACAGGGAAGTGACTTTATATTCAGTGGTGAATTCCCTTGCAGACCTGCCTGATATAAGTAAAGTACAGTTTTCAATAGATGGTGAAACGATGGAATATTTTGGGGATTCGGATATTGTATTTGATGTGCCGCTGGAAAGAAATCTGGAACTTATAAAGGAAGAAAATTAAAGGGGGAGATATTGTAAAAAGACCACTTGTAATTATATTTATAATACAGATAGCAGTAATTATTATTTACAGGCTTATCATGTATGATACGGAGATATATGTTAATCCTGAAAAAGCGGTTAATGTATGCGGAATTATTTCAGAGATTAAGCAAAAGGAAAAAACATCAGAAATAACACTGAAACGTGTTGATGTAATTAAAGGAACAGTCATAAAAAGCAGTGAAAAACTTCTTATATATCTTAAAACATCTGATTATCTTAAAATCGGACAGAAGGTAAATATATATGGAACGTCAGCGCCATTTAAAACGGCGGGTAATCCGGGAACATTTGATGCATCAGGTTATTATCATAATAAAGGGTATGCATATATTGTATTTGCAGATAAAATTAATATAACAGATAAATCGTATAATTATTTTAAAGAGGGTCTGAGAATATTTTCAGATTATATGTGCAGTATATATGAAAATATTTTTAATGAACATGACGCCGATATTATGTCTGCCATAGTTCTTGGGAGAAGAGAAAAGGTTAAAGAAGAGGAAACATATCTGTACAGACAAAGCGGATGTATGCATTTATTTGCGGTATCGGGTCTGCATGTCAGTATGCTGATGGGCATATTTATGTGGATAATACAGAGAATTCCCGTGGGTTTTAAAAGCGGAAGGATTGCTTTGATACTGATGCTTATTGCATATGGAATACTTACCGGTTTTAGTATATCATGCATACGGTCGGTAATAATGATTATTATGACGATTATTGCAAGGCTTTTTGGGCGTAAGTATGATATACCGTCAGCAATTGCCATGGCAGGGATAGTTATACTGTTAATTAATCCGAAAGAGTTATTTTCGGCAGGGTTTTTATTGTCATTTAGTGCAGTGGCTGCAATAACTATAGTAAGTCCGTATCTTGTAAAATATACCGGCGCGGGAAAGCTTAAGATGTTTTATCCGGCTTTTAGTGTATCGGTTGTTACTTTTCCGGTCATATTGTATTATTATAATGATGCTCCGGTGTATTCTGTGTTTATCAATATTATAGTGATTCCTGTAATGAGCCTGTTATTTGTTATGGGCATACTATGTCTTGCGGCGGCATTAATATATATGCCTGTCTCCGGATTTTTTTCGGCTTCGGTACATTATATACTGACGTTTTATGAAAAATTATGCAGAACGTGTACGGATAATATATATAATTTCAGATTGAAAGGTCATATTGAAATCAGAAATATAATAATCTGTTATCTGTTTTTTGTACTGATACTTATTATTATAAAAATAAACAAAAGAGAGATATCAAACCGTATAATATGTATGCTGTCTGTGATTTCAATGTTTTTAATACTTATGTATGACCCTTTGCCGGCATGTCTTCAGATAACAATGCTGGATGTCGGGCAGGGAGACGGAATATATATAAAAACGCCTGATAACAGAGCCATAATGATTGATGGAGGAAGTATGGATGAGGACAGCCTTTCAAGATATACGCTTGAGCCATTTCTTAATTATATGGGCGATATGAGAATAGATATATGGTTTATAACGCACATGGATAAAGACCATTACAGCGGGCTTGCCGGGATGCTTGAACGTTCCTGTATAAACAAAATATCCATAGGCACGCTTGTGCTTCCTGACATAACAGATAAAGAAGAATTTACAGAACTGCTTAAATACAGAGATTGTTTTGAAAAAATATGCTTTATCAGTGATGGGAGCGTAATAAATGCCGGAAAAGTAACGTTTTCATGCCTTAATCCGAAAAGGGAAACGGGACATTATAAAAATGCTAATGATTATTCATTGGTTCTGAATCTTATTTATAAAGATTTTAATATGCTTTTTACCGGTGATATAAGTTCTGAAACGGAACGGGAAATATTGGGAAATGTTCCTGAGTGCGACGTTTTGAAAGTAGCGCACCATGGTTCAGAATATTCAAGCTGCAGTGAGTTTTTAGACAAAGCAAAGGCAAAGCTTGCCCTTATCTCGGCAGGAGAAGATAATTCATATGGGCATCCGGATAAAAAGGTTCTTGAAAGGCTAAGAAAAAGAAATACAGATATATTTGTTACAATGTATTCAGGGGCAGTCATGCTAAGTACCGACGGCAAAAGAATACGCAGCAGTACATACAAAACTAATGAAAAGAAGCCCTAAGCTTGCAAAGAGGATGTTCTAAGATTATAATATTTTAAACCGCAGGTATCTGAATAAAGGGAGCTAACCATGAATATTATATATACGGCAAAATCCATTGGCACAAAAGAATATATACCCGTAAAGTCATACGGTCTTGAGGTGGCAGAGCGTATTTTAAAAGGAAATGGAACATATAACGAACCATATGAGTATGAGATATCGGTAACCAATAACGGTGTTTCTGACTGGACCGGCATATTTCATATGGAGATTTGCGAAAAAAGGCATGAGCCGCAGATTTTCATGCCGGCATTTATGTATTCCCGTAACAGGGGCGATACTCCTGCAGAGGGGATGAGAATGTATCCGAGACTATCAGATGAATTTGACAGACCGCGTTCACCTTATTTTAAGGTACGGGGAGACCGTCTGTCACACCCTGCAGCCATTATGTATGACAATGGTAAAATGATGGGAATAAGCGCAAGCCCTTACTGGACACTGCATAATAATGAAAAAAGGGATATAACCGGAAGGGAGTATGAATTTTACAGGTATGCCGGATACAGCTGTAATCTTAATGCAAAGACAGATGGCGAAGATGCATATTGCTCAGTTGGCTATACGCTTGGATATGAGAATTCGCCATGGCTGTTTATTGATTCGCAGACTGTTGTAAAAGAGCCTTTTGATGAAAAGAACTGCTTTGTAATAAAGGCCGGGGAAACAGTTAAGTTTAAAGTATATATATATGAATTTAATACTGATAATATAACTGATATTAACAGAATAATTGAAAATACATACTACAGGTATCATGAACCGCACAAACAGAAAACTACGATAAAAGAAGCGGTGAGAGATATAGCGGGCGCGATATACGAAGACGCCTGGATTGAGGCGGATAAATGTTATTCATTGTTTGTATTTGATACTGATAATGAACAGGAAAGATTCAGAAAGCTCGGTTCCGTATCATGGACAAACGGTCTGTCGGTAGCAGTGCCCGTGCTTATGTCAGCGGTAAGGCTTAATAATGAAAGCATGAAGGAACAGGCACTTACATGTATTAATAATATTATCCGTAATTGTATGAACGAGTCTTCTTCACTTCCGTATGACGCATATTCTGACGGCAGGTGGTCGGTACACGGCTGGTGGTATAACGGAATGAAAACGGGCGGGCATTGTGGTTATCTTACCGGACAGGCAGTATATTATGTCCTTAAGGCATATGAATATATGAAAAAATACTGCGATAAAGAATATAAAGAATGGCTTACTTTTGCAAAGAAGATTATAGACAGGACTGAAACCGCAAAAAACAGCGACGGGGAATATCCGTATATTTTATCTGAGAAAACCGGCGCGGGGCTTGAATATGATTCATTCGGAAGCGTATGGTGCATGACAGCAGCGGCATACTATATGCAGCTTACTAAGGATTACAGTTATCTTGAAGGAGTAAAGAAAAGTGAGAAGCACTATTATGACGACTATGTAAAAAAATGCGTATGTTACGGCGGACCTATGGATATAAGCAAAGGCGTTGATTCTGAAGGAATACTTGCGTATATACGTGCGGTAAAGTTTATTCATCAGATAACAAAAGACGATATTTACCTTAAACATATGAAAGATGGCGCAGAGTATGAATTTACTTTTAAATTCTGTTATGCTACGCCGGTTAAAATACCGCCTCTTAGTAAAACCGGATGGTCAGGCTGCGGGGGTTCGGTGACTTCTGTAGTCAATCCCCATATACATCCTATGTCAAGTACGGTAGTTGATGAACTGTTATATTATGCGGAGCATACAGGGGATGAGTACATAAATGAGCGTATAAAAGACATGCTTTTATGGGGATGCCAGACTTATAACCATTATGATAAGGAATATGATTATGGAAAACGCGGCTGGATGTCTGAAAGATACTGTTATTGCGAGGGGCTTCTTACTGAAAAGTATCCCGACGGTTCGCCTGCAAGTACATGGTTTGCGCTTATGCCATGGGCAGGAGCAAGCATAATAGAGGGAATGACAGGAGATATATGGGACAGGCTGGATAAAAATTCATAAGAACAGCTTGAAAAACAATTAATATAAAGTTATAATAGTATTAATTGGGATTTTATAATAAATTTATTGTCAGGTGTAATAAAAGGAGGTTTGTTACTGTGGATTCAATGTTAAACTCAGAGTACGCAAATCAGATTAAAATTGAGGAAAAATCAAATAAATATGCTATCCGGAGCACTTTATATACATGTATAATAATAGTTGTAATATGGCTTTTAAATATGGCAGGCATATTCGTTGTAGACAGGAAGATTATGAATATGACTGTTATTTTGTCATTAATTGCTTTGTTAATACCGGTTATCGTATGCAGATTTACCGGAGTAAGCGGCAGATGGGTAAAATATATGATTATTGCATGCGTAAGTATTGCCGCAACCATTCTTGGAACATTACTTACATATCATGCAGTATATGCTGCGATTCTTCCGATTTTTATTGCTGCGCAGTATAGAAGGAAAAAAGTATTATATATTACTTTTTTGATTACGGTTGTATGCCTGTATATAAGCGCGCTTGGCGGTTATTTTTACGGTATATGTGATATGAATATGGTATTTATGAGCAATAATAATATATCACATTATGTAAATTTCGATTCAGGCGTTATAAGTAATATATCCGTTAATCCCAATCCATGGATAAGCGTTACGGTATTTTTTGTACTTCCAAGAGCAATAATTCTTTTACTTTTCAGCATATTTGTAAGAAATATCATAAATAATTCATCAATGGATGCAGCGCTCATTAAAGAGATGATGACGGCAAGGGAGATAGATTCGGCAACACGTTTTTATAATAAGGATAAATATGATCAGATGTGTTCTGAATATTATGTGAATGTAAAGGAAGTTGGAGCTGTTTTCTGGGATATTAATGATTTTTCAGCTATTAATAATGATTATGGACATACACAGGGAGATTTTGTTTTATCCATATTTGCAAGATGCCTGTATGTTCTTTTAACGGATAACTGTAAAGTATACCGTATTGGCGGAGACGAATTTGTTATGATTGTTGAGAACCCTGAAGAAAATGAACTGAATGAAATAATTTCGCAGGTAAACCAGAAGATAGCGGTGTATAATGATACTGCGCATATTAAATTGTCGGCGGCATCTGGAATGGCAAAAGGTTCAGGTACGGATGTGCTTTCCGTTATATGTGAAGCGGAGAAGAATATGAAACGCGACAAACAGATGACTATGCAGCTTAATGAGAAAGCAAAGTTAAGTACTGATATTTTAAATGACAAATTATTTGAAGCAATGGTGCCTATGTCTGACCATTTGTATGTTTTTATATGTGATATGAATACGAATGTTTCAAGATGGGCTAAACCGGCAGTTGAATATTTTGGTATGCCTGGGGAATATATGCATGATGCTTACAGTATATGGCTTGAGCATATACATCCTGAAGACAGGCCTGAATATGAGAGGAATCTGGATAAAATCTTTGCAGGTGAGAAGAGAATTAATAAGAGTGAATACCGTTCACGTAATAAAGACGGCGAGTATGTATGGATTGAGAGCAGAGGCTCAGTTGTATACGATAAGGAGCGTGACTGCAGATTTTTTGCAGGTGTCATGATACGTCTTGATAACAGGAACAAATATGACCCGCTGACTAAAATGCGCTCGCTATATGAATTTAATAAATTGGATTTTGGAAAAGGAAACGGTTCGGTACTTCTCATAGGCATAGATGACTTCAGAAAGGTTGTTAATAATTTTGGATATTCATATGGCGATAAGATAATCGCACAGTTTGCAAGGCGTATACTTGATTATTGCGGAAGTGCAAGACAGGCATACAGGCTTGAGGGCGACGAGTTTATTATACATTCTGAAAATGAAGATGTGAAGGGAACCGTTAAACTGTTTGAAGATTTGAAAGAATTATCTTATGGGCTCGGCGATTCGGAGAAGAGGACTGTTAATCTCAAATTTACCGGAAGCGCAATATTATATCCGGATAACGGCACTGACAGAAGCAATATACTTGGAAACCTTGAACATTCTTTGGAATATGGAAAGGATTTCAATAGAGGCGAGCTTACATTGTTCTCTGATGATATAGCTGATGCGCATAAGAGGACAATGTTTGTAAGAAATGAGATATTGAATGCAGTTCAGAATAATTTTGATAGTTTTGAAATGTATTATCAGCCGATAGTAAGCAGCAAAACGGGTAAAATAGTTTCGTGCGAGGCGCTTTTACGTTACCATGATTCAAGTAAATTTTATATTGACCTTGGAGAAGTAATACAGACTCTTGAAGACAGCGGTGAGATTAACAGGGTAGGAGACTGGATAATTCAGAATGTGTTTAGTACTGCTCACAAATGGCAGAAAAAAATGCCTGATTTAAAAGTAGGATTTAATGTATCGATGGTACAGTTTAAAAATCCTGATTTTGTGGATTATGTTATACAGATGGCAGAAGAATACGAAATAGACCCGCGCAGAATTAATATAGAGCTTACGGAAAGCTGTCGTATTGCAGATTTTGATTTGATGGGCAAATATGTTAAGAAACTGCGTGATTTTGGATTTAAAATAGCGCTTGATGATTTTGGAATGGAATATTCCACACTTATGCTACTTAAAGCGTTTCCGGCCGATTATATCAAAATAGATAAGAATTTTATAAAAGATATGAGTACGGAAAGCAATAAATCAAGCCGTATTATAGTTGAAGCTGTTACCTGGCTGGGTAATAAGCTTGATCTTAGTGTAATAGCCGAAGGTGTGGAAGACGAAAAAATTCTCAATGCAATCAGGAAGTATAATATAGATATGTATCAGGGATATTATTTCTCAAGACCTGTTTCAGTAGATGCATTTGAAGATATACTTGCCAATGAGTAAATGGCAGAAAAAAAACGGAGACGGTGGGATTCGAACCCACGTGCCGGTTGTAGCCGGCAACTCGATTTCGAGTCGAGCTCGTTATGGCCTCTTCGATACGTCTCCATAATTATTATATTATAACAGGCTGCTAAGCCGTATTATCTGCATTTCGGTACCAATCTGTGGTGCAAGCATACCGGTTTTAATGCTTTCTTCAGTTTCTATGCACCAGTTCAGTATATCACAAAGCTGCTGTTTTGTATAGGCAGAAGCCTGCGATTTATATTTTTTTATCGAAAATGAAGGAACTGATAATGTTTTTGCAATGCCCGAGTCGGATTCATTAACCAGTTCTTTGATGTGCATAAGTATATTATAATGCCGTGTAAGAAGAAAAAGTATTGATAAGGGGCTTTCCTTCATTGCAAGAAGATCTTTATAAAGCAGCAAAGCCTCCTTTTGTTTGCCTGATACAATGTAATCCATCATAGTAAATATATGATTCGACAAAAGAGTAGTGCATATGCTTTCTACATCTTCCGTATCAATCTGTTTTTTTTCACCGACATAAGAGATTAGCTTATCCATTTCATTAATCAGCATCTGCATATCTGTACCGGCCTTGGAAATAATAAGTTTTGCGGCACGGCCGGTAATAACGCAGTCGTATTTTTTCAGATAAGAGGCAATCCACGGAACAAGCTCCGCGTCGCTTTTATGGTTTATTTCACATACGACGCCATGGTTTTTTATATATTTAAACAGTGCATTGCGTTTATCTATTTCAGATTCTACGAATATTATTTTGGTAGAATCGGCTTTTTCTGAAAGACGGTCTGCCAGGGAATTCGATTTTTTAAAAAGTCCGCTGTCTTCAATTACTATAAGAAGTGAATCTGAAAAAAAAGGAGTAAGGCAGGCCTGTTCAGCTATAATATCAACATCTGCAGAATCACCGGCATAATGACGGTAATTAATATTGCCTTCCGGTTCCTCTTTTAATATTCCTGCTGTAAGGCGGTCCCTGTAGTAGCGTTTCAGATATTCTTCTTCGCCATACAGAAGATAGTATTCGGAAAAATTGCCGGTTTGTATATTGCTGTTTAATGTTTTCATTTATATCACCTGCCTGGCTTATATATAATACTACATGGCTGTAATCATTTGCAAGCATTAATTGTCATAAATGCATATTTACAGGTTTTTAGTGTAATGATATACTGTAATAAGCTGAAAAAAGGGAGTGTTGGTATGAAAGCGTTAATGTTTGCTTCGGTTGCATCAATGGTAGATTTGTTCAATCGTGATAATATAGATATACTGGAAGAGCTGGGATATGAAGTTACTGTTGCATGCAATTTTAAGGAGGGAAGCGTATACTCTAAGGAACAGGCTAAAAAATTCATGAAAGAGCTTGAAGTAAAGGGATATGATGTACTCAATGTTCCGGTTCCGAGAAATATATCAGATATCGGTTCAATGATACGTTCATATAGGATTTTAAGAAAAGATATGAGTAAAAAGCAATATGATATTATACATTGTCAGTCTCCTATAGGAGGGGTGCTTTGCAGAATGGCGGCATATCCGGCAAGAAAACTGGGAAGCAGGGTTTTGTATTTTGCGCATGGCTTCCATTTTTTTGCGGGCGCTCCGGTAATGAACTGGCTTATTTATTACAATATTGAAAAATTCTGTTCAGGATTTACGGACTGTGTACTTACACTTAATAAAGAAGACTACATAAGGGCCAAAAGACATTTTAAGACCAGAGTGGAGTATATACCGGGTGCAGGACTTGATGTTAAAGAGATAATGGATACCAGGGTAAACAGAGCCGAAAAATGCAGGGAGCTTAATATTCCCGAAGATAAGAAAATCATATTGTCAGTAGGAGAGTTAAGTCGGCGTAAAAACAGCAGTACTGCAATAAAGGCGTTTATAAAAGCAGCCCGTGATGACAGTATACTTCTTTTATGCGGAGTGGGTCCGCAGTATAGTATGTTAAAAGAACTGGTATACGAGAATCATGTACAGGACAGGGTGTTTTTTGCAGGCTTTAGAAATGATATAGCAGAAATAATAAAAATATCAGACATGTTTATATTTACATCAAGGCAGGAGGGACTTCCGGTTGCTGTTATGCAGGCGATGGCAGGAGGACTTCCAGTGCTGTGTTCAAAAATAAGGGGAAATACAGACCTTATAAAAAATGGCAGGGGAGGATATATGTATGACTGTGAAGATGAATGCGGTTTTGCTGAAGGCATAAACAGAATCCTTGATAATAAAAAAGCATGTGATATGATGGGACAGTATAATATGAGTGTCATAGCCCGTTATGACAAAACCGTGGTTAATGATACAATGAGGAAGATATATTTATCGCTGGGAGAACATTATGAAAGATAAAAAAATCCAGATACTTATGTCCACATATAACGGAGAAAAATATATATCACGTCAGTTAAATAGTATAGTTAAACAGGATGTGCCGGTTTCCCTGCTGATACGTGACGACGGCTCGTCAGATGCAACCGTGGACATTATAGAGAAATATGAAAAGAAATATGATTTTATTTCGCATAATGCCTGTGACAATACAGGAGTGATACACAGTTTTTTTGAATTGTTCAGAATGGCAGATAAAGATGCGGATTATTATGCACTGGCAGATCAGGATGATATTTGGTTTAATGACAAAATATCAAGGGCAGTTGAAGTTTTGGACAGATATCCTGATGATGTGCCGGTGTTATATTGTGCTGCCCAGAAGCTTGTTGATGCAGAAGATAATGTGCTTAAGGTAAGAATGAGGGATGTAAGCATAAGGCCTGGATTTGGCAATGCGGTTGTAGAAAATATTGCTACAGGATGTACATGCGTATTCAATAAAAAGATGCTTGAGCTGGTTTCGGATTATGAACCTGAATATACGATAATGCATGACTGGTGGTTATATATGATTGCTTCATCCATGGGTATAATATATTATGATAAGAAACCCTGCATGTATTACAGACAGCATGATAATAATACAATGGGTTCCAGGACTAATTATATAGATGAATTTAAAGAAAGGTTTGCAAGGTTTGCAGGAAATAAAGGAAAATTGTACAGGCAGATGCAGTGTTTTGCAGAAAAATACAGGCCTGAAGGTGAAAATGGTGAAATAATAAAGCTTCTATTAGATTATAAAAAGAGCATAAAATCAAGGGCTAAATGTATATTGAGCAATAGGATTTACCGCCAGCGTACAGGCGATAATATCATTTTTAAACTGTTGTTTTTTACGAATCATATCTGATTTGTGTTATGGAAAAATATGTGTTATAATGTCCGCAAAAGCAATGAGCCGTGCGAAACAGCCGCCTGACAAAACGGCTGCTTGCAGACGGATTTGTCAGGCGGTTGTTTCATAAGGCGAATGCCTGCGACCCTGCCATACCGTCGCGCGCGGCGGTATGGCAGGGTCGGACACGGCTCATGGACGAGCAGGGTCGGACACGGCTCATGGACGGTGCTGTGCGAAGCCACGGCTCATAGATGATAGGAGAGATTATATTATGAAAGGTATTGTTCTTGCAGGAGGATCAGGAACCAGGCTTTATCCTCTTACATTGGTAACATCAAAACAGCTGCTACCGGTGTATGATAAACCTATGATTTATTATCCGCTTTCAACGCTTATGCTTGCAGGTATAAGAGATATACTTATTATATCCACACCTGTTGATTTGCCTTCGTTTGAAAAACTGTTAGGTGATGGTTCACAATATGGAATTAATCTCAGTTATGCAGTTCAGCCATCCCCGGATGGGCTTGCGCAGGCATTTTTAATAGGAGAGGAATTTATTGCCGGTGAATCATGCGCAATGGTTTTAGGTGATAATATTTTTTATGGAGATGGATTAAAGAAAAATTTGAGGGAAGCTGCTTCAAGGAAAAATGGAGCGACAGTATTTGGATATTATGTAGATGATCCGGAGAGATTTGGAATAGTAGAATTTGACGCTTCCGGCAAAGCCGTATCAATAGAAGAAAAACCTGAGAATCCGAAATCAAATTATTGTGTTACCGGACTTTATTTTTATGATAACAGGGTATGCGATTTTGCAAAGCAGATTAAACCATCGGCAAGAGGTGAACTTGAGATTACTGATCTTAATAAAATGTATCTTGAAGATGGTTCTCTCAATGTAGTGACGCTTGGAAGAGGCAATGCATGGCTTGATACCGGAACAATAGATGCGCTTTCGGAGGCGGCAGAGTTTGTGAAAGTTATTGAAAACAGGCAGGGCGTAAAAGTATCGGCGGTAGAGGAAATTGCATATGTAAACGGCTGGATAGATATTGATGAACTGCTTGCTTCTGCTGAAAGATACGGAAAATCGGCATATGGCGAACATCTGAAAAAAGTAGCTGAAGGAAAATACAGATATTGATATGAGGAAAAGAGGTATAATTTATGGAAGTTATTGATACAGCGGTAGACGGAGTGAAAATCCTTGTACCGCAGGTATTTGGAGATAACCGCGGATGGTTTATGGAGAGCTGGTCAAAAAAGAAAATGGAGGATGCGGGACTGTTTTATGATTTTGTACAGGATAACCAGTCTTATTCTTCGGTTAAAGGCACAATAAGAGGACTGCATTTTCAATATGGCGGAGATGCGCAGGCTAAACTTGTACGCTGTGTAAAAGGTGCGGTTTTAGATGTTGCGGTTGATATAAGAAAGGGCTCGCCGACATATAAGAAATGGGTTGCAGTTGAGCTTACTCCTGATAATTTCAAACAGCTTCTTATACCAAGGGGATGCGCACACGGATTCCTTACGCTTACTGATGAGGTGGAGTTTGTATATAAAGAAGATAATCTGTATGCGCCGCAGTCAGACCGTAATATTATATGGAATGACCCTGATATAGGAATTGACTGGGGAATAGATAACCCTATTCTTTCGGATAAAGATGCAAAGGCGCCAAGGCTTTGTGATGTTGAAAATGATGAAGCGTATATGAATTTTACATTCAAATAAAAACTAATGGGAAAGGAAATATGAATGATGAAAATAATAGTAACAGGTGGAGCAGGATTTATCGGAGGTAACTTTGTTCATTATATGATAAAAAAATATCCTGATTATCAGATAATATGCCTTGATAAACTTACTTATGCCGGTAATCTTGAAACGCTTGAATCCGTAATGGACAACCCTCACTTTACATTTGTTAAGGGAGATATAGCAGACCGTGAATTTGTATACGGCCTGTTTGAAAAAGAAAAACCGGATATTATTGTAAATTTTGCGGCAGAGAGCCATGTAGACCGTTCAATTACTGATCCGGGAATATTCCTTCAGACTAACGTAATCGGAACAGGCGTGCTTTTAGATGCATGCAGGATATATGGTATTGAAAGATATCATCAGGTATCTACGGATGAAGTATATGGTGATTTGCCTCTTTCAAGGCCTGATTTGTTTTTTACTGAGGCAACGCCGCTTCATACATCAAGCCCTTATTCTGCATCAAAAGCTTCAGCGGATCTTTTGGTACTTGCATACCACCGTACTTTTGGTCTGCCGGTGACTATATCCAGATGTTCAAATAACTATGGACCATATCATTTCCCGGAAAAACTTATTCCGCTTATGATTGCAAACTGCCTTAATGATAAGCCGCTGCCGGTATATGGAAAAGGTGAAAATGTCCGCGACTGGCTGTATGTTGAAGATCATTGTGCGGCAATCGACCTTATTATACACAATGGAAAAGTCGGTGAAGTATACAATATCGGCGGACATAATGAGAGAACCAATCTCCAGGTTGTTGAGACTATTATTGATGCGCTCGGAAAGAGCAGGGATCTTATAAAATATGTTACGGACAGACCCGGACATGATATGAGATATGCGATTGACCCTACCAAGATACATGATGAGCTTGGATGGGAGCCGAAAACGAAATTTGACGACGGAATCAAAAAGACGATACAGTGGTATCTTGACAATAAAGAGTGGTGGGAAAGGATAATAAGCGGTGAGTATCAGAATTATTATGATAAGATGTACTCTAACCGTTAATTCTGATTAACATTAATTATATTCTCGGTTATATATGAAAGGGAGCGTATACGGATGAAAGTTCTTGTTACGGGAGTAAAAGGCCAGCTCGGATTTGATATGATGAAAGAGCTGAAAAAAAGAAATATTGAATGTGTTGGCGCTGATATTGAAGAATTTGATATTACTGATGCGCAAAAAACACGTGATTTTATAACATCATGCAATCCTGATGCCGTAGTGCATTGTTCCGCATATACTGCAGTAGATAAGGCGGAAGAGAATATTGAGGTATGCCGTGCAGTAAATATTACAGGGTCTGAAAATATCGCAAAGGTATGTAAGGACCTTGGCTGTAAGATGGTATATC
Source organism: uncultured Lachnospiraceae bacterium (assembly GCA_947594855.1). Lineage (GTDB taxonomy): Bacteria > Bacillota > Clostridia > Lachnospirales > Lachnospiraceae > V9D3004. Next base: position 48,226 of record CANQEL010000004.1, read on the forward strand.
TGAGTACTGATTATGTATTTCCGGGAGTTGGAGACTGTTACTATGAAACTGATGATGCTACCGGACCTCTTGGACAGTATGGTATTACCAAACTGGGAGGGGAAAATGCAGTTAAAGAGAATCTTGAAAAATATTTCATTGTAAGGATATCCTGGGTATTTGGTATTAACGGCAATAATTTTGTTAAGACAATGCTGAAAGCTGGCAAAGAACGCGACGAGGTAAGCGTTGTGGACGACCAGATAGGTTCTCCGACGTATACTGCCGATTTGTCGGCCCTTTTATGCGATATGCTCGTTACCGATAAATACGGTGTATATCATGCAACCAATGAAGGAATATGCTCATGGGCCGATTTTACGGAAGAGATATTCAGGCTTGCCGGATATAAAACAAAAGTAAAGCGCGTTACTACAGAAGAGTATGGCGCAAAGGCTCCGCGCCCCAAGAATTCAAGGATGTCAAAAAAGAGTCTCGATGACGCGGGATTTAAAAGGCTGCCGGATTGGAAAGATGCGCTTAAGAGATATTTTGAGGAACTGCAGATTAAAGGGATGTAAAACAGATGATTCATATACTTATGGCGGTTTATAACGGTGAAAGGTATCTTAAGGAGCAGCTTGAATCTATCGGCAGGCAGACCTTTACAGACTGGAAACTTCATATACGTGACGATGGTTCATCGGATAGAACGACAGATATAATAAAAGAATTTGCTTTGCGATATCCGGATAAAGTATGTCTGATTGATGAACCGCAGAAAAGTAATTATGGTGCAAAAGGCAATTTTGCAAAGCTTGTTGAGTATGTGCGGGAAGATGGAGATTATGCGTTTTGCGATCAGGACGACATATGGGATGAGGACAAGTTAGAAATCTCGGTAAAAGAACTTAGAAAAACAGAAAAATGCGAAGATGGTACAATTAAACCGTCTTTGGTGTGTTCGGATGCAAGGCTCATTGATGAAAACGGAAATGTGACAGGAGAGTCTTTTGCCGAAAAAAGCCGTCTGTATATATCAGGACAGCATATATTTGAAAGATTGCTTCTTTATAATTTTGCGCAGGGTACGACAATGCTGTGGAACATGCAGCTTTACAGTCTTATACAATATATCCCGAAAGAAGCTGTCATGCATGACTGGTGGGTTGCGCTTGTGGCAGCGGGACATGGAAAAATAAATTTTATAGAAAGACAGCTTTTGTCATACAGACAGCATGGAAATAATGAACTTGGAGAGTTTGACAGAAGTGTATGGCAGAAAAGTTTTGCAGAAAAATTAAAGATAAGCAAATGGAAGGAAATCATAAAAAATAACAGAGATCTTAAAAATGAGAGAGTCTGTCAGGCAATAGAATATAACAGAATGTATGGAGACCGTCTCGCAGAACGTTATATAGATATAATGAAAAAGGGCAGAATTGCGAGGACAATAACAGGTATAAGGGAAGGATATATTTTTTTATCCAGGGCGTATTCGGTAAAGTATTATATTTTATAGATGGAGGAAAAAATTCCGGGAAATTCCGGTATCACAGGATATAATGAATAAAATATGCGGTCTTATAAAAAGCGAGGGAATATGTAGTTTCCTCAAACGTGTTTTTTGCAGCATAAAAAGAAGAGTAGGCGTAAAGCTGTATTTTTGGCGCAAGGTGAAATGGAATGAAAAACAGCTTAATATGCAGAGAAACACAGATTATACAAAAAATATTTTATTCAGTATTGTTGTACCCGTATATAATACTCCGGCTGAATATCTGGTAAAAATGCTGGATTCGTGTATTATGCAGACATATCCCGGATGGGAACTATGTATTGCGGATGCAAGCGACAGCAGACATTCTTATGTCGGAGATATAATATCAGACAGAATAAAAGATTCAAGGATACATTATATAAAACTGAAAGGCAATAACGGGATATCTGATAATACAAATGAAGCTTTGAAAATGGCGGGAGGCAATTATATAGTGCTTTTAGATCATGATGATATGCTTCATCCGTCTGCGCTGTATGAATGTATGCAGGTGTTAGAAAAACAGCCTGCTGATATGATATATACTGACGAACTTGTTTTTAAGAATAAAATTAATAATATTCTGAGTCTGCATTTAAAGCCTGATTTTTCGCCTGACAGTTTAAGGGGCAATAATTATATATGCCATATGAGTGCTTTTTCGCGAAGTCTTTTTGAAAAAACAGGTTTTTTCAGAAAAGAATATGATGGTTCACAGGACTATGATATGATATTAAGGCTTACGGAGACGGCAGATAATATTGTTCATATTCCGAAGGTTTTATATTTTTGGAGAAGCCACAGCGGTTCTGTTGCCGGAGGGATATCAGCCAAATCATATGCGGCAGAAGCCGGCAGAAGGGCACTTATCAGCCATCTTGAAAGAATTGGAAGATGTGCTTCTGTGGACTGCAATGATGAATTTCCGACAGTATATAATATCAGCTATGATATTCCTGAAAATGTCGGTATATCCGTATTGATATGGGGAACGAAAAAAAATGCCGTTTCGCATAAAGGAATTATGAAGCTGGAGGCTGATACTGATTATGATATTTGTGATATATATGTGGGAGGCAATGTTTTAAACAGTGACAAAGATGCTATAAGAAGTAAATATGCATTATTTGAAGATATACCGGATATATATACGTTTTTAAATACGTCTTTGGAAGAGGCAAAAGGCAGTTATATTGTGTGTATGAACGGCATGGCCGAAATACTTACAAAAGACTGGTTAGAGAAACTTCTTATGTATGCGCTCTGGCATGATACCGGGGTTGTCGGTCTTAAGACATTATCATCTTATGACAGAATTTTGGAATGTGGCGCGTATATAAAAGACGGCGCTTCTAAAAAACCGGTATGTTTAAATCGCGGACTGAACCGGAAAAACTGCGGTTATATGATGCGTAACATGTATGCGCATAACATTGATATACCCGGTACGTTGTGTTTTATGGTTGAAAGAAAAAAACTAATTGGCGCCTTACAATATGATTATGGATATTCCGATAGATATTGTATGGCAATGCTGTGTTTGAGTATAAAGAAAATGGGTTATTTTAATATATGTAATCCTCTGGCAGAGATTATTATGATACCGGATAAAAGAGGGGATTGTTTATGAGGAGTCATCAAATGAAAAAGAGATTATTTTGCACTTTTCTGATTATTTTTGCTGCTGCGGTGAATACGCTTATTATCAGGAAGGGACCGGATTTTGTTGTCAATTTAATTTTATGTGCTGTTTTTGATATAATATTTATTTTAATAATGTGCAGGTTTGATTCACTGTACACATCGCTTACGGAAATGTTTGGGTGCAGAAGGCTGATATTAAGCCTTGCAAAAAATGATTTTAAGACAAAGTACGTAGGTTCGCTTCTGGGTATGCTGTGGGCGTTTATAAGACCTGTAATTACAGTGCTGGTATACTGGTTTGTATTTCAGGTAGGCCTTGGCAGCCAGGATGTAAACGGATGTCCGTTTGTTCTATGGCTTATAACGGGACTTGTGCCGTGGTTTTTCTTTGCGGAGGCTTTAAGCGGAGGAACCGCCTCTCTTTTAGAATATCAGTATCTTGTAAAAAAGATTGTATTTAAGATAAGCACGATTCCTGTAGTAAAAGTTTTTTCGGCTCTGTTTGTACATGTATTTTTTATTCTGCTGCCGGTGGTAATATACTGCTGTTATGGAAATATGCCGCATATTTATATGCTTCAGCTTTTTTATTACCTTATATGCATGGTGGTATTTATGCTTGCAGTCGTATATTTTACGAGCGCGGTAGTTTTGTTTTTCAAGGATACAATACAGATAATAGGCGTTATTTTAGAGATAGGAATATGGCTGACGCCGATAATGTGGCAGCTTACGCTTATACCTGAAAAATTCCAGTGGCTTTTTAAATTAAATCCGATGTATTATATTGTGTATGGATACCGCGATTCAATAATTTCAAAAGTATGGTTCTGGGATAAAATGTATCTGACATGTTATTTCTGGATACTTACCATACTTATGTTTGCCGGCGGCCTGAAAATATTTAACAGATTAAAAGTGCATTTTGCGGATGTACTATAGAAAGAGGGATGTTACTTGGCTGATAACGCTATTGAAGTAAAGAATATAAGCAAAATGTATAAGCTTTATGATAAAAACAGCGACAGGTTCAAAGAGGCCCTTGGGCTTACAAGAAAGAAGTGTTATCGTGAACACTATGCTCTTAATAACGTAAGCTTTGAAGTAAAAAAGGGTGAGACTGTTGGGATTATAGGAACTAACGGTTCAGGAAAATCTACAATTCTGAAAATAATAACGGGAGTGCTTATGCCTACTTCCGGAGAACTTAAAGTCGACGGAAGAATTTCAGCGCTTCTGGAGCTTGGGGCAGGATTTAACATGGAGTATACCGGTATGGAAAATATATATCTTAACGGAACCATGATGGGATTTTCAAGAGACGAAATTGATAAAAGGGTAGATGATATACTGCAGTTTGCCGATATCGGCGAATTTATAAACCAGCCGGTCAAAACCTATTCAAGCGGAATGTTTGTCAGGCTTGCTTTTGCGGTGGCAATAAATATAGACCCTGAGATTCTGATTGTTGATGAGGCGCTGTCGGTCGGCGATGTTTTCTTCCAGGTAAAATGTTATCACAAATTTGAAGAATTTAAAAAGCTCGGCAAAACAATACTATTTGTAAGCCATGACCTGGGAAGCGTAAGCAAATACTGCGACAGGGTTATACTGCTCAATAAGGGCAATAAAATATCGGAAGGTCTGCCAAAGAAAATAGTTGACGAGTACAAACAGATTCTCGTAAATAAAGATAATGAGCTTGATATTAAGGAACAAGGGGAATCTTACGGCATAACCGAAGACGACAGTGAATGGAAAAAAGATTTGCTTATTAATCCCAAACTGCTTGATTACGGCGAAAAGAAAGCAGAAATTGTAGATTTTGCCGTTATTGATGAGAAGGGAAGGATTACTTCCAATATCGAAAAAGGTACGGAATTTGAAATAAAATTCAAGGTGGTATTTCATAAAAAAATCGAAGAACCTATATTTGCGTTTACAATAAAAGATGTTCAGGGTACGGAAGTAACAGGCACTAACACGATGTACGAGAATATATCCACCGGCACGGTAAACGAAGGTGAAGAACGTATTGTATCTTTTCGACAGAGAATGAACCTGCAGGGCAGAAATTACGTTTTGGCGCTTGGCTGCGTCGGTTTTAATGACAGCCGTTTTGTCGTATACCACAGATTATATGATGTATGTAATATAAACGTTATTTCAGATAAAAATACAGTTGGTTTTTATGATATGGAATCAGTCGTTTCTGTCAGATAGAGGAGAATATGATGATAATTAATAAAAAAGATGTTAAAAGGTGCGCAGTCTTTGTGTTTTATGACAGAGACGGCATAGTTGACAGGTATATTGAAACATTTTTAAACGGTATAAGTGAAAATGTACAGCGTATTGTAATTGTATGTAACGGCAGCGTGGGTAAAGCCGGAATGGAAACATTTGCAAAAATAACTGATGAGATTATAGTAAGGCCAAACGAGGGATATGATATTACTGCTTACAAATGCGGTCTTTCACATATATCCTTTGAAAAACTTAAAGAGTATGACGAAGTTCTTCTGCTTAATTCAACAATGTTTGGACCGATTTATCCGTTTAGCGAGATGTTTGATAAGATGAACGGAGAAGACGTGGATTTCTGGGGAATGACCAATTTCCATGAGGTTCCTTATGACCCGTTTGGAACAATTGAATACGGTTATATACCAAAACATATCCAGTCATTTTTTATGGTATTCAGACAGTCTTTGTGCAGCACGAAGGATTTTTGTGATTACTGGGAAAAGCTTCCGAAGATAACTGATTATAATGAAGCAATCGGATATTTTGAAACCGTATTTACGAAGAAATTTGCGGATATGGGATATAAGTGGAAAGTATATGCTGATTCAGACGAGCTTGAGGGTTACACATATGATCCGCTCAGGGACTATCCGCGCTATATGATAGAGAAAAAACGCTGCCCGGTAATGAAAAAGAGAAGCTTTTTTCATGATTATGCAGAGGCTTTTTCACGAAGCGGTGGAGAAGCCGTAAAAGAAGTCTTTGAATATATGGATAAAGAGACGGATTATGATACCGATATGATATGGGAGACGTTGCTCCGTCTGCAGAATATGGCGGATATTAAGAAACGTCTTTCATTAAATTATATATTATCTTCAAGGCTTTCTAAAAAAACGCTTATAGATAATACTAAAAAGATTGCCCTTATAATCCATATTTATTTTGAGGATTTGGCGGGATTCTGCTGCTCCTATGCGAAGAATATGCCTGAAAATGCAGATATATATGTCACTGTTCCGACTAAAGAAAAACTGGATAAAGTAAAAAAAGCTTTTTCGGAATTAAAAGACAGGAATATTGAATTTCGGATAGTAGGAAACCGCGGAAGGGATGTTGCTCCTTTTTTGGCAGGATGTAAAGATATAATTGATAAATACGAATTGATATGTAAGGTCCATGATAAAAAAGTATATCAGCTTATGCCGGGCTCGGTAGGCGCGTCATGGGGTTATAAATGTTTTGAAAATACTCTGAAAAACAGGATATTTATCGAAAATGTAATTAAGACCTTTGAAGAGAATCCGAGACTTGGAATGTTAACTCCGCCTGTACCGAACCATGCGCAGTACTATCCGACTACAGGAAAGGGCGAATGGGGAGATAATTATGAGGTTACGAAAGAGTGGGCGGAAAAGCTGGGATTTAATGTAGATATCGACAATCTTAAAGAACCTGTTGCTCCTTTGGGCTCAATGTTCTGGGCGCGGACAAAGGCTCTTAAAGGTCTGTTTGACCACGATTGGGAATATGATGAGTTCCCTGAAGAACCGATTGAAACAGATGCAACGGTTTTACATGCGCTGGAAAGATTGTATCCGTTCTGTGTACAAAGCGAAGGATATTTTTCAGGTTGGCTTATGGTTGACAGTTTTGCGCGTATTGAGATGACTAACTGGAAATATATTAATGATAAATTAATACAGGCTTTATTTGAAAAGACAGGCGTTTGCAGTTTCAGTGAACTGCTTGAGCGGACAAAACATTTATAGAAAAGGAATGGGTAGTTAGATGAAAATAAATAAAGGCCGAAATAACAGATGCGGTATATTTTTATATTATGATAAACAGGGTGTTGTTGATGATTATGTGATGTATCTTCTTGAATCTATCCGGCCGTTTCTTACGCATCTTCTTATAGTAGTAAACGGAGAAGTAAATGATGATGCGCAGGTCAGATTCAAAGGCGTTGCCGATGAAGTGCTGATGAGGAAAAATGAAGGCTTTGACGTCGGGGGATACAGGGAAGGAATATTTCATATAGGACTTGACAGACTGGCAGAGTATGATGAGACCCTTTTGTTTAATTATACGTTTTTCGGTCCGCTATATCCGTTTAGCGAAATGTTTGATAAGATGGACGGCATGGATTTGGATTTCTGGGGAATTACAAGGCATTATAAAGTGGAAAATGACCCCTACGGTGTTAATCGTTACGGATATCTGCCAGAACACATACAGTCGCATTTTATGGGACTTAGGCGTGAGTTTATAAAGAGTAAGGATTACAGGGATTTTATCACAAACCTTAAAAACCCTGCTTCATATGTTGAATCAATATGCGAGTATGAAACGATATTTACAAAACATTTTGAAGATTTGGGTTACAGATGGGATACTTATGTGGATACATCTGAGTATGAGGGATACAGTTACTGCCCTGTAATGTTTTATATAAAAGATATGCTTATAAAGCAAAGATGCCCTATCATAAAAAGAAGATCATTTTTTACGAATTACAGTGATTTTCTGCTGAATGGATGCGGAGAAGCGTCGGTTGAGGCATATGAGTATATTAGGGAAAATATCGATTATGATACGAATATGATATGGGACAACCTTTTAAGGCTTGAGAATATTGGTGAGATTGCAAAGGCAATGCACCTTAATTATATGCTTCCGGCAAATGAAAAATATAATCTTACGGGACAGACAAGACAGGCGGTATTTATATATCTGGAAAATACAGCTAATTATGAAAAATATTTGCGATATATAGATAATATTCCGGATATGTGTGACTTGTATTTTGTCGGAACAAAGGTAATTTTTTGCGGGATGGATGAAAATAAAAAGCCGGGTAGGAAATACACCGAGTGTTTTATAGACAGAAATCTTTATATGGATGCATATATGAAGGTTATGTCATATAAAGATGATTATGATTATATTGCAATGCTCGTAATGGCTGATTTGGAGTGTCAGAAGCCGTACAGCAACTATGATTCCTGGCAGTACAGGGACTGGATGAATCTTTTGGGAACGGAATGTATAATAAATAACGTAATTGCTGCGTTTGAGGAAGATGAAAGGCTGGGTATGCTTGTTCCTCCCGTGCCGTATCACGGAAGCCTGTTTGAAAAACAGGCCGACGGGTGGCAGAATATGTTTGATGAGGTAAGCGGTTTCCTTAACGACAATGGAACGAAGGTAAGCTGTAAAAAAGAGGAGGCTCCGCCTGCACCCTTTGGTGGAAGCTTCTGGATGAGGACAGTGGCAGTTCCGGCGTTGTCGGAAAAATTAACGGAGATAAAAGATAATATATTTAAAATGGCGCTTGTATATCTTGTGCAGGAGAGAGGATTTTATTCAGGAATATGTTACAATAATGACTTTGCCGCCATTGAAACTACCAATTTTGATTATATGATGCGTGAGCTTAATAAAACAGTATTTGAAAAATATGGTCCGAATTTCCACAATGTAGTCGTAAACCGGATACGTAATAATCAAATGTACGGCGATGCGCAGATGGCAGGCCGAAGAGAAAAAATAAAGGTTGTGATTGTAAATGTGCTCCAAAAGATAATACCACGGAAATTGTATGTTAAGGCAAGGTTGTGGTATATGAAAATGAGAGGATGGTTATAATATGAATAAAATTGGCAAAGTCATGATGGACTTAACGTATTATACCGGAGATGATAGCTATAGCGACGGAGACGATGTTGAGAACAAAATCTTAGATATCGTAAAAAATGAAACAGGATATGAGTTCAGTCATAAAGAGTATGCAAGTTGGCCGGTTTTATACCATTTGAGCAGGCAGAGGGAAAACATTGTTGAACCTATGCAGATATCCTCTGAAGATGTTGTTTTGGAGATAGGCGCAGGAATGGGTGCGGTAACGGGCGCTATTGCAAAAAAATGCAGTCATATCGATTGTATTGAACTTTCAAAAAGGCGTTCACTTGTAAATGCCTACAGACACAGGGATATGGATAACATCAAAATTATTGTAGGTAATTTTCAGGATATTCCGATTGATAAAAAATATGATGTGGTTACGTTAATAGGAGTATTTGAATATGCGTACTATTATATAGATTCTAAGGAACCATATATTGATTTTTTAACCAAAATAAAAGATTGTTTAAAACCCGGAGGAAAAATCTATATTGCTATTGAGAATAAGTTTGGAATGAAGTACTTTGCAGGATATAATGAGGATCATACAGGTATACCGGGAAGAGGAATCGAGGGATACCGGGGGGATGATAAGGTAAGGACTTTTTCAAAATCACAGCTTAAACACATGCTTTTACAGACGGGATATGGAAACATTGAATTTTATTATCCGTTTCCGGATTACAAACTTCCTACGGTTATTTATGACGAAGAGACAATAAAGAGCATGACGATTGATTATGCGAAGAATTCTAATTATGATTCTGACGTCTGTATTTTATTTGATCAGGTAAAGGCATTTGCGAATATGTCGGAAACCGATGAAATCAGTATGTTTGCCAATTCGTTTTTAATTGAAGCAGTAAAGGGGTAATTGTGATATGAAACTCAGGTATGTTAAGTTTAGTGATGAACGGAGAAAAGAATTTTGTATTAAGACTACAATAGCAGAAGATAACGGTAACCTGAAAGTATATAAAAGTGCAATATTTGAAGAAGGTGCGGAACATATACGGGCTATTGCGGGCAATGCCGAGCTTTTAAGAAAGTATTATGATACGGATGTGTGTAACGTTGTAATCAGTAAAGATAAGGCTGAATTTGATTACATAAAAGGCGAATCTATGGAGAAACGGTATATTGACGCTATGAAAAGCAAAGATATCGAAGCGATAAAGCGATTGCTTGTTATCCACAAGGATATCATACTTGGAAAGAAGGAAAACGAAACTGTTTTTTCATATGATGGAAAAACAGATGAGGTATTCGGGGACTGCAGCATATTTGAAGGTATGCCTGCGCTTAAATGCTGTAATTATGACGCTATTGCAGGTAATATTATATTTGTTGATGATAAACCGTTATTTATTGATTATGAATGGGTATTTGAATATCCTGTGCCTGCCGACGTAGTGTTGTATCATTGTATCCATAATTTTTACGAGCATTATCCGGAAATGGAAGAGGTATTTTCGTTTGATGCCGCGATGGACTATATAGGAGTAAAGTCTGATATTGAAAACCTTAATAAGACATATCTTTCTTTTTTTGATTATGTTACATCTGACGGCGTTACCGAAGGTTTTGCCCTTATGAAGGCAATCTGCCTGAAAAATACGAAGACCGTGCAGGAGTTAAGCTATGAAAACCTTGTCAATATGTGTGAATGTGACCGCCTGCAGGGAGTTATATCTGATATTAACAGGCAGCTTCTGAACAAGATGGAAGTTGAGATGCAGCTTGAGGCGTTAAAACAGTGTAATGATAATATGAGCAGAAGGAATGTTGAACTTGAACAAAAGATTCTGGAATATGAGGAGGAATTTCAGAAAAGTATATTTTATGTAATTGCGAAAAAGACTTACAGGAAATTAAGGGCGGCAGGAAGAGTGATATGCAGAAAGGGATAAAAAATTATTAAAATGAAAGGGGAGTTTTACAATGGATATTAAAAAAGTCTTGGTAACGGGTGCAGCAGGTTATATTGGCAGGCATGTTGTCAGGGAACTTCTTAACTGTGGATATTATGTTATTGCAAGTGATTTGAATTATAAGGGCGTAGATGAGAGAGCGGAATTTTCAAGCGTAGAGTTATTTAGCGGTGATAAGAATATATATGAGCAGTTCGGATGCCCGGATGTTTTGATACACATGGCGTGGAGAGACGGCTTTATCCATAATTCGGGGGCGCACATGCTTGATTTGTCGAAACATATGGAATTCCTTATGAATATGATAGACGGCGGTGTTAAGCTGGTGTCTGTTATGGGAAGTATGCACGAGGCAGGATATCATGAGGGCGCGATTACGGCAGATACGCCATGTAATCCGCAGTCAATGTACGGCATTGCAAAAAATGCGCTAAGGCAGGCATTATTTTTATACGGGCAGGGAAAAGATGTGATAATAGACTGGCTTAGGGCTTATTATATATTCGGGGATGATGTGCGCGGAAGTTCAATATTTGCTAAAATAGTACAGGCTGTGGAAGATGGTAAGAAGACATTTCCATTTACGACAGGAAAGAATAAATATGATTTTATCCATATCGAAAGCCTTGCGGAGATGATAGTTGCCGCAAGCACTCAGACGGAAATCAGAGGAATCATAAATGTATGTACCGGCAAACCTGTATCTCTTGCCGAACAGGTGGAATGGTATATAAAAGAGCATAATTATGATATAAAACTTGAGTACGGGGCATTTCCTGACAGACCTTACGATTCCCCGGCAGTATGGGGAGATAATTCCGATATAACAAAGATAATGGAAAATTTTAAAATAAAGAAATAAGCAGGAAACAATATGGAAGTAATTAAGAAATTTAAAGAAACATTTTTTTCATATAATTTTATAATGTTTGTTGTTATAGGTGTGATAAATACATTAAACAGTGTATGGATTTCATATCTGCTTTCACTTGTTTTGGATGCAAACCTGTCATTTGTTGTTGGTTATATAATCAGTCTGGGAATAGCTTATATACTAAACAGCGTATTTAATTTTAAACAAAAGCTGGCTTTTATACGTTTTATCAAATTTGCCATATCTTATATACCTAATTTTATTATACAGAATGTTGTTGTTATTATTATATATAATATTATTGGGTGGCATAAACTTATAGCATATGCCCTTGCGGCAATTATAGGGATTCCGGTAACATTTATAATACTTAAATTATTCGCTTTTAAGGTGGGAGATAAGAAATGAATAATGAGCTGATTTCAAAAATCGCTGAAAAAAAACCGCGTCTTATAACCGGTTTTGTATTATCTGCCGTTGTTGTAATTTCGGCATTTATATTAGCAGAGGGGGTACGTGATAAGTATCCCTGTTTATATATGTTTATAATTATAGCAATTACTGTATTAGCTATTGTTATGTATCTGATTATTATTAATTCTGTGCTGCATTTTTTTGAAATTGAAAAAATGTATCTTATATGCGGTCTTACAATAGGAATTCTGTATTTGTTTATTATACCGCCATATGCTGCTCCAGATGAAGAAATACATATTAATTCTGCATATCATTTTTCAAATATGCTTTTGTTTTCAAATGCCGGAGAAGAAAAGGGTTTATTGTTTGCCGGTTCAAAGATTGTAAGTATGCCTGTGTCTATGAGAGAGTGCGATGCATCGAAAATATATTCACAGAAAGTCAATAATAAAAATTATGAGAAATATCTGTCCGGATTTTTTGAAAAGACGGGCAGTCAGGATAAATCGGTTATTGTACCGAAGAGAATTACCGGACCGGTGGTATTGTATTGCGTTAGCGGTACAGGAATGGCACTTGCAAGATTGTTTAATATGAATTATGCAGGGATTCTGTTTATGGGAGGATTGTTTAATGTTATATTATTTGTGTTAAGCGTCTACTATTCTATGAAGATACTTCCTTTTGGTAAAAGATGTCTTTTTGCAATAGCCATGTTTCCGGTTATGCTTCAGCAGACGTCGTCAATTTCATATGATAATATAATAATATCCGCAGCCATTATTGTTACTGCAATTGCAATAAAATATGGTTATAAGGGTGAAATGAAGAGAAGTATGTTTATAATATATGCGATTTCGTCTTTTTTTCTAGCATTGTCTAAGAGTGGAGCGTATTTCTTTATTATATTTCTGCCGTTTGTAATTGGCTTCAGCAGGCAGAGGCTGAAGAAGAAAAATATTATTATTGCAGCAGTAATTACATTTTTTGTTGTGCTGATTCTTGCCAGGGGATTATATACGGATATGTTTTATCCGCAGGAGGTTTCAGAAGTAAATGTATCCGAAAGCGGCGGAGCTTATATTGAATGGGCGCAAGAGTATGCTTATGGTATTAAGGACTATATAAATAATCCGTTAATACTGTTAAAGATTATAAAAAATACTATTATAGAACAAATTGATTTTTTACTGAAATCGATGATAGCTACACCTTTGGGATGGCTTAATATAGGAATTCCTGATATAATATGTTATGCATTTTTGATTATGATGTTATTAGGTACAGTCAGATATACAAAGAGCGATAATATTACAATCGGTAATGCGGACAGGATTGTTATATGGGTAGTTGTACTGGTGGAAGCGGCTGTCTGCGCCGCGGCAATGCTTCTTTACTGGACACCTAAGTCTTATGATATAATTCAGGGATTGCAGGGAAGATATTTTCTCCCTGTGCTGCCTATGGCTGCATTAACAATGAGCAATAATTGTATCGTTATAAGAAAAAACATAGATAACATATATATGTTTGTTGTTATTTTGCTGCAATATCTGACTATTGTTCATATATTGGCGCTATAGGAGGGATATAATGCTGTCTTTATTGTCTTATATATATGGGATATTGTGTATTCTTTTGATTATGTCTGTGTCTGTCGTTATTGGCAAAGGTATCGCAATTATTGCGGGGTTTAATTATAATTCGCTTACAACGGGATTTTTACTGCTTACCGCAATATTTTATATATCAGCGTTTCCTTTTATGATGGCGCATGGAAGCCTTACAGTACTTACAGTGCTGTACGTTATTGAAGTATGTGCTGTATTTGCGGGGGCGGTATACATATGCCGTAAAAATAAAGTCCATGCAAATATCTTATGTTTAAGAAAATGTAAAGATAATCTGTTTTTAACTGCAGCGGTTATTTTAGGATTGTTTATTATGGTTCTTCTTGTAGTGCTTATTCATTCTGATGCTGACGATGCTTTTTATCTTGCCCAGTCATCTTCGGCGCTTTACAGCGGCAGGATTAATCCGTATGAACAGTCTACGGGAATTCCGTCATTTCCCGACCAGACCCAGTATGCGTTTGTAGGATATGAAATATGGACTGCGGTAATATGCAGTATATTTAATATAAATACGGCTGTGCTGTATCATTCTCTGCTTCCTGTTATGTTTATAATAATGCATTTTCTTGTTATGTATGATATCGGAAAAGCTTTGTTTAAAGACAGGGCAGCTGTATTCCTTATGTTAATTATGGTATTTGATCTTATGAGCGGTTATTCGATATACTCTCAGGGAGCATTTGTAATGCTAAGGTTATGGCAGGGAAAGTCAGTGCTTGTTAATGTAATAATGCCGTTTCTTATGCTTGTATTTATAAAAATATTAAAACAGGGATACGGCAATAAATATGATAAAGTAATGTTGTATGTTATTTTGCTAAGCGGTATGTTTATATCAGTTGTGGGGGTATATCTGGTGCCTCTTGAATATGCAATATTCTTTATAGTTTTTTCCATACATAGGTTAATTTGCCATAAAAGTATAAAGGAGCTGTTTCTGCTTACGGTTCCCGTTATTGGCATACTTCCCTTTGTGGCAGTATATTTTTATAATTTTATAAGTGACGATACAATAAAGATTGCTACAGATAAAGTGGAAGAATTATCATATGCGGGGATATTACATGATATAAACGGTACAGGTATCATTCTTCCGGTATTTGTAATATGCATGGTATTTTTTGCGTTATATAAGAAAAAACCAGAAAAATATATTTTTGGATTGTATCCTTTAGTATGTATATGTACCATTGCCAATCCCCTGATATGCAGATATGTTGCGGCTTATATAACAGGAACACCGGTATACTGGAGGGTATTCTGGCTTTTTCAGTTTAATATTACTATTTGTGCGGCTGTTATTGTTATTTATGATATTGTAAAGAAATATAAAGCTGTATATATCGTGTGTATTGTGCTAACAATTATATTATGCGGCAGACCAATACTGACCGGTCAATTTTTTGACAAGGCACATAATTTTGAGAAAATCGATGAAATAACAAAGGGTACCGTGGATGCCATGGCCGATACGGAACCCAGACAGGTGTCCCTTATGATGCCTGAGGAATATGGATACGGTGTCCGCCAGTATTCGGGCAGGATTATTATGATATGGTCCCGGTACAGCTATCTCTATTATCAGAAAGAAGGCAGTTATGACAGGTTAAAAGAAATATATGATTCTTTGTATGAAACAAGGACAGTTAATAAGCATATATATAACGGCCTGTGTGATTTTAATACTGATTATGTACTTTTATATAAGGATACGGCAATTGAAAGCAGTGTGGAATATGCGCTTGAACCTGTGTATGGTTATGGTGATTTTGTATTATATAAAATAAGTTGACTATAATAGTTCGTATGTGTATAATTCTGTGATATGGATAATATTGGAGAAAATATTAAAAAAAATATAATATGGAATACGTTTGGCAGTATATTTTATTGTGCATGCCAGTGGCTTATAACTATTGTTGTTGTTCATCTGTCCTCTTATGAGGCGGCGGGTTATCTGTCAATCGCCATGACAACAAGCAGCAGTTTTTCTGCCATATCATTATTCAGTATGAGAAATTACCAGATATCTGATGTAAGGGGAGAATATACGGATAATGAATATGTAGGAAGCAGAATATTTACATGTATTGCAGCGTTTGTAAGCTGTGTTCTGGTATGCCTCATTACTAATTCGGTATACCAGACATTATGTGTGGCTTCATTTATGCTGATACGTGTGGCAGAAGGTTTTGTTGACGTACTTCACGGCGTGAACCAGAAGTATGACAGATATGATTTCATAGGAAAGTCATTTATATTAAGAGGAGTTGCAACTATAACTTCTTTTTGCGTAGTATTAAAATTTACCGGAGAATTACATATAACACTATTTATAATGGCACTTCTTAACCTTGCGGTATCATTTGGTTTTGACTGGAGAAAAACATGCTCTCTTAACAGATTAAAACCTGTAATTATAAGCAGGAGAGTTCTGGAACTTTTAAAGAAATGCCTGCCTATAGTAGTTTATGCATTTTTTCTGAGCCTTGAGAATCTTGTGCCCAAGATGGTCCTGCAAAATGTGGCGGGAACGGATGAACTGGGAATATATTCATCAATAGCTTCACCAACGCTTGTTGTACAGGTGTTTGCATCCGTGGCATTTAATCCGCTGCTTCCTGGTTTTGCGGATGTATATGCGGCAGGTGAATATGATAAATTTGCAAAGATGCTGCATAAGGTATATGCTGCATTTATAATACTTGCGGCTGTTGTTACCCTCGGTGCGGTGCTGTTGGGAAAATTCGGGCTTAAGATTTTGTTCGGAGAGGGTATTCTCGATTACTATTATTTGTTTATGCCTATAGTATGGTGTACGATATGTACGGCAGTAATATGGGTTCTTGCTGCAATAGTAACAGCATTAAGAAAGAATATGTTGCTGCTTGTGGGCATGGCAGTTAATTTTGTTATATGTCTGGGCATTGTATATCCGTGTATAAATGCTTTTGAAAAGAATGGTGTCAGTATCACGCAGCTTATTGTATTCGCAATATATATAATATTTCTGATTGTTGTATGCGAGGTTACAATAATTAATGCGGGGAAGGGAGAAACTGATGAAAAAATTAGCGATTATTCCGGCATATAACGAAAGCGAGAGCATTAAAAATACAGTAGAAGATATAATGCGTAATGCGCCGGAATTTGATTATATTGTAATTAATGACTGTTCTACCGATAATACGGCACAGATATTAAGAGATAATAATTTTAATTATATCAGCCATCCGGTTAATCTTGGTATAGGAAATACTGTGCAGACAGGTTATATATATGCCTTCCGTAATAATTATGATATTGCAGTGCAGGTTGACGGAGACGGACAGCATGATACTAAATACCTTAATGAGATGGCTGAATATCTTATTAAAAACAATCTGGACATGGTTATAGGCTCAAGATTTATAGATAAGGAAGGCTTTCAGTCATCAAAGATGCGCAGGTTTGGAATCAATTATTTTACAATATTAATAAAGATATGTACAGGCAAAAAGATAACAGACCCGACATCAGGCCTCAGAATGGCAGGAAAAAGGGTTATTGAGAGCTTTGCCAGGGAATATCCTAAAGATTATCCTGAACCGGAGACTGTGGCTGCTATACTGAGAAAGGGATATAAAGTTGAAGAGATTCCGGTAATTATGCGCAAAAGACAGGGAGGAGTATCTTCGATTTCATTAAAAAAATCTGTCTATTATATGATAAAAGTTACGCTTGCAATACTGGTTGATATTCTGAGAAAGAAGGTGTAGGGCTTATGATGACTAATAAATTCCGTATTATACTTATACTGCTGTTGCTCTTAAGCCTTATTGTCATTATACAGCTGGTGCGGAAAAGAATTGTAGAGTTAAAATACGTTTTGTCATGGATTATTGTTGATATTATAGTTCTTATAATAGTTCTGGTACCGGGGCTTTTGGATGCTATTGCATCATTTATGGGCGTATACAGTGTTATTAATATGGTGTTTTTCCTGGGTTTCTGTTTTTTGCTTATAATTGTGTTTATACTTACGGTATCGTTATCACGTAACTCGAATAAATTAAGAAAACTGGCGCAGGAAATGGCGCTTAGAGGCGAAGGAAAAGAGAATGGGGAAAAAGATGAAGATGACGGACAGTAACCATACATTTGCGGTATGCGCATACAAAGAAAGCCCATATCTTAGGGAATGTATAGAATCGCTGGTTAATCAGACGGTAAAAACAAATATATTTATTGCAACGTCAACTCCTAACAGCTATATAAAAGAGATTGCAGATGAATATGAAATTAATATATATGTGAATGATGGGGAAACGGGAATTACCCAGGACTGGAATTTTGCATATTCAAAAGCGTCTACAGAATATGTTACAATAGCACATCAGGATGATATATATGATAAATGCTATGTGGAAAACATGATTAAATATATGGAAAAAGAAAAAAGGCCGCTGATATTTTTTACGGATTATGCAGAATTAAGAAACAATCATATCGTAAAAACCAATACATTGCTAAGAATAAAACGTATAATGCTTTTCCCTCTCAGGTTCAGAATCTTCTGGAAAAGCAGATGGATAAGAAGACGCATACTTTCGCTTGGCACACCTGTTTGCTGCCCTTCGGTTTCATTTGCAAAAAGCAATCTGCCACAAGAAGTATTCAGAAACGGTTTCAAGGCTGACGAGGACTGGGAAGCCTGGGAAATGTTAAGCAGATATAAAGGCTCATTTATATTCTGTAATAAAATTCTTACGTATCACAGAATACATCAGGAATCTGAAACAACAAAGATTCTGCATGACAGCAAAAGAGGCGGGGAAGATTATATTATGTTTTGTAAGTTCTGGCCCAAACCTATTGCAAGAATACTTACAAAGATGTATGGTAAAAGTGAAAATTCTAATAATATTAATATGGAGGAATAACTATGAAAAAAATATCAACTAAAAAAGCACCTGCTGCTATAGGACCATATTCACAGGGGATTATAACTGGAAACCTGTTCTTTTCTTCAGGACAGATACCGATAAATCCTGCAAATGGAAATATAGAAGGAACCAATATAAAAGAGCAGGCAAAACAGGTAATGGAAAATCTTGGAGAACTTCTTAAGGCTGCAGGAAGCAGCTATGAAAAAACTGTAAAAACAGTCTGTTTCCTTGCAGATATGGATGATTTTGCACAGTTTAACGAAGTATATGCAGAATATTTTACCGAAAAGCCTGCAAGGAGCTGTGTCGCAGTAAAGACACTTCCGAAGAACGTATTGTGTGAAGTTGAAGTTATTGCTGAAGTTTAAACCGGAGGATGTCATGAAAGAGAAATTTAAGGAATTAGATATAAGCGTATTTGAGGATGCAACCGAAAAAGTGAAAGAGGTCGTACTTCCGACTCCGCTTGTATACAGTGAATTTTTCAGCAGCCAGTGTGATAATAAAGTATATATAAAGCCTGAAAATATACAGCATACCGGTGCATATAAAATCAGAGGCGCTTATTATAAAATAAGTACGCTTACAGATGAAGAGAGGCAGAAAGGCTTAATAACAGCGTCTGCAGGAAATCATGCGCAGGGAGTAGCTTTTGCG
Source organism: uncultured Lachnospiraceae bacterium (assembly GCA_947594855.1). GTDB lineage: Bacteria > Bacillota > Clostridia > Lachnospirales > Lachnospiraceae > V9D3004. The sequence continues at coordinate 67,764 of CANQEL010000004.1, forward strand.
GCGCAGAAAATGGGAGCTAAGGCAGTTATTGTAATGCCTACGACGACTCCGCTTATGAAAGTAAACAGAACAAAAAGCTATGGTGCGGAAGTTATACTTTATGGCGATGTTTATGATGATGCATATGATGAGGCAAACAGGCTTGCCGAGGAAAAAGGCTATACATTTATACATCCTTTTGATGATCCGCTTGTTGCTGCAGGACAGGGAACTATTGCAATGGAGATTATAAAAGAGCTGCCTACAGTGGATTACATACTTGTGCCTATAGGAGGCGGCGGGCTTGCAACCGGAGTATGTACGCTTGCGCATTATCTTAATCCGAATATAAAGGTAATTGGAGTAGAGCCTGCCGGCGCATGCTGTATGAAAGAATCCATTAAAGCAGGACATGTGCTTACGCTTCATGATGCGCAGACCATAGCTGACGGTACTGCCGTAAAAACTCCGGGAAATATGACTTTTGAATATGTAAGCCGGTATATAGACAGCATAATTACGGTAGAAGACGAGGAGCTTATTGATGCGTTTCTGGATATGGTTGAGAATCATAAAATGGTATGCGAGAATTCGGGACTGCTTACCATCGCAGCCTTAAAGCATCTGGACTTCAAAGATAAAAAAGTTGTATCAATACTTAGCGGAGGCAATATGGACATAATAACAATGTCTTCAATGCTGCAGCATGGACTTATACAGAGAGGAAGAGTATTTACGGTATCGGTACTTCTGCCTGACAAGCCGGGACAGCTTGCACAGGTATCCAACATAATAGCAGAAGAACAGGGCAACGTGGTAAAACTTGAACATAACCAGTTTGTAAGCATTAACAGAAATGCAGCGGTAGAACTTAGGATTACCCTTGAAAGTTTTGGCGTTGAACATAAGGAGCGCATAGTATCAAGGCTTGAAACCGAAGGTTACCGGCCAAAACTTGTCAGGACTAATCTGTAAAAGAAACCTATAAAAGATTTTCATTATAGGCGGCTCTTATGCCGCCTATAAATTTTGGCCTTGTGCGCGCACATATAATACCGGCATTTCCGATACTTTTGCATTTAAGCCTTACGGGAACAGCGACGTTTTTCAGATGCATACCTATCAGTGTTCCGCCTATATCAATGCCGGCGTCAGCCTGAATATGTTCAAGCACTACAGGTTTGATGAAACTGTGGTATGCTTTTGTTGCAAATGAGCCGCCTGCTTTTGGCTGTGGAACTACATTTACATGTTCTCTGTCTCCTGCTGCCGATTCTTCAATAATAATTGCGCGGTTAAGATGTTCGCAGCACTGCGCAGCAAGATATATGCCCTTGGGGATAAGTACTGACTGTATTCCCTCATATATTGCGTCGGCAACTTCAGGACTTGAAGAAGTTCCTATATTGTTTCCGGTTACTTCGCTTGATGAACATCCCACTACAAGAATGTCATTTTTTTGTAAATTTGCTTTAATACATAATTCTTCAACGGCATCATGCGCCTCGCGCCTGATATCGTCAAGTTCTTCTATATTCATATATTTAACGGTCCTTTCTTATATTTATATTTTTAAGCCGTTCATGCAAAATAGAGGCTATTATAATTGCGGCAGCCCCCTGCAGTGCATTTCCGGGAATATCTGCTATTGCAGCTTTCATTCCAATATCAAGAAATACTGATTCAAATATAAAATATCCTGATACCATAACAGCCTCGGATATAAGAGAGCTTATTATTGAAGCGATTACGGAAGATATAACCGATTTCTTTGCAATAAGCCTGTATATATAATATGCAACGACCGCCATGACAGCTTTTATAATGAAAGTTGCAGGCGCATAATATGCGTATCCAGAAAAGATATCGGCAAGCATAGTGCCTGTTGCAGCAGCGACAGCTCCGTATATGGGGCCAAGCACCCAGCCGGAGGAAAGTACTACACAGTCTCCAAGATTGATATAACCGTTTTCCAAGCCTATTGGAATAATTATCATTGTGGCAATACATGACAGGGCAGCAAAAAGCGCAGTTATTGTAAGTTTATATGATTTGTTGCTTGATGTTTTCATAAAATTAACAGCCTCCTACATGGTGAATGAATCATAATAAGTGAAGAAATCATTCCTAAGTCCGGAATATGATTCCCTGAGTGCTGCAAACTGTATAAGCCAGTAAGCGTCATCAGTTTCGGTAACAAAACCTAAATAAGAATAATAAGTATCGTTTATATTTTTATCCCATTCAAAATATAAAGACTGTCCATACTCGGAATATTCAGCGTTAATATCAACATTCTGCATAACTATTTTAGCATAATCGGCTAAAGAAGATATTGTAACTCCGGAGGCAGCAATATCAGTTTTAAGCTCTTTCTGTCCTATGCACAGTACATTCGGGCTGGAATACTGAAATGTATATTTGTCCTGTTTTGTTTCGATAAAATCAGATGTAAGCGTTATTGTGGCCCCGTCTGCTTCAAATTGTTTCGGAGCAGCTTCCTTTCCTTTGTCTGCGCTTTGGCCTGAAGTGTCGTTTTTTGAAGAACAGCCTGCTGCAGAGCACATTATAAGAATTAGTGCGATAAATAAAAATATACGTTTGTTCATGTAGATTTTCCTTTCATGTAGTACTTATTTATAAATGTTTATCTAATAATATATATCACATATAATAATATACGTCAAACAATTTGCGGTTAATCTGTTATATATCCGGAGGCCTTTAGCGTAAAGATGTCCTTAAGTCCATCCGTGATAGTAACTTTTTTGTCGGTACTTACAAATACGGCTTCTGCATTATATTCTTTAAGAAGGGGAAGGGAATCTTTTATACCAAGCACAAAACAGGCGGTGGAAAGCCCGTCTGATACCAATCCGTCATTACATATTATGGTAACTGATATAAGACCGCTGTCAGCAGGATAACCTGTTTTGGGGTCTATTATGTGGTGATAGCGTACCCCGTCTTTTTCAAAATATTTTTCATAATCCCCTGAAGTAGATATAAAGCAGGGGGTATCTTTAATATTAAGAATACCCAGATAATTATTATCATCATCATTATCTTTCCTGGGGTTGGTAATGGCTATGTTCCAAATGCTGTTATCGGGTTTATTGCCATATACAAGTATGCTTCCTCCTACGGATATGACAGCGCCACAAACATCCTGTCCGGAGGTTTTTAGTATTTGATATGCCGAATCACATCCGATTCCTTTTCCAACGGCGCCAAAATCAAGCTTTATGTCAGAAGTCAGGCTTATAGAAGAGGATGCCCCGGAATCTGTGTATTTAATGTACTTATAACTGCATTTGGGGAGAAGTTCATTTATGAGCGCCGGCTCAGGAAGATGCGGATTATTATCATAAAATCCCCATAGGTCAATAATTTTGCCGATTGAAGGGTCAAAAGCGCCGCTGCTTTTTTCGGCAAGCTCAAGAACTTTTCTGAAAAATAAAGAAGCTTTGTCATCAGGCATAACTGTACTGCCATTTTCTGATGTTTTATTTATTCTGCTTATTAAAGAATTATCGGCGCGCCATGAAAGATAATTGTTTTCAAGGTTGTTAAGTTCATCTGTGATATTTTCAGATATTTCCCTGCCTGTATTTTTATCTGCATAAATTGTATTGCTTACTATAGTGCCCATTGCGTATTCAGCAGATGAATAAGGAGTATTTATATAAGTACGGCAGCCGCATAACAGGGTGCCCGTCGTCAACAAAAATGTTGATATATATATCATTATCTTTTTCATAATATTTCCTCATAACAAACATATATGATTCTTTAGTTTACCATAAAAACACAGTATAAGTAACAGGATATTGATTTTTTTGTTATCAGGTGTCCTTTTAATTGACTTTTTTCGTTATTAAAGGTACAATTAAAGCGTTGTAAATATTAAATAAACAGGAGATTTGTGATATGGGTAAAACTAAAATAATGCTTGGGAATGAAGCTATAGCAAGAGGAGCATATGAAGCAGGGGTTAAAGTATCTGCAGCTTATCCGGGAACACCAAGTACCGAGGTGAGTGAAAATATTGCAAAGTATGATGAGGTATATGCGGAATGGTCTCCAAATGAGAAGGTTGCAGCAGAGGTAGCCATAGGAGCCTCGCTGTCCGGAGTACGCGCGCTTGTATCTATGAAACATGTGGGCCTGAATGTTGCGTCAGATCCGTTATATACATGTTCATATATAGGGGTGAACGGAGGGCTTGTAGTAGTGGTGGCTGATGACCCGGGAATATACAGCTCGCAGAATGAGCAGGATACACGTATGATTGCAAGGGCGGCAATGCTTCCGGTCCTTGAACCGTCAGACAGCGAAGAGGCAAGAGTATTTACCAGACGCGCATTTGAGTTTAGTGAAGAATATGATACGCCTGTTATACTACGTACTACGACAAGGCTTTCACATTCACAGGGAGTAGTAAATCTTTGCGACAGGGAAAATATACCTGATAAGCCTTATGAAAGGAATATGCAGAAAAATGTTATGATGCCTGCCAATGCAAAAACGCGGCATATATTTGTCGAGCAGAGACTTAAACGTATGGCAGAGGATGCATCATCGTTTGATATTAATAAAGCGGAATATAACGACACATCAATAGGTGTGATTACAAGCGGGATTGCTTACCAGTATGTAAAAGAGGTAATGCCTTCGGCATCGGTGCTTAAGCTTGGCTGTGTGCATCCTCTTCCAAAAAAACTTATATGTGAATTTGCATCTAAGGTTGATAAGCTGTACATAGTAGAAGAGCTTGAGCCTGTCATTGAAGAACAGGTTAAATCATGGGGAATAGATGCAGAAGGAAAGGATATATTTACCGTGCAGGGCGAATACAGCGCCAATATGATAAGGGAGAAACTGTTAAAAGAGCCTGTTTCATATACTGTTTGTAATGAAGCTCCTGCAAGACCGCCGATTCTGTGTCCGGGATGCCCTCACAGAAGCGTGTATTCAGTCCTTAAAAAACTTAAGATTCATGCGGCGGGCGATATAGGATGTTATACGCTTGGCGCAGTTGCGCCTCTTAACGTGGTTGATACTACTGTCTGTATGGGAGCCAGTATATCCACGCTTCATGGAATGGAAAAGGCAAAGGGAAAAGACTACATTAAGAACTGGGTTGCCACGATAGGTGATTCCACTTTCCTTCATACCGGCGTTAATTCACTTATGAATATGGTATATAATAAAGCGACCGGAACAGTTATTATTTTGGATAATTCCACGACAGGCATGACGGGACATCAGGACCATGCAGCTACAGGACGTACTCTTAAAAACGAGGAAACATATGCCATTAATCTGTATGCGCTTTGTAAAGCTATGGGTATCGAGCATGTTTATGAAGTAGATGCATTTGATATAGATGAATTGGAAAAAGTAGTAAAGCGTGAGACTCAGAGAGAAGCGGTGTCAGTTATAATCGCCAAATCCCCATGCGCACTTTTAAAGACATTCATTCCAAAAGGAAAATGCCATACAATACCGGATAAATGTGTAAAATGCGGTCAGTGCCTCGTTCCGGGATGCCCTGCAATTACACGTAATGCAGATAATACGGTGACAATTGATGATAACATGTGTAACGGCTGCGGACTTTGTATGAAGAGATGTAAATTTGATGCTATAGGATTTGTACCTAATGAAAAATAATATAGCTGTATATATGAAAGGGATAAGGTGTTTATATGGAAACTAAAAATATTATGATTGTTGGTGTTGGAGGCCAGGGTACACTTCTTACAAGCAGGGTGCTTGGAGGAATTATTACCAAAGCGGGATATGATGTGAAATTATCGGAAGTACATGGTATGGCGCAGCGAGGAGGAAGCGTTGTTACTTTTGTACGTTATGGAGATAAGGTATATGAGCCGATTGTCGAAGAGGGACAGGCAGATGTACTTATTGCATTTGAAAAACTTGAGGCAGCGCGATATGCGCATTTTCTTAAAAAGAACGGAGTCCTTATAGTAAATGACCAGGAGATTGCGCCTATGACTGTTGTTACAGGAAGCGCCAAATATCCTGAAAATATTATAGACAACCTGAAAAAAGAAAGAAATGTTGTTGTGATTGATGCAATGTCGGAGGCAAAAAAACTCGGTAATACGAAATGCTTTAATGTGGTTATACTCGGAGTTGCCGCAAAAAGTATGGATTTTACGAAGGAACAGTGGCTTGAGGTGATAAGTGAAACAGTTCCAAAAAAGACAATTGAAATTAATCAGAAAGCATTTATTGCAGGTTATGAAAAATAGAAAGGAAATTTGAAAAATGCCAATTACAGATTTTTTGGAAAAAAATGCAAGGGATTATGCAAATGATATATGTCTTGTGGAAGTAAACCCGGAAATACAGGAGAGGAGACGGGTTACATGGCGTGATTATGAGCTTATTGAGACTAATCCTGTATGTCATTACAGAAGGGAAATTACATGGCATGTGTTTAATGAGAAAGCGAACAGATTTGCTAATTTACTGCTTGAACGTGGAATAAAAAAAGACGATAAAGTAGCAATACTTCTTATGAACTGTCTGGAGTGGCTTCCGATATATTTCGGAATATTAAAAACGGGAGCAATAGCGGTTCCGCTTAACTTCAGGTATGATTCTGAAGAAATTAAATACTGTCTGGAACTTGCAGAGGCAGACGTACTTGTTTTCGGACCTGAATTTATCGGAAGGATTGAAAATATTGCCGATGATATCATTAATAACAGGCTGCTTTTCTTTGTTGGCGGCAACTGCCCTTATTTTGCAGAAAGTTATGACAGCCTTGCTTCTAATTGTTCAAGTATTGCACCGGATATACATATAACTGATGATGATAATGCCGCAATATATTTTTCATCAGGTACTACGGGATTTCCAAAAGCAATATTACATAAGCACAGAAGCCTTACCCATTCGGCAATTGTTGAACAGAAGCATCATGGGCAGACTAAAAAGGATGTGTTTTTATGTATTCCTCCGCTTTACCATACAGGCGCTAAGATGCATTGGTTTGGAAGCCTTGTATCCGGAGGAAAGGCAATACTTCTTAAAGGCGTTAATCCAAATACTATTCTTGAAACTGTATCTGAAGAGGGCTGTACTATAGTATGGCTCCTGGTGCCATGGGCACAGGATATATTAGAAGCCCTTGACACAGGCGAACTGTCGCTTTCAGATTATAATATTTCGCAGTGGAGGCTCATGCATATAGGTGCACAGCCGGTTCCGCAGAGCCTTATTAAGCGTTGGAAGAAATATTTTCCTGAACATGATTATGATACGAATTACGGACTGTCAGAGTCTATAGGACCCGGATGCGTGCATCTTGGCATTGAAAATATACATAAAGTAGGAGCTATTGGAAAAGCGGGATACGGCTGGGAAGTTAAAATTGTAGATGAGGATGGCAAAGAGGTACCGCAGGGGGTTGTAGGCGAACTTATAATAAAGGGACCTGGGGTAATGACCTGCTACTATAATAATCCTGAGGCTACTGAAGAAGTCCTTAAAGATGGCTGGCTTTATTCCGGAGATATGGCACAGATGGATGAAGACGGATTTATATATCTTGTAGACCGTAAAAAGGATGTTATAATAAGCGGCGGAGAAAACCTTTATCCTGTGCAGATTGAAGATTTCATACGTAAAAATAACAAGGTAAAGGACGTTGCGGTAATAGGACTTCCGGATAAGAGGCTTGGAGAGATAGCTGCGGCAATTATTGAAACTGTTAAGGGCGTAACATGCACGGAAGAGGAAATTAATGAATTCTGCAGGGAACTTCCGAGATATAAACGACCGAAAAAGATTATTTTTGCGGATATACCGCGTAATCCTACAGGTAAGATAGAAAAACCAAAATTAAGGGAGATATATCATAGTACGAACCTTATTGATGACCAGAATAAGGGATAATATATTGGAAGTGATAATATTGAAGAGATTTTTGTATACGGCATTTATATTCGCGTTTATGTTTATGTTTGATATAAACATATGTAAGGCTGATGTAAAGGAAGATGCTGCATCTGCGAATGTAGTTTCCGGCGGCGCATTATCTGTATCGGATACAAATGAACATACTGTAAAAATCGGCATAGGTGAGGAATATGCGCTTTTAGGTGAACAGGATATTTCAGGGCATAATGTAAAATGTGAGTCCTCTGATGAATCCATCGCAAGTGTGAGCGACGATGGGATTGTACATGGAATTGCCAAAGGGAAAACTGTAATTACTATATACACGGATGATGTAAAGAGTGAATATAATATAGCTGTAAAGAATAAAGGATTTCCTTATCCGTCATATGAAATCTTTAAGGGTGAGACTTTAAGAATAAGGTTTAACGGTTCTGATAAAGTAATAAAATGGCATACTGATAATAAAAAGATTGCGGATGTAAAAAAAGGATACGTAACCGCATTAAAGAAAGGAAATGCAAAAATAACGGCATATACCGAAAATGCTGTATACAGTATGGATATTAAAGTGGTGCCTGCAAAAAAGAGCGTAATATACCTTACGTTTGACGACGGGCCTTCGCTTACTTCAACTCCGAAAATACTTAATATACTTAAAAAGAATGATGTTAAAGCTACATTTTTTGTGCTTAATTATGATTCTGTAGGAGAAAAGCTGATAAAGAGGGAAGCCAAAGAAGGGCATACGGTAGCAATACACGGGTATTCCCATGATTATGGAGCCATATATAAGTCTGAAAAGGCATATATGAATAATCTTAATAAACTTCAGAATAAACTATATAAAACTATTGGTCACAGAACATGGATAACCAGATTTCCGGGAGGAAGTTCTAATCTTGTAAGCAGGCATTACAGCAGGGGGATTATGCGGAAACTTGTTAAAACCGTTGATAAGAATGGATATGCTTATTTTGACTGGAATGTCAGTTCGGGAGACGCAGGTGATGTGCATACTTCAGGACAGGTATACCGTAACGTAACAAGAGGACTCAGGAAAAAACGTGCAAATGTTGTGCTTATGCATGATTTTTCAGGTAATACCAAGACAATTAATGCGCTTAATGCAATAATAAAATATGGTAAATCCCATGGCTATGAATTCAGGACCATAAGTGACAGTACAGCACAGGTGCACCATAATGTCCAGAATTAATAATATTTAGTATTATTACTTGCTATTTGATTGTAAAGAATATATACTAACAATATAATAGTATGTCTTTAGACAGGAGGAATATTCTTATGCGTGTTATAGCAGGAAAGTCCAGAAGAATGACTCTTGCAGTTCCGGCAGGTAATAGTGTAAGACCTACTACTGACAGGATAAAAGAGACATTATTTAACATAATACAGGCGGATGTATACGGAAGCAGATTCCTGGATTTATTCAGTGGAAGCGGAGGCATAGGAATAGAGGCATTAAGCAGAGGGGCCAAAGAGGCCGTATTTGTTGAAAAAAGTAAGGAATCACTCAGATGTATAGAGTATAATATAGAACATACGCATCTTGGCGATAATGCTGAGATTCTTCCGATGGACGTGCTTAATGGAATACGTAATCTTTCGCGCAGATGTAAATATTTTGATTTGGTTTTTATGGACCCTCCATATGAACATAATATGGAACTTCCGGTGCTTGAAGCGCTTGACGGTTCAGGAATTATAGATGAAAAATCATTAATTATAATAGAAACTTCATTGCACACTGATGAGGAACAGTTTAATAATTATAATTTCAGTGTTGTACGTGTGAAAAAGTATAAAACGAACCAGCATGTTTTTTTGAAATATAATAATAAACAATAAAATATAAATATAATAAGGAAGGTGCAGCAGAAATGAGTATTAGTAAAATTGAACAGTTAATTGAAGATATTTTTGATTTTGTTGAGAACAGCAAATCACCGTTTGCCAATCCCAATAAGGTAACGCTTCAAAGGGATGAGTTGTATGATATGCTTGATGAACTCCGGATAAGAACCCCGGAGGAAATAAAGAAATATCAGAAAATTATAGCAAACCGTGAAAGAATTCTTTCTGATGCCCAGAACAACGCTAATCTGATTATTGAACAGGCAAACAACCGTGCGGCAGCCATTATTGATGAAAGTGAAATGGTACATCAGGCTAATGTACGCGCAACAGAAATCCTGAATGCTGCTGACAGTGAGGCAGACAGCATTATTGCAAGGGCGACTGAGGAGGCAACACAGATTCGTACAGGTGCAATTCAATATACATATGACCTTCTTACCAATGCTGAAAGTATCGTGCAGAATGCATATAAAAGTACGAAGGCAAGATATGATCTTGTGTTTGATGCCCTTAAAGAGGATCTTGATATTATAGAAACGAATAAAAAAGAGCTTGAAAGGGATTTGCCGAACAGCATGATTTCTGAAATTGAGAATGAGGATGAAGATTTAGAGGAGAGTATAGATAAGCTTCTTGAAGAATAGAAAGGTAGGATAATATATGCAGACACAGCCTTTAAATCAAATAGACATTTTGATAGTAGATGATGATGTAATCAATCTGAAGCTTGCAGAACGCATTTTGGGGGAAGAATATAGTATTATTACTGCAAGGTCGGGAGAAAAAGCGCTGCAGCTGCTTGCAGAGTATTGTCCGAAACTTATTATGCTGGATTTACATATGCCGGATATGGACGGCGAGATGACAATGAACGAGATACAGCAGAATGAAGAATGGGCTAAGATACCTGTTATTTTTCTGACTTCGGACAGCGCGCCTGAGACAGAACAGAAATGTTTTGATATAGGGGCTGCGGATTTTGTTGTTAAGCCTTTCGTGCCGATAATCATGAAAAGCAGGATAAGCCGTATAATAGAATTCTATAGCATGAAAAATAATCTGGAGGATAGGCTGAACGAAAAAAGCAGGCTCATTGAAACGGTGTCGTTAAATTCAATCATGGCAATCGCTAATACGATAGATGCAAAAGATGCGTATACAGCCGGACATTCCAGAAGAGTTGCCAAATGTTCGGAAGAGATTGCAAAAAAACTGGGCTGGGATGAAAAAGAGGTACAAAATATTTACCGTATCGGACTACTGCATGACATAGGCAAAATCGGAGTACCTGATTCGGTACTCAATAAGCCTACAAAATTAAATGATGAAGAATTTGCACTTATAAAAAAACATCCTGTGATAGGAGGCGAGATTTTAAGAGATATTAAGACGATACCCGGCGTTTCGGACGGCGCAAGGTATCATCATGAGCGTTATGACGGCAAAGGATATCCTTCCGGTTTAAAAGGGAAAGATATCCCGCTTTGTGCAAGAATCATTGCTATTGCCGATGCATATGATGCAATGACGTCTAACCGTATTTACAGGGCAAAGCTTCCCGACATGAAAGTCGTAAATGAATTTGATAGGTGTAAAGGTACACAGTTTGACCCGGAGATAGCAGATGTATTTGTGGGTATGCTTAAAGACGGTTTCTGTATAGAAAATGAACACAGAAGGAAAAATGAAAATGTCAGGGGAGAGGATACGCCTGACTGGGCTTTAGAAAGCAGCGCGCTGCTTAATAAGGTTCTTTTAGACTATAATGAAGGCAAAGGTTCCGTAGATTTTCTTACCGGACTTAATAACAGAGGGTATGGCGAGGCAAAGATAGGAAAGCTGCTTATGGAAGGGCATAAAGGCGCAATGTTTGCCATTGACCTCGATAATTTTAAAATGATAAATGATACATATGGACATCTTATGGGGGATAAGGTGCTGAAAGTGCTTGCTGCCACATTGTCGTCAGATATATCTGATAAAGATGTTGTATGCCGTCTCGGCGGTGATGAGTTTGCAATGTTTTTGACTGATACGGTTGAACGTGAAAAAGTTGAAGAACATGCAAAGAATATAATGCACAATTTTTCTGAAAATATGGCGGATATAGAATGTGGAACCGGCATATATCTGTCTATAGGTATTGCCTTAAGCCCTTTAGATGGAAAAGATTTTTCAATGTTGTATAATAATGCTGATAAAGCTCTGTATTATGTAAAAAAGAGCGGCAAAAATTCATATAGTTTCTTCAGGGATGCATATACAGGCAAACTTAAAAACAGACCAAATGCTGACCTCGATCATATAAGGTATGTCCTTGAAGGAAGAATGGACAATACAAGCGGCGCATTTAAAATACAGTATGAGGATTTCAGCAATCTTTACAATTATCTGGCAAGATGCGTTAAACGTAAAGGCCAGATGGTACAGACACTGCTATTTACCTTTGGTAATGAGGGAAGGGAATATCTGGATAATGCAGTATATGAAGAGGCAATGGAAGCCCTTGAGGTAGCCATAGCATATTCGCTGCGTATGGTAGATGTCGGAAGCAGATACAGCAGTGTGCAGTATATAGTTATACTTGTAGATACAAATATAGAGAACGGAAGAAAAGTTGCAGAAAGGGCAATTAATCAGTTCTATAAGATATATTCAGGTTCTGGAATTGCACTTTCATATGATATACAGACTATGACGATAAATAACCAGTAAGTATAACATAACATATGATTCCGCTTAATATGGCGCATATGATTTTATGTATAAAATATACAGATATGGAAAGGCCGGAACCTTTTATTGCGCTTTTAGTTTGTAAAAGCGCGGATATACCTCCAAAGCCACACATTATGGCAGCCAGTATGCAGCCTGTTTTGGCAGAAAAAGCCGCTCCGGCGCTTCCAAGCAGATTGACGCCTGTTGTGATTTCAAGTAAACCTGATATCAGTATGGAGAAGTAATCAGGTAAAGGCAGAAGCTGAATAATATTTGCAGCAATGGAAAATATTATTATGTATGCTCCTATCATGAGAAGCACCTCACAGCTTTTCATAACAACCTGCTCAAATAATGAATATAAAGATATATTACCTGCCCTATTATATGCGGCAGGTATTTTATTTGTCTGATTATATGAAAATAACCTGTCTTTTTTATATAATAATCTGTAAAGAATATTTATTATAAAAGCTGTTATTATGGATGCGGGTATGACAGAAAGCCATATAATGTATCTGCCTGCGGTGTCCTTAAGGCAATAATAAGAAACGTAGCTTATCATAAAGACGGGGCTTGCGTTATTGCAGAATATCATAAGAATCTGTCCGTTTTCCTTGGAAAGGGTTTTTCTTTTTACCATTTCACTTATATTCATTGCACCTGCCGGATAACCTGACAACATACCTGTAAACACAGGATAGAAGGGCATTAACCTGTCAGGGCATATATCAAGTTCTATAATAAGCCTTGTTACAACAAAGAACGGAAACAATGTGGGAACAACAGTATTAAACCACAGAAGAATACCGTTTTGTGCTCCTTTTACGCATATGCCGGGAATTGCTATAAGTGCTATAAGAGATATAAATATTAATGCTAATAAGGTATAAGGATATTTTTTCATACCATATTATATGATTAAATAACTTTATTTAGGACTGCTGGTTAATTATATAATTACAAGACCATTGCTGTATTCATTTTTGGCTGTGGGATTTATTTTTAGCGTTGTCTGTATATAGCGGTAGATATCTGCTGAACGTATGTCTTCTTCAAAAAGCATCTTCCCATAATAAGAATCAATTAGATTTTCTGCTGCTGCAGGTCTGGTTATTACAGGTACTGATGAATTGGCGGCAATTAATTTCATAAGCTTTTCAGAACCCTTTTTAAAACCTAATACTCTTATATAGGAAACAGGGTATTTTTCATTCAGGGAAGGTGTATCATGTATATCATATTTTTTTATTCCAAGCATTATATGGGTAAGGGCGCGCATAACCCTTGTATAGGTTATCTGCTTTGACTTTATGAGTGCGGCAAATGCTTCAAAACCGGTAAATGAATAAAGGTTTCTTTTTATTCTGTTTGCAATATCGCTGCTTACGTCAAGATAGTCATGTAATGAAGCGGAATTATTCTGAAGCTGTGAATATAAGAGCGTTGAGAAGTCATTTGTATTAATAATATTTTCAGGAAGAAGGCTGTAGGCTTCTTCCGGCATATAATTTTTAAGGTATGATGTATCTTTGTTATTATTTATATATCTGCGTATAGCGGAGGAGCTGCATATATTTTCTGCATGTTCATACAGGTTATCGGTGAGATATCCTTTGTCAGTTCTTTTAATTGTGTGTGGAACAATGCGCAGATTTTTGCAGGCGCGCAGATATTCAATTGCTAGTATGTTATTCGGGGTATAGGAAATATCGGTTATACCCGTGCATATGTCAAGCGCTTTCTGTCTTGCGGCAGGATATGACATACCGGATTTTATGCAATTTTTTAAAACGGATGAATATTCGGCAGGTTCATTTATTAATATATCTGATACTTTAGATAAAGTATCAGGGTTTCCGCTTTCACTTCCGAAGCATAAGTCCGTAACGATTCCCAAAGAGGCAAGTGTATTTACTGCAGATACGGCAAATCCTTCTGCGCTTGATGTCGCATATCTTACCGGAAGTTCAATTACCAGGTCACAGCCGGCAAGAAGAGCGGTTTTGGTACGCAGATATTTATCGCAGCACGCAGGTTCACCGCGCTGTGTGAAATTTCCGCTCATTACGCATATTATATAATCGGCATTACATATGTCACGTGTCCGTTCAATATGATACAAATGCCCGTTATGAAGCGGATTGTATTCACAAATAATACCTGCAACTTTCATATAAAAGCTCCTTTGCAATAATATTGTATATTTTATCAGTTATATTTTTTATGGTCAATAATCATAGACAAATATTTTCAGTTGGCGTATAATGGTTGTTGTTTGTAAAGAATATTTTTCAGGAGGTTAAATTAGTATGAAGGTTTTGGTTATTAATTGCGGCAGCTCTTCATTAAAGTACCAGCTTATAGATTCTGATACTGAAAAAGCGCTTGCTGTCGGAATATGTGAAAGAATAGGAATAGAAGACGGTATATTCAAATATGAGCCGGCAGACGGAGAAAAGGTTGTTATAAATAAGGATATGCCTGATCATGAGGTTGCGGTACGTATGGTTCTTGACGCATTGGTTAATCCTGAGTACGGAGTTGTAAAGAGCCTTGATGAGATTGATGCTATAGGACACAGGGTAGTCCACGGCGGAGAAAAATTTGCATCATCAGTAAAGATTGATGATGAAGTAATTAAGGCCATTGAAGAGTGTAATGAACTTGCGCCGCTTCATAATCCTGCCAATCTTATTGGAATCAAAGCGTGTCAGTCAATTATGCCGGGCGTTCCGAATGTCGCAGTTTTTGACACTGCATTTCATCAGACGATGCCAAAGAAAGCGTATCTGTACGGACTTCCTATTGAATATTATGATAAATATAAAATACGCCGTTATGGATTCCACGGAACAAGCCACAGCTATGTATCAAAAAGAGCGTGCGAGGTTATCGGGCTTGACCCCAAAAACAGTAAAATAATAGTATGCCATCTTGGGGGCGGCGCAAGTATAAGCGCTGTAAAGAACGGGCAGTCAGTAGATACAACAATGGGACTTACTCCTCTTGAGGGTCTTATAATGGGAACGAGAAGCGGAGATATTGACCCGGCAATAATAGAATTCATTGCGCATAAGGAAAATAAGAACATAGATGAAATAATGAATATACTTAATAAAAACTCCGGAGTATATGGATTATCCGGAAAGGTGTCAAGTGATTTCAGGGATCTTGATAAGGCTTCAAATGAAGGAAACGAGCTTGCAAGGCAGGCGGTAGAAGTATTCTGTTATAATGCCGCTAAATATATAGGCGCTTACATTGCCGTAATGAACGGCGTGGATGCAATTATATTTACCGCAGGTCTTGGCGAGAACGACCATGTTGTAAGAAAGCAGATTATGAGTTATTTTGAATATATGGGAGTTAAGATTGACGAAGAGAATAATAAAAAGCGTTCAGAAGAAGTTATGATATCGACTCCGGATTCAAAGGTAAAAGTATATATAATCCCTACTAATGAAGAGCTTGCTATAGCAAGAGAAACGGTAGCGCTTATATAAAATAAAATTGTTGACAAAACACATTTTACCCAGTATAATAGGTGAGGTGTGAGCGGAGTTAATGCTGTAATTCCGCAATAGTTTGTTAGGAGGTGTAATAGAATGTCAATATGTCCTAAGAATAAATCATCTAAGTCAAGGAGAGATAAAAGACGTGCTAACTGGAAGATGACAGCACCTAATCTTGTAAGATGCAGTAAATGTGGAGAACTTATGATGCCGCACCGTGTATGCAGAAGCTGCGGTTCGTACAACAAGAAGGAAGTTATCCAGATGGCAGAAGAAGCATAAAAAAATATGACTGCAAAAGGCCTGTTATTGTATGATAGCAGGCTTTTATTTTATTTATCGGCAGATTTCTTCGGAGGTAAATATAATGGGAAGGATAATAACACAGGACATTATTCAAAAATTCGGGGTATGGCTTAGATTGGGAGAAAAGAGCAAAAATACGGTGGAAAAGTATATACGGGACGTAATGGCTTTTTATGAGTATCAGAACGGTATGGAAGTGACTAAAGAAGCGGTAATAGCCTATAAGCAGCAGCTTATCGACGACGGATATGCCGCGCGGAGTGTAAATTCCATATTATCAAGTTTAAACAGTCTGTTTTCATTTCTGGGCTGGCACAGTCTCGGGGTAAAGTCGCTAAAGCTTCAAAGGCAGGTGTTTTGTCCGGAAGAAAAGGAACTGACTAAAGCAGAGTATGAACGTCTGTGCCGGACGGCGCAGAAGAATCACAATGAACGGTTGTATTTAATTTTACAGACTATATGCGGAACGGGGATTCGGGTTAGCGAACTGCAATATATTACCGTAGAAGCAGTTAAATCGGGCGAGGTTGGCGTATCGCTGAAAGGTAAGACACGCTCAGTATTTCTGGTCAAAAAGCTGCAAAAAAAACTGTTGTATTATATAGCAAAGCAAAAAATTAAATCCGGAGCGGTTTTTGTTACCCGTACAGGAAGACCGGTAAGCCGTACAAATATATGGAGAGAAATGAAAGCGCTTTGCGCCAAGGCGGATGTAAACCCCAACAAGGTTTTCCCGCACAATCTGCGGCATCTGTTTGCAAGGGTTTTCTATGGACTTGAGAAAGATATTGCCAGGCTGGCGGATATACTCGGTCACAGTAACATCAATACTACCCGTATCTATATAATATCTACCGGAATTGAACATCGTAAACGGATGGAGAGTATGCGGCTGGTATTATGAAAATACGTGCAGTCATACTGAAGCAACATAATCAGCATTATGTTGTATACGTATCGGTTATTGCTCGTAACAATTCCCCTATACATTCTATAATTTAACACAATTTTATTCTTTTTTCAATGATTTTTTGATATACTGTATGTTTTATACGGAAATTGTCTGAATAAATCAACGCCAAAAAGCCTGTTCAAATGTAAAAGATGAAAAGGCTTTGATTTTTATACTCATTTTAATTTCTGACATACCTGTAAAATAGCTGTGTACGCATTCTTTTTTATCATACTGCAACATAATGCTGATTATGTTGCAATACAGATTACTTCAATAATTGAAATGGAGGGCTATTATGCGTTGTACAGAAAAAGACAGAGATATTTTTTCACAACCGGCAGATGATTTTGGTAAGTGGCTTATAGGCAAGCTGTTATGCCGCCGCCTGTCTGACGGTTCGGAATTGCGTTTCAGGATTACCGAAACGGAAGCGTATTGCCATGACGATTCGGCATGTTATGGTAAAGACGGTAAAATAACGGATGCTACTGCGCCGCTTTTTGACAAAGGAGGAGTCTGTTGTATTTATGCAAATATGCTTTTAATCGTATGCGGTAAACCTGATGAACCGGATAATGTTTTAATTAGACAGGCAGGAGATGAAAGTAAATGTTGTAAAGGACCTGTTTTGCTGTGTGAAACTCTTGGTATAAATAAAGAGATGCACGGTAGGGATTTGCTTGATTCCAACTCGCCTCTTTGGATAGAAGATGATGGAAAGAGCGTAAGCTGTTATGCGGCGGAGCGTATTGGTCTGGGTAAGGATGTCTTAAAAAAAGATAGGGAAAAGAAACACAGATTTACTGCTATATAAAAGAAGGAGGATAAGTGAAATGAAAAGTATGGGAAAAAGGTGTTTTAGTTTATTGCTGGCGATGGCGCTTGTTATATCGGGAGTTACATATCTGCCTGACCGCAGTCGGACTGTTTGTGCGGCTGATAATATCCCGGAAGGGTATACTCCTATTTATACAGTATCGGAATTATACGGAATCCGGAATAATCTTTCCGGCAACTACATTCTTATGAATGATATTGATTTAACGGAAGCGACGTCAAAGGGCGGAAGTATGGATACGGGTCATGGCTGGACGCCTATAAATGGTTTTGAAGGAACTTTTGATGGCGGCGGTCACAGGATAAAGGGAATGAATATATATGGCGCTGCAGGTAACTGTTGCGGTCTGTTTGGAGAATTGTTTGGCAAAGTAAAGCGTCTGGGACTTACTGATGTAAATATTGATATTAGCGGCGGTGATTATTGCGGTGCTATAGTAGGAGAGATATACAAGGGCATTATAGAGGAATGTTTTGTGACGGGTAATATAACAACCGAAGGATTTGAGTATATTGGAGGGATTTGTGGTATTTGTAATTATGATGGTACTATTTCAGATTGTTACAGCGATGTAGAGATAAAAACAGACAAAGGTTGTGCAGGAGGTATTTTAGGATATAGAACATATAATGTCACTATCGAAAAATGCTATAACCGGGGAATTATTAATAATGGTACAGGTACAGCAATAGCAGGAATAAGTGAAGATTGTGTCTATCTTATTGGTACAGGTACAGACAGAAGGGCCACCCCATTAACTGAAACGCAGATGAAAGACGCCAATTATTATATAAACTTCGATTTTGATAATATATGGGAAATTGACAGCGATTCATTATATCCTTATCCGCAGCTGCGGAATTGTATGCAGATTAATCTTACCAGCCTTGAATGGGAGAAAGAACCGGTCAGGAAAGAATATAATCAGGGAGATAAGCTTGATTTGTCGGGAGGAGTACTGAATTATACATATGAAGACGGAAGCAAAAGTTCGGGTCCGATAACTGAATATATGGTTAGCGGCTGTGACATGATGCAGATTGGAGAACAAACTATTACCATAAAAAAAGGAAATCTGGCGGTCACATATAAAATTAACATAAAACCTATTCCTGTTACGGGTGTAAGTCTGGACATAACGGAATTGTATATGGAAAGAGGCGATACGGAAACACTGGTTGCTGACGTTACTCCGGCTAATGCAACTGACCGGATTGTGGAATGGTCTTCAAGTAACAGCAGTGTAGCCACGGTAGACCAGACGGGAAAAGTAAGGGCGCTTGCAAATGGGGAAACGGATATCATTGCCACAGCTTCTAACGGACAGCAGGCGGTGTGTCATGTAAAGGTTATTGTTCTTTGCAGTTCTGTAAGAATTGATAGATATTCATTATCAGATTATGAGTATTATGATTGGGATTCTGATACTTACACATATGCATTTCCGTTAGGAAGTTCGGTTCAGTTATCCTATACAATGTATCCGGAGGGGACCAATGAATCCGTGGAATGGATAATTGGCGACAGCAGCGTTGTAAGCATAGATGCGCAAAATAGGATGTGGTGTCTGAAAGGCGGTTATACAACAGTTAAAATCCGGACAGAAAGCGGACAGGAAGATTATATAGAAGTAATGGTAGGAGAAAATAATGTAAGCGAAGGCGGAATTACAGATAATAATAATTATAATAATAGCAATAATGCCAATAAAGTAAATAACACTGCCTGCAGCCATGAATATAGTACACAATATTCGGCCGCTACATATGTAAGTAAGGGATATACAACGTATACCTGTAAAAAATGCGGTTATTCCTATAAAGGTAATTACACGAAAAAGTTGAAGCTGGGACAGGTTGCCAAAGTGTATGGTACAACAAAAAACGGAAAGATAAATCTGGGATGGTATTCAGTAATAAACGCAACCGGTTATCAGATTCGTTATTCAACAAACAAAAAAATGAAGCGTTCTGTTAAGACGGTAAAGGTTAAAGGAAAAACCAAAAAGGTTATAAAAAAGCTAAAACGCAGACATAAATATTATATTCAGGTGAGGGCCTATAAGAAAGTTGGAACAAAAACCGTCTATGGCAAATGGTCTAAAAAAGTACATGGAGTAGTAAGGTAAAAATATTTGCCGGCTTTAAATGGAGGAGGCATAATGTACTGTTCAAAGTGTGGAAGCGAGTTAAAGGGAAACGAAAAATATTGTTCAAAATGCGGGGCAAATATCAGAGATACTGAAAAGCAGATTAGTAATAACTTGCATTTTTTAATAGCAGTATTGTTGGGTTTAAATTGTATATTTGCATCAATGCCAATATATAAAGTCAGCACAATTCTGGAATTAAATGTAGAAATGGGTTTTTCAGATTATGAAGGCTTAGGATTGGTACTGCCTGTAACGGTAATTATTCATATAATATCAATTATAAGTATTTTATATCCTGTAATATTGAAAAAAATATGGAAACCTGTATATATGCTGCCGTCTAAAATCACGGCGTGCTGGACAATGTTCTGGTTTTTGCTGATTTTGATTTTATCAATTGGTACAGCCGGTGAATATGGAAATATGGCTCATATTTCATTGACTGTAGTAGGCTGGTTTATGCTTGCTTTAACACTTGCAATAATTATTTTGTCGTTTAAATTGCCGGATTATATTAAAAATATAAAATTCAGGAGGTAATGTCATGTTTTGTAAGGAGTGCGGCAATGAAATCCCCGACGGCAGCCTGTTTTGCACAAATTGTGGGGCAAAGAATAGTGATGCGGTGGAACTGTCGCCTGAGCAGGCTGCTAAAATAAAAAAGCGTAACAGGATAATTGTTGCGGTATCATGCGCCGTATTAATTTTGTGCGCATTGATTTATGCCGCGTCTGTATTTATTAAACCGACTATTAACCTGAATAAATATATTACAGTATCTTTTGAAGGATATAATACGATAGGAGAAGCAGTTGTTACATTTGATATTGAAAGATTTAAAGATGACTATGAGGAAAAATTAATTGTAAAGGAAGATAAAAAATCTTCTAAGCTGGACGGATATAAAATTGTTGATGAATATCTTGAATACTTAAAAGAATATCTTGGATATTCATATAATTCAGATGCAGACCCTGATACATATTACGATTCGGCTTCGGATATATTTTTATCCAATTGTGTTAAAGGTTCTCTTGATAAAGATAGCGGACTTAGTAATGGAGATGTTGTTACATATAAATGGAAATGTAATGATAAATATTCAATAGGGAAATATGGATATAAACTTAAATACACAGATATAACGTATACGGTTTCAGGTTTAAAGGAAGCCGTAACATTTGACCCTTTTGACGGCGTAGGGGTAACTTTTGAAGGAATTTCCGGATATGGAGCGGCAAATGTTTCCGGCGTTCCTTCTGTTCCTGCGGCTGTGGATATGGAATATGATTTAAATGTTTATGATGGGTTGGCAAATGGAGATATTGTTACGGTAACGGCTTCGGTAAACGGTAGTAACCCTGTAGATTATTTTATTGAAAATTATGGTATGATACCTTCTCCGTTGACAAAAACATATACGGTGGAAGGACTTGACGATTATGTAAAATCTGTGAATGATATTTCAGATGCGGCGCTTAAAGATATGCAGGACCAGGCAAAGGATGTATATTATGCAAGGATAGCGCAAAACTGGGGTGATGATGAGATACTTCAGGGTTTTACATACATTGGAAATTATCTGTTGACAGGGAAAAAAGGCGACGGCTACAGAGAATCTGAAAATCTCTTTTATTTAGTTTATAAAGTACAGGTTGAAGATAATTATTTTGATGAGTACGGAGCATATGATGAAATAAATGATATTTACTGGTACATTTGTTATAATGATTTGCTGGTAAGTCCGGATGGCGCCACTACCGTAGATGTTACGGATTATGAAACGCCGGATAATGTAATTACTGTTGATTCAGGATTGAATGATGGCTGGTGGAACGTTAAATCATGGACTTATTATGGTTACAGAACATTAGACGAACTGTACAAAACCGTAATCATTTCCAATACTGAATTATATAATCATGAGGATAATGTTAATGTAAATGCTGCAGAAGTAAAAGCTGATAAAAAACAAAAGCCATCCGCAGAGGAGGGAATTATATTTCCGAACAGTTCAGAAGAAGTTTTGAGCAAAAAGGCTGTAAAAAGACTGTCTGACAAAAAACTCAGATATGCTATAAATGAAATTTATGCAAGGCATGGATATATTTTTAATGACGATGCTTTAAGAGAATACTATGAGCAATACGACTGGTATGAAAAACAGGTGAAGCCTGAGGATTTCTCAACGAAATTATTTAATAATGTTGAAAAGAAAAATATGAAAATACTGCAGGAGGAAAGGGATAAGAGATAAAAGGCTCTTAATAAACTGCCTGCCGGTAGTAGGCAAGCAGCCACTCGGTATTTTCATACATATTTTCAGTAAGTTCAATAAAGTAATTTTTTGAAGTATAATCCTTTCGGAAAATATGCATATCAGCGGAAAAACAGCCGGCCTTTATTACGGGTATGAATATTCCGTCTTTGGAAACATAACATTCTGATTTTTTGGCTTTTCTTCTTACGGAAGCGTCTGTATATACCGCAATGCTTTTGTGCATTACGGTGTGTTCCTCAGTCATATAATAATAGTCTTTATAATCGGTAAAATAATAGTTGAGCGTAGTTGTAAATACAGGTATTGTAAGAGTTATCCGGTTCATTGAAAAAGAGATTTTTATTGATTTACCGGTATCTGAAACAGGTATTTCCGATGCAAAATTATAATTTCCGCAAAGGCGGCAGTTATATGTAACTATAATATCAGAATTATCCTCTGAGGGGGATATGTTATTTACGGTTACTGGGAGGTTTGCAAGTTCTTTTAAGAACAAAAGCGAGGCAACCTGTGACAAACCGGTTATATCTTCGTAATTGTGCAGAAGGAGCAGTTTAAGAAGCATATCGGTTTCTTTTATAAGATATTTGTTCTGCATATATTCCGCATACACGCTTATCAGCTGGCCGCCGTCAAATGTATCGTCTCTGTCAAGGCCTATATATGCTTCAAATGATTTCAGTTTTTTGTTCGGAAGCTTAAGAAGTGCGGCATATTTACGGAGGGATGTATACAGGTCCACGCTTTTAAGATTTCCTAGAGGAGCGGAATTTAAACGGTGCCGTCTGCATTTTTTCTGAATAAACGGTATATCAAATACGGCGCCGTTATAATGCATGATGACCTTATAGGATTTTATGAAATCAATAAAACTTATAAGCATATCTTTTTCACTGTTATAATCGTCTGCAAACCATTGTATTACTTTGAAATATTCATTTTCATAAAATCCTGCGCCAATCAGGTATATATTTGAGGTATCGGCTGAAAGACCGGTAGTTTCTATATCAAAAAAACATATTTCATTAAGGCTGTATTCGTTATATGGGTAGAAGTCCCAGGCGCCGTCTGCCGGAGATATCATATTGCTAAGCGGAAATGTGTGTGTATATGTAACCATAATCAGGCTCCTTTGTATTTTATATATACAGTATAGCAGAAAAAACAGATTTTTGCTTGACTGTTTTTTTTGTGTGTGCTAGTATAGGCATAATTTAATATTAATAACAATCGGGATATGGTCGATTTCACAATCGTTAATAGGGAATCCGGTGAGAACCCGGAGCAGTCACCACTACTGTTACACGGACTGAGAAGCGTATATGCCACTGGCGTATGCCGGGAAGGTGCTTTGATGGATGATGTGGAGTCAGGAGACCTGCCATAACCTGAATAAAGTTTCTTTTTCCGGGTGAGGAAAAATTTCTTTTTTGTTAAAGGCATGATTAGGAGAGATATATACGTATATCTTTCATATTTTAGTGTGCTTATATAAAGCGGAGGTTATTATGTATTTAAAACTCTGTAAGATATGTAAAAAGAGAATATTTATCCTTATTCTGGCATTGGTTACAATGGCAGAATTTTTTTTGCTGTATAAGGATAAGTGCAGTGCGTCTGAACAATATGATGTAAAAAGTATAATAGAGAGCTGTTTTGATGCGCTTGATGATGAAAACGGACATGCTCTCCGGGGTGATATGTTGTTATCTGCAGGAAGCACAGATGGCGACTGGCTGGCTTTTGCATGCGGAAGGTATGAAAAAGATGATGCGTATGATGTATATCTTGGCGCCCTTAAAGATTATGTTACTTCATGTTACAGGAAAAACAGCTATGGGCTTAACCGCAACAAGGCTACTGAGTGGCACAGGATTGCGCTTACTGTACTTGCCTGTGGCGGCAATCCTGAAGCGTTTGGTACGGATGCAGACGGTAATGATATTAATCTTATTGCAGACGGCACTTACAATTGCAAGGTGGGAAAACCATGGAAACAGGGCATTAACGGTGCGGCTTATGCGCTTATAACACTTGATTCAAGACAGTATGACATACCTGATGATGCTCTTTATACAAGAGAAGACTGCATTGATTATATACTGGGAAAAGAGATTTCAGGCGGAGGCTTTTCGCTTAATCAGGATGAAGCAGACGCTGATGTTACCGCTATAGTACTTCAGTCGCTTGCGCCTTATTATGATACTATGCCCGAAGTAAAAGAAGTAGTGGACAGAGCTTTATATAAGCTGTCTTTGATGCAGCTTTCTTCAGGTGACTTTGACTCATACGGAAAAGGCAGTTCGGAGAGTACTGCACAGGTACTTACCGCACTTACAGCGCTTGAAATAGACGTACTTTCTGATGAAAGGTTTATTACTGAAGAGGGAAACACAGTGCTTGACGGGCTTATGCTGTATTTTGATAAAGAAAAGAAAGCTTTCTGCCATATATTAGGAGATGACATAAATGCAATGGCAACCCATCAGTCATTGTATGCGCTTATAAGTTATATGAGATATGTAAACGGACTCGGAAGTATTTATGATTTTACGGAAAAAGAGCTTAATACAAATCCGGCAACACCGTCTCCTGAGACACAGGCGCCGCCGTCTGAAACGCATATACCATCTCCTGTAACACAGGCACCACTTACTGAGACACAGGCACCGCCTGCTGAGACAAATATACCTCCTTCAGAGACGCGGCTTCCCGCCTTAAGAGAACTGTATGGCGTATATGAAAATGCGCCGGGCAGTACGCCAAAAACGTATAAAGTATCTGATTCGGCGCCAAAGAAAAATTTGTATAAGAAGAAAGAAAATACTGTAAAAAAAGTTAAGACGGTAACTAAAATTATTAAAAGTAAAGATATTACGGTTAAGAAAAAGGCTGCATATGTAACCGCCAAAGAACTGGGCAAAGTAGCGGGAACCAGACATAATCTTAAAATAGTAACAAAAACAAAAGAAGGAATACCATATAAGGTTACGTTTAACGGAAAAGATATTTTAAAGGTATCTGATATGAATTTTCAGATGAAAAGTAAAAGTAAGTATGAAGATGAAATTAGAAGTGTTGCAAAAAATCCATATATTATGTCAATAAAAACTAAAAACGGTTTAAAATGTGATGCTTTTATTGAACTTACCGCAGGATTAAAAGATGGGGAATATCTTTTAATGAAATACGACAAAGAAGAAAAGAAACCTGTATTAATAAATAAGATAAGTTCAGAAAATAAAATCCTCAGATTTGTAATTGATTCAGGAGGAGAATATTTTGCCGCAAAGAAAGTAAAGTTAAATGCGGCATCTGAAATTGACGATATAACTGAAGAAGAAGCTTCTGATGCAAAGTCGGATATATTTGTGCCGCCTAAGGTAAAAGAAGAATATAAAGCAGAATTCAGTAATACGTTTATTGCTGCCCATATTATTATATCAGTATTTGTGATTGCATTATCGGCTTTTATTATGGGTGTAGGAATATACCGGATGAAAACCGGAAAATAAGGAGATGCAGTAAATTGAAAAAAATAAAACTTATATTAATATGTATATTTTTAATTATTTTTATCACAGGCTGTAGGACAGAAGAGGATACTGCATATAATATGCCTTCTCCGGATGCGGTGACAGAAGTAACGGATGAACCTTCTGAAGAGGATATTTCGGAAAAACCGGAAGATGAATACATAGATATTAATTCGGTAGCGGACGCAGACACGGATTATGATAAATATGATATGGAGCCGGATAAGAAAATTACCGAAAAAAAAGTTACTGAAAAAAAAGTCACCGAAAAGAAAGTTACAGATAAAAAGACCGGTAACAAAAAAAGTATTCTTGACATGTACAATACAGAGCCCGTTCCGGAAGGAAAGCCTGAGCCCGTTGAACCTGAAGATGCTGTAATTGATAAGGAAGACGTACATACATGTACGCTTACAATAGACTGTAAAACAATACTTGACAATATGGATGACTTTGATGATAAAAAGACAGGAATACTTCCAAAAGACGGGATTATTCTTGAAAAGACGGAAGTTACTTATTCAAGCGGTGAATCTGTGTTTGATATATTGTTAAGGGAAACAAAAAACAGACATATTCATATGGAATATTCGTTTACACCTCTGTATAACAGCAGTTATATAGAAGGAATAGCCAATCTGTATGAATATGACTGCGGAGAACTTTCGGGCTGGGCATATCTGGTAAATGGGTGGTCTCCGAATTACGGCCTTAGCAGATATCAGGTTTCAGACGGAGATAATATAGAAATCAGATATACGTGCGACCTTGGGGCAGATTTGTAAAGGCAGGATGATTATGAAAAACCAATTTGAAAACTGGCATCCGCTGGCACAATTTGTATATTTTGTCCTGATATTTGGCATATCGGTATTTGTTATGCATCCTGTAATTACGGGAATAACATTTGTGTCTGCGATAACCCTTGGCGTTATTATTGACAGGAAAAAGTTTTTTAAAATGCTTTTTTGCCTGTATATACCGGCGATTATTATAGGGATTATAATTAATCCGCTGTTTTCACACGAAGGAGTAAGCATATTATGGTATTTTCCGGATGGGAATCCGCTCACTTTGGAATCAATAATATACGGCATAATGTCAGGAATTATGATAGGAAGTATTTTTACGCTGTTTTTTTCGTTTAATAAGATTATGACATCGGACAGGATAATGTATCTTACAGGATGCATATTTCCGCATATTTCACTTATTATTGCGATGGTTTTAAGGTTTATACCTGAATTTAAATACCATTTATCGGAAGTTCTTAATGCGCAGAAATGTATCGGAAAAGGCATTAATGAAAAGAATGTGTTTAATAAGATAAAAAATGCCTGTGCGGTTATGCAGATTATGGCAACGTGGGCGTTTGAATCTTCGGTGGAAAAATCAGATTCAATGAGGGCACGGGGATACGGACTTTACGGAAGAAGCCGTTATGTGCCGTTTAAGATTACAAAAAGGGATATTATACTGATAACCGCCATGATTATTACAGGAAGCATTGTAATATACAGCCTTTGCGTGGGAAATATATATGTCTGGTACTATCCTTATTTTAAAATAAATGAGAGCGGAGGATATGTATATATTGTTTATTTTCTGTATGCAGTAATGAGTATGCTGCCCGTTTTTGACATATTGATGGAGGAAGCCGTATGGAAGTCTTTACAATCGAAAATCTGACATTTAAATATCCGCAAGGCAAAAATTATGCTCTTGATAATGTAAATCTTAAAGTGAATAAAGGTGAATTTCTGCTGATATGTGGAAAATCAGGCTGTGGTAAGACTACGCTTATAAAACATATGAAGGCCGCACTTGCTCCTGCAGGAGAAAAAAGCGGGGATATATATTATAACGGAACACTTTTATGCGACGTGCCGGAGAGAATTCAGGCGCAGGAAATAGGATATGTTATGCAAAGTCCTGACAGCCAGATTGTGACTGATAAGGTATGGCATGAACTTGCTTTCGGGCTTGAAAACCTTGGGTATAAAAATTCAGTAATAAGAATACGCGTGGCAGAGATGGCAAGTTATTTCGGGATACAGAACTGGTTTCATAAGGATGTAAAAGAACTTTCAGGCGGACAGAAGCAGATATTGAACCTGGCGTCAATTATGGCGGTGCAGCCTGAGGTAATTATACTTGATGAGCCGACTTCACAGTTATGTAACATAGCTGCACAGGAATTCCTTGCGCTTCTTAAAAGAATACATGAAGAACTTGGAATTACCGTAATAATAGTTGAACACCGGCTTGAAAATGTATTTCCGATGTGCGACAGGGTGGTAGTTATGGATAAAGGAAAGATTATATCGTCAGGAAATCTGCAGCAGACAATACACAATATTAAAGATAATGAGTTTTTTGACGCAATGCCGGTTCCGGTAAAAATATGTACGGCTCTTGGAGCACCGGAATATAAAGTTCCGGTAAATGTCAACGAAGGAAGATGTTTTCTTGAAAAATATATGGCCGGAAAAAATCTGCCGAAAGAGAGCAGTACACATTACATAGGATGCGGCAGGGATAATATAATCGAGGCGTCTGATGTATGGTTCCGGTATGATAAAGATGGGGAAGACGTGCTTAAGGGACTGAACCTTAATGTGGAAAAAGGCAGTCTTACATGTGTGCTTGGCGGAAACGGTACAGGCAAAACGACTATGCTGTATACTTTGTGCGGACTGCTTAAACCGTACAGGGGAAAGGTTACGGTTAAGGGGAAAAATGTTAAAAAATGGGGAAACGGCCTTTATGGAAAAGTAATAGGTATGCTTCCGCAGAATCCGACCGCATTGTTCAGAAGGGATAATGTATATGAAGATATATCAGAATGTATTATTGACGGAAAAAATGCAGATAAGAAAATTGAAGAGATAAGCAGGCTTCTTGATATTACAGATATATTGGACATGCATCCGTATGATTTAAGCGGCGGTGAACAGCAAAGATGCGCTCTTGCAAAGGTACTTCTTACGGAACCGGAGATACTTATACTTGATGAGCCTACAAAAGGTTTTGACGGATTCCACAAAAGAAAACTGGCGGAGATATTCAAAAAACTGCTTAATGACGGAATAACGATACTTATGGTATCGCATGATATAGAATTCTGCGCTGAATATGCAGACAGGTGCGCGCTTTGTTTTGACGGCGGAATTACCGTATCGGGGGATGTAACGGAGTTTTTTTCAGGAAACAGTTTTTA
Source organism: uncultured Lachnospiraceae bacterium (assembly GCA_947594855.1). Taxonomy (GTDB): domain Bacteria; phylum Bacillota; class Clostridia; order Lachnospirales; family Lachnospiraceae; genus V9D3004. The sequence goes on from CANQEL010000004.1 coordinate 97,080, forward strand.
TACTACATCGGCTAACAGGATGGCAAGGGAATATTTTCCTTATGCGGTAACTGCAGAGGAGGTAAAAGAGTTATGCATTACTACCTGATATCTGTTGTTATAATAATATTATCAATGCTTCCTTTTTTGCTTATGTTTGAAAAAAGAAGACCGCAGGCAAGAGAAATAGTACTGATAGCAGTACTTGTTGCGATAACGGTAATTGCGCGCTCTGTATTTTTTATGATTCCGTTTTTTAAACCCATGCTGGCTCTTGTAATTATAAGCGGCATTGGAATGGGATATGAGACAGGGATGCTTACTGGTACGTTATCTGCATTTATGTCAAACTTTATATTCGGACAGGGTCCATGGACACCGTGGCAGATGTTTGCCATGGGACTTACAGGGTTACTGGCAGGAGTTATTTTTTCAAAAAAATATACATACGAAAAGAAAAAATATCACGTATGTATATTTGGAATAATTGCAACTGTCCTGATATACGGTGTGATTATGGATACGGCATCGGTTCTTATGTATACCGGGGAAGTTTCCTTTAAAGCGTTTATGGCAGCTTATATAAGCGGAATACCGGTAAATCTGATACATGCTTTATCAACTGTTATTTTTCTGGCACTTTTGCAAAAAAGCATGATAAAGAAGCTTCAGAGAGTAAAGATGAAATATAAGATATGATATTTTTATGTATAGAAGGAGAGAGAAATTTATGAAAACAAAATTTTTTAATAAAAGATTTAAAAAGATTGCCGCATATATTCTTACCACAGCATTATTTGCGTCGGCGGCATTTCCTCAGGGGACCTGTGCGGTGTATGCGGAGGAGATATCTGCTGATAATACCGCGGAGGATAATATTGCTGCGGTAAAAGCGGTGAAAAATCTGATTAACTGGAAATATATAAGTAACGGCAATGCGGCAATGACTAAAATAAGCAACGATTTGTATCTGCCGACATCCATTCCGGAATATGACGGGCTTAGTATTACGTGGGAAAGCAGCAATACATCTGCTATTACAGCTGAAGGAAAAGTAACCCGCCCTGCCAATGGTGAAAAAAATATTTCAGGGATTAAACTTACCGCACATATACAATGCGGCGGGGAAAGCGACAGTAAGAGTTTAAGTTCGTTGACGGTACTTGCTATTACCAATAATGAAGTAAATCTTGATAAGGATATGGTATGGCTTAGCGACGTCTGGAGTGTGGAAAACAACTTATCTTCAGGCATAAGCGAATCCATAGAGCTGCCTGCTAAAGGAGAAAACGGTACTGCGGTTAAATGGACTTCCGGCAATACAAGGGTGATTGAAAATGACGGAATCATATACAGACCGGCTCCGGGGGAAGAACCGGCAAAGACCGTACTTACGGCGACGCTTACCGCAAAAATAACAACTTCGGCGACTCCTGTGTATGAACAGACGGTAGATATACCTGTAACAGTTCTTCCATGGACTGCGGAGGAAAGAGAAACTGCCGATAAGAAAATTAATGTTTTGAACGAAATTATTGATGCAATGAATATACCTGACAGGGTAAATAAGAATAATCAGGCTGAAGTTACTAAAATAATAGTTCCGAAAAGAGAAGAAATAAAGGCGGCATATGAAGAGGCAAAAGCTTACGGCGTTACAGAGCAGGAACTTAAAAAACTTCCATTATATAAAAAATATCTTTCTGCCGAGGCGAATTTAAGAAAACTGCCTAAGACGATAACGGTTTCGATAGTTGATGTTGTTAAAGACGGGAATTCTTACACATACAGCGGAGATTATTTCTTCCCTAAGACAAAGATTGTAATTGCGGGAAATGAAGATGGGGAAGATTCAAATGATGTTGCTTTGGTGCTTACGGGTCTAAGCAATAAAAATTATGCAGGACTTTTTACATGTACGGTTAGCTCAAGCATAGTAATAACTATTAACGGTGCCAAAATAGGAAGCAGCGGGGATTACAGCTGGCGTTATGCGGTAAATGGAAAAGATATTAGAAAAATCTCAGGCGTATCGTCGGCAAAAAGCCAGACGCTCGAATACGGCGACAACCTTGTAATATATTATACAACAGAAGAAGGCTCAGAACAATTCTGTAAAGGGGATTATACAGAAGGGCTTCCTGAGTCGTCGCCTGTTGAATATGATTTTGCAAACTCTGAAATAATTGATGCAAATTCACTTACATACGAGCAGCTGCTTGGAGAGAATACTGACCGTTTCTCGGTAACGGATAAGCTTTTGCTTCCGGTTAAAGGAAAATGCGGAAGTAAGATTACATGGAGTTCTGACAGCCCTGCGGTTGATACATCGACAGGCGAAGTAACAAGGGGAGAGTCTGATAAAGTAGTAACTCTTACTGCTTCTGTGGTAAGCAGGTCAAAGGAGCAGACGAAAACGTTTACATTTATTATTAAGGGAGCGTATGACAGTAAAGATGAAAAGACGTTAAGCTATGCAACCGATAAGCTTACACTGCCGGAACTTACGAATATTACTACAGATATCAGACTGCCTGACAGAGGTTTCGGTGATTCAAAGATTACGTGGAACAGCAGTAATAAAACAGTACTCTCTGATGACGGAATAGTAACCAGGCCCGAAAAAGATACTAAAGTAACACTTACTGCCACGCTTGCCATAGGTAAGTTAAGCAGGATAAAAGAATTTGAGGTAACTGTACTGAAAAAGGCAGATACCGATGCAGAAAAACTTGCCTATGACAAAGAAAACCTTACTTTTGATTCAATACGCGGAGAAAATGTTTCAGAAGATAATATAAAAAGCAATCTTATACTTAAGAAAACAGGCCTGATGGGAAGCAGTATAGCATGGTCTTCTGATAATCAGTCGGTAGATGAAAACGGTATTATAAAAAGAACTGACAGTGATATTAAGGTGTCGCTTAAAGCAGAGCTTACATATGGCAATCTTACTGATTATGTGACGTTTGAACTGACACTCCTCGGCATGAGCGATAAGGAAAAGGCTTTAAAATCAGCAGAAGAAGCAATAGCGGCCCTGCCTGATGCGCTTACCGTTTCAATATATGACCGCGCGGAAACAGAAACTCTTGTAAAACAGGCAGAGTCATTGGTAAATGAAGCAGCCGCACAGGGAAATGACAGGCAGGATATAGATAATATCGGGCTTCTTGATGCGGTAAGGAGAAAGCTTGATAATCTTCCAGTATCAATTACATTCAGCATAGTAGGCGCAGATGTTTATAACAAAAGAATAACAAAGTACAGGTGGTTTGTAGAACGCTGTAAACTGCTTGTACCTGCAAAAAGCAGCGTAGCTGATATTACACAGGCTATGATAAAGGGTTATGACAGCATACGGCCGGGTTCGGGGTCAGGATATTACGGTTCAATCTTAGGCCTTTCCCAATTTGACGCCGGAAGCGGAAGCGGCTGGATATACGGAGGAAGCGGAGCCGGAATCAATACTTCAAGGGGCGGTAAAGAATCTTTCGTAGATGAGGGAAGCGTTGTATACTGGAAATTTACCGGAGATTCAGACGTTGTATTTGACAGTGAAGAGTTCCCTATGTATACTCCATATGATGTGGAACATCCGATAGATAAAAACCTTGTGCCTGATACTAATATAGAAGGGCTTAAATCGCTTATCAGACAGGCAGAAGGAGTGTCAGGAGAAGATTACAGGGATTACGGACCATGGAGCGAAAGCCGGGATAATCTTAGGGCAGCGCTTGAAAATGCATATAAAGTTGTGGCTGCATCCGATACCGCGCTTGAATATGAAGTGTCGGAAGCCATAGACAGATTATCTGATGCAGTCTGCAGTCTGCAGCCTGTAGTTTTGGATAAAACTGAGCTGCGCAGTCTTGTTGAGGCTGCAGAAGGCCTTAATGAAAAAGATTATTATGAAGTTACCTGGAAAGAATTTGCGGATATTTTAGCGCAGGCGGAAGATGTTTTGTATGATGATTACGCAGAGACGTCTATGGTATCATATATAATGGAGTGTCTGAAATCTGCGACTGACAGGCTTATTCCGAAATCAGAAGCAGATAAAGGAAAACTTATAAAGCTTATTGACGAATGTGAACAGTATAAAGCTGAATATTATTCAATAAGCGATTGGAACAGATTAAGCAGCTCTGTTAAGAAAGGTTATGAAGTACTTAAAAATAAAGGCGCTTCTGATGAAGAGGTAGCAGAAGCCTGTGAAGAACTGCAGATTGCTATTAACAATCTTGTAAGTGTGTCAAATATCGAGGTAATTGGAAACAGGGTAATGCTTAAAGCCGTATCAGACTGGCAGAATACTTCTGAATCCTGGAATGTATTTGATATGCAGTTAATGGGTCATGCCGCAGATGTAAACGAAAACGGTTATCTTATGAATATAGCTGCAATGCTTGAAGGTAATGTTACAGCCGTGACAGAGCTCGAAAGAGAAACAGTTGTCCTAACTTCACTTGGATATGACGTTACTGATATCACTTTGTCTGATGGAAGTAAGGTGAATATGATTGAGCGCATTAACAATATGCTCAATATGGAAACCGATACCGTAAATGCCATTGTATGGGCTCTTATTGCGCTTGATTGCGGTGATTATGAATATAAAGATGATGCCTTAAGAAAACAATTAATAGAAAAGATTTTAGCACTTCAGCATGAAGATGGAAGCTGGTCTGTTGAACAGGAATATGATTCTGGCCGACCCGTAACGGAAAATCTGGATATGACGGCAATGGCTGTTACTGCGCTTTCTTCTTACAGTAATGAAGAAAACGTTGATATCGCTTTAGAAAAGGCATTTGCGCTTATGAAAAAATATAATGCCTTTCTGTCGGGAGAACCGTCGGTAAATAAAGGAAACAGCAATACGACGGCAATGGCAATGATTGCATATGCGTCAGCTCCGGATTATGATAAGACAACGCTTGAATATTTAAAAAGCGGAGGGCTAAGATATTATATAACAGATAATAACCGCCTTGGTTATACTGATAATGTTACGGAAAACCTTATGGCAACCGAACAGGGAGTGCGCGCATATGCGGCGTACAGCTGCCTTTCTGAAAATAATAATGAAGCGGTAAATATATACAGATGCGGAATTCCTGTAAAGAAACTGGTACTTCCGGAAGCAGACAAGCCTGTTATAGATACGGATTTAACAAACCATACTACAACTGATGAAACAATCTCTTTTTATGTTAACGCAGCTACTTCTGACGGACAGAAAGCGGCTATACAGGTACTGGTAAATAAAAAGAGTATTTATGCAGAAAATGGACTTTATACGGCAGAACTTATTGAAGGCATCAATGAGATTGAGATAACGGCAGTAGGTGAAAATAATGCTGTATCGGAAAGCTATTACAGCATTATCCGTATCAGGGAGGAAGAAAATCAGATTACCGTAAAATTCTCGCTTTATGGAGATGACAGACATGGCGATAGCGGACATACGGCCTACAGGATATGGATTGCGCCGGAAAGCGTTACAATACCAAAAGGTTCATCTGTAAGATATCTGTTTGAGATTATGCTGAATAAATACGGCATAACATATGAAACAGAATCCTCATATGTTCCGGGAATCAATGATCTGTGGGAATTTGATAATGGAAGTAAGTCGGGCTGGCTGTATATGGTAAATAAAACAAGCCCTCAGGTAGGCTATAATGAATATATCCTAAGTGACGGTGATGAAGTTCAGTGGTACTATACTGACGATTTTTATAATGATGACGGAAACAGGGAAAATGCGCAGCCCGTAAGTCCTACGCAGGAACCGGATGGTACTCCTGCACCAACCGGGGAACCTGAAGATACTCCGGAACCTGAAAAACCAACCGGAGAGCCGGAGAATACATCTGTACCTACGCAGGAACCGGATGGTACTCCCGTTAAAACTCCAGAAGTAAAACCTTCGGACAGTCCGGTAACGCCGCCTGAGGATGGTATTAAAGAATCTACGGGTCTGAAAAAAGGAGATATAATAAAAGATAAATCTACTAAAGCTTATTATAAGGTTACATCAGTTGCTTTAGGGGTCAGGGTTAAATTCCTGCGCAGTTATAAGAAAAAGATAAAGAAAATAAAAATACCTGCATCAATAAAATATAAAGACGGTACAGTATGCACAGTAAAAGGTATTGCAAAGAAAGCTTTTAAACAATTAAGGAAATTAAAAAAGAGCGTAATAATAAAAGTGCCTAAGGCAAAATATAAGTACTATAAGAAAGTTTTTAAGAAGAAAAAGGTGAAGTGTAAGGTAGTAAAAATGTAATATTTGTTATTTGCTTTTCTGTATGGTATAATCTTCATATACATAGTGTGTGGTGATAATATGGACAACGACAGACAGAATCTTAAAGAGTTGTATAAAATACGTAAAAGTGAATTAAAGGAAGATTATAAGAAGCAGAAACAGGATATTAAACAGGAAGTTAAAGATTTTAAGGAAGCTTCAATGACCAATATTAAAGGACGGGTAAAGAATAATATGAGCGGATTTTTGAGAGCTGTTGTCAGTGGTCTTCTTGTGCTTGTCCAGATACTGGTAATATTGACGCTTCCTTTGTTTTTGAGACAGTATACGGCATTCTTTTATTTTATTCTTGAGGTGGCAAGTTTTGTTGTCGCCATAGGACTTATCAATGCAAATAAAAATGCGTCGTTTAAAGTAGCCTGGATGGCAATAGCGCTCCTGTTTCCGGTATCAGGACATATTATGTATTATCTGTGGGGAAGAAGGAGCAGCCGTAAAAAACTTTTTGAGAATACGGAACTGAAGATAGCAGAAAGTTATCCGTATATTGAATTTGATGCTGAATGTGAAAAAGATTTTTATAGTGAACATCCTGAATTAAAAGGTCTTTCAAAGTACTTAAAGAGTTATAGGTTTCCGCTGTACAGGAATAACAGGGCAAAGTATTACAGGATGGGAGAGGATGTTTTTAAAGATATCTTCCAGGATATTATAGCTGCAAAAAAGTTTGTGCTTCTGAACTTTTTTATAGTTGCAGACGGCGTCCTTCTTGATATGCTTCATGATATACTTCTTAAGAAAGTAAAAGAAGGTGTGGAAGTAATTTTCATATATGATGATTTTGGCGGCATGATAAGGACTGATAAGCATTTTTGCAGGAAATTAAACGATGAGGGAATAAGGACAATATTATTTAACCCTATTCATAAATATACTGACAAACTTATAATGAACTACAGGACACACCAGAAGATTGTGGTAATAGATGGGAATATAGGATATACAGGGGGCTTTAATATTGCTGATGAATATGCTAATCTTATAGAAAGGTTCGGAGTGTGGAAGGACTGCGGAATACGTATTGAAGGAGACGGCGTATGGGGACTTACAATGATTTTTTTACAGGTTCTCAGTATATGCAGGCCTAAAGAGAATGTGGATTACAACAGATACAGACCTGATAAGATACCCGGTAAGAATAACTGTTACTGTCATGTTATTGCTGACGGGCCATATCCATATGATTCACATATAATGGAAAGCACATATAAGCAGATTATTAGCAGTGCAGACGAATATGTTTATATAATGACGCCTTACCTTATACTGGAGGAGCATATGATTCAGACTCTGACTGAGGCGGTAAAAAGAGGCGTTGATGTGAGAATTATTACGCCAAAGATTCCTGATAAAAAGAAAGTATATAAGCTTACACAGTACAATTATGGCCCGCTTCTTAGTGGCGGGGTAAGAATATATGAATACACGCCGGGATTTATACATTCTAAAGTAATAATGAATGAAAGCAGCGCGCTTGTAGGCACCGTAAATATGGATTACAGGAGTTTTTATCTGCACTTTGAAAATGCTGTTTGGATTAGTGAAAAGGAGATTCTTGCAGATATATATGATGATTTTGAAAATACGTTTATGATATCGGAAACTATAAGCTATGAGAGTTGGAAAAACAGGCCGCGGATGGACAAGATTATACAGCCTGTGCTCAATATGTTCTCAACGCTTGTCTGATTTTTTGAGTAGGAGAATAATTATGTTAGCATTTGTAAGCGGAATTCTTGAATATTATGAAGGAGACACAATAGTTGTAGACTGCAATGGTATCGGTTATAATATTATGATGCCGTTATCTTCCTTTGACAGGCTGCCTCATATTGGAAGCAGGGTTAAGATATATACATATATGAGCGTAAGGGAAGATGCAATCAAATTATTCGGTTTTCTTGACCGTGATGAACTGGATATGTTTGGAAAACTTATAACTGTAAACGGAATAGGTCCTAAAGTGGCGCTTGGTATATTGTCTGCTCTTACTCCTGACGATATCAGATTTGCAATATTATCCGATAACGCGCCGGTTATTGCAAAAGCTCCGGGAATAGGCCCTAAGACTGCAGGTAAGATTATACTTGAACTTAAAGATAAGGTTGACCTTAATGAATCATTCATGCTCAAATCAGAACATTATGCAGAAAAGAAATCCGATTCAAAGGGCGGTGCGGTTAGTATAATGAAAAATGAAGCTATTCAGGCGCTTGTTGTACTTGGTTATTCACAGAGTGATGCTGCCTATGCCGTAGGTAGGCTTAACATAACGGAAGATATGTCGGATGCCCAGATACTTAAGGAAGCACTTAAACATATGTAATTGGAGGATATATGGAAAAGAGAATTATTTCCACAGAACTTATCAGCGAGGATTACAGAATTGAAAACAGCCTCAGACCTAAGCTTTTGTGTGAATATATAGGACAGAATAAAGCTAAGGAAGCGCTTAAGGTATATATTGAAGCTGCAAAGCTTAGAAATGAGCCGCTTGATCATGTACTTTTGTATGGACCTCCGGGACTTGGAAAAACTACGCTTGCAGAGATTATTGCAAATGAACTTGATGTAAATCTTAAGATAACGTCAGGCCCTGCAATAGAAAAACCGGGTGAAATGGCTGCAATACTTAACAACCTTCAGGACGGGGACCTGTTATTTGTAGATGAAATTCACAGACTTAACAGGCAGGTCGAGGAAGTCATGTATCCTGCAATGGAGGATTTCGCAATAGATGTAGTTATAGGAAAGGGAGCATCGGCCAAATCAATAAGGCTTGACCTTCCGAAGTTTACTTTAGTCGGAGCTACAACCAGGGCCGGTATGATGACGGCTCCTTTAAGGGACAGGTTTGGTGTTGTTCACAGGCTTGAATTCTATACTGTGCAGGAGCTTGTGCAGATTATAGTGCGTTCTGCAAGGGTACTTAAAATAGAAATTGACAGCGAGGGAGCTCTTGAGATAGCCAAAAGGTCACGAGGAACGCCGCGTATTGCAAACAGGCTTCTTAAGCGCGTGCGTGATTTTGCACAGGTAAAATATGACGGCAGCATTACCGGGGATGTCGCAGAATCCGCGCTTGACATACTTGAAGTTGATAAGAACGGCCTTGATACTACCGACAGGAACCTTCTTATGCAGATGATACAGAAGTTCGGAGGCGGACCGGTAGGTCTGGATACTTTGGCAGCCAGCATTGGGGAAGATGCAGGCACTATTGAAGATGTATACGAGCCGTTCCTTATACAGAACGGATTTATGGCAAGGACACCGCGGGGGCGGGTAGTTACGGAACTTGGATACAAAAATTTTGGTATAGAGGATGAAAAATTATGATGAAAAAGAAAAATGATGTGGAAGTGCTGATTGGCGGAGAAAAATATACTCTGTGCGGTTACGAAAGCTCCGATTATCTGCAGAAAGTTGCAACTTATATCAATGTAAAAATTGATGAAGTAGCAAAGAATTTCGGCTCGCTTCGTGTCAATAACGACACGCGGGTGGTTCTTACTGAAATTAATATTGCGGATGATTATTTTAAGGCAATGGAGCGGCTTGAAGAAATGACAAAAGAAAAAGAAGAAGCTGACAGGGTTATATTTGAGTTAAAGCATGAACTTGTTGCAGCGCAGGAAAAAATAGACAAATTAACTTCAGGAAATAAAAAAAGGTTCTAAAGGAATATGTATATGAAAAAACCTGAGATACTTGCACCTGCAGGTTCTGTAAAAAGCGCATATGCCGCAATCAATGCAGGATGTGATGCGGTATATATTGGCGGCAGAAAATATGGCGCAAGGGCATTTGCGGACAATCCGGATAATGATACACTTGCTTCAGTTATTGATGATGTACATTTTTATAATAAGAAAATATACGTAACAGTAAATACTGTGTTTAATAATAACGACTTTAATGAACTGTATGACTTCATGAAACTTATTTATGAAAAAGGAGCAGATGCTGTTATAGTACAGGATATCGGAGTCATGAGTTTTATACACAAAGAGTTTCCAGATATGCCGGTACACGCAAGCACACAAATGAATATTGTACAGGCGTCTGCGGCAGAGCTTATTAAAAACTACGGTGTAACAAGAATTATACCGGCCAGGGAATTAAGCTTTGCCGAACTTTTACATATGAGGAAATGCACTAAGCTTGAGATAGAAGTCTTTGTACACGGAGCGTTATGTTTTTCACATTCCGGACAATGTCTTATGAGCAGCCTTATCGGAGGCAGAAGTGGAAATAAGGGAGCATGCGCGCAGCCATGCCGTAAAAAATATTCCTTTAACCCGGAAGGAAATAATTCCGGTTATTTATTAAGCCTTAAAGATTTATGTACTCTTGAATATATTCCTGAGCTTATTGGGGCAGGACTGGATTCGTTTAAAATTGAGGGCCGTATGAAAAAGCCCGCTTATGTTGCGTCAGCCGTGCATATGTACAGAAAGTATGTAGACAGTTATTTTGAACTTGGACATGATGTGTATACCGGAAGTGATGAAATAAGAAAAGAACTTAAATCTGACATAAAAATATTGCAGGATATATATAACAGAGGCGGATTTACCTGTGGATATCTTACCGGAAATACAGATAAAGACACTATGCTTTCAGATAAACGGCCGGGACACCAGGGAGTAAAAGCGGGCAGGGTATCAGACGTTATATTAGGGAAAAATACGGCAGAGCTTACTTTTACAGAAAAAACACATCCTCAGGATATACTTGAAATAAGAAACAGGTATGGAGAAACAATACATGTCCATACTTTAAAAGATAAGCACGGGATTAATGAAAAACTGCGGATTAATGTAGGATATAATACGGATAAGATATTAAAAGGCATGGAAGTATTCAGGGTGCGTAACAATGAACTTATAGAAAATATGCTTAAGAGATTTCCTGCTGAAAAGAAAAAGCCTGCCATAAAGGGAACTTTTACGGCGCATGAAGGTGAAAAGATTTCATTAAATATAAAACTTAAAGATTTGCCGGACAAATGCTGTACAGTATATGGTGATATTGCCTGTAAAGCGCAGAAACATGCTGTTACAAAACAGATTATAGAAGATAAAATAAAGGTGTCGGGAGAGTCGGTATTTATATGGGACGAGCTTCATATTGAAGCAGATAATGATATATTCATAAGTTCAGGCGCTTTAAAAAAGTTAAGGAGGGAAGCGCTTAAGACACTTTATGAAGTGATTGTTAAAGGGCATCACAGAATATTTACTGACAAAAAAGATTCATGCATCGGCGTTATTAAAAATAGCGTAAGTGAAAAACAGGAATTGATAGCAGAATGTAGGGATAAAATACAATTTGAATGTGTTAATGGGATTATGCAGATAGATACAATATATATGCATATGGAAGATATGAATATGCAATGTATAACGGATATGCTGTCAGGTGCAGATAAGCCTGTATATCTTGTAATGCCAAGGATATTCAGACTCTGCGGACAGGATTATTTTGAAAGGGAATATGATATGGATACCATAACTTCATATCCCAATTTTAACGGAATGGTTGTGTGCAGTCTTGAAGAACTTGCATGGCTCAAAAATAAAGGGTTTGCAGACAGGTTAGATATACGTGCGGCGGATAATCTGTATGCAAGAAATATTTATTCGCAAAAACTGTTACGGGAACTTGGTGTGTCAGTATGCCAGGCTCCTGCCGAAATGACACATAAGGAGCTTTTATCCGCGGCAGAATATGATTATGACGTTGCCATATATAAGAGAAATACCGCAATGGTTACGGCAATATGCCTAAGCGGGCATGATAAAATATATGATTCATATGGCAATACCTATCCGGTTATACGGCATGAAAGATTCGGTTATACTGAAATTATGCATTATGAGACAACAGATTATACAGATAAGATACCGGTACGTCTTTTTAACAGAATAAGATTATCGTTTTATGATGAAAAGCCTTCTGAAATTAAACGTATCGTAAAGAGTCTTAAGGAGAAAACAGGATGAATACAATTGTAAAGCTGTGCGGATATATTATTGTAATTATATTTGCGCTGTATACTTTTTTTTGCTTTACGGTATTTCGTGGTAAAAACAAAGAAAGATCAGAAAAAATATACAGAAGGCAGAGGGTATGCATATTTTTGATTTCAGCTGTTGCCCATGCCGTGTTATATCTTATGGATTATGATTTCATGATTATAATCCTGTTTGCCTTGCAGATGATTGCATTTTTTATAGCAGTGCATATGTACCAGATATTTTATAAAGGACTTTCAAAACTTGTTCTTAACAATATGTTTATGCTTTTGATGATAGGTATATTTATGCTTGAAAGAATAAACATGGAATATGCGGTGAAGCAGTCTGCAATTGTGCTTGCCGGCCTTATATTCTGTATATTTATACCGGTTATTATAAAAAAGATATCGTTTTTGGACCGCCTTGGATGGCAGTATGCCATACTTGGAATAATTCTTTTAGCGGTAGTATTTTTATTTGCTGAGGAAAAAAACGGTGCAAAAAACTGGATTATAATAAAGGGTATTGCTTTTCAGCCGTCAGAGTTTGTAAAGATACTTTTTGTATTCTTCATAGCCGCTGTGCTTACTAAAAAAAGCAGTTTTAAGAGAGTTGTTGCGGCATCATTATTTGCGGCGGCGCATGTGCTTATACTTGTAATAGAAAAAGATCTGGGAGGAGCCCTTATATATTTTATTACATATCTGATACTTCTGACCGCTGTTACCGGTAATGTACTTTATCTTCTTGCAGGACTCTCAGGCGGTTCAGCCGCTGCAGTTATAGCCTACAAACTTTTTACGCATGTACAGACCAGGGTAAGCGCCTGGCGTGATCCGTGGAGCATTATAGATTCAGGCGGCCTGCAGGTTGCACAGTCGCTTTTTGCAATAGCGACAGGCGGCTGGTTCGGAATGGGACTTGGAAGGGGACTGCCGGGGAAAATACCGATTGTTGAGAGTGATTTTATATTTGCGGCAATATCAGAGGAACTTGGAGGAGTATTTGCCATATGCATACTGCTGGTGTATATAAGCTGTTTTATAATGTTTGTGAATATTTCAATTAAAATAAAAAAGCCGTTTTATAAATTTACCGCTCTGGGACTTGGAATACAATTTATATTCCAGGTATTTCTTGGAGTAGGCGGAGTAACTAAATTTATACCGTCGACCGGTGTGACGCTGCCGCTTATTAGTTATGGCGGAAGTTCAGTACTAAGTACCCTTATTTTATTTTCAATTATACAGGGCATATATGTTCTTAATGGAAGCAGCGGCGAAGTTAAGGAGGCTGAAAATGAAGAATCGGGCGGATAAAAATAATGATAACAGAAATATTGCTGTAATATCCTACAGTTTAATGATTATTTTTGTGCTTCTTATTGCCTATATCGTAATTTTTTTAGCCGGCGATAATATGGAGCTTTTAAATAATCCTTATAATAAGGCGCAGGAGATATTTTCGGAATATACAAGACGCGGAAGTATACTTTCGGCAGACGGCGAGGTAATTGCGGAAACTGTTACAGATGACGAAGGCAATGAAATACGTAAATATCCGTATAATAATATGTTTGCGCATGCGGCAGGGCATTTTGATAATGGTAAAACGGGACTTGAAGCACAGTACAACGTGTATATGCTGAATTCAGGAATTAATCCTGTAGTATCGGCTTTAAATGAACTGAAAGGTGAGAAAAATCCCGGAGACAATCTTGTAACCACGCTCAATACTGCGATTCAGAAGGCGGCATATGACGCCCTGGGGAGTCATAGAGGCGCGGTAATAGCGATGGAACCTGAAAGCGGAGAAATACTCTGTATGGTATCAAAGCCTGATTTTAATCCAAATACGATAAAAAGTAACTGGGATGACCTTATAGAAGATGATAATAATGAATCTGCGCTTCTTAACAGGGCTACACAGGGACTGTATCCGCCGGGTTCGACATTTAAACTTCTGACTCTGCTTGAATATATGCGTGAAAATCCGGGATACAACGATTTCTCGTTTTCCTGTAAAGGTTCTGTAAGTGCAGACGGCTATAAAATAAACTGTTATAATAAAAAGCATCACGGAAATGAAGACTTAAAGGACGCATTTGCTTCATCATGTAACAGTGCATTTGCAACTATCGGAATGGGGCTTAATAAAAAACAGTTCCGCAATTTATGCAGTTCATTTCTCTTTAATGAAGAACTTCCGGTAAATTATGCATATAAGGGAAGTACATTTTCATTTAATAAGAATTTTACAACAGGAGAGGTAATGCAGACGGCAATAGGACAGGGTAAAACCCTTATTTCACCACTTCATAATGCAATTATCATATCGGCTGTTGCAAATGGAGGTTACATTGTTACTCCTCATATTGCAGATAAAATGGTAAATTCTTCAGGAAGAACGGTTAAAACATTTTCCTATAAAAATGGTGAAACTGTAATTGCTCCTGAAGAGATAAGTTTTCTTAAGGAATGTCTTCTTGAGGTGACCGAAAAGGGAACCGGACATGCCCTGTCAGGGCAGGATTATACGGTATATGGAAAAACGGGAACCGCGCAGTTTGATTCGGGGGAAGAGTCACATGCCTGGTATATAGGGTATGCGGAGCTTAACGGTAAAAAAATAGCGGTAAGCATAATTGTTGAAAGGGCAGGAACAGGAAGCGATTATGCCGTGCCGGTTGCAAAAAAAATATTTGATGCGTACTATTGAAATACTATGTCCATTTATGATATACTACTTATAGTTATGTACACACCATGTGTCTATACAGACAATTACAGGAGGCGCTTGCAATGATTGAAGCAACGAGCTGTGGTGGTGTGGTTATATTCCGTGGTAAGATTCTGCTTTTATACAAGAATTACAGAAATAAATATGAAGGCTGGGTGTTGCCGAAAGGGACTGTAGAAGATGGCGAGGAGTATAAAGAGACAGCCATTCGTGAAGTTAAGGAAGAATCCGGCGCAGATGCGTCAATTATTAAGTACGTAGGTAAAAGTCAGTATTCATTTAATGCACAGAATGATACGGTTCTCAAAAATGTTCACTGGTACCTGATGATGGCTGACAGCTACTACAGTAAACCACAACGCGAGGAATATTTTGTTGATTCCGGATATTATAAATACCATGAGGCTTATCATCTGCTTAAATTTATTAATGAAAAGCAGATTCTGGAAAAAGCCTATATGGAATATCTAGACCTCAAAAAAAGTAATTTATGGGGTAATAAAAAATATTTCTGAATATGTACAGCTACTAAAATCAAACTTCCATGAGACTTGTATGTTTCATGGAAGTTTTTAGTTTTACTCATATACTTTAATTGCATTACATATATTATAAGAAAACCATATAGGTGCATTAATTTGGACAATGACTGTAAATATCAGAAAAGTGCTGCGTACATATACGAATATGTACCGTCTCTTTCATTGAGAAAAGCACATGAACTTGTATGTGCCCTTAAAATGGAGAAACCTGGTAAAGACTTTTTTATGGAGCTGGCTGATGTATATTCAAATAAAAATATTAATCAGGAGTACATATGTCTGGAAATGGCAGAAAATGGCATACAGACTGTGAGAATGAAAAGAATTGAGCAAATGGAAGGATTCCGTGTACAGCCTTTTACAGGTATACGGTTTAACGGTGATGTGCATGAATGTAACAGACTTATAAAAAACATAAGGTGCGATAACGATATATACCTGTATTCCGAAAAAGAAGATATAGATGAAATGACTGTTTTCTGGCTGAGGCTTGCGCTTTACGAAGATAATGGCACAGGTATAGTTTTCAGTAGTTTCAGGGATATGACATATGATGAAAACACTATGTATGCCCCATATGAAAACATTGCGGCGGGCACGTCGGAATCATTTATTATGAGACGTGATTTCATTGATAATGCAGGACTTTTTGACCAGTCTTTTGAACATATGCAATATGCGGTATTTGATTACTGTATGAGGGCGCTTGAACTTGGATTAAGGAATATTACTGCTAAAAACAGCAGATTCGGCAAAACCTCCGATATCTGCATAAATAATGTGGACGAAAGGCGTTTTTTTAAAAAATGGCATATAAATACATGGAAATTGTATAAGGAAAACAGGAAAATACATCCGCTTATACATAAAAAACAGGATGAAAGTTTTAGTATGCTTTCTGTAGGATGCGGTATAGGAAAACTGCTTTCCAATATAAAAGGCATATATCCGAACATCCGGGTTCTGGGAGCGGAAGACGACGAATATGCATTTGTCTATGGAGACAGGCTTATTCCATATATAACAGGCAGAATATATGATATATCAGACTATATCCATACGCTTATATTATGCGGAAGGGAGAAATGTTTTGATTATATATTGCTTGAAAGCGTGCTGGAGCATATAAATGATCCTGTGGATTATCTGAAAAATATAAGCAGGAATCTTACGGAAGAGGGAAAGATTATCGTATGTATACCGAATATAATGCACCATTCGGTAATAGCGGGGCTTTTAAGAGGCAATTTTACATATGGCAGAACCGGACTCATATACGAAGGCTGTACGCACTTTTATACATATAACGAGGCAAAAAAACATTTTTATGATGCCGGGCTTACAGTTGAAGAATGTTTCTTTTCCCTGTATGAAAATGAAAATTCAAAAAAAGACAGGGAAATGATAAATAAAATAATTAAAATAAAAGATGCAGCGTGTGAAGTTATGTTTAATGCATATGAATATTTCTTTTTATTAAAAAGATATTAAAACTCCCATTAACCGGCAGAAGCGGAAATTTTTGCCGAAACTTGAATTTTTATCAGGATAATGCTATACTGTGAAACGCATAATAAATAATTGGCCAATGGGAGGATGCCGATGGATTTTTTGAGCATAGCATTTTATATTTTTTTACCTGTATTTTTTGCAGCATATTATCTTGTTAAGGCAGAATACAGATATATTATTATCCTGGCAGGGAGTTATATTTTTTATGGTTACGGCAATCCGTCATTACTTATCTTTTTGCTGGCAACAACAGTAATAACTTATTTTGCGGGACTTTTAATAGCAAAATATCCGCAGAGAAAAATTCTGGTTACTGCATTTTTGCTTAATATTCTTATATTACTGGTATTCAAATATACCAATTTTGCTATTGGTAATCTGAATTTTATAGCCAAAAGGCTGGGAGGAATATTTACCCTGAGCAAAAAGAACTGGATATTACCGGTAGGACTTTCATTTTATATTTTTCAGTCGTGTACATATCTTACAGATGTTTATAGAAAAAAGATAAGGGCGGAGAAAAATCCGCTTTTGTATGCGTCGTTTGTGTCATTTTTCCCTACAATATTGTCGGGCCCTATCCAAAAATCAAGGGAGCTGCTGCCTCAATTAAAAAATCCCGGTAAGTTTGATTATATTGAAGCAAAAAAAGGAACGATACTTTTTATATGGGGATTGTTTGAAAAAATTATGATAGCAAATAATCTTATGACGGTAGTCAATAAGATATACGGTGATATTTCGTCTTACGGGCGGATTTATCATCTTTTGGCAGCCGTAAGCTTTTCGCTTTATATTTATGCTGATTTTTCTTCATATTCCGATATGGCAAGAGGTATTTCAAAAATTATGGGCATCAGTATTACAAGAAACTTCAACAATCCTTATCTGTCTGTCAGTACAAGCGAGTTCTGGAACAGATGGCATGTAAGTTTAAATGACTGGTTTCGTGAGAATATATATATACCGCTGGGAGGAAACCGTAAGGGAACGCTGAGAAAATATATAAACGTTCTTGTAGTTTTCTTTGTCAGTGGTCTCTGGCATGGTGCGCAATGGCATTTTGTGGCATGGGGAGTCATAAACGGACTGCTTGTTGTTATAGGAACCATGCTGATGCCGCTAAAAAGAAAGATATACGGTATGGCAAGAATTGACGAAAGTGCGGAAAGTATTGTTTTTTTAAAGAGGGCAGGAGTATTTATTCTTATAACCTTTACATGGATTTTCTTTCAAAACGGAATATATGATTCATTAAATATCATTAATTCAATAATACATATTAAGCCTATCGACTTTTTTGACCCCAACCTGTTGAATGTATCGGGAACTGCGGTTACGACATTTGTGACTATGATTGCAGTGGTGTTGTTTTGTACAATTCAGATAAAAAGACAAAAAGAAGCGTATTATTTTGAAAAATTTAATAAACAGCCTGAAGTATTTCAGGTTATGCTTCTGGCTGTGCTGGTTGTCGTATGTATATTTTCAGCTTATTTGCCAAGCGCTGAAGTAAATACCGGATTTTTGTATTTTCAGTTTTAAAGAGAGGAAAGCGTATGAAATATTTAAGATTTCTTTTGGGTTTGATAACTGCAGCAATTATTATGTTTGCAGCAACCGTAGCCGGAATAATTTGTATTCCGCAAAATGTTTTTGATTCAAATTATACAAGTTTGATACAGGAAAAATTTGAGATATTAAAGAATACAAACGAGCCAAAAATCATAATGGTGGCCGGCAGCAGTTCCGCTTTTGGCCTGAATCAGGATATGCTGGAAGAAAAAACGGGATATAAAGTTGCAAACTTAGGACTGCATGCGGGGTTTGGGCATCTGTTTGTATCTGAACTGGCAAAACAGGGTATAAACCCAGGCGATATAGTGTTGTTAGGTTATGAATATGACTGGCAGGTTAAATATGGATTTACGCGGGTAGGCGCTGACCTTATTATGTCGGGAATAGATGATAATATTGGAATGTACCGCTACCTGCCGCCGGAAATTCTGAAGAAATGCCTGGGATATTTATTTACGTATGCATCGCAAAAAAGAAATTATACTCCTGCAACAGGCATTTATTCAAGAGAAGCTTTTGACCCGGCAACAGGACAGATGACAATGGAGCGCGATTATAGTATTGAATATAACAAAGAAACACATGGTGTTGTAGATATAAGCAATGTAAAGATTTCCAAAGATTCAGTAAAGTACTTAAAAGAATTCAAGAAGTTTATTGAGGACAGGGGCGCTGTTGTATATTTTGTCTCGCCTCCGCTGCTTGAGGACTGTATTGTGTGCGATTATTCTGAATTTACCAAATTAAAGGAACTGGAAGAAGAAAAGATTGGGATAGAATATATAAGTGATCCTCTTGAGTATATATATCCCAGTAAATATATATCCAATTCAAATTACCACTGTAACAGCGTCGGAGCCGATATACGGACAGAAATGCTTATAGAAGATTTGAGGGATGCATCCGTTATTGAATAAACCGATATAAACTAATATGTTTTTTTTGTTGAAAAAAGAAAAGGAGTTTGCTATAATACAGTACCGTAAAAGCAAATTTATAAATTTTCGGAGGTAAGGAAAATGGGTAAGAATATTGTTGTTGGACAATCAGGCGGACCAACAGCCGTTATTAATTCTTCTGTTGCAGGTGTATATGCACAGGCAAAAAAGCTTGGTATTGACAAAGTGTATGGTATGATTCACGGAATTGAAGGATTCCTTGATGACAGGATATGTGACCTTGATGATTATCTTGCATCTCCTGAAGGTATTGAGATGCTTAAGAGAACACCATCTGCATTTCTTGGCTCGTGCCGTTTTAAAATGCCAAAAATCGAAGGCAACGAAGAAATCTACGACAAAATATTTGAGGTTATGGAAAAGCATGATATTGATTATCTGTTCTATTGCGGCGGTAACGATTCAATGGATACGGTAAAGATGCTTTCTGATTATGCGGCTGCACATGGAAAGAAGCAGAGATTCGTAGGAGTGCCGAAGACTGTTGATAACGACCTTCCTATAACAGATCATTGTCCGGGATATGGTTCAGCAGCAAAATATATTGCAACATCATTAAAAGAGGTTATTCGTGATAATTCTTCATTTGGTGTTAAAAAGCCTACAGTATGTATAGTTGAGATTATGGGCCGTAATGCAGGATGGCTTACAGCAGCTGCAGCACTGGCTAAGAGCGGTGACTGTGAAGGACCGGATGCGATATATCTTCCGGAAAGGGTATTTGATATAGATAAGTTTGTAAATAAAATCGAAGAACTTTCAAAAACAAAGTCATCTATTGTAATTGCTGTATCTGAAGGCGTTAAGATATCAGACGGCCGTTATGTATGTGAGATTGGCCGTGAAGTTGCAGTAGATGCTTTTGGACACAAGCAGATGTCAGGTACAGCTGCAAAGCTTGCTGATATAGTTGCAGAGAGAACAGGTCTTAAAACACGTGCCATTGAGTTCTCAACACTTCAGAGATCAGCTACACATATTGCATCGCTTACAGATATTAATGAGGCGTTCCAGGTTGGAGCAGCAGCAGTTAAAGCGGCTGATGAAGGTAAGACTGCAATGATGATAACTCTTGACAGAAATGGTGACGACCCATATCAGTGTGGTACAAGCGCCCATGATATACATGACATTGCCAATGTTGAGAGAAAAGTTCCGGACGAATGGATTACAGAAGACGGATGTGGACTTACAGATGAATTTGAAGCTTATGCAAGACCGCTTATAATGGGCGAGCTTACACCGCTTTTTGCCAATGGCGTGCCTGTTCATCTTGTTAGAAAATAATTTGCAAAATAATTTGCAAAATACTACCAGTAGAATTATAATAGAAGAAAACTATGTAAAGGAGATAGAGATATGGCATTAGTTACAACAACAGAAATGTTCAAAAAGGCATATGCCGGCGGATATGCTATCGGGGCATTCAACGTAAATAACATGGAGATTGTACAGGGTATTACTGAAGCAGCAGGAGAGCTTAACTCACCTATTATCCTTCAGGTATCTGCAGGAGCAAGAAAGTATGCACAGCACGAATACCTTGTTAATCTTGTAAAGGCAGCTTTGGAGCTTAATGATATTCCTATAGCTCTTCATCTTGACCATGGCGCAGATTTTGATATTTGTAAATCCTGTATTGACGGTGGATTTACATCAGTCATGATAGATGCTTCAGGCAAACCTTTTGAAGAAAACATCGCTGTTACAAAGAAAGTAGTTGATTATGCGCATGATAAGGGAGTTGTAGTTGAAGCTGAGCTTGGAACTCTTGCAGGTGTTGAGGATGAAGTAAAAGTATCAGCTGAAGATTCAAGTTATACAAATCCTGATGAAGTTGAGGAATTCGTTAAGAGAACAGGCGTTGACTCACTTGCAATTGCAATTGGTACAAGCCACGGCGCATTCAAGTTTAAACCGGGAACCAAACCACAGCTTCGTTTTGACATTCTTGATGAGGTGTCTAAGAGGCTTCCTGAATTCCCTATCGTACTTCATGGAGCTTCAAGCGTACCGCAGGAATATGTTAAGATTATAAATGAGAAGGGCGGCAATCTTGCAGATGCAATTGGTGTACCTGAGGACCAGCTCCGTCAGGCAGCAAGAAGTGCAGTATGTAAGATTAATATTGATTCTGACCTTCGTCTTGCAATGACAGCAGGTATCCGTCAGGTGCTTACAGATAATCCTGCAGCATTTGACCCAAGAGAATATCTTAAAGTTGGCCGTGCTAACGTTAAGGCTATCGTTGCGCATAAGATTACAGAAGTACTTGGAAGTAATGGAAAGGCTTAATTTTATAATTTAATTTATCTAAATTTATGGAGTTGCTGTAAAATAACATGTTATTTTGCAGCAACCCATTTTTATAAAGGTAATTTTAAGGAGGATTTGCCATGTATGATTACCTGATTGTGGGAGCAGGTCTGTTTGGTTCAGTATTTGCATACGAAATGACAAAAGCAGGTAAAAAATGTCTGGTAATAGACAAAAGAGAGCATATAGGCGGAAATATATATACAGAGGAAATTGAAGGTATAAATATACATAAATATGGCGCCCATATTTTTCATACGGGAAATAAAGAAATATGGGATTATATAAACAGGTTTGCAGAATTTAACAGGTATACTAATTGTGTCGTTGCACGATATAAGGATGAACTATATAATCTTCCTTTTAATATGAATACATTTAATAAGCTCTGGGGTGTAATAACGCCAAAAGAGGCAAAACAAAAGATTGAAGAACAGATAAGAGAAGCAGGTATAACTAACCCGTCTAATTTGGAAGAACAGGCGCTTTCGCTTGTTGGCCGTGATATATATGAGAAACTCATAAAAGGATATACTGAAAAACAGTGGGGTAAATCTGCTAAGGACCTTCCTTCATTTATAATAAAAAGACTCCCGGTAAGATTCACTTACGATAATAATTATTTTAATGATAAATATCAGGGAATCCCGATAGGCGGTTATACGGGCATTATTGAAAAAATGCTTGGGGATTGTGAAGTAATATTGTCTGAAGATTATTTTTCAGACAGAAAAAAATACGATAATATTGCGGCAAAAATTCTTTTTACCGGAATGATAGACGAATATTTTGATTTCTGTTATGGAAATCTTGAGTACAGGACACTCAGGTTTGAAAATGAACTGCATGATACGGATAATTTTCAGGGAAATGCCGTAGTTAATTATACTGAATATGATATTCCTTATACCAGGATAATCGAACATAAGCATTTCGAGTTTGGAAAACAGGAAAAAACTATTATTACAAAAGAGTATCCTGATATATGGAAGCCGGGAATGGAGCCATATTACCCGGTTAATGATGAGAAAAATAATTCTCTTTATAATAAATATCTTAAACTCGCTGAAAAAAAAGAAAATGTTATATTCGGTGGAAGACTTGGAATGTACAGATATCTTGATATGCATAATATAATAGAGGAAGCGTTAAAATGCTACAGGAGGGAAATGAAAGCATTATGAAAAAATTAATGTATCTGACATTTCTGCCGGCGGTTTTATGGATGTTATTTATATTCGGATTTTCAAAGGATACAGGAGAAGAGTCTTCTTCGCTCAGCCTTACGATAACGCAGAAAATAGTGGACATTGTCGAATATAATAAAGATATTACAGAAGAGGAGTATGTTGAACTTGTAGAAAAACTCCATACTCCGGTAAGAAAGGCGGCGCATATGACAGAGTATGCCATACTTGCAATCCTTATATGCATACCGGTTATCATAAATATGTATGTAGGAAATATAAGGATGATAAGTCTAAAGCAGATGCTTTTTGGTATTGTTACGATATGTACATTATATGCGGCGACAGATGAAATACATCAGCTTTTTGTATCAGGGAGAACCGGCAAAGCAACTGATGTGATAATAGATATGCTCGGCGCATTTTGCGGAACATTAATCTTTCTGTGTATTTATAAGTTCGCCTATGGAAAGATAATACGAAAATGCGAGCAGTGACTGTATTGGGATAAGAAGGCTCTCCGTAAGTGAAGTTATTATAAACCCAAATGTGATAAGCATGGGAAGTATGGCGTTGCGTCTCGTATCATGGTATTTTATATAGTGACGCAAGGAGAATATTATGCTGAATATATTAAGTATTATATAAAATATCATGGCAGGGATGCCATACGTGTATCCCATCTGTATAATATTATTGTGGGCGTGTATGACAAGTTGTCCATTAATTTTTTTTGCATACTTTCTGTGTCCGGTCATATCGATTTTTCTGATATAGCTTTTATATATGCTTATTCTTCCGTTTAGTATGGTATCCAGGCTTTCTCCGCTTTTAAATGCCATTTTTATCCGTTTTATAAGGGAAGGTTCTTTATCGGCATTATGTATGGCCGATTCCATATCATGTTCAATCTCGTTTAATGCGCCGGAATGTGATGCAGAGTTCTCAGACTGCGGAGTACTTTGAGCTGCGAGGCATATGCTGCCGTTATCATGTTCAGCCAGAAACTCCTTGTCGCGGTCAAATGTAACAGGGTGGTTGATAAGGTGCGGCACGGTTGCCAAAAGTCCGTATGATACGAAAAATGATATTGCCATAACGGGTATTGCGGCCAGGATATATCTTATAAAAGCCTGTCCGGATTTTCTTGCAAAAAATAGTCTGAATACAAACCATATGGCTGATATGATGACAATGGCTCCAAATGAAGTCCTTGCGCCTGTCATATAAAGGAAAAACAGTGCGCATCCGGCTTCTATATATATGAACATACAGTTTTTTATGGATTTTTCTTTATATATGATATAATCGAACCTTGAAATCAGGCAGGCCCATACGGATATGATAAACATGGCGTAGACGTTTGGATTTGCAGACAGCGCCGAATATCTTACGCCCGGCGTATACGGCCTGAAAAGGAAACAGAATATCACAGTGGCAAAAAATATTATCTGCACGCTGTGTATGAACAAACTCCATAATTTGTCCCTATCCGGCATTTTATACTGCTGCAGTATACAGAATATTGACGTAAAAAGTATAAGCAGTATAAGGCTTAGAAACCAGTATTTCTTAAAAACTGCAATATCCGAATATAACATGCACAGGCACATGCATATCCATATTGATAAAAAAGGTATATTAAAAGAAAGTTTCCTGTGTACATTATTTTTGTACGGGAAAATAACAAGTACTGATATAAGTAAGAGTACCAGAACTATAAATATTGACGCATATATATAATAATTGCTTTTAATCGCATTTATCCTGACAATGATTTGCAAAACTATAATCCCTATTATAAGCAGCATAATCAGAAGCGAATACAAGCCGTTCATTTTTTTGTTTTTCATATTTTGCCTCCGAGTATTATTAGTATACGATTATTTGTTGAAAAATACAAGAGTTAAATACATTGTATAATCAACTTGTGACTTAATTGTGTTATTTTATGGCTGTTTTAAAAATTTCAGGAAATACAAAAATCAACTTCAAAAGACGGAAAAAATATGCTATTCTTATATAAAAAGTATAAGGAGCAGTATCTATGGGAAAGAGAAGATTTCAAAAATTTGTGGCGTGTTTATTAATTTCTGCAATGACTGCAGGTATATTTAATTCTTACACTGCAGAGGCGTATACAGTTAAAAACAATACATCAGAGTACATATACAGCAAAGCGGAAACAATATATCCGGTTACTGCAGGACAGATATACAGTCTTTATAGCAGTTCGGGTAAATATGTAAAATTAAAATCCGGTAATTATGATAAATGGATTGACAGGATAGAAGTACCTGAATATGCGCTGGATTTTTACGATACATTGTCTGGTGAATCTTTTTGGACAAATGATGCCAATTTTTCTGAAAACGGAAACACATGGATTGAAAATGGCAGGATTAATGCAATTAAATTTTCGGATGTTAAAGTACAGGGTACGGAAGAAGAGTTCAAATCACGGATGAAAGACGAGGCTTTTCTGATGCGTGCAGTTTTTGATGCATTTGACAGGGACCATCCGGAGATATTCTGGCTTGATGGTACTACTACATATCAGTATTATGCGACAAAGACGACTAATGGAAATACTGTTACATATGATGCAAAGCTGTATTTGGTTCTGAAGAATGATACTTATGATATTAGAAGACAGGAGTATCAGTCAGCCGGCGCTATAAAGGCGGGAATTTCACAAAGAAATAGTGCTGTTAATGACATTCTTTCTGAAATCAGCAGTTCGGATTCCATATATCAGAAAATAAAATATTTTAATAACAGGCTTACAAAGAACAATATGTATAATACCGAAGTTTCAAAAGGAAACAGTAATGCAGCATCCGAATATGCATGGGAATGTATAAGTGCGCTTTTGGGAAATACAGGCAGTGAAGGACCGGTATGCGAGGGATATGCGCGTGCTTTTAAGGTTTTATGCGACAGGTCAGGAATTGGCTGTACTCTTGTAGATGGAAGCGCAGTGAACAGTTACGGGAATCCGGGAGACCATATGTGGAACTATGTGAAAATAGGCAGTGCATGGTATGCTGCAGATGTTACATGGAATGACCCTGTAGTTCAAAATGTTAATAAGGCAGACTCAGGTTTTGAACGTGAGGATTATTTATGTGTTGGTTCAGATACAGTAATAAGTAAAATGAAATTTATTGATTCTCATCCTGTTACAAATTCTGCGTCTAATGGCGGTGTTGAATTTATAAACGGACCTGTTCTTAGTAAAACAGAATATGACCCTCTGACATCACCTGAACCAACGGTGGAACCGACAGCGGAGCCAACAGCAAAACCAACAGCGGAGCCAACAGCAAAACCAACAGCAGAACCAACGGCGAAGCCAACATCAGAACCAACGGCGGAGCCAACGACAGAACCGACGGCGGAGCCAACAGCAGAACCGACAGCGGAGCCAACAGCAGAGCCAACGGCGGAGCCGACGTCAGGGCCGACGTCAGAACCGACAGCAGAGCCAACATTAGAACCAACGTCAGAGCCAACGGCGGAACCGACAGCGGAACCGACAGCGGAGCCGACGTCAGAGCCAACATCGGAACCGACAGCGGAACCAACGACAGAACCGGCGTCAGAGCCAACATCGGAACCGACCGCAGAGCCGTCAGGCGTAAATCCTCCGGTTTCGGTACCGGAAAATGAAGCTCTTCCGGCAGGAAGCATATTGGAGTCAGATGGTAACAGATATATGGTAACATCATCAGATGCACAGAATAGAACCGTGGAATTTATAGGTATTAAAGGCAACAGGAGCACTGTGTCGATACCGGATATTATCGTGTCAGATAATATTGCATATTATGTAACGTCTATATCGGATAAAGCATTAAAAGGCAATAAGAAGTTAAAGAAGGTAGTAATCGGCAGTAATATATCCTCTGTAGGTAAACAGGCGTTCCTAAATTGCAGGAAATTAAAAAAGATAACTATATTATCGCTAAATATAAAAATAAAGAAAAAAGCATTTTATGGAATTTACGGTAAAGCAAAAATATATATTCCGGCAGAAAAATTTGCAGCATACAGGAAAATGCTTAAGAAATCGAAAATTAAAGCCGGTGTAAAGATTAAAAAGAAGTGATTCGCTTATATAAGTTGATTATAAGAGTTTATCATGTTATTATATAATCTGGTAAATTGAAAAGAACTCAGGAGGTAATGTAATGATTACATTAAGCAAATCAGGCGCGTATCTCATTAATGGAAATGAGGTTATTGAAGAAAATGCAGACGCATCTGGAAAGATTAAAGCGGCAACAGGAAAAGAAGTAAATGTCAAAGAGGCAAAAAAAGGAACTATAGCATATAAAATACTTGAAAATCATAATGTTTCAGGAAATATGAACGAGCTTCAGATAAAATTTGATAAGCTCACTTCTCATGATATTACATTTGTAGGTATAATTCAGACTGCAAGGGCATCGGGCCTGGAAAAATTTCCTATACCGTATGTACTTACCAACTGCCATAACAGCCTGTGTGCAGTAGGCGGTACAATTAACGAAGATGACCACATGTTTGGTCTTTCATGTGCAAAGAGATATGGCGGGATATATGTACCGCCCCATCAGGCTGTAATACATCAATTTGCAAGAGAAATGCTTGCAGGCGGAGGAAAGATGATTCTTGGTTCAGACAGCCATACAAGGTATGGTGCGCTTGGAACGATGGCAATGGGTGAAGGCGGTCCTGAACTTGTAAAGCAGCTTCTTTCAAAGACATATGATATAAAAATGCCGGATATTATAGGTGTATATATGACAGGTACGCCTGCGAAGGGCGTTGGACCGCAGGATGTGGCGCTTGCACTTATTAAGGCGGTATTTGCAAACGGATATGTCAATAACAAGGTACTCGAATTCGTAGGACCGGGAATCAGCTCGTTAAGCGCTGATTTCAGAATAGGAATAGATGTTATGACTACTGAAACAACATGTCTTTCATCTATATGGAGAACAGACGATACGATAAAAGAGTTTTATGATATACATAAACGTCCGGATGAATACAGGGAACTTAATCCTTCTGATATTGCTTATTATGACGGCATGGTATATATTGATCTTTCAAAAGTAAAGCCTATGATAGCAATGCCGTTCCACCCAAGCAATGCGTATACAATAGAGGAACTGAATGAGAATCTTATGGACATTCTTGATGATTGTGAAAAGAAAGCTCTTGTAAGCCTTGACGGTGCAGTTGAATACTCACTGAAAGATAAAGTGCGAAATGGAAAAATGTATGTTGAACAGGGAATAATTGCAGGCTGTGCAGGAGGAGGTTTTGAAAATATATGCGCTGCTGCTGATATACTCAAAGGAAAGAGTATCGGTAATGATGAATTTACACTCAGCGTATATCCTGCAAGTACGCCTATATATATGGAACTTGCACGTAACGGAAAGCTTGCAGACCTCCTTGCAACCGGCGCTATTGTGAAGACAGCGTTCTGCGGCCCGTGTTTTGGAGCAGGGGATACTCCTGCCAATAATGCATTCAGCATAAGACATTCAACCAGAAACTTCCCTAATCGTGAAGGTTCAAAACTTCAGAATGGACAGATATCGTCTGTTGCCCTTATGGATGCACGTTCAATAGCGGCTACTGCGGCAAATAAGGGATATCTTACTGCTGCAACAGATATTGATGTTGAATATACGTCGCCTAAATATCATTTTGACAGCTCAATATATGAAAACAGGGTATTTGACAGTAAAGGAATAGCTGATAAAACACAGGAAATCAAGCTTGGACCAAATATAAAAGACTGGCCTGAGATGATAGCGCTTAAAGATAATATTATGCTTAAAGTAGTGTCTGAGATACATGACCCGGTTACTACTACCGACGAGCTTATTCCTTCAGGAGAGACTTCTTCATACAGGTCCAATCCGCTTGGACTTGCAGAATTTGCATTATCCAGAAAAGATCCTGCATATGTAGGAAGGGCAAAAGAGGTACGGGAGATTGAAGAAGCAAGACAGAAAGGCACAAATCCGTGTACGTCAGAATTTGAGCATGCATTTTCAGTAGTAAAGAAAGATAACAGATTTAAAGATATTAATCCTCTTGAGTGTGAGATAGGAAGTACTATATTTGCCGTAAAACCGGGTGACGGCTCGGCAAGGGAACAGGCAGCTTCATGCCAGAGAGTGCTTGGAGGCCTTGCAAATATAGCAAATGAATATGCTACAAAGAGATACCGTTCCAATCTTATTAACTGGGGTATGCTTCCGTTTATATATAACGGCAGCCATGATGCGCTCCCATTTGCAAACGGGGATTATATATTCGTTCCTGATATAGTATCGGCGATAAAAGAACAGAAGGAATCTGTTAAAGCATATGTAATAAAAGATGACGGACTTTCAGAGTGTGAATTTGAACTCGGAAGGCTCACTGATGACGAAAGAGACATTATACTAAAGGGATGTCTTATAAATTATAACAGAAATTAGGAGAAAAAAGTATGGCAGGCCAGAGTCAGTGTGATATATGTTCAAATTATGTATATGATGAACTTAATGACTACTATTACTGTGATATAAATCTGGATGAAGACGAAATGTACAGATTTATGAAAGGCGCAGTAAATGCCTGCCCTTACTTTAACCTTGATGATGAGTACAAAATTGCAAGAAAACAGTAATGAAATCTGTAAACAGTTTTTATTCTACCGTTACTGATTTTGCAAGATTTCTTGGCTGGTCCACATTAAGGTCACGTCTTACTGCAGTAAAATAAGCAAGGTATTGTAATATTACCGCAGTACAGAACGGAGTGAATTCCTCATCCATTTTAGGAAGCGTTATGTGGTGGTCGCAAAGCGTTGTATCAACATGCGCTCCTGATTTGGTTATAAGAATTACATATGCGCCGCGGGAGCGAACTTCAACTACATTAGAAATTACTTTTGAATATACGTTATCCTGTGTGGCGAAAGCTATTACCGGAATGTTGTCAGTTATAAGTGATATGGTTCCGTGCTTTAATTCGCCGGCGGCATAAGCTTCTGAATGTATATAGCTTATTTCCTTGAGCTTAAGGGAACCTTCACATGCTATTGCATAATCGAGACCCCTGCCAAGATAGAATATATTATCGGCTTTTTTAAGTTTTTGGGTTATATAAAATAGTTCTTCATCCATATCTATTATTGTCTGCATATCCTGGGCTGAGTTCATAAGTGATTCCGTTTTTTTATGTGCCTCTTCATCTGAGAGGAGATTATTAACCATAGCAATTTTATAAGCAATAAGATACATTAATGAAAGTTGTACGGTATATGCTTTTGTGCTGGCAACGGATATTTCCGGGCCGGCATGGGTATATAATACATAATCGCTTTCGATTGCTATAATGGAACCTTTTACATTTACAACCGCAAGTGTCTTTGAACCAAGGCTTTTTGCAAGTTTGACTGCAGCCAGCGTATCAGCAGTTTCTCCGGATTGCGATATTGCAATGACAAGCGTGTGTCCATCAATAATAGGATTGGAATATCTGAATTCGGAAGCAATATCTACGGAAACAGGAATCCTTGCATATTTTTCAATCATAATTTTTCCAAGCATACCGGCGTGCATCGCAGTTCCGCACGCAGTAATTACTATACGGTTTATATCTTTAAAAAGTTCATCAGGAATGTTATCAGATGAAAAATCAGGTAATCCTTTAACAATTCTTGGTGAAATTGTATTAATAACAGAATCAGGCTGTTCATGTATTTCCTTAAGCATAAAATGTTCATAACCGCCTTTTTTTGCTGCGGCAATATCCCAGTCTACATGGATGATTTCAGGATTAAATATGTTGCCTGATATATCCTGTACTGTGATTTTATCAGCTGTAAGTTCTGCTATGTAGTTTTCAGGAAGGATGAAATAATCCTTTGTATAATCTATTATTGCAACTATATCAGAAGCGACAAATGCTCCTTTGTTACAATATGCGGCTATAAGAGGACTGTTTTTTCTTGTAGCATATATTTTATCGGGCTGGTCCGAAAAGATTATACAGAATGCATAAGAGCCATCAAGAACTTCTTCAGCTTTTTTTATTGCGTCATATGCGTCACCGTTATAAAATGAATCAATTACCATGGCGGCAATTTCAGTATCAGTCTGTGATATGGGGAATTTACCTTCTTTTGCAAAATTTTCGGATAATTCACGGTAATTTTCAATTATTCCGTTATGTATAAGGGTGACATTGCCAAACGAATGAGGATGTGAATTGGTTTCAGTTACTCCGCCGTGTGTAGCCCATCTGGTATGTCCGATTCCTGAGTATGGGATGAGGTCTTCGTGGTGCTGATTTATTTTTTCGATAAGATTCATAACTTTTCCGGTAGTTTTAATTGTTTTAAAAGGATGAGAAGAATCATTTATACAATATGTTATTCCCGCGCTGTCATAACCTCTGTATTCAAGTGCCAGAAGCCCGTCTGTTACAATCTGTCTTGCGTCAGCGTTACCAATATATCCAATTATTCCGCACATAATAATCCCCCTAAGATAAAAACTTCATTACTTATAAAAGTATATACGTTTACATATATTATTGCAATAAAAAATTTGCCATGTTAATATATGTATAAATTATAATTACTATTACTGCAGAGGTATAAAATGCATACGGTATATACGATAATTGATGATATTGCAGACAATAGAAGAATTGATATTACGCAACTTGACACGCTGCTTAAAAATGACGACTGTGAAGCTGATGAATATCTTTTTTTTAAAGCGAGAGAAGCAGCAAATCGTGTATATAAAAATAAAATATATATAAGAGGTTTAATAGAATTTACTAATCATTGTAAAAATAACTGTTACTATTGTGGAATAAGAAGAAGCAATACGTGCATACAGCGTTACAGGTTATCAAAAGATGAAATTATCTCATGTGCTGACGAAGGATACCGGCTGGGATTCCGTACATTTGTACTTCAGGGCGGAGAGGACCTCTTTTATGATGATGATAAGATATGTGATATAGTCTCTGCAATTAAAAAGAATCATGATGACTGCGCTGTTACGTTGTCAATAGGGGAAAAGAGCTATGAATCATATAAAATGTACTTTGATGCAGGCGCGGACAGATATCTTCTGCGACATGAGACGGCGGACAAAGAACATTACGGCAGACTTCATCCACCGAAGCTTTCTTTTGAGAACAGAATAAGATGCCTGTATGACCTTAAAGAAATCGGATATCAGGTCGGGTGCGGATTTATGACGGGTTCGCCATATCAGACAACGGATACTATATATAAAGATATAAAATTTATATGTGAATTAGAGCCTCATATGATGGGAATCGGTCCGTTCATACCACACCACGATACGCCGTTTGCGGCTGAAAGCGCAGGAACTGCTATTATTACTTTAAGGCTTATTGCGGTTATGAGGCTTTTAAGGCCTTGTATGCTTATTCCGGCTACAACAGCTCTTGGCACTATTGACCATGGAGGCAGGGAAAAAGGGATACTTGCCGGAGCCAATGTTGTTATGCCAAACCTGTCGCCAAAAGACGTGCGGAATAAATACACTCTTTATGATAATAAAATATACGCTGGAAGTGAAGCTGCAGAACATATACGTCTGCTTAAGAAAAAGTTTGAAGATATAGGATATGAGATAGAGATATCAAGAGGAGATTATAAAGATAGTTAAGCATATTTATTAAGATTTCTAAGTTATTAACACAGAGAATCCCCGGTTTTCCCATTCTGCATAAGACCTTGTGTCTCTGCCGGAATGAGGAAAACCGGGGATTTAATAGTTAATATATTTAATAATCTATTTATCTACTTTAGGAAGTCCGTCAAAACCTTTTTGAAGGTCTTCGTCTGTTGGAATATAATCTGACATTGTACCGTCGTTATATGCCTGATAAGCATACATATCAAAGTAGCCTGTTCCTGTAAGACCGAAGAGAATGGTTTTTTCTTCGCCGGTTTCCTTGCATTTAAGAGCTTCGTCAATAGCAACTTTTATTGCATGGCTGCTTTCAGGCGCAGGAAGTATGCCTTCAACACGTGCAAATTTCTGAGCAGCTTCAAATACGCTTGTCTGTTCTACAGATCTTGCTTCCATTAAACCGTCATCATAGAGCTGTGAAAGAACGGAGCTCATTCCATGGTATCTGAGACCGCCTGCATGGTTTGCAGAAGGTATAAAGCCGCTTCCGAGTGTATACATTTTGGCAAGCGGACAAACCATACCTGTGTCGCAGAAATCATATGCATATTTTCCTCTTGTAAGACTTGGACAGGAAGCAGGTTCAACAGCTATTATCTGATAATCAGCTTCGCCTCTTAATTTTTCGCCCATGAATGGCGCTACAAGTCCGCCGAGGTTGGAACCTCCGCCGGCACATCCTATGATAATATCAGGTTTTTCACCGTACTTATCAAGAGCAGTCTTAGACTCAAGACCAATAACGGACTGATGCAGAAGAACCTGTGAAAGAACTGAGCCGAGCACATATCTGTAACCTTCGGTAGATACTGCGACTTCAACGGCTTCGGATATTGCGCATCCAAGGCTTCCGGTTGTGTCAGGGAATTTTTCAAGCATTGCCTTTCCGACATTGGTTGTATCAGAAGGAGAAGGAGTTACTGATGCTCCGTAAGTTCTCATTACTTCGCGCCTGAAAGGTTTCTGTTCGTATGAGCATTTTACCATGTAGACTTTACAGTCAAGGTCAAAGTATGAACAAGCCATTGACAGGGCGGTTCCCCACTGACCGGCGCCTGTTTCTGTAGTAACGCCTTTAAGTCCCTGTTTCTTTGCATAATAAGCCTGGGCAATTGCAGAATTAAGTTTGTGGCTTCCGGAAGTGTTATTGCCCTCAAATTTATAATAAATCTTTGCCGGTGTATCAAGAGCTTTTTCAAGGAAATATGCTCTTATAAGAGGTGAAGGACGATACATTTTGTAAAAATCAAGTATCTCGTCAGGTATATCAAAATAAGGAGTGGTATCGTCAAGCTCCTGTTTTACCAGGTCGTCGCAGAATACAGGCCGTAAGTCTTCAAATCCCATAGGCTCAAGTGTTGCAGGATTAAGAAGCGGTGCAGGTTTGTTTTTCATATCTGACCTGACATTATACCACTTTGTTGGAATCTCATTTTCGTTAAGATAGATTTTGTAAGGTATGTTATTTTTCATATAGATATTCTTCCTTTCCTTTTTATTAATTTATTATATACTTTTACGAAAAAATGTCAATGTTCTGAAGAATAATGCCCTGTGTATATGTTGATTTTTTTGGAATAATGTACTAGTATATTGTAGTAGACAAATTAGGAGGTATCTGGCATGAAAATGACTTTTCGCTGGTACGGTGAAAGCAATGACAGCGTAACGCTGGACCAGATAAAGCAGATTCCCGGCGTAGAGGGAATTGTGTGGGCGCTGCATAATAAACTACCGGGCGAAGTATGGCATACGAAAGAGATAGCAGAAGTAAAGGCCCAGCTTGATAAATATGGTTTTAATATGGATGTGGTTGAATCAGTAAATGTTCATGATGATATCAAGACCGGGGCAAAAGACAGGGATATGTATATTGAGAATTATAAGCAGACTCTAAGAAACCTTAAGCCATTCGGAGTAAAAGTAGTATGTTATAATTTTATGCCGGTCTTTGACTGGACAAGGACAGATTTGTTTCATCCTGTGGGAGACGGTTCCACGGCGCTTTATTATGAAAAGGATAAAATAATTGATGACCCTGAAAAGATGGCTGATTACATACTTAAAGAATGTAAGGGTTATACAATGCCGGGATGGGAACCTGAACGTATGGCGAAGCTCAAAGAGCTTTTTGCGGTTTACAGCGGTGTTACTAAGGAAATGCTTTGGGATAACCTCAGATATTTCCTTGAGGCTCTTATGCCGGTATGCAATGAGCTAGATATAAAAATGGCAATTCATCCGGATGACCCGCCGTGGGATATTTTCGGACTTCCGAGGCTTATTGTTGATGAAGAATCCGTTGAGCGTTTCCTTAAGATGGTTGACGACCCATATAACTGTCTTACGTTATGCTCAGGTTCGCTTGGCGCGAATCCGGACAATAATGTTGCGGACATAATAAGAAAACACTGCGACCGTATTGCCTTTGCGCATGTAAGGAATGTAAAGCATTTTGAAAACGGCGATTTCAGTGAGGCATCACACAGGGATTGTGATGGCGACACAGGCATACTTGATATAATGAAAGCTTATCATGATTGTGGCTTTGACGGATATATGAGACCTGACCACGGAAGGCACATATGGGGAGAAAAATGCCGTCCGGGATACGGACTCTATGACCGGGCGCTTGGAATCATGTATCTGTTAGGATGCTGGGATATGTTAGATAAACTTTCTGCGGAGGCCTGATATGAAAAATTTTATGGATGAAGACTTTCTTCTTTCTAATGATACTGCAAAACTTCTTTACCATGGTTATGCAAAAAAAATGCCAGTGATAGATTATCACTGCCATATTGACCCGGAGGAAATTGCAAAAGACAGGAGATTTGACAATATTACGCAGGTGTGGCTTGGCGCAGACCATTATAAATGGCGTCTTATGCGTTCAAATGGAATAGAAGAAAAATACATAACAGGAGATGCTTCTGACCGGGAAAAGTTTGGAAAGTGGGCCGATACTATTGGAAGAGCTATAGGCAACCCTCTGTATCACTGGAGTCATCTTGAGCTTAAAAGATATTTTGGCTATGACGGGGACCTTAATTCAGAAACTGCAGAGGAAGTATGGAATCTTTGCAATGAAAAATTAAAGAGCCCGTCAATGTCTGCAAGGAATATCATGCGCATGTCCGATGTTTCGCTTATAGGAACTACTGATGATCCGGTGGATGACCTGAAATGGCATAAAGTTATTGCAGATGATGAAGAGTTTGATATACAGGTACTTCCTATGTGGAGGCCTGATAAAGCAACAGGTATTGAAAAACCCGGATTCTGTGAATATATAAACAGACTTTCTGATGTGTCAGGCATTAAAATCAATACATTTTCAGACTGGAAGCAGGCGATGACGGTAAGGCTTGACTATTTTTCAGCGCGGGGATGTCTTGGAAGCGACCATGGAATGAAGTATGTGCCGTTTACCCGTGCAGATGAAAAGACAGTTAGTGAAATACTTGATAAAGCCCTTAACGGAGGCAGTATTTCGGAAACAGAAGAGGATATGTTTAAAACGGAATGTATGCTGTTTCTGGCATCTGAATATGCAAAACGAAACTGGGTTATGCAGCTTCATTTTGGTGTTACAAGGGATAACAATACGAAGATGTATAATCGTATAGGAGCAGATACGGGCTTTGACGGAATATATAACAGCGTGCCTATTGATAAACTGTCATCATTTCTTGATGAATTAAATAAAAATGATAATCTTCCGAAAACTATACTGTACAGTCTTAATCCTAACGATAATGCAGCTATAGGCGTGCTTATCGGCTGCTTTCAGGAAGCAGGCGCCCGCGGTAAAATACAGCAGGGTACGGCGTGGTGGTTTAATGACCATCTTAACGGAATGACTGAGCAGATGACAAGCCTTGCCAATTTGGGAATGTTAGCCAATTTTGTGGGGATGCTTACTGATTCCAGGAGTTTTTTGTCGTATACGAGACATGAATATTTCAGAAGGATATTATGCAATATAATTGGTACAAAGGTAGAAAATGGAGAATTCCCATTTGATGAAAAGAGACTTGGAGGAATTATTCAGGATATTTCATTTAATAATGCACGCGATTATTTTGGATTTAATATTAAATAACGACGGAGGTATTGTAAATTGAGTAAAAAAGTGGTTACATTCGGTGAGATAATGTTAAGGCTTGAGCCTGAGGGATATTACAGATTTGTTCAGGCAGAGAATTATCAGGCAACATTTGGAGGCGGTGAGGCAAACGTAAGCGTTTCACTTGCAAATTACGGTTATGACACAAGTTTTGTTACAAAGCTTCCGGCAAATGAGATTGCACAGAGCGCAATAAATTCACTTAGGAAATACGGTGTGGATACGTCAGATATTGTAAGGGGCGGCGATAGAATAGGAATCTATTTCCTTGAAAAAGGAGCAAGCCAGAGACCGTCAAAAGTAATATATGACCGTGCAGGTTCGTCGATAGCGAAGGCTTCAATGGATGATTTTGACTGGGATAAAATATTTGACGGCGCAGACTGGTTCCATTTTACGGGAATTACTCCGGCTCTTTCAAAGAACGTTGCCGATATATGTCTGTATGCATGTAAAAAAGCAAAGGAAAAAGGAATTACGGTAAGCTGTGACCTCAATTACAGAAATAAGCTGTGGTCAAAAGAGGAAGCAGGAAAGGTTATGGGCAGGCTTTGTGAATATGTTGATGTATGTATTTCAAATGAAGAAGATGCAAACGATGTATTTGGAATAAAAGCGTCGGATACTAATGTAACGGGTGGAGAAATCAGCTATGAAGGATATAAGGATGTCGCAAGGCAGCTTTATGAAAGATTTTCCTTCAAAAAAGTAGCAATAACCCTGCGTACTTCAATATCTGCCAATGATAATAAATGGGCGGCAATGCTGTATGACGGTGATGATTATTATTTCAGTAAAACATACCTTATGCATATAGTTGACAGGGTAGGCGGAGGAGACAGCTTTGGAGGCGGTCTTATATATGCGCTTATGGAAAATTATGATTCACAGAATGTAATAGAGTTTGCTGTTGCCGCATCATGCCTTAAACATTCAATTGAGGGAGACTTTAATATGGTTTCTGCAGATGAGGTTAAAAAGCTTGCAGAGGGTGATGCATCGGGAAGGGTTCAGAGATAGATTTATGGAGGAAATGTTATGAAACTGACATATGAAGGTATAAAAGATGCAGATAAATGGGAAGAAAAAGGAATAAAACTTCCAAAATATGATATAAATGCCGTAAAAAAACGTACGGCAGATAACCCTGTATGGATTCATTTTGGCGCAGGTAATATTTTCAGAGGCTTTATTGCCGGACTTCAGGATGAGCTGCTTAATAAAGGACTTGCCGATAGAGGAATTATAGCCGCAGATACTTTTGATTATGAGATAATCGATAAAATCTACAGGCCATTTGATAACCTGACTTTATTTGTAGGGCTTCTGCCTGACGGAAACACCAGAAGCAATGTTATAGCGAGTGTGACCGAGGCGCTGCGCGCGGACTGCAAGGATGTATGTTCATATGAACGGCTGCGGGAAATATTTGTACAGAAGTCGCTTCAGATAATCAGCTTTACAATAACAGAAAAAGGATATTCACTGAAAAATATTGACGGCGGGCTTCTGCCGGTTGTGGAATCAGATATTGAAAACGGACCGGATGCCCCGAATCATGCAATGAGCATAGTCACAGCATTATTATATGAAAGATATAAGAACGGTTCCATGCCCGTGGCGCTTGTGAGTATGGATAATTGCAGCCATAATGGTGATAAATTAAAGGAAAGCATACTTTTTATTGCAAAAGAGTGGCATAAAAGAGGGTTTGTTGATAAAGAATATATAGATTACCTTAATGATGAGGATAAGATAAGCTTTCCATGGAGCATGATAGATAAGATTACGCCAAGGCCTGCTAAAGTAATTGAAGATATGCTTTATGATAATGAAATTGAAGATATGGCTCCGATAACGACCTCAAAGAATACATTTATAGCTCCGTTTGTCAATGCTGAGATTCCGCAGTATCTTGTGATTGAAGACAGATTTCCAAACGGAAGGCCTGAACTTTCCCAGGCAGGAGTGTATTTTACTGACAGAAAAACCGTAAATGATACTGAAAGGATGAAGGTGACTACATGCCTGAATCCGCTGCATACGGCGCTTGCCGTTTTCGGATGCCTTTTAGGTTACGAAAGCATATCTGCTGAAATGCAGGATGAAGATTTGAAAAAACTTGTTGAAAATATAGGATATAAAGAAGGCATACCTGTTGTTACAGACCCGGGAATTATCAATCCTATGGATTTCATAAAAGAGGTAATTGATGAAAGACTCCCAAATCCGTTTGTGCCCGATATGCCGCAGCGTATTGCAACGGATACCAGTCAAAAGGTTCCTGTAAGATTTGGGGAGACAATTAAGGCATATATTGCAAGCCCAAAGCTTTCAGTGAAAGATCTTGTATACATTCCGCTTGCAATAGCCGGATGGCTCAGATATCTGATGGGCATAGATGATAACGGGCTCAGTATGAACCTTAGCCCGGACCCTATGCTGGATGAACTTTGTGAAAGGCTTAGCGGAATTGAATTTGGAAAACCGGATACTATAGGTGATAAGCTTAAAGATATACTATCAAATGAATCACTATTTGCAACCAATCTTTGTGAAGCAGGAATTGCCGGTAAAATTGAAGAGATGTTTAAAGAGATGATTGCGGCTCCAAAGGCTGTGCGCAATACGCTTCACAGGTATGTAAATACATAACAGGATGTTTCAGACGGGTGCGTGTACGCAGAACGGATTAATTGACAGCAATATGAAAATATGTTACATTTATTTTGCTTCGCACCTGTAGCTCAGTGGATAGAGCAATAGTTTCCGGAACTATGTTTGCGGGGGTTCGAGTCCCTTCAGGTGCGTTTTGTTATACGAATAAATATAATTAATATACGTGGAGAAGATTATGAAAATAAGTCACAAATATATTAAACCTGTAGTAAAAACTACTGCTATAACAGCACTTTTTGGTTTTATAGTGCTTACTGCAGCTCCCTGTTGGAGTGATGTACGGGATTCCCATGCCGCAGTATCGCATAATGAACCTGTTATAAGTGATGAAAATGCAGACCCTGATAAGATATTTGATTACAAAGGAACTGATTATCTTAAAAGGGATGCGTATCCTGAGATTAACGAACTTATGAATAAATATTATGAGGCAAGCCTTGCAGTAGATTTGGATACCCTTGAGGGGCTTGTGAGTGATATCAGCCAGATTGATGCAGGAAAGCTTGAAAAGCAGCTTTCTTATCTGGAAAGTGTAGACAATATAATATGCTATACGGTAGCAGGGGAAGTGGAAGGAACATTCAGGGTATATGTATATTATGATATGAAATTAATAGGAATAGATACTCCTGCGCCTGCGCTGTATGCATTTTATGTTACAATGTCGTCTGACGGAAACTATATAGTTTATCTGAGCGGACTTGACGGTGATACACAGGATTTTATATCTGATGCTGATGCAAGTGATGATGTAAATACTCTTAAGACTCTTGTAAATGCAAGATTTAAGAATGTTATAAACAGTGATGAAAAACTGAAAGAATTTTGCGATATGCTGGATAACGGGCTTATGCCATCCACTGCCGTATCAGAAGGAGCATTGGATGTGGAGGAAACCGAAGGAGAAGATGTATCACCGGAGGCGCTTGATGTATCGCCGCAGGCAATGGACGTTGTACAGTAATTAACAGGTATTTACAGTTTGTAGTGAATCGGTGCCGGTTTGTATAGTCGGCACTGATTATATATATGGAGGAAAAGTGGAGAACGAAATCAGAATCAACAAATACCTTAGTGAGGCAGGAATCTGTTCACGAAGAGAAGCTGACAGGCTGATTGAAGCAGGGAAAATAATGATAAATGATATTGTTGCAGAATGTGGAATGAAAGTATCAGAAAATGATGTCGTTTATTTTAATGGAAAACGTGTGGATTTATCGGAAGAACCTGTTGTACTTATATATAACAAGCCGAAAGGAGTGGTATGTTCTACGAAAGAACGGGATAACATAATAGATTATATAGGTTATCCAAAGAGAATATATCCTGTAGGCAGGCTTGATAAGGATTCGACAGGACTTATACTGCTTACTAATCAGGGTGATATATCCGACGCCATGTCAAGGGCTTCTAATTATCATGAAAAAGAGTATCTTGTGAAGGTGAACAGACCGGTTACAAAAGAGTTTATTGAGGGAATGAAACGGGGAGTTCCGATTCTTGATACTGTTACAAGACCATGTAAAATAAAGACCTATGGAGAAAAAGAATTTTCTGTTATTCTTACCCAGGGACTTAACAGGCAGATAAGAAGAATGTGTGAATATTTTGATTACAGGGTCTGCTCGTTAGAAAGAATAAGAATAATGAATATAAAACTTGGAAACCTGAAACCCGGTGAATATATTGAAATGTCCGATACTGAAATAAATAAATTAAAACAAAATCTGGGTATAGCAAACTAGGAAAGGATAATGTCTATGAAAAGTATTGCAGACAGAATGAAAGAACTAATTACAATACTTGACAAAGCATCTTCTGCATATTATCAGGGAAAAGATGAGATAATAAGCAATTTTGAATATGACAGGTTATATGACGAACTGGAAAGGCTTGAAAATGAGAGCGGAATAGTTTTGGCAGGAAGCCCCACAACTACAGTAGGATATGAAGTTGTAAGCGAGCTGCCAAAGGAAAGGCATGGATATGATGTGCTTTCCCTTGATAAAACTAAAGATGTAACAGTACTTGAAAGCTGGCTTGGAGATATGAAAGGGGTGCTTTCCTGGAAACTTGACGGGCTTACTGTAGTTGTAACTTATGAAAATGGTAAACTTGTAAAAGCCGTGACGCGCGGAAATGGTGAAGTTGGAGAAGTTATTACGGCAAATGCAAAAACATTTGTTAATCTTCCTTTATCTGTTCCGTATACCGGAAGATTTGTGCTTAGGGGAGAGGCATTAATTAAATATTCCGATTTTGAAAAAATCAATTCAGAGATAGAAAATCCTGATGAAAAGTATAAGAATCCCAGAAATCTCTGCAGCGGCTCGGTAAGACAGCTTGACAGCAGTATTACTGCGAAACGCAGGGTGTATTTTCTTGTGTACAGTGTACTTGATTCAGAGGTTGAATTTGAAACCATAAGCAGCCAGCTTGACTGGGTGTCCAAACAGGGCTTTGAAGTAGTAGGACACAGCATTGTGGACAGAAATACGCTGGCAGATGAGGTGGCTTTATATACGTCGCGTGTTTCAGAAAATGATTTTCCTGCTGACGGTCTGGTACTTGCATATGATGATATCGCTTATGGCAAATCACTCGGCAGAACTGCAAAATTTCCAAGACATTCGATAGCTTTTAAATGGGAAGATGAAACGGCTGAAACTGTACTTAAGGAGATTGAATGGAGCGCATCAAGAACAGGACTTATTAATCCGGTAGCGGTATTTGAACCGGTGACGCTTGAAGGAACTACTGTATCAAGGGCAAGTGTGCATAATATAAGCATAGTAGAACAGCTCAGACTTGGTATAGGCGACAGGCTGCTTGTATATAAGGCAAATATGATTATTCCGCAGATTGCGGACAATCTGACAGAAAGCGGTACGCTGGTAATCCCGGATGAATGTCCCGTGTGCGGAGGACATCTTGAGATAAGGCAGGAAAACGGAACAAAGACACTGGTATGTCCTAATAAGTATTGTCTTGCTAAACAGATAAAGACATTTACGCATTTTGTGAGCAGGGAAGCTATGAATATAGATGGATTATCAGAAGCAACCATTGAAAAATTTATTGCAAAAAAAATAATAAAAAAACGTGTTGATTTTTATCATCTTTCGGATTACAGGGATATTATAACTGAAATGGAAGGATTTGGTGAAAAGTCGTATAATAATCTTATCAGGTCAGTCGATGATTCCAGAAAGGTAAGAATAGAGAATTTTGTATACAGCCTTGCAATACCGGGAGTGGGATTGTCTACGGCAAGGCTTATATGCAGGAAATTTGATAATAACCTGGATAAAGCCATGAATTCCGGTTATGATGAACTGGTGGAAATAGACGGAATAGGCGATGTACTGGCAAAAGAATGGGTCAGATATATGTCTGATGAGAACAATAGGGCAGAGATAAATGATATTCTTAAGGAAATTGATATAATAATTCCAAAAGAGGAAGAAAGCAGTCAGAATCTTTTGGGGATAACAGTTGTAATAACCGGCTCGCTTAATATGTTTTCAAATAGAAATGAGCTTAAGAAAATCATTGAGCAGAATGGTGGGAAAGTAACCGGAAGCGTCACCGGTAATACAGATTATCTGATTAACAATGATGTGGCATCAGGTTCATCGAAAAATAGAAAAGCCCATGAGCTTGGAGTTAAGATAATATCAGAAGCGGATTTCGTTAATGAATTCGGACTTGTGTAATAAGATAAAATGTTTAGATGAGAGGGGAGAGAAAAATGGCGCCGATAAACGTACAGTCAGGACTTCCGGCAAAAAAGGTAATGGAAGAAGAAAATATATTTATGATGGATGAAATAAGGGCAGGAAAGCAGGATATAAGACCATTAAAAATAGCAATTCTTAATCTTATGCCATT
Source organism: uncultured Lachnospiraceae bacterium (assembly GCA_947594855.1). Taxonomy (GTDB): domain Bacteria; phylum Bacillota; class Clostridia; order Lachnospirales; family Lachnospiraceae; genus V9D3004. The sequence continues at coordinate 140,688 of CANQEL010000004.1, forward strand.
AAAAGAAGATACGGAAGTACATCTTCTCCGATGTCTGTCAAATACTCCTCTGCAGGTAGAGATAACTTTTCTTTCAACTGCAAGTTATATAGGAAGCAATACTTCAAAGAGCCATCTTGACCAGTTTTATCTTACTTATGATGATGTGAAAGATGTCCGTTATGACGGCCTTATAATTACCGGAGCGCCTGTTGAGAATAAAGAATGGAAAGATGTGCTTTACTGGGATGAGATTACCAAAATTATGGAATGGTCAAAATCCCATGTTACAAGTACGCTCCATATATGCTGGGGAGCGCAGGCAGGAATGTATTATCATTATGGAATTGATAAATATCAGCTTCCAAAGAAAAAATCAGGCATATACTGGCACAGGGTTCACAACAGGAAAGTGCCTTTGGTCAGGGGATTTGATGATGTATTTCTGGCGCCGCACTCACGATATACGGAGATAAGAAAAGAAGATGTTGAGAATAATCCTGAACTTACGATACTTGCAGATTCAGAAGATGCAGGACTTTTCCTTGTAATGGCAGGAGGGGGCAGGCAGATATTTTTATTTGGACATCCTGAGTATGACAGGCTTACTCTTGACAATGAATATAAAAGGGATTTGGAGAAAGGACTCAATCCCGAAATACCATATAATTATTACAAAGATGACAATCCTGATAATAAACCGCTTCTTACCTGGCGCGCACATTCAAATGCGCTGTACAGCAACTGGTTAAATTATTACGTATATCAGGAAACGCCGTATGATATATCGAAAATATAAGGAAAACCGCCGTTTTTCAAGGGTTTTAGGAAATTTCAAAATTCACGTAAGTTTATGTAATTTTATATAATTTTATGCCAAAATGGTGTAGTAAATGGTGTAGTAAATAATTTTCAATTTATAACAGAAAAATACCTTGAAAAGAATACAAAAGTAAACAAAAGCTCTACTATAGAAATGTGGAGATTAAGAGAACAGGCAAAAATGGCAGCAGAAGAAAATATTATGTTGGATATAGTAAACAGGTATAGATAGCTATAAGCTAATAAAAAGGCAGTGCTTTAATAAATAATGTGCTGTCTTTTTAATTATAAAAAATAGATTCATTGTTAAAATATTTTGTCGTGACTTTTGTAAGTAAAATGAGCAAAACACCTCGTTTTTTACTTACAAAGGTGATATAAGGGATTTCAGGGGAAAAATTCTCCTGACAAGATGCAAAATGGGAGCGTGAGCTATCTCTTTTGCGTATCTTGCCAAAGACCTGAGCGGTATTTTTTGAAAGAAAATTATTAAAAAAATATAAATAAGACAAGTAAAGATAGTTGTCACTGGAGTGGGTGGAAAAGTACACCTTTTGTATAACAGGCATGAAAACTATGCTTGTTATGAAAGTAACCGTATGATACAATTAAACAAAAAACTAAGTTATAATGACATTATATCTATTGTTTTTAAAATATATTGAAAATGTAAAATACAACAAAATTAAATATTATTTGTAGTATTTAATTTTGGATTATTGAGTACAAAATACGGGAAGAGGGGTAGCCTCTGTGATTATTAATATTCAGGATGATATTTTAAAAATACAAGCTTTGGGATTGCTTGACCGCATACTGGTAGATAAAACCACAAAGCGGAATATAATGTGGGCTACGGATGCATATAGTGTTTTGGGAACTAAATATGAGCGGAATGAGGAGATAACTTCAGACTTGATAACAGGCAGAAATTCAGGAGTTATTAAGACCCGCGCCCGTAAAGCAATGGAGCAGCAAACAGTGAGAACCAGACAACATGCGGAAGTGTTCACTCCTTTGTGGGTTTGCAGTAAAATGAATAACCATACGGATGAAATATGGTTTGGTCGGAAAGATATTTTTTTTCGAGATGGGATACCAACGGAACGGGTTGTATTTCAAAAAGAAGATGGATGGAAACGGTATGTGGATTCCCGGAGACTGGAGATTACTTGCGGTGAAGCACCTTATCTTGTCAGCCGATACGACGTGGAAACGGGGGAGGCGGTTTCCATTAAAAATCGTATTGGAATATTAGATCGAAAACTTCGCGTAGTAAATGAAAATACAGAAACGGAAGAAAGTTGGATGGAATGGACAGAACGAGCTTTTCAAGCGACGTATGGGTATGAGTTTCAGGGAGATAATCTGTTAATAGCTCGTGTGAATCTTTTAATGACGTTTGAAGAATATATGCAGGAACGATGGCAGCGTAAACCTACAATTGAAGAATATCGAAAGGTAATTAATATTATTTCATGGAATATCTGGCAGATGGATGGTCTGACTGGAACGATACCTTATAGTACGATAGAGGAAAAGTATCATCAAATGGATTTGTTGGAGCTGCTGGGAATTAATACAGAGAACAAAGAGGGAAACAAACAGCCACCTTGTCGTATTTTCGATTGGCGCGGAAAAGGTTGTAGTATAGAGTTTTTATCATTACAAAGGAAGGGATAACGTGCTATGAAATTTGATTTTATTATTGGTAATCCACCATATCAGGAAGAAACTCTTGGTGACAATAAAGGGTATGCACCACCTATTTATCATAAGTTTTTAGAAAATGCTTACGAAATTGCAGATGTTGTAGAGATGATTCATCCGGCAAGATTTTTGTTTAATGCAGGAAGTACACCTAAAGAGTGGAATAGGAAAATGCTTGAGGATGAGCACTTAAAGGTTCTTTATTATGAACAGGATAGTAGTAAAGTTTTTACCAATACAGATATCAAGGGCGGAGTGGCAATTACTTATCATGACAAAAATAAGAGCTTTGGAGCAATAAATGTATTTTCTATTTATCAACAGTTAACTTCAATTATGGATAAAGTAGCACCGGCAAATGAAAAAGAGAGTATTATGAGTATTATATATTTGCAAAATTGCTTTAACCTTAAAGTTTTATATGAAAAACATCCAGAATTAAGAAATGTTATTGGAAGTGGTGGAAAGGATAAGAGATTTAGAAATAATATTTTTGAAAAAGTGCCATTATTTACAGAGCAAAAGCAAAATGAAGATGATGTATCTGTAATTGGAGTTATTAATAATAAGAGAATATGGAAATATTGTCCATTGGAATATATAAATACGCAGCATGAAAATTTATTCAAGTATAAAGTACTTGTTGTTCGTGTAAATGGTAATGGGACATTGGGTGAGACATTGAGCACTCCTATAGTTGCAAAATCTAATGAAGGATATACACAAACATTTATTGGAATAGGAGCTTTTGATAGTCTAAATGAAGCAGAGAATGCATTGAAGTATATAAAATCGAAGTTCTTACGAACAATGCTAGGTATACTTAAAATTACGCAAGATAATAATCGTGATACTTGGAGAATGGTACCGATTCAAAATTTTACAGATGTGTCGGACATTGACTGGACAAAATCCGTTAAAGATATTGACAGACAGCTTTATGCAAAATACGGATTAGACGAAAATGAAATTAACTTCATTGAATCCCATGTAAAGGAGATGGAATGATATGAGTGAAACGACAAAGATTAGGTCTTTTACCCATGTGGTTCCGATGATTTATGCTTATAATACTCCAGGCGTAACTTATCATGATGGATGGACAAAGATTGGGTATACAGAAAAACAGACAGTAACGAAACGAATCAATCAACAGTTGCATACTGCCGGAGTGAAATGGGAATTGGCATGGCAGGATAATGCGATGTATAAAGATGGTTCCGGGGAGTATTTTACGGATAGGGAATTTCATACTTATCTGGAGTCTGATGCTGGGATAGAGCGTGAACCTGGAACTGAATGGTTTAAGATTAGCGGCTTGGATTCTCAAAATTATTTTAACCGCTTTTGCAGACGGCAAAGTGCAGAAAAGACTGAGAAAAAATGTACCTATGTTTTGCGAAAAGAGCAGCAGGAAGCTGTAAATATAACAAAGAAATATTTTGAAAATGGTGGAACAGAATTTTTATGGAATGCGAAGCCGAGATTTGGAAAAACTTTGGCAGCTTATGATTTACTATGTGATATGGGATTCTCAAAAGTGCTTATAGTTACAAACAGACCCAGCATTGCGAATTCATGGGCGGATGATTTCCATAAGTTTATCGGATGGAAACATCAATTATGTTTTGTTTCGGATACAGATGCTCTGAGAGATAAATCGGGTGTCATGACTAGAAATGAATATACTAAAGCTATGCTGCCTCTTGACGATTACGAAGTAAAAGGAATGGTTGCATTTGAATCGCTGCAGGGTTTAAAAGGTTCCGTTTATTTTGGCGGCGACTATGATAAATTAAAGTGGATTAGCGATTTGGAGTTTGATTTGCTGATTGTGGATGATGAGGGTGTTATAATAGGGACAAATCAGAAGAAACCTAGTAAAATCAAGGGGTTGCAGATGATTTAGTCCTATTATTTTTTGCAACGAAACGGAGCAGATGGTATAGGGCAGGCCTGTTATATATCAAAATACCTCATATTGCATACGAAGTCAAAAATTATTTTGCTGTTGGTTTCGTATTGCCGAAAAGGAGTGATAACTGAATATTGTAACTTTTTAGGTAGGACTAAATTGGCTGATTGGAACATGGTGTTTCGCTGTCGGTTTAGTCCTTTTGTATTTTTATGGTAAAAGGAGAAACAAGGTATGTGCTTTGAGGATTTAGAGCATTTTGATAAGTTTGATGATACAGAGGTTTATTGGGTGGATGTTTCCGGGGTTCCGGAACGGCTTGTGGAAGAGGCAAAAAGGATAGACGGCGCTGATTATTCTGGTGAGTGTTTTGGTGTGTGCATACAGCGTGACAAAAAAAACGGTAAATTTGGCGTAATAGAGGACAGCCCGGGGCACAGCCTCTATTATGTTGACAATCTTGGGTATAAACACTGGCTTGACTACAGGCTGACGGGGCAGGAAATGGAAAAGATAGTCGGTAAAATCCGTATGTTTATTGAGGGAGAATGCGGGGCAGAGCAATAGGTATGAGGCTTAAATACAAAGATAAAGGAGCTGGTTACATGAAAAGGAGGACATTCAGGATGGATAATAAAATAGAAGTGATTGGGATTGACCACGGCTGGTCGGGCATGAAAACGGTGCATGAGGTATTTACATCAGGCTGCAAGGAAATCAGCACGGAGCCGGCATTTACAGAGAACCTGCTGGAGTTTGGCGGGAAATATTATAAGATTGGCAGCAGGCGTCTTGAAGTAAAGGACACAAAGGTAACGGATGAAAATTACTATATGCTGACACTGGCGGCGGTGGCAAAGGAGTTAAAGATCAGGGGAAGAAAGACAGCTCATGTGCTGTTGGCGGTGGGGTTGCCGCTGACAAGGTTCGGGGACGAGAAGAAAGAGTTTGTTTCTTACCTGTCAAGGGAAAAGGAAGTCTCCTTTACCTTTGAGAAAGAGAAGTACCATATTTTTATTGAAAATGTGTGTGTCTATCCCCAGTGCTATGCGGCAGTGATTGACCGGATTGACAAGTTCCCGGAGAAGCAGCTTGTGGTGGACATTGGTTCATGGACGGTGGACATTATGCCGATTATCGGCCATCTGCCGGATGAATCAGCATGTGTGACACAGCCGCATGGGATTATTACCTGCATCCAGCAGATTAACAAGGAGTGTGTGAGGCAGTTAAACGCAGAGGTGGACGAGTATGATATTCAGAAAGTCATGGTAAGCGGCGGGGGAGACCTGCCGGAGAAGTACCGGGAGATTATCATTAAGGAAATCCGTGGTTACTGCCAGCAGATATACCATAACATCCGGGAGCTTGGCTACAACATGGACCTGACGCAGATTATCTTTGTGGGCGGCGGCGCCGGGGTGATGAAACGCTTTGGCGGACTGGACCAGAAGAACATCAGCTATATTGAGGATGTGAAGGCAAACGCAAAGGGATATGAAATGCTTGGGAACGCATATCTGGCGCAGTCGCAGAGGAAACGTAAGATTGGATAGGGGGGATTGCAATGGCTTATGGAGAGCTGTTCCGGCATTTTACCATACGCTTTTCCTTGAAAAAGGGGCAGCATGTCAGGCTGCTTCAGAAGTTTGAGGATAATAAGCTGATTGGGGCTAAGACGAAAAACCAGGTGGTCATGGATGCGCTGGAAATGTACTTTGACGCACTGGAGGTAGGGACCGGAAAAGAGAAAAAGGAAGAAATAACGCCTGCTTATTTTGAAAAAAGACTGTCTGATATGAAAACAGAAATCAAGGCGGAGCTCCTGCAGGAAATTCTCCGTACTGTTTTGGGGAATGTCATAACCGGCCAGGCGGCTGTGATGCCCCCTCACACCAGAGAACCAGAGAGTGTGGATATGGGGGAAGAAAATATGGCAGGGGATGGCATGGCGGATATCAGTGGGATGCCGGATGTTATGGATAAAATCATGGGATGGAGTGAAAATTAGGAAAGGCTGGTGACTGGTATGGTAAAGCAGGGAATCAAAGGAATTGTCCGTTTTATGGGCTGGATGTTGAAAGGTGCGGCATGGATATTGGTACACATTTTGAAACTGGCGCTGGCAGCATTGGAGATTGCCCTGCTTTTAGTCGGAAATGTGTTAAAGATGATGCTTTTGGTATTTCATGCAGGACAGTGTTAGGAGGGAAGTGATGGGATTGAGCTGGTATTCTGTCTTTATCCGTGGCAGGATGGCAATGGAATAAGGGAAAGCCAGGTTTGCGGAACCGGCTTTATGGGTTGAAAAGGCACGCTGAAAGAGGCGTGCTTTTTTTTCTGCGCAAATGCCGGGCAGGCCCGGTATCTGTGCCGGCAGGGAATTATCCGCAGGAAACAACGTATCGAATGGGGCTTACTGCGAAAAATGCTGTTGCGGCATTTTCTCGCAGGGCTTCGGAATGGAGGAATATATGACAAAAAAGAAATTGAAAAGGGTAATGGCTCTTGCAATGGCTTTTGTCCTGACGGTGGGGGCTGTCATTCCCACCGCCGCCTATGCCAATGCAACAGGGCCGGATGCAAGTGTAACGGCAGGCGGCAGCAGCGTCAGTGACGGTGACAGCGGGGGCAGCCAGACGGAAGCGGTTCAGGAGCCGGTGCTTTATAACGAAACGGACAGGCCAGATTTGGAGCCGGCGGAGATTGCGGCGGCAGAGGACATTATCGTGGCTGCCGGCTACGGGTTTGACGTGGAGAAGTCCTTTGATGGGATTTCCTATGATGAAAAGGCTGTCAGTGTCAGCTACTATGCAGACAAAAGCTCTTTTGATGGGGATAAGCCGGGAGATTACGAAACTTTCTATAAGGTGGAGCCGATAAGCGGAAAAAGCCCTTATCTTATCTGCCGTATGATTTCCGTGCGTGAGCCGGAGGCTGCGGTAGAGGAAAGCATGGAATCCGGGGACGGACAGCAGGAAAAAGAAGATGGGGACAGCGGGGAAGAAGAGCCTGCCCCCGGAGAGGGGAGTGTTTCCCCATCGGATGGCAGGCCGGCGCTCCTGTCAGAGGGAGAGATGGAAACCTTCGGTGCGGGGGACACCATGATGGTCCGCATGGCGTCTGCACCGGTGTTAAAGGCGGCAGAGAAATCCTCTGGCAAGGACAGCATGAAGGTGTCATGCAGCGGGTATGCCTCATACTGCGGGCACAGGATGGGAATTAAGTACATCTCGGAGTCCGGGGATTACCACAACCATCTGGTGTACTGCCTGAACCTGCACAAGAATACCACGAATGGGAAGGTGGATGCGTCTGCCTCTAAGAGCAGCATTAAGCCGGAAATCACGTTCTGCATGGTAAACGGCGCCAGGACGCTGAATGGGAAATGCCACAACAGCAAGTATTCCGCGGGTTCTGCCTCAGCCGATTACTTCCTTACCGGTGCGGCGGTCCATGTACTGAACGGGGAAGTAAAGTTAAGCTACTACAATGATGGCAGCAGCGTCTATAAGAAAATAGCTGCCCTTGTATCAGATGCAAAAAATTATGATGAGGATGAGTATGATGCGGCAACCGGGACTACAAAGTCCATCACCTATACGATTTCGCCAAAGAGGACCGAGTGGCAGGATATGGGGGACGGGCTGTACCGTTCCAAGGAGAAGTTTGTCCGCACAAAAACCGGGAGCATTACCAATGTCTCCTATAAAATCACGGGGCAGCCGGGCGGATTGACGGTAGGCGAGTTAAAAACGGATGCCAGTGAGATTGAGGACGGTTCTGATTTGAAAAAGTATGACATCTGTGTGGCACAGACAGACGCAGACAAGCCTTCCTCTAACTTTTACCTGTATTGTAACGGGGAGGCAATGAAAAAAATACTTGCGGTGGAGAGCACCGTCAAGCTGACGGCAACCGCCAAATCAAAGGAAAAGGGCGGAAGGAAATGGACGCCGACAGTAGTGTCACAGCAGAAGATTACGTTTCTGGAGGAGTTTGAGCCGGGGACTGTGACCGCCAGCGTTAAAGTCACTTCCAAATTTAAGGAGGGAAAATTTGAACTGAGAAAGACAGATGCATACAGCGGTGTACCAGTAGCGGGTGCAACGTATTACCTGTATGAAGATGAAGAGTGTACCGACCTGTTGTGCAAACTTGGAAAAACAGACTTGGATGGGCGTGTGCTGTCAGGTAAAGAAATGCTGACACAAAGCATTTATTATCTGAAAGAGATAAAAGCAGCACAGGGATATTTAAGGGATGAAACCATATATCCCGTAGGTTTGGAATACTTTACCCTCTATGACAGCGATGGGAAAGTCACGCAGCAGGGGAAAACCATGCCGGTTGTGGAATACCCGGATAAGGTAGGCGTCATGGTGGCAAAGACGGACGCAGAATCAAAGAACATCGTAAAGGGTGCCGGGTTTGCGGTTTTTACCGATGCCGGATGCACGCAGCGTGTTTCTGTGGAGGGCGATGGCAAGGAGGAAGTGCCGGTATTCTATTATGATGAGGATTTAGGGACGGCGGCTTCTGAAAAATTCGTAAAAATGCAGGATAAATATTATGTGAAAGAGGTTGTCATACCGGATGGGTACCGGGATGACGGCAAGGTGTGGGAAGTAACACCCGATTATGGGGAGATTTCGGATTTCAGTGCAGAGAATACGCCAATCCGCTGTGACGTGTCAGCGAAAAAAGAGGATAAGGAAACCGGGGCAGAGCCGCAGGGGGATGCAAAACTGTCCGGCGCCACTTACGGGCTGTATGCGGCGGAAACCATTGCCTACCCGGATGGCAGGGGAACCGTGGCCTATGTGGGGGATGACAACATTGCCAGCACGCAGGGGACGGATTTTGTGTCAACGGGTGTCCCGGCGGAGAAGGATGCCCTGCTTGCCACGGTAAAGACAGGGGAGCAGGGGGAGTTTCATTTCGGCAACCTGTACTTCGGCAGTTATTATATCAGGGAGATTGAGGCAAGTGAGGGGTACCTGCTGGATGAAACCATTTACCCGGTGGAATTTAGGAAAGCGGAAAATGTCCATCAGGATATTTCCTTAAAAAGCACGGTAACGGAAATGGTAAAAAAACAGGCCTTTGGGATTATCAAGGTATCTACTGACGGCGCGTCAGCGGAGCCGGATTATGTAGAGGGTGCGGAATTTACCGTAAAGTTACAGTCGGATATTGATAAAAACGGATGGGATGCTGCGAAAACCTGTGACGTGCTTGTGACCGATGAAAAGGGGTATGCACTTTCCAAAGAGCTGCCTTATGGGACGTACCTGGTAAGGGAAACAAAGACACCAAAGGATTTGTATAAGACAAAAGATTTTACCGTACAGGTTACGGAAGATTCCAGAGAGCCGCAGCAGTGGAGGGTGTTCAATGACGGGCCTTTTAAGGCATATATCCGTATCGTGAAAAAGGATGCGGAAAACGGGAACACAATCCTGCTTCCCGGCGTGACGTTTAAGATAAAAAATACAGAAACGGATGAGTATGTGGAACAGAAAATCGGCGATAAGAAAATCAGCGAATTTACCACGGATGAGACCGGAACCATCACCACACCGTTACAGTTGAAGTACGGAAGCTATGCGGTGGAGGAGATTACCGCACCGGAGGGATATTTGATTACGGATGAAAGTTTTCCGCTGGAAGTTACCACGGACGGGATGTTGAAGGTTTCGGAAGATATAGACGGCGATCCGGTCATTGAGGTAGCCATTGAGAACCAGCCCGTCAAGGGCAGCATTTCCATTAAAAAGTCAGGGGAAGTATTAACTTCCGTGGCATATGACACCATTGTGGACCGTATCCTCAGTGAGCTTTCCGATGAAAACCGGAGCGTGGATTTCACTTATGGGGAACAGCCGCTTGGCGGGGCAGTATTTAATATTATTGCAATAGAAGATATTTACACCCCGGACCACCAGACGGATGGAGATGGGAACCGCATACTGGAAGTGATTGGCGGTGTGCCGGCAAGCAAGGGTGCCATTGTTGCAACGCTGGCCACAGATGAAAAGGGGGAGGCTTCCCTTGACAATCTTCCGCTTGGGAAATATCAGGTGGTGGAGGTGCAGCCGCCGTCAGGCTTTGCCATCTGTGAGGAACCAAAGGAGGTTACCCTTGATTATGCCGATGAGCATACGGAAGTGGTTTTCGGGGAGGCAGAGTTTGTCAATGCGAGGGTAAAACCGGAACTTTCTCTGATTAAGACGGATGGTGTGACCACCTATCCGGTAGCCGGCGCCACTTATGGCATTTATACGAAAGAGAATATTTTGAGTGCAGCGGGGGAGGTGCTTGTAAAGGCAGATGACCTTGTGGATACGGCTGTGACGGATGAAAACGGGAAAGCAGTGTTTGAGGCAGACCTGCCGCTTGGCCTGTATTATGTGAAGGAAGTGGAGTCCCCGGCGGGGTATCTGTTAGATGAAACGGTGTATGACGTGGATTTCTCCTATACGCAGGAAATGGCTGCCACGCCAACCGTGGCAAAAGAACTGGAGATGAAAGACACGCCGATTATTGTGGAAGTGTCCAAAACGGACATTACCACGGGGAAAGAGCTGCCGGGGGCAACGCTGGAGATTATTGATTCCAATGGGGATGTGTATGCCTCATGGAAAACGGACGGGAAGCCTTACCGTCTGGAGGCAGTCCCGGCAGGGAAATATACCCTGCGGGAGACAGCGGCGCCATATGGCTACCTGATTGCGAATGAAGTAGAGTTTACCGTGGAGGAGACAGGGGAGATTCAGAAAGTTGCCATGTCCGATGAAAGGGTAAAGGGAAAAATCGTAATCTACAAAACATGCAGCAAGACGAAAAAGCCGTTAAAGGGCGTCACGTTTGAACTCCGTAACAAAGAGGGGAAGAAGCTGGACACGCTGGTAACGGACAAGACCGGCTATGCGGAAACAGGGCTTCTGGACATCTGCACCTATCATGAGGATGGCAGCTTTGGGGAGGACATTCCGTATTATATCGTGGAAACAAAGGCTGCGGAGGGGTATATCCTCGACGATACCCCGCATGAGGTACTGCTGCAGTATGATGACAGTGCGACAGAGACGGTGGTTTATACACTGAAGCTGAAGAATAAACCAAACAAACCCAAATTGCCACAGACGGGCGGCAACTACCATCCGTGGATGTTTGCCGCCCTCGGTGGTGCGTGCATTGCCGGCGGTTTGCTGTATGGGAGGAAACGAAAGAGGAAAGTGCGTAAATAATTTCGTAAGTTACGCATTGGCTGTGAGTAAAATATCAGGGAGGGAGGCCGTTTATGGCTTCCCTCCTGTTTTTAGGAGGATTTTATTATGATGGATTATGAGATATTCAAAGCGGTTGTAAAAGAAAAATTTTTAAGCTATATGCCGGAGAAATACCGGGATGCAGCTGTGGATATAAGGCCTTCCCAGAAAGTGAACCGCACTCTGGACGCTTTGACGGTGTATAAAGAGGGTGATTCCATTGTATTCCCTGCGATATATGTGAATGAGATGTATGAGCATTACCAGATGTGCAATGATTTGGAGGCCGTACTCTTCCATGCGGCAGGGCATTACGCAAAAGTATTGGAGGGGGTGGAAAGCTATAAGCCGGACATTGCAATAGGAAATCTTAAGGATAACGTGATTATGTGCCTTATAAACACGGAGCAGAACCGGGAGCTGCTGGCCGGCATACCAAGCAGGGAATTTCAGGATTTATCGGTTATCTACCGGTGGGTTATTGACCAGGCGCAGGATGCAATAGGGAGTGTGATTGTTTCAGATAGGCTGGCGAAAGAAGCGGGCCTGTCGGAGGAGGAGCTCTTTCAGCATGCTGTGGACAATACAAGGCGTATTGCCCCGGCAGTGGTTATGTCCATGGGGGAGGCATTTGGAAATATCGTAGCGGAGATGGATGTCCCGGAGGAAGTGAAGGAAGAGTTTGGCAGGGAGGAAAGTCCGGTAGACACCATGTGGATTATTGGCAACAGTCTGGGCATTAACGGGGCAGTTTCCATGTTATATGAGGAGAACCTCCATAAGCTGGCGGAAAAAGTAGGGGATGACCTTTTTATCCTGCCTTCGTCCATCCATGAGGTGCTCGCCATCCCGGCAGGGATGGCAGAGGGCAGGCTGGAGGATATGGTAAGGACCGTGCAGGGGGCAAATATGGATGCCGTGAGACTGGAGGACCGGCTTTCAAACAGTGTCTACCATTATGACAAAAATCTCCGGAAAGTAACACTGGCTGCGGAGGGGCGGCAGAAAAGGCTGGATGGGAAGGAAACGGAGCTGCCGCTGATCCAGGAAGAAAATAAGGCAAGATAGGAGCTGCATATGGAAAAAGAACAGAGCAGGGAGATTACAGAAAAAGAGCTTGCAGAACTACTGAAATCCATGCCGGATAATGTGGTGGTCAGGGTAATTTTCGGGGAGGAAGATAAAGATGGAAAGAGAGAGTGATTTTACACTGGAGGTTGTGTCTGTCAGGCTTGTCCGGGATGCCCCCATCCTGTCGGAAATAAAAGTCGATACCCCGGAAGACGCCATCCGGTTAGTGGGGCGGGAATTGTGTGACATGGATCGGGAAGTTATCTGCGTCATCAACCTGAAGGCAGACAATACGCCGATTAACTGCCACTTTGCCAGTGTCGGTGCATTGGATTATGCAATGGTACATCCGCGGGAGCTGCTGAAATCCGGCATTCTGTCCAATGCCTCAAGGATGATTCTGGCACACAATCACCCTTCGGGAAATCTCCTGCCATCGGGGACAGACGTGCGTATGACAGACCGGATACAGCAGGTATGTGGGCTTGTGGGGATTCCGTTGCTGGACCATGTGATTGTCGGCGGGGATAACAGCATGTATTTCAGTTTCAGGGAAAAAGGGCTGGTAAAAAATCCAAGTGTGGAGTACCAGTCTGACTACCGGCGGCTGGATTGGGACAGCCCCGCAGGGGTGGCGGAGAGGGGAGGCAGGAGATGAGGTTTACAGCGGACGAGCTGGCGCTTGCCAAGCAGGTTGATTTGTGCAGGGTGGCAGAGCATCTGGGTTATACCGTAAAAAGGATTGGGAACTACCATACGTTAAAGGAAATGGATTCCATCCGTATTTATGGCAGGAGCCACTGGTGCCGTTTTTCAAGGCGGTATGACAAAGGGGAAAACGGCGGCAGCCAGATTGACTTCTTACGGGTGTTTGCAGGCATGGACGTAAAAGAGGCGGTGTTCTGGCTGCTGGATTTTGCCGGGTACCGGAGGGAGGAAAGTGTCAGGAACATTCAGAACCTTGCCCCGGCCAGGGAGAAAGAGGAAAAGAAAAAACCGTTTGTACTGCCGGAGTTTGCCGGCAGCAATGTCTATCTGTACCGTTATCTGGAGCATGAGCGGGGGATTGCCCGCCCGGTCATCGACTTCTTTGTGAAGAAAGGAATTTTGTATGAGGCGAAGAATTACCACAATATTGTGTTTGTGGGAACGGATGCAGAGGGCGTGCCGAGGTTTGCCAGCATGCGGGGTGTTTTTGATAAGGATGGGAAAGGCTTCAAGTGTGACGTGGCAGGAAATGACAAGCGGTATGGATTCCATCTTTACTGCCGTGGCAGTGGGGAAGTGATTGTGTTTGAGGCGGCAATCGACCTGATGAGCCATATCACGATGTTCCCGAAGCACAGGGCAAGCATGGTGGCGCTTGGGATGTTAGCGGATGCGCCGCTGGAAACCTTTCTTGCAGAACACCCGGAGACGGAAAAAATAAGCTTCTGTCTGGACAATGATGGGCCGGGCAGGAAGGCGGCGGAAAGCCTGAAAGAAAAATATCAGGGCAAAGGCTATGAAACGGAGATTTTCCTGCCCCCGGAACCATATAAGGATTTCAACCAGTGGAATGTGGAATTGAAAAAGGCGCAGGAGCAGGAAAAAATCCGGGAAATGGCAAGGTGATGTAGGAATGGAGTAGAAACGGTGTAGGTTTGCAGATTTTCGGTGTAGGAATGATGTAGCAATGGTGTAGGCTCTGAAAAAGGGCTTTTTCTGACGGTGTAGGAATGGTGTAGAAACGGTGTAGGCTTGCGGATTTTCGGTGTAGGAATGATGTAGCAATGGTGTAGGCTCTGCGAAAGGGCTTTTTTTGGCGGTGTAGGAATGGTGTGGGAACGGTGTAGGCTTACGGATTTTTGGTGTGGGAATGATGTAGCAATGGTGTAGATTTCCCTATTCTATGGTATTTACCGTATTTTATCAGGGGTTTTAGGGGATTTTCCCCTAACCAGGGAGCCGGGCTTTGTGCCGGCTGGCATTTTGTGACACAAAATGCGTATCTGGCGAAACCTTTGGGAGTGAAAGGGAGGCAAAGGTTTCGGTGCAGGAGAGGATTTGCAGCAGGCAGGAAACGGGTAAGGAAAAGTACCGGCTGCTGACGTAAAGCGCAGGGAAATATTTTATTATGAAAAAACAAAACAGGAGGTGCAGGGGAGCATGGGAATGGAAGTGCTGGAAGTAAATACGCCCGGTGAGCTGATTATGTGGCTTCATCTGGCAGAATCAGAAATTAGCATGAAACAGGACGGGGCAGAAATTATTCTGGATTATATGGCGGAGCATAACATGGCACTGGCTGTCCGCAATCAGGAGCTGGTGGTAAAAGATATGGGGGAGGAATCCCCGGAGTATCAGCCGTATTCCATAGATGATGCCATCCACGATGTCTGTGAGTGGAATCTGGAGCTGGCAGATAAGATGGAGGACGGCATGAAAAATCCTAATAATCAGGCGGAATATAACCAGTTCAGCAATGCGCATGATATTCTGAAACAGCAGGAGGAAGTGCTGGATGGGCTGTACCGGCAGACAAAGTATGAGCAGATTGCAGTGGAATGTGCATTGGAGATAATTACCGCTACATTTGGAAGTGTGCCGGAGGGTGTGCAGGAGAAAATGGAGGCATACCGAAAAGGCGGAGCCGGGCAGACAGGGAGACCAGAGGGGATGCAGGCGCAGGAAAGGATGAGGTAGATGGCAAAGGAGGTTGTAAAGCATTTCCGCCTGACTGCCCATGATGCGGGGGTTTTCTCTGATAAGGCGAAAGAGGCAGGGATGAAAGAGGCCGAGTATTTCCGCCTTCTGATAACGCAGGAGCCAAACGATTACCCGGAAGTGAGGCAGGGGTTAAAAGCACTTATCAAT
Organism: uncultured Lachnospiraceae bacterium; assembly: GCA_947594855.1. Taxonomy (GTDB): domain Bacteria; phylum Bacillota; class Clostridia; order Lachnospirales; family Lachnospiraceae; genus V9D3004. The sequence continues at coordinate 156,315 of CANQEL010000004.1, forward strand.
GAAGTGAACCGGATCGGCGTAAACATCAATGAGATTGTCCATAACAACAATTCGGGGCTGTACCGGGAGTCGGATAAAATCCGCCTGGTCGCCTATATGCGGAAGCTGAATGAGGAAATGGAAAGGGTGGTGGCAGTCCTTGGCTATCACTAAGATTTTAACCATCAATGACAGCGGCGTGAAGTTTGCGGGGAAACATCTGGAGCAGGCGGTTTCCTATATTCTTGACCGGGAGAAAACGCAGGGCGGCAGGCTGGTGACGGGAATCAACTGCCAGCCGGGGAAAGCCTATGCGCAGATGGCGGCGACGAAACAGAAGTATGGAAAGACAGATAAAAGGCAGGGCTACCATCTTATCATTTCCTTTGAGGCGGGTGAGGTCACACCGGATACCGCCTTTGAGATTATACGGAGGTTTGCGGGGGAATATCTTGGGCAGGAGTATGAGGCTGTCCTTGCCGTCCATGACAACACTGCCCATGTCCACGGGCATATCATATTTAACAGCGTGAATTATTTAAGCGGCAGGAAATACCGTTATGAAAAGGGGGACTGGGCAAAAAAGATACAGCCCGTCACGAACCGTCTTTGTGAGGAATACGGGCTTTCCACCATAGAGATAGAGGAACACGGCAGGAAACAAAATGAGAGGTACAAGGACTGGAATGAGTTTCGGGACGGGAAATTCATCTGGCGGGAAATGATACAGAAGGATGTGGATGCCTGTATCATGCAGGCGGATTCCTTTGAGGAGTTTCTGGACCTGATGGTGGAAAAGGGCTATGACGTCAAGCAGAATAAGTATCTGGCGGTAAGGCCTAAGGGAATGCAGCGGTTCTGCCGGTGCAGATCCATGGGGGAGAATTATACAGAGGAAAGAATCAGGGAGAGAATCTGGCTGGAGAATCTGGAAAGCTATGCAAAACGGAACCGTGAAAAAAATTCCTATGCCGTAGAGCCGCCAAAGGATGAATTTTTACGCAGGACAAAGCTGACAGGCATACAGAAAACCTATTATGCGAAGATATGTCGCCTGCGCCATCTGGAACGGCTGCCCTACAGTAAGGCATGGGAGTACCGGGAGGAAATCCGCAAAATGCAGGAAGTCCATGAAAAATACCTTTTCCTTGTTAAGAATGGCATCCATTCCCTTATGGAGTTAACTGCCGTCCGTGAGAACCTTGCGGAAAAGGCGGCAGAGTGCCGGAAAGAGAGGCGGGAAGTGTACCGGGAGAAGAAACAGATGGAGCCGTTATTTTCCGTGGCAGATAAGCTGGCGGAATTAGCCCCGGCAGAAAAAAGTTATCAGGCAGGGGATGAATTTTTTGAGAAGGAACACCGCCGGTATCAGGCGTTGGGGGAACAGTTACAGAGTGAGGGATATTCACTGGAAGAAATGGAAATTCTCCGTAAAAAATATAAAGATAAAAGCAGCGGCATTTACCAGAGGCAGAGGGAAATCAGCCGGAGGTTAAAAATGTCAGAAGAAATGATAACGGAATTTACCGAAAGTCTGGAACGGGCAAAAGAAAGGCAGGAGAGGGAACCGGCAGACAGGAAAAAAGAGAAAGAAAATTTGAACAGGAATTAGACAGGGGCAGCCAGAGCCGGAAATGACGGATTGCAGGCTGTTATTTTTATGGGCTAAACAGGTAAGCGGAACATGGAAAAATAGAAATGCATGAATGGAGGTAATGGCAGATGGCAGAAATTACTTTTTTTGCGGCAGAGTGCATGGAGTTCCCGGAAAGGCTTGGGGAACTGCGTGAAAACCTGACACTGCCGGAGGCAGTGGATGTGTATATGGGGATTTGCGGGAGGAACAGGTCATTTGGACCGGGAATCGGTTTTGTGCTTGAGGATGAAAGCATCCCCGATTATTCCAATATCAAATGGCCGTTATATCAGGGCAGGGGGATTGCACAGGAGATGATTGACTTAATTCCGGCATATCGGGAACACCCTCTGGTAAAACAGGCAGTGGAGGATATGAAACCCTATTTGGAAAAGTTAGGGAGAAACGGAAAGGAAGAGCGTGGCATGGAACGCTCCGGGAGAGCAGGGAGATGATGGAATGTTTAACCATGCGGCAGGGAGGATTCCATTATATATGAATCTCCAAATGAATATTAGCGTTTATGAAAAAACAGGAAAGCGAGGCAGGATATGGAAACAAGGAAACCGGAGATGGCGCAGTTTGGGCCGGTCATCAGTGAGCTTACACAAAAGGGCTGCAGTGATGAAGTGCTGAAACTGGTAAAAGAGGATTTTGAGCTTGGCTACCCGAAGGAGCTGGTCCTCCTGTATGCAGAGGCGGGCTGGCAGATGGACCGCTGTAAGAAGTTTTCTTCCATTATGAGGGAGAACAGCGACGGGGAGCTGCTGCGGATGCTGGCAGGCGGCGGTTTCAACCAGTACCAGATGCAGCTGCTGGCGAATTATTATGATAAGGGGCTGACGGTGCCGCAGCTTGCAGATGTTGGTGCGAAAAAGCTGCCTGCCTATGACATGGAGCAGGCTTTGAAATTGGTGTACCAGGCAAACCGGGAGGCGGAAACAAAGCAGAAAAATGAGGCGGCAGGGCCGAAAGAACTGCAGGGACAGGAGATTTCCATGACGGAGGCGCTCAGGCAGCTGGAGAAGGAGCTGGAAGAACAGCAGGAAATCAGCAATAAACGGGCAGCGGAAAATGCGGAACTCCGTACCAAAATGGAAGAACTGGAAAAACAGGCCGGGGAGCTGAAAAAGCAGGTTAAGGAGCTGGAGCAGGAGAAAGCAGGGTATGACAGTGAAAAGCGTTCCATACTGGAGGAGCGGGACCGGTTTTACCGGCAGAACCAGATACTGCTTGAGGAAAAAGAACAGCTGATTGCAGACCTTGAGGCAGTCCAGAAAGAAAAGGATGGGCTGGAACAAAAATTAAAAGAAAAGGATGGGCTGGTGGCAGGCGTAACGGAAAAGGCAGAGCCACGGGCAGCAACACAACACCCGGCAGGCGGGCAGCAGGCTGTTGGCAGCGGACCGCAGGCATCAAAGCAGCCCTCGGCAGGGCAGCAGAATAAAACAGATGGGGGCATGGGAAACCATGATTTTACTGCCGCCATAAAAGGCAGGAACGGGGAAACACAGCTTATCCCGGTGGAGAGGACAGTACGTAGGAAGCCGGAGGGAATCCGGGCATTTGCGGAGAAACTTCTCGGCAGGGGCAGGCAGAGCTCCGGGCTGATAAAGCAGCTGACCGGGAAAGGGTTAAACCCGGCACAGATGGAGCAGGTCAGGATTGCGGTGCAGGCAGGGCTTACGGAACAGGAGGTAAACGACCTCATAGACAGCGGTTTCAGTGCGGAGGAGATGGCACAGGCAGTCGGGATTGTGCTGGCGGAAAAGGAATACCAGTAATGGAAAATATTTTAATATGATTGGAGGCAGAAAATGTCAGAGATAGCAGATGCAGTACAGATTATCCGTGTCACTTATGACGGGATAGAGATAGCCTTGAAAATGGGGAGCGCATCCATCCATTCCATGCAGAAGGCATTGGATTTGATTGTGGGGATGTTAGCACATGAAAAGGAAATGGGAAGGACAAACCTGAAGGGGCTGCTGGCAAAGGGCGGCGACATACAGGTGCTTTCCTTTGCGGATGAGGATTTGAAGAAGTTCCGGAAAATGGCGAAGAAATATGGGATTTTGTATTCGGAAATGCCGGATGCAGGCCGGAACGACGGGCTTACGGAAGTGATGTTCCACAGTGAGGCGGCGCCGAGGATACGGATGATGTCACAGAAGTTACAGGACGGCAGGGTATTCAACATGGATGAATACTTAAAAAGCGGCAATGAGGAAAAGCTGGAACAGTTACTCCGTTATCTGGAGAGTGAAAAGAAAGAAAAAAACGGAAAATCCCCACGGAAATCCCGCACTGACGAAGCGGCCAGAGCGGACAGCGCCATTGACGGGCTGATACAGAAAGTCGGCCATTATGCAGTGGAGAAAAAGTCAGTCAGCGTGGAGGCGGTAAAGGCGGATTTGCAGGTGGGGGCAGATGAGGCGGAAAAAGTAATCGGGCAGCTTACAAAGATTGGGGTGCTGGACCGGGCGGACGGGGCCGGCAATTACCGTGTCATCATGGAGCGGGAGGCATTTGACAGGCGGATCAGCCGGTATCAGGAATTAAGTAACCGCATGAGGCAGATAGCCGCCTCTAAAAATACTTCGCTCTTAGATATTACCATCACAAAAAAGCTGATAGCACAGGAGAATGAACATGCCGTAAAGACAAGGGTGCCAGGCATGTACGGGCAGAATGAGGGATATATCTGGATAGACAAGGCAGACATTATGGAAATCCATAACGGAAAAACGCTGCTTACCTATCTGGATAAAAAGAAGGAGTATAAGATTTATTCCGCAGACAACCGGGTACTCCGCACCATAAAAGGGGAGGAGCTTTATGACGGGCATTATGACCGGGTGGAGGCGGCAGTCAGGCAGCGGTATAAGGCAGCAAAGCCGCAGCCAACAAAATCAGTGGAAAGGCCGAGGAGGAGATAACCATGCAGACAACAAAAAAGAAACCAAATATTATTATGATTGTGCTTGGCGCCCTTGCCTCTGCCTTTCTTGGGTATCTGGTGGCGGGCGCATGGAGGGAGGGGATAGAGTTTAATGAGTTTCTGGAACGGTTTTCCATTGTATGCTCTTATCCACTGCATGATTATTACAATGAATTTACCTTCCGCATGATCGGCTATGCGCTGCTGGTGTATGCAGTTGTGATGGTAATGTATTATACAAGCCGGAGGAACCTCATGCCGGGGAAGGAATACGGCACTTCCAAGCTGGCGGATATAAAACAGGTCAACCGGGTTCTGGCGGACAGGGATGAGGGCAGGAACCGGATACTCAGCCAGAATGTCCGCATGAGCCTTGATACAAGGCATACAAGGCTCAATAACAATGTCCTTATTATCGGCGGTTCCGGGGCAGGAAAGACGTTCTATGAAGTAAAGCCAAACCTGATGCAGCTGAACACCTCTTTTATCGCAACCGATCCGAAAGGGGAGCTTCTCCGCAGCGAGGGCGAGATGTTAAAAAATAACGGTTATAATGTAAAAGTCATCAACCTTTTAGAAATGGCAAAATCGGACTGTTATAATCCCTTTGCCTATATCCGCGAGGAAACGGATGTGGTAAAACTGATAACGAATATTATGAGCAACACCACCCCGAAAGGCTCGAACCCCTCCGATCCGTTCTGGGAACACGCAGAGAGCTTGTTTTTGCAGGCTCTTTTCTATTATGTGTGGCTGGAGGAAAAGCCGTCAAAAAGGAACTTCTCTTCCGTGCTGAAACTGATGGGGGAGGCGGAAGTGACGGAAAAGGGGAAGCCCTCCATGCTGGATACCAGAATGAAGTTTCTGGAGGCGACAAGCCCCCTGAAAGAAAACCACCCGGCGGTCAAACAGTACAACAAGTGCATGAGGGGAGCCGGCGATACCGTCCGTTCCATTATTATCAGCGCCAACTCCCGTCTGGCAACTCTGGAGAATAAGCAGGTTCTCCGCATGCTTTCAAGGGATGAGCTGAACCTTGCGGAGCTTGGGATTGGCGTCAACGGGGACGGAAAGACGAAAACGGCGCTGTTCTGTGTGATACCGGATTCGGATAAATCTTACAACTATATCATTGGGATGCTCTATACGCAGATATTTCAGGAGTTATATTATCAGGCGGATTTTAACTGCGGGGGCAGGCTGCCAATCCACGTTACCTTTATGTTAGACGAATTTGCGAATGTCGCCCTGCCGGATGATTACTGCTCGCTGTTATCCACCATGCGCAGCCGGGAGATTTCCAGTGTGATTATCATCCAGAACCTTGCACAGATCAAGGCGCTGTTTAAGGACACATGGGAAACAATACCGGGGAATTGCGACAGTTTGGTTTACCTTGGCGGCAACGAAGCTTCAACGCACGAATATATCTCGAAACTGCTTGGCAAGGCGACCATTGACAAGCGTTCCACCGGGGAAACAAGGGGACGGCAGGGGAGCTCCTCAAGGAATTATGATGTCCTCGGCAGGGAGATTATGATGCCTGATGAAGTCAGGAAGATGGACAACAAGAAATGCCTTATCTTTATCCGTGGGTTTGACCCGGTACTGGACAATAAATATAATCCATTCAAACACCCGGCATTTTCCCAGACCGCTGACGGGGAGGGAGCACCTTATGAGCATAAACCGGCAACAGAGGGAGAGAGTGCGGGGCCGGGATTTACCATCCTGAATGAGAAGTCCCTTGCCTATTATGAGGGCCTGAAAGAAAAGGGCGAACCGGTCTATATTGACACGGTACCATATGAGGATTTTGCACTGCTTGGGCAGGTAGAAATGGAAAAACAGTTTATGGATTTGGACGGGCAGGAGCAGCGGGACACGCTGGATGAGGATATGGAACTGGAATATGCTTTTGATATGGAAGAAGATATGCAGGCATTGGAAGGCAGTGCATGGGCAACGGGAGTGCAGAAACCTATGGCACTTGGAAACAAAGGCGTGACGGGTATTCCGTCAGCGGCAGATATGGGAGTGCCGGAATCCTTTATAATAGGAGAGCCGGGAACCGCCGGAACCTCTGCGGCAGGAAATGGCGGAAAGGCAGGGGCTTCTGTGGCAGGGACGGGAAGAAAACCTGGGACAGTACCGAAAAACATGGAGAAAAAGCCACCTGCTGGCAGGGAGGATAAAGCAGCAGATTCCATTTCTTACCGTATGTTCCACTGGAAATTCAGCGTGGAGCAGAAAGAGGAAGTAAGGCGGGCAATGGCTGTCCGTGTGCCAAAGGAAGTGATACTGTCCTATTTCTACCCGGAAACTCCGGTAGCAAGGATGATGGAGATACGCCGGAGGTATGAATAAGGGTAATTTGCAGTTGTGTATTGGCATATGTGCGTGTTACAATATATTCAATACTAGCGGGAGGAAATGTTATGGAAACACTGGAAATCGCACTGGATGAAAACGGCAGCAAAGTTGTTGTCCTGCCTGATATTATCTTTGTGGGTAAACAGAATATTGACTGGGATGAAGTGGAGAAATATCTGGAACGCTTTGTCGGGGAACTGGTGGAGATAGCGGAGACAGGCGATATTGTGTATCTGGGGAAAGACTTTCCGGATGAATACGCGGGTTCAAAATATACGAGGAAAACAAAAGGCGCAAGGGCAAAGGCGAAAGCCAATGCAGCACAGGGTATCCGTGAGATGGTGGGGATTGCCTCTGAAAAAAGATTCCGGGAAAACCGGAAGGAGAAACATTCCGGTGATGCCGCAAACGGCTGGTATTATTATACGACCAGGTTTGCAATGCCGGTATATGACAACGATGTGAAAACGGAAAATTATAATATTTATTCCGGCTGTCTGGTGGTAAACTGTACGGGAAAAGGGAAGATGTACCTGTATGATCTGGCGGATATAAAAAAAGAAGCGAGTAACCCACTCAGGACTAACGGATAGTCAAGTGGTACAAAACCGCTTCTCTTTAGTTAAAAGGATACCACCGGGCAGGGGAAATGTCAATCTTTTTTACAGTTTGTGGAGAGGAAAAATATGGGGCAATGGCAGGGATGAAAGAGGGTGCAGGCAGATGTTTATTGATGAAGCCATAGAGCTACGAAAAGATTTGCCGGACAGATTGCAGCGTGATTTTGCGGAACTGCGGAAATATTACGATGCGGGAGACTGGTTCAACTTTGATATTTTTTTTGAAGGAGTTGAGGCAACGGTTAAGGGATATTATCTGGCAGGCAAAATCAGCAGGGAGGATTTGGACTGTATTTTTCGTAAATATGGTATTCTGTAAATCATACCCTGCAGAGAGGATGTAATGCTATGGGAAAAAGCAATAAGGTGTGTCCAAATTGCGGAAGAAAAATGAAACAGCAATTCATCGGCTTACAGCACTGTAAATGTGGAATGAGTTGGAAAAAGGGTTCCGGTTTTTTTGAAAGGGATTCTGATATGGTCTTTGCCTTGGAGAAAAATGCAAAAGGGAAACAGATACCGGTGATCCGGCACAGACAAAATGATGGACGGTAAATATGGCATCAGCTATTCAGGCTGGTGTCTTTTTTATGGAACCGGAAAGGAGGTGGTTACCGCATGGACGCACCGGGGAAAGCCCGGTTTCCTGTAATAACGGGATTATTCCCGGTGGAATAGAAAGAGCAGATGTGGATGGACTTGTTTCATCAGAACGGAGATAAAAGCCGTGGATGGAAGAAGTCTGTCCACATTTTTTATCTCCATATTTTTATGAAAAGGAGACAGTGAAAATGAGAAACAACACAAGCAAGAAAAAACAAAACAACATTGCCGGTTTCTGCAAAGGGGTTCTGGTTCCGTCTTTTGCCGGGGCGGTATATGCCATGTCACAGATGACGGTGACGGTCTTTGCGGCAGGGGGCGATACCAGTGCCGTCACAAAGCCGCTTGATAACTTAAAGACATTAGTGATTGCAGTGATTGGGGCGGTGGGCGTCATTATCCTTGCAAAGAATGTGATGGAGTTTGCACAGGCCTACCAGCAGCAGGATTCTTCCACCATGAATTCCGCACTGAAGGGGATTGTGGCAGGTGTGATTATGGCGGGGATTTCCTCCGTGCTGACATTCTTAGGATTTTAGAAAATAACGCAAAAGCCAGGATAACCGGCTTTGCAGAAGGAGGAATGAAATAATGGACATTTTTAAGCTGGGGGACAAGATACTTGCACTTCTGGAGGCGGTGTTTGGGTTCTGGAACAACCAGATTTCCCTTATCTTTGACCTTTTGGGTCAGTCCCCCGATTCGTTTAAGGGAGGGGGGCCGTGGAATGTGATAGCTGGCATTGAGCCCATTTTTGTAGCGGTGGGTTCCTCCCTTGTGGTGCTGTTCTTTGTGATCGGGTTCTGTTCGGAGAGCATTGATATCAGGGAGGAAATGAGGTTTGAGGTAATCCTGCGTATTCTGATCCGGCTTGGGCTGGCGGAGTATATGGTGGCAAATAATGTAACGATTATGAAAGCCTTTTTTACTTCCATCGGCAGCCTGGTAGGGCTGCTCAGTGCCGGGAATACCACGGAGTTAAAGATTGCAGAGGAGCAGGCGGAGGTTATCAAAAATTTAGGGTTTGGGGAGAGCCTGATTATGCTGATACTGGCGGCGCTTCTGTCGCTGATTGTGTTAATCTGCGGATTTTTCCTGCTTTACACGGTATATTTCCGTTTTCTGAAACTGTTGGTTATTGTGCCGATTGGCTCGATTGCCTACTCCACCATGAGCGGAAACCGGATGGTGGCACACACAGCGGTCACTTACAGCAAGTATTTCCTGTCGGTGGCGTTTGAGGCGGTTACGATGGCGCTGGCGATTATCGTCTGCAACGCCTTTATCAATGCGGGGCTTCCGTCTTTTACAGGCGATTACTCGGATTGGGCAAAAACACTGATTTATCTGTGTGAGATGACATTTACGATTGCGCTGACGGTGGGCAGTGTAAAAGGAGCCCAGAGCCTTACCAGTAAGGCATTGGGGCTTTAAGGAGGGATTCGGTGAACAAACAGTTGGAGATGGAGAGCCGGTTTTCGGGGAAGGTAAAGCTGGAACTGGAAATCAGTTCCTATATGGATAACGGCAGGATGTATATCGGCCTGGTGGAGGCAGGCGGGGAATATCAGGGGCATTTTGCGGATTTGACGGTCAATATCAGTGCGCCATGCCCGGATTACTGTGGGTATGTGGATACCAACAACTGCCCGGAGCTGGAGGGGTTTATTGAGAAGCATGGGCTTGGGGAGTTTACGGGACTGATGGGCAGCAGCGGTTTCTGTTCTTACCCGTTGTATCTGTTCAACCCGGAAAAGCTGCGTGAGGCGGCGCCGGAGGATATGGAGCTTTTTGAAAGGACAGTTATGGGGAGGACACCGGACCGGGAGAAGGAAGAGAGGGGGAAACGATGAGAGAGTTAAAAATAAGGCCGCTTACGGAGGAAGAAAGGAAATACACCTATGCACAGAGTATGCAGCTTGACGGGCAGACGGGGAACATCGGTTATCTGCGGGGGGATTTTGGCAGTGCCGGGAAGGAGTTTTTTACCACATGGACGGACCGGTGGGAGAGATACAAAACGGACGTGTTCAAGGAGAAACTGGATGAGGTGGTAAATGCCCTGCGTTCAGGGGAGTACGGGCTGCTGCGGGACCGCACCGCCATGAGGGAATATGTGCGTGAGCACCCGGACAGCCTCTTTGGGGCAGACAGCGGTGCGGCGGTTTCCGGCTTCCGTGTGGACACGGAGGAACATGCCTTCCTGATACGCTGTAACCCGGTGCAGGGGGATTATAACTTTTACTGTTACTGCTATGTTTCGGAATTTCTGGACAGGCACATGGCAAATGCCCGGCAGGGCATCCGTTTTGTCAATCCGCATTATAAGGAGCTGTTCCGTATTCCGGACGGCGGGAAGATTGTCATAACGGAACCGGGCGGGGAACAGAGGGAACGGACCTGCCGGTTTGTGGAGGAATACCATACTGAGGTTGGCAGCAGCCTCTACCATATCTGTGAATTTGCAGAAATAATGCAGCGGAACGGAAATTCCTATGGGCCGGTGCAGGAGAAAAGCAGGGAAAAAGGAACGCCGGAGAGGGCAAGGTAAAAAATAATATTCTGATATAAATGGTAAGAAAGGGGGATTAATTTTTGAATATTAAAAAAATATCAACGGAAGATTTGCGCCGCATGGAGGGGAAAGAGGGGCTTATCCTGCAGGGCTGCGGTGGGAAGCCGGAGGAGTGGGTGGACGGAATCAACCAGATGCTTACGGAGGAAGGGATTTTACTGGAGGGGACAGAGTTCCGGGAAGTGTCCGTGTTTGAGCATGACGGGCTGACCTGTATTTTATATCCTTTCGGGGATGTGAAGCTGGCTATGGGGAAACTCGCCGTGTGGCGGTTGCAGACACATGAAGATTTTGGAGGCACATGGCTGTCTGATTATGTGCCGAACCGTCTGGGCGGTTTTACGGACAGACAGGCAGAAAAGCCGGACTGTGCCCTGATCGGGGAGGACGGCAACATCTTTAACCTTGCGGGGGTTGCCGCACGGACGCTGAGGGAGCATGGGCTGAAAGAGCAGGCGGAGGAATTGAAAGAGCGCGTCTGTTCTTCCGGCAGTTATAATGAGGCGCTCTGTATCATTGGGGAGTATGTCAATATCACATCCGTGGACGGACAGGAGTTTGTGGATACGGAAATGGAACAGGAAACAGAACGTCAGGAACCGGGCATGTCAAGATGAAAAGAATTTCTAAGCTGATAAAAGACATCAGCAAAGAAATTCTACCGTTTCATCTTAGAAGAACGCAAAAGCAGCGTTCTTCTGCTTTCTGTGGATTTGTGCCGCAAAGCGGCGTGGCTGGAAGTATGGGGAAAGGAATGGTGATTAAAAATGGTAATAGAAATCAACAAGAATATTGACAATTACAAGGAGTCCGTGGTGTTGGGACTGACGGCAAGGCAGCTTGTGTATTCTGCTTTATCTGTGGTGGTAGGAGGCGGAATTGTGCTGCTTTTATACCGGCATATGGGGCTGACAGTCAGCACTTATATTGCAGTCCCGGTGATTGCACCCATTGCCATGACGGGGTTTTATTCCTATCATGGCATGACATTCATTGAGATGATGAAATTAAAGCTGTATTTTGCCTTTGCAAACCGCACCTACACTTATATGTCTACGGAAGGGGAGCAGGCAGTACAGAGGCTGCGCCAGGAGGAAGAAACAAAAAATAAGGCAGGAAAGAAAAGCAGTACGGGAAAGAAAGGGGACAATGGCAGGGGAGATTTTGCAGCAGTCCGAAAAAAGATGATCCACATGCTTATCTTAACCGTTTTGTTTTTGATTGTTTTTATGGGTTTTGCGGTCTGGTATAAGTACAGACAGTAAAAAGAACAGGCAGTAATCAGGGCATTTTCCGCTGTATGGGGAGGATGCCTTTTTTTAATTTAGTTTGGAGGCTAATATGCAGGATTTAACACACATCAGCCTGTTTAGCGGCATTGGCGGGCTTGACCTTGCGGCGGAGGCGGCGGGGTTTACCACCGTTGCACAGTGCGAATGGGCTGATTTTCAGAATGAGGTGTTACAGAAACACTGGAAGGATGTGCCCAGATTTAAGGACATCAGGGATTTGAACAAGGAGGAGTTTTATGCGAGAACAAAACAACAAAATGTCACACTCATCTCAGGGGGATTCCCCTGCCAGCCGTTTTCCTTTGCCGGGAAGCGCAGGGGCTTTGAAGATGACCGTTACCTCTGGCCGGAAATGCTTAGAGTCATCAGAGAGTTCTCCCCCGCTTGGGTGCTTGGAGAAAATGTTGCTGGATTCCTCAACATGGGGCTCGAAAAGACGGTATCTGATCTGGAAGGAGCAGGCTATGAAGTCCGGGCCTTCGTACTACCTGCTCTCGCCGTCGGTGCGTGGCATGAGAGGAAACGGGTATTCATTGCCGGACACTTATCCGACGCCGGTGGCTTCCATTGGGAAGATGGATGTTTCCACTGCCCTCATTGGCAGGATGAAGAAAACGGGGACATTAAAGAAACTCAACTCGACGGGGACGCTCTGGCAGCCCAACCTGCAGATGCGGGTGTTCTGCACCCCGGAGGTAATGGAGCAGACGGGGACGGAGTTTCACGAACCGGAGACGGAGGAGCAGAAAGAGCTCTTTACGGAGGTTGTGGAGATTTCCATGAAACGGCACAAAATCAACCCGGACTGGGTGGAATGGCTGATGGGCTTCCCCATTGGATGGACGGACACAGGCTGTGGGAACAGGAGCCGGAGGGGGTAAGCCGGATTACGGAAGCGAACCCACTTTGGGGCAGCCGCATGTTTTCGCTTGGCAATGCGGTGGTGCCGCAGCAGGCCTATCCGGTACTGAAATGTATTGCAGATATTGAAACGGGAAGATGCAGGTCTTTCTGTCCGGAAAAGAAATAGTGCAATGGAAATGAAATATTTTTCTGTTTTGTAAATGTGATGTTCACTGCACTATTCAACAAGGAGAGCAGGAAGCCGGCAGGGAAATATCAGCCGGCTTCTGTTATCAGTAGAAATGGAGGTAAAAAAATGGGATTATTTTCAGATGGTTTCCGGGAACTGAAAAAGGCGGGGGAGCCCCTTTACAGGACACCGAAATCCATACAGGAAACGATAGAGATACTTTCGGTGGCAGAAAACGGTATTTTTGAGGTGGCAAAAAACCGGTATTCCAAAAGCTACCGTTTCATGGACATTAACTACACGACCACCAATGAGGAGGAGCAGGAAAGCATTTTTGAGAGGTACTGTAAATTCCTCAATTCTCTGGACTGTAATTTCAAAATCACAGTGAATAACAAAAACAAGGACATGGCAGATTTGCGGGAGATGGTGCTGCTTTCATACCGGCAGGACGGGTTTGACCGGTTCCGTAAAATCTACAATGACATCATAGAGGACAAAATCCGTGAAGGCAGGCAGGGGATTGAGCAGGAGAGGTATCTCACGCTTACGGTGGAGAGGAAGAACTTTGAGGAGGCAAAGGCACAGTTTGCCACGCTGGAGGCTGTACTGCACAAAGCCTTTGGGGAGCTTGGGACAGAGATAGGGCCGCTTTCCGGCAATGAGAGGTTAAGGGTGCTGCATGACTTTTACCATCTTGGCAGGGAGGACGGCTTTGACTTTGACATCAGGCACGCAAAAAGGGTAGGGGCAGACTTCCGCAATGATTTATGTAACGGAATGCTGAAATACTTCCCGGAGCATATCGAGGACGAGGGAAAATTTGTGAGGGCGCTGTTCATAAAAAAATATCCAAGCAGCCTGTCAGACCGTTTCCTCAATGAAATCACTTCCCTGCCTGTCCATTCCATTGTGAGCATTGACGTGGTGCCGGTGCCAAAGGATTTGACAACGAAAATACTGCAGAAGAAATATCTCGGCATTGAGAGCGACATCATCAAGCAGCAGCGGGTAAGGAATAAAAATAATGATTTTTCCTCGGAAATCTCCTATGCAAAGCGGATGGAGAAAAAAGACATTGAGGAAATCATGGATGACGTGCGGGAGAACGACCAGTGCTTATTTTATGCGGCAGTCAGCATAATCCTTGTTGCGGAGAGTAAGGAGGAGCTGGATAGCGTGACGGAGACGGTGGAGACCATTGGGAAACGCAATTCCGTTGTGATTGATACCCACTACCTGAAACAGCGCGAGGCATTAAACACCGCACTCCCCATCGGGGTACGGCAGGTGGAGACCATGCGCACCATGCTCACACAGTCCCTTGCGGCACTCCTTCCGTTCAACGTGCAGGAGTTAAACGATGCCGGGGGCAATTATTACGGCATTAACCAGATCAGCAAAAATATCAACGTCGGGAACAGAAAGACACTGATAAACGGGAACGGGTTTATCTTCGGGGTGCCGGGTTCCGGCAAGTCCTTTTTTGCAAAACAGGAAATGGGCAGCGTTTTCTTAAATACAGATGATGACGTGATAGTGATAGACCCAATGAATGAGTATTTTGACATTGCGGCGACTTACGGCGGTGCGGTAGTGAATTTATCTGCCTACACAAGGAATTTTGTAAATCCGCTGGAGGCGGATATGGCGCACATCAATGAAAAAGGGCTGCGGGAGGTAATCGCTGACAAGTCGGAGTTTATGCTTTCCCTCTGTGACCAGCTGTTAGGCAATGCCCTGAACCAGAAACACCACTCCATCATTGACCGCTGTGTCAGGGGGCTGTATATGGCAGCATGGAAACAGCAGAGGGTTCCGGTGATGTCAGACTTTTACCGGATACTCAAGGCACAGCAGGAAATGGAGGCACAGGAGTTAGCCCTTTCATTGGAGCTGTTTGTGGAGGGTTCGCTTAATATCTTCAACCACCATACAAACGTGGACGTGGACAACCGTTTCACGGTGTACGGCATACAGGATTTGGGGAGCCAGCTTGCGCCGGCGGCAATGCTTGTGATGATGGAGGCGATACAGCAGAGGATTTTAGACAATGCAAAACGGGGCAGGGCAACGTGGCTGTATATTGACGAGTGCCATGTCCTGCTTGGCAGTGAGTACAGTGCAAAGTATTTGCAGCAGTTATGGAAAAAAGTCAGGAAGCAGGGCGGATTATGTACCGGAATCAGCCAGAACGTGTCGGATTTATTACAGAATTATATTGCCACAACGCTTTTATCCAACAGTGAGTTTGTGGTGCTGCTAAAGCAGTCCAACGTGGACAGTGCAAAGCTGGCGGAGGCCATAGGCGTGTCCGATGCACAGTTACGGTTTGTCAGCAATTCATCAAGCGGTACGGGATTGTTAAAATGCGGGAATGTTGTCATTCCTTTTGATAACAGGATCAGCAAGGACACGGATTTGTACCGTCTGTATAACACGAACCTCCATGAGAAGATTGCAGAGGGGGCATTGCAGGGCAGCGGGAACGCTGGATTTGGGGATGTGCCCGAAGCAGCAGAAGCGGAAACGGAGCCGGCAGATGATTTTATGTCGGAATGGGCTACGCCGGAGGCATCAGCACAGGCAACAGAGCCGGCAGATAGTCTTATTCTAGGGTGGAATATGCCAGAAAATGGCATTGCGGACAGTATGGAGATATTTTCAGAGGACACCGCACCAACGAAAATATATGAGCCAAAGCACAGCAGGGCGGAAAGCAGGCAGGTTTTTTCAGAGCCGGTGCAGACGGAAAAGGCGGGGAATGACTGGATGATATATGGTTAGATTTTGCCGGGAGAAAAGGCAGACAAAATGATTATATGGTTTTGGCCGGGGAGGACGCTGGAAACAGCGTTCTTCCTGCATTTCAGGGTTATTTATGACGGCAGGGGAAAGGAGGTTCGGGAAGATTGAAAATCAGAAAAGCGGATGACAGGCCGATGGTAATCCATACAAAGAAAAAGCCCCGTCTGCATCTGCATACAGGTAAAAAGGCAGTAATCAGAAAAAAGGCGGAAAACACTTCCGTAACTGTAAACAGAAGAAAGCCGCATTTGGGTATCAGGGATAAATATGCGGAGTCCGGGAAGTCGGTCAAAGTCCGTAACCAGAGCTTAAAAGTGGTGGCAGCGGCAGGGGCGAGAGCCGGGGCGGGGCAGATAGAGGGCGGGGAAGAGATAAAGGAAAGCCTTGATTTGGCAGCCACAGCTACAGCCCCAGTAATGGGTATCACTTCCGGGGCGGGAAAACTGTACCGCAGGAAAAAGGCAGAAAACAAGGAGAAGGAAAGTAAAGCGGAGATTAAGAAAAATAAAATACAAAAGGGCAGCAGGCAGAGTGGAGTTTCAGATGGTTTTGGAAAAAAGGGAGGCAGTGCAAAAAAGGAGAATATCAGGGAAAAAGACAGAAATGGGAGAAAACGCAGTGGAAGAAAGGAAAATTCCAGTAAAAAGCGTGGGAGAGGTTCTGTCAATGGTGCCGTCAAAGGGCGTATGATTGACACCTTTCTTGATGCCTTCCAGACAGAGCGGCAGGAGCGGAAGGATTTGATTACTTCCACAAAATCGGCGGCAAAGGCGGCTGCCATGCTGCTGGTAAAACAAGCGGCGGTGGTGCTTGCCCCTTTACTTCTTGTTGTGTTTTTCGTGATTGCAGTTGTGGGGATTATCGTGGTGGCTGTGCTTGCGGTGATTTACAATTCCCCGCTTGCCATCTTTTTCCCATTGCCGGACACCGGGTATGAAAATCCCCGGACCGTATTAAGCGAGTATTACCGGGATTTTAACAGCCAGATTACCTCGCTGGAGGAACAGGGGTATGTTATCACTTACCAGAACAGTGAGGATGGTGTCCCCGTATCAAATTTTAATGACACCCTTATGGTGTATATGGTCAAGTACGGCACCGGGCAGGCGGCTTATGTCATGGATGATGAGGGAAAAAAGCACCTGAAGGAAGTTTTTGACGAGATGAATTACTGTGATAATTCCAGCAGTAAGACGCAGATTCCGGCAGGGGCTTCGTTGGGGGAAGTGGTTACCACGGGCTACTGTAACTGCTCCCTATGCTGTGGGAGGTGGGCAGGCGGGCATACCGCCTCTGGCACTGTCCCCAAGGCAAACCATACTCTGGCGGTGGATGCACACAGCCCAAAAGTGCCAATGGGGACAAAGATTGTAATGAATGGAAAGACGTATAAGGTGGAAGATACGGGTAATTTTGCCCGGTATGGTACGGATTTTGACATTTATTTTGACAGCCACGCAGCGGCGCAGGCATGGGGCAAGCGGAAAGTGGAGGCGTTTCTGGCAGAGGGGGACGAGAATACCGTGGAGGTCACGGTATCCGGCACGCTGGTACACAACCTGACCTATGAGGATTATCTGGCGCTGGATAAATTAACGGAGGAACAAAAGGACTGGCTGAAATCCATGATGGGTGATGATATGCAGAATAGTTTTCCTGCAGGCACTGGGGGACAGGCGGTTGCTGAGCTTGCCATGACAAAGATTGGGTGTCAGTACAGCCAGGACAGGCGGTATCAGGAGGGGTATTACGACTGCAGCTCCCTTGTGCAGAGACTGTACAAGGAGGCAGGCATAGACCTTCCGGCAACATCGGCAGCGCAGGGGGAATACTGTTATAAAAATGCTATGGTAATCAATAAGAAGGATTTGAAGCCGGGGGATTTGATATTTTATTCCTATGAAAAAAACGGGGAGTTCCGCAATATCTCCCATGTGGCGATTTATGTGGGGGATGGGAAGATGGTCCACGCCGCCAACCCGTCAAGGGGCGTGGTGCTTGATCCGTTACGGACAAACAGTGTTGTATTTTATGCCAGGCCGTATTAGGCGGTCCGGCATTTTGAAAGGAGAGGTATATGAAGATACAGGACATGGTTCTTGTGATAGAGAACACAAAAGGCAGCGAAAAAAATATGCTGATGACGTTAAAAGAGTATAAAGAGGAGTATCTTTTTGTGGCGTCACTGTCAAGGGAGCAGTCGGCGGAACTGCTGAAAGAGCTGTTTGACACCAAGTTTTCAGAGGCAGGGAAAGGATGGGCGGAATGTTATATTACGGCAAACCAAAGCTATTATGCTAAATTCTGTAACAGCGGTGACGAGCTGCAGTGCTTTCTCCACGGAAGTTACAATGATGACAAGGAGTTTCAGTTTGACAGGGAGAAAAGCAGCAGGGAATGTATGTGGGCGCTGGAAGAATATAACCTTGATGTAAATGGCGGGGCAAAAGGCTTCATGTTCCATTATGAGCAGAGAGAGCATGAGTTTAAGCAGGGGGAAGTCCTGCATAACTTCAACGGTACGGATTACAAAGTCGTGGAATGCTACAGCCCAAATAACATTTTGATGATGAACATGGCGTCAGGGCAGTTCCTGGTGGCGGTGGATGTGAAATATTATTCCCGTTATCCCTATGCAGGGGAATATACAAAGGACAATGCGGAGATGGG
>CANQEL010000005.1 GCA_947594855.1 uncultured Lachnospiraceae bacterium
CATGACTATTTTACCGGCATGATTTCTCTTCGTATGGACGGAGCATCTGTTTCGGAAATCGTCGGAAAATACCTTGGCAATGGCGCAAAACAAATCATGCGTGTTTTTTCCGTGATTTTACTGGTATTGGTAGGGGCAGTATTTACTACCAGCCCTGCGGCGCTAATTGCAAGCCTTACGCCGGAATGGATGAATAGCATTTTTTGGGTTGTCGTAATCTTGGTATACTATTTTCTCGCAACGTTACTGCCCATTGATAAATTGATTGGAAAAATCTATCCGGTGTTCGGCATAGTCCTGATTATAATGGCGGTAGGAATTACTGGCGGTATTTTTGCTAAAGGGTACACAATTCCGGAGATAACAATGCAGAACCTTCATCCTGATAACAAACCGATATGGCCTTATATGTTTGTAACCGTAGCCTGCGGGGCAATATCCGGATTTCATTCCACGCAATCGCCTTTAATGGCAAGGTGCCTGAAACGTGAGAAGAGCGGCAGAAAAATATTTTACGGCGCAATGATTGCAGAAGGCGTAATTGCCCTGGTGTGGGCGGCTGCAGGTGTAGCTTTCTACGAAAGCACGGGAGGGCTGTCTAATGCGCTTGCAGAGATGGGGCAGTCAGGCGTGGTCTATGATATATCAATAGGACTGTTAGGAATCGTAGGAGGCGTCCTTGCTGTTATCGGAGTGGTTGTATGCCCCATTTCTTCCGGGGATACGGCTTTTCGCAGCGCAAGGCTTACGATTGCTGATTGGTTCGGGATTGACCAGAAGAATTTTGGCAAAAGAATTGCCGTGGCGCTGCCTTTACTTTTGGTCGGCGCGCTTTTGACGCAGATTGATTTTGACGTGGTATGGCGGTATTTCTCATGGTCTAACCAGACACTTGCCATGATTGTGTTATGGTCAATCGCAGTCTATATTGCAAAAAACGCAAAGCGGAAAATATATTGTTTTATAGCCGTGGTTCCCGCGGCCTTTATGACGGCAGTCTCAATAACATATATACTTATGGCAGATGAGGGCTTGAAAATAGCGGGAAGCATTTCTTATCCGATAGGAATAGCGGCAGCGATTTTGGCAGCGGGTTGGTTTATTGTGACAAATATAGCCAAAAGGAAAAAATCTTAAAATGACTGGTGATGCTATTATAAAAGTGGACACGGAAGGGTAGAAAAAAACGGGGCAAAACATATGAATAAAAACAATAGAAACGGGGCAATATATTACAATAATGGTTGAAAAAACGGGGCAGATGATGTATTGTAAAGATGGAGGTATTAATTTATGTATAGAAAATATTCAATCATTGTTGAAGAATGGCTTAAAAATTCGAATAAAGCGTTATTGGTAACAGGAGCAAGGCAGACAGGAAAGACCTGGCTTATAAGAGATGAGATTGAAAAGAGTGGTTACACCAAGTATGAAGTAAATTTTATCGACCAGCCGGATATGGTCGAGTATCTAAATGCGGAAATGAGCGCAGAAGAATTTTTAATTAAATTGAAAATGATAATGCCGGAAGACTGTAAACCGCATGACACAGTTATTTTTTTTGATGAAATTCAGAAATGCCCGAAAATAGTCACAAAAATTAAGTTCCTTGTAGATGAAGGAAGTTTTAAATATGTAATGAGCGGCTCTTTATTAGGGGTTTCACTCAAAGGCATAGATTCAGCGCCTGTGGGATACCTGACTGTTTTAAAGATGTACCCTATGGATTTTGAAGAATTTATGGTGGCAAATAATGTATCAAAAACTACATTAGAGATGCTAAAAGAGAAATTTGAAACATGCAGCCCTGTGGATGAATTTATACATCAGAAACTTTTAAACATGTTTTTTGTATATCTTATTGTCGGCGGAATGCCGGATGCTGTAAGAACCTATATTGAAACAAAGGACATCAGAGAGGTTGATAAAGTGCAGCGGGACATTATAATGCTTTATAAAGAAGATTTTTCTCAATATGAAATTGAGGATAAGAAACTTAAGCTGCGCTCCATATATGATCTTATTCCCGCTGAATTAAATAAACAGAATAAGAAATTTGTTTTCACAATGTTAGATAAAGAGCTTAAGTTTAATAGATATGAAAATAGTTTTTTATGGCTGAAGGATGCGGGCGTGGCTTTGCCGGTTTACAATGTTGAGGCGCCGGTTATCCCTCTTTTGGCAAGCAAGAGCAGTAATGTATTCAGGCTGTTTTCGAGCGATATTGGTTTGCTTACAAGCACATATCCTGCAGAAACAAAAATTGAATTAATTAATAAAAACGGAGAAGTAAACAACGGAGCTCATTTTGAAAATGCTGTTGTACAGCAATTAACTGCCAATGGGTTTGAGCCATATTTCTGTAAAAAAAAGAATGTAGGCGAGCTGGATTTTGTAATAGAAATGAATGGAAGAGTTGTTCCGATAGAAGTTAAATCAGGAAAGGCATATAAAAAACACAAAGCTTTGGATAATTTTATGAGTATTTCGGATTACCATATTGAAAAAGCGTATGTTTTTTCTGTCGTAAATGTAGAAACAGAAGGAGTTGTGACATATATTCCGATTTATATGTGTTATCTTTTGCAGGAACAAAAAATCGGTCGGATGATAGTAGATTTGGATATTACCGGTTTATAATTTATAATATAAAAAAGGTGTAACATTAAATACCGGAGATTTGCAGAAGCAGATAATATTTTGATGAAAACGATTCGATAGGAACTTATAAACCGCTTTATGTGGATGCCGTTGTGTCTAATCTTCCATATTCGCAGGTTTGGAATCCGTCAGATAAGGAAACAGATCCTCGATATGCGGAATATGGGCTTGCTCCGAAAGGCAAAGCCGATTACGCATTTTTGCTTCATGACCTATACCATCTTAAACCTGATGGGATAATAACTATTGTTCTTCCTCACGGCTTATTGTTCCGTGGCGGTGAAGAAGGGGAGATACGCAAAAATTTAATCGAAAAAAATAAGATTGACACTATTATAGGTCTGCCGGCAAATCATCAGTGTAAGTTAGAAAAGCTGAAAAATCTTAAAAAAGCGTGTCCTGAAAAGATGTTTGCTTAGGAGGATTAGATAAAATGGGAAAATTAATACTATATCACGGAACTCCTGATAAAATTGTTGTACCTACCTTTGGTTTAGGAAGTGACAAACATGATTACGGAAAAGGGTTCTATTTGACCGAAAATTCGGATTTAGCAAAAGAATGGGCAGTATGTCGACCTAACGATAAGAATGGTTGGCTTCATAAATATGAGCTAGATACTGATAACTTGAAAATTCTAGATTTTCAGGAAAAAAATGTGCTTTGTTGGCTGGCCGAACTTATGAAACACAGAGATGCATCAGATACGAAACGATATAAAATGCTTGCAAAACAGTTTATTGAAAAATACGGAATTGATACGAGTGAATATGATATCATAAAAGGGTGGAGAGCTAATGCATCATATTTCTATATAGCCAAGGAGTTTGTGAGGGATAATATAGATATTGATATTCTTGAAGAACTTTTGTTGCTGGGAGGATTGGGAATACAGTATTGTATCAAATCACAGCTTGCATACTCAAAGCTGCACGAAGTAGAGAATGAATGTTTAATGGTAGAGTACGATGAGTTCAACGCAAAATATAACTTGCGAGATGTTGATGCACGACAGAAAATGAGAGATTTGGTGAATTCTGAAGCTAATAAGGTGATAAAGGTATTCAGTACGCTTTTTTGAGAGGTGAAAATAATGCGGGCATATTCAGATGTTTATTTAAATGATGTGGTGGAAAGTCAGGGTAAACTTTTTGACTTCGTAGCACAGTCATTTCCGGATAATGATACAAAAGATTTCATTCAAACATATATGAAAAGCAAAACGCGAAAAAGTATTGATGAAGCAAAAGCCTATGTGATTACAATGAATGCGGAAGAACTTTGGAATTACTTTTCGGAAACGGAAAAATATAAATTTAAGGAAGGAACTGCGCTTCGAGGATTTATGCCGGATTGGATCGGTGAGTTCTATGCCTATTATCAATGGTATTATAATATGCTGAGTTCGGAAGTGATAAAGAAAGTGCCGATTGATTTTTTGATGAAAGCTTATTTTGGTCTTCATGATTTAGAATTGGATTTAGCGGTAAAAAAAGTTGGTGACGTTTAATGCAAATAATATGTTTTCACAATCCTGATGAAAAATATGGATTTTTAAGTAACTGGTATCGTTCACGTTTTGTGGTAACTGGTACTGAGTTTTCCTCTATGGAGCAGTTTATGATGTATAAAAAAGCCAGGTGTTTTGGAGATGACGATGCGGCAATTCGGATTTTAGAGGCTGAGGAACCGGCAATAATAAAAGCGCTTGGGCGTAGGGTCACTGGTTATGATGATAATACTTGGAATGGTATAAGACAGATAGTGGTGTATCAGGGACTTTTAGAAAAGTTCCGGCAGAATAATGACTTGAAGGAAAAGCTGTTAAAAACGGGTAAATCAATTTTAGCGGAATGTGCGGTTAAGGATAAGATATGGGGTATTGGGTTGTCTATGGAGGATCCTGATAGATTTGAAAAAACAAAGTGGAAAGGACAAAATTTGCTAGGTTATACCTTGATGATGGTTCGAGATGGACTGTAAAAGGCTAATTCTTGATACAATACTTGTAACTTGTATTGCGAGTATTGGAAAGAACACAAGGGCGATAAGAAAAGTAACAATGGTCAAGTATGATAATATAAGTGGAGATATTTGTTTAATTGATAAAATATTAGAAAAGAGGTTTTATATATGAGAAAAAAATTAGATATTACAGAAGGAATTTTTCCTATGCCTGTGTTAATGGTCGCTACTTATAATGAAGATGGCAGCGTAAATGTTATGAACGCAGCATGGGGAACGATGCAGGCGAGAGACACAGTAGTACTCAATTTAACCGAAACGCATAAGACGGTTAAAAATATAAAAGAAAGAGGTGCGTTTACGGTAAGCATTGCTGATGCCAATCATGTCGCGGCGGCAGATTATTTTGGTGTTGTGTCCGGCAACAGCATTGAAAATAAGCTTGAAAAAGCAGGTCTTACCGCTGCTAAGGCAGAGAGTGTAGATGCGCCTGTTATCAATGAATTTCCGCTTTGCCTGGAATGTAAATATATTGAATATCAAAATAATGAATATGGCTGCGGGGTTATTGGCAAAGTTGTTAATGTTACTGCCGATGAAAGTGTAATGCCAAACGGAAAGCTTGACATGTCCTTAGTGAACGCTATCGCTTTTGATCCATATACGCATGGTTATTACAAGGTAACGGAACGTGTTGGCGAAGCGTTCCATGACGGACAAAATATTTAATTTTATACGAACTTCTTTGAATTAGTCAAGTATAAATTACTCATTTATACTTGACTAATTTGTTTTGCGTGTTATAATGTAGATACATAATATGGAGGTCACGACAATGTTTATAGGCAGAGAACGTGAGCTTAATGCTCTTGACAATCTATATAAATCGGATAAATTTGAATTTGCGGTTATCTACGGCAGACGGCGTGTAGGCAAAACTGCGCTTATTAATCAGTTTATTAGCGATAAAAAAGCCATATATTTCATGGGTGTTGAAAGTAATGCAAAGCAGAATCTTGAGAACTTTTCAAAAAGCATTATGGAGTTTGCAAACGGTATTGAAACGGAATCCTCTTTTCTTTCATTCCAGGCTGCATTTGAATATGTATTTAAGCTTGCAGAAAAAGAAAGAATCATCCTTGCGATTGACGAGTATCCTTATGTGGCACGTTCATCAGAAAGTCTTGCATCTACCTTACAGCTTTTAATTGACAAATATAAAGACACATCGAAATTAATGCTTATTCTCTGCGGTTCTTCCATGTCATATATGGAAGACCATGTGCTTGCCTATAAAGCGCCTCTCTACGGAAGAAGAACGGCACAGATTAAGCTTTTACCTTTTGATTTTGAAGAAACCTGCGAGTGCCTTCAAGGTATGTCAGACGAGGATAAGGCATTGATTTATGGTATTGCCAGTGGCACGCCACAATACCTTTTACAAATGAGTAGCAAATTGAGCGTGGAAGACAATATCAAAAACACATATCTTAACCCTACATCCTTTCTTTATGAAGAGCCAACAAACCTGTTAAAACAGGAAGTGCGTGAGCCTGCCACTTATACGGCAATTATTACGGCTATCGCAACGGGTTCGTCAAGAATGTCTGAGATTTCAAGCAAGGTAGGCGAAGATACAAATGTTTGTACGAGATACCTTAAGAATCTTATAAATCTTGGGATTGTGCAGAAAGAAACACCTTACGGAGAAAAGGCTTCTAGAAGATCAATCTATTCCATTGAGGACAATATGTTCCGTTTTTGGTATCGTTTTGTGCTTGACAATAATTCGCTCATTGTGCGCGGTGCTGCGGATTTGGTTTATAAAAGAATTGAACCTCAGCTTTCTGATTATATGGGTAAGATTTTTGAGGAAATCTGCAAACAGTATCTTTGGAAACTGCTTATCTCCGGCAACTGCCCGGTAGAGTTCAAATCTCTTGGTCGTTGGTGGGGCAACGATCCTAAAGAAAAAAGCCAGGCCGAGATTGATATTATGGGTGAACAGGATAAAAACACCGCTCTGTTCGCGGAATGCAAATGGACAAACGAAAAGGTTGACCTCAGCGTTTTGGAAACCTTAATAAAACACAGTGAACTGTTCCATTATAAGACAAAGTATTACTATCTGTTCTCAAAGTCCGGATTTACAAAAGGGTGTATTGATAAGGCAAATGAGATGGGCAACGTAAATTTAGTTGAGTATGTAAATGTTATAAGCATATAATCTATTTACGTCGTGAAAACAGCTTTACTATAGCCGGAGCGATTGCTACAAAATACAGCGTGCAAACGCCCTGCGTAAGTGCTTTTATAAGGCCTGAGCCGAAACCGATATTTGTAAGTGCATCTTTTACAAAGGAAGAACCTGCAAAATTATCAAGTATGGTATATGTAAACATACAGAATATAAGTCTTACTATATTTTCAATTTTGCTGTCATCGGTTGAAAATTTTACAAATCTGCGTTCCAGAAACCAGCCTATGAAAAAGCCTATTCCGATACCGGCATTTTTGTAAGAGTCTATTGCCATTTTGGAACCTTCGACTACTATGGAACCATCTGCGTTATAGTCTACAGGATAAGATTTGAAAGCCGCATATATAATTAACAGTACGCAGAGTGTTACTCCGGCAAGCATTACATAAATGTCGGCGCGGGGATTTTTATCGATAGCAGGCAAAAGTTTTGCCATGGCAAATAATACGGCAAACCCTATTACAAGCGCAACAATGACATCCTGCGGAGTATGTACGCCCAGATAATTACGGGAGAATCCTATCAGAAGTACCAGTATTATAAGAAGCGCCTGTAACACTTTCCGGGGTTTGAAACGGTCATTTGTATTGATGGCAAGACCGCCCCAGTAACTTGCAGCGTTGGCTGTATGGCCGCTTGGAAATGAGTAACCTGTAGCGTCTGCCTGTGCCTCCGGAACAGGCATGATTCGTGAATCTCTTATCCATGGGCGGTATGCGCAAGCGGTAATTTTGATAAATCCGTTAATAATACGGTTGGTATAGAAAGAGAACATGATAAAGATTCCCTTTCGTTTATCAATTCCCCAGTATATAAGACCGATTGCAAACATGAGTATTGAAGTTTCGCCAAGTTTTGTTATATATTCAAAAAAATTATTGATGGTAAAATTGAGCAAAGGGTTTGGTATAACGAAAGGAGAGAGTTTTATGATAACTGTGTTATGTTATGGTGATTCAAATACATATGGTTATAATCCGGCAAATGGGATGAGATATCCTGAAAATATCAGGTGGACCGGCAGATTGCGGAATATGCTTGGTAAGGATTATTGTGTAATAGAAGAAGGCTGTAATGGAAGAACAACAATATTTGATGATCCTGTTGAGGGATGGAAGAATGGATTAGGATATTTAAGGCCATGCCTGAATACGCATAAGCCGATTGATTTTGTAATTATGATGCTTGGCAGTAATGACTTGAAAGAAGTTTTTCATGCAACACCAAAAGAGATTGCAGAGGGAGCCGCTGCATTAGTTCAGGTTATACAGGAATTTACAGAGGAAAAGCAGGGTTTTGTTCCAAAAATTATTCTGGTATCTCCTCCGCATATAGGAGAGGGGATAAGGAACTCTGTATTTTATGAATCTTTTCGTGAAAATGCTATTTGCCGCTCAAAAGAGCTGTCCGGATATTATAGGAAAGTTGCGGAAAAGTATAATTGTATTTTTTTTGATTCTGCGAGATATGTAGAAGCTTCCAAAGAAGATTCCCTGCATCTTACCCCTGAAGCCCATAAGAAACTGGCAGAAGAACTTTATAATGTAGTAATGGAAAATTAGTTTTCTAAGTACCGTGTTAAATGTATATGAGGATAGACTTTAATAAAAATCTTTTGGGTTTTATATAAGATAAATAATATAATGTGTAAGTATTTATGTATTTTGTATTGAAATATCGTCAATAATATATTATTATATTATATATAACTAATAGAATTATTTATAAAAGAGGTCTTGACATGTTTAAAAAATTAATTTATCTGATTCGTAAAAAATGGTTTTGTTACAGGTACAGAAGAAAGATGGTAATGGGAAATGTGTGTGTTATAAATTCAGGATATTTTAACATACTTACTCCTGAAGAGATGTATGGTCATACTCCTGAAGAGATAGATAGGATGGAGAACGAAAGGCTGGACCAATATTGGCAAGAACTTCGTGAGTATGCTGCAACCAAAAATATCATACTTAAAGAAAAGATTACTGATGACTGATTTGGATAAGTGAAAACAAAAATTAAAATTCGGGATAAAAAACCTAATATCAGGTGCAAAACACCTGATGGTCTGTTAGTGTTACCCATTTATAATATTTTCTTATAATTCATCGGAATCCAGTATTATTGTAAAAGGTCCGTCATTGATAAGGCTGACTTTCATATCTGCGCCAAACTCGCCATGTTCTACAATGTCAACATGTTCTTTGCATTTTTCTATTATATATTCATACAGCATTTCGGCTGAGTCAGGAGAACCTGCTTTCAAAAAGCTTGGACGGTTTCCTTTTTTGCAGTCTGCATACAAAGTAAATTGTGAGATAAGAAGTAAACTTCCATTTACTGAGTCTAACGAAAGATTTGTTCTGCCCTGTTCATCTTCAAAGATACGTAATCCGATAAGTTTTTTAATCATTTTATCAGCAATTTCTTTTGTATCAGAATTACTTATTCCGATAAGTACCATGAAGCCTTTCTGGATTTTGCCTAAAGTTTTTTCATTAACTTTTACTTCGCTTTCCAACACTCTCTGTATTACAAATCTCATTTATAACCAGCTCCTTATATTGTTGCAGCTATTATAGCATATTTTGCCTGAAACAGATATAAATATTTTGCCTAATAAGATATTCTATGATAGAATATCAGTTAAAGTTGAATAGGGGGACTAATATAATGTTTATTGAACTGAGGAATGTGGAAAAAAGTTTCGGTGATAACCATGTTCTTAAAGGCATATCTTTTACTGCCGAAGGCGGCAGGGCATTCGGGCTGTTAGGCAGAAACGGTGCCGGTAAGACTACAACGATAAGGATTCTTATGAATGTCTTTCCTGCAAACGGCGGAGAGATTCTGTTTGATGGAGAGCCAATTGATTATAATAAAGTGGAGTTTGGATATCTTCCGGAAGAGCGGGGTCTGTATCCAAAAAAGAAGATTATCGACCAGCTTGTTTATTTTACGGAACTGAAAGGGCTGAAACATAATGATGCGGTAAAAGCTGTGGATTACTGGCTGGACAGGCTTAATATGTCAGAATACAGAAACAAGCGGCTTGATACGCTTTCTAAAGGTAATCAGCAGAAAATCCAGCTTGTTACGGCGCTTGCCCACAATCCCCAGATAGTTATACTGGATGAGCCGTTTTCGGGTCTTGACCCGGTAAATGCAATGCTTTTAAAGGATATAGTTAAAGAAGAAATAGAAAGAGGGAAAATTGTATTATTTTCCAGTCATCAGATGAATTATATAGAAGAGTTCTGTGACAGTATTGCTATTATAAATAAAGGAGAAATTGCAGTAGCGGGCGAACTTCATGATATTAAGAGGTCATATCCGCGTAACAGGCTTATTGTACGTTCAGAGAAATCTGATGATATAAAGAAAGCATTTGGCTCATCAGCCGCAGAAACAGGCAGTGATGAAATTATGATTACAATGTCATCACCGGATGAAAAACAGAATGTCATAAAAATATTAGCAGAAAATTATGATATAGATGAAGTGAAAGTATTTGAACCGTCTCTTAACGATATATTTGTTGAATATGCCGGTGAATGACAGGGGGATTTAATAATGAAACAATTTGGGAAAATACTTAAATTTGAACTTAAAAATTATATTACAAATAAAATATTTATAGGTGTAACGATATTTCTGGTTCTGATTATTGCTATAGTAATGTTTATACCACGCGTGCTTGAAGGTGTTGATAATGCGCAGAATACTGAAAGTACTGTTACGGGTGATGAACAGAGTGCAGACGAGAGTGGCCGGCCGGTGATGCTTGTGGTATGTGAAAATGCAGAAGATGCTGTGGCTGTAAGAACAGCATTTTCGGAAGCTTTCAGTGAATATGAAGTAAGAATTTCTGAGGCTGACACTGATGAAATAGAAGAGCAGGTAGTATCCGGAAAAGCAGAGTGCGCTTTTGTGATGGATAATCTTATTTCTTACAAATATTATGTAAATAATCTTTCGATGTATGATACAAATGAAAGTACAGCTGATGAAGTTCTTAAAAACGTATATCAGATAAGTGAAATGAAAAAGGCGGGGCTTCAGGATGAACAGGCTCAGGCTGTGCTTTCGGTACAGGTTAAACATGAAGTGGTATCATTTGGCAAAGATACTATAAAGAATTATTTCTATACTTATATAATGGTTTTTGCGCTGTATATGGTAATTCTTCTGTATGGTCAGATGGTAGCGACCAATGTTGCTTCTGAAAAGAGTTCCAGGGCGATGGAACTTCTGATTACAAGTGCAAGGCCCGTAAGCATGATGTTTGGCAAGGTGCTTTCCTCCTGTATTGCAGGATTTGTCCAGCTTGCAATTGTGTTTGGAAGTTCATTCTTATTTTTCAATTTCAACAAATCGTACTGGATAGATAATTCAATAATGGTTTCAATATTTGATATGCCGCTTTCACTGTTTATATATATGCTTATATTCTTTGTATTCGGATTTTTAATATATGCATTTTTGTATGGAGCTATAGGTTCTACCGCATCAAGGCTTGAAGACATCAATACATCTGTTATGCCGGTAACATTGCTTTTTATAATTGCATTCATGGTAGTAATGTATTCAATGGCAAGCGACACTGTGGATAATGTTCTTATGAGAGTATGCTCATATATACCTTTTACATCGCCAATGGCAATGTTTACGCGTATTGCAATGAGTACGGTGCCGTTTTATGAAGTACTTATATCAATTATAATTCTTATTGCTTCAGTGATTGGAACAGGGGTTTTGGCTGCAAAGATATATCGTGTCGGAGTTTTGCTTTATGGTACTCCGCCAAAACCGAAAGAGATTTTAAAGGCAGTTAAAAGAATGATCTGTATAGCGCTTGTCGGTTCGATGGTATGCGGATGCCTGCAGATATGCGGAACAAAAGAAGTAAAAGCGGGTATTAAAATAAATAATACAAATCTTGCGTATCCGTCTGTATCAGGAAGGCTTAAAGTGAGCGGCACACAGCTTACCGATAAAAATAAAAAACCGGTTCAGTTAAAAGGTATAAGCACACATGGCCTTTCGTGGTATCCTGACTATGTTAATAATGAATGTTTTAAGGAGCTTCGTAACAAGTGGGGAGTAAATTGTATAAGACTTGCGATGTATACTGAGGAATATAACGGATACTGCGTAGGCGGAGACAGCAATAAAAGGGAGCTTAAGTCTCTGATTGATAAAGGTGTGAAGTGTGCAAAAGCCAATGATATGTATGTGATTATTGACTGGCATATTTTAAGCGACGGTAATCCTGATAAAAATAAATCTGAAGCATTAAAATTCTTCAGGCAGATGTCGAAGAAATATAAGAAGTACAATAACGTAATATATGAGATATGTAACGAACCAAATGGAGGAACTGATTGGGAGCATATTAAAAAGTATGCATCTTCGGTTATAAAAACAATACGCAAAAATGATAAAAAGGCAGTTATCATTGTCGGTACCCCAACATGGTCGCAAGACGTAGATATAGTATCAAAGAGTCCGGTTAAAGGATATAAAAATATTATGTATGCGCTTCATTTCTATGCTGCTACACATACGGATTTTCTAAGAAATAAGATGGTTACTGCAATTGAAAACGGACTGCCGGTATTTGTATCGGAATACGGTATATGTGATGCAAGCGGAAACGGAGCGATTGACAGAGTACAGGCAGGCAAATGGCTCGATATATTAAATCAATATAAAGTCAGTTATATTGCATGGAATCTGTCAAATAAAAGTGAAACATCTGCCATAATAAAAAACAGTTGTAGTAAAACATCAGGATTTAAGAAGAGTGAGTTGACTGACTCAGGTAAATGGCTGTATAATATGTTAAGAAAAAGTGCAGGTGCAAAAGAGTAGAGAAGAGTAAAGGGAGGCTGCGGATAAAATGGAACAGTATAAATCCGAATTCATTGAGTTTATGGTAGACTGCCAGGTGCTCAGGTTTGGTGATTTTATTACAAAGAGCGGAAGAAAAACACCGTTTTTTATTAATACAGGATTTTACCGTACCGGAGACCAGTTAAGGCGGTTGGGATTTTATTATGGTAAGGCAATAAAAGAAAATTTTGGCCTGGATTTTGATGTGTTGTTCGGACCAGCGTATAAGGGAATTCCGCTCAGTGTTGCAACAGCCATGGCGTTAAATGAACTTTATGATGTAAGCATAGGCTACTGTTCAAACAGAAAAGAGGAAAAGGACCACGGCGACGTGGGAATCCTGCTTGGAACGCCTTTAACGGAAAGCAGCAGGGTACTTATGATAGAGGATGTTACTACGTCAGGCAAGTCAATAAGGGAGACAATGCCGATATTAAATGGGCTTGGAGTAAATAATGTATGCGGGCTTATCGTATCGGTCAATCGCATGGAGCGTGGTACGGGTGATATCGGAGCACTTGAAGAGATAGGACAGGAGTATAACATTAAGACAACTGCCATAGTAACAATGGAAGAGGTTGTAGAACACTTGTATAATAAACCTTATAAAGGCAATATAATTATTGATGATAAAATTAAAGAATCTATTGATGCATATTATGAAAAATATGGAATATAAAGGAGGCTGCCATGGAAGAAAAAACTTATAAGACAATGGGCTCTTCAGGAATATTAAGTCTTGTTATCGGAATTATAGTCTGTATACTTGGAATTGGTGCAGGTGTAGCAATGATTGTCAATGGTGGAAGGCTTATTAAAAGAAAAAATGATATAATGTTCTAAAATATTAGAACCGGATTTGTGCAAAAAAACGAAATTATAAAATAGCGGATAAATTATATTTACAAGTATGATTTAATCCGCTATAATTATATTATTCTATAATATTTCTATATAAACTATATAAGTTAAATCATGTGTATCTTAAGTATCAATTTTTTTACTAATCAGTAAAAGGTCAATTTAAAAGGAGGTTTTTATTATTGAAAATAGCGTTTTGGAGTAATGTACGTGGTCAGTGCGGGACTACGCTGCATCTTATATGCATGGCGGCAATCCAGGCAATATTTGATAAGAAGCGTGTTGTTCTTATGGAAAACCATGACCATCTTACAAGTATAGAAACTGGTCTGGTAAAGAGGGGGTCGCAATATTTTGTAAAAGAATATACGCACGGTTATAATGAATACGGACTTGAGAATCTTCTTAGAAAAATGGATAATTCACATTCGGGTATTGAAGAAAGATGGATACGGCAGTGCGCAGTCGGATTTGTGCATAACAGGTTGTTTTATCTGCCTCACGGTTATCTTAAAAACAGAGACCTTCTGGATTACCAGTTTGGTAAAAATTTGTCCAGGCTGTTTATAGGGCTTGAAAAGTGTTTTGATGCCGTATATATTGATACATTTGCGGCAGAGAGCCTTTCTACAAAAGCGATTCTTGAAAAAGCCGACCTTGTGGTTGTAAATCTTAATCAGAATGATAATGTATTAAATCATTTTTTCAATAACTTTTCAATGCTTAGAAATAAATCAATATTTTTATTGGGCAATTATCATTCATGCGGCAACAATACTATAAAGGAAATAAAAAGAAAGTACCAGATATCCGATGGAAGAATATTTGCAATACCATTCTGTATGGAAGCAGCGGAGGCTGAATCCGACGGCAGCATTACAAGTTTTATAGGACGTAATTATCTGGAACCTTCTATTAATAACAGGGAATTTATTACTGCACTTCATGATGCCTACAGCGCAGTAGTAAATTATTCGTCTTCATCTGCTGATTCTGATACGTGTGGTTTTAAACGTATATGAATCTTGTCAATACTTCTGTTATCCACTTCAAGGACAGTATAAAAGGCAAAATCATCTTCGGCAGTTTCTCCGCCTTTAGGAAAATCTGAAAGAAGATTGATTACATGTCCGCCTATGGAATCATAATCGTTAGTTTCGATATTGATATTAAGTTCGTCATTTATATCGTTTAGGTTGGTAGCGCCGTTTACTATATATTCTGTATCGTTTATACGCTTAATGGAATCTTCCTCGCCGATGTCATATTCATCACGTATTTCACCGACAATTTCTTCGAGCAGGTCTTCAAGAGTTATTATTCCTACAAATCCGCCATATTCATCCATAACGATAGCCATTGAAATATAATCCCTGCGCATGTCTACAAAAAGCTCTGAAGTTTTTCTGTATTCGTAAGTAATATAAGGCTCGCGGACAAGATCCATTATATTAAATGTTTCGGTTGAGCCGTGAAAGAAGAACAAATCCTTAAGGTTAATAGTACCGACAATGTTATCCACACGCTCGCTGTATACAGGCATACGTGAGAATTTATGGGCGCTGAATACTTCAAGAAGTTCTTCATAGCTTAAGTCTGATGATACAAGGTCAACATCCATACGCGGCACCATTACGTCTTTGACAAGAGAATCGCCAAATTCAACTATATTGGTTATCATTTCATGTTCCTCTGTTTCAATGACGCCTTCTTCGTGGCTGACGTCAAATATAGTCATAAGCTCGTCCTCAGTCATGGCTGAAGGCCGTATAGACAAATCCAGCTTAAATATCTTTAATATGCCTTTGGATATTGTGTTTACAATGAATACGAAAGGTGTGAGAAGCTGGGTAATAAAATATATGATATTACAATATATAAGCGCGCATTTTTCAGCATATACAGTAGCAAGTGATTTTGGGGTTATTTCACCAAATATAAGGACAAGAATAGTAATTATACCTGTGGCAATGCCGGCAGCTATACTTGTATTGTGTGCCATTCCAAGTTTATTTTCACATATTTTATATGCAAAGGATGTGGATAATGAAGATGCAGACAGATTAACTACATTATTGCAGATAAGTATGGCGCTTAGCATCTTTGTAGGATTGGTTATGAGCCTGCTTACAGTAGCAGCTCTTTTATTGCCTTCTTCGGCAAGACTTCTTATCTTCATGCGGCCTACAGTTGTAAGCGCAGTTTCAGCAGAAGAAAAAAATGCAGATAAAATTAACAATACAATAAGTAATATAATTGTCGCGACGTCACTGGGGTCCAAAAATTATCATCTCCAATATGTTTAAAATTTAAATTAATAATCACTATTGTACAATAGCGTATTACTTATGTCAAGCGTATGAAAAGCGCAGGCTTCTGTAATTAGGACAGAGCCTGCCTTTTTCTTGCCATTTCATCATTGTCCAGATATTCATCATAGGTAGATACTTTATCTATCATTCCGTTAGGGGTTATTTCAATAATCCTGTTAGCAATAGTCTGTATAAACTGATGGTCCTGTGATGTAAAGAGGACTACTCCGGGAAACTTTATAAGCCCGTTGTTAAGTGCGGTAATGCTTTCCATATCCAGGTGGTTGGTAGGCTCGTCAAGAATAAGTACATTGGAGCCGAGCATCATCATTTTAGATAGCATGACGCGTACACGTTCTCCTCCTGATAATACGTTGACTTTTTTAAGTCCGTCGTCACCGGAGAAGAGCATCCTTCCTAAGAAACCTCTTACATAAGTTGCATCTTTTTCAGGTGAAAACGGCATAAGCCAGTCTACGATAGTTTCTTCTTTGCTGAAATATTCGGTATTATCCTTGGGGAAATATGAATTTGAAGTAGTTACTCCCCATTTATAGGAACCGCTGTCAGGTTCAAGTTCCCCTGCAAGTATTTTAAACAGTGTAGTAATTGCCAGTGTCTGGTTTCCTACGAAGGCAATTTTATCATCATGTCCGCATGTGAATGAAATATCCTTAAGTACTTCTGCGCCGTCGATTGTTTTGCAAAGATTTTCTACGGTAAGTACTTCGTTTCCTATTTCACGGTTTGGTTTGAAATCTATATATGGATATTTCCTGCTTGAAGGACGTATTGTATCAAGTTCAATCTTTTCAAGGGCGCGTTTCCTGGAGGTTGCCTGTTTTGATTTGGAGGCATTGGCGCTGAATCTCTGAATAAATTCCTGAAGTTCTTTAATTTTTTCTTCTTTTTTCTTATTTGCCTCTTTCATCTGTTTTATCATAAGCTGGCTTGATTCAT
Source organism: uncultured Lachnospiraceae bacterium (assembly GCA_947594855.1). Classification (GTDB taxonomy): domain Bacteria; phylum Bacillota; class Clostridia; order Lachnospirales; family Lachnospiraceae; genus V9D3004. The sequence goes on from CANQEL010000005.1 coordinate 16,915, forward strand.
ACCAGAAATCATAATTGCCGGCATACAGTTCAATTTTGGCATAATCAATATCAGCAGTATGTGTGCATACTTTATTGAGAAAATATCTGTCATGGGATACTACTATTACTGTGTTGTCAAAATTAATAAGAAATTCCTCAAGCCATCTTATGGCGTCGAGGTCCAGGTGGTTGGTAGGCTCATCAAGAAGCAATATATCAGGATTTCCGAATAATGCTTTTGCAAGCAGAACCTTTACTTTTAACGCTGCCTCAAGTTCATTCATATATTTGTAATGATATTCGGTATCAATTCCAAGTCCGTTAAGAAGTGTAGCTGCATCCGATTCAGCTTCCCAGCCGTTCATTCCGGCAAATTCAGCTTCAAGTTCACTTGCCCTTATTCCGTCTTCGTCAGAAAAGTCTTCTTTTGCATATATTGTTTCTTTTTCCTTCATAATTTCATATAAGCGGGCATTTCCCATGATAACCGTATCCAGTACGGAATATTCGTCATATTTGAAATGGTCCTGTTCAAGTATGGAAATTCTCTGACCCGGAGTTATAATAATTTCACCTTTGGTTGGCTCAAGCTCTCCTGAAAGAATTTTAAGAAATGTGGATTTTCCCGCGCCGTTTGCGCCAATAAGTCCATAGCAGTTTCCTTCGGTGAATTTTATATTAACTTCTTCAAATAATGGTTTTTTACCAAAACGTAAAGTAACGTTGCTTGCCTGAATCATAATAATATCCTTTCCAAATACAAATATAATTAAAAAATACACATATAAAGTTATTTTAACCCAATATATAAAATTTGCAACTGTTTTTTTATATGGCCCTGTGATATAATTAGAAAAATTGCAATGTATGGTCAGGAGAAAATAATATATATGATAAAAAAAGATGATTTAAAGATAACGACAGGGAATGGGTTCCCGTTAGGAGTAACAAAAACGGATAAAGGGGTTCAGTTTTCATTAGCGCTTGCCGGACAGGAGAGCTGTACGCTTGTTTTATATGACAAGTTAAAGAAAGCAGAGCCTGTATGTTTTGATTTGGATAAGAGCTTTAAGTCGGGCGATATATTCAGCTGTATAATTGGAGCGGATGATATAGCCGGCCGTCTTATGCGTGAGTGCGAGTATATGTATGAGGTAAAAGGCACGCCATATAAAGACCCCTATGCCCGTATGATTGCAGGAAGGGATAATTTTGGCAGGAAGAGTAAGGGTATAAGGTGCAGGTTTGATTTTTGTGAATATGACTGGAAAGACGAAAACCGGCCGCATCTTTCTTATGATGAGATGATAATATACCGTATGCATGTACGTGGTTTTACAAGGCATAAAAGTTCAGGAGTAAGTAAAAGAGGTACATTTGCAGGAGTATCCGAAAAGGCAGATTATCTTAAAGACCTTGGAATTAATACTGTGCTGCTTCTCCCGGCATATGATTTTAATGAAATAATGGATAATTCTGATGCATATGGTATGCCCGAATATATACCTGATTCAGATAAAAATATTACTGCAGGCAATACCAGGGTTAACTATTGGGGTTACACCGGAGACTGCGCTTATTTTGCGCCAAAAGCGTCATATGCAGCATCTCCGGATAATTGTGTGAAAGAATTTAAGGATATGGTTAAAACACTTCACCGCGCTGGAATAGAGGTATTCCTTGACATGCATTTTGCAAAGGGCATGAGTCATGGCATGATTCTGGATTGTCTCAGATACTGGGCATATGAATGTCATATAGACGGTTTTAAGATTAATTCTGACGTTGCTTCCGAGGAACTTATAAAAAGTGATGATACACTTAAGTCAATAAAGTTTCTTTCATGCTACTGGAAGCGTGAAAATATTGATGGCAGGCTTGCGGATTATAATGACGGCTGCATGATTAACATAAGAAAGTTTATACTTGGTGATGAAGGACAGGCTTCTGAATATGCAGCTAATTATGAACCTCTGCGCGATGGCTGCGGAAGTATACAGTATGTTGCTGATATTAATGGATTTACGCTTATGGATTCTGTGTCGTATGAACGTAAACATAACGAAGCAAACGGAGAAAATGGATTAGATGGAACCGACTATAATTATAGCTCTAATTACGGTACCGAGGGTACTTCAAGAAAAAAGGCGGTAAATGAAATAAGATGCAGGCAGATACGCAATGCCCTGGCGCTTTTATTAGTATCGCTCAGAACGCCTATGATTCTTTCGGGTGATGAGTTTGGTAATTCACAGAAAGGAAATAATAACGCATACTGCCAGGATAATCCGGTATCGTGGCTTGACTGGGAGCTTATTAATAAAAACAGGGTACTTCTTGATTATGTAAAGAGATTAATACAGATAAGAAAGGAATATATTATAAAAAAAGAGAACAGAAACGGAAGTGATATGCCTGAGATATCTTTTCATGGAGTGCTTCCATGGATTGCGGATTATGCTCCTTACAGCAGGACACTCGGCATTATGTTAAGCAGCCGCGGATTATATATTGCAATAAATATGAACAGATGCGATGAAACGTTTCAGCTTCCTATACTTTCAAATGATACTAAGTGGGAAGAAATACTCTGGACATCAGATAGACCTGAAATAAAGTGGGAAAGAGGAATACAAAAAAGTATAATTTATGCCGGAACGGTGGTAATTTACAGAAGCATTGCGAAGGATTAAAAAGAGAGCTGATAAATGTATTATAGGGAGGGGATTGTTTTATGAATATTAAAAAAATTTTTGCGCTGCTGCCCCGCAGACAGAAGAAATTATTTCCGGTTATTATATGTCTGCTCTGCATATCTGCAGTTTTGAGCCAGCTTACGCCCCTTGCAGTTGGTTATCTTACCGACAGGATACTTGCCGAGGCTGACGTTGCTTTTATGTCAGTGATTCCGGCTCTTTTAGTTATACTGGCAGTGAATGTTATTAATGAGGTTATAAAGGTTGTACGCCGTCTGATTGTAGAGGATACTGCAACCCAGGCTGAAAAGAATGCAAGGCGTAAAGCGGCGGCTTCGCTGCTTACGGCGCCATTGTCATATTTCCGCAGCCATATGACCGGAAATATCCACGGTCGTTTGAACAGAAGTCTTGACGGTACGGTTAAACTGATTAAGCTTATGCTTATGGATTTTGCGCCTGCAGTTACTACCGGCATAGCGGCGATAGTTACAATCTTTTTACGTCTGCCGTTTCCTGTTGCCTGTTTTGTAATTCTGGTTATTCCCGTAGGAACATTTATTGTATTTCGCCAGATAAGCACACAGAAAGGTATCCGTGTTGAGCTTCTGAATACAAAAGCGGGATTAGACGGAACTGTGGTAGAGCTTCTGGGTGGTATTGAGACAATACGCGCGCTGGACAGCGCAGGCTCTGAGGAAGAGCGTATACTTTTTCGCTCTGAAAAACTACGTGAAAAGGAAATGAAGCACCACAAATCAATGGCGTTTTATGACTGCCTCAAATTTATTAATGAAGCAGTTTTCAGCGTACTTGTAATAGGTATATCTGTGCTTCTTGCATCTAAAGGAGTAATTTCTGTGGGAACAGTACTTACTGCATATCTGTGTTTTACACAGCTTACGGGGCCGTTGCGGGAACTTCACCGTATTCTGGATGAATTTTCAGAATGTATGGTACTGGCAAAAGATTATTTTAATCTTGCAGAGCTGCCCATAGACTTTTCTTATCAGGTTGATGAAAGTAAGCATGCTGTACCGGAAGGAAGCAGGGTAGAAATAAAAAATGTAAATTTTGCTTATCCGGAAAAGCCGGAACAGCTGATTTTAAAAGATGTATGCCTGTGTATTCCCGAAGGGATGTTTCTTGGCATTGCCGGTCCAAGCGGTTGTGGTAAATCTTCTTTTATTAAGGTTCTTGACAAACTGGAGAAGGCAGCAGGAGAAATTGAACTGGGAAATGTATCGCTTGCGGATATTTCACGAAGCGAACTGGCTGAAAATATATCTCTTGTTCCGCAGACGCCGTTTATAATAGCTGATACTGTTTTTCACAATATCTGTTACGGAATGAAGAGAAAAGTATCCCTTGAGGAAGTAAAAGATGCGGCAGCTAAGGCAAATATTGCGGCGGATATAGAAAAACTTCCGGGTGCTTATGACTTTGTGTTGTCTGAGGGCGGCGCTAATCTTTCAGGCGGACAACGCCAGCGTATAGCCCTGGCGCGGATTTTTCTGCGTAAACCGAAAATTTTAATTTTAGATGAGGCAACTTCAGCGTTAGATAATACTTCCGAAAGGCTTATACAGGCCGAAATAGAAAATATGAAAAAAGATGCAAAAACTACTGTTATTTCTATTGCGCACCGCCTTACCACCCTGCAGAATTGCGATGAGATTATCGTTATGGATAAGGGACGGATTGCACAGCGGGGAACTTTTGACGAACTGAGGAATACGCCGGGCATATTTCGCAATATGGCAATGGGAGTGTTAAAGTAAATTGCCATTTGTCGTAAAATGTTATATAATACCTAAATAATGCGTCATAAAAATGTATTAATAGGATAACAATAAAAGGGAGAAAAGTACATATGAAACATTTATTAAGCAAAAAAGCAGGAATTATATTTATTGCAGTTCAATTCCTTATAACCGTAGGATTTATAGGGCTGATACTGTATATAAATATGTTTCTGTTAAAGTATACCGCAGTTATTGCCGGTGTGCTTATATTTATAATGCTTTATACGTTTTTCAGCCAGATGTCCAAAAGGCTGTACATACTGGGGCGTGTGATTTCCGGGATTTTCTGCGTTTTAATGCTTGTTGGGGGCGGATATCTCTGGAGAGGTTATGGAGCGCTAAGCAATATGTCTGATTCCAATGTTAAGATAGACGAGCTTTCGGCTATAGTACTTGCCGGTGACCCTGCGCAGACTATTGATGATGTGGGAGACTACAGTTTTGGCATAGTATCCGTAATGGGAAGGGAATATACCGATTCAATGATAAGTTCGGTACAGACTGACCTTGGCAAAACGGTCAATACGGTTGAATATGACGATATGCTTTCGCTTGTTGATGCGCTTTATGCAAAGAACGTAGGAGTAATAATATTTAATGAAGCCTACAGGGAGATGGTTAAAGAGCAGTATGAAGACTTTGATACGCAGACAAGGGTGCTTGGCAGTCATCAGGTTCAAACGGTTGTTGAAGTTGAGGAAGAGGAAGACATAGATTTTGAGGAACTGAAAAAACCTTTCATAATGTATCTGAGCGGCATAGACGTATACGGTGAGTTATCACAGACAAGCCGCAGCGATGTTAATATAATTGCGGTAATCAACCCTGAAACGGAACAGATACTTCTTGTAAATACACCAAGGGATTATTTTGTTCCTCTGTCTATTTCAAACGGAGTAAGGGATAAGCTGACCCATGCAGGTCTGTATGGCGTGGATGTATCAATAGAAACTCTTGAAATGCTGTATGATATAGATATAGATTATTATATGAGAGTTAATTTTTCAGGGCTTAAGAATATAGTAGACGCGCTTGGAGGAGTAAAGGTATATTCAGACTATACGTTTACATCTGACTGGGGACCAAGCTTTAAAAAAGGGTATAATAAGGTTAATGGTAAGGAAGCGCTTGCATTCTGCCGTGAAAGACATCATTTCCCTGACGGTGATAACCAGAGAGGAAGAAACCATCAGCATATGATAGCGGCTATTATGGACAAGGCTACGTCTCCTAAGATTATTACGAAATTCTCTAAACTGATGAAGAGCCTTGAGGATTCATTTGAGACCAATATGAAAATAAAGAAGATTACCAAATATGTCAAATACCAGATGGCAGAGAATCCAAACTGGAATATAGACTCGGTAAGCGTAACCGGTTCCGGAGGATATGAGTGGTGTTACTCGATAAGGGAGGCGCCGGGCAGAATAATTCCATGGATAATGTATGAAGATGAAAGCAGCGTCGAGAAGGCAAAAGATGCAATACAGACTATTCTTGACGGAGGTAAGCTTAATTCCGATAAAAATAAAAAAGATAAAGCTAAGGAAACTAAACAGCCGGATAAGACGAAAAAACCGGATAATAATAATTAAAAATAAGAAATTAAGGTGAATGGTATGGAAAAATCAAAAGTATATTTTACGAAAAGCATTACGCCTGAAAAAGTTATTGAGATGTATAAGGTACTTGATACTCCGCTTCCAGGAAAAGTTGCGGTAAAAGTTCATTCAGGCGAGGCAGGAAACCAGAATTATCTGCGTCCTGAATTCATGAAACCTATGGTGGAATATGTAAATGGCACTATTGTTGAGTGCAATACCGCATATGCCGGGGAACGTAATTCAACCCAAAAGCATAAAAAGCTTATGGCCGACCATGGCTGGAGCAGATATTTTGATGTGGATATCATGGATGCAGAAGGCCCTGATATTGCGCTTGATATTCCAAATGGAAAAGTGCTTAAACAAAATATGGTTGGCAAAAATATTGTTAATTATGATTCAATGTTAGTATTGTCACATTTTAAAGGACATCCTGTCGGCGGATACGGCGGAGCGATTAAGCAGCTCTCAATCGGATGCGCTTCAACGGTTGGCAAATGCCTTATCCATTCGGGTGGAACTGTTACCGACCAGAATATTGTATGGGAGCATATGGCTGAGCAGCATATATTCTGTGAAGCTATGGCAGATGCTGCAGAGAGCGTGGCGGAATATTTTAAAGGCAGGATAGCTTATGTAAATATGATGTGCAATCTGTCTGTAGACTGTGACTGCTGTGAAGTTGCAGAAGATCCGTGTATGTCAGATATAGGTATTCTTTCGTCTTTAGATCCGGTTGCGCTTGACAAAGCCTGTATGGATCTGATTTATAAGTCTGAAGATAAGGGAAGAGACCATTTCCTTGAAAGAGTCGAATCCAGGCATGGAACGCATACGATTGATGCGGCGGCAGAACTTGGTTTCGGGACAAAGGAATATGAGCTTATCGTATGTGATTAATGCATATAGAAAATATTTTATTAGCACTCACCTTTTGTGAGTGCTAAATTTTTCTTGACATTGTACTTCTATGGGGTTATTATATCTGATAAATAAGAAAATCGGATAGGAGAGATTGCTATGACAGAAGAACAGGGAAATTTATCAATTGATTCAGAAAATATATTCCCTATAATTAAAAAATGGCTGTATTCAGACCATGACATATTTGTGAGGGAACTTGTATCCAACGGCTGCGACGCTATTACCAAACTTAAAAAACTGGATATAATAGGCGAAACGACTCTTGCAGACGATTATAAGCCTAAGATTACAGTAACGGTAAGCCCTGAGGATAAAACTATTGTATTTGAAGATAACGGTATAGGAATGACAGCAGACGAGGTAAAGGAATATATTAATCAGATAGCATTTTCGGGTGCAGCGGATTTCCTGGAAAAATATAAGGATAAAGCTAATGATGAGCAGATAATAGGCCATTTCGGTCTTGGATTTTATTCAGCATTTATGGTTGCCGACCGTGTAAGTATTGATACTCTGTCATATATGGAAGGAGCAGAAGCTGCATATTGGGAATCTGACGGCGGTATGGAATATATTATGAAAGACGGGGAACGTACGGAAGCCGGAACGACCATTACACTGTATCTGAATGATGATACGGCTGAATTTTCCAATGAATACAGGGTACGTGAGGTACTTGAAAAATACTGTTCATTTATGCCTGTTGAGATATTCCTTGAGAAAAAAGGACAAGAGCAGCAGTATGAGACAATAGATGCAGAGGATGTAAGGGAAGATGATGTTGTAGTTGAAACTATAATTGAAGAGGCTAAAACGGAAGAGCGCGAAAACGAAAACGGTGAAAAAGAAACGGTTGAGGTATCTCCGCGAAAGGAAAAAGCAAAGATTAACAAACGCCCTGTGTCGATAAGCGATACGAATCCTCTTTGGATGAAGCATCCGAATGATGTAACTGACGATGAATACAAGGACTTTTTCAGAAAGGTATTCAGGGATTACAAGGAGCCTTTGTTCTGGATACACCTGAATATGGATTATCCTTTTAACCTTAAAGGAATATTATATTTCCCGAAAGTAAATACTGAATATGACAACCTTGAAGGCGTAATCAAATTGTATAATAACCAGGTATTTATAGCTGATAACATTAAGGAGGTTATTCCGGAATTCCTTATGCTGCTTAAAGGCGTTATAGACTGTCCGGACCTTCCGCTTAACGTATCCCGAAGCGCGCTGCAGAATGACGGATTTGTTAAGAAGATATCCGATTATATTACCAAAAAAGTTGCAGACAAACTTTCCGGAATGTATAAGACGGACAAAGAAAACTACGAGAAGTTCTGGGATGATATAAGTCCGTTTATCAAATACGGATGCCTCAAAGATGATAAATTCAGGGAAAAGATGAAAGATTATGTAATATTTAAGAATCTGGATGAGAAATATCTTACACTTCCTGAATATCTGGAAAATGTATATGGCAGCGAAGAGGATAAAGAAAAAAAAGACGGAGAAGATGCAGAAAAAACAGAAGAAACGGCAGATACGGATAATGCGGAGCCTTCAGATGACGGCGAAGAAGAGAAGCCTAAGAAGAAAGTTTATTATGTTACCGATATGGTGCTTCAGAGCCAGTATGTCAATATGTTCCGTGAACAGAACCTGGATGCGCTTGTGCTTACACATAACATAGACCAGCCGTTTATTCAGCAGCTTGAGCAGTTTGAAGATGAAGTATCTTTCCAGAGAATTGATTCAGGCGTTAATGATGAATTTGAAGAAAAAGCGGAAGGCAAAGACTGGGAAAAACTTACAAAGAAACTTACAGATATATTTAAGAAAGCGCTTAAAAATGACAAGCTTACAGTAGAAGTAAAGAAACTTAAGAACGAGAAAGTTGCTTCCATGATAACGTTGTCCGAGGAAACAAGACGTATGCAGGACATGATGAAAATGTATGCTGCAGGCGGTATGGCAATGGGAATGGATGATATGTTCGGAGGCGGAGAAACACTTGTACTTAATGCTAACAATGAACTTGTCAAATATATACTTGAGAACAAAAAAAGCGAGAATACCGAATTGTTCTGCAAGCAGCTGTATGATCTTGCAATGATAAGCAATAAGCCGCTTGCTCCTGAAGCAATGACAGAGTTTGTGGCACGAAGCAATGAGATTATGATGCTTCTTACAAAATAAAACTGCAGATTTAGTATTATAAAACATATATTGTCTTTCAATACAATGTTACTCTGAGAAGCAGGGTATGAACAGGTATTGAAAGGCAATATGATGTTTATGGGGCAGGTTATTATAGTCCGGGAAGTCCAAGGTAATTAAGCAGTCCTGCGTATATTCCATAGGCAAACTGATACTGATCGTATCTTAATTTGAGTGAATCTTCATAATTGGTTATATAGGCAAGCTCAACAAGTACGGCAGGCATAGTTGTGTTTTTCAGCACATACAATGAAGGATTCTGGTATACGCCGTTATTTTTTGTTCCTACACGCCTGACTATTTCACTTACTATGGATTCTCCAAGGTAATATGCGGAAGAGCCGGTAGAATATACATAGGCTTCGGTTCCGTTAATCGCCGGATTGGTATTGGCGTTACAGTGTATACTTATAAAATAATCAGCAGGCCATTCATTTGCCTCCGAAGTCCTTATTCTGAGGCTTGAAGAGCTGTTATATCCTACGTTTGAATCTATGGAAGCCCTGGAAGTCCTGACTTCAAACCGGTAATCTGAGCTTAATATGTCGGACAGATAAGCGCCGACCATATATGTGATATCCTGCTCATATAAACCGAAACCTTCTGCGCCTGCGTTTACACTTGCACCATGTCCCTGGTCAACATATATTTTTATTGCCATTATTGTCACCACAAATTTATTTGTTATAATATATGCATAATAATAAAAAATGGTACGAAGGGAGAAGTTGATATGGCAGGAATTATTATTATAATGATAGGTTTGCTTATAAGCACTATAGATATAAATGCAATAGTGCTTTGCGCTTATCCGGAATACGAGATGGTATATGACGATTTGGGGTTGGGAGAGGTTATACAGAAATATGTTGTGAACAATATGCTGGGAGATAATCTGCGCCTCGACATATTACCTGATATATTAGGTTATGTGCTTATGGCGGTTGGCGCAGGCATGCTTATAAAATATAATAAGAAATTTATAAGGGTGTATCTGCCGTTAATAATTACTGCAGCGTTATATGTTTTTGTAGATATAAGTCCTTTTTTGTATACAGGAAGGAACTTAATTGTATATGCGCTTGCAGCGTCATTTATACAGCTTCTTGCTGAACTGTATATGGAGCGTAAACTCATATATACTATTGCAGATACGACAAGTGACCTGCCGAATGAAAGAGATACTGTACTTATGAAGTTTGGCTGGGTAGGCTCAGCGTTATGCCGGGCATTTTTATATTTCATTGTACTTGTCGGACTGACGCAGTGGATTATAATAACATATGCCGTAGTACAGCTTGGTTTTATGATATTCTGTCTGCACAGAATGTTTCGCTGCAGACATTATCTGTCAGTCAGAAAATAACCGTAAAACAGTATGTTAATAGATAAATACCTTACGAGTATTTATCTATTAACTCTTTGGTACATCTTTTGACTTTATCTAAATACTCGAAATAACTGTCCATAAGAAGTTTAATTCCGGCGATATCGTTTTCCTTTCCTTTGGTTTCAAGGTCAAGAGAAAGTTTTGCAAGTTTATTTGCTGATACGATTGCAGCGACTCCTTTAAGGCCGTGGACTTCTATTACAAATGTCTTCATGTCATCAGGGAAGGCATTTTTTATTGATTCCTGCTTCTGTTCAATGGTCTTATAAAAGTTTTTGAGTGTCTTGATATATATAGGCATTGAACCTATGCGGTTAAGTCCTTCATTAAAGTCTATTTCACTGCAGTTTTCTATTGGCTGCGTAGTATCATCGCTATCTTCATCTGTTACCCTGTATTCTACTACAGGAGAGTTTTGTGAAGGTTTAAGCCATTTAAGAAGTTTGCTGTTAAGTGAGCGCATTTCAAGGGGTTTAGGTATAAAATCCTGAAAGCCCATTTTAATAAATACTTCTTTAGCACCGCGGGAGGCGTTGGCTGTAAGAACTATGACCGGAAGTATTTTATATTTATGGTCTTTAAGCTTTCTTATGGCATGAAGGGTTTCTTCGCCATCCATACCGGGCATCATGTGATCCATAAATACAAGGTCATAGTCTGCAGCCTGTATCATTTCGAGAGCCTTTTCTCCTGATTCTGCACAATCAATCTGCATTTTATAAGGCTTCATGACTGCAGCGGCAACCTGAAGGTTCATGTCATTATCGTCAACTATAAGGACACGTTTGTCAGGCATGGTATGTATAAAGAAAGATTTGCCTATATTATAATTTTTGGCATAACGTTTTTTAGTCTTACATAAGTATGAGTATATATGTAATGAAAATAAAGGTACAAATATAGTCTGTTCTTCATCTATCAGTTCAGTATGATTATAAACAAGAGTTATTATTTTTGTGCTATCCGGAACAGTTCCCTCTTCAGCAAGCATAGAAGTAGTTGAATGGTCGGCAAGTATAAAGTCGTATTGTTCTTCAGAAAACATGCGGCTGAATTCATAATTATCAGAAGCTATGGTATATCTGACATGCGCCTGGTCAAGACATTTGGAATAATATTTTTTCAGGATAGGAGACTGTTCCAGTATGAGTATATTTTTATATGGTTTTTCAGGCTCATATTCAGGAATAAGCGGTTCGGTTTTTGCCATTCTCTGCATTATCTTTACTTTAAATTCGGAACCGTGGCCATATTCGGAGCTGACGCTTATGCTTCCGTGCATAAGGTCTACGAACTGCCTTACAATAGTCATTCCAAGTCCTGTTCCTTCTACTTTGCTGTTCTTTTTGGAATCAAAACGGGAATAACTGTCAAACAGATGGTCGATATTGTCTTTTGTGATTCCAATGCCTGTATCTTTTACTGATACTATAAGATTTAACGATGCCTGGTTTATGAATTCACAGTCTATAGTTATCATAATATAACCCTTATGGGTATACTTTACTGCATTTGTTACAATATTGCTGAGAAGCTGCCGTACTCTTAGCATATCACCTATCATATAACGCGGAACCTGCGGTGAGACAAATGTGATAAATTCTACGGGTTTATTGTTAAGCCTTACGGAAGCAATGGTTGTAAGGTCATAAATAATAGATTCAAATTCGTATTCTTCCTCAACAAGTTTGAATTTGCCTGCTTCAATTTTACTCATATCCAGAATATCGTTAATCATGGCAAGCATATTGTTTCCTGCTTCGGATATATAAGAGACTTCCCTGAGCTGTCCGTTTTTCAGATTGGATTTGGAAAGTATCTCACTTACTCCCATTATGGTATTAAGAGGGGTTTTAAGCTCATGGCTGAGTTTGGCAAGCATCATGGATTCGCTTTCGGCAACCCTCTGGCTTCTGGCTTCCCGTGATATTGGAATGATGTATATAAGTATTGATATCATTACTACTATAATAAACAGTATATTAAAAAATGTCAGATATGCACCGTCGTAACTTGTATCTTTATACACGGGATTGATTACGACTGATGTATACAGTGACCAGTCGGAAAAAACATTATATGTATGATAAATATAACGTATAATGTTTTTTTCTGTATAAGAATATACGTTATCGGGAGATGATTTATCTAAAGGGGTAAGCTGTTCAGAAAATTCAGGATTAGTGATAAGGTCTTTTAGTGAAGTTAAATTTCTGTATTCATTGCTGTAATTTGTACAGGCGAGAACAGAGTTCTGTTTATCAGTAAGAAGAACCTGTATTATACCTGTATCAAATTCATATGAGTTTATTACGGATTCGGGAGTTATAAATCCACATATGACAGCGGATATCTTATTGCTTCCAAATACAATAAGAGGCTTTGATATTACTATTTTTGTATTTTTGCCGTCTGCTGATAAAATGTTAGTAGTAGTTGTGACTGATTTGCCCTGATAAGCGCATTGTATAAAAAAATTTTCATTTTCCGTGTTAATTGTTGTACTGCTTCCGGTTATATGCATATTACCTGACATATCTATTATTCCGTATGTTATATCAGGAGTTGTAATTGAAAAGTCATTTATATAATTAATACGGCTTTCTTCAGATTTTACATGTGAAAGAATATTTGTAACTGATGAAATGTTATTTTCATAATTCCTTATTCCGGCCGACATGTTGTTTGCTATGGTTGCAGTAAGTTTTCCGATACTTTTATAGGATATCAGTTTTGCCGAATTGGCAAGGTTATTACTGATACGTACATTGCTCCATATTGTAAATATTGTGATTATGCTTACGGTTATTATCATTATTATGAGTCTTACCGGATGAAAGTTGAGTTTGTGCTGCTTTATCATATTCTAACGCTCCCTGCAAAAATTATACATAATCAGTATATCAGAAAAAATTAATATTGTATACATCTATCTTTATATACTTGAAATTTTTGTATAGATATAGTATATTTTAGGTTAATAAAATATTAGGAGAAGTGTGGAAGGTGACAAATGAAAGAGTATGGTAAAAGGAACTCATTTAAAGGTTCCCTAGGTTTTGTAATGGCAGCAGCAGGCAGTGCGGTAGGTCTTGGAAATATATGGAGATTCCCATATCTTGCTGCTAAAGACGGCGGAGGAATATTTCTGGTAGTCTATATCGTTCTTGCACTTACATTCGGATTTACACTTCTTACAACAGAGATTACAATAGGAAGAAAGACACGGCAGAGCCCGCTTACGGCATATTCCAGATTAAAACGCGGGTGGGGATTTCTTGGAGTTATTTCGTGTATTATTCCTGCAATAATTATGCCGTATTACTGTGTAATAGGCGGCTGGGTAGTAAAATACTTTGCGGTATTTTTAAGCGGACAGGGAGTAAATGCTTCAGCCGATGATTATTTTTCAGGGTATATTACTAAAGAGGCAGAGCCTGTAATACTTATGATTATTTTCCTTGCAATAACTGCATTCATTGTATTTTGTGGTGTAAATAAAGGAATTGAATCCTTTTCAAAAATTATTATGCCGATACTGTTTTTAATGATTATAGGTATTTCAATATTTTCATTTACAATAAGCCATACAGATGCAGAAGGGATTACAAGAAAGGGAATAGAAGGCTTTAAAGTATATCTGATACCGGATTTTAGCGGAATGACGTTTGAAAAGTTTATAAATGTATTTATTGATGCTTTAGGGCAGCTCTTTTTCAGTCTGAGTGTTGCAATGGGAATTATGGTTGCATACGGCTCATACGTTAAAGATGATGAAAATATAGGAAAATCAATTAACCAGATAGAGATTTTTGATACGGCGGCAGCTTTATTTGCCGGTGCGATGATTATTCCCGCAGTATATGTGTTTATGGGAACTGAAGGGATGTCGCAGGGACCCGGGCTTATGTTTGTATCGCTTCCCAAGGTATTTAATGCGATGGGAACCGCGGGTACGGTTGTAGGATGCGTGTTTTTTGCAATGGTTCTTTTTGCGGCATTTACAAGCGCGGTATCAATTATGGAGGCAGTTGTTTCAAGTTTTATGGACAAATTCAGAATTTCGAGAAAGACTGCCTGTATAATAGAAACGGTCATTGCGCTTGTTGTAGGAATTATAGTATGCTTTGGATATAATAAGCTGTATTTTGAGGTTACGCTTCCAAACGGAACTGTGGCACAGATTCTTGATATTATGGATTATATAAGCAATAACTGCCTGATGCCTATAGTTGCTCTTGGAACATGCATACTGGTCGGATGGGTTATAAAGCCGAAGACTATAATAGAAGAAGTTGAAAAGAACGGACACAGATTTGGAAGAAAAGGCCTATACATTGTTATGATAAAATTTCTTGCACCGGTATTTTTACTGCTTCTGCTTATAAAGAATCTGATTCCGGCATAAGTATTTTAATGCAAAAAATACTTGTTAAAGTATCATATACTTGTTATACTGTATTTGTTTGGAAATTATATATTTTTAAATATATTTTTAAGAAAGGAATGTTTAAGGATTATGTTGTCAGAATTGAAGGAAAAGGTGTATAAAGCCAATATGGAGCTCTGGAGAAAAGGAATGGTTATATATACCTGGGGAAATGTAAGTGGCATAGACAGCGACAAAGGACTTGTTGTAATTAAACCGAGCGGTGTTGATTACGGCTCGATGCAGCCTGAGGATATGGTTGTTGTGGACCTTAACGGAAATGTTGTGGAAGGTAAGTTAAGGCCGTCTTCAGACACTCCGACGCATATTGTTTTGTACAAGGCTTATCCGCAGATAGGAGGGGTTGTACATACTCATTCGGTAAATGCAGTAGCGTTTGCGCAGGCAGGAAAGCCGATTCCTGCGCTTGGTACAACACATGCCGATTACTTCTTTGGGGATATTCCATGTACCAGAAGCCTTACGGCTGAAGAAGTTCAGGAAGCCTATGAGGTTAATACCGGTAACGTTATAGTCGAAACATTTAATGGAAAAGACCCTATGGCTATTCCGGGTGTAGTTGTTAAGAACCATGGCCCATTTTCATGGGGAAGGTCTCCTGAAGATGCGGTATATAATGCTGTTGTTATGGAAAAGGTTGCAGAGATGGCCCGTATTACGTACACTATTAATCCTAATACTCCGCCTGCGCCACAGTATATGCTTGATAAGCATTATTACAGAAAACATGGACCAAATGCATATTATGGACAGTCAGGAGAGCACTAAAAACTGTCTGTTTATGTGAAATATATTTAGGAAAGGTGAAATAAAATGGATAATTTAGAATTGAAAAAAACTGCAAATGAAATCCGTAAAGGCATTGTAACAGCAGTTCACAGCGCAAAATCCGGACATCCGGGCGGTTCCTTATCAGCAGCAGATATATATACATATCTGTATTTTAAGGAAATGAATATTGACCCGAAGAATCCCAGAAAACCGGACAGAGACAGATTTGTATTGTCAAAGGGGCATACAGCGCCGGGATATTATTCAACGCTTGCTAACAGAGGATTTTTCCCGGTTGAAGACCTTACAACACTTAGACATACAGGCTCATATCTTCAGGGACATCCTAATATGAACGAAATACCGGGAGTCGATATGTCGAGCGGTTCACTTGGACAGGGTATATCTGCAGCAGTAGGTATGGCTCTTTCGGCAAAGCTTTCAAATGAATCATACAGGGTATATACTCTTTTGGGAGATGGAGAGCTTCAGGAAGGTCAGGTATGGGAGGCTGCAATGTTTGCAGGACACAGGCAGCTTGATAATCTTGTAGTAATCGTTGACAACAATGGACTGCAGATTGACGGTAACATTGCCGATGTATGTTCGCCATATCCAATAGACAAAAAATTTGAAGCATTTAATTTCAATGTAATCAATATTTCCGGACATGATTTTGAACAGATTGAATCTGCATTTACACAGGCAAGACAGACCAAGGGTAAGCCTACGGTAATTATTGCAAAAACAGTTAAAGGTAAAGGCGTATCATATATGGAGAATAATGCAGGATGGCATGGAAAGGCTCCTAATGATGATGAGTATGCTATAGCAATGAAAGATTTAGAGAAAGTAGGTGAAGAGCTGTGTCAGAAGTAAAAATGATTGCAACCAGACAGAGTTATGGTAATGCACTTGCAGAGTATGGTGCAGAATATGAGAATCTTGTAGTACTTGATGCAGACCTTGCAGGAGCTACACAGACAGGTATATTTAAGAAAGTATTTCCTGAAAGACATATAGACTGTGGTATAGCAGAATGTAATATGGCAGGTATCGCAGCAGGACTTGCTACAACAGGAAAGATTCCTTTTATGAGTTCTTTTGCAATGTTTGCAGCAGGACGCGCTTTTGAACAGGTGCGTAATTCAATCGGATATCCTCATCTTAATGTAAAGATAGGAGCTACACATGCAGGTATTTCAGTTGGTGAAGACGGAGCTTCACATCAGTGCTGTGAAGATGTTGCGCTTATGAGAACCATTCCGGGAATGACTGTTATTGTGCCGTCTGATGATGTTGAGGCTAAAGCAGCAGTTAAAGCTGCCATAGAAATGGAAGGACCATGTTACCTCAGATTTGGAAGACTTGCAGTACCTGTAATTAACGATAATGACAATTATTCGTTTGAGATAGGCAAAGGTATTGTTCTTCGTGAAGGTAAAGACGTTACGCTTATTGCTTCAGGACTTGAAGTTGCAGAAACTCTTGAAGCGGCAAAGAAACTTGTTGAAGACGGAATTGACGCGAAAGTGGTAAATATCCATACAATCAAACCTCTTGACGAGGAGCTTGTGCTTGCTTCGGCAAAGGAGACAGGCAAAGTTGTAACTATTGAGGAACACTCGGTAATAGGCGGACTTGGAAGCGCAGTATGCGACCTCCTTTCCGAGAAGCTTCCTACGAAAGTTCTTAAGATTGGTGTAAATGATACATTTGGCGAATCAGGTCCTGCCAAAGAGCTTATTAAGAAATACGGACTTGATGCAGACAGCATTTATTCTAAAGTAAAAGCATTTCTTTCTTAATAAGAATTAAAAATTATCAGAATCATAACGGAGTCGCAGTTGTGTGACTCCGTTATGTTGCAAAAGGAGAATATATGAAAAAAGAAAAATTTCTTACAGTACCACCTATGGGTTGGAATAGTTACGATTATTATGACACCGCCGTAACAGAAGATGATGTAAAGGCAAATGCGGATTATATGGCGGCAAATCTTAAAAATTACGGTTGGGAATATGTAGTAGTTGATATAGAATGGTATTCCATGAATGTAGGAACAAAAAGGGATGAGTATCAGTACATTCCTTTTGAAATGGTAGAAATAGACAAATATTCAAGGCTTCAGCCATGTATTGACAGATTTCCTTCATCTGAAGGAGGAAAAGGATTTAAGCCCCTTGCAGATTATGTTCACAGTCTGGGATTAAAATTTGGTATTCATATAATGCGTGGAATACCAAGGATTGCAGCGCATATGCATATGGCAATAAAAGGAACTGATGTAAAGGCTAATGAGATTGCTGATCCGTCATCAATATGTTTCTGGAATCCCGATATGTATGGTGTAAAACCTGGTAAAGAAGCTTCCCAGATTTATTATGATTCCATATTTGAGCTTTATGCACAGTGGGGAGTTGATTTTGTTAAATGTGATGATATATGCAGAATGGATATGCCGTCGGCGGAAGAAGAGATTAAGATGCTGCATAAGGCTATAGAGAGATGCGGACGTCCTATGGTTCTCAGCCTTTCTCCGGGACCGGCAAAGCTTGATAAGGCATGGATATATGAAAAGTATTCTAATATGTGGAGAATAACGGATGATTTCTGGGATGACTGGAAACTGCTTCTTAACATGTTTGAAAGGTGCGGACAGTGGCAGGACCATGTGAAAGAAGGTTCATATCCTGACTGTGATATGCTTCCGCTTGGTAAAGTTGGAAAAGGTTTTGGAAATGAAAGGAATACAAGGTTTACCAAAGATGAACAGATTACGATGATGTCATTGTGGTGTATATTCCGTTCACCGCTGATGCTCGGATGCGAGCTTACAAAGCTTGATAGCGATACGGTTTCCCTCATTACCAATAAGGATGTGCTTGAACTTCTTAAATTAAAATCACAGGCGCAGATGATTGAAAAGAGCAGGGAGCACGTAGTATGGACAAATAATGATTCACGATATATATATATTGCATTATTTAATATATCTGATGACAGTAAAAAGATATCTTTCAGTATTCCGTATGAAGGCTGTACACAGGGAACAGAACTTTGGAGCCATAGAGATATTTCCATTGAAAATGATATTATTCAGGCTGTTATTCCGGCACACGGAGCACAGATATTTAGAATTGAAAAAAATGTATAAATATAGTAATATAAATGAGAAGCTTATGGCAGAATACATATTCTTATAAAAAAATAAAAAATTAATTATTACAGGAGGGTATTATGGTTTTAAAAGTGGGTTTATTAGTAGTATTTTTTGCAGTTATGGTTTGCGTTGGAGTATATGCAAGAAAAACTGCTACAGATGTTAATGGTTTTGTACTTGGAGGAAGGGCAGTTGGTCCATGGCTTACGGCATTTGCTTATGGAACTTCATATTTTTCCGCAGTTATTTTTGTGGGATATGCAGGACAGTTTGGATGGAAGTTCGGTATTGCATCCACATGGATAGGTATTGGAAATGCGGTAATAGGTTCACTTCTTGCGTGGGTTATACTCGGAAGGCGTACAAGAGTGCTTACACACAAACTGGATTCGTCTACAATGCCTGACTATTTTGGCAAACGTTTTAACAGTAACGGACTTAAAGTATTTGCATCGCTTATTATATTTATTTTCTTAATACCATATACGGCATCTCTTTATAATGGATTGTCGAGGCTGTTTAATATGGCGTTTTCGGTTGATTATACCGTCTGCGTTATTGCAATGGCGGTGCTTACGGGAATATATGTAATCCTTGGCGGATATATGGCAACGGCTATAAACGATTTCATACAGGGAATTATAATGCTTATTGGAATAGTTGCCGTTATAGGGGCAGTGCTTAATCTCCACGGAGGACTTATGGGTTCTCTTATAGAACTGGCAAACTATTCAGACGCAGCGACTCCTAACGGTGAAGTGCCGGGTGTATTTGCCTCTTTCCTTGGACCTGACCCGTTCAGCCTTTTATGCGTTGTTATACTGACGTCGCTTGGTACATGGGGACTTCCACAGATGGTTCAGAAGTTCTATGCAATAAAGAGTGAAAAGGCAGTTAAAATAGGTACTATAATTTCTACTGCATTTGCAATAATAGTGGCAGGAGGATGTTATTTTCTCGGAGGTTTCGGAAGACTTGCAGCTGATGCCGTAGATGTTAATCCGGATACAGGAGCGGTAATATTTGACTCGGTTATCCCTTCGATGCTTAAAGGACTTCCCGATATTCTTATAGCGGTTGTAGTAATACTTGTACTTTCTGCAAGTATGTCGACGCTGTCATCACTTGTACTGACGTCAAGTTCAACACTTACCCTCGATTTTATTAAAGGGAGCATAGTTAAGGATTTGAAAGAGAAAAAGCAGATGATTATTATGAGACTGTTTGTAGTAGTATTTATAGTAATATCTGCAGTTATAGCAATAGTACAGTATAAGAGCAGCGTTACATTTATAGCGCAGCTTATGGGTATATCCTGGGGAGCGCTTGCAGGAGCATTTCTGGCGCCATTCTTATATTCTCTGTACTGGAAAAAGACAACTGCTGCTTCGGCATGGGTAAGCTTTATATTTGGCGCATGTTTTATGACGCTTAATATGCTTAATACGCTTGGAATACTTAAACTGCCGTTCTTTGCAGGAAATCTTGCGTCGCCGATTAACTGCGGGGCATTTACAATGATTGCCGGACTTATAATTGTTCCTGTTGTAAGCCTTATTACGAAAAAACCTGATGATAAAGAAATTGATAATATGTTTGAAGTATTTGATGAACAGGTAACAGTAAAAAGAAGAACAGCGCTTTCACAGAATGAGGATGAGAATTAATGCTATCAAGATTTTATCCTGACAGAATTGAAAAATCCGTATACGGAATAGACTTTGAAAGGTTGTATTCTCAGGGTAAGCGCGGTATCTTATTTGATATTGATAATACGCTTGTAATGCATGGAGCTGATGCGGACAAACAGTCGGAGGAGCTGTTTGTCCGTCTCCATGCTATTGGGTTTAAAACATGCATTATATCTAATAATGATGAAGAGAGAGTGCAGAGGTTTAATAAAAATATTAATACAGATTATGTATATAAAGCGGGTAAGCCTAAAAAAAGCGCGTATATTTCAGGTATGAAAATAATGGGAACGGACAGAAAAGAAACAATTTTTATCGGGGACCAGATATTTACCGATATATACGGGGCAAAAAGGGCAGGGATAGATAATATACTTGTAGAGCGTATTTCTGATAAAGAGGAAATACAGATAGTGTTAAAAAGAATATTGGAGAAGATTGTTTTAAAATCTTATAGAAGGAAATACGGCAGGAGTTAGTGTTATGGAAAGAATAAGCAGGCTGAAAGAACTGATTTTACAGAAAAATATTGATGCGGCGGTTATATCTGATCCGTATAACGTAAGATATTTGTGCGGATTTTCAGGCGGCGAAGGTTATCTGTATATATCAGATAAAAGACAGTGTATGCTTGTTGATTCCAGATATACGCTATGGGCTGAAAGTGAATGTAAGAATACACAGGTAATAACCGTACAGGGAAATTATTATGATATTATAGGAG
The DNA here is from genome assembly GCA_947594855.1 of uncultured Lachnospiraceae bacterium. Lineage (GTDB taxonomy): Bacteria > Bacillota > Clostridia > Lachnospirales > Lachnospiraceae > V9D3004. The sequence continues at coordinate 38,334 of CANQEL010000005.1, forward strand.
AATTTTTAAAAGAAGATAATGTAAATACTGCCGCGCTTGAAGGCAGCCATCTCACTTATAATGAATTCAGGACGTTTAAAGAAAGTCTTCCTGTACGTAATATAATTTCGGTAAGCGATGAGTTTGACAATCTCCGCGCGGTTAAGGATGAATATGAGATATCCATGATTGCCAGGGCAGAGACGATAGGCGATGAAGCGTTTGATTATATTCTTGGAGTACTTAAACCGGGTATGACGGAAAAAGAAGTTGCAATAGAACTTGAAATGTATATGAGAAACCATGGGGCGGAGTCGCTTAGTTTTCCGGTTATTGCCGCATCAGGAGCTAATTCTGCATCTCCTCATGCGGTACCTTCCGATAAGAAACTTGAATACGGTGATTTTTTGACAATGGACTTCGGATGCGTATATAATGGATATTGTTCGGATATGACAAGGACAGTAGTTATTGGTAAGGCAAATCGTGAGCAGAAGAAAATATACGAAATAGTGCTTTTAGCGCAGAATACTGCACTTAAGAAACTTAGGGCAGGAATGACCGGAGCTCAGGCGGATATGATTGCAAGGGATATTATTACCGGGGCAGGTTACGGAAATAATTTCGGACACGGGCTTGGACACAGCGTAGGACTGTATATACATGAATCGCCGAGGCTTTCGAGGTTAGAAGATAAAGTCCTTAAAGAGGGAATGACAGTTACCGTTGAACCGGGTATATATATAGAGGGAATGTTTGGGGTACGCATAGAAGATGTTGCAGTTATAAAAGAAGACGGTATATTAAACCTGACACATTCCGACAAGAAACTTATAGAATTGTAGGCTATTGGAGTTAATTATGAGTATAAAAGTAAGAAATATAACAATAGGGGAAAAACCGCTTATATGCGCGCCCGTAATATCAGAAGATGAAAAAGGAATAATAGATGACTGCAGAGTTATAAAGAAAGCGCCTGTAGACATAATAGAATGGCGCGCTGATTATTTCAGGGAATGTAGAAACCATATACGTATTAAAGAAGTATTTGGAAATATACGTGAAGTATGCGGTGACATTCCGGTTATATTTACATATCGTATGAGAGATGAAGGCGGGGAAAGCTGCAGTGAGCCTGTTTCCATTGAAGAATATACTGCGCTGATTAAATGTGCTGCAGACACAGGATGCGCAGACCTGATGGATATACAGGTTATGTCGGTTGAAAATTCAAAATGTGAAAAAGCAGCTGATATCATTAGCGCCGTACATGCAAAAGGGGTTAAGGTTATTGCTTCAAATCATCATTTTGATATGACGCCGGATGATGATGAAATGAAGAGGCTGTTTAAAATTATGCATGATACAGGCGCCGACATACTTAAACTTGCCGTTATGCCTCAGAATAATACAGATGTGATAAGGCTTATGGCAGTCACTGATTATGTTTCAGGAATATATCCCGAGCCGGTAATTACGATGTCTATGGGAAAAACCGGAATTATAAGCAGAATGTCCGGAAGCCTTACGGGTTCGGCAGTTACCTTTGCAAGTGTAAAAGGGGAATCGGCGCCGGGACAGATATCTGCATATAAACTGGCGGAAATTCTTGGTATAGTTGGCTGATAAGGAGGACACATGGCTGATAAAAATATTTTCCTTATAGGCTTCATGGGTTGTGGTAAGAGTACTGTATCAAAAATACTTGCGGACAAACTGAAGTTTAAAAGGATTGACTCTGATGAATATATAGAAAATTCGGAACATATGAAAATAACCGAGATGTTTGAAAAACACGGCGAAAATTATTTCAGGGAGCGTGAAACGGATTTCCTTAAAAACCTTAACGGCAGTAATCCTGTTATTATTGCGTGCGGCGGAGGAATGGCAATGCGCAGAAATAATGCAGAGCTTATGAAAGAAAAGGGAATAGTTGTATTTCTTACGGCAAAGCCGGAAACTATATATGACAGGGTTAAAGACAGTACTAAAAGACCGCTTCTTAATAATAATATGAATGTCGGATACATAAAGCAGCTTATGGACAGCAGGGCAGAGGCATATGGCAGCGCCGCTGATTTTAAAATAAGTACTGATGACAGAACTCCCGGAGAAATAGCAGATGAAATTATAGAAATATACAGCAATAATTGAAAAATATGGTTGAAATGTTGCTGATTATGTAATAAACTAAATAAAGTGGATTTATGAAACGAATATTAGGAGGAATTTATAATGGTTTCAGCAGGAGATTTCAGAAACGGAATTACAATTGAAATGGAAGGCGGCATATATCAGGTTATTGAGTTTCAGCATGTTAAACCAGGAAAAGGAGCTGCCTTTGTAAGAACCAAACTTAAGAATATTAAGAATGGCGGAGTGGTTGAAAAGAGCTTCCGTCCTACTGAAAAGTTTGAGAATGCCCATATAGAAAGAAAAGATATGCAGTATCTGTATTCAGACGGTGGTATGTATAACTTTATGGACGCAGAGACATTTGACCAGATAGCATTATCAGAGAGTCAGATTGGTGATACTCTTAAGTTTGTAAAAGAGAATGAGACAGTCAAGATTCTCTCACATAACAATGAGGTATTTGCAATTGAACCACCGCTTTTTGTTGAGCTTGAAGTTACTGAGACAGAACCGGGAGTTAAAGGTGATACTGCAACAGGAGCAACTAAGCCTGCAACGGTAGAGACAGGAGCAAATGTATTGGTTCCGTTATTTGTCAATCAGGGAGATATAATCCAGATTGATACACGTTCCGGAGAGTATATGAAGAGAGTATAATCTTATATATCCGGTGATTGTTATTCATATGAAACTGTATTTGGCCGTCTGCATATGTGATGATTTTCATATGTGTCTGACGGCTGAATTTATATGCGCATATTGATATTTATAATGGGGGAATAAGATGTACAGATTAATGCTTGTTGAAGACGATTCAGGGATTGCGCAGGGGATAAAGGACATGGCGGAAACATGGGATTTTGATGTTTTTGTTGTGGAGAATTTCCGTAATATTCTTAAGGATTATACTGAGTATCAGCCTCACATTATACTGCTTGATATAATACTTCCGTTTTTTGACGGATACCACTGGTGTAATGAGATACGTAAGATTTCAAAAGTGCCGATTATTTTTATTTCTTCAGCTTCTGATAATATGAATATAGTAATGGCAATGAATATGGGAGCTGATGATTTCATAGCAAAACCGTTTGATAAGGATGTTCTCATGGCAAAGATACAGGCCCTGCTAAGGAGAACTTATGATTTTTCATCAGACGCCCTGATTCTTGAACACAGAGGAGCTTTTTTAAATACCGGGGACAACACATTAATTTATAATGATGAACAGATACCTCTTACAAGAAATGAGTACCGTATTATCCTATGCCTCATGGAAAATAAAGGCAAAGTGGTAAGCCGTGAAAAACTTATGGAACGGCTGTGGAAAACAGAGTCGTTTATCGATGAAAATACCCTGACGGTCAATGTGAACCGTCTGAGAAAAAAACTTGATACAGCGGGACTTAATAATTTTATCGTCACCAGATTCGGTGTAGGATACATTATCCAGTAGGAGCAATGCTATATGAAACTGTTTTATAAATATATAAAATACCGGATAAAATGGATTGTGTTTTTTGCACTGTCCTGCATAATTTTTTCTGTGGCTTTTATTTTATACAGACTGCCTGTACAGGCGGTAATATATCCTGTGTTTTTATGTACATTTATAGGAATTATATTTGCTGCCATTGATTTTTTACATGTAAAGTCAAGGCATGAAAGCCTTGAAGCAGTAAAGAAAATTCCTATAGAAATTGACACGTATATTGGAACAATAGAAAGTATAGAAGATGAAGATTACCAGGAAATTATAAGAATATTAAAAAAAGGAATAGCAGAGCTTTGTACGGAATCAGACAGGCAGTACAGGGAAATGATGGATTATTATACAATGTGGGTGCATCAGATAAAAACTCCCATTGCTTCAATGCGCCTGAAACTGCAGAATGAAGATACGCCTCTTTCACGTATGTTATCATCTGATTTGTTTCGTATTGAGCAGTATGTGGAAATGGTGCTTGCATATCTTAGGCTTGATTATGATTCAAATGATTATGTTTTTAAAGAATATAAGATAGATACGATAATTAAACAGGTATTGAAAAAATATGCCGCCGAATTTGCGGAAAAAAAGATACGTTTATTATATGAACCGGCTTATGATGTTGTGATTACTGATGATAAGTGGCTTTCCTTTGTCATAGAACAGGTGATTTCAAATGCCCTTAAATATACGCATGAGGGAACGATTAAGATATATATCAGTAATCCGAAAACCCTGTGCATAGAGGATACCGGAATCGGAATTGATGCGCATGACCTGCCGCGTATTTTTGAAAAAGGATATACGGGTTATAACGGAAGAACGGATAAAAGGGCAACAGGCATAGGACTGTATCTCTGCAGGCGGATATGTGATAATCTTGGAATAGGAATTACAGCTGAGTCAGAACCCGAAAAAGGTACGGTTATAAAGCTTGGCCTTGAGCAGTACAGGATTGGAAAGGAATAAAATAAGTCTGAAACCTTACGAAACTGTAAGGTGACGTAGCTTTGGGACGATGCGGTGAGATGGGATTACGAGGGTTCTTTTGATACTATTTTCCGAGCTGTTAGCGTTGAAAATACTTAGTTTTTAAGTAAAATGAAAATGTGAAAGAGAGAACTGAGGTAAATGTCATTTTAACTACTTGTGTTTGAGCAAGGATGAGAAAAAGGACTTTGAGATAGGATAATTATGTTATAGGGGACAAAAAAGATAGGAAGTACGGAGGTATAAGTAAAAATGGGGAACGACAATATACTGCTTTTTGAAGATCAAAAAATCAGAACGGCTTGGAACGAAGAAATAGAAGAATGGTATTTCTCTGTTGTTGATGTTGTCGCAGTGCTTACAGAGAGTAAAAACCCGGCAGCATATTGGAGAAAACTGAAGCAGCGCATGAAGAAAGAGGGAAATGAAACCGTGACAAATTGTCACGGTTTGAAAATGACTGCAGCAGATGGCAAGAAAAGAATGACCGATGTTGCAACGGGGGTACAGTGATGAGTGGATTCATCAAAGAATTCTTTCTATTCGTGTCAGAAATGCCCTTACTGATGAATGGCAGAAAAGCGGAGTGCAGCAGGGTAGGGAATATGCTATTCTTACCGATGAGATAACAAAAGCCTGGTCGGGCATGAATACGAGACAATATAAAAATCTCAAAGGGTTGAAAAGAGAAAATCTCCGCGACAATATGTCGGATATGGAATTGATTTTAAATATGCTTGCAGAATCTACTTCAACGGAGATATCGAAACAGCAAAAGCCTTCCACTTTTGCTGAAAATATGGAAGTGGCTCGTTCTGGTGGAGAGGCGGCTGCTGAGGCAAGGAAAGCGGTGGAATCACGAACAGGTACACCGGTAATCACATCGAAAAACGCAGCAGAACTGAATTCTGTTGTTACGAATGTAATAGAAGAAATTGCAGCAACCAGTGAAGAAAAAGGATGAATGAGAAAAATTTATATGCTAGGTAAAACGCAATGGACAAATAAAAAGAGAAAAAATGCTTACTTCTTTGGAAGCATTAAAAGAGCAACATGAATTCCAGTGTTCATAGAGATCAAAGAAAAAGAAATAGTAGGTTGAGTCCAGTAAAACGCCAGATTAAGGAGAAAGGAGATTCTGAATATCGGCTGCGGCATGGGGCAGCATGCAAAACAGTATTCCGATATGGGTGCCGCGTCAGTTCTGGGGATTGATATTTCTGAAAAAATGCTTGAATATGCAAGGGCGCACAACAAGGCATGTAATATTACCTATCACCAGATGGCAATGGAAGATATTTACCATATAGGTCGGCAGTTTGATTTGGTCACAAGTTCTTTGGTATTTGATTATGTTGAAGATTTTGATACTCTATTGAAGAATATTTATATGTTGATGAATAAAAATACACAGCTTGTTTTCAGTATGTCCCATCCAATGGCAACGGCATATGACGGAACCTATGACAGATACACCCGCTCGGAATCAGGAGAGCGTTTATATGCAAATATCAGCAACTATTTCGTGGAAGGGTGCAGAAAAATAAAATGGGTATTGGATGATTATGAACTTTACCATAGAACCTTTTCCAATCTGCTGAATTCGATAATCAAATCCGGTTTTATCATCGAAGAATGTCAGGAATCACATATATCTGATGAAATGAGAATGCAGTATCCAGATATGTTTGGCGGAACGATACACTGTCCTGATTTTGTGTTTTTTTGGTGTAAAAAAACTGTATAGATTGCTTTTTTTTGAAAAATTTCTGTTTGTATCAAAATCGGTAGAAACATAGATATGATCTTACAAAGTTTGATACAAGGTTAGGAGAGAGTAAGTATGAAAGATTTTATTTTTATAACAGGAGCAAGCGGTATAGGCAAAAGTACATTAGCAAATGGACTCCTCAACCATTATAAAACCACATGCATAGAACAGAATATGATACCTGAATTTATTTCACGGGACGGCAGTGAGCCGATGACAGGCAAACTGGAAGAGCTTACTTGTTGGGAAAATCAGATCGCAATGCTTATGTGTTTTCATAGACTGGGATATAAGAATATAATTGCTTCCGATCTTGACGACCTCAGAACGGCGGATATTCCCATTGTTTTTAAAGGAACCGATTTTATCACAATAAAGCTTGTATGCAGTGATTTGCAACAAATTCAAGAACAAATGCAAAATCGCCCAAATCATGGATTGATAGATTATGAATTGCAGAAAAAGATGAACGAAAAAAATATTCAACGAGATCCGCTTATCAATGAAATAGAAATCGATATTGCCGGAAAGTCGATCGGGGAAGTACTTGAACAGGCTATAAAAATAATTGAAACTACGCCTTCTCAATTGGATTACGAGTACATAAAACCCCCCAAAGAGATGTTTTACTCATGGGTTTTTGCAAATGGATTGAGATAGATTTTCTTTGTATCAAAATTAGCAGAAACATAGATCCACTGTATAATACGGGTAGTCAGAATTTTAAATATGATGATAGTTATATAGATGATGCCAGCGGTTCATGATTATATATTATGTTATTCAAGAAATATAGATAAGATATATTTCTCCCAAAAAGTGAACACATGCCCATGTTCCCCAGCCCTAAAATCATAAAATAGACTTATGTTTTCTGCAAGCATTTCTAATTTCCAAACCAAGGGCATTCGACAAGATATAAAAATTTCTGAAAAAATTCTAAATCCCCCCAACCTTACAAAATTGTAAGGCGTTAGGGATTGGGAAAAGGGTTGTTTTCGGGAATGTGTAGAGGCTGGGGAGCGGAGATTTACACAGAATGAGGGAGCTTCGATACAATAAATAGGCATGAGAATGAAAATTTATATGTGATTCAATTTTGACATCGTATTTCTTGGTATCCCGCGGCAGTATCTTGAGAAGTCTTGTAGGAAGGCTGTAGGATTTAGTGTTTTATCAGAGAGGCATACATTTACTACATCGGTATTACACTATTTGGGGAAGAGCCTTGAAACGGAAAGGAGATAACAAAAACAGAGTAATGGTATAAATCAAACAAAAAAGGAACAGCTTAAGAATAGCTATAAAACCACATGGTTTTATAGTTGTCATTTTGTATTCAAAAGTAATTTATTTATGAAAAAGTATTGATATTATTCTTACTTTTATACATAATAGAATGGAAATGTTATTAATTAAAATTTGAAACAAATATTGTTTAAGTAATTGGAGGTACTATGATTCCCGAAACTCCTGTAAATTGGAAAGTATTTGAGTATAAGTATGCAGATAATCCTCAAAAGGCATTTGAGAACCTTACATATTATTTGTTTTGCCATGAGTTTAATCAGAGCAAGGGTATTTTTCGTTATTTTAATCAACCGCATATTGAAACAAATCCAATTCAAATTAAGGATAAGCTTATTGGGTTTCAATCTAAATATTATAAAGACAGTATTACTATGTCTAGTAAAGAAAGTGAACTTAAAAATGCCGTAGAAGGGGTTGCAAGGTCGTATCCTGGTATCACGACGCTTTATTTTTATATTAGTCGTGAGTTTTCGCCAAGTTCAAAGAAAGATGAAGTGAAACCTTCATATCAGGATAATATTGAAAATATGGCTAAAAAGCTTGGTATAGAAATTGTATGGCGTGGGATTAGCAATATTGAAGCACAACTTATGCAAGATAGTAATCTTACAGTTTGTAGAAATGTATTTTTCCAAACGGATTCTGCTGTACAAAAGTGTTGCGAGAGTCTTGATAAACATAAAGATGATATATTTAATCATATCAATACAAATATATTATATAAAGGAAATTCCATTGTTTTAGATTATGATGAATTTAATTTTGGTGATTTTATAAGTTCAGACAATCAGGTATTAATTGTTGATGGAAATGCAGGTTCAGGGAAATCTTCACTGATTAAGAATATTGCAGCTAATGTCGATGAGAAAACTGTGTTTCTAGCTTTTAAAAGTACCGATATGGATGTGGATGATAAACTGAAATTTTTAACTTTACATGGAAGTTTGACGATAGATGAGTTGTTAGAAGTTTATAGAGAGGAAGATAATCGTATTTTATATATTGATGCTGTTGAAAAATACTTTGTTCTTGAAAATCAACAGATATTTGAGGAAATCTTTCAGGATTTTTTAAATGAAGGTTGGAGACTGATTCTTACAATTAGAACTGCATATAAAGAATCTTTTCATAATCTTTTGCTGAATAAAGTTAAAGTTAAGCATTATCATGTGAATTTAATTGGTTATGATCGTCTTCTTGAACTGTCTGCTACATATGATTTTAAAATACCAAGTGATAAGAAGCTTACAGAACTTCTTTGTGAGCCTTTCTATCTAAACTTATATCTTTCTCTTAATAACTTAAATGATGGTGACTTAAGTGCTTTGAATAGAGAAGCTTTCGAAGTAAAAATCTGGGAAGATATTATACGTAATAATAAAAGACGTAAGAACAATTTACCAACCAGAAGAGAGAATTTTCTCAAATCTATTACTATGGAAATGCTTAAGAACGAGAGCTATTCGTATGTTATACAAGCAACAGACGATTATGAAGTTCTATCTGAATTAGAACAGAATGGTGTAATTGTGCCAATTGATGATGGTAAAAAATATTGCCATGGGCATGATGTGTTTGAAGAACTAGTTGTTAGTCATATTTTTACAGAACAGTATAAGAATAATATGAACGTGAATCAGTTTGTTGCACAGTTTCGAACATCACTTCGAATTAGAAAATTATTTCGTGGTTGGCTATCAGATTTTGCTAGTATAAAAGAACATCAAGATATTGTATTCCAAATTCTTGAAAGTAAAGATGTGAATAGAATATGGAAAGACGAGGTTCTACTTACAATAATTAGTACAGAAAATTTGAAAGATATATATTACAAGATCACTTCAAATATGGCAGACAATAATTGTGAAATGTTAAAGAAAATTGCTTTTTTGATTAATACATGTTGCCGTGTAGCGGATCATACGGATATATATTTAAATAAAGGAAGTTTGCTACCTTTTAGACTATCCAAACCATTTGGATATGCTTGGGAATCGTTATTTTGCTTTATAGCTGATAATAAAGAGTTCATCCTTTGGGACAAAGAACTTATTTCTGTCATTATTGAAGTTTTGGATTCATGGACAAAGCATATTGGTCATGCCAAAACAAAAAACACAAAAAAGGCGGGAGAAATTGGTATCTTTTTATATGAGAAAATGTCGAATGACAAGGATTTTTATTATTCACTGAAAAGTGAGCAAATTTCGAAATTGCAGGATGTATTGGTCAATTCTGCCTGGATGATAAAAGAACAGCTACGGCAAATATTCCAGATTGTGATTGCTGGAGTAAAATATGATGAGATAGACGATCCCATTCTTTTTACATCGGTAAACAGAAAAAATTATGCACCGCGGATGTATGTAAATCTTGCAGAACGAGTCATTGGAGACATTTATCATTATGGAAATGTACCCAATGCCTTGCCTGAGATGACGTTTGAGCTAATGAAGCGATTATGGATCAGACCTTCAAGAACGGTGAGTTATCACAGAGCAGATATAGAGGGAAATTTTGGACTTCAATCATTATCCAATACTTATTATCCAGCAAGTGCTTCTAAGACTCCTATTTCAACTATGTTGTTGCATGATTATAAACAGACTACAGATTTTTTGATAGATTTCTTCAACCAGATAGGAGATGAATATGTCCATTCTCATTTAAATAGAGACTACGGTGAGTGTTATAGAATTATTTTGTATGTTAATGGGCAAAAGATAGAGCAGATTGCCTCAGATCGTATCTGGAAATTACACAGAGGAACACATGTAGGACCGAATTTGCTAATCAGTTTGTTAATGGGATTTGAGACATGGTTACTTAAAGTGGCAGAGGTATCAGAATCCAAAGTTGTGGTTGATTATTGCCGAAATATTTTAACAAAATCTCAGAATGTAATGTTAACAGCTGTTATTGTTAGTGTTGCAGAAGCTTACCCTGATAAAATGTTGGATCTTATCTGTGATTTTATTAAAACAAAGGAAATTTTTTATCTGGACTCCAGTCGGGTTGAATCAGAAAATAAGGCATCATATTTTTTATTTGGAGATAATCTGTTTGGAAAGGAACGTCGGAAAAGCAATAAACTTCCTCACAGAAAAAAACGTTTGGAGGATGTGATTCTTAACTTCCAGATTTATCATGAAGGTGAATCTCAGGATGATGTTATGTTGCGAAAAGAAAAAATATATCATGCTATTGATGAGGTAACAGCAGATATTGATACATGGGAGGTAGACTACAAATATGCCTATTATCGAATGGACATCAGACATTATCGAGAAGTGGTAAATGTCCAGTCGGATGATAAAGGAAATGAGATAGGTACATTAATGCCTGATTATACGCAAGAGATGAAGGAACAAAGTAAGCAAAGTCAGGAAACATTTAATCATCTCATGAAATATGCAGATTTGCAGTTGTGGAGCGATTACAAGTTTCATAACGATAGAAGATTTCAGGAGTATGAGAAGTATAATGATGTAAACATTGTATGTGGAGAATTGCGTGAGCTTTGGGAGTTACTAAATGAGGATGGAAGTGAAGATAATAATGGTTATGGGGACAATTTATTAACGACTTATCGGTATGTTTCAATCATTTCGTATACAAGTACTGTTTTACTTAGGGATTATAATGCTAACTTAACGGACGAAGACAGAGAGCTTTGCGAACATATCATCCATGAAATGGCAAATGTGTTTATTCATATATCAAATTTTGAATTCTCCCAAGCAGGTAATGGCCTGTCAGCGATTGTTGCCGGGTTAGTTTTGTTATTGAATTCTGATAACAAGAAATTGGCAGATGATGAAAATCCTTTCTATAAGATCATTAAATTATTAATTAAGGATTGGGGGAATGAAAGTACTGTTGTAAAAGAAATTGTGTCTACTATTTGGGAATATGATAATCAGACCGGATGTTGTCTAATACATGCATTTTCACTACTCGCTGATCAATATTTAAAAGAAATCAGAAAAGACAGAGAGTTTTCTATAGATACATTTTTTGAGGGGTACAAAAGTGTCATAGAAAATATTTTGGCAAATGAAACTCCTGACATTACAGCTATTGATTTTTCTGCCCTCAGCAAAGAGGCTATGTTTACCTGCATATCGCTTGTCGCTGCAGATGCAGAAGAAGCTGTTTTTATTGCAGAGGCAACAAAGGAAATCGCAATGCGGCTTACATTTGGAGATAAAGATAATGAGAGGAATGAATACACCGATCTTATTGGATATTATTTTAATTATGTAATTTGGTTTGCTGATGTTTTGCTTCATTGTGATGATGCTGCAAGAAAAAGACTGATTGATGCTTTTATTGAAAAAGCAGATTTCACAAGAAATGACAATGTCGAACAGTTATTTATATGGTTGATTCAGGAACAGGAAGTCTGGGGCAAAGAAAAAGAATTTTGGAATATTTGGGAATTGCTGAAACCATATATGATTATGTTTAGTAGGGAGAAAGAGCAATACTATTATTCCGATTATAGTAGACCTATTGGCAAGGATAGGATTATTACTGCCTATTTGTTTGCAAATTCTAGTTGGAAAGAGGGTGTCCACCGATGTGCTTTGCTTTCAGAGGAGCGGGCAGTATTTTTTGATGATTTTATTGATAGAGCTGGAAGTACCAAGGCCATATTTTATGCAATATCGAGACTGCTTAATTCTGTAGGAATGGAACCCTATAAAGAAAAAGGAATTGACTGGATTTATAAGTTGGTCCAAAAAGATTCTGAATGCAAGATGACACTTTATAATAATACGTTATTTTATCTTGAGGAATATGTTGGAAATTTTGTTGCTAGTCATAGAATGGAATTCAGAATAAACGCCGATATTGCACAGAAAACACAAAATATATTGGAGTACATGGTCAATCAGGGATCACAAATAGCATTCTTCGTGAGAGAGCAGATTTAATGCTTTTTGGTGTCATACATAGAAATATCATATATAATTTTTATGAAAGAATTTTTGGAACGATTTTGATGAGAATATGATATTTTTGTGGTTTTTTGATATAGAAACTATATCATATCGTATATTGTCGGGGGGGGTGAGTTCAGGGTGTCCACTGACCAGAAAGCTGTCAGACTTGCATTTTGTGATACAAAATGCATATCTGGCGAAACTGATGGGAGTGAAAGTGAGACAGTGATTTCGTGGAAGAAGGAAATTTGCTGTAGAAAAAAGCAAAGGTAAAAGAGGATGATTGATATTATCCGAATTTATGTCTGAAACAGGAAATGAATTTTTCGATTTACAAGTATATGATGGAGTATTAGAGGGAGTAGTATCTTGAAATAATTATGGATGGCACTTGGAATGAATATTTGCATAGGGCAAATGAAGAATACCATAGGGAAGTAGAGTTGGCAACGGAGCGGATGATGAAAAAGTAGGGTGTAACGGAGGAATTGGGAGCGGCGGTGTCTTTAGAATGGGTGAGACAAGTTAATGAGATAAAGGTAGGAGTAGGAGAGAAAATCATAACCATGTTGCAAATGTAAGATTTTTCTTTATTGCTTATGTGGTGTGATATTGTAAAAATAGAATGGATATAAAACGAACTTGTGTTCTGCTTAGAGACATGCTATAATGAATAATAATAGGTAGCAAAGGATGTTGCTATAGATTATCAGTAAGATTGCAAAGAGGAGGAAAACAAATGAATCCTATGCTAAAATACAGGGGTGGAAAATCAAAGGAAATCGCACATTTTGTTAATAATATGCCCCAAGAGTTTAATAGATATGTTGAACCCTTTTTTGGAGGAGGAGCATTATTTTTTTACTTACAGCCAGAGAAAGCTATTATTAATGATGTCAATAGTAGGTTATTTTCATTTTACAGTGAAATGAAAGAAAAATATCCTATAGCTAGGAAACAATTAGATGAATTGCAAAGAATATATGAAAAAAATCAAAAAGAATATGAGAAGGAGAAAAATCATAATCCTGAATTGAGAGTGGCAAATCGTAACGAAGAATTATATTATTTGATGCGAGATGCGTTTAATCACAAAATTAAATTACAATATTTAGATTCAGTAATTTATTTTTTTATAAATAAAACTGCTTATTCAGGAATGATACGGTATAATACAAAAGGCGAATATAATGTTCCTTATGGAAGATATAAGAACTTTAATACAAAGTTGCTTACACAAGAGCATTATGAATTATTAAAAAGAACAGATATATATAATATGGATTATTCAAAGATATTTAATATGCTTTCTAATGATGACTTTGTTTTTTTGGATCCGCCATATGATTGTGTGTTTAGCGATTATGGAAATGAAGATTACAAAGATGGCTTTGGTGAAGATGAGCATAGAAGGCTTGCAAGGGATTTTCGCAATTTGCCATGTAAAGCATTGTTGGTAATTGGAAAAACCAGTCTAACGGAGGAATTGTACGGAGATTTAATTATCGAAGAATACGATAAATCATATTCAGTTAATATAAGAAATAGATTTAAAGCTGATGCAAAACATATTATAGTAACAAACTATTAGATTGGAGAAATATAATGGCAAGATTACAGAATCAGACTTTATTTTTTACAACTTCACCTAGAACACCTTATAAAATGATACCAGAAATTCGTTTGTTGATTGAAAATCTTAAAGGAGAAAAGTGGAATAAACAAAGTCAGTTACAATTTGCAGAATTATTAGCAAGAGATAAAAATTTTAATGGTTCAGGTTCACAGAAAAATATGGACTTTAGTGCAAGAGATAGGATAACTCGTGCACCTAAAGCCTTAGGATTTGTTGATTTAAAACCATCAATTCAATTGACTAAAGCGGGAGAAGCTTTATTGAGTGGAAAAAGAACAGAAGAAGTTTTTGCACGCCAGATGTTAAAATTTCAAATTCCCTCACCTTTTCATAATCCTCCGAAAGAACAAAAGGGAGAGTTTTGGGTCAAACCATATTTGGAAATTTTAAGATTGATATATGAATTGGGGACAGTTAGTTTTGATGAATTGATGATATTTGGATTGCAATTGACACACTATGAAAAATTTAATCAAATAGTTTTTAAAATACGTCGTTTTCGTAGATTAAAAGCATATGAAAAAGTTCCATATAAAAAATTTCGTGATGACTTTTTAAAAAATGAAGTTCAAAAAATATATCAAGAAGATATAGAAAATGGAAATACAAAAACTAGAGAATCAAGAGATAAGTCAGTTGAAAAATTTGTAAGAACCAAAACGGGTACTATGCGTGATTACACAGATGCTTGTTTTAGATATTTGAGGGCTACCGGATTGGTTGAAATTTCTCAACGTGGACATTCACTTTCAATTATGCCAGAAAAAAGAAGCGAAGTGGAGTTTTTATTAAAGACAGTCGATAGAAATCCTGTTTTTATAGACGATGAAGAAAGCTACAAAAAGTATTTGTATGATAATCACATTCCAATATTATATTCAGATGATAGAGATAGATTACTAAAACAGATTATTACAGTGTGTGGGAACAAATATGATTTAGCTGAAAAGACACTTGAACAGTTAAAGGATATTTTAGACATTGAAATTCAAAAAAATAAGGATAATATTATAGATAGGCAAGTGAAAGATTTAAAAGAGTATAAAGAATATTTCGATGTAATGGATATGTTTAAAGATATAAAGGAAAATTCTTTATATGACACACCCCTTATGTTAGAATGGAATACTTGGAGAGCCATGACAATGCTAGATGGTGGAGAAGTAAAAGCAAATTTAAAGTTAGATGATAAGGGACAACCTATGTCTACTGCACCAGGTAATATGTCAGATATAGTTTGTAATTATGGTGATTTTGGATTATCTGTGGAAGTGACTATGCAATCGGGTCAGAGGCAATATGAAATGGAGGGTGAGCCCGTAGTCAGACATCTTGCAAAATTAAAAAAAGAAACAGGTAAAAGAGCGTATTGTTTGTTTATAGCACCCAAAATAAATGATTCCTGTATTGCGTATTTCTATTCATTACATACAATGAATATTGCGTTTTATGGAGGAAATTCTGTAATAGTACCATTAGAATTGGATGTATTTATTAACATGGTAGAGCAGTCATATGCAGCAGAATATGTTCCTAAGCCTGAACAAATGGAATCCTTTTTTGAGTATTCGTTGGAACAAGCAAAAACCGCTATAGACGAAACAGAATGGTATGAAAAAATAAGGGAAAAAGCACTGAATTGGTTGTGATTATTATAATTAATAAAGGAAAGATAAATCATTTGTCAAAGGAGCTAATTATGAAAGACTTAAACAGAAGCGTTTCATTGATTTGTAGCATATGTGGAAATAATCAGTTTTCTGCATTAGGTTATGATGGTGAGAAATTTGCAAAATTTTCAGAAGCACCTTATTATAAGTGTTACGATTGTGGTCGTTTGATATCAAAAAAACAATTGATGGGAGAAAATCAAGAAGTCATTAATGCTAATATTGAGGAAATTAAAAATGAGGCAGTGGACGAAATGAAGAAAGAATTACAAAAATTACTCGGAAAGATAGGAAAAATTCAATAAGGGGAGTAGACGTATTAAGTGAATCTGTTATTTGAGATTATTAAAAGTATTGCACTATATGTTATGCCCATTTCGACAGTTCTATTGTCCGTTTTAGCATATATAAGACCAAAAGATTGTACACATGTTAAGGTTCAATTAACAGATGTACAAGAAAAGCTGAATGAATATGATTTGAAATTGAAAGCATATGAATTAGAAAAAATAGAACAAGAGTGTAATCATAAAAGTAAAGCGAATATTGAAGCACGAATCGTTGAGATTGCAAAAGGTAAATATAAAATCAAGATTTGGAACTCAGGAGACGAAAAAGCTTACAATGTTGATTATGATATTCCGGAAAAATACCAAATTGGTTTGATGAAAAATGTAACCCCATTTGAGTATTTAGAACCAGGAAGTAACTTTGAGGAGTATGTTGTTATATATTTACAAAGTTACAACAAATTTGAAATTATTACAACATGGGAAAATGAAAATGGAGAAAGATTTACTAATACCACACTAAGAAGTATTTAGAAATAGCAATAAAAATTTTAAGAACACAAGACGAAAGTAGATTAATTATGAATATAGTCAAAACATGTACTTGGAAAATACTTGTAGATTTTGACCATGATAAAATTATAGCTTAAGAAGGGGACCATTATGAGATTCAGAAAATAGACAGACACTAAATGTATCGTTATCTGGATTGTAGTGGAAAATATCAGGCTATATACAGTTGGCGGCTTGTGGAGACCGATCCGTATCCAAAAGGCAAGAGACAGGAGGATGCTTTACGCACTAAGATAGTGGTAATTGAGAAAAATAACAGAGATTTGATTTCTAACATTGCCAGCAGTATGACATTAAATGAGCTGTTTGAGCATCATGTAAATATGCAGACAAGGCGTAAGAAAGTTAAGATAAGAACCGCACAGAATTATACCGGTATCTGGAATAAGAATATGCGTCAGTTACCGATGACCAATATGCCCATTTGGAAGATACGCAGGACACATATATTGGATACCTATCAGGCAATGCAGGAAAACGGAGCTAGAAATGGACAAGATTGATGCTGCGCGAAATGGCGAAAAAGCCAGTAAAATCAAAGCATCATAGCCTGTTATTTGTACACGGAAATGTACACAAAAAAAACACCGTTTTACACAGTTTTTACACACGTTCAATGAGAAAATGCGAAAACCTATAAAAAGTTATGTTTTCTGCAAGCATTTCTAATTCCCAAACCAAGGGCATTCGACAAGATATAAAAATTTTTGAAAAATTCTAAATCCCCTCCAACCTTACAAAATTGTAAGATTTTCCTAAAGAAATGTAAGCCGAATCTATGGTATTGCATTTCTTTTTTTTGTTACAATACTATCAGCATAGCATAATAAAAGATTGGAGGAAAAATAATTATGACGATTTTGGAGGTAAAAGGACTTAGAAAAATATATTCCACACGCTCCCAGGGCAATAAAGTAGAGGCGTTAAAAAATGTAAATTTTTCAGTCGAGCAGGGAGAATATGTAGCTATTATGGGGGAATCCGGTTCAGGGAAAACTACGCTTCTTAATATCCTTGCGGCAATAGATAAACCTACATCAGGTGAAGTAGTACTTGAAGGAAGGAATTTATCGGATATAAAAGAGTCGCAGATGGCAGCTTTCAGACGTAAGAATCTGGGATTTGTATTTCAGGAATTTAATCTGCTTGATACATTTACCATGGAAGACAATATATATCTGCCGCTTGTGCTTGCAGGCAAATCGTATAAGGAAATGAATGAGAGGCTTATGCCTATTGCGAATGAACTTGGAATTGCAGGGCTTCTTAAAAAATATCCGTATGAGGTGTCGGGCGGACAAAAACAGAGAGGCGCTGTTGCAAGGGCAATGATTACTAATCCGAAACTAATTCTTGCGGATGAACCGACAGGAGCGCTGGATTCCAAATCTTCTGATGAACTTTTGAGATTGTTTGGCGAAGTAAATAAAAGCGGACAGACAATACTTATGGTTACACATTCTGTTAAGGCGGCAAGTATGGCTAACAGGATATTGTTCATTAAAGACGGCGAGGTATATCATCAGATATACCGTGGTAATGATACTGACGATATACTTTATCAGAAGATTTCAGATACTCTTACAATGATTGCAACAGGGGGTGAGAAAAGATGAAGGCAGGGTTTTATCCAAAACTTGCGTTCTTAGGCATACGTAAAAACAGGCTGATGTATTTTCCATACATACTCACCTGCGCAGGGATGATTACAATGTATTATATAATCGTATTTCTGCAGTTCTCTGATACGGTAACTAATCTTAGGGGCGGCGTTACGCTGCAGGAGATGCTTAAATTCGGAGGCAGGGTTATAGCAATATTTTCGTGTATCTTTCTGTTTTATACCAATTCGTTCATTATGAGGCGCAGGCGCAGGGAATTCGGCCTTTATAATATTCTCGGAATGGGAAAAGGAAATATTGGCAGGATGCTGTTTTGGGAATATCTGATTATATCGGTAATATCAATAGGCGCAGGGCTTGTATCGGGTATTGTTATATCCAAACTTGCAGAACTTGGGCTGATAAATATTATAAAATCAAAACTTAATTATAATCTTTATATATCAGGCACGGCAGTTATAAGAAGCGTAACAATATTCGGGCTGATATTTGTGCTGCTGTTTCTTAATTCATTAAGGCAGGTTAAATTTACGAGCGCGGTAATGCTTCTTAAAAGCGAATCAACCGGAGAGAAACCGCCTAAAGGCAACTGGTTTATCGGTATACTGGGGGCAGCAGTACTTATTGCAGCTTATTATCTTGCCATTTCGATTAAAAATCCCCTGCAGGCTCTGACAATGTTTTTTGTGGCGGTACTGCTTGTTATAGCAGGCACATATTTTATTATGATTTCGGGCTCGGTTCTTTTCTGCCGCATACTGCAGAAAAAAAAGAATTATTATTACAAACCGAACCATTTTGTATCAGTATCGCAGATGGCATACCGTATGAAACGAAACGGGGCTGGGCTGGCTTCTATATGTATTCTTGCGACTATGGTGCTTGTTATTATTTCTTCCACATTATGCATGGTCGTTGGAGAGGAGGATTCTCTTAACAGCAGATATCCCAGGGAATGTAATATGAGCTTCTGTTTTGCGTATCAGGATAGTATTTCTGATATGCGTATAGATAGCCTGAAAAAGGATATTGAAAAAGTTACAAAAAAGCAGGGAATTTCCTGTGATGACGTATATGAATACCGTTACATTGACGCAGCCGGAGTTCTTGCGGGAGATACCGTAGATATAAAACCGCCTGAAAAATTTAATGCCGTTTCTTCTGAAGCAGTCGGCCTTATTATTGTAAACCTTTCGGATTATAACAGAATATCAGGGGTAAATGAGGTATTAAAAGATGATGAGGCGCTGATGTATACAAATATTACAAAATACGATTATGAAACTATAGGATTTAACAATGGAGATACTTATAAAATAAAAAAACAGCTGGACAGATTTGATATGAACAGTTCCGTCAGCATGGTGACGGCTATTCCGTATATTGCGCTTGTGGTGCAGGATATAAATAAAGCCAGTTATGATTCCGGTTACAATATAAGTTTTGATTATGGTTTTAATGTGGATAAAGGCGGCAGGGCAAAAGAAAAGATGTATTCACGGTTAGGGGATATGTTTAAAGACGGAGGAAGTCTTAGGGATACGTATAATATTGTGTCATTTTACTATGATGATAAAGAAGAAGGCAGGGAAGCTTTTTATAGCCTTTATGGAGGACTGTTTTATATGGGCATAATACTTAGCATAGTTTTTATATTTGCAACGGTGCTTATTATTTATTACAAGCAGATTTCGGAAGGTTACGAAGACTGTATGCGTTTTGAAATTATGAAAAAAGTTGGCATGACAGGCCGGGAAATACGAAAAAATATTAATTCACAGCTTCTTCTGGTATTTTTTATACCGCTTGTATTTGCTGCATGTCATCTGATATTTGCATTTCCTGTGATACGTGAACTGCTGCTCATGTTTAATATCAATAATGTGCCGCTGTTTGTGGTAACGGCGCTTATAAGTTTTGCGGTATTTGGAATATTTTATGTCATTGTATACAGAATTACATCTAATGCTTATTATAATATTGTCAGCAAGGCAAAGGAATAGAAACAGCAGAGTTGCGCATTAATAAATTGGGGAGTATAATATGCAGGAAAGAGAAATTTTGGCAGGGAGATGTAATTGATAATGCAGTACAATGTAAAGGGAATGACCTGTGCAGCATGCAGTGCGCGC
Organism: uncultured Lachnospiraceae bacterium; assembly: GCA_947594855.1. Lineage (GTDB taxonomy): Bacteria > Bacillota > Clostridia > Lachnospirales > Lachnospiraceae > V9D3004. The sequence goes on from CANQEL010000005.1 coordinate 58,882, forward strand.
GTGGAGAAGGCAGTATCTGCAGTAGAAGGAGTCACGTCATGCACAGTAAATCTTCTTACTAACAGTATGATAGTAGAAGGTGACGTTGCCAGCGCTTCAGTAATAAATGCAGTGAAAGCAGCAGGATATAAGGCTTCTGTTAAAAGAAAAGCAGACGTCAGACAGGATACCGCTGATGAAGATAATGACAGTGAAACATCGGCTATAGTTATCAGGCTTATTGTTTCAATTGTTCTTCTTATGATACTTATGTATTTTTCAATGGGACATATGATGTGGGGCTGGCCGCTTCCGTATTTCTTTTCAGAAAACCATATTGCAGTTGGAATTTTGCAGATGCTCCTTTCTGCAGCCATTATGGTTATTAATCAGAGATTTTTTATAAGTGGTTTTAAAAGCCTGCTTCACCGCGCTCCCAATATGGATACGCTCGTAGCGATGGGTTCGCTTGTATCGTTTCTTTACAGCACGGTTGCGCTTTTTGCGATGACTGATGCGCAGCTTCATCTTGGAACTGACGCTGCCATGAAATATATGGATGAATTCTATTTTGAAACGGCCGCTACGATTCTTACGCTTATTACAGTTGGGAAATTACTGGAATCCCGCTCTAAAGGCAAGACTACCGATGCAATTAAGAGCCTTATGAAGCTTGCTCCTAATAATGCTGTTGTAATAAAGGACGGAAAAGAAATTACTGTACCCGTAAGCCAGGTGAAAAAAGGTGATATATTCGTTGTCAGGCCGGGCGAAAATATACCTGTAGACGGTGTAATAATAGAAGGAAACAGCGCTGTAGATGAATCAATGCTTACAGGTGAAAGTATACCGGTGGATAAGGACATGGGTGATTCGGTATCTGCCGCGACTATTAACCAGTCGGGATATATTAAATGTGAAGCTGTACGTGTTGGAGAGGATACAACTCTTTCGCAAATAATAAAAATGGTAAGTGATGCTTCGGCGACAAAAGCGCCGATTGCCAAAATAGCAGACAGGGTTTCGGGAATATTTGTACCGGCAGTGCTTATTATTGCGGTTATAACATTTGTCGTATGGATTTTGACAGGCGCTGACATATCATATTCAATTGCGAGGGCAGTGTCCGTACTTGTGATAAGCTGTCCGTGTGCGCTTGGGCTTGCCACGCCTGTAGCAATTATGGTAGGAAGCGGAGTAGGAGCTAAGAACGGAATATTGTTTAAAACGGCAGTTTCACTTGAGGAAATGGGTAAAGTAAGTATTGTTGCGCTGGATAAAACAGGAACAATAACGAAAGGTGAACCAAATGTTACGGATATAATTCCGTCAGGGGATGAAAGCGTTGAAGAACTTCTTATGTATGCATATTCACTGGAGTACAAAAGCGAACATCCGCTTGCAAAAGCGATAATAAGAAAGGCGAATGAGAAAAATTCAGGCCTGATAGAAGTAAGTGATTTTAAGGCAATGCCGGGTAATGGGCTTACGGCTGTGACAGACGGACAGGAAATAAGCGGAGGCAACTATGAATTCATAAGGACAAGAGCGGATATACCTGCAGAAATGAAGAGTGTATCTGAAGAACTTTCGGAAAATGGAAAGACTCCGCTGTTTTTCTGTAAGGCTCAGAAACTTTTGGGAATCATAGCTGTCGCCGATGTAATAAAGGAAGACAGCCCTGAGGCTATAAGAAAGCTCAAGGAAATGGGTATGCATGTAGTAATGATTACCGGAGATAATGAGCGTACTGCAAATGTGACAGGCATACAGGCAGGTGTGGATGAGGTCATTTCAGGTGTTCTTCCGGCCGGCAAGGAGGAAGTTATACGTTCCCTTAAGAAAAGAGGGCGTGTTGCAATGGTAGGAGACGGTATAAATGATGCGCCGGCTCTTACGGCGGCAGATACGGCGGTGGCAATAGGCGCAGGTACTGATATAGCAATTGATGCGGCTGATGTTGTGCTTATGAAAAGCAGGCTTTCTGACGTATGTGCGGCGATAAGGCTTAGCAGGCTTACGTTAAGAAACATACATCAGAACCTCTTTTGGGCATTTATATATAACATTATAGGTATTCCTCTTGCGGCAGGAGTATTTATTGCCATATTTGGTTTAAAGCTTAATCCTATGTTTGGAGCGGCAGCAATGAGCCTGTCAAGTTTTTGTGTAGTAATGAATGCGCTCAGACTCAATATGTATAATATAAATAAATAATACTTTACTTAAATTTTACATAAAAAACTCATCAGACTTTACATATACATGTTATTTTCGAATAAGAACATATTATAAGTATATTTAGAAATGCATGCGGAAAAGAGGTCAGAATGAGTTTTTTTAATGTATTGTCTTTAGCGGGCGGGCTTGCATTGTTTTTATTCGGAATGAATACTATGGGAGAAGGACTTGCCGCATTTTCAGGAGGCCGTATGGAGAAACTCCTTGAAAAACTTACTGCAAATAAATTTATGGCGGTTGCCTTTGGAGCAATAGTTACGGCTGTCATACAGTCTTCATCTGCAACTACGGTTATGGTAGTAGGACTTGTTAATTCAAAAATTATGAAGCTTTCCCAGGCGATAGGAATAATAATGGGAGCCAATATAGGTACGACCATTACGTCATGGATTCTGAGCCTGACAGGTATAGAGAGTGAAAATTTCTGGATACAGCTTCTCAGGCCTTCATCTTTTTCACCGGTATTTGCGCTGGCAGGTATAATACTTATTCTCTTTTGTAAGACCGGTAAGAAAAAAATTACAGGCAATATACTCATAGGGTTTGCAATACTTATGTATGGAATGGAAATGATGAGCGGTGCCGCAGCTCCTCTTGCAAGGTTAAAAGGTTTTACGGATATGCTTATAATGTTTTCAAATCCTGTGTACGGGATGATTGCAGGCGCAGTTTTAACGGCGGCTATCCAGAGTTCGTCAGCTTCTGTAGGAATACTTCAGGCATTGTGTATTGCCGGAGCAGTAAATTACAGTACGGCGATTCCAATAATTATGGGGCAGAATATAGGAACGTGTATTACTGCCATTATGTCAGCTGTAGGCGCAGGTAAAAATGCAAAAAGGGCAGCGGCGGTACATTTGTATTTTAACGTTATAGGTACAGTAATGTTTATGATAATTTTCTATACGCTCAATACATTCATACATTTTGAATTCCTTAATACGCCGGCGCCTCCTGCCGGGATAGCAGTACTTCACAGTACATTTAACATATTATGCACAATTGTACTTTTGCCGTTTTCTGATAAGCTTGAAAAACTGGCGTTTATAACAATACCTGATAAAAAAAGAGCTGTTTACTGGTGACGGAACGGTTTTTTATGATAATTTTTTAAAGAAAAGGGCATACCGCTCTTTTTTTTGTTGTTGATATCCAAACAATATGTTAAACTATAATAATAGTATTTATAGTGGAGAGGATGACATATGGAAACTAAGATATGGCGTGAAATGCTTATGCCTTACCATGCTGCAGTTTCAGAACTGTGCATGAAATTTGAACATGTTATTGAAGAGTATAAAAGCATGAATGAATATTCGCCGATTCTTTCGGTGAAAGGCAGGGTAAAGAAGATTTCAAGTATCCTTGAGAAAGCGCAGAAGAAAAATGTAGAGTTAAAGGATATAGAAAATATTATTCAGGATATTGCGGGAATAAGGATTATATGCCAGTTTGTTGAGGATATAAACGCTGTTGTAAACCTGATACGGAACCGTGAGGATATGGATATTATTGAAGAGCGGGATTATATTACAAACAGTAAGCCGAGCGGTTACAGAAGCTATCATATTATAATCAATTATAACCTTCAGATGATTTCAGGACCTAAGCAGATAAAGGCTGAAATTCAGATAAGAACGCTTGCAATGAATTTCTGGGGAACTATTGAACATTCGCTTCAGTACAAATACCGTTCAAAAATGCCGAAACATATCACTGACAGGCTTCATGCTGCGGCGGAGGCAATTGTTATGCTTGATAAGGAAATGTCACTGGTGCGTGAAGAGATTATGAGCGCGCAGAATTATATGCATCATACTGACAGGGTGATTACTGAGATTCTTAATAATATACAGAATCTGTATGGCGCTGCAAATAAACGTGAGATAGATAAGATACAGGATGAGTTTTACAGACTGTATAAACTTTCAGATCTGAATATGCTTGAACGGTTTTGTGACGAGCTGGATTTGATTGCGGAAGGTTACAGGGCACAGTCGATTCAGGAGGAAGATTGATGTTTGATAATATAAAAGCAGTTATATTCGACCTTGACGGAACGGTAGTTGATTCAATGTGGATGTGGGAAGCTATTGATGTGGAATATTTTGCAAGGTTTAACATTCCGTTTGAAAGCAGCTATCAGGAAGATATTGAAGGAATGAGTTTCCACGAAACCGCAATTTATTTTAAGGAACGGTTTAACTTTCCGGATTCGATTGAGCAGATGAAAGCGGACTGGAACAATATGGCGTGGGACAAATATCATAACGAAGTACTGCCGAAACCCGGGGTAATTGATTTTCTTGAAAAACTTAAGAAGAAGGGAATAAAGTGCGGTATAGCAACAAGCAATTCAATGGAGCTTTGCATGGCTACGCTTGACACGCATAATCTTACGAAATATTTTGAGGAGATACATACTGCAAATGAGGTAAATAAAGGCAAGCCTTCGCCTGACATATATCTGCTGGTTGCGGAAAAACTCGGCGTAGAGCCGGGAAACTGCCTGGTGTTTGAAGATTTGTACCAGGGAATATGCGCAGGTAATAATGCAGGTATGAGGACATGCGCGATTGCGGATGAATATTCGAGCAAATTCTGGGATATTAAAGTTGATGCGGCAGACTATTATATAAACAGTTTTACTGATGATGTAATTACTAACTGGAGGTGACGGTATGAAGTTTGAGATTGAGAGAGGTTCATTTGGATATATTAAAAGAAAGAAGACAAGACTGATTGTTACGATGTTATTGCTTATACTGGCGGCAGTAGTTATATTTGTAACCGGACTTTTGCTTAACAAATATGACAAGGCTAATATATGCACCGTTTTATCCGTTCTTTTTGTGCTTCCGCTAGCAAAAACACTTGTAATATATATAGTCATGTTTCCATATAAAGGCGTATCAGAGGAGCTTTACAAAAAAACCTTAAGTATTGTAAATGACAATGCAATACTTATGACAGATATGGTTATAACCTCACCTGACAAGGCAATGCATCTTGACTTTATCGTTATTACCGATAATCAGGTCATAGGTATTACAGGTAAGAAAAAGCAGGACCTCAGATATATTACAGGTTATCTGCAAAGCAGCTTTAGGAAAAATAAAATAGAAGGGTTTACCGTAAAGATAACTGATGATTATAAGCAGTTTGAAAAATATCTGCCTGACAGGGATTTTGAAAAAACCGCAAAGCAGGATGAATGTTTCAGATATATAAGGACTCTGGTAGTATGAAAGATATTGTTATTTCAGCAAATGAGGAAGGGCAGAGGCTTGATAAATTCCTTAAAAAATATTTTAAGGAGGCGGGAAGCGGATTCCTGTATAAAATGCTACGTAAGAAGAATATTGTCCTTAATAAAAATAAAGCAGCGGGAAACGAAAAGCTTAATGCTGGCGATATAATAAGTATATTTATGTCTGATGAAACAATATCAAAATTCAGGGGAGAAGAAAAAAAACATATATCAGAACCCCAAATTAAGATAGATATAAAAACAGATGGCTATACTAATCAGAAGTATATAAAATATAACAGTTACCGTATAGATATATTATATGAAGACGAGTATATAATATTTTTTAACAAACCTGCGGGAATACTTTCACAAAAGGCAAAAAAAGATGATATTTCAATGGTTGAGATACTGGAATGTTATCTTTTAAAAACCGGACAGATATCAGGTGAAAATATACAAAAACCCGGTATATGCAGCCGCCTTGACAGGAATACGGGCGGGGTAATGGCATGCGGAAAAAATCTTAAGGGACTGCAGGCGCTCACAGAGGCTATAAAGGAGCGCAGGGTTTCCAAGTATTACAGATGTATAGTGGAAGGCATACCCGAAAGTGAATCAATATTGTCAGGTTATCTTATAAAAGATATTGATAATAATAAGGTGTATATATCGGATGATAAATATCAGAATGAAAAATATATCCGTACGGAGTTTAAGGTAATAGATACTTATGATGATAAGGCTCTGTTGGAAGTAAAACTTATTACGGGAAGGACACATCAGATAAGGGCGCATCTGGCATATAAAGGCTTCCCGATTGCAGGTGATGTAAAATATGGCGCCGCGGCTGACAGCAGATTAAAGCATTACCTTCTTCATGCATATAAAGTCAGATTTGGAAAGGAAGAAGGAATACTTTCCGGAGTTTCGGAAAAAACGGTTATGGCGCCGCTTCCTGAAGAATTTGAGAAATATTTACAATACATTAGGTAAGGGGATAAAGTTATGCCGTCATGGAATTCAAGAGGGCTTAGGGGCTCGGTTCTTGAAGAACAGATTAATCTGACAAATGAAAAATACCGCGAGAGAAAACTTGCAGTCGTGCAGAAGATTCCTACGCCGATTACACCGCTTAAAATAGATAAAGAAACAAAGCATATAACTCTTGCCTATTTTGAGCAGAAAAGTACTGTTGATTATATTGGCTCGGTACAGGGAATACCGGTATGTTTTGATGCAAAGGAATGTCAGACAGACAGATTCCCGATGCAGAATATCCACAGGCATCAGATAGAATTTATGAAAGAATTTGAAGAACAGGACGGAGTATCATTTTTAATCATATATTTTGCAAAAAGGGATATATATTATTATCTGACTTTCAGAAAGCTGTATGAATTTTTTGTCCGTTCTGAAAACGGGGGGCCTAAAAGCTTTAATTATGACGAGCTTGAACCCAGATATCAGATATCCCCGCATAACGGAGTATTTGTACATTATCTTTTGGCTTTGCAGACAGATCTGGCTGAAAGAAATAAATAGAAGTAAATAATAAGGACAGGAGATGATTGCTTTATGAAAAAAGTATTTATTTTTATGGCAAACGGAACAGAGGAAATTGAGGCGCTGACTGTTGTAGACCTTTTAAGGCGGGCAGGCATAAGCATAAGTACGGTTTCGGTAAATAATGCCGAATATATTACCGGTTCACATGGAATTACGGTAAAGACAGATATGGGGATTGATGGTGTAACATGGGATGACGCATGTATGCTTGTGCTTCCGGGAGGCATGCCGGGAACGAACAAACTTATGGATTGTGAAATACTCTGTGAAAAACTTAAGGAATTTTCAGAAGATGGCAGATATATTGCCGCTATATGTGCAGCGCCGTCAATACTTGGAGTAAACGGGCTGCTTGAAGGTAAGAAGGCTACCTGCTATCCGGGATTTGAGGAAAAGCTTCTTGGAGCAGAATATGTTGAAGCGCCTGTAGTAAAAGACGGCAATACAATTACAAGCAGGGGACTTGGTACTGCAATAGAATTCTCTGCCGCAATAATAAGCGCCGTGGCGGACGAAGAAACGGCAGAGAACATACTTGAAAAAATTATATATAAGAAATAGTCTGTAGCAGGTGATTGCAAAATCAGATTCTATAGTGATTGTGTGGATTTTATGTGCCGCAAGCAGGTGCTGTGAGCTCGCCGGCGATTAACAAGGTTTTCCGAGTTTAGCGCCGCTGCGTAGCGAGGGCAGTGCAAACGTGCCTGCGGCGGCAACGTAAAAACCGCACAATCAATAATAATTACAATAAGCTTTGCAATCATCTGTTACAACAGATTAGGAAAGGTTATTAATATGAAAAAGACTGTTAAACGTTCAGAAGCTGACCCGCATTATATGTGGAATATGAAAGACATGTATGAATCTGACGGCCTCTGGGAAGAGGATTTAAAGAAGGCATATGCTGAAACCGATAAGCTTAAAAAGTATAAGGACATGAAAGAAATAGGAAAAGAAGATCTTTTTGCGCTTCTTGAGCTTAATGCTGAGCTTGACTGCCGTATTGAAAAAATATATGTTTATGCCTCGCAGAAATCCCATGAAGATATGGCGGAGGGACGTTATCAGGATATGGCGTCAAGGGCCCAGTCGCTTATGGTTGCCAAAGATACGGAAGCTTCTTTTATAGAACCGCTTTTAATGAATACAGGTCAGGAGAAAATTGAAGCTTACTGTAAAGAAATGGCAGAACTCAAAAAATATGAGAGATATTTTGAGATAGTATTCAGACAGAAAGAGCATATACTTGACTCTGATATTGAAGAGCTTCTGGCAGGAGTATCAGAGATTGCGGAAGCGCCGTCGGATATATTTGCAATGTTTAATAATGCTGATATAAAGTTTCCGGATATATATGACGAAAATAATGAAAAGGTACCGCTTACGCACGGCAGATATAATTTGTTTCTGCAGAGCCGTGACAGGAATGTAAGAAGGAATGCATTTGAGTCAATGTATGCTGTGTATACGGCGCATAAGAATACACTTGCCGCTGTTTTCCGCGCCAATGTAAAGAAACACTGCTTTTTTGCAAAAGCCAGAAAATATGAAAGCGGAATGCATTACAGCCTGTCAGATGCAAATATTCCTGTCAGGGTATATGAAAAGCTTATAGAAGCAGTCCATGATAATATAGGGCTTCTTCACAGGTATATACGGATAAGGAAGGAAACGCTTAATCTTTCAGAACTTCATATGTATGATTTATATGTTCCCATGGTGCGTAATGTGGATATGAAAATAGATTATGAAGAAGCTAAAAAAATTGTTTCTAACGGACTTGCGCCGCTTGGAGAGGAATATCAGTCGTTATTACAGAAGGGATTTGATGAAGGCTGGATAGATGTATATGAAAATGAAGGTAAGAGAAGCGGCGCATATTCATGGGGAGCATATGGAGTACATCCGTATGTGCTTCTTAATCATCAGGATAATCTAAACAGCGTATTTACGCTTGCGCATGAAATGGGCCATGCGCTTCATTCGTATTATTCGGATAAAAACCAGCCGTATATATATGCCGGTTATAAGATATTTGTTGCTGAGGTTGCATCTACATGTAATGAGGCGCTTTTAGTTAATTATATGATTGATAATGTTTCCGGAAAGGATGAGAAGAAATATCTTATTAATTATTTTCTGGAACAGTTCCGAACAACGTTTTTCAGACAGGCAATGTTTGCAGAATTTGAAAAGATTACACATGAAATGTGCATGAAAGGTGAAACGCTTACGCCTGAAGTATTATGTGAAATATACAGAAAACTTAATGCGTATTATTTTGGGGAGGATGCGGTTATAGATGAACAGATTGCCATGGAATGGGCAAGAATACCCCATTTTTATACACCATTTTATGTATATCAGTATGCCACGGGATTTGCAGCGGCGATATCAATCTCTTCAGGTATATTAAAAGGCGATATGAATGTTATTGAAGGTTATAAAAAGTTTCTGAAAAGCGGTAATTTTATCGATCCTGTAGAGCTGCTTAAACTGTGCGGTGTGGATATGCTTACGGCAGAGCCGGTAAACTGCGCAATGGAGATGTTTGAAAAGCTTATGGATCAGTTTGAAGAATAATTTTTTGAAAGTTTTATAAGCGCATATATATTTGGCAGTATGAGAAATACATTAAACAGATCAGCCATTTCCCATATTGCTTCCAGCGCAAATACTGAACCCAGAAAGACCATCACAATGTAGATGGTCTTTATTTTTATAAGGACTTTTGGAGCTTTTTCCTTAAAAAGGAAAATTACCGCCTGTTCTCCGGGATAAAACCAGCCTATTATTGTGGATAGTGCAAAACCTGCTATGGCAACCGACAGAAGAGGTTTTCCTATATATGGTATGGAATCAAATGCAGCAATTGCATATCCGCCTACGGAATATCCGTCTATTGATTCAGGGCATGCAAGATATCCGCTTATAATTACAAGCCCTGTAACTGCGCATATAACTACAGTATCCCAAAATGTAGCGGTCATTGATACAAGAGCCTGGTCTTTTGCATTAAGTCTGCTTCCACCTGCAAATACTGCTGCTGAGCCTATACCGGCTTCGTTTGTAAAAAGTCCGCGTGCAATTCCATATCTTACTGCGGATAAAAAACCGCCGCATAATACGCCGCTTGTCACTGAATTTTTTGAAAATGCGTCCTGTATTACAAGTCTTATTGTTTCAGGAAGAAATTGCCTGTTTATAAATAAAAGATATATACAGCCTCCGAGGAAAAGTACGCACATTACGGGCACTATTTTTGCGCATACTTTTACTATGGATGATTTACCGCCTGCAATAACAAGTCCTGACAGTATCATGATAATTATTCCCGATACCGCATGAGGTATATGAAATGTTGAAAAAAAAGAGACTGAGACGGCATTTGACTGTGTAAGGCATCCTGTACCGAGACATACCAAGAGCATGCATAATGCGTATATTTTTGCAAGACGTGGTTTATTTAGTGAATCGCGGAGAACATACATGGTTCCTCCGCCTTCCTCAGTAGCAGTAAGTCTTCCGAGATAACATTCATAATAAGTAGTAGCCATACCGAGTATGCCTGTTATCCAGCACCAGAATAATGCTCCCGGACCGCCAAGCGCTATTGCGGTTGATACGCCTATTATATTGCCGGTTCCCAAAGTTGCCGCAAGTGTAGCGGTAAGCATATGAAGTCCGCCGGAGTCGGATGCCGACAGCCGTATTCCTTTAAGGACATGCCTTTGTACAAGTCCGGTTCGTATTGTAAGTATTATATGTGTTCCAAGAAGCAGTACAAGTAAAGGGCCGCTCCATAGAAAAGAATTTAATTTTGTAATTAATTCATACATTGTTTTTTAGATATTAAAGTGTGTTAATGCAATATATGTATTTTTTAAGCCACATATTACCAGGTATTGAATACATAATACACGGCTTCATGGAAATAATACTTAGCAGGGTAAAGAAGTCTTATACTTCCTTATCTTCATATAAATAGTAACTAAATCACGGAGGTGAAAAAATGTCAGGAAATAATAGCATGGAGGTGCCTCAGGCAAAAGAAGCTATGGACCGTTTCAAGATGGAAGTAGCATCTGAGCTCGGTGTGCCTTTAAAGAATGGTTATAATGGAGACCTTACTTCTTACCAGAATGGTTCTGTTGGCGGCGAAATGGTTCGTCAGATGATCAGGAAGCAGGAAGAATCAATGTCACGTTAGTGTTATGTGGCGTTGTTAAAAAAGAGAAAGACTGAGAAGGCTGTCACAAAAAGACAGCCTTCAATTTATATAAATAGTGATTGAAAATAAAAACTTCGTATGATATTATAGGTATGATTGAGTTTTTATGCCATACAGTTTACGGAGGTTATTTTAAATGAAATATTTTGGAACTGATGGATTCAGAGGAGAAGCAAATGTAACACTGAATGTACGTCATGCATATAGGGTTGGAAGATTTTTAGGCTGGTATTTTGGACAGGGAAAAAAGGAAAAAGCACGGATTGTAATAGGAAAAGATACCAGACGTTCAAGTTATATGTTTGAGGATGCCCTTTCATCAGGGCTTACGGCAAGCGGGGCAGATGTGTATCTTCTGCATGTAATCTCGACGCCAAGTGTTTCTTATGTTATAAGAACTGAAGGTTTTGATTGTGGAATAATGATATCGGCAAGCCACAATCCTTATTATGATAACGGGATTAAGATTATTAACAGCAGCGGACATAAGCTGGAAAAAGAAGTTGAACAGCTTATTGAAGAATACATAGACCGCCCGGAGGATGATATAGAATTTGCTACCGGGGATAAGATAGGAAGGACTATAGACTATTCCATAGGAAGGCACAGGTACATAGGATATCTTATTTCGCTTGCAAAACGTTCATTTGATGACGTGGTAGTAGCTCTTGACTGTGCCAATGGTTCAGCTTCGACTATTGCAAAGAGCGTATTTGACGCGCTTGGAGCAACAACATGCGTTATAAATGCGGAGCCTGATGGAATTAACATTAATAATAACTGCGGCTCGACGCATATAGAGGTGCTTCAGCAGTATGTAAAAGAACATGGCGCCGACATAGGCTTTGCATTTGACGGAGATGCTGACAGATGCCTTGCCGTAGACGATAAGGGAAATATAATTGATGGAGATGTTATATTATATCTGTGCGGCCGTTATATGAATGAGCAGGGCAATCTTAACGACAGTACGGTTGTTACTACCGTAATGTCCAATATAGGTCTTTATAAAGCGTTTGACGCAATAGGAATAAAATATGAAAAAACGGCAGTCGGGGATAAATATGTATACGAAAATATGATAAACAATAATTATTCTCTTGGAGGGGAACAGTCAGGCCATATTATTTTCAGAAAATATGCAGCAACAGGCGACGGGGTGCTTACAGCGCTTATGCTTATGGAAGTAATGCTTGAAAGCAAGACTAAAATATCTGATTTGACAAGGGATATAAATATATATCCGCAGCTGCTTGTAAATGTAAAGGTTGCTGATAAAGAGGCTGCCCTTAAAGATAAAGATATTATTGAAATCTCGGAAAAAGTTGAAAATGAGCTTGGCTCAGACGGAAGACTGCTTCTCAGGCCGAGCGGAACGGAGCCTTTAATCAGAGTAATGGTAGAGGCACAGACACATGAAAAGTGTAAATATTACACTGATATGATTATTAAAGTATTGCATGATAACGGTCATGCGATAGAATAATATTTGGAGAGATATGTTATGAAAGGTGCATTTGAAACCGGAGTATACCGTAATGTATTTTCTGAAATGGGATATACCGGCGAAGAGATTGATAAAAAGATTAAGGATGCTTTTAATACGGTCTTTTACGGAAGTGAAGATGAGAAGTTTTATCATACCGTGGGAGATGATATGGCATATCTTGAAGATACCGGTAATAATGATGCGAGAACCGAGGGTATGTCCTATGGTATGATGATGTGTGTACAGATGGACTGGAAAAAAGAGTTTGACAGGCTTTGGAAATGGGTATATACATATATGTACAATACTGAAGGTTATCATAAAGGTTATTTCGGATGGTCGTGCAAAACAAGCGGTGAGAAAAACAGTGACGGACCTGCTCCCGACGGCGAAGAATTCTTTGCCATGGCGCTGTTTTTTGCTTCGCACAGGTGGGGAGACGGCGAAGGAATATTTGATTATTCCGGATGGGCAAGAAAAATACTGCATGTGTGCCTGCACAACGGCGAGGATGAACCATGCTGCCCTCCTATGTGGGATAAGGACAATAAACTGATTAAATTTATTCCGAATTGTGACTGGACAGATCCATCTTATCATCTGCCGCATTTTTATGAGCTGTTTGCCCTCTGGGCGGATGAATGTGACAGGCCGTTCTGGGCTGAGGCGGCAAAGGCAAGCAGAGAATATCTTAAAAAGGCATGTCATCCTGTAACGGGACTTGCAGCAGAGTATGCAAATTATGATGGTTCTCCATATGTAGGTAACGGTGATTTTGTTAAACAGTTTGGAGGAAGGCATGACTGGTTTTACAGTGACGCTTACAGGGTTGCTGCAAATATAGGACTTGATTATGAATGGTTTGCTGCTGATGAATGGAATTGTGAGTGTGCTGATAAAATACAGAAATTTTTCTGTGAGACTGTCGGCAACAGGGATTATATGACGTATGATACAGACGGAACGGTGATTGACCAGCCGGCGCTGCACCCGGTAGCAATTATTGCGACCAATGCAATGGCTTCGCTTGCGGCAAACGGAAAATACAGTAAGGAATGTGTGGAACTGTTTTGGAATACCCCGCTTAGAACGGGAAAAAGAAGATATTATGATAACTGTCTGTATCTGTTTGCACTATTGGCGCTTAGCGGCAATTACCGTATATGGAAATAGATAATTATAATTTATGAACATTTATTTAGGAGGAATTAAAAAATGAGTATGCAGGTAGAAAAACTTGAAAAAGGAATGGCAAAACTTACGATAGAAGTTTCTGCTGAGAAATTTAATGATGCCATGAAAGCGGCATATAAAAAGAGCGTGGGTAAAATAAATGTACCCGGATTCCGCAGGGGCAAGGCTCCGATGTCAGTTATTGAAAAAATGTATGGCGCTGATATTTTCTATGAAGATGCGGCTAATATCATTATTCCTGAAGCTTATGAAGAAGAAGTAGAGGCGTCGGATGTAGAACCGGTGGCAAGACCAAATGTTGATGTTGTACAGATTGAAAAAGGCAAAAGCTTTATATTTACGGCTACAGTTGCAATTAAGCCGGAAGTTACTCTTGGAAAATACACGGGAGTTGAAGTAGAAGCATTAAGCGCCGAGGTTTCGGATGATGATATTATGGAGGAGCTTAAAGCAGAGCAGGAAAAGAATGCAAGTATGGTAACAGTTGAGGACCGCGCGGCAGAGAACGGCGATACAGTTACTATAGATTTTGAAGGATTTGTCGACGGAGAGGCGTTTGAGGGAGGTAAAGGAACAGATTATCCGCTTGTTCTCGGAAGCCATTCGTTTATAGATACGTTTGAGGAACAGCTTGAAGGAAAGAATACAGGCGAGGAAACAGATGTAAATGTTACTTTCCCGGAGGATTACCAGGCGGCAGAGCTTGCAGGTAAACCGGCCCTGTTTAAAGTGACAATTAAAAAGATTGAGAAAAAGATTCTTCCTGATATTGATGATGAGCTTGCGCAGGATGTATCAGAATTTGATACACTTGATGAATATAAAGCAGATATCAAGGCAAAACTTTTAGAGAAAAAAGAAAAAGAAAACAGGGCAAAGAAAGAAGATGCGGTAATTGAGCAGATAATTGAAGGTGCAGAAATGGAGATTGCAGATGATATGGTAACTGCACAGACTGAAAATATGCTCAGGGAGTTTGCACAGAATATTCAGATGCAGGGAATAAGCATAGAGCAGTATATGCAGTTTACAGGTAATACTGCGCAGGGAATGATGGAGCAGATGAAACCCCAGGCGCTTAAAAGGATACAGTCAAGGCTTGTTCTTGAGGCAGTAGCCGAGGCGGAGAATATTGATGTGTCAGACGAAGAGACTACGGAAAAGATTGAACAGATAGCTAAGTCTTATGGAATGGAAGCCGACAAACTTAAAGATACAATCGGCGAAAAGGAAATGGAGCAGATAAAAGCAGACATAAAGGTTGAAAAAGCTGTAGAATTTGTTACGGATTCGGCAGTAGAAAAATAATTTGACAGGGGGATTATTATGAGTTTAGTACCATACGTCATTGAACAGACCAGCAGAGGCGAGCGTTCATATGACATATATTCAAGATTATTAAAGGAACGTATTATTTTCCTGGGAGAAGAAGTAAATGATGTATCAGCAAGCGTTGTTGTTGCACAGCTTCTGTTTTTGGAATCAGAGGATCCTGATAAGGATATAAATCTGTATATTAATAGTCCGGGAGGCTCTGTTACTGCAGGAATGGCAATATATGATACAATGAATTATATCAAGTGCGATGTATCAACAATATGTATAGGAATGGCTGCCAGCATGGGCGCTTTCCTTCTTGCCGGAGGTGCAAAAGGTAAGAGAATGGCGCTTCCTAATGCAGAGATAATGATTCATCAGCCGTCAGGCGGTGCAAGAGGTCAGGCAACAGAAATTAAAATAGTTGCTGAAAATATATTGAAGATAAAGGCAAAACTTAATAAGATTCTTTCAGAGAACACAGGAAAGCCGCTTGAACAGATTGAACTTGATACGGAAAGAGATAATTATATGAGTGCGGAAGAAGCGCTTGAATATGGTATTGTTGATAAAATTATAACTAATCGTATATAAAAATAATGAGGTATTGTAATGGCTGGAAAAGATGATAACGATAAGCAGATAAGATGTTCATTCTGTGGCAAACCACAGGAAAAGGCCAGAAAAATGATATCGGCAGCTGAAAAGGATATCTATATTTGCGACGAATGTGTGGAAGTATGCGCAGAGATAGTAGAGGAAGAACTGTACAGCAGCGAATATGAGACTGAACCGTCGCTCAGTGATGAAATCAATCTGCTTAGGCCTAAGGAAATTAAGGCTTTGTTAGATGAATATGTAATCGGACAGGAGGATGCCAAAAAAGCTCTTTCGGTAGCAGTCTATAATCATTATAAAAGGGTTCTTGCAGGAAAAATGTCAGATGTGGAACTGCAGAAGAGTAATATCATAATGGTAGGTCCTACAGGGTCAGGAAAGACTTATCTTGCACAGACGCTTGCAAAGATTCTTAATGTACCGTTTGCAATTGCTGACGCAACTGCACTTACGGAAGCAGGATATGTAGGCGAAGACGTTGAAAACATACTGCTTAAAATAATACAGGCTGCAGAATATAATGTAGAAAAAGCTGAATTCGGAATTATTTATATTGACGAGGTTGATAAGATAACCAGAAAATCCGAGAATGTATCTATAACCAGGGATGTTTCAGGCGAGGGCGTACAGCAGGCGCTTCTTAAAATTCTTGAAGGCACGGTAGCAAATGTTCCTCCACAGGGAGGAAGGAAACATCCGCATCAGGAATTTTTGCAGATTGATACTACCAATATTTTATTTATATGCGGAGGCGCGTTTGACGGACTTGAAAAAATTATTGCTTCGCGTATTGGTAAAAAGTCAATTGGTTTTAATGCCGAGATAGGAACAGATACTTCAAAAGACGAGAATATAGGAGAGCTGTTCAGACAGGTTCTTCCCGAAGATTTTGTTAAGTTTGGAATGATACCTGAATTTGTTGGGCGCGTGCCTGTGACGGTAGGATTAGACAGACTTAATGAAGAGGCTTTAAGACGTATTCTGACCGAGCCTAAGAACGCTATGGTTAAGCAGTATAAAAAATTATTTGAACTTGACAATATATCTCTTGATTTTGAGGATGAAGCAATTGAAGAAATTGCGAAGCGTTCCATTGAGAGAAAGACGGGAGCAAGAGGATTAAGGGCAATAATGGAAAGTTCAATGTTGGATGTAATGTATGAATTTCCTTCCGACAGTACAGTAAAGGGATGCGTAATTACAAAAGATGTTATTTGCGGAACAGGTAAGCCGGTTATTGAATATAAGGTTCCGCCGCGTAAGAAATCATCAGAAAGACAAAGTAAAATAAGCTAAAATATACTTTAAAAATTGTACATTTATTTGTAGTAACTTATAAGTGTACAATTTTATTAAATATTGCTTGGAAAGAGAGTTATATAAAATGGCAAAAGATATGGCACCAATTATAACACTTAAAGAAATAATACTATTTCCGGGAGCTGTAATACATTTTGATGTTGATAAGAACAGGAAAAGCGAAAACAAATCAGCTGTAGTGAATGCGCTTAAAGGAGAAAACAAGGTTGTTGTAATGTTTTCAGACGAATCCGAAGAAGCGCAGGAAATAGCAGTCCTGGCTGATATTAATCAGTTTATAAAACCTATGTATTCCAACATAAGAGTGGTTATCAGAGGAATAACCAGAGTCCGCATTACCGGTGAAAAGTATTCGGATGATGGAAATTACCGTCTTGCCGAATATGAGATAGTTGAAAATGAGAAAAAATATTTGAGGCATGACCATGATGCGCTTATCAGGAATCTGAGGGAAATGCTTGTTGTGTATATGTCGCTTGATATGAATATCAACCCGAATATTTTTACTGCAATTAAAACAATGCATGTAGCGGATGAAGCAGTGGATTACGTTGCCTCCCGTCTGGATATGCCATTTGAAACCGGTAAAAAGATTATTAATGAATGTGCTCTTGTTAGAAGATTCGAGATACTGGCCAGTTATATTGTAGATGAAATAAGAACTCTGAAGATGAAAAATGAACTTCATGACAGGGTTCAGGAAATTATGGAAGACAGGCAGCGTGAGTATTATCTCAGAGAGCAGCTGCAGCTTATAAGACAGGAACTTGACGGCGAAGAAGCGGAAGATGCCGATGATTTTATGAACAGATGTCTAAGACTCAATGCATCTGACGAGGTTAAGGAGCATATAAAGAAAGAAATACGACGGTACAATGATATTGTACCGGCATCTCCTGAAGCCGGAGTAAGCCGTACATACATTGAAACGCTGCTGTCGCTTCCATGGTATAATAAGGGAGTTGATAACAGCAATATAACAAATATAGAAAAGGTTCTTAATAAAAATCATTATGGCCTTAATAAAGTTAAGGAGAGAATAATAGAATCCCTTGCAGTCCGCCAGCTGAATGGTAATTCAGATGCACCTATTTTATGCCTTGTAGGACCTCCGGGTACGGGCAAAACATCTATTGCCAGGGCAGTAGCGGATGCGCTTGGAAAGAAATATGTACGCATATGTCTTGGAGGAATGGGCGATGAGGCAGAGATAAGAGGGCACAGGCGTACTTATGTGGGAGCGATGCCAGGCAGGATTATCAATGCGTTAAAAAACAGCGGTGTATCCAATCCGCTTATACTTCTTGATGAAATTGACAAAGTAGGATATAACAATGTACGCGGCGATGCCTATTCGGCGCTGCTTGAAGTTCTGGACCCGGAACAGAATACATTTTTTACCGACCATTATGTTGAGATAGCAGTAGATTTATCGGATGTATTATTTATATGTACTGCAAACAGTACGCAAAATATACCTGAGCCGCTTCTTGACAGGATGGAAATTATTAATATATCGGGTTATACGGAAAACGAGAAATTCCATATAGCAAAAAAACATCTGCTTTCAAAGCAGCGTGCAAAATGCGGTTTAAAATCATCAGAGCTTTCGATTTCCGATACTGCATTAAGGACAATTATTTCATCTTATACGAGGGAATCCGGAGTCAGGAACCTTGAAAGAAGCATAGGACGGATATGCAGAAAAGCGGCAAAAAAGATTGTTGCCGGGGAAAACGGTTCGGTAAGGATAACAGGAAAGAACCTGCATGATTATCTTGGCAGACAGCCTTTTATTATAAATGAAGTTGCCAAAAAGGATGAAGTAGGAATAGTAAGAGGGCTTGCGTGGACTTCCTTTGGCGGCGATACGCTGGAAATAGAGGTAAATATTATGCCGGGTAAAGGAAAGTGTGAACTGACAGGGCAACTGGGAGACATAATGAAAGAATCAGCTAAAGCTGCAATAAGCTACGTCAGGTCACAGAGCAGCCGTTACTCCATTGCAGATGATTTTTTTGAAAAAAATGATATACATATACATATACCTGAGGGGGCGGTTCCAAAAGACGGACCTTCAGCAGGAATAACAATGGCAACTGCTATTTTTTCAGCAGTAACTGAAAGGAAAGTAATTGCGGATGTTGCAATGACAGGGGAAATTACGCTGCGTGGAAGGGTTCTTCCGGTAGGAGGGCTTAAAGAAAAACTGCTTGCAGCAAAAAGAGCAGGAGTACATACCGTGCTTGTGCCGGAGGACAACAAAAATGATATAAGTGAAATAGAAACTGAGATAACAGATGGACTGGATATACGATATGTAAATAATATGGAACAGGTTATTGCACATGCAGTAAGATGCGGAGGTACAAAGTGAAGATAAAAGAGGTAAAGCTTGAAACAGTGTGTGGTGTGACGAGTAAACTCCCTGATAATGACAAGGTTGAATTTGCTTTTATAGGCCGTTCAAATGTTGGAAAATCTTCACTTATTAATTCGCTTCTTAACAGAAAGTCTCTGGCAAGGACTTCATCACAGCCGGGTAAGACGCAGACTATCAATTATTACAGGGTAAATAATGAATTGTATTTTGTGGACCTTCCGGGTTACGGTTATGCCAGGGTATCAAAGGAGCTGAAGGAAAAGTGGGGAAAAATGACGGAGCGTTATTTCAGAACTTCAAAGATGCTCAGGGTTGTATTTATGCTTGTAGATATAAGGCATGCACCTTCAGCAAAAGATACGGATATGTATAAGAAATTATATGCACTTGGATTTTCACCGATTATTATAGCAACCAAATCTGATAAAATAAAAAAATCACAGACAGCAGGACAGGTGTCGCTTATAGAAAAAGTACTTGGAACGGAAACCGGCACGCCGGTAATTCCCTTTTCGGCAGTAAAAGGAGAAGGAAAGGAAGAAATACTGGAATACATTTCCGAATATACAGAAATGTTTAAAGGATGATAATAATGAATAAAAGAACTAATACGATTAAAATAATTATATTGTCTGCTTTTATGCTTCTGGCAGCAGTGGTGTTTTCTTCACGGGAGGCGTATGCTTCCGATATCAGGGGACAGGATATATATCAGCTTTTTTTCAATTTTAATTCAGACTCATATACGGTAGAAGAAAATGATGTAATTACGCTTAGTGCTAATACCAATATTCCTGCAGACTGTGTAAGCGTGGAATATATTTTATCAAACAACTGCGCACAGATTGAGTCATATACCGGCAATTTTAACGAGGTCCGGATAAAGGGAAATGCGTGTGGAATTACTGAAATAATTGCTGAGGTAAAGGTTAAATATTATAATGAAGACGGTAGTGAGGGAACATATGTAATTGTTGCAAAAACAACTGTTAATGTATTGCCCGGCGCTGAGTACATATCTGAGCAGACGGTTTACAGAGCTGCAGGAAGCGGCGGTTATGCCCTGTCTGTCATAAATTTTCACGAGGGAATACTTGAATGGAGTTCTTCTAATCCGCTTGTAGCAAGCGTTGATGAAAAAGGTGTGGTTAATCCTTTATCAGAAGGACAGGCTTATATTACGGCTGTGCTTACAAGACCATCAGGGATTAAAGAATCATATACGTGCAGTTTTTATGTTACTAACCCTGTAATCAGTGTAACAGCATCAAACCTTGCAAAAGATGCATATATGAATATAACGGTAAGCGGAACGGCAGGAGAGGCTGTCTGGTATTCTTCCGATACGGGAGTTGCAACCGTATACTCAAATGTATATGAAGGACAGGCTCCGGGTGCAATAATAACTGCAGTTAAAACAGGAAGCGCAGTTATATCGGTAAATGTTGACGGTATTACTTTAAATTGTAATATTACTGTAACTGACCCGCAGCTAAAAAAAGACTTTTATGTAACGGTCAGAGGTACAAAACAGATTATAAATATTACAGGGCTTAATGATGCAAGCAGAGTGGTTTACAGTACATCAGACAGCCGTGTTGCTACGGTAAGCAGTACGGGGGTTGTGACTGCAAAAGCCATAGGATACGCCGCTATTGTAGCAAGCGTGGATGGTACTGAGCTTACTGTTTCGGTAAATGTAGGAAAGAAAAAAGGCGTTAAGGCAGTATTAAACGCGCTTAAAGCAGAGGGGGCAGTATACAGTCAGGCCAGAAGAATGCAAAAGGGATACTATGACTGTTCATCTCTGGTGTGGCGTTCATATGCGCCTGTCAAAATTTATTTTGGCGACAGGTATTATGCTCCGGTAGCTGCCAATGAAGCGAAATATCTTGTAAAGCATAAGAAAACCGTAGCAGTTAAAAATATTAACAGATTAAACAAGCTGAGGCCGGGAGATTTGCTCTTTTTTAAGGGAAATAAAAACGGACGTTATAAGAATATTTACCATGTTGCAATATATATGGGGCAGCAGGGTGAAAGTTATGACGGAAAGGTATACAGTTATGGCAGGATGATACATGCGAATGGTTCAAATGTATCGCAGTCTTTTATATATAATAAGGATAAAGTGGCAGTTATAGGACGTCCTGCTAAATAATATTTACAGAAGTGATTTAATAATAAATGAATATATTGCAGAATTGTTTTTTGCCCAGTTTTCACATGCAAGACGTGCCAGTTCTTCAGAAGCTACAGTAATTGAAACTGAAGCAATAAGACTGTCGCGCTCACATATTTTACATGTGACAATATATTCATTTGTACGTAATCTTGAATAATCAGAACTGATTGAGAGCATTTCAATGATGTCATTGAAATGCTCTTTAAGATATGTTTTAATTTCGTTTTTGATATCAGGTGATATCTCATAATGAAAACAGTCTAAAGTCATTTTGCCCTCAGCCGTTATTTTATAACAGGTGCTTTTGTGGGTAGAAGAAGACGATATAAGTTTTTCTTCCTCCAATTCATTAAAAAATGTCTGTATATTAAAGTAATCCGTATATCCGCGGTCAAGAAAAAAGTCGGATATGATGGCGTTGCTTAGTGAAAAATCCACCGAATCCAAAAAAAACAGAATCATGAGTTTAAATAACGTTTGCGGTGTAGATATCATAAGTGTATCCCTTCATCAGATATTATCCATTACAGCTTTAGCTACTACATCAGCAACATTAGGGTCAAACGGCTGCGGCATTATATATTCTTCGTTAAGCTCATCATCAGATACGAGTCCTGCGATGGCAAGCGCTGCAGCAAGTTTCATTTTTTCAGTTATCTGCTCTGCCCGGCCGAGCAGGGCTCCCTTAAATATACCGGGAAATGCTACGACATTGTTAATCTGGTTAGGAAAATCAGAACGCCCGGTACCTATTATACGCGCGCCTGCTGCTTTGGCAGTATCAGGCATTATTTCAGGAACAGGATTAGCCATTGCAAATATAATGGCATCCTTATTCATTGAAGCAACCATTTCGGCAGTTACTACACCGGGAGCGGATACGCCTATAAAAATATCTGCGCCTGAAAGGGCGTCAGCTAAAGTACCCGTTTTGCCTGAAAGGTTGGTAATTTTTATAATTTCTTCCTTTGCAGGGTTAAGTCTTTTTGATTCCTTTGATAATATGCCTGATGTATCGCACATTATAATATCCTTAAAGCCGTAGCTTAACAGAAGCTTTGTAATTGCAATACCTGCGCTGCCGGCTCCGTTTACTACAATGCGGCAGGTCTCTTTTTGTTTTCCGACAATTTTAAGCGCATTAATAATTCCTGCAAGTACGACAATGGCCGTACCGTGCTGGTCGTCATGGAATACAGGTATGTTAAGGCGCTTTTTAAGCGCTTCCTCAATTTCAAAACATCTTGGCGCCGATATATCCTCAAGATTAATACCGCCAAAGGCAGGCGCAATCCTTACTACGGTTTCAATAATTTCCTCAGTATCCTGTGTATCAAGGCATATCGGGAAAGCGTTTACGCCGCCGAATTCTTTAAAAAGAACTGCCTTTCCTTCCATGACCGGCATAGCGGCAAGCGGTCCTATATTGCCTAGTCCGAGTACGGCGCTGCCGTCGGATACGATGGCGATTGTATTTGATTTAATGGTGTAGCGGTATGCCAGTTCAGGATCTTTTGCAATTTCCTTACATGGTTCTGCAACACCCGGAGTATAAGCTGTTGCAAGAGCTTCTCTTGTCTTTACGCTGCACTTTGCTTCAGTGCTTATCTTGCCTTGTAACTTTTCATGAAATAAAAGTGGGTCAGTCATTTTTTTATCCTTTCTGCCGTAATAACGGTAATTTATTTTTGTCCGTATAAAATAATATTACAGATTATGGAGAAAATCAAGTAAGTTTATGTAAATTAGTACTTTACAAGTCCGTACATGCAGGTGTATAATGTTTACATCAATATTTTATTGGAAAACGTCATAAAATTTCATATTTTCAATTTATTCAATTTAGAAATATTATGTTTTTTTATCCCTACTGATAATTATGATACGGATGTTATATATAAATAAATATTGTTTATGGAGGTAAATATGGATTATAGCAAGAAATCCCTTGTTGAATTAAGGGTAATTGCAAAGGAAAAAGGTATTAAAAAAATAACCACGCTTAAGAAAGGCGAGCTTATTGAAGAGCTTATGAAGCTGAGTTCTGACAAAGAGGCGGAAAAGAAAGCTTCTGCACCTGAAAAGAAAGCTCCTGCACCTGAAAAAAAGCCTCAGGCGGCTGAAGGCAAAACAGAAAAGAAAGTTTCTGTATCCGCTGAAAGAAAGGCTGTAAACCCTGCAAAAAATAATAATACCGCGCAGCAGGGTAAATACCAGCAGAATAATAATAATGCTACCGAGCTTGAACAGTTGGACAGCGGTGAAGTAAAAAGCGGAATACTTGAAGTAATGTCGGACGGATATGGTTTTATAAGATGCGATAATTTCCTGCCGGGAGAACAGGATGTATACGTTTCTCCTGCAATTATACGCAGATTTGGCCTGAGAACGGGAGACATTATAGTTGGCAATACAAGAATTAAAAGCCAGAATGAAAAATTTTCTGCATTATTATATCTCAAATCAGTAAATGGATATAATGTTTCCGCAATAGCACACAGACCGAAATTTGAAGACCTTACGCCGATATTTCCTAATTCCAGGATACATCTTGAGACTTCAGGTTCGGGAACGGCTATGAGAATGGTTGATTTAATATCGCCGATTGGAAAAGGACAGCGTGGAATGATTGTTTCACAGCCGAAGACAGGAAAAACAACCCTTCTTAAGCAGGTGGCAAAGGCTGTAACGGTTAATCATCCTGAAATGCACGTCATAATACTTCTTATTGATGAAAGACCTGAGGAAGTAACGGATATCAAAGAATATATTGAGGGCGACAATGTCGAGGTAATATATTCCACCTTTGATGAACTTCCTGATAATCACAAAAGAGTATCGGAAATGGTTATAGAGCGCGCAAAAAGGCTTGTAGAACATGGAAGGGATGTAATGATTCTGTTAGACAGCATTACCAGGCTTGCAAGAGCGTATAATCTTACTATTCAGCCCAGCGGACGTACATTATCGGGAGGACTTGACCCGGCAGCGCTTCATATGCCAAAGAGGTTCTTTGGTTCTGCAAGGAATATGAGAGAAGGCGGAAGCCTTACAATACTTGCAACTGCCCTTGTGGATACGGGAAGCAGAATGGATGACGTTGTATTTGAAGAATTTAAGGGAACAGGTAATATGGAACTGGTTCTGGACAGAAGCCTTTCCGAGAAGAGGATTTTCCCTGCCATTGACCTTCCGAAATCCAGTACGAGGCGTGACGACCTTTTACTTACGCAGTCTGAGATGGAAGCGAGTTTTCTTATGAGAAAAGCAATGAATGGAATGAAATCTGATGAAGCTGTTGAGCATATTATTAAGATGTTTATGCGTACAAAAAATAACAAAGAATTTGTTGAGATGATTAAGAAAGTGAAAATTGTTTGATTTTTGCTTGCATTGCAAATAAAACTATGCTACAATAAAAAAGCTGTTTTTTAGAACACACTTGATTTATATGTAGAGAGGTGAAAAAAATGAAACAAGATATACAGCCGACATATTATCAGGCTAAAGTTGTGTGCAACTGTGGTAATGAATTTGTTACGGGTTCTACTAAAGAGGATATTCACGTAGAAGTATGTTCTAAGTGCCATCCTTTTTATACAGGACAGCAGAGGTCGGTAACTGCAAGAGGTGCTATTGACAGATTTAACCGTAAATATGGTTTATCACAGAGTAAATAGACTGATTGACTATAGGTTGGGATAACTGTATCCTGACCTATTTTTTCTTTTGGGAGTGATATATAATGAAACCATCAGGAATAGGCGGACAGGCTGTTATTGAAGGCGTAATGATGAAAAATGAGTCTGAATATGCGGTAGCTGTCAGAAAGCCTGATAATACAATAGAAGTAAAAAAAGATATATATATTGGAATCAGGGACCACATAGCCATATTCAGGCTTCCGGTGCTCCGTGGTATTGCAGCTTTTATAGATTCACTTATTCTTGGAATGAAAACCCTTACTTATTCCGCAAGTTTTTATGATGATGATATGAGTGAGGAAGATGATGAAGAGCTTTCTGCAATGGTTGAAAGACGTAAACGCAGAAAGGAGAAAAGGGATAAAAAAGAAGCCATAACCATGGGAATAACAATGGTGTTATCAATTATTATTGCCGTATTGGTATTTGTGCTTGTTCCTTTTTCGCTTGCCGAGCTTTTTAAAGGAAAAGTAGAATCATTTGCTTTACGGAGTATTATTGAAGGAATTATAAGGCTGATAATATTTATAGTATATATTAAAGGCATTACGCTTATGAAAGATATAAAAAGAGTATTTATGTACCATGGCGCTGAGCATAAGGTCATTAATTGTGTTGAAAACGGTTGTGAGCTTAATGTTGAAAATGCAAAAAAACAGACTAAAGAGCATAAAAGGTGCGGTACAAGTTTCCTTTTATATGTAGTGCTTATAAGTATTATCGTATTTGTGTTTATACAGGTTGATATTATATGGCTGCGTATGCTTTTGAGGATAATTCTTGTTCCGTTTATAGCCGGTATTGCATATGAATTTATCAGGCTTGCCGGAAAAACAGATAATGCATTTATAAATTTTCTTAGTAAACCGGGGTTATGGCTTCAGGGACTTACAACAAGGGAACCTGATAATGATATGCTTGAGGTTGCAATAGCTTCTGTAGAGGCGGTATTCGATTGGAAGACATATCAGGAAACCGGAAGAAGAAAACATCATAATGGTTCACATGACGATAGGACTGATATAGAGGATTCTGATGCACAGGAAGGAGCATTTGAATCAGTGTCTGTTGATGATGAGGAAGATGATGAAATTCTTAAGGCCCTTGACAGATATCTTATGATGGAAGATGACGGAAAAGACAGCGATTAGTTATGACAATAAAAGAACTGCTTTACATGGGAGCAGATACTTTGTGTAAGGCCGGTATAAGTGATTGCCGGCTGGATGCCTGGTATCTGCTGTCCTATTATATGAATATTGGAAAAAATGAATATTATAAGAATCCTGACAGAACAGTAACAGCTGCGGAAGTAAGCGGTTACAATGCCCTTATAGCTGAGAGGGCGGAAAGAAAACCGCTTCAGTATATAACTGGAGAACAGGAGTTTATGGGACTTACTTTTAAGGTCGATAATAATGTACTGATTCCAAGGCAGGATACAGAGATACTTACTGAACTTGTAATAAAACATGCGTCTGGGAAAAAGGTACTTGATATGTGTACCGGGTCAGGCTGTATTGCCATAAGTGTTGCTAAGTATTCGGAAGCATTGTCGGTAACTGCTTCGGATATTTCTCAAAAGGCCCTGGATGTAGCGATAAAAAATGCAGAATATAATAATACAGATGTTGTATTTGTTTTAAGTGACATGTGGGATAATATATGCGGGCAGTATGATATACTTGTTTCTAATCCGCCGTATATTACCTGTAATGAAATGAAAAGCCTGATGCCGGAAGTATCTGTGTATGAGCCGCATATTGCGCTTGATGGCGGCATAGACGGACTTGATTATTACAGAAAAATTTTGGCGGGAGCTGAAGGCAGAATAACAAGGGATGGAGTTGTATTTTTTGAAATAGGATGTACGCAGGCAGAACAAGTAAGCAGGCTGCTGAAGGAATATGGATATAAGAACATAAGGGTTGAAAAGGACCTTGCAGGACTTGACAGGGTTGTGTGGGGACATTTTTAATAAGTATGGAGGTTATTATGTTTGAACATTTGGAAGAGGTAGTTCACAGGTATGAGGAGCTTATTAATGAGCTTAGTGATCCGTCAGTTGCGGGAAACAGCGATAAATACAGAAAGCTTATGAAAGAGCAGACAGAGCTTATCCCTCTTGTTGAGAAGTATAAGGAATACAAGGAAGTGAAGGCGGGAATTGATGACAGCCTTATGATTCTTGAAGAGGAAAAAGACGAGGATATGCGTGAACTTGCAAAAGAAGAACTTAACGACTGCAGGAGCAGAATTGATGATATAGAACATGATTTAAAAATACTGCTTCTTCCCAAAGATATTAATGACAGCAAAAATGTTATAGTAGAAATACGCGGAGGGGCAGGAGGAGATGAAGCGGCGCTTTTTGCAGCTGATTTGTTCCGTATGTACAGCAGATATGCTGAGCGCAATAACTGGAAAATTGATATGATGAATTCCAATGAGAACGGCCTTGGAGGATTTAAGGAAGTTGTATTTATGATAGAAGGTGAAGGAGCATACTCAAGACTTAAGTATGAAAGCGGAGTACACAGGGTACAGCGTATACCTGTAACTGAATCAGGCGGAAGAATCCACACTTCAACTGCTACGGTTGCAATAATGCCAGAAGCAGAAGAAGTAGACGTAAAGATAGATATGAATGATTGTAAATTTGATGTGTTCAGGGCATCGGGAAATGGCGGTCAGTGCGTTAATACAACAGATTCTGCCGTAAGGCTTACCCATATACCTACAGGAATCGTAATATCATGCCAGGATGAAAAATCACAGCTTAAAAATAAAGATAAGGCTCTTAAAGTGCTTCGCTCCAGATTATATGAAATGGAATGTGCAAAAGCGCATGATGCGGAGGCAGAAGCAAGAAAGAGCCAGGTTGGTACCGGAGACCGTTCCGAAAAAATAAGAACCTATAATTACCCGCAAAGCAGGGTTACGGATCACCGTATTAAACTTACAAGCCACAGGCTTGCTGAGATAATGGACGGAGACCTTACAGAGGTTATTCAGAACCTTACCGCAGCAGACCAGAGCGCGAGGCTTGCAAAACTGAATGAGGATATGTAAAATGGTTTTATTCCAAAGCCTGTTTTAAATCTTCTATAATATTAGAGATGTTTTCAATTCCAACCGACAGCCTTATCAGGTCAGGTTCTATGCCTGATTCTGCAAGCTGTTTGTCAGTCAATTGTCTGTGTGTATGGCTTGCAGGATGTAAAAGGCAGGTTTTGGAGTCAGCTACATGCGTTGCAATTGAAGCTAATTTTAATTTATCCATAAATGCAATTGAGGCTTTACGGCCTCCTTTTACTGCAAATGCCAATACTCCGCATGTTCCGTGCGGCATATATTTTTCAGCCAGATTGTGATATTCGTCATCTTCTAAATCGGCATAATGTACCCATGCAATCTTGTCGTGTGATTTCAGGTATTTTGCAACGGCAAGAGCATTTTCACAATGTTTTTTCATTCTGAGATGTAAGGTTTCCAATCCCATATTCAGGTAAAATGAATTCTGCGGGGATGGTATTGAGCCAAGATCCCTCATAAGCTGGGCAGTAGCCTTTGTTATATAAGCGCCTTTACCAAATTTTTCGGCATATGTAATACCATGATAGGATTCGTCGGGTGTTGTAAGTCCGGGGAATTTATCTGCATACTGCATCCAGTCAAAATTACCACTGTCGATAATACAGCCTCCGACACATGCAGCATGACCGTCCATGTATTTGGTGGTAGAGTGTGTTACAATATCCGCGCCCCATTCAAAAGGCCTGCAGTTAATCGGGGTAGCAAACGTATTATCAACTATTAACGGCACTCCATGTTTGTGGGCAAGGTTTGCAAATTTTTCAAAATCAAAAATTGATACGGTAGGATTGGTTATTGTTTCGCCAAAAACGGCTTTTGTATTTGGTTTAAAATATTTTTCAAGTTCTTCTGCAGGAAGCGTCTGGTCTACAAAAGTACATTCTATTCCCATTTTTTTCATTGTAGTGCCAAACAGATTGTAGGTTCCGCCATATATTGATGAAGACGCAATAAAATGTCCGCCGGATTCACATATATTAAAAATCGCATAGAAGTTCGCTGCCTGGCCTGATGAAGTAAGCATTGCCGCCGTACCGCCTTCAAGAGCACATATTTTTGCAGCGACGGCATCATTTGTAGGATTCTGCAGTCTCGTATAGAAATAGCCGTCAGCTTCCAAATCAAATAATTTTCCCATATAATCACTTGTATCATATTTAAATGTTGTGCTTTGATATATCGGCAGCTGCCTTGGTTCGCCCTGTGAGGGTTTCCAGCCTTCATGAATACACTTTGTTTCGATATCAGTCATAATCTGTGTTCTCCTTTTTCTGAATATTGCTGATGAATTATATATTATTATATTATAATTACTGATAATTGCAAGTTTGGAAAGATAAAAGAAATTCAAAAAATGTTGAAAAAATTTAATGAATATGATATTATTAAACATGGTTTATATTTATAAACTAAATTTAAAATAAAAAAAGGAAGGAAGTAACTGTAATATGAAAAAGGTTAGAGTCACAGCGTCATTACTTGCAATTGCACTTACAATTACCTCTGTGTGTGTATCTGCAGGTACAGTTGATGCAGCAAAGAAACCAAAGCTTAATAAGAGCAAAGTCACGGTAAAAGTCGGGGAAACAACTAAGCTCAAGGTAAAAAAAGGCAATAAAAAAGCAAAAATAAAATGGAAATCCAATAAGAAATCCATAGCAACGGTAAAGAAAGGTAAGAAGTCTTCAGCAACTGTTAAGGGTATTGCTGAAGGTAAGGCAAAAGTTACAGCTACATATAAATTTAAGGGTAAAAAATTTAAACTTAAATGTAATGTTACTGTAGATAAAGCAGGAAATGCTAGTGCAGGAACAGCAAATACACCGGGAGCCGGAACAGCAGCGCCGTCTGCAGCGTCTGGCCAGTCTGGTATAGATAATACAAAAGCGCCTGATAATAATAATGAACCGGAAAATACACCAACAAAGAAGCCAGAAGCAACAAAGAGGCCTACACCAACAAAGACACCGGTACCATCACCTAGTCCGACACCATATCTGGTTAATCCATATAAAGTAGATCTCAGTACCGTTAAGACTGAAACTGACGGAGTACCTGACAGAGTTTGTGATATAAAATATAATGAGGAAACCAAATCTCTTGACGCTACAATGGACGGATGGGCAGGATTTATAGTTCGCAGCCCTATAACCGATAGGAAAGATGAGTACAAATATGTTCAGATAACATATAATCTAAACAGCGCCGGAGATGTAAATATATATGCTGGCCAGTATGATGCAACAACTGGAGAAACTGGTACGGGATGGTCTCCTGAAATAAAGCTTAACCAGTATGATATGGATAAGGAAACGACACTGATTTTGGGATCTTATGATTATTTGAACGGAGAACCTCTCGGAGCAGTTAAGATATTTAACTTCGGTGATGTTACGAATATATCCATAACGGATATTACATTCTATATGGACGGAAACAAGAGCGAGGAGATTCCTGGCCCTGACACATCAGCAGAGCCTGACACATCAGCAGAGCCTGACACATCAGCAGAACCTGACACATCAGCAAGTCCTGATACATCAGCAAGTCCTGATACATCAGCAGAGCCATCAGAAGAGCCGTCAGCAGAACCATCAGAAGAGCCGTCTGCATCTAAAGATGTTGATATTCAGGATGAAAGTAATTATAAGAAAATGGGAACAGATACTGTAGTTACTAATAATGAAGATGGTTCCATAACATTGACGAGCGAAGCAGGAAGTGATGGACTTATGGTCAAATTACCTGATGGTATGAAATTAAAGTCAGGTGATTCTATTAAGATACATCTTGAGGTTGCAGATTTGGAAGGAAGCAGTACGGATGCGAGAGTATATCTCATTCCTGGTGAAAATGATACTGCAAAATCAAACCAGCTTCATTCTAATGAACAGGGAATAATTGACGATGTGCTTACAGCAACTGATAATGTAGACCATATATTTATAAAAGTTGCTGCATATGGACAGAAGTTTAACAAACTTACAGTCAAGAAACTTACAGTTACGCCTATAGAATCTGGTTCAGCAGAAGAGCCGCAAAATGTTCCGCTGGATCTTAATACAATTCAAATAACGGATGGTTCCACGAAAGAAGTCCAGGGAGATGGTTCAGTAGTTATTACATGTAAAGGAAATTATACAGGTGGAATTACAATTGCTATTCCTGCAGAACTGCAGGAAGGTGCAAAGAGGATTGTTGTTGAGATAGATGCAGAAAAGGGTGGAGAAAAAGTTGGCAGCGGACAATTAAAATGTGAATTTGATGGAGCAGATACTGTAGAAGTATATAACTGGAACGCAAGCAATTATGACGACACAGTATTTGATGTTACGGGTAAGAAGCCGACAAAATTAATTATTAACAATCAGGAAGAAGGCATAAAACTTACAATCAAGAAGATTGAGGTACAGAAATAATATTATTTAAAACCATTAATCCTGTTGTTAAACAGTGAGCATCTCCCAGGGTTTAAACAGCCTTGGGAGATGTTTTTTAAATTATGGCTTAGACAGACCCGGTCGAGTACGCGAAGCGTGCGGGATATAAACCACCTGCTACGTGCAATGTCGTCAACACAAATTTTCGGTCAGGACGCAAAATGGAAAGAATTTTTGAAGCCTCCTCCATTATTCGGAATAACATTTTACTGCATAGGGAATAAATGCAAAAGTAAATATACAGGTTTCCAAGAAGAAACTGGCTGCTTACAAAAAGATGTTTAAGAGTTCAACAATCAAAAAAGGAATAAGAATAAAAAAGTAAGAGGTTTTATTTCCCACCGCTTGTATATCCTGTGGGAAAATTTAAAATCTTTTAAAATACTTATTGCATTACACAATGACACGTGTTACAATAAGTGTATAAAGAATTTATGCATGGAATTCCCCGATTTCAAATATGGGGGATGATGTATTGGCAGAAAAGAAAAACGAAAATAATACGAATGAAGAAGATAAGAAAAAGGCTTTTCAGGAACTTACAATAAAAGATAATTTTATGTTTACTGCCGTGATGTCAGACAAGGAGAACTGCCGCAGACTGTTAGGAATGGCGCTTGGATTCCCGGTAACGGTTGTTTCCGTGGATTATGAGTACAGTATAATGTATAATCCGGATTACAAGGGAATACGTCTGGATGTGCTTGCAGTTGACGATGGCGGTTCACAGTATAATGTTGAGATTCAGACAGTAAACCGAAAGATTGAAAAGAGAAGCAGGTACTATCACAGCCAGCTTGACATGAAGCTGCTTGGGCGTGGAAAAGAGTATAGGATACTTCCGGATGCATATGTGATATTTATATGCGATTATGACCCTGTGGGCAGAAAAAAGTATAAGTATACATTTGACCATATCTGCAGGGAAGTGCCCGGATATACGCTTGAAGACGGGAGCCATACGATATTTCTGAGTACCAGGGGCGAAAATGACGGTGAAGTACCGGAGGAACTTGTAAGATTCCTGAAATATGTTGCAGCAGACCTTGATGAGAGTCTGGAGGATTTTGAGGACGATTATGTAAGGAAGCTGCAGGAAAGTATTATCAATATTAAAAAAGACAGAGGAATGGAGAGTGGATATATGCTGCTTGAAGAGATGTTGAACGATGAAAGGACTGCCGGAATAGAGAAAGGCAGAGCCATTGGCAGAAAAGAAATCGGGTCAGAATATATACTTGATTTGCTTTCAGACCTTGGCAGCGTATCTGATGATCTTAAGGCAAAGATTGAGTCCGAGGATAATGAGATAACGCTTAAAGCCATGCACAGACTTGCAGCAAGGTCAGAATCCATTGAGATGTTTTTAAAAGGGTTAAGGGATATGAATGATTAATTAAGAATCTTTGTATTTTCGGTATTTTCAGATAAGGCACAGATGTGCCTTTCAGGATAACGCGGACCGTATCGGTCAAAATTAAGGTGACTTACAGGGGAATTCTGTGTAAAATTCTGGTTTAATTCTATAAAAGTGTATATTGCCCTGATATTATATATCTGCTATTATAAAGCGGAAAAGGGGCGTAAATTATGAAATATGAACTTGCGATATTTGATATGGACGGAACAATACTTAATACACTGGATGATCTGACAGACAGCCTCAATTATGCTCTGGTACAATCAGGGTATCCTAAGAGAACTGTCAGGGAGGTCAAAAGTTTTGTGGGAAACGGCATTCGTAAACTGATTGAACGCGGAGCGCCGGAAGGAACAAGTGAAAACAGTATGCAGAATGTACATAAAAGATTTACAGAATATTATAAAGCACATTGTACTGATAAAACAAGACCATATAATGGAATTACGGAACTGCTCATGAACCTTCGGAAAAAAGGTATAAGGACGGCAGTGGTTTCCAATAAAGCGGATTTTGCCGTGCATGAATTATGCAGACAGTATTTTGACGGAATGTTTGATATGGATATGGGAGAAATGCAGGGGATAAACAAGAAACCTGCGCCGGATATGGTAAATGAAGTGCTTGCAGGACTTTCAGTTCAAAGAAATAAAGCGGTATATATAGGAGATTCAGATGTTGATATTGCAACTGCGCGCAATGCTTCCATAGATCTTATATGTGTTGACTGGGGATTTCGTGACAGGGACTTTTTGTATAAATGCGGGGCGGATATAATTGTATCTGCGCCGTCTGATATTCTTAATATAATGAAATAAGGTCATTAAAACATATCTTTGCTTGCAATACAGGCCGTTTAGTGATATTTTAGATAATGATATTAAAAGTACACGGATAAGGAGAACAGACATGAAAGAATTATCAAAACTGATGGGTTACCGGTCGGATGTAAAAGTTGTTGATGCAACGCTGCGTGACGGAGGCCTTGTAAACAATTTTTATTTTAAGGATGAATTCGTAAAGGAGTTATATAAAACAAATATCAGGGCAGGCGTTGATTATATGGAGTTTGGCTATAAGGCATCTGCTGAGATGTTTGATGAAAATAAATTCGGCAAATGGAAATTCTGTCATGATGATGATATAAGAGAGATTGTCGGAGAAAATGAAAGTGAACTGAAGATAGCTGTTATGGCAGATGTTGGCAGATGCGATTATAAAAAGGATATTATAGAACGTAAGGACAGTCCTATAGACCTTGTGCGTGTTGCAACATATCTTAATACCATACCTGCCGCTGTGGATATGATTGAAAATATTGCTGCTAAAGGGTATGAGGTGAGCTGTAATATAATGGCTATTTCAAACGCACAGGAATCTGATGTAAAGAATGCGCTTGAAACCCTTTCACAGACTCCGGTTGATGTGTTTTATATAGTTGACAGCTTTGGTTCGTTATATCCGGAACAGATAGCAAGAATAGCTGATCTTTATATGGATTTTGCCGTAAAATACGGTAAAAAAGTTGGTATGCATGCGCACAATAACCAGCAGCTTGCATTTGCCAATACGATAGAAGCGGTTGGAGACGGCGTTGACTGGCTGGATGCAACATATGGCGGAATGGGAAGAGGGGCAGGCAACTGCCAGATGGAACTGCTGCTCGGATTCTTACGTAATCCTAAGTACAGCATTTATCCCGTTATCCAGTTTGTTGAGAAATATATACGGGAATTAAAAGAGGAAGGCGTGGTATGGGGATATGATATACCATATCTTATGACAAGCCTTACTAACCAGCATCCACGTACAGCAATACAGTTTATAAAAGATAACAGGACAGATTATACTGAATTTTACAAAGAAGTATTTTCACAGGAGTAGCATAAAAAAGGTCCTGTAAAAGGAGAGAGTTATGTACATCATAAAAAAACGCAGGCGCAGGGAGCTTACTACAACCCAGATTATAGCCTGTGGATTTATGATTTCAATGATACTTGGCATGGTTCTTTTAATGCTGCCGGTGTCTTCTGCAGAAGGATGTTTTACCAATCCGGCAGATGCATTGTTTACCGCAACTTCAGCCGTATGTGTTACAGGTCTTACCACATTGTCTACGGCAGGGTACTGGAGCGTGTTCGGACAGTGTGTAATCCTTGTACTTATCCAGATAGGCGGTCTTGGAGTAGTAACATTTACGACTATAATACTTATGGCAGCGTTTAAAAGAATCACTCTTAAAGAGCGTCTTCTTATAAAAGATGCATATAATCTTAACAGCCTTAACGGGCTTGTAAAACTTACTAAAAATATATTTAAAGGCACGCTTATTGTCGAGCTTGTTGGAGCAGCGCTTTATGCTCCGGTTTTTGTAAGGGATATGGGTGTCAGAGGTATATTCTGTGCAGTATTTAATTCAGTGTCGTCTTTCTGCAATGCAGGTATGGATATTATCGGCGATACGAGCCTTCTTGTCTATCGTGATAATACGCTTGTCAATGCAGTCACAATGCTTCTTATTATACTTGGCGGACTTGGTTTTCCGGTATGGTGGGATATAATCAGGGGCTTCAGAAAAAAGAAAAAACATTCGTTAAAAAAAATGTGGAATTCGTATGAGCTTCATACTAAAATCGTATTATCTGTAACGGCAATACTTATTATATCCGGAACATTTTTTATAATGCTTATAGAGTATAATAATGCAGATACAATAGGAAACCTTACGTTTTTTGGAAAAATCCGCGCATCGATGTTTCAGTCAGTAACTACAAGGACTGCCGGTTTTTATACGATTCCCCAGGAAAATTTTACAGATACATCGGCATTTATATCGGTTATACTTATGTTTATAGGAGGTTCTCCTTCGGGTACTGCCGGAGGTATAAAGACGGTAACGGTTGCGATGATAATACTTACTGTTGCTGCAATTATAAATAACAGGCAGGATACTGAAGTATTCCGCAGAAGTATATCAGGACAGAATATCAGAAAGGGCATAGCGGTGCTTATAATAGATATGGGCGTGCTTTTAGTGTCAATGACAGCACTGTGCATTACACAGAATAAGGATTTTCTTGATACTTTGTATGAAGCAGTTTCTGCACTGGCTACGGTAGGTCTTACACGCGGTATGACGCAGACGCTTGATACCGTAGGAAAGATTATAATAATTATGACGATGTATATAGGCAGGATAGGACCTATTTCGCTTGCTTTATTTTTTAATACCAATAAAACGGATAGTGATATAAGACATTATCCGGAAGAAGATATAAGAGTAGGTTAGGAGGGATAAGATGAAGAAAAATAAGGAATTTGCAGTTCTTGGACTT
Source organism: uncultured Lachnospiraceae bacterium (assembly GCA_947594855.1). Lineage (GTDB taxonomy): Bacteria > Bacillota > Clostridia > Lachnospirales > Lachnospiraceae > V9D3004. Next base: position 95,653 of record CANQEL010000005.1, read on the forward strand.
GGTAAGTTCGGTATGAGCCTTGCAAAATGCCTTGCAGATGCAGGTTGTGAAGTTATGGCTGTTGATATGGACAGAAAAATGGTAAATGAAGCAGCAGAATATGCTACATATGCCGAAGTCGGAGATGTGACTGATAAAGAGTTCATAGATACTCTGGGACTGTCTAATTATGATGGAACGGTAATCGGAATAGGCGATAATATTAAAGCAAGCGTAATGGCTGCCATAATTGCAAAAGAGGCAGGCGCAAAGTATGTGCTTGCAAAAGCGGGAGGCGACCTTCATGCAAAAATACTAAGGAAAGTCGGTGCAGACAAGGTCATATATCCGGAATTCGACGCCGGACTAAGAACTGCGAACCAGCTTGTGCACGGTAATTATTTTGATGCAACCTCGCTTTCCGCAACATACAGCATTATGGAGATAGGCGCACCGGAAAAATGGGAAGGACATTCCCTGAGAACACTGGATTTAAGAGCAAAATATAAGGTAAATGTCATAGGGATTAAGAGGGAAGACGATATGTTTGTTAATCCTGACGCCGATATGCCAATATGCGAAGATGATGTGCTTGTAGTATTTGCTGAAAATGATGTGCTTGAAAAACTCTGCAGCATGGTAAGGGAGAATTCTGATGATAGAAAGCACAAATAATTCACATATTAAGAATATAATAAAATTAATGAAAAACGGCAAAGAAAGAAGAAAACAGAAGCTTTATCCCGTTGAAGGACCTAAAATGGTTCTTGAAGCGCTTAAACTCGGACTTGTAAATGAAATATATATTTCTGAGAGAGCGCTTGAGGGCCTTAATTATGAAAAAGATTCTGCAAATAACAGGTATGCGGGTTTTAGTTGTGACGAAGTGCTTAAAATATTGCGGGAAAACGGTTATGAAACAGTATCAGATAAAGTTTTTAAAGAACTTTCGGATACGGTTACGCCCCAGGGTATGATAGCGCTTGCAGATATCAGGGATACATCAGTTAAAGATGTCATATATTCACAATACGGGGTAAAACATTTTTGTGATGATATATGCTGTATGTCTGTATCGCGCATACTTATTCTTGAGGATATACAGGATCCGGGTAATCTGGGAACTATGCTGAGAACTGCCGAAGCAGCGGGATTTAATGGAGTAATTATAAATAAAGGTACTGTGGACCCATATAATCCTAAAGCGGTACGTTCATCCATGGGAGCGGTGCTCAGACTGCCGTTTTCATATGGAGAGGATATATGCGATATTATAGAAGAGTGCAGAAATTGTGGAATAACGGTATATGGAACCCATCTTCAGGGAAATGATATAAGAAAAACAGAATACAAGCCTTGTAGTGCATTTGTTATTGGAAATGAATCGAAAGGCATGTCGGAGCGTGCGAAGGCTTTATGTGATTATACTATAAGAATACCGATGAATCCTGTAAGCGAGTCGTTAAATGCAGGTATTGCTGCGGGTATTATAATGTATCATAGTTCCTTGAAATTTTTATAAAACAGAGATATAATTACAGGGAAGGAGTGATGTATATGGAGAGCTATTACTGGCTTATTATAATGGCTGTTCTGATTTTGCTTGAAATAATTACGCTTGGACTTACGACGATATGGTTTGCGTTTGGAGCGCTTGCAGCGTTTATTGCATCGCTATGCGGCGCAGATCTTATACTGCAGATAATAGTTTTCTTTGTTATTTCACTTATAACTCTTATATTTACCAGACCGTTTGCATTAAAATATTTTAATAAGGACAGGATAAGGACTAATGCAGAAAGTCTTATAGGAGAGAAAGCCAGGGTAGTTGAAAGGATTGATAATATCAATGCGTCGGGTCGAGTTATGCTTAACGGCCAGGAGTGGATGGCGAGGACATCAGACGGCGATATTATTGATGCAGGCAGAACAGTAACCGTAAACAGCATTTCGGGAGTAAAATTAATTGTAAGCCTGTCTGATAAGACAGCAGAAAGAGAGGGTAATAATGACTGATATTAAATGTTTGTTATCTAATGATATCAATATTTCAGCTGCAAATATTGGTGGTATCATAGGTACGATAATTGTTGTATTTGTTCTTCTTATAATACTGACATCATGCGTTAAAATAGTTCCGCAGGCTACGGCATATGTAGTTGAAAGACTTGGAGGCTATCAGGCAACATGGGGCGTAGGAATACATTTTAAAGTTCCTGTTATTGACCGAGTGGCAAGAAGGGTGCTGCTTAAAGAACAGGTAGTGGATTTTGCGCCGCAGCCGGTTATAACTAAAGATAATGTTACAATGCGTATTGATACGGTTGTATTCTATCAGATAACAGACCCTAAGCTTTATGCGTATGGCGTTGAGAACCCTATTATGGCTATAGAGAATCTTACCGCAACTACGCTTCGTAATATCATAGGCGACCTTGAGCTTGATGAAACGCTTACTTCAAGAGAGATTATCAATACTAAAATGAGGGTGTCGCTTGATGTGGCTACTGACCCATGGGGAATTAAGGTAAACCGTGTGGAGCTTAAGAATATTATACCTCCTGCCGCTATACAGGATGCGATGGAAAAACAGATGAAGGCAGAAAGAGAAAGAAGAGAAGCAATTCTTATTGCAGAAGGCGAGAAGAAATCAACCATTCTTGTAGCAGAGGGTAAGAAAGAATCAGCGATTCTTGATGCGCAGGCTGAAAAGGAAGCTGCAATACTGAGGGCTGAAGCTAAGAAGGAAGCAACCATAAGGGAAGCTGAAGGACAGGCAGAGGCCATACTTACAGTGCAGAAAGCCAATGCAGACGGTATCAGGTTCTTAAATGAAGCTATGCCAAGCGGAGAGGTTATAACGCTTAAAAGTCTCGAAGCATTTGCAAAGGCTGCAGACGGAAAAGCAACAAAGATTATTATCCCTTCAGAGATACAGGGAATTGCAGGACTTGCAAAATCATTTGCAGAAGTTATTAAAGAGGATAAGAAAGATTAACTTATGGATACAAAGAAGAAAACAATTATACGCTCAGAGTGTATTATGCTGACATTTTTGATTGTTAAGCTTCTGGTTTACTACTATCTTATAGACTGGACTATATACTCTCTGTTATATGTAATAATAAGTACTGTTATTATTTTGGGCATATTCAGATATTTTACAGGAATTTCACGCAGACATAAGGCTGTTATATTTTCGATAATATATATTGGAATAAGCATCCTTATGTTTGCGGATGTAATGTATTTTAATTATTATAACCAGACCGTTTCAGTAGCACAGTTATGGCAGATTAAAAATGTTGCAAAGGTTCCACAGAGCTTTGTTGCAACATTTATTCCTGCAAGTGTGTTTATTTTTTTGGATATACCGTTTGTAATTAATTATTTTAAACGGCATGGGGAAAACGGTGTTAAAAAGCATAAGATTAATACAGTTCATATTAACAAAAACAGAAAACACAGATATGTCAGGTATATTGTTATTACCGTCATATTTATTTTTATTGCGGTAAATCCGGCAAACAGTATAATTATTGCCAATATGACCGGTGAAGAATTTTTTGTAAATCATACGGCTGACATATATGATAATACTGTTGGGAGGCTTTCAAAAAAAGATATAGATGAAAAAGAAGTAATGTCTATTATCGATGATAATGCTCCTGATGCAGGAGCATCAGAACTTAAAGGAATTGCACAGGGCAGAAATGTAATTATGATACAGCTTGAGGCATTTCAGAATTTTCTTATAAATAATTCGTATAACGGTGTAACCCTGACGCCAAACCTTAACGGGTTAATAAAAAATGATACGATATACTTTGATAACTTTTATACTAATATAGGAAAAGGCAATACTGCGGATGCTGAGTTTTCAGCGCTTAATTCACTGTATCCGGTTATCGAGCGTGAAATATATACGTTATATCAGGATAATAAATATGACGGACTTCCGTGGCATCTGAAAAGGCAGGGCTATTCCACTTTTGCGGTACATGGATATGAGGGTGATTTCTGGAACAGAAGAGAAGCTTACGGCGGACAGGGAATTGATAAGTATTATGCCATGGAGGATTTGGACCAGTCTGATATAATAGGGCTTGGCATATCTGATAAATCGGTATTCAGCCAGGCAGTTGATATAATGAAAAAACAGAACACTCCGTTTTTCTCATTTATAGTATCGCTTACGAACCACCATCCGTTTGAAATGGATGAGGATTTGAAAGAGATACCAATAAAAGAAGAGGATAAAGACAGTAAGTTTGCCAATTATCTTCAGACTGCGCATTATACTGATACTGCCATAGGGTGCTTAATTGATAAGCTTAAGGCAGAGGGGTTATATGATAACAGTATTATTATCCTGTACGGAGACCATCATGGACTTAATAAGGACATGGACGATAATGATGTATATATGAAACGTTTTCTTGGAAAAGAATACGATTATGATGAAATGCTTAAAGTTCCGCTTATTATACATATTCCGGGAAGCGGTGTAACAAGAACGGTGTCTACCGTTTCGGGGCAGATTGACATTTTTCCTACTATTGCCAATCTTATGAATATAGAGATTTCCGATGAATATATTTTAGGACAGGATGCGGTAAATGCCAAAGAGGGATTTGTTGCTTTTACTGCATATATGTTAAGGGGTTCATTTGTTACGGACGATATGATGTATGAGATATCAAGAGAAGAAATATTTGAAGCAGGCCGTGCCTGGAACCCTAAGACAGGCAGGGAACTTCCGGTTGAAAGTGCCAGGAAATATTATGAAAAGGCAATTGCATTAAAGACAGTATCGGAGCAGATACTTGAACAGAATCTTATAGGCAGTAATAATTGACACATATATTGATTTGGTGTATATTTCAACATATCAATTATCTGGTTTGGAGGAAAAACTTGTGGATTTAAAAGGACGTGATTTTCTTACACTTCTTGATTATGAGCCTGAAGAAATAGAATATCTTATAGATTTGGCAAAGAAGTTAAAGGATGACAAAAAAAACGGAGTCATGCATGATGTTCACAGAGGTAAAAACATCGCATTGATATTTGAAAAGACAAGTACAAGAACAAGATGTTCATTTGAGGTTGCGGCACATGACCTGGGAATGGGAGTTACATATCTTGACCCTAAAGGCTCGCAGATAGGACAGAAAGAGAGTATAGCTGATACAGCGCGCGTGCTTTCAAGAATGTTTGATGGAATAGAGTACCGCGGTTACGGACAGGATATCGTAAAAGCCCTGGCAGATTATTCTGATGTTCCGGTATGGAATGGCCTTACAAATGAATACCATCCTACGCAGCTTCTTGCTGACCTGCTTACGATAAAAGAGCATTTTGGCAGGATAAAGGGACTTAAGTGGGTGTATATGGGAGATGCAAGATATAATATGGGTAATTCCATTATGATTGCCTGTTCAAAAATGGGAATGGATTTTACGGCGTGTACATCTTCTAAATATTTCCCGGATGAAGAGCTTGTTAATAAATGCAGGCGTTATGCCGGGCAGTCGGGCGGCAGTATAACCCTTACAGAAAATATTGATGAGGGTGTAAAAGATGCAGATATTATATATACTGATGTGTGGGTTTCAATGGGTGAGCCGGAAGAAGTATGGGCAGAGAGAATAAATGCATTGAAGCCTTACAGGGTTACAATGGATATTATGAAAAAAGCAGGCGCTTCTGCAATATTTATGCACTGTCTCCCTGCATACCATGACCTTGGTACGAAAGTCGGACTTGATATAAAAGAAAAGTTTGGTATGGAAGAACTTGAGGTTACTAATGAAGTGTTTGAATCAGAACGCTCAGTTGTATTTGATGAAGCGGAGAACCGTATGCATACGATAAAAGCAGTTATGTATGCAACTTTATAATATACGGAGTACAGTATGGATGTAAATGATACGATTTTATGCGCAAGCAGCGCCTATAATAATAAATATTATTTTAACAGCAGATTTTCGGATATACCTGATGCCGTAAAGAAAGAGCTTCAGATAATGTGTGTTATGTATACTGAAGATGTTGGAGGACAGCTTGTGGTAGGATTTTCTGATGACGGCAGGCTTATGCTTCATGTATTTGCGGACGAAGGAGACCTGCTTTTTGATGAAATAGGAAGCGGACTTAAGATAAAGAAACTGCAGGAAGAGAAGAAAGAACTTTTTATGCAGCTTGAAAATTATTATAAAGTATTCATACTTGATAAAGAGTAGATATTGGAGGGCGTTATGCTTCTTGCATTTGATGTTGGGAATACCAATATAACACTTGGTGTATTTAATGATGATAAACTCATGGGAAGTTTCAGGATAACTACGAAGCTTCCGCGTACTTCTGATGAGTTCGGACTGCTTATAATGGATCTTATAAAGCAGATAGAGGTTAATCCTGATGATATAAAGGCGGCAATAATTGCATCGGTAGTGCCTAATATAATGTATTCACTGACGAGCGGTATTATTAAATATTTTGGCTGCAATCCTGTTATTGTAAAGAGCGGGATTAAGACAGGCCTTAAGATAGCAACTGCAAATCCAAAAGAACTTGGGGCCGACAGGATAGTTGATGCGGTTGCGGCAATTACGCTGTATGGCGGACCGGTTATAGTTGTTGATTATGGTACTGCAACAACGTTTGACCTTGTGTCGGAGAATGGAACATTTCTTGCCGGAGTCACATGTCCGGGTATAAGGACCTCCGCTGACGCATTGTTTAAAGATGCGGCAAAACTTCCGGAGGTTGAGATAAGAAAGCCGGATACAATACTTGCAAAAGATACTGTTACAAGTATACAGGCAGCGTTGTTTTACGGGGGCATCGGACAGACTGAGTACATAATAAAACGGATGAAGGAAGAGTCAGGATACCATGATGCAAAGGTTGTAGCAACAGGAGGACTTGGAAAAATACTGTCCGAGGAATCTGATGAGATTCAGATATATAATCCTCAGCTTACCCTGTATGGGCTTAGATTTATATATGAAAGGTGTAGTAACGGTTGAGCGCATTTAATATAGGAAATGTAACAATAGATGGAAATATTGTACTTGCACCAATGGCAGGAGTAACAGACCTGCCTTTTCGTTTGTTATGCAAAGAATACGGAGCATCGCTTGTATATACCGAAATGGTAAGCGCAAAAGGGATTATTTATAAAAACAAAAATACCGGTATGCTTCTTACGATAGATGAGAGGGAGCGGCCGGCCGCAGTACAGCTTTTTGGCTGCGAGCCGGAGATTGTGGCGGAAGCGGCGGCGTTAATTGAGCACCGTAATTTTGATATAATTGATATTAATATGGGCTGCCCCGTGCCTAAAATAGTAAATAACGGCGAAGGCAGCGCGCTTATGAAAGACCATAAGCTTGCCGGAAAGATTATCGATGCTGTTGTAAAAGCCGTAAAAAAACCCGTTACCGTAAAGTTCAGGAAGGGCTTTGAAAGAAATGACGACTGTGCAGTGGAATTTGCCAGAATGGCGGAATATTACGGGGCGCAGGCGGTAGCAGTACATGCAAGGACAAGGGAGCAGTATTATTCAGGAGAGGCGGACTTGGATGTCATAGCGAGGGTGAAGGACGCGGTTAAAATACCCGTTATTGGAAACGGCGATATATATGATGTTACGGATATAAAAAAAATGTATGAGCGCACAGGCGCGGATGCGTTTATGATAGGAAGGGCTGCAAGAGGCAACCCCTGGATATTTAAGAGAGCAAAAGTATATATGCAGACAGGAGAGATAATTCCCCCGCCGCCTGTATGCGATATAGCAGAGATGATTTTACGGCATGCAAAGATGAATATAGAATTTAAAGGAGAGTATACCGGGATGCGCGAGATGAGAAAACATGCCGCATGGTATACGCAGGGACTTAAAAATTCCGCAAAGTTCAGGGATAAATTAAGCCATATTTCAACCTATGATGAACTTTTGCAGATAGTAAAAAAATACATGTAAGCGAGATGAAAGATATGTTTGTAGATGCAAAACAGTTTGATATTGCAAAAATTGCTGAGAGCGGACAATGTTTCAGGATGACTGAAAATGAAGACGGAACATACGGGCTTATATATAGAGGAAGATATCTGGAGATAAATTATCATCCCGATAAAGCCGCATATGAACTTGAATGTGATGAAGATGAATATGAGAAAATATGGAAAGATTATTTTGACATGTCGTTTGATTATGAAGGAATAGAATCGGCAGTTGATTCAGAAGATACATTTCTTGTAAACGCGGTAAAGTACGGAAGCGGAATAAGAATACTCAGGCAGGATCCGTGGGAGATGCTTGTGAGTTTTATTATATCACAGAGAAAATCGATACCTGCGATAAGGACTTCGATAGAAAAACTGTGTGCGCTGTGCGGAGATGAAATTCATACGAAACGCGGAATAAAATATGCATTTCCGTCTGCAGAAAGAATTGCGGAACTGTCTGATGATGAACTTGTTTCATGTTCGCTTGGATACAGAAGCAAGTATATTGCATCTGCAGCGGATGCGGTAGCAACCGGGAAGATTGACCTTGATAATCTGTTTAATCTGCCGGATAATGAACTCAGGGAAGAACTTCTTAAACTGTATGGTGTCGGAGTAAAGGTTGCAAGCTGTATAATGCTGTTTGCATACCACAGGCTTGATTCTTTCCCAGAGGATGTCTGGATAAAAAGAGCAATGGAAAATGAATATCCGGGAGGCTTTCCAGCAGAGCTGTACAGCGGATACGCAGGAATAATGCAGCAATACATATTTTTCTATATGCGGGGTACATATAAAAGACAGTGATTGAATAAACAGGTAAATTATGTTACTATAAACATTAAGTAAATAATCAGAAAGGGTGAAATATATGAAGAATTTTAGCAACTATACTGATTACAGTAAAAAAGAAGAACTCAGCTTTGAATCCAAAGCGGTACATGGTGCGCTTGGCTGCGAACCGCTTACGGGTGCAGTAAGCTTTCCTATATATCAGAGCTCCACGTTCAGGCATCCTGAATTTGGAAAAACCACGGGATTTGCCTATTCCAGGCTTGCCAATCCTACGAGGCAGGAGCTTGAAAGAACGCTTGCAATACTTGAAGAAGGCGAATATGGTTTCTGCTTTTCAAGCGGACAGGCTGCTAATATGGCTCTTTTTACGCTGCTTAATCCGGGAGAGCATATTATTCTTATGGATGATATCTATGGCGGAACATACAGAATTATGGCGCAGATATTCGGTAAATATGGAATAGAGTATGATTTTGTGGACCTGTCAGACCTTGAAGCGTTGAGAAGTACGATTAAACCTAATACAAAGATGATATTTATAGAAACTCCGTCAAATCCACTGATGAAGGTAGTCGATATACGTGCGGTATCCGATATTGCACATGAGATAGGGGCGATATCAGTAGTGGATAATACATTTCTTACGCCGTATTTCCAGAAGCCGCTCACTCTTGGGGCAGATGTTGTTATCCACAGTGCTACCAAATATCTTGGAGGACATAACGATATAATTGCCGGAGCCGCTGTTGTAAGAGATGAAAAACTTGCAGCCCATTTTACCCTTCAGCTCAAATCGCACGGTAGCGGGCTTGCGCCTATGGATTCGTGGCTTATGTTAAGAGGGCTTAAGACGCTGCATCTGAGAATGGAACGCCATAATGAGAATGCAAAGATAGTTGCAGGCTGGCTTAGAAACCATCCTAAAGTAAAAAAAGTATATTATGTTGGATTTGAAGACCATAAGGATTATGCGGTTACAATGAAACAGACAACAGGATTCGGAGGTATGATTTCATTTGCGGTTGACAGTGAAGAGACTGTTATGAAAATACTAAGGGATGTGGATATGGTTATGTTTGCAGAAAGTCTTGGCGGAACGGAGACATTAATAACGTATCCTACAACACAGACGCATGAAGATACGCCGGAAGATGTTAAGGAGAAACTTGGAATAACACGTTCATTCTTAAGGCTTTCAGTTGGTATAGAGAACGTAAATGATATTATAAATGACCTTGACAGGGCAATGTCTTAAGGAGGAGTTATTATGCGTTTTACCAAGATGCAGGCATACGGAAATGACTATGTGTATATAGATGCAATTAATCAGAAACTTCCGAACCTTTCCGCACTTGCAAAATATATATCTGACAGGCATTTTGCAGTAGGCTCAGACGGAATGGTACTTATATGTCCTTCAGATAAAGCGGATTTCAGGATGAGGATATTTAATCCTGACGGTACCGAGGGGGAAATGTGCGGAAATGCGGTAAGAAGTGTCGGAAAATATGTATATGACCACGGATTTACTGATAAAACGAATGTTACGATTGAGACGCTTGGCGGTATAAAGTATCTTGAACTGTTTTGTGAAAACGGACAGGCTGTTAATATAAAGGCAGATATAGGAGAACCGATATTTGATACAGGTATAATACCGGTTGTAACAAAGCTTCCCAGGTTCATTGAACAGCCGGTAAAGATAAAGGATATAACGCTTAATATTACTGCAGTATCATGGGGCAATCCACACTGTGTTGCATTTATTGATGATACAGATTCCTTTGATGTCCATACTTACGGAAAAGAGATAGAATATATGACTTCCCTGTTTCCAAACAGGACTAATGTTACGTTTGCACAGGTTGTAAGCCGCGATTATATAAAAATACGTGAATGGGAGCGTGGAACCGGGGAAACAATAGGGTGTGGCACAGGATGCTGTACTGCTGTGGCAGCGGGAGCTGTTACCGGAAAATGTGACAGACATGTTAAAGTAGAGCAGATTGGCGGAGTACTTGATATTAACTGGAGTGAAAAAGATGGTCATATGTATATGACCGGGGTATCAAATACGGTATTTGAAGCTGATATAGATGTTTCAGCCATACCATATGACTAAGATATAAGTACGGGGAGAAAAATTATTATGAAACTGAAAGATTTGCTGGATAATATAGATTATAAATGCATATCGGGCGATATAAGTGCAGACGTCAATGACCTTATATACGATTCAAGAAAAGTCGTTTGCGGCTGTGCTTTTTTTTGTATATCAGGCGCAGTAACCAATGGTCATATGTATGCAGAGGATGCAGTAAAAAAAGGTGCTTCGGTAATAATAGCTGAAGAACCGCTTAAACTTGCAGGGGATGTTACACAGATACTTGTAAAATCAAGCAGGGCAGCGCTTGCTCATATGTCGGCAATATTTTTCGGAAATCCGGCAAAACGTGTTAAGCTTGTAGGAATAACGGGTACCAAAGGAAAAACTTCAGTTTCATATATGATAAAGGACATAATAGACAGATCGGGCCATGCGTGTGGACTTATAGGAACCGTAGGGGCTTTCTGGAAAGATAATAAAGTAAAGACCGGACTTACCACACCGGAATCATATGTGATACATTCGCTGCTTAGGCAGATGGCAGACGATGGCTGTGATTATGTAGTTATGGAGGTATCGTCACAGGCAATTATGCTTGACCGAACCGCAGGAATTGAATTTGATATTGCAATATTTATGAATTTTTCGCCTGACCATATAGGAAAAGGTGAACATTCTTCTCTGGAAGAATACAGAAAGTGTAAGCAGAGGCTTTTTAAGCAGGCAAAGATTGGAATATTTAATGCCGATGATGAAGTCTGCGACTTATTTGTACGCCAGTCCGCATGTGAAAAAAATTATCTGTTTGGCTCATATGGTGAAACCGATTTACATGTAGAAAATATAAAACAGTGGAGCAGCAAAGGCGTTCTTGGCGTATCCTACAGACTGTCTGGAATAATTGATGCTGAAGTGGTACTTGAGATACCGGGCAGGTTTAATGTTTATAATTCAATGGCGTCAATATTTGCATGCTGTCTGCTTGGAATAGATACAGATACAATACTTAAAGCATTAAAGCATGTAAGAATTCCGGGAAGGGTTGAGCTTATTCCGGTTTCAGATATGTTTTCTGTAATTGTGGATTATGCGCATAATGAAGTAAGTACAAGGAGTGTGCTTGAGACATTAAGGGAGTATAACCCGCCGCATATAATATGTGTATACGGCGCGGGCGGCAACCGTTCAAGGCTCAGGCGTTACGATATGGGAGAGGTGACCGGTGAGCTTGCGGATTTTTCTGTACTTACATGTGATAATCCCAGGGATGAAGAAATAAGCGATATTAATGAGGATATTAAAGCAGGGCTTGCGAAGCATAACGGTAAATATATTGAGATAGAAGACAGAGTGGAAGCGATAGCGTATGCAATTGAACATGCGGCAGAGGGAGATATAATTCTTCTGTTAGGTAAAGGCCATGAAGATTATATGGAAATAAAAGGAGTTAAGTACCCATATAGTGAGCGCGAGGCAGTAATTAAAGCGTATGAGCTTGTCAAAGGAAGAAGATGACATATGAACAGATTTTATTTTGACAAATGTAACATGTATGATAACGTTATACGCATTGAAGGAAATGATGTTAATCATATAAAAAATGTACTTCGCATGAAACCGGGGGAGCATATAATATGCTGTGACGGCTGCTGTAATGATTATTATTGTGTTATAGATGGTATTACTTCTGACTGTGTGCTTGCCGGTATAGAAAAAAAGGTAAGAAGCAGCGGGGAACTTAATACTAAGCTGTATCTTTTTCAGGCGCTTCCAAAACTTGATAAAATGGATTTTATTATTCAGAAAGCTGTTGAGCTTGGGGTATATGAGATTGTTCCCGTTGTGACTAAGCGATGTGTGGTTAAGATATCGGATAAAAATAAGCAGGAGAAAAAGCTTGCAAGGTGGAGGCTTATAGCTGAATCGGCAGCAAAGCAGTGCGGCCGGGGAATTATTCCTGATATAAAAGAGCCAATGGTTTTTACGAAAGCGGCAGAATATGCAAAAAAGCTGGAATATAATCTTTTCCCATATGAAAATGCAAAAGGAATGGAACATGCAAGAATGTGTATGAAAAAGGCTTCGGCTAATACTTCGGTAGGAGTATTTATAGGACCTGAGGGCGGGTATGCAGATGAAGAGGCTGAAATGGCAAAAGATATGGGATTTAATATAGTATCGCTCGGAGACCGTATACTCCGTACAGAGACAGCAGGAATGACTGTTTTGTCAATACTGATGTTTCTAATATCAGAATAAGGTGGTAAAAACAATGCAGGCATATCTGGATAATGCTGCTACAACAAAGGTTATTCCCGAAGTAAGGGATATTATGCTTAAAGTAATGGAAACGGACTATGCCAATCCGTCTTCAAAACATACTAAAGGCATGGAAGCTGAGCAATATATATCTGATGCGCGGGAAATTATAGCAGGAACGCTTAAATGTGATTCGCATAATATTATATTTACATCCGGTGGTACGGAGGCGAATAATCAGGCTCTTATAGGAACGGCGCTTGCACATTCAAGAAAAGGCAGGCATATAATATCTACCGTATTTGAACACGCTTCGGTGCATGAACCTCTTATATTTCTTGAGAAAACCGGTTATGAAGTTACTTACCTGCCTGTGAATAAAGACGGCGGGATAGAAGTCGAAAAGCTGTGTGAAGAAATACGTGATGATACGATACTCATATCAGTTATGCTTGTAAATAATGAAATAGGGAGCATATCTGATATAGAAAATCTTGTAAAAGCAGCAAAAGAGGTAAAACCTGACGTCGTTTTCCATGTAGATGCAATTCAGGGATATGCCAAGGTTGGAATATACCCTGGAAAATGGAATGTAGATCTTATGTCTGTAAGCGGCCATAAGTTTCATGGACCAAAAGGAACGGGATTTTTATATGCGGCAGACAATGTGAAAATTAATCCGTACATATACGGCGGAGGACAGGAAAAGGGTATGCGCTCAGGAACGGAAAATGTTCCCGGAATAGCCGGTATGGGCAAGGCTGCTGAAATTATGCATAAAAATTATGCAGAGAATATTTCAAATATGAGAAAAATAAAACAGATACTTATAGATTCACTGCGAAACATAGATGGAGCGCATATAAATGCAAACCCGACGTATTCGGCAGATACAGGTGCCCCACATATAGTCAGTGTTTCATTTGAAAATGTAAAAAGCGAGGTGCTTTTACATGCGCTTGCTGCCGATGGGGTATATGTATCGTCAGGCTCAGCATGTTCGTCAAACCATCCGGGGCTTAGCGGAACACTTAAGGCTATAGGGCTTAGCAGTAAGCTTGTGGATTCGACCATAAGATTATCATTATCATCGCTTAGCACACAGGATGAAGCGGTATATGCTGCAGATATGATAAAGAAACATATTCCGATATTACGGAAATTCAGAAGTTACTAAGATAGCGAAAGGCTGGAAATATATATGTATAAAGCATTTTTGATAAAATATTCAGAAATAGGAATTAAAGGTAAAAACAGATATGTGTTTGAAGATGCCCTGTGCAAAAATATAAGTGATGCCCTCAAGAAGGCGGAAGGCGATTTTAAAATATCAAAGGAGCAGGGCAGAATATATATAGAAGCGCTTACCGTATATGATTACGACGAAGTAATATCAATATTGACAAAAGTGTTTGGAATTGCTGCAATATGCCCTGTTATGCTTGTAGATGATAAAGAATGGGAAAGCGTATGCGCAGCGGCGGTATCGCATGTAAAAAAGCGTTATGAGGACAGGAATTTTACATTCAAAGTAGAGGCAAAGCGTGGAGATAAAAATTACCCATATACCTCACCTGAGATAGGAAGCAGGCTTGGGGAGGTCCTTATCAATACATTCCCTGAGATGAAGGTCGACGTACATTCACCGCAGGTAAGGATTACCGTAGAAGTAAGGTCTAAAGTATATATCTATTCAGAGAGTATAAAAGGGCTTAACGGGATGCCGGTAGGTACAAGCGGAAAAGCAATGCTTCTTTTGTCGGGCGGTATAGACAGCCCTGTTGCAGGATATATGATTGCAAAAAGGGGTGTAAAACTTGCAGCCGTGTATTTCCATGCGCCGCCTTATACAAGTGAACGCGCCAAAAAGAAAGTCGTAAGCCTTGCAAAGAAAATTGCGGTATATGCAGGAAGCATACGCCTGTATACAATTAATTTTACTGAAATACAGATGGCAATATATGAAAAATGTCCACATGATGAGCTTACAATTATTATGCGCAGATATATGATGAGAATTGCAGAGGAGCTTGCAAAGAGGGAAGAATGTCTTGGACTTATTACCGGAGAAAGTATAGGTCAGGTAGCCAGCCAGACGATGCACAGCCTTCTTTGTACCAATGACGTATGTACTCTTCCAGTATATAGGCCTCTTATTGCATTTGATAAGCAGGATATAGTTGAAATATCCCAGAAGATAGATACGTTTGAAACTTCAATACTTCCATACGAGGACTGCTGTACTATATTTGTTGCAAAACATCCTGTTACAAAACCGAATCTTAATGTTATCAGAAAGTCGGAGACAAAACTTGAGGAAATAATAGATGATATGATTCAGCGTGCTTATGATACTATGGAAATAGAAGATATGGAAATATAGGAAATGCGGATATGAAGATAATATAAGAGAGCTGATATCGAATGTGTATGTATGCTGTCAGCAGTAATCCGAAACCAACTCTCTATATTTTGTCCGCTGCGTATTAATGATTAGATAAATTAATTGATGATATATGGCTCAAGCATCTTCAGGACTTCGTTAATGTTGTCTTCACTGTGAATGCTCAAATCAATATCTTTTGAGAGGTCAAGACTGAATATGCCCATTATGGATTTTGCATCAATAACGTATCTTCCTGATATCAGGTCAAAATCGCAATCAAATTTGGCAACATCATTGACAAAAGATTTAACCTTATCGATAGAGTTTAAAGAAATTTTAACAGTAGTCATAATAGTACCTCCTATATAATTTTTATATGTACTTATAATAGTAGCACATAAAGTATAAAAGTCAATAAAATTTTTGAAAAGTTAGGAGTTGTTTTGTGTAAAATGAATGTAAAAAACAACTGTATTGCATTTATGACACTTGGATGTAAGGTAAATCAGTATGAGACCGGAAAACTTATAGGGCAGTTTGAAAATGCAGGTTTTAAAATTGTTCCATTCGATACGGAAGCAGATATATATGTGGTGAATACATGTACGGTAACCAATATTGCAGACCGTAAGTCAAGAAAGATGCTCCACCGGGCAAAACGTCTTAATGATAAAGCGGTGGTAGTTGCGCTTGGATGTATGGCAGAGGCAGATGCAAATGCTCTTAAAGAGGATAACAGCATTGATTTGGTAATAGGTAACAGTGATAAAGCAGATGCTTTTAATATAATTATGAAATATATAGAAGCTCTGAATGAAAATACGGATATTACAGCAACGGATAAAAGTTGTGGAAGTAACAGCGGTATTTTCAGAGAACATACGCGCGCATATATTAAGGTACAGGATGGCTGTAACCAGTTCTGTACTTACTGCAGGATTCCATATGTACGGGGCAGGCTTAAAAGCAGGAGTATGCATGACGTGTATGATGAAGCGTGTGAACTTGCCAAAAAAGGTTACAGGGAGATTGTTATAACAGGAATACACTTATCATCCTACGGTGTGGATATGACAGATTGCAAAAGCTTCATAGAACTTCGCGGGAAGCCGTTATATGAGCTTATATTAAAACTTTCTGGCATACAGGGCATAGACAGGATAAGGCTTGGTTCACTTGAACCCCGTATAATAACTGAAGAGTTTGCAGGCAGTATTTCAAAGATAAATAAACTCTGTCCGCATTTCCATCTGTCGCTCCAAAGTGGGTGTGATTCCACTCTTTCACGAATGAAAAGAAAATATACGACTAAAGAGTATAATAATGCGGTAGATTTACTGAGAAAATATTATGTAATGCCGGCTGTGACGACTGATATTATTGTAGGATTTCCGGGTGAAACGGATGAAGAGTTTGAAACAAGCTTAAGATATGCTAAGACGATAGGTTTTTCTTCTATGCATGTGTTTAAGTACTCTAAAAGGGATGGTACGGTTGCTGCAGGTATGAACGGACAGATAAATGAGAATATTAAAAATAAGAGAGCGGCAGAAATGGCGGAAATGGCAGACTGCCTTATGAAAGAATATGAGAAGAATTTTATCGGACATAATGAGGAGTGCCTTGTTGAAGAAGTTATATATATTGACGGCAGGAGATATTATTCAGGACATAATGAAAGATACATAAAACTGGTGTTTGAATGTGATACGAGGGAAGATGTATTTGTGAATGAAATTGTAAGCGTTGTGCCGCAAAAAATATATGATGACGGAACAATGCTGTGCAGTTATAAAAAACCTTGCTAAATTCAGTGCAATATATTAATATATAATACAGGAACCGCTATGTTATAAGGAAGTGATAAATAGTGCAGGAAATTCATAATACACAGTTTATTAAAGTACAGAGAAAACAGGAGTATCAGGTATCGGATGTTATTGAATCCGTATACGAGGCGTTAAAAGAAAAAGGATACAATCCGGTAAGCCAGATTGTAGGTTATATTATGTCAGGTGATCCGACATATATAACAAGCCATAATGGCGCCAGAAGTCTAATCATGCGTGCCGAGCGTGACGAGATTATTGAGATGCTTCTGGAGCACTATATTAAAAATGAGCTTGAAAGCGAATAATAAAATGAGAGTACTGGGTCTTGATTATGGTGCCAAAACTGTGGGGGTTGCTGTCAGTGACGAGCTTATGATGACTGCACAGGCGCTTGAAACCATTCCGCGTGACAGGGAAAATAAAATAAGACATACGCTTGCAAGGATAAAGGATATATGTGATAAATATGATGTAGAAAAGATAGTGCTGGGTTATCCTAAAAATATGGATAATTCAATTGGGGAGCAGGCAGTTAAGACAGAACTCTTTATGGCTGAGCTTAAAAAACGCACGGGACTGGAAGTTATACTGTGGGATGAGAGGCTTACGTCGGTTTCTGCATCAAAAATTCTTGATGAGGGCGGAGTAAAGGGACAATATGAACGAAAGAAGGTCATTGATAAGATTGCGGCGGCAATTATTCTTGAGAACTACCTTAGCAGCCTGAAATAAATGTAATGGAGGATATGATATGTTTGATACAATAACGGTATATAATGATGACGGAGAAGAAGCAGAGTTTTATGTACTTGAGCAGACGCAGATTAATGGTTCAACATATCTTCTTGCTACTGAGGATGAATATGGCGATGAAGCGGAAGCGTGGGTATTTAAACAGGTAGGAACGGATGAAAATGAAGTATATTATGAAACGATAGATGATGAAGATGAGCTTGAAGCAGTTGCGGGTGTATTTGAAGAACTTTTGGAAGACTATGATATTGAATTATAATTAAAATTATTAAAATAAAACACATCGAAATATATCTGATTTGCCTCAATGTACTAAAAGTTATTGTGGGAATTGGATTTAGTGCGGTGTGAATATTTATGCGGAGGTGTTTTTTTGAAAATAAAAAAAGAATCAGGAAAGTCGGTTAAAATCATTCCGCTTGGAGGACTTGAACAGATAGGAATGAACATTACGGCTTTTGAAACTGAGTCTGCCATTATTGTTGTGGACTGTGGTTTGTCATTTCCTGATGATGATATGTTAGGAATTGATATGGTAATACCTGACGTTACTTATCTGAAGGATAATATTGAAAAAGTGAAAGGATTTATAATTACGCATGGGCATGAGGATCATATAGGCGCCCTGCCATATGTAATTAAAGAAATAAATGCGCCTATATATGCTACTAAGCTTACAATGGGAATCATAGAGAATAAATTCCGTGAGCATGGAATTATGAATATTGTAAGAAGGAAAGTTATATCTTATGGGCAGTCAATTAATCTTGGAGATTTCAGAATTGAGTTTGTAAGGACAAATCATAGTATAGCTGATGCGGCTGCGCTTGCAATTACTACACCGGCAGGCATACTTTTCCACACAGGGGATTTTAAGATTGATTATACGCCTGTATTTGGTGAAATGATAGATTTGCAGAGAATTGCAGAAATAGGTAAAAAGGGAGTGCTTGCTCTTTTATGTGACAGTACCAATATAATGAAACCCGGATTTACAATGTCAGAACGAACTGTTGGAAGGACATTTGACGCTATTTTTGCAGATCAGAGTGATAACAGAATTATAGTAGCTACATTTGCATCTAACGTGGACCGTGTACAGCAGATTATTAATTCTGCAAAAAGATATAACAGGAAGGTTGTCATAGAAGGCAGGAGCATGATAAATATTATCAGTACTGCAATAGAGCTGGGGTATCTTGATGTTCCGGATTCAATTATAATAGATATTGAAGAGCTTAAAAACTATACTGATGACCAGATAGTTATTATAACTACGGGAAGCCAGGGAGAGGCTATGGCTGCGCTTTCAAGAATGGCTGCATCCATACACAAAAAACTTTATATAAAACCCGGTGACACTGTAATATTCAGTTCAACTCCTATACCCGGAAATGAAAAATCGGTATCTAAAGTTATTAATGAGCTTTCACAGCTTGGCGCTAATGTAATTGTCCAGGATACCCATGTATCAGGGCATGCGTGTCAGGAGGAAGTAAAACTTATATATGCTCTTACAAAACCTAAATATGCGGTACCGGTGCACGGAGAATACAGGCATCTTAAAGTACATGCCCAGCTTGCAAAGGAAATGGGCGTTGCAAAAGAGAATGTGTTTATACTTGAATCCGGAAATGTGCTTGAGCTTAATGAAGAAAAAGGAAAGATTGTTGATAACGTACCTGCAGGCGGAGTGCTGGTTGACGGGCTTGGAGTAGGTGACGTTGGAAATATAGTACTTCGTGACAGACAGCTTTTATCTGAGAATGGTCTTATAATTATAGTTGTGACACTTGAAAAAGGAAGTAATCAGGTGCTTGCAGGACCTGATATAGTTTCAAGGGGCTTTGTGTATGTAAGGGAATCGGAAAACCTTATGGAGGAAGCCAGGGAAGTTGTGGATATAGTAATAGACAAATGTCTGGGCAACAACATAACTGACTGGGGCAAGATAAAAGTTGAAATAAGGGATACGCTTGGTGATTTTATACGAAGGAAAACAATGCGTAACCCGATGATACTGCCAATCATAATGGAATGTTAGTAATAAAAGAGGTGTAAGCATGGCTGGTTCGCAGAGAGCAGTGCTCGGTGGAGTGAAAGTTATATTCAGTATAATACTAAGCCTGATATTTTACGGACTTATTATTTTTGCAGTATCAAGGCTGTGTATACAAACGTATAATTTCGGATATCAGATATTCGGAAGTGTATCAGCTGATGAAGCGCCCGGTACAGATGTGGATTTTACGGTAAATGAGGGTGAAGCTACTATGTCAGTAGCTTCGCGCCTTGAATATAACAGGCTCATTGTAAATAAATATTCTTTTTATATACGTGCGCAGATTAATGCGCAGGGAAGTGACGGCTCTGTAATTATGCCTGGTACATATGAATTGAATACAAGCATGAATTACGAAGAAATACTGAACATAATTACGAATAGCGCATCAGAAAAAGAGGAAGGTGCGCAATGAAGTACAAATATAACGGAGGCATAATGGATGAACGCATGGAAGTGTTCCTTGAAACATTTTCCGAGGAGCTTCCTGAATATCTTAATGAGATTGCGCTTAAAGCCCAAATGGAACATGTTCCGGTAATAAGACGACTTACAGGCGGTGTACTGGTATTTTTCCTTAAAGCATTTGCTGTAAAAAATGTACTGGAAATAGGAACCGCTGTAGGCTATTCAGCCCTATACATGGCAGAGGGGAAAAAAGATATTGTTATTGATACTATTGAAAAAGTACCAAAAAGAGCGGCGCAGGCCAGAAAGAATTTTGAAAAATATGACAAAAGAGAATGCATTAACCTAATTGAAGGTGATGCATTAAAGATTTTAAAAGAACTTTCAGACAATCAAAAAAAATATGATTTTATTTTTGTTGATGCTTCTAAGGGACAGTATAAGGTATTTGCGGAATATGCCCTGACGCTTCTTAATCGTGGCGGTATAATGGTAACTGACAATGTAATGCAGGAGGGCGAGGTGCTTGAATCCAGGTATGCTGTTGTAAGGAGAAATCGTACAATACATACGCGTATGAGGGAATACCTTTATGATATTACCCATTCAGATGACTGGAATACCATAATTCTGCCGGTTGGTGATGGAATTGCAGTCAGTGTAAAAATATAAAGTATTTTATGAAAGAGGGGTATGATAATGATATCCTGCGTAAAGCCTGAACTCTTAATGCCGGCGGGAAGTCTTGAAATACTGAAAATTGCGGTTTTATTTGGTGCAGATGCAGTATATATCGGAGGGGATATGTATGGACTTCGTGCAAAAGCACATAATTTTTCGTATGAAGAAATGAAAGAAGGTATAGAATTTGCACACGGATATGGTAAAAAGGTATATGTTACGGCAAATATTACTGCGCATAATGAAGATATGAGTGGAATAGAGGAGTATTTTAAAGAGCTTGGTAATATTAAGCCGGATGCACTTATAATATCCGATCCGGGAGTATTTATGGCAGCGCGGCGGATATGTCCGGATATTGATATACATATAAGCACACAGAGCAACAATGTTAATTATGAGACGTTTAAGTTTTGGCATATGCAGGGCGCAGTGCGTGTTGTAACCGCAAGGGAACTTTCTATAAAAGAGATAGCGGAAATAAGAAAAAATATTCCTGATGAGCTTGAGATAGAAACATTTATACATGGGGCAATGTGTATATCATATTCAGGAAGATGTCTGTTAAGCAACTATTTTACCGGAAGGGATGCTAATAAAGGAGAATGTACGCATCCGTGCAGATGGAAATATTATGTAATGGAAGAAAAAAGACCGGGAGAATATCTGCCAGTTGAGGAAAATGAAAGAGGAACTTATATATTTAACTCCAGGGATTTGTGTATGATTGAGCATATACCGGATTTGTGCAGGGCGGGGATTAACAGTTTTAAAATAGAAGGGCGTATGAAAACCGCCTTATATGTTGCAGGGGTATGCCGTGTATACAGAATGGCAATAGACGATTATTATACTGATGAAGCATTATATGAAGAACGTATACCGTATTATAAGGAGGAGCTGTCAAAGGGAACTTACAGACAGTATACTACAGGATTTTTTTACGGAAAGCCTGATCATGATACCCAGATATACGACAGTAATACATATGTTAAAAATTATACTTATCTTGGTGTAATAAGCGGCACAAATGACGAAGGTTTATATCAGTTTGAACAAAAGAACAAGTTTTCTGTAGGTGATAAAATTGAAATTATGCGAAAAAACGGACAGATATTTGAAGTTAATGTCCTTAAGATGAAAGATGATGCCGGAAATGATATAGAAAGCTGTCCGCATCCGGGCAGGCAGATATTCATTGATACGGGTATGCAGCTTGAAGAATATGATTTGATGAGAAAGAGGGAATATTGATATGTACAAAAAAATGAAAAAAATATTTTCTATAGCGGTTGCAGCAACGATGCTTTGTACCTCTATAGAAATGCCTGTATATGCACAGGAAAACCATGGGGAGGAACCTCCGGTAATTATTATTAAAGGCGAGCATAAAAGCGATGCCAATACATACTGTATGCCTAAGGGAGAAGAGGTAATTCTTAATGTTACCGATAATGAAGGCCTTGACTATGTTACAGTAAACGATGTAATTGTAAGCAGTTCGCTTACTGAAGGCGCTAAACAGTTCAAATACAGCCTTCAGGCAGGCATGAACCAGCGTATTAAGGCTGTGGATAAGGCAGGAAATACATCAGAGGAAATTGTGAATATTAAAAACAATCATTCAAATGTCCAGGTGCCGGTAACGATGGATTCGGCGACGTGTGAATGGTATCCGTATACAGGCGTCATATATGTGTGCCAGGACTGTGGTTTTGCGCAGCCGCTTATGCAGAGACCTGATACGGGAGTTTCCAAACTCGGACATGACTATCAGACAGAGCACTGGAATATGCCAGGCGGACAGACCGCGGATGTAGAGATATGTTCAAGGTGCGGCGACATGAAACCTAATGAAGATATTAATAAAGCAGAGCATCACTGGGATGAAGAATATACGATAGATAAAGCTCCTGACTGTTCAAATGATGGTTATAAGTCAAAACACTGTCTGGATGAAGACTGTGATGCAAAGACAGACATTGTCAAATTGGATGCGCTGGCCCACAGGTGGGGTACTCCAAGGATGATAAAACCGGGAAGCTGTACTGAAGGTGCGCAGATGGAAAGGGACTGCACCAATCCGGATTGCGGTAAAACAGAAGTATACTATACAAGGCCGTATGGACATGTATATGAAAATACATATGACTGCACAAAAGAAACAAAATGCAAAGAGTGCGGCGATGTGAAGGAAAAAACCATATATCCCGAACATGAGTATCCAGAAGATTATTCCAGTAATTCGACTTCACACTGGAAGAAATGTATACACGAAGGATGTAATGTGACTATAAGGGAAGAACATACGAAAAGCGGGATAGAGGGAGACTGCCTGGTTGGTTTTAAATGTGATAAGTGCGGTTATCAAATGACGTCTGCTAAACATAATTTTGGCGGTGAATATCAGAGCGACGGTACGCATCACTGGCTGGTATGCCAGAATCCCGGATGTACGCAGACCAGTACAAAGATAGAACATTCGGGCAAGGATGATTCTAACTGTGCAACGCCTGTTGTGTGTGTATGCGGACATATAATTAAAGAGGGAGAAGAACATGACCTTAGCGGCGATTATATAAAGACATCATACGGACACAGGAAAAAATGTCAGAACAGCGGCTGTTCATATTATACAGATACGGAAGCCCATCATTCATCTTCAATAGATAATGACTGCACAAAGGGAATGTTGTGTAATGCGTGCGGCTATGTGATAAAGAATGGATATCAGGCACACGATATCAACAGTCGCGTATGGAAAACCGACGGAACATATCACTGGCATGTATGCGGACGGACAGGCTGTAATTATGAGACCGAAAAGACTGAGCATACAACGTCGGGAAATGGCGCTGTTGTGAATATTAAACCGGCGAACTGTACTGAAGCAGGTTCGTATGACGTTGTTAAACGCTGCAATGTATGTGGTGAGGAAGTTGAAAGAAGGACTGTGACACCGGGCAAACCTTTGGGACACAGTTTTGGTGAATGGACTGACATAGATGTAAAAGAAGGATGCGATGATGCGGGAGTAAGGGAACGTACATGTAATACATGCGGATATACCGAGACTGAAAATCTGCATCCAAGCGCCCATGAGTGGGAAGATAATTATACTATAGATAAAGAAGCGACCTGTACTGAAGATGGAAGCCGTTCAATTCATTGTAAACATTGTAAAGCTATCTATAAGAGCGAAGTAATTCCGGCAGCACATAAATATGGAGAATGGGAAGTTACGATTACACCGTCATGTGAAACAACGGGTATGGAACGCCGTGTATGCGATGTGTGTAGGGAAGAGGAAACAAAGGTGCTTTCTGCGACAGGACACAGCTGGAATGAGGAAGCCGTCGTTGATAAAGAACCTACCTGTACGGATGAAGGAAGTAAATCAGTACATTGTAAACATTGTAATATTAAAAAAGAAGATACTATCGAAAGTATTCCGGCTCTGGAGCACAGTTATGGCGAATGGCAGGATGTGGATACGCCTGATTGTGACGATTCAGGAAGCAAGCGCCGAATCTGTGATAACTGCGGACATATAGATACACAGAACCTTAATCCGTTAGGACATGAGTGGGAAAGTAGTTTTACGATTGACAAGCAGGCTAACTGTACGCAAAGCGGAAGTATGTCAATTCACTGTAAGAACTGTGATATGGTTGAAGAAACTATTGATATACCTGCAAGAGGGCACAGCTTTGATGAATGGGAACATATAGATTCTGCTAAATGCGATACGGAAGGAAGCGAATATCATGTATGCAAGGTATGCGGTTTCAGCGAGAACCAGAACCTTGTGGAAGAAGGACATGAATGGATGCCGGGTTATACGGTTGATGTTCCGGCAACATGTGTAAATAATGGAAGTGAATCTATTCACTGTAAAAATTGCGATGCCACAAAAGAAAGCAAGGTTATCCATGCAATGGAACATGAATTTGGAGATTGGGAAAACCTGGAATCTTCAACGTGTGATGTTTCCGGAAGCCAGAGAAGGGTATGCGACAGATGTAATTATGTAGAAACAAAGAATGTTGTAGGCAAAAAGCATGAATGGGAAGAAAACTATACAGTTGATAAACCGGCGAGCTGTATAGAAGACGGAAGCAGGTCAATTCACTGCGCAAACTGCGATACAGTAAAGTTAAGCGAGGTAATTGCCGCAACAGGTCATGATTTTGATGAATGGGAATACATGGGCTCCGCAACGTGTGATGCAGACGGAAGCAAACAGCGTGTATGCAAAACCTGTAAATATACGGATACAAGAAATATTTCTGCGACAGGACACAGCTGGGCTGAGGAATTCAGCATTGATCTTCCTGCAACCTGTACGGAAGACGGAAGTATGTCCATTCATTGTACGAAATGTAATATAGTAAAAGAAAGTAAGGTAATTCCTGAACTGGGTCATGATTTTGGCGAATGGGAAAAAACTGAAGGCAATGAATGTGATGAAACCGGAAGCGAACATCGTACATGTAACAGATGTAAATATACCGAAACTAAGAATGTGATAGGTAAAGGGCATACCTGGTCTGAGGATTATGTCATTGATAAAGAGGCGACCTGTACGGAAGACGGAAGCAGGTCAATACGCTGTACCGTATGTAAAACGGTGAAATCAAGTGAAGTAATACCTGCAACCGGTCATAGTTTTACTAATTACGTATCAAATAATAACGGTACTGAAACAGCAAAATGTGACAGATGCGATGAGACTGATACGAGGCTTCATTCATTTATTGTAACTGATAATACTGGAAATGAAGTAAGTATAGTAAAAGACGGCCTTGATTTGGATGGAATCATTAAGAAAGCAGGTATTGACCGTAAGTCACATAATATAGATATTGTATTATCTGAAGAATCGCCGGATGGAAATGACTCGGATAAACTTAAGAAAGCTGTTGAGGATAAAGATGGCGGAAGCTATGTGTTTGTAGACGCCTATGATATCTTAATGACATTATATGTAGATGGAAAAGCACAAAATGAAATAACGGAAGATTTTGGAGAAATAAGCCTGTCACTTTTTGCAGGAATGGATTATTCGGGAAAAGAAGCGGTTGTTTATCAGTTACACGGTACGGAAATTATGCCTCCATATGATAATCTTACTGTGGATGAGAGAGGTTATGTTACTGTTTCGGTAAATAAACTGTCTGCATTTGCAGTAGCGGTAAAAGCGGATAAGCCTGAAACAACACCTGAGCCGACGGCAACTCCACCTGTAGAAACTTCGCCTTCAGAAACTCCGCCTGCAGCTACCAAAGAACCGGAAACTACGGAAACCCCAAAGGCCACTCAGGTTCCGGAAGCTACACAGATTCCAGAAGCTACGCAAACGGCAAATCCTCCTGCAGAAGATAATAAGCCGGTTGTAACATTACCTGAAAGCGTAACGGTAGACGGCATGGTTTATGTGATTGCTGCCGACGGTTTGGAAGCTGCATTTAAGGAGCCTGTAAATAAGAATTTAGTTTCTGTAAATGTACCGAAGACAGTTACAATTAATGGTAAACTATATAAAGTGACGTCTATTGCGAAGAATGCTTTTAAGAATAATAAGAAATTAAAGAAGGTCACAATTCCTGCAGGCATTAAAGCTATAGGTTCAAATGCATTTAAGAACTGTATTTCCCTAAGGAAAATTGTAATTAAATCAAAACAGCTTGTGACGAAGAATATAGGAAGAAAGGCATTTAAAAATGCAGGAAAGAAAAACTATATGAAACTTAAGGTAAAGGTGCCTAAAAATAAGGTTAAGGCATATAAAAAGCTTTTAAGGAAAAAAGGCCTTTCAAAGAAAGCAAAGATAAAGAAATAGAAGGGGTAAATAAACATAAATACAGCTGCTGCATAATTGGATTTTTGGTTACGCAGCAGCTGTTATTATATATGATTATTTAATATACGCCATTATGACTTAATGATAGTACCGGCCTTTTCCCTGATGCCTTCAAGAACTTTATCAACATGGGTAATAATTGCAGTACGTTCTTCTTTTGCCGAAACAAAAGCAATAGAAGCTTCCATTTTGGGCTGTGTGGTTATAGCTTCAAAATGATCCGACTTTGTAAGTTCCAGTGCGTCTGATACGCTTATCTTGCCTAATTTCTGTTCGTTATCAGTATCCCGGTTGATTGTAAGACAGTCGGTTTCGGTCAGGAAGAGAAGCCTTGAGGCGTCAAGCATATCTGCAAGCTTGGCAGCAGTATAATCTTTTTCGATAATAGCGCTTGCGCCTTTTAAATATACGCCCTGTTCAAGTACCGGAATTCCGCCTCCTCCGGCGGCTATAACTATCTGGCCGGCATCTGTGAGCGCGCGTATTGCATCTATTTCATATATATCTATAGGTTTAGGCGAGGCAATTATACGGCGGTAGCCGTTATCGCCGTCTGAAATAACATGATTACCCTTTTCTTCTTCAATATCGGCATCTTCTTTTGACATATGGCGCCCGATAATCTTTGTAGGATTATTAAATGCTTTATCAAAAGGGTCTACACGTACCTGTGTGATAATTGTAGATACTGTTTTGTATATACCGCGCGTAAGAAGTTCACTTCTTATGGAATTCTGCAGGTCATATCCTATGTAGCCCTGGCTCATTGCGCCGCATAGTGAAACAGGCGCTGTCGTATAATGTGAATCCAGTCTGCTGAATTCAGTCATTGCAGTCTGAATCATCCCAATCTGTGCACCATTACTATGGGTGACTATTACCCTGTATTTTTCTTCTACCAGATCAGCAATGGCCCTGGCCGCTTTAGTAACATTTTTTTTCTGTTCAGGAAATGTATCGCCAAAACAATTACGTCCGAGAGCAACAACGATTTTATTATTCTGCATGGGATTACCTTCTTTCAATAAATTATATGAAAACATTATATAATATCCTGATAAAAAATAAAATGTATTTTTTTTAAAATATATATGATATACTGTTATCAAAGTCTGGAACTGATACAAAAAAGGAGATAGTAAAAGTGTGTTATCTGTATGAAACCCACCTGCATACAAGAGAGGGGAGCGCATGCGCAAGTGCATCAGGAAAGGAACATGTAAGAAGTTATTATGAAGCAGGTTATACGGGAATTATCGTGACCGACCATTTTTTTAACGGAAATACCGCAATACCCCGTAATCTTCCGTGGAAAGAACGTATAGAACTTTTCTGTAAAGGTTATGAGAATGCAAAGGAGGAGGGAGACCGGATAGGACTTCAGGTTTTCTTTGGATGGGAGGCAGGGTATCGCGGCACTGAATTCCTCATATACGGGCTTGGTAAAGACTGGCTGCTTGAACATGACGATATGCTTAACTGGTCTGTTGAGAAACAGTATGAAATGGTTAAAAGCTCAGGTGGTATGGTTATACATGCACATCCGTTCAGGGAGGCATCGTATATAGCGGAGGTGCGTCTGTTCCCTGAATATGTTGACGGTGTTGAAGCAGTTAATACATCTAATGACAATCTTGATATCAGATTCAATAAAAGGGCATATGAATATGCAGTAAAATATAATCTGCCAATGACGGGAGGTTCTGATGTGCATCATCTTCCGGCAATGAACGGAGGAATGTCATTTGACAGAAAACTAACCGGTGCAGATGATTTTATATGCGCAGTAAAAAATAAAGAAGGAAAAGTACTGGGATTGGAGGAACAGAGGTATGAATTTGACAGAAGTTAAAAAAATGCTTGAAGAGAAAGGGCAGAGCCATCTTTTAAAATATTATGATGAGCTTTCTGATGGGGGAAAGGAAAATCTTATCAAGCAGATAGAGGCAATTGACTTTTCGGTTATATGCGAGATTGAGAAAGATGAGCATGAAAAAGAAAGAGGAATTATCAAACCTCTTGGGGCGCTTACGATACAGCAGATTGAAGAGAACAGAAAAGAGTATGAGAGTATAGGAATGGAAGCTATAAAGGAAGGAAAAGTCGGCGCGCTCCTTCTTGCAGGCGGACAGGGAACAAGGCTTGGATATGATAAACCAAAAGGAATGTTTAATATTGGAGAAACAAAAGAACTCTATATATTTGAATGTATTATAAATAATCTTATGCAGGTGGTAAATAAAGCAGGCGCATGGATTCCGCTTGCAATAATGACAAGCGATATAAATTATGAGGATACCGTAAATTTCCTGTCAGAGCATAATTACTTCGGATATAATGGGGAGTATGTATATTTCTTTATACAGGATATGTCTGTAACTACTGATTTTAATGGTAAGATACATCTTACGGAAAAAGGGAAAGTATCTTTCTCTCCGAATGGAAATGGAGGATGGTATACTCCGTTTGTAAACGCAGGCATAAGGGATGAGTTTGTAAAGCATGGCGTTGAGTGGATTAATGTATTTGCAGTGGATAATGTACTGCAGAAAATTGCAGACCCGTGTTTTGTAGGGGCAACTGTCAAATCCGGATGCGTGAGCGGCGCAAAAGTAGTAAGCAAGGCATTCCCTGAGGAAAAAATAGGCCTGTTATGTACAGAAGACGGGAAACCTTCGATTGTAGAGTATTATGAAATGACAGACGAAATGATGTATCAGAAAGATGAAAACGGAAAACCTTTATTTAATTACGGAGTTATATTAAATTATCTGTTCAGGATTGACGAGCTTGACCGTATAATCGATAATCCTCTTCCTATACATGTGGTTGAGAAAAAAGTACCGTATATTGATGAAAACGGTAATTATACAAAGCCTGAAAAACCTAATGGATATAAATATGAAAAACTTGTACTGGATTTGATTCATCTTATGAGAGACTGCCTGTCTTATGAAGTAGTCCGTGACAAAGAATTTGCGCCAATAAAGAATCTTACGGGAGTGGATTCCCTTGAAAGCGCAAGAAAGCTGCTTGAAAAAAACGGTATAGAATATTAGAGGATGTAATATGAAAAAGCTGTTTAATGATAACTGGTATTTTAAGAAACTGACAAATGGCAGTGGGAGTACGGACTGGAATAAAGCAGATATACCTCATGACTGGCATATATATGATGTGAGTAATCTGTATGAAGATGGCGAAGGATGGTATAAAAAAGTATTTAATTACAAGCCTTCGGCAGATGAGAGGGCATATATACGTTTTGACGGTGTTTATATGGATACGACCGTATGGGTAAACGATAAAACGGCAGGGGAATGGAAATACGGTTATTCTACTTTTGAACTGGAGATAACTTCTCTTTTGAATGAAGGCGAAAATGAGATAAAAGTAAGAACAATATTTAAAAATCCTAATTCCAGGTGGTATTCGGGAGCAGGAATATACAGAAATGTATGGTTTATAACAAAATCCTGCTCAAATATAGTGTCTGACGGAGTGTATATATCAACTGAGAATACAGGAAACGGATTTTGGAATTTAAGGGTTTCCATTGAAACAGATATTGCGCCGCGCGACAAAGAAAAAAAGATGCATACGGGATATAAGGTATATGATGGCAGCGGAAAATGTATATGTGAAGCGGAGGATGCTGAATGTAGTCAGATTAATGCCCCGGTTATATGGGATATAGAAAATCCTTATATGTATACTTTGTGCGCAGGGTTGTATGCAGACGGAAAACTTGTGGATGCCGAATATGTAAGGTTTGGTTTCCGTACCATATCTTTTACCTGTGATAATGGCTTTTATCTGAACGGCAGACATGTAAAG
The DNA here is from genome assembly GCA_947594855.1 of uncultured Lachnospiraceae bacterium. Lineage (GTDB taxonomy): Bacteria > Bacillota > Clostridia > Lachnospirales > Lachnospiraceae > V9D3004. The sequence continues at coordinate 126,634 of CANQEL010000005.1, forward strand.
TTAAAGGGAGTATGTATGCACCATGACCTGGGATGCCTTGGCGCCGCAGTAAATAAACATGCAATAAGGCGTCAGATAAAGATTCTTAAATCCATGGGCGTAAATGCAGTACGTACGGCGCATAATATGCCTGCCCCTGAATTCATGGATATTGCCGATGAAGAGGGAATACTGGTTGATTTGGAAGCTTTTGATATGTGGGAAAGACCTAAGACGAAATATGATTATGCAAGGTTTTTTAAGGAATGGCATAGTAAGGATGTGGCAAGTTTTGTAAGGCGCGACAGAAATCATCCTTCAGTAATTATGTGGTCTGTGGGAAATGAAATATATGATACGCATGCAGATGAAAGAGGGCTTGAGGTTACGCGTATGCTTATGGAGGAAGTGCACGGTCATGACCCTCTGCATAATGCGTATGTAACTATCGGTTCCAATTATATGCCATGGGAAAATGCAGCAAAATGTGCTGATGTATTAAAACTTGCAGGTTATAATTATGCGGAAAGCTATTATGAGGAGCATCACAGGCTTCATCCGGACTGGATGATATATGGAAGCGAAACATCTTCAATTGTACAGAGCAGGGGAATATATCATTTTCCTGCATATGCCGCAATACTAAGCGACGACGACCTTCAATGTTCGTCGCTTATGAACAGTACTACGAGCTGGGGCGCGCAGAATCTTGAAAAATGCATAACCGACGACAGGGATACCGAATATTCTGCGGGTATGTTTGTATGGAGCGGTTTTGATTATATTGGCGAACCTACGCCATATCATACCAGAAATTCATATTTCGGACAGATTGACACGGCAGGATTTCCAAAAGATTCATATTATATATACAGAGCCTGCTGGACAGATTACAAAAAGAGCCCTATGATACATGTATTTCCGTACTGGGATTTTAATGAAGGACAGCTTATAGATGTAATGGTATGTACTAATGCGCCGAAAATGGAATTGTTTTTTAACGGAGTATCAATGGGAATAACGGATACCCGCATAAATAAAAAAGAACTTGTGGCAAAATATGTTATACCATATCAAAAGGGAGAGCTTAGGGCGGCAGCGTATGATGAAGAAGGAAACGTGATAGCAGAGGATATAAAGAGGTCTTTTGGAAATGCAGAAAGTATTGTCCTTAGTCCTGATAAAGAAATCATGAAAGCCGACGGAGAAGACCTTATATTTGTTGAAATAACGGTATGCGATAAGAACGGTATCTCTGTAGAAAATGCAAACAACCGTATGAAAGTATCTGTTACGGGCGCAGGAAGGCTTATAGGGCTTGATAATGGCGACAGTACGGATATGGATTCTTATAAGGGTATAAGTAAACGTTTGTTTTCCGGGAAGCTTCTTGCGGTGATAGCAGCAAAAACGGTACCGGGAGATGTAGAGATTAAAGTTACATCACCGGGGCTTAGCGATGCTGTTATGATATTAAAAGCAGAGGAAGCCTTTGTAGAAGAAGGAATATCTGCAAACGAATATAATATACCCGTTAAAGGTGTCGCAGAATCTGAAATACCGGTTAGAAAACTTGAGATATGTACCGATGTCGGATGTTTTGATGAAAATACAAAAGAGGCTGATATAAGTGTAAGGATAGAACCAGGGAATTCTGTTTACAGAGATGTTAAATTCAGCGTTACTGATGATAACGGTGTTAAGTCTAACATAGCGGAGGTTACGCAGGAAGGGCTTACGGCGCATGTTAAAGCTCTTGGCGACGGAATGTTCAGGCTCAGGTGCATATCGTTTAACGGAACAGACCATCACGATATTATATCACAGAAAGAATTTACTGTATCCGGGCTTGGGGCTGCATATATCAATCCTTATGAATTTGTGTCCGGCAGTCTGTACAGTAAAAGCAAAGGCGAACTTACAAATGGGAATGAGCGCGGAGTGGCGACCCCGCGTGATCATACAAGCTATATATTATACGAAAATCTTGATTTTGGGGATACAGGCTCAGATGAAATAGATATTCCCATATTTGAACTTGAAAATACAAAACTTGAATTTGAAATATGGGAAGGAATGCCGTATGAAAAGGGAAGCGTCAGGCTGCTTAACGCTGTATATGATAAACCTTCACGCTGGAATACATATCAGTCTGAAAAATTCAGGCTTAATAAAAAGCTGAAAGGTATTACAAGCCTTGGCTTTGTATTTACACGCAAGGCGCATATAAAAGGTTTTTCTTTTGCAAAGCCGGATATGACGGGCGAGAAGTTTTATATAAAAGATTGTGTTAATATATATGGCGATACGTTTGAGATGACTGATGAAGCGGTTGAAAAGATAGGTAATAATGTGTCTTTTGTATATAATAACCTTAATTTCGGTAATAATGGCGCAGGAAAGATTTCTATATGCGGCAGTACGCCTCTTGAAAACAATACTATTCACATACGCTTCAAAAACGGAGAGGAAATAGTTAATAAAATAGTTGAATTTGAACATTCTGAAGAATATATTGAAAGAGTGTATGAGCTGTCTGGGATATCCGGTGAATATGAAGAAGTATTGTTTATATTCCTGCCAGGGAGCAATTTTAATTTTAAATGGTTTAGATTTTTATAAAAGTTTTACAAAAAATCCTTGCATTGGTGTAATACATATGATATCATGTGTATTACACCAATATTTTTATAGAAAGGATGGTATTTTTGCAAGGGTTTACAATTGAAAATGAAGGGCTCAGAACATATCTTATATACAGGCCGCAGTCAGAAGAGAATATAGATGTGTTTGGCCGGGGGATGCTTATGGCAAATCATATTGAAGGTATTATACCTGTCATGCCGGATTCGGACAGTACGCATAAAATAAGATATGATATTACCGATATGACAGAGATAGAAGCATTTCTTAGTGAAGGAATAGGAATGAGGCAGCAGATGGACATATTTGAAAGCGTGCTTCGTTCCATACTTGGCGCAGAGCGGTATCTGCTCGATTCATCAATGTTTGTGATGAATATGAATTATGTTTATATTGACAGGAATACAGGCGCGGTACAACTTATATATCTGCCTGTGACAAGGGCTAAACCTGTACATAAGATTAATGAGCGTATAAGGATTTTATTCAGGGATATGATTTTTACAATAAGATATTCTCCAAAAGAAGATAACAGGCATGTTGCAGAACTTATTAATGGGCTGAACAATAAATCGGAGTTCTCGCCGTCGGAATTTTTCCGCATTATAAAAAAATTTGATGATGGGGAGGTCCCGGATACCGCAGCCGATGATACAGGCCTGGAGAAAGAAACAGTCTTATCTGAATATACCGAAGAGAGTGAATCACAGCCCCTATATGTATATTCAGAATCATCTGAAGGTAACATTCTTTATTCTGATAATGCAGACAGTAAGAAAGATTCTGTTTTTGGACATCTTAAAAAAATATTCTTCTCAAAACAGGATTCAAAAAGTAGTGATGATACTTATATGGATTATTATAATTCTGAAAGTGCAGACGAATTAAATGTAGCTGAGACCGTAAAAGACAATTATGACTGCTTTCCATATATGATACGTTTATCAAATGGTGAGAAAATTGTAGTTGACAGTGATGTTTTCAATATAGGAAAAGCAGGTAAAGACAATAACTACAGAATTTCCGATAATGTTGCAGTAAGTGCAAGCCATGCAGAGATTGTAACAAGAAACGGACATTATTATGTATCGGACCTTGATTCCCTCAATTATACATATGTAAATGGAGACAGGATTGGAAGCAATATTCCCAAAAAACTTGAATCGGGGGACATTATATCTTTTGCCGATGAAGAGTTTAAATTTTACTGCTGAGGAATCTTGTACTGCATGATTTTTTTGTTGGAAATGCACTAAATATGTATTCTGAACATAAGCTAATATTAACTGCTTATGGCGGGAGAGTTGGTCTGTTGAAAGCATTTCCAAAACCCCTGACAGCAAATGAAGAAAAGGAGCGCCTTAGAAAATGCCGGGAGGGGGATATAGAAGCAAGAAATGAACTCATAGAGCGTAACCTGAGGCTTGTAGCGTATATTGTAAAAAAATACAGTGCAGGCGAAAAAAACAATGAGGATCTTATATCAATAGGAACGATAGGGCTTATTAAGGCTGTAGACAGCTTTGATGCAGATAAAGGCATAAGGCTTGCGACGTATGCGTCGCGCTGTATAGACAATGAGCTTCTGATGCTGTTCAGGAGTGAAAAAAAACGTTCAAAAGAGGTATATCTCAGCGACTCGATAGGTTCAGATAAAGAGGGTAACGAAATAAGCCTTATAGATGTAATTGAGGCTGAAGACGAAGATATTACGGATAAAATACTTATGCAGGAAAATCTGAGGAAGCTTGACAGTTATATGAATACCGTACTAAATGACAGAGAGCGTAAAATTATATATATGCGTTATGGAATACCTGACGGAGCAAAAGAATATACCCAGAGGGAGATAGCCCAGATTATGAGTATCAGCCGCAGTTATGTCAGCCGTATAGAGAAAAAAGCCCTAAAAAAACTGAGAAAGGCATATGATGAAACAGATAATACCTGATGTGGATATTTTAATACGGAATTATTGAAACATATCCGGTTGTGTGGTAATATATTTCTGTTAAATTATTTTGAGAGGGGCGTATTTATGTTAAGTAAATTTAAGGAGCATTTTGCAGTTCCAGGTAAAATAAGCAGAATACTGAAATTTGTATGTCTGCTTGCAATATGTTGTGTTTTTTCTATTATACAATCGGACGGTATGGGTGAAGCGGCTATGAAAAAAGAAGTTTTATCAAGCAAAACCACACTTCCGGGGGCAAATGAGTTTAATGTAATAGCAGAGCCGTTTGACTGGGGCAAGGATGTTACACGCATTATGCTTAATCCGGGAAAGACAGTAAGCAGTTCGGAAGTTAATGCTGCTGATTTTAAGGTTACTGCGGTTCACTACAGCGAACAGGCGTACAAGAACGATTTCAGCGGCGACAGAAAAGTTATGGATGCCTATGTAGTATCAGAAGATGGAACGAAAGTTGATTCGGGTAATTATATAATTATTGAGCTTGAGTACGGAAGCGGCGTACAGGGAGCGCATACAGGTTCGTACAATTATGCTAATTATTACACTCCGCTTAAACTGACATACAGTGTGTCATGGAGCGCAGGTTCAGATACATATGCGCAGCATGAGGTTGTGAATCTGGTATGTGATGAATTTGTACTGGACAGATATACGGATTCTTCAATACAGGATGCAAACAGGAATTTTGTGGATTATGCTTTTTATGCTCCGAAAGCAGACGGAGGGAAACATCCGCTCATCATATTCTTCCATGGAATGGGAGAAGGCGGCGCAGCAACGCTTAATAACCATGGCGTGCAAATGTATGCATATCCGGAATGTAATTTCGCAGATACTCAGATTCAGAATATAATGGGAGGAAGCGCATATGTGCTTCTGCCTCAGTCGCCGGAAAAATGGCCTTGGCCAAACGAATTTAAATTTACTGAAGAATCGGGATATCTTGATGTTGTAAACAGCCTTATTGATTCTACAATCGCTGCGAATCCGGACATAGATACGGACCGCATTTACGTAGGCGGCCTTTCAATGGGCGGATATATGGCGTCAAGAGTAATTCTTAACAGACCTGATAAATATGCTGCGGCATTTTTGTGTAGCCAGGCATATGCAATTACCGAGGAAGATGCAAAAAAACTTGCTGACCTTCCGATATGGATAAGCTGCAGCGAGGCTGATGGTACATGCCCTATGGATCCTTATACATATGCTTCATATGAGAAACTTGTTGAAGCAGGAACAAAAGAAGCAAAATGCGCAGTAATGGAAAATAATTCGTCTGACCCTACAAGCAGGTTCAGATTCTATTCGTCTGATAAGCCTGATTATGTACTGTATGAAGCTGTGCAGGAGCATGAGAATAATATTATTGGAGAGTTTGTATGGGACAACGTATCATATGCAGGACATAATGGAGGCTGGGTACCGGTATTTGCAAACGGCGAGTATTATCTTACTGACGACGGAACGAAAGTTTCTATTATGGAATGGCTTGCTTCACATTCCCTTATGCAGGGTATTACGGTAGATGCATCAAAAGCAAAGACTGTATTTAACGCAGGAGAGACATTTACATCAGAAGGAATTGCAGTCTACAGTGTCTCTAAAGATGGAATCAAATCGCCTGTAACAGGATATGAGGTTTCAGCGCCTGATATGAATAAAGCCGGAACAGCAGAGGTTGTAGTTAAATATCTTGGAAGAACTGCTTCATATAATATTACTATAAATGCGGCAGACCAGGGCAGCAAAGCACCGGTTGTCAATAATCCGGGCAAAAATACGGATAAGAAAGTATTTAAGATTGCAAAGACCAAACTTACAATCAAAAAGGGAAAATCAGCTAAGATAAAAGTTACGGTATCACCTAAGACTAAAGTTAAGTTCAAGTCATCTAAGCCTAAGATTGCAAAGGTTACTAAAAAGGGCGTTGTAAAAGCTCTTAAAAAAGGAAATGCAAAGATTACCGTCACTGCTTTCGGAAAGAAAAAGGTGGTAAAGGTTAAGGTGAAGTAAGAAGGTTATAAAATGAGCAGAAAATTCAGCAAAGAGTATCTGTCTGTTATTGAAAGCAATATGAAAAAAAGTACAGAGGATGCGTTAAGACAGCAGGAATATATACTTAATTCAACTGCAAGATACCATGGTAATTATGTTAGGACATGTTATATGCCAAAACTTTTTTCAGAAGATGAATACAACCGTTTTTCAGAAATCATAGATACTTTATATGGGATATTTGATAAAATAATCCGCAGGTATTTTGAAGATGAAGATTACAGGAAAAAGTTTGGATTTGATGAAAGGCTTGAAAGGCTTATACTTAGATGCGACAGACGCTATCTTACAATTCCGGTTGCAAGGATAGATATATTCTATAATGAGGAAACGGGAGATTTTAAGTTCTGTGAGTTTAATACAGACGGTTCAAGCGCAATGAATGAGGACAGGGAACTTAATAATTCCATAAAGGATACGGGAGCATTTAAAGAATATATAAAGAGAAATGAAGTAAGAACCTGTGAGCTTTTTTATTCATGGATTTCTGAAATGGAACTTATGTATAAAGAAAAAAGCGGCGGGGCAGAGCTTAAAAATGTCGCTATCGCAGATTTTACTTCAAATGCATCCATGGAAGAGTTTGAGGTATTTGAACAGTGTTTTAAAAAGCGTGGATTTAATGCTGAAATATGTGAAATACGCGATATGGTTTATAACAATGGAATCCTTAAAACAAAAAGCGGCATGGAAGTACAGGCAGTATACAGAAGAGCAGTTACAAGCGATATATTAAAACATTATGATGAGGTTTCTGACTTTATAAATGCTGTAAGTGATAATAACGTGCTTCTGTTCGGAGATTTTTTTACCCAGATAGTACATAATAAAATACTTTATAAGATTATATGGGAAGAAGATACCATGAATATGCTTTCTGAAGTACAGAAAGAATTCATAATTAAGCATGTACCGAAGACTTTCAGACCGGGAAATATACCAATAGACCGGATAATAGGCGAAAAGGATAAATGGATTCTGAAACCTGAGGATTCATATGGCTCAAAGGGAATATATCCCGGAATATCATTTTCTGATGAAGAATGGAAAGATATTGTAGAGAATAAAGTGGATTTTGATTCATATATACTGCAGGAATTTTATACCCCGTATGCAGATTATAACTATATACTGGAAAATGGCAGCCTTTATAAAAGAAAGTTTTATAATCTTACGGGAATGTATGTATATAACGGGAAATTTACCGGAATATATTCGCGTATATCCAAAGAACCGATAATATCCACACAGTATAATGAGATGGCGCTTGCTACAGTAATAGTAAAGTGATAAATAAATATTTATGAAAATATATTGAAAAGTCTTTAATTTTGCGGCGTATTATTGTACAATAAAGCGATTATAATTTAATTGGAGGTTAGGAAAATGAGCGATAAGCTGAAAGTAGGTATACTTGGCGGAACGGGTATGGTTGGACAGAGGTTCATATCTCTTCTTTCCGGTCATCCGTGGTTTGAGGTTGTGTGTATAGCTGCGAGCCCAAGAAGTGCAGGGAAAACATACGAGGAAGCAGTGGGCGGACGCTGGAAAATGACGACGCCAATGCCTGAAGCAGTTAAAAAAATCGTTGTAAATGACGTAAATGATGTTGAAAAGGTAAGCAGCCAGGTTGATTTTGTATTTAGTGCGGTAGATATGACGAAAGAGGAAATCAGGGCTATTGAAGAAAAATATGCAAAGACTGAAACTCCTGTAGTATCTAATAACAGCGCGCACAGATGGACTCCTGACGTACCTATGGTGGTACCTGAATTAAATCCTGAACATCTTTCTGTAATTGACGACCAGAAGAAGCGTCTTAATACAAGCAGAGGGTTTATTGTTGTAAAGCCTAACTGTTCAATACAGAGCTATACACCGGCGCTTCATGCGCTTCGCGAGTATAAGCCCCTTAAAGTTGTAGCTTCTACTTATCAGGCAATTTCCGGAGCAGGAAAAACATTTAAGGACTGGCCTGAGATGGAAGGTAATATAATACCTTATATTGGCGGTGAAGAGGAAAAAAGCGAGCAGGAACCTTTGAGAATATGGGGTAAAGTTGAGAACGGAGTTATTGTAAAGGCAGAGCTTCCTGTAATAACAAGCCAGTGCATAAGGGTACCTGTTCTTAACGGACATACCGCTACGGTATTTGTAACATTTGAAAAGAAACCTGAGAAGGAAGCTATGATTGAAGCATGGAATAACTATAAAGGACTTCCTCAGGAACTTAACCTTCCAAGTGCGCCAAAGCAGTTTATTAAATATCTTGAAGAAGATAACAGACCGCAGGTAGCGCTTGATGTTGATTATGAAAACGGTATGGGAGTTACACTCGGAAGGCTTCGCGAAGATACAATATTTGATTACAAATTTGTAGGACTGTCACATAATACTGTAAGGGGAGCAGCAGGAGGAGCAGTACTTATTGCAGAGCTTCTTAAAGCACAGGGAAGGATACAGGCAAAATAAACAGTTGTCGAAAGGCGGTATGAATATGCTTCTTATAAAAAACGGATTTGTTGTTGACCCTGCGACAGAACGTAACGGAAGATATGATATTCTTATTGATGAAGGCCGTATATTAAATGTAGACACAAATATAGATTCAGACTGTAACTGTGAAATTATTGATGCCGGTGGCATGTATGTTATGCCGGGATTTGTGGATTTGCATGAGCATTTCCGCGAACCCGGCTATACTTATAAAGAGACTGTAAAGACAGGTTCGCTTGCTGCTGCAAAAGGAGGTTATACATCTGTATTTGTAATGCCTAATACATGTCCGGTAACAGACAATAGAGAAAGCTATAATATGCTTATGGATATCATAAAAAGAGATGCGTGTATTAATGTATTTCCTGTCGGAGCAATAACAAAAGGACAGAAAGGCGAAGAACTTTCTGATATTGAAGATATGGCAGGATTAGGAATGAGGGCAATAAGCGAAGACGGAAAGTCAGTAATGAATTCTTCTCTTTGCAGAAAGGCAATGAAAATTGCGGCAGATAAAGGCCTTACGGTGTTTGCGCACTGTGAGGATATAAATCTTGTAGAGGGCGGAGTGATGAATGAAGGGAAAAGGGCGTCTGAACTTGGGCTACCGGGAATCTCAAATGCAGTGGAAGATATCATTGCGGCAAGAGATATATTTCTTGCAAAAGAGACAGGTGCAAAACTTCATCTCTGCCATGTGTCTACAAAGGACAGCGTAAAGATGATAGAACTTGCAAAAAAGGAAGGGCTTAATGTGACGGGAGAGGCGTGCCCTCACCATTTTACCCTTTCAGACGAGGATATACCATGTGATGACGCAGATTATAAGATGAATCCTCCTCTTCGAGGAAAAGAAGATGTAAAAGCTATTATTGAAGGAATAAAAAACGGAACAATTGAAGCCATATCTACAGACCATGCGCCGCACGCGAAAGAAGAAAAAAGCGGTTCAATGAAAGACGCGCCGTTTGGTATTGTCGGGTCGGAAACGGCATTTTCACTGGCTTATACGGAACTTGTTGATAAAGGAGTAATAACACTGTATGAGCTTGTAAGATGCATGAGTACTAATCCTGCGCGCATTGCGGGAATCGACAGGGGAAGCCTTAAACCCGGAAAGGCTGCGGATTTGGTTATAGCGGATATAGATACATCTTATACAATCGATAAGAATACATTTTTGTCAAAAGGGAAAAATACACCGTTTGATGGAAGACGGGTTAAGGGAATTATAAAAAAGACGTTTGTAGCAGGAAAAGAGGTTATATATGATTAACAGACTTATAGAAAATATTAGAAAAACACAGGCGCCCATTGTAGCAGGGCTTGATCCTATGCTTTCTTATATACCTGAGTATATAAAGAAAGAGGCATATAGGGAATTGGGCGAAACGCTTGAAGGAGCTGCAGAAGCAATATGGCAGTTTAATAAAGGAATAATTGATGCAGTATATGAGCTTATACCTGCAGTAAAGCCGCAGATAGCAATGTATGAGCAGTTTGGCATACCGGGACTTGCCGTATTTAAAAGAACTGTGGATTACTGTAAGGAAAAAGGACTTGTTGTTATTGGTGATGTGAAGCGTGGAGACATAGGTTCTACTTCAGCCGCCTATGCGGCAGGGCATATCGGAAAGGTAGAGGTGGGTTCTAAGTCATATTATCCGTTTAATGAGGATTTTATTACGGTAAATCCATATCTTGGTTCAGATGGAATAAGTCCATTTGTTTCAGTATGTGAACAGGAGAAAAAGGGAATATTTGTGCTTGTAAAGACTTCCAATCCTTCAAGCGGTGAATTTCAGGACAGGCTGATTAATAAAAGACCTTTATATGAGTATGTAGCAGAGAAGGTAAATGAGTGGGGAAGTACGCTCATGGGTGACGGCTACAGTTATGTCGGGGCGGTAGTAGGAGCTACATATCCTGAGATGGGTAAATGCTTAAGAAAAATTATGCCTAAGGCATATATTCTTGTGCCGGGGTACGGCGCACAGGGCGGTAAAGGTTCTGACCTTGCAGGATTCTTTAACGAAGACGGCCTTGGTGCAATTATTAATTCGTCGCGCGGTATTATTGCGGCATATAAACAGGAGAAATACAGTAAGTTTGGTGAAAAAGGATATGCAGACGCTTCAAGGCAGGCTGTGATTGATATGAAAGAGGATATTAACAATGCGCTCAATGGGTAAAAAATCGTATGTAATTTGTTCAAAAGAATATCTTACCGAAGATATTGTAAGTATGTGGATTCTTGCAGAAGATATTGCAGAAAAAGCCGTGGCAGGACAGTTTGTTTCGGTATACTGTGACAGTAAAAGCGAACTTCTTCCAAGACCTGTAAGCATATGCGATACGGACAGAAACAGGGGTCTTATAAGACTTGTTTTCAGGATAGTCGGTAAGGGAACTTCTGAATTTTCTGCAAAAGAAAAAGGAGATAGCATTTATATAACAGGCCCTTTGGGGAATGGTTATGTGGATTGCGAAACTTCAGGTAAAAATATAATTATAATCGGAGGCGGAATCGGAATACCTCCAATGTTAAAGCTGTCAAAAGCCCTTTCGGGAAATAAAAGTATAGTGCTTGGTTACAGAGATATTCTTTTTATGAAAGAGGATTTCAGCGGATTAGGGGATATATACATAGCAACTGACGATGGAAGCGCAGGTACAAAAGGAACCGTAATAGATGCAATAAAAGAAAATAATATAAAAGGAGACGTTATATTTGCCTGTGGTCCGCTCCCTATGCTTAAAGCGGTTAAAGAATACGCTGATAAAGAACAAATAGATGCGTGGATATCGCTTGAAGAGAGAATGGCATGCGGAATAGGAGCCTGCCTCGCATGTGTATGTAAGAGCAGTAATATTGACAGTCACAGCATGGTAAAGAATAAACGTATATGTAAAGACGGACCTGTATTTAATGCAAAGGAGGTGGATTTTTCATGAATATGAGCGTGAATTTTGCGGGGGTCATGATGAAAAATCCTGTAACGACTGCCTCCGGTACATTTGGTTCGGGAATGGAATATGCCGACTTTGTTGATCTGTCAAAGCTTGGCGCAGTAACTACGAAAGGGGTTGCAAGTACAGCGTGGCCAGGTAATCCCGTACCAAGGATAGCAGAGACATATGGAGGAATGATTAATGCCATAGGACTTCAGAATCCCGGAATAGATACATTTATAAAAAGGGATTTGGTATTTCTTAAAGATTTTGATACGAAGATAATAGTTAATGTATGCGGAAAAACCATAGAGGATTATTGTGAAGTAGTCAGGAAACTTGCTGATACATGCGCAGACATTCTTGAAATCAATATATCCTGCCCAAACGTAAAAGAGGGCGGAATAGCTTTTGGGCAGAATGTAAAAGCGGTTGAACAGATAACATCGGAGATAAAAAAATATGCAAAACAGCCTGTTGTAATGAAGCTCAGCCCGAATGTTACCGATATAACCGAGACTGCAAAGGCCGCAGAAAGCGGAGGAGCTGACGGTATATCCCTTATAAATACAATAACCGGAATGAAAATAGATGTAGAAAAGAGATGTTTTTCCGTTGCAAATAAAACAGGAGGGCTTTCGGGTCCTGCAATAAAACCTGTGGCTGTAAGAATGGTATATCAGGCTGCGCATGCGGTAAATATTCCGGTAATAGGAATGGGAGGAATATCCTGTGCGGAAGATGCGCTTGAATTCATTATGGCAGGGGCGTCGATGGTTGCTGTCGGAACAGCAAACTTTAACAATCCGTCCGTTACGATGGATATAATAGAAGGAATTGAAAAATATATGGAAAAACATGGTGTTAAGGATATAAACGACCTGATAGGCTGCGTAAATTAATGATAGACAACATATTTTACATATTCTTTTCGTAGGCTTTACAAACTATAAAAAAAATAGTATAATTACATTACTAAAATATTATAGCTCATATACTTTTTGATGAGCGGCAGAAAGGAAGGTAATTTATATGAAAATCGTTAAAAAGATTATGGCAGCTGCTTTTGTTTTAATGGCATTATTACTTATTGGCAGCACGGAAAATGTTTCCGCAAAGCAGATTAACAGCGCAGGCGCTGCGCAGAAAGCCGCACTTAAGAAGGTAGGCTCATCCGCTACGGTCATAGAAGTGGATATGGATATGGAAAGAGGAGTTTTGTTTTATGATGTTGAACTTCTTAAAAAGAATAAAACATATACTCTTAAATATAACTCTAAAACAGGCGCGCTTTCTGAGTATGGATGGGAGATTAATATAAAGCCTTATTCAGGACAGAGCGGTAAGCTTATTTCCAGAAGTTCAATTCAGAAAAAGGCCTTGAAAAAAGTTAAGAAAGCAAAGGTACTTAGTATTCATAATGATTATGATGACGGGATATCAGAATACGATATAAAATTACAAAAGGGAACTAAGAGGTACGAGCTTGTATATAACGCTGCATCAGGTAAACTGCTTGAGTATAAATGGGAAACCGTAAGTACCAAAGCATCGGCATCGAATAAATATATAAGCGCTGAGAAGGCAAAAAGCATTGCTCAGAAGAAAGCTCCTGGCGCAACGGTTGTAAAAGTAGAATATGATAATGACGACGGTATGCAGGTATATGATGTATCAATGGTTGAGGGTATGTATGAATATGATGTGACTATTAATGCAAAGACCGGAGATATAATTGAGTTTGAAAAAGACTTTAATGATTAATGTTATTTTAGTTTTGTAAATATTTATTATAAGAGCCGGCAATGAATTGTCATTGCCGGTAATTATGTTATATGTATTTAAACAATATAAATATAATAAGGAAGGTAGAAAATGAAGAAAAAATTAGTATTAGCGTTATTAGTGTTAAGTGTGATGTTTATGTTTACGGGATGTTTTGAGGTCCGTGTGTCGCAGAAGATAACAGGGGATGGGATTATTACTGAAACCATAGAAGGTTATATTAATAAACAGGAATATATTAATTATGTGAATAACCTTATGAACGCAGAAGGTGCTCCTGTTGTTACGGCAGAATATGTGGATAAAGAGATGTTTAAAGAAGGTTATGAAATCGAAGTTATTGACGGAACAGAATATTATGCTAACAAAGAGGATGATAACAGCGAACAGACAGGTTCAATCGCAAAATGGTATAAGCTCAACCGGGCGGAAACGGCCAAAGGCGGCCAGCAGATATGGGAGAGAGGCTTTATAATGAATGGCGCCTATTTTGCCGATGAGATAGATTCGGAAATGTCTTCCGGAGAATATGAGAAAGAATCAGGGATAAATCCGGAAGCTATGTTACAGAGCTATTATATGGTTTATTCAGTAGAATTTGATTCGGATATCGCATCTGCAGATGAAAATGCGGTTATCGACCCTCAGAATCCGAAGAAAGTCACATGGAGGCTTAGTTTTGATAAGATAAATAAAGATCTTACGCTGTACGCTTTGTGCAATTCGGATATACAGGTAAGCGGAGTGGTTCAGGGAAAAAGCTATAAAAAAGCGGTAAGCCTTCATTATGACGGGGCAGTTTCTGCAGTTTATAACGGACAGGAAATTGCCAATGATAAGACTTTTAATAAACACGGGCAGCATACCGTGATTCTTAAGGCGGCAAGCGGCGAACAGAGAACGGTTACATTCTTTATAGATAAGAAAAAACCTGTAATTAAAAAGCTTAAAAACAATAAGACATATAAGAAACATGTAAAATTTGCAGTAAAGGATAAAGACAGCGGAATAGCGTCGGTTGCTATTGATGGTAAGAAAAAAGATGTGCAGAAATCATTATATACGATAAATAAAAAAGGCAGACACCGCATTGTTGTTAAAGATAATGCAGGAAATACAAATAAGGTTAAGATAAAGATAAAATAGATTAATTGGAGGAAATCATGAAACAGTTACTGTATTATACGCGAAAACCCATTGATTCAAAGTACTATGATGCAAGAATTGCATTCAGTATGCATCTTGCGATAGGAGAAAACGGGAATTTTACCCCGCTTAATCACAATTCGGGAGTATTATTTGCACTGGCGACAGAAAATGATGATGGTTCGCTTAATCCGAAATGCATTAAGAATCCGTGTGTGTTTACAATGAAAGATGGAAGTTTTGGAATTGTTGCGGTGCGTACTGACGGCGAGGGAGAAGAGGATTTTGAAAGCGAGGGAAGCATTGTCGCATTTGTAAGCGGTGACCTTATAAAATATAAGGAACTGGGACTTATAAGACTTTCTGAAAAACATATAGAAAAAGCCGTATGCGAATATGACAAAGAAAATGACTGCTATGTAATTAAATGGTGCGGAAAAGATTACAGATGGTTTGTGTCAAGAGTGTCGGAATTCGTGCCATGCGATACGTCTGTAATGTCTGAGGAGACAGGTTCGCCGGCATTTGATGTTATCGAGGCAGATATTGAAGGCATAGCAGACAGGGGTATTATTGATATATCTGATGAGGTGGCTGACAGGCTTATAAAAAAACTTACCGTTGCCGTGCATACAGATACGATAATTGATAAGGAAATAAAAGTAAAAAATGCTGATGAATTAAATAAGATTCGCGCATGTGCTGTATACAGTGACGGAACTACTGCATCAAAGAGAATTGACTGGGATGTCTCAGGCGTGGATTTTAATGTGCCTGGTGAATATGAGATTAAGGGCAGGATACATAAAGATCATTTTGAATTCCCTATAGCCTATAACAGAGCCGACCCCTGTATAACATATTGGAATGGAAAATATTATTTTATTGCAACCAATGACGCCGACGGGAATCATTCATTGTATGTAAGGGAAGCCGGTTCCATTCCGGAACTTGTGAGTGCAGAAGAGAAGCTTATACTTGATTCAGATATGTATGATTACGCTAAGGGGCTTTTATGGGCTCCTGAATTCCATGAAGTAGAGGGCAGGCTGTATATATTCCTTGCGCTTACTTCGGGTGAATTTTTCTGTGAGGAATCGCATGTTATGGAACTTAGGGAAGGTGGAAATCCTTCTGAGAAGAAAGACTGGTCAGCGCCAAAAAGGGTTGTGAGAAAAGACGGTACCGATATATGTGAGGCGGGAAAAGAAATAACGCTCGATATGACCTGTTACAAATGGCAGGGTGATTATTATGCCGTATGGTCCCAGAGACAGTTTGTTCCAAAGGACCTGGGCGCATGGCTGTATATCGCAAAATTAAATCCAGAGGAACCATGGAAACTCCTTTCAGACCCGGTAGTACTGTCAAAGCCTGACTATGGCTGGGCTAATAATCATACGTTTGTTGACGAAGGACCTTTTGCGCTTCTTTTTGATGATAAAATTGTACTTACGTTCTCAAGCGCAGCGGTTGATACATCCTATGTTGTGAGCATGCTTACTATAGATAAAGGAAAAGACCTTCTTGTCAGGGATAACTGGGAGAAATGCAATTATCCCATACTTACGTCGCGAAGCGTGCCGGGAGAGTTCGGAACAGGACATAATGCATATGTTACCGACGAATACGGAGATATATGGAATACATATCATGCAAGACCGGGTACAGACGGTGTGAGAAGCAGTGGAATAAGACGTGTACATTTTGATATAGACGGGCTTCCTGTGCTTGATATGACAGAAGAAAAAGATGTGTCAGAAGCACATAGCGGGATACAATGTAAAATAACGGTTATATAGCGGCAGCCGGGTATTAAGATATGGAATGTAAAAACATGGTATTTTTGATTAAAATGCCATGTTTTTTGTATATATTTATCTAAATATTGCAAAAAGATTATAATTATTAAAAAAATGAAAAAAACTAACTTTTTGTCCTTAAAAATATGTTATAATTCTATATTATAAAAAATTAGAATAATTTTACATGAAAAGAGGTAAGCCAAATGAAAACTAAGCATATAAAGGCATTACTGGCTATTGTTTTGGCAGTATCCGTAGTACTGACTTCATCTCTGCCGTCATATATAAAGGCAGAGAATAGTGGAATTATGACACTTGACAGCGGTCTTGAGCAGGAGCTGCTTGATACGGACGCCGCATATGTAAAAAGTCTTGCGGTGACGAAGATTACCGATGGAACAGAGCCGTTTGATGAAAACGACGACCGCGGCAACGATAGCGGCAGCAGCAATAAAATAGTCCGTTCATATGATTCGATAAGGTATACTATAGATTATACCGTTCAGACTTATGATACTACCCATTCATATAAAAACGGATATATATGGTTTGAGATGAAACTGCCTTATTCAAGAGATAAGGCTTATTTTGATACAAGCGTAATGAACTGGATGTGTGAAGAGGAAGGTTATAAGTGGAAGATTACGGAAGATGAAGACAGTCAGACGCTTAAATGCGCTATGAAGCTTACGCCGACCGGAGGCAATCCTACAAGTATACCGGGCGCAGGAAGCATTGAAGCGGTTATCGCAGTACGCGCAATGAACAATGAAGAAGTTATACAACCCGAATTTTCCGCATATATGGACCATAATGATATAAGCGAAGGAAAGGATAGCGTATGCGATGCACATAAAGATGCGGAAAATGGCGGAAAGGAATATGTTACGGCTGTTCCCGAGAAGGTTAAGGTCACTACTGTTCCGGGATATAACGTGCAGCTTAAGCAGGTAGAAAGGACAGGAGCGTATGCTACCGGAAAGTGGGATTTTTCAACAGGCAATGATAAAGCCCTGAATAAAGATAAAGGAACACTTGAAGGACGTATGGTAGCTTATGGCATTACCCTGCAGTTATATAATGAAAAGACCAATCAGGATATGAAGGGACTTGAGTATCCCAAAGGACCGATAACTTTTGACATAAATTTTGATACGTCTTTTATTAAACAAAATACAATGGATGATATTCCTATAAGTGATAAATGTATACCGCTTGTATGGAGTTACGGACCGTCAGAAAATAAAAATTCATACGATGGAAGGGATCTGTCTGCCACGTATGGCAATACATATCTTGCGGCGCCATATAACTCATCAGGCCATACTTTGAGTAAAGACGGCGCTTTGCCTAACGAAACTGATTGCGACACATGCTGGAACGGCGGTAACTGGAGTGTAGTTCAGGAAGGAAACACCCTTCACTGTACCGTGACAGATTATGAGATAAACCCCAACTGGTTTCCGACAAAAAATGTATCAAGTAACGATAAAGAATATGCTGAAAGAAAACACCTGGGCTGCTTTTCGGCAGGACAGCTTTTCATAGTTGTGCCTTATGGTACACTGCAGGATGAATATGGAGACGGCACAATTCAGGTTAATGTTACGGATAGCAATATGAATGCGGAATCTGTTACCGGAATGAGCCAGACTAATGATGACCAGAAAGATAAAACTGATGATTCGGTTGCAACGGTTGTACATCTGTCTTCGCCGGGAAGTTATGTAAATAAGGTCCATTATGGATATTATGGAACAAATGAAATCGTATGGGCAGAGGATGCAGACCAGGTTACCGCAGGAGATTGTTATAATAATGGTAAGGATGCCCTGGCAATTAACGGAAACGTAGCGATTGTCTGGGGAGGAGTAAACAAATCAGAAGGCGATATTGAAAATTTTGCAGAGGCGGGAGATTTCCTTCTTAAGTTTGATGATAAAGCGCTTGAGGTAGATACGGGTAAGAATATAGTATCTAAGATGACCGGATATAATACGTATTATTACGGCGCAAAGACTGACGGTAAAGGATGGGAATCAGATGAAGAGATGAATAACTGCGGGGTGTCGGACCTTGTATATTATGAATCGCTTGAAGAACTTGAAAAAGAAGGAAAGATATGCGTGGGCATCTTATGGAAATACAGATGCGACCACAGCGCCCAAAATCATGTGGACCCTAATAATCAGGATATTACTTCCAAGGCGTATTTTCATATAAAGAATGATAACTTGCTTACAGGAAACGTATATCAGACCGTATCGGCAGCTGATATATGGAGAAAAAAGAGCCTGTACAGCCTTGTTGATGCGTCGGGCGTTATAGATGTAACTAAACTTCCAAGCATATATGATGTGCAGAAAAATGGAGCCGAACAGCTTCCGAAAGATGTTACGGATTTGAAATATAATTATAAAAAAGCTTATTATAATGAGTCGGGATATCAGGGCGGCCATACGGCTGTGTCAAACGGATGGGAAGAAGGAGATTCGCTTTATCTTGCAGGATATATTTCAAAGATTAATAAGAAGATACTTCAGACTGACGCCGGAGGAGCCGCAAAAAATACGTTTGACATGGATCATGGACAGAATATAGTAGACTTTGAGCTGTCGCCTTATATGGAAGTGCCTGAAGGAGTTGTATGGAATAATAAAACTGATATGACAATAGTTGATTATCTTCCGCCAGGGCTTACATATGTCTCCGGAAGCGCATATATAGGCGCAAAATATATTCCGGACGCTAACGGGCTGGACGGAAGATTTGTGGGAGGCCAGGCGCTTGATGAGCCTGTAATAGGCACTAAAGAGATAGACGGAAAAATCTATACTACGCTTACCTGGGTTATAAATACGGATGTAAAGTATGAACAGCCTCAGATTTTTTATAAAGCGCGGATAGCTAATGATGTAATAACCGGAATGGAATTTAGATCAGCCGCAGATGTAGCTACAAAGGAGGATAACAGAGACCGTACAAAACAGAACGGCAATTATGATGACGTTGGTTTCAATGTCGTTAAATTAACGAACCTTTCTGTTACGAAGCGCGCGGAATACAGTTGTTATGATATAAATGATGAAATTAAGTATACCATAACATGGTCGAATAACAGTGATGCCGATCTTATTGATAAGGTAATGCTTGATATTATGCCGCAAAGCGGACACAATCATAGCTTTTATAACGGTTATTATGAAATAAGCGGATTAAGCATCACTGATAGCTCTCCTTATGAAGTATATTATACTACAGATAAGAATGTCATAAGTATGAATAAAGATACGGTTACTTATGCTGAAATTGAGTCAGGAAACGTTAACGGGATAAAGTGGGAAAAGGCAGAAGGCTCAGGATCATATGATTTTGGAGCTGATAAGGCTAATGTGACCGCATGGGCTATATTAGGAAATATCAACCGCGCAGATTATGTTACGGCGACACTTACAATGCAACCTCATGGCAATCTTCCAAAAGACGTATATTATAACGAAGCAAATATTGATAATGTAAATGTAAGCGCAAAAACTGAAATAGTAAACAGGATACTTTCAGGAACGACATGGATTGACGCCAATCAGGACGGAAAGAGAGACGTTTCTGAAGAGCTTATGCAGGGAGTAACGGTAACGGTATATGACAGCGAAGGAAATGTAGTAAAAGACCTGAAGGACGGAAAAGAATGTACGGCAAAAACTGACACATTAGGTAATTATCTGTTCGAGAATCTTCCTGAAGGTAAGTTTACCGTGAAATTCACTGACGGAGACGTTAAGTTAAGCGAGTATACGCTTACAGTATCTAATGCAGAAGGCGTGAGCGAGGATGTAAACAGCGATGCCGTTAAAACCGGTGCGGATATATCTATTGGAGGAATAAACATGCCGCCGGCGGAGGATATAACATCCTCGCCGTACAGAGTAGAGCATCAGGATGCGGGATTCTATCAGACAGGAGATCTTGCGATAACAAAAAATGTGCAGGGCGGAGAAAGTGACGATGAAAAGAACTTTGAAATCACGGTAACGTTTAAGGACGGTCCTATAGCACTTAGTGAGGTTAAAGATTCTGCCGGAAAAATTTATAAGGTTTCCGATAGTAAAATAGTAATTACCCTTACGGACAAACAGACGGTAACGCTGAAAGATATCCCTGCAGGTACGGTATATGAAGTATCTGAGAAAGATTATAAATTCTTCAGCGAAAGTATAGAGTATGGCAATGCAAGCAGGGAAATAACAAATGTATGCGATACCGTGAATGTAAACAACCGGAAAGTAAACCGTATGCTTTCGGGAACAACATGGGTTGACGCTAATAAGGATGGAAAGAGGGACGCTTCTGAAAAGCTTCTGCAGGGAGTTACGGTAACGGTATATGACAGCGAAGGAAATATCGTAAAAGACCTGAAAAATAATGAGAACTGTACGGCAAAGACTGACACATCGGGAAATTATCTGTTTGAGTATCTTCCGGCAGGGGAGTTTAGGGTAGAATTCACAGACGGCGATACTAAGATAAGCGAATATACGCTTACCGTGCCTAACGCAGACGGGGTGGACGGCTCAGTAAACAGCGATGCAGTAAATAAAGAAGGAACGCCTGTAATAGAAGGAATAGAAATGCCTGAGGATAAGAATATAACATCCTCACCGTATAAGGTAGAACATCAGGATGCAGGATTCTACCAGACGGGAAGCCTTGCGATAACAAAGACTGTAGAAAACGCCGAAGCAGGCGATACAGACAGCTTTGAGATTACAGTGAAATTTACAGACGGCCCTATAGCTCTTAGTGAAGTTAAGGATTCAGGAGACAAAACGTATCCTGTAACAGACGGAAAGGTAACGCTTACGCTTAAATCGGGTGAAACGATAGAGCTTGTAGATCTGCCTCCAGAAACAACATATGAGGTAACAGAGAAAGATTCTCCGTTATACGCAGAAAGTTATGTATACAGTGATTCGAAACATATGATAGATGTGACGAGAGATACTGTTGAGGTCATAAACAAGAGGGTAAACAGAGTGCTTTCAGGAACGACCTGGGTTGACGCAAACCAGGACGGAAAGAGGGACGCTTCTGAAAATCTTCTGCAGGGAGTTACGGTAACGGTATATGACAGAGAAGGAAAAGTCGTAAAAGACCTAAAAGATGGAAAAGAATGTACCGCAGTTACGGATGAAAACGGAAACTACCTGTTTGAGAATCTTCCGGCCGGAGAACTTACCGTAGAATTTACAGATGGCGATACTAAGATAAGCGAGTATAAGCTTACCGTGCCTAATGCGGAAGATGTAAGCAAAGATGTAAACAGCGATGCGGTAAATAATAAAGAAGGAAAGCCTGTAATAGAAGGGATAGACATGCCTGAAGATAAGGACATAAAATCTTCACCATATAAGGTAGAGCATCAGGATGCAGGATTCTACCAGACGGGAAGCCTTGCGGTAACGAAAACTGTAAAAAATGCCGAAGCAGGCGATGCGGAAAGTTTTGACATCACTGTGGAATTTACGGGCGGCCCTGTAACCCTTAACAAAGTTACGGATGCAAGCGGAGAAACGTATCCTGTAACTGACGGAAAGGTAACGCTTACGCTTAAAGCGGGTGAAACGATTGAGCTTGTAAATCTGTCTTTCGGAACGACATATGAGATAACAGAGAAAGATTCTCCGTTATATATAGAAAGCTATGTGTATAAAGACGCTGCTCACATGGTTGACACCACGCAGGATACTGTGGAAGTCATAAATAAGAGGGTAAACAGAGTGCTTTCCGGAACGACTTGGGTTGATGCAGACCAAAACGGAAAGAGAGACGTTTCTGAAAAGGTTATGCAGGGCGTAACGGTAACGGTATATGACAGTGAAGGAAATATCGTAAAAGACCTGAAGGACGGAAAAGAATGTACGGCAGTTACGGACGGAAACGGAAACTACCTGTTTGAAAACCTTCCTGCAGGCGACTTTACCGTAGAGTTTACAGACGGCGATACGAAGATAAGCGAATATACGCTTACCGTGCCTAATGCAAAAGATGTGAGTGAAGATGTAAACAGCGATGCGGAAAATAAAGACGGAACGCCTGTAATAGAAAATGTGGTTATGCCAAAAGATGAAGAGATAACTTCATCGCCATATAAGGTAGAACATCAGGATGCAGGATTCTACCAGACGGGAAGCCTTGCGGTAACAAAGACTGTAGAAAACGCTGAAGCAGGGGATGCGGAAAGTTTTGATATCACGGTTACATTTACCGGAGGTCCTATAGCGCTTAGTGAAGTTAAAGATTCGGGTAACAAAGTATATCCTGTAACAGACGGAAAGGTAACGCTTGCGGTTGAAGCAGGAAAAACTATTGAGCTAGTAAATCTGCCTTTCGGAACAACCTATGGAGTGACAGAGGAAGATTCGCCATTATATATAGAAGGTTATGTATATAGTGATTCGGAACATATGATAGATGTGACTAGAGATACTGTTGAGGTCATAAACAAGAGGGTAAACCGTATGCTTTCCGGAACGACCTGGGTTGATGCCAATCAGGACGGAAAGAGAGACGTTTCTGAAAAAGTTATGCAGGGCGTAACGGTAACGGTATATGACAGTGAAGGAAATATCGTAAAAGACCTGAAAGACGGAAAAGAATGTACGGCAAAGACTGATACATCAGGTAATTATCTGTTCGAGAATCTTCCTGCCGGCGAGTTTACCGTAGAATTCACTGACGGCGATACAAAGATAAGCGAGTATAAGCTTACCGTGCCTAATGCGGAAGATGTAAGCAAAGATGTAAACAGTGATGCGGTAAATAAAGAAGGAACGCCTGTAATAGAAAATGTGGTTATGCCGAAAGATGAAGAGATAACTTCATCGCCATATAAGGTAGAGCATCAGGATGCAGGATTCTATCAGACAGGAGATCTTGCGATAACCAAGAATGTACAGGGCGGAGAAAGTGACGATGAAAAGAAATTTGAGATTACGGTAACGTTCACAGACGGTCCTGTAACGCTTAGTGAAGTTAAAGATTCTAACGGAGAAATTTATAAGGTTTCCGATAATAAAATAGTAATTACCCTTACTGACAAGCAGACGGTAACGCTTAAAGATATTCCTGCAGGTACGGTATATGAAGTATCTGAGAAAGATTATAAATTCTTCAGCGAAAGTATAGAGTATGGCAATGCAAGCAGGGAAATAACAAATGTATGCGATACCGTGGATGTAAATAACCGGAAAGTAAACCGTATGCTTTCGGGAACAACCTGGGTTGACGCTAACCAGGACGGAAAGAGGGACGCTTCTGAAAAGCTTCTTTCCGGCGTAACGGTAACGGTATATGACAGCGAAGGAAATGTAGTAAAAGACCTGAAAGACGGAAAAGAATGTACGGCAGTTACGGATGAGAACGGAAACTACCTGTTCGAAAATCTTCCGGCCGGCGACTTTACAGTAGAATTTACCGACGGAGATACGAAGATAAGCAAGTATACGCTTACAGTATCCAAAGCAGACGGAGTAAGCGATGCTGAAAACAGTGATGCCGCAAAGGATGAAAATGGAACGCCTGTAATAGAAGGAATAGAAATGCCTGAGGATAAAGACATAACATCTTCACCGTATAAGGTAGAGCATCAGGATGCGGGATTCTATCAGACGGGAAGCCTTGCGGTAACAAAGACTGTAGAAAACGCCGAAGTGGGAGATGCGGACAGCTTTGACATCACGGTTACATTCACAGGCGGCCCTGTAGCTCTTAGTGAAGTTAAGGGTGCAGGCGGCAAAACGTATCCTGTAAAGGACGGAAAGATAACGCTTACGCTTAAAGCGGGCGAGACTGCCGAATTTATAGAGCTTCCTTTTGGAACAACCTATGATGTAACCGAGAAAGACTCGCCGTTATACTTAGAGAGTTATCTGTATAAAGACGCTGCTCATATGGTTGACACTACGCAGGATACTGTGGAGGTCATAAATAAGAGGGTAAACCGTGTGCTTTCCGGAACTACATGGGTTGACGCAAATCAGGACGGAAAGAGAGACGTTTCTGAAGAGCTTATGCAGGGCGTAACGGTAACTGTATATGACAGCGAAGGAAATATCGTAAAAGACGTAAAAGATGGAAAAGAATGTACGACAGTTACGGATGAAAACGGAAACTATCTGTTTGAAAACCTTCCTGACGGCGACTTTACCGTAGAGTTTACAGACGGGGATACAAAGATAAGCGAGTATACGCTTACAGTATCCAAGGCAGACGGAGTAAACGAGGATGTAAACAGCGACGCGGTAAATAAAGAAGGAACGCCTGTAATAGAAAATGTGGTTATGCCAAAAGATGAAGAGATAACTTCATCTCCGTATAAGATAGAGCATCAGGATGCAGGATTCTATCAGACGGGAAGTCTTGCGGTAACAAAGACTGTAGAAAACGCCGAAGCAGGCGACGCGGAAAGTTTTGATATCACAGTTACATTTACCGGAGGTCCTATAGCTCTTAGTGAAGTTAAGGATGCAGGCGGCAAGTCGTATCCTGTAACGGAAGGAAAGATAACGCTTACGCTTAAAGCGGGTGAAACTGCTGAAATTATAGAGCTTCCTTATGGAACAACATATGAAGTGACTGAGGCGGATTCACAGCTTTATGAAGAAAGTTACGTATATGCCGATGAGGCAAAGACAGTAGATGTAGTTAAAGATAGCGTAGAAGTTATCAACAGGAGAGTAAACCGTATGCTTTCCGGAACGACTTGGGCCGATAAGAATCGTAACGGTAAAAGAGAAGATTCCGAAAAACTGCTCTCCGGAGTAACGGTAACGGTATATGACAGCGAAGGAAATATCGTAAAAGACCTGAAAGACGGAAAAGAATGTACGGCAGTTACGGACGAAAACGGAAACTACCTGTTTGAGAATCTTCCTGCCGGCGACTTTACCATAGAATTTACAGACGGCGATACTAAGATAAGCGAGTATACGCTTACCGTATCCAAAGCAGACGGAGTAGACGAATCGGTAAACAGCGACGCGGTAAATAAAGAAGGAACGCCTGTAATAGAAAATGTGGTTATGCCAAAAGATGAGGACATTAAGAAATCACCTTACAGGGCAGAACATAATGATGCGGGATTTTATAAGAACGGAAGCCTTGCAGTAACAAAAACCGTAATAAATGGTGAAAAAGGCGATAAGGACGGATTTGAAATAACGGTACAATTTGATAGTCCTGCTGTTCTTAAAGAGGTAAAGGATTCCAATAATAATACTTATGCCGTAACGGACGGAAAAGTGGTATTTACTATAAAAGCCGGAGAGACTGTTGAGTTTATCGACCTTCCGGAAGAAACGGTATATGAAGTTACCGAAAAAGATTCTCCGCTTTATACAGAAGGGTATATATATAGTGATTCGGAACATATGATAGATGTGACGAGAGATACTGTTGAGGTAGTTAACAGAAGAGTAAACAGAAAACTTTCCGGAACGACATGGATAGATGATAACATGGACGGCAAAAGGGATAGTTCGGAGAAATTATTGCCGGGAGTAACGGTAACGGTATATGACAGCAAAGGAAATATCGTAAAAGATCTGAAAGATGGTAAGGAATGTAAGGCGGTTACTGATGAAAACGGAAATTATCTGTTTGAAAATCTTCCTGCCGGCGAGTTTACCGTAGAATTTACAGACGGAGATACAAAGATAAGCGAATATACACTTACTGTTCCAAAGGCAGACGGAGTAGACGAGGATGCAAACAGCGATGCCGCAAAAGATGAAACCGGAACGCCTTCAATAGGGGGAATTCCAATGCCGGAGGATAATGAGATTGAAGAACCGTTATACAGCGTAGAACATCAGGATGCAGGATTCTATCCAAAAGCAGAGCCGACAAAAGCGCCTGAACCAACGGGAACGCCTGAACCAACGGCTACGCCTGAGTCTACGGTTACACCGGAACCAACAGGAACACCTGAGCCAACGAAAGCACCTGAACCAACAGGAACGTCTGAACTGGCCAAAACGCCGGCGCCTGCGGCAGAGCCGACAGCGGGAACGGTAATTGTCTCAACCCAGGAGCCTAAAATCACAGATGCTTCTGAAAAGGATGATAAGGTATCAGATGCAGAAGAGACGTCTGAAACCGGTGAGAAAGATGATGCTGCCGAAGAAGTGGCAAAAACAGGAGATGAAACTCCTATAGCCGGATATATCATATGTATAGCAGTTTGTATCGTATTCCTTGGAATAATGTTAACAGGAAGAAGAAGGAAAACCGATAAATAGGAGAAGTGTATAAAATATAAAAGAAGCGCCGCTTTATAGCCGGAATCCGGTTACAAAGCGGCGTTTCGTTATATTAAGAAATATTTTTTGCAAGAACTATAAGTCTTCCGTCGGCATTGGAATATTCGCATGTGGAAAGGCTTATCAGGGAATCGTTTTCGTTTATTGGATTGCCGGTTTCATATAATTTTAAAGATGACATTGTGCCAAGATAACTTAAAAATCCGCTTCGCGTTTCTGCATCCGTATAATTATAATAATCTGAATTTTCCTTTACGGATATTATGTATACGGCGACTATTTCATAAGTATGTTTTGTTTCACCTTTATATAAAATAATGTTTTTGTGATTAGTATAAAAGTCTTTGGCTTTATATTTATTAAGCTGTTTGAACATACTGCCGTCTTTCATCTGGTGTCCGTAGAGAATTATGTGTCCGTTTTCTTCATTAATATCACAACGGCTGTCGGCAAATATTGTACCGCATATTGCGCTTCTTTTTTTAAAATCGTGGTGCAGGTAATATTCGTTGTCGGTACACTGTACGACAGGATAATCTATATTGGTTCCGTTTATTCTGATCCAGCCTATACAGTCGGGATTGGCGTCAAGAAGGGCATTATAGTTAAATTTACCGTCTTTTTTATCATTGTTTCCGGATTCAGAAAGATTATTTTCAGCATTATTTTCAGGATAAGGCGTACTGCCGAAGGCGATATTTCTGACATCCTGGTATGACTGCCTGTTATTCTCTGAATTTATATAATAGACAATAAGATTATATGAACAGTATGCTATGACAGATATGAGTATGCATAAGATAATGGTTTTAAATATTTTCAATGGATCACTCCGTATATAAAATAATAAACAAATAAAAAAGCGCGAGACGGGGATCGAACCCGCGACCCCCTCCTTGGCAAGGAGGTGCTCCACCACTGAGCCACTCGCGCATAACTATTATTTATTTTTGCAACAATAACAACATTACACCATGTATGTATATTTGTCAATACCTAAAATTACTTTTTTTGTTATTTTGTTATTTACATATAAGTGGACTTTGGGTAAAATAATACAGTAAATAAAACATAGGATGATAGATGTTATGAAGTGCGAAAAAATTAACCTGGAAGCAACTTTTGGACTTGAACTTGAGAGTCTGCGGGTGACGTGCGACGGGTTTTTATCAGAAAAAAGTTATTCATTTAATGACCCGCGTATATCAAAGGATTTTGCTGAGAGCCAGATGGAATTTATAACGGGTATATACGGCAGCATACCGGATTTGTACAGGGAGCTTGCGCTTATATACAAAAAAGCAGATGAGGTTATAGGGGATTTGCCAGATACCGAAAGGGAGTATATATGGCCATTTTCGGTTCCTCCGTATATAAAACCGGGATATGATATTGAGATAGCAAAATTTGGAGAGCCGGATAAACATAGGGAGAAATACAGGAAACTTCTGGCAGAGAAGTATGATAAGAAAAAGATGCTTTACTGTGGTATACATTTTAACTTTTCATTTTCTGACAGATGTCTTGAAACAGGATATAAAGAAAGCGGTTTTGTGGATTACAGGGAGTATAAGGATGACAGATATCTGAAACTTGCCGCAAAGATTGCCGGCTATACATGGATACCGGTTCTTCTTATGGGGGCAAGTCCCGTCTTTGATATATCGTTTACCGGTGATTCTGAATATGGAATTACGGTATTTGATGGTGAGGCAACAAGAAGATGCGGTAAGAACGGTTATTGGAATAATTTTGAACCGGTTCTTAATTATTCTGATTTTGAATCATATATAGAGTCAATAAAAGATATGATTAACAGAGGTCTTTTGTATTCAGAAACGGAACTGTATTATCCGGTGAGGCTTAAATGCCATGAAAGTTATACTTTGGATAACCTGCATAAAAACGGTACGGATTATGTGGAGTTCAGACTGCTTGATATCAATCCGTTATCTCCATACGGTGTGATGGAAGATGATCTTATATTTCTTCATATGTTTTTTGTATATCTGGATTCATCAGATGATTTTTATGATTTTAATGCATATGAACAGCATAATTCTCTTACCAGGATTTTTTTGGCAGCGGAATATGATAATAAAGAACTTAGGGATGAGGCGAAAGTCCTGCTTTATGATATGAAGATATATTTTGAAGGTGTGGCTTCAGACAGATATATGAAAGCGCTTGACTATCAGATTGCGAAGCTTGAAAATGAGGATAATTTGTATTCAAGGATTATAAGAAGAATATATGGAAGGGATTTTGTTGCAAAAGGAATGGAAACTGCAAAAAAATACTCTGATATTATTGAACAAAATAATATTGTGTGATATATTACGACTAATTACAGATGAATTTAACAAAACAGGAGGCAGTATGAGATGAAAAGCGTAAAAAAGGTTCTTAATCATATTTTTATTGATGGTCTTTCGGGTATGGCATTTGGTTTGTTTGCTACACTTATTATAGGAACAATCATATGTCAGATAGGAGCATTTGTACCGGGAAAAGCAGGCGTATATATTATTGCAGTTGGAACTATAGCTAAGGCGCTTACAGGTGCGGGAATAGGTGTAGGCGTTGCGTCAAAGTTCAGGTCGTCTGCACTTGTGACTGTATCTGCCGGAGTTGCGGGAATGGTTGGAGCCTGGGCAGGTAAGATACTCGGAACAGGAGTTGTGTTAAGTTTCAGTGTTGACGGAGCAGGAGTTAATACAATTACGGGAATGCCTGGGGAGCCTTTGGGAGCTTTTGTAGCGGCAATTGTAGGAATTGAGCTTGGACACCTTATATCGGGAAGGACTCATCTTGATATACTGCTTACTCCGCTTGTTACCATTGCATCAGGAAGCGTAGTAGGAATAATACTCGGACCGCCTATTTCATCTTTTATGACAATGCTTGGTAATCTGGTAAATATGGGGGCTGAGAGCTATCCGTTTGTTATGGGTATAGTAGTTTCGGTGCTTATGGGAATGATACTTACACTGCCGATAAGTTCGGCGGCAATAGGAGTATCGTTGGGATTGTCAGGTATAGCCGCAGGGGCAGCTACCATAGGATGCAGCGCGCAGATGGTAGGATTTGCGGTTGCAAGCTATAGGGAAAATAAAGTAGGGGGACTTCTGGCGCAGGGCGTAGGTACAAGTATGCTTCAGGTGCCTAATATAGTAAGAAAACCTGTTATATGGATTCCGCCGATTCTTACAAGTGTTATACTGGGACCTATATCAACCTGTATTT
Source organism: uncultured Lachnospiraceae bacterium (assembly GCA_947594855.1). GTDB lineage: Bacteria > Bacillota > Clostridia > Lachnospirales > Lachnospiraceae > V9D3004. The sequence goes on from CANQEL010000005.1 coordinate 157,038, forward strand.
TACATATGACTAATAACGCTACAGGTTCAGGAATGGGAACTTCAGGACTGGTAGGACAGCTTATGACTTATCAGACAATGGCTACAGAAGGCGGAGCTTCACCGGTACTGGTAATTGTAGAGATTGTGGTAATGCATTTTATTGCACCGGCGCTTCTTACTCTGTGCTTTTCTGAATTCATGCGTTATATTAAACTTATTAAACCGGGAGATATGAAGCTTCCGCAAGCATAATAATGGCAGGTGTGGAAAACTGGATTTTCAACAATTCTGGTGGACGGTGTTTATAATTTGATTGATAAGCATAAAAAGAAATTTACGGTTATCATATGGCTGTGTTTTTGGCTGTATATTATTTTACTTATATATTTTTTGTTTTTCAGTGAACGTTATGGAAGGTCAAATGTAAATGGTTACAGGTATAATCTTATTCCGTTCTCTGAGATTGGGAGATATGTCAGTCGCAGAGGCGTGTTTGGCACTGAGTTGTTTTCACTTAATATAATAGGGAATATTGTTGCATTTATTCCATTTGGCTTCTGTATGCCGCTACTGTCAAGGGCATATAGGAATTTCTGGATTATAGTTCTTAACGGGTTTTGCATTACTGCGTGTATAGAAACTGTCCAGCTTATATTTAAAGTTGGAAGTTTTGACATAGACGATATAATACTTAATGTGGCGGGCGTGATTATAGGATATGTATTCTATAAGGCAGTGATGTTTTTAAGAAGGTGATGTTGTTGGATAATTATAAAGCAGCAAAAATGAGAAAAAAGCGTATAATCAAAATAGCGACAAAGAAACTGCCCGTTTCTGTTATTGTGGCTTTTATTACAGGCATTTTATCATTTATTCTTTTTATTGCAATGTGTGTAATATCGGCGATAAATCTTGGCAATGCCGGACAAATTGTAGGAATTGTACCGGTTATTTCAGTTATAATTAATGCAGTTGCATTTTTTATATCTTATCAGAATCTTAAACGTGAAGATGTTAAAAAAGGATTCGTATCAATATCGGCATTTCTGAATGGCGGTATGGTAATTATATATCTTGTTCTGTATCTTATAGGATTCTATGTAATGTTCAGATAATTACCCGTAAATGGAGGAAAGGCCATCCGGCTAAGCCGGACAGCCCTTGATAATATGAAAAACGTAAAAAAGCATTTTACCATAGCCACTACTATATTTCTGACTTTAAGTATATTGTTCACAAATGAAGGCGTAATGTGCAAAAGGTAAACAAATTATGAACAATTATTTAATGACATATACAATTGGAATAAAATTACAAAAATGTTACATAATTGTTAATGACGGTATGTATAATAGTTAATGAAAGGAAGATTGTATATGAAAAAAATGTTTGCAGGCATTTGCCTGATACTTGTGTTATGTCCCATTGTCAAATATACGCTTACATTTGCCGCAGGTCCGAAAGATGAAATGTGTGTATATGTAAAAACTCTTGGCGAGGCAGTTTCATGTTCATCTGCCGTGTATGATAAAGAAGCTGGTTTGCAGGAAAGTACAGATGCCGGTAATATATTATCTGATTTTATAATGAGCCAGCAGAATCATGAGAAAACAGTTGAGATGTTAGCAGTTGTTCATAAGCCTGAAGAAAAGGTAAACGGACTTGTGACCAGATACAGGCAGAAACTTAAACTTACAAAAGCAGAGTATGAAATTATGTACAGAATAGTTGAAGCAGAGGCAGGAGGGGAAAACATATCAGGAAGGATGCTTGTTGCAAATGTTATTATTAACCGTATGAAAAGTAAACATTTTCCGGATAGTGTCAGGGGAGTGGTTTTTGCACATTCCGGCAGAACTTATCAGTTTTCTCCCATATCAGACGGACGTTATTATACTGTAAAGATATCTGATACAACGAAAAAAGCAGTAAAAAGGGCAGTAGGAGGAGAGGATAATTCACGCGGGGCAGAATATTTTGTTTGCAGAAGCCTTGCTGATTCCGGTAATGTGAGATGGTTTGATAACTGTCTGGAATACCTGTTCAGCTATGGGTGCCATGAATTTTTCAAAAGATAATAGCGTCAATTATCTATTGAAATGCCATATTTCAAATGCTATAATCGTATATTATAAAATTTAAGGAGATAATACGTAATGGATATACTGTATAAAAGTACAAGAGGCAGTGACAAAATGGTTACGGCTTCACAGGCAATTCTTAAGGGACTTGCAGATGACGGAGGATTATATGTACCCGTGTCGGTTCCAAAACTTCCTGTAAGCCTTTCAGAACTTCAGGATATGGATTACAGACAGACAGCTTACATGGTTATGAAAGAATTTTTGACTGATTTTTCGGAAGAAGAGCTTAAAAGTTGTATTAATAAGGCTTATGATTCCAAATTTGATATAGAAGAGATAACAAGAATCAGGGAGGCAGACGGCGCAGGTTATCTGGAGCTCTATCATGGTGCAACGATAGCTTTTAAGGATATGGCATTATCAATACTTCCCCATCTGCTTACCTGTTCAGCAAAGAAAAATGATGTGCATGATAAGATTATTATTCTTACTGCTACCAGTGGTGATACCGGTAAAGCGGCGCTTTCAGGTTTTGCAGATGTAGAAGGAACAGGAATCATTGTATTTTATCCCAAACATGGGGTAAGCCATGTTCAGGAAAAACAGATGATTACCCAGAAAGGAGACAATACATATGTTGTCGGAATTGAGGGTAATTTTGATGATGCGCAGACAGGTGTTAAGAATATGTTTGCAAACAGAGAGCTTGCTGAAAGAATGGCAGAAAAAGGATATCGTTTTTCGTCTGCAAATTCAATTAATATAGGAAGGCTTGTGCCTCAGATAGTATATTATGTGTATGCATATGGAAGGCTTATAAAAAATGGAACTTTAAAACCGGGCGATAAAATTAATTATGTTGTGCCTACAGGTAATTTTGGTAACATTCTGGCAGCTTATTACGCAGGAAAAATGGGAATACCTGTCGGCAGACTTATATGTGCTTCCAATGAAAATAAGGTATTATATGATTTCTTTAAATCAGGAACTTACGACAGGAACAGGGAATTTATACTTACAAGTTCACCTTCTATGGATATACTTATTTCAAGCAACCTTGAAAGGCTGATATATATTATATCGGGCGAAGATGGAGAAAAAACGCGCGCATTAATGGAGTCATTATCGGCTGATGGAATATATTCTGTAACTGAGGAAATGAAAAATAAGTTATCGGTATTTTATGGCGGGTTTGCAACGGAAGAGGAAACTGCGTCATGCATAAAAGATTTATATGAAAAGGAAGGATATGTTATAGATACGCATACGGCAGTTGCAGCGTGCGTGTACAAAAAATATAAATCAGAAACAGGTGATGATACACCGTGCGTTATTGCATCTACTGCAAGTCCTTATAAATTTGCAGGAAGTGTTATGTGTGCTATTGATAAATCTTATGAATCAATGGATGATGATTTCCTTATAAGTGAACTTTCACGTATATCGGGCGTAAAGGTTCCACAGGCAATAGAGGATATAAAGTCTGCGCCTGTGCTTCATAAGCGTTTATGCGCAAGTACGGATATGCAGAAAGAAGTTGAAGCCATACTTGGTTTATAAGGACGGTTGTATATATGAGATTCAGGCCATGCATTGACATACATAATGGGAAAGTCAAACAGATAGTAGGCGGGAGCTTAAATGATACCGGACTTTGCGGTAAAGTCCGGGAAAACTATGTATCAGAAGCTTCTGCCGCATATTATGCGCTGCTTTATAAGTCACTTGGACTTAAAGGCGGACACATTATCTTTCTTAACAGGCAGGGAACGGATGAATATGATGCGGATATTAATCAGGCAAAAGAAGCGTTTGCGGAATATCCCGGCGGTTTTCAGGCAGGCGGAGGCATTACATGTGATAATGCCGAAAGTATTCTTGACATGGGAGCGTCCCATGTGATTGTGACTTCATATGTTTTTAAAGACGGTAAGGTATATTATGATAATCTTAAAAAGCTTAAATATATAGTTGGAAAAGAACATCTTGTAATAGACCTCAGCTGCAGGAAGCAGGGGAATGATTATTATGTTGTTACTGACAGATGGCAGAGATTTACTGATGTAAAGCTTTCAGAAGATGTAATAACCATGTTTTCTGAATATTGTGATGAGTTTCTTGTGCACGCTGTGGATGTTGAAGGAAAAGCGTCAGGGATAGAGCCTGATGTAGTAACCATGCTTGGCAGAATAAAAGGAATACCTGTTACGTATGCCGGAGGAATAGCTTCCTGTGATGATATTTCGGAGATAGCCAGACTTGGCAGAAATAAGGTTGATTTTACAGTCGGAAGCGCCCTTGATATATTTGGTGGAACATTAAGTTTGAATGATATTGCTAAAAAATATTGCTAAATTTATAACATATCTGACTTGAAATAGTTTTGTAACATTTCCAAATTGATAAATCTTGTTAATAAATAATAAAAAGATGTTAAAACACTGTAAATATTGCTAAAAAATGGCGGCTTTTCAGTGTTTTATTTATATTTTGAAAATCGATTGGAAAAAACAGGGTGTTGAAATTATATTTCAGTTCTGTTATAATTGTTACAAAGTTGTTAAGCGGCACGTAATACTTGCGTAAAAAATGGTCGTTTAACATGGTAATCTGGAGGATATTATGAATTTTAAAAAATTTGCATTATGTTTTATTGGTATGCTTGCGATAATGATAATTGTAAATACTAATGTTGCTTATGCAGAAGAAACGGTTAATGAAACAGATAATATTTCAATTGAAGCAAACAGTATAGACAGCAGTGAGAATACTCAGATAAATGAAGAGAAAGCTATTGCTTCTGAAATTACCGCAGCTCCTGCGGCAGCACCGTCACAGAGCCCGGCGGCAGAAATCCTGCAGAACGCTGCAGATTCTGCAGGTTCAGATGAAAAAGAGATTTCTAATAACAATAATGATAATAAGAAAAAATCAAAGAAAAGCAATAAAAAACAGCAGGAATATACCAAGTCAGAACTGAGGCTTATGTCAGCAATTATATTCTGTGAAGCAAATCTGGAGCCTTATGCAGGCAAGCTGGCAGTAGGAATAGTAGTTATGAACAGGATTGAGTCAAAGGCATTTCCATCAGATATCAGGTCAGTTATATATCAGCCTTATCAGTTTTCACCTGTACGCAATGGTTCGCTTAAGAGAGCGCTTGCAAGATATGATGCGGGAAAATTTAAATCAGCTAATGAAAAGCAGTGCATAAAAGCTGCAAAGGCAGCATTATCAGGTGAAAAATCTATTGTTTACAAAGGAAAGACAAAAAGCCTGAAGGGATATAAGTTTTTCAGTGGTTATCTTAGCCATGCAAAGTACAGGATAGGCGGACATCTGTTCAGATAAATGCCGGGAATAAGATTGTTGATATGGCACATTGTAGTGTTTCAAACGGGAAATACTATAATGTGCTTAAATTTTTCCTTTCCAATAAATACAAAATATGCTATTATAAGATACCAAAGGAGGATATTCTATATGGATGAGAAAATTACAGAACCACGTAATTTTATAGAACAGGAGATAGATAAGGATATAAAAAATGGCGTATATGACCATATTATGACGAGATTTCCACCGGAGCCTAACGGCTATCTGCATATAGGACATGCTAAGTCAATACTTTTGAATTATGGAACGGCTAAAAAATATAATGGGACTTTTAACCTGAGATTTGATGATACCAATCCTACAAAGGAAGATACCGAGTATGTGGAGGCAATAAGAAGCGATGTCGAGTGGCTTTGTGGTGATGTAAATATAAATAATGTATATTTTGCTTCGGATTATTTTGAAAAAATGTATGATGCTGCCCTTAAACTTATACAGAAGGGGAAGGCATACGTTGATGATTTGTCTGCGGAAGAGATAAGGAAACTGAGAGGCACTCTTACTGAACCGGGAAAAAACAGTCCGTACAGAGACAGAAGTATTGAGGAAAATATGGATTTATTTGTGCGGATGAAAAATGGTGAATTTGAAGACGGTTCACGGGTTCTTCGTGCAAAGATAGATATGGCTTCGCCTAATATCAATATGAGGGATCCGGTAATATACAGGGTGGCGCATGTGCCACATCATAATACCGGTGATAAATGGTGCATATATCCTATGTATGATTTTGCGCATCCTATAGAAGATGCAATAGAAGGAATATCACATTCACTGTGCACGCTTGAGTTTGAAGACCATAGGCCTCTTTATGACTGGGTTGTACGTGAGCTCGAATTTGAAATGCCTCCAAGGCAGATTGAATTTGCAAAAATGTTTGTTACCAATGTAATAACAGGTAAGAGGTATATAAAGAAACTTGTTGAAGACGGAGTAGTAGACGGATGGGATGACCCAAGGCTTGTTACTCTTGCTGCACTGCGAAGAAGAGGTTTTACATCTGAATCAATAAGGATGCTTATGAATATGGTCGGAGTATCAAAAGCGCAGAGCTCGATAGACTATGCGATGCTTGAATATTGCATAAGGGAAGACCTTAAGCTGTCAAGGCCAAGGATGATGGCTGTGCTTAATCCTGTAAAACTTGTGATAACCAATTATCCTGAGGGTCAGACAGAATATCTGGATGTACCTAATAATCAGGAAAATCCTGATATGGGAACCAGAAAAGTGCCTTTTGGAAGGGAACTTTATATAGAACGTGAGGATTTTATGATAGAGCCTCCTAAAAAATACTACAGATTGTTCCCGGGTAATGAAGTAAGGCTTATGAGTGCATACTTTGTCAAATGTGAAGATTATATACTTGATGAAAATGGCAATGTTTCTGAGATACATTGTACCTATGACCCTGAGACTAAGAGTGGTTCTGGTTTTACAGGACGCAAGGTGAAAGGAACAATACACTGGGTATGCGCTGATACGGCAGTCAGGGCAAAAGTGTATTTGTATGAAAACCTTGTTGATGAAGAAAAGGGAGTATACAATGATGACGGAAGTATTAACCTTAATCCGGATTCACTTAAAATACTTGAAAACTGTTATCTTGAGCCGGCGCTTAAAGATGCAAAGCCGGGAGATAAATACCAGTTCTTAAGACAGGGTTATTTCTGTGTTGACAGTAAGAATACTACCGACGACGAGCTTGTATTTAACAGGATTGTATCGCAGAAGAGTTCTTATAAACCGGATATGTCAAAATTAAAATGATTTTAAATAATAATTATTATATCAGTTGTGCAGATTTAACAGTATTGGTTTATGATATGTGGAATCTGCACAACTGATATTGTTTTGGAGTATATCCCGTTATTTTCTTAAATGTCGTTATAAAGTTGGAATAATCATTAAATCCGCAATTATAACATGTTTCAGTAACATTCATTCCTTCAGAAAGATATTGTTTGGCTTTCGATATGCGTGACAGTATAAGATAATGCAATATTGAAGTATCAGTTTCTTTTTTAAATTTATGGCTCAGGTAATATTTGTCACGTGACAAATTTTTAGCTAAAGTATCAAGAGTAATGTTTTCAGTAATATGGGAATCTATATAATCTATAATAAACTGCACATCAGAGGAATATTTTTGTGGGGCAGCAAATGAATTGCCCTTATAAAGATTGTTTATATATATAAGCAGCTGTATTATATATGTATCAAAGAGAAGTTTATTTCCAAAATTGTCATTATCTGAATTTATAATCTCTGATAAGTTGTTGTGTATATCTGTAATGTATTGTTCTTCGCGTGATGTAAGGGGCAGAATATTGTTGTTTCCTACAGGATGTGAGGTAAAACAATATGAAAGGTCTGTATTATCTGAAGAATATTTTTCCATAAATGAAGGCGGTATATGAAAATATATACGTGAAAATGCGGAGTTTCTATTGTTTGAAGCTTTGTGCGGTTCCAGGCTATTGATGATTGCGAGCGAACCGGAGGTGACATGGTAACAGGACTTTTGTACATAGAAATTGATATCGCCCTCAATAAGAAGATATATTTCGTAAAAATTATGCATATGGTAGTTCGGATAATTATCGTAAGCATGGTATGAACTTAATTTTTGAAAAGCAACATCATAATCTGTATTATTCATATACATCGCTCCTTATGACAATAATTACAATATTTTTAGCAAATAAAACAAAGAATATTGAAAAATAGTATTATAAGATGATTGTACAATAATGTATGGAGGTAATGCAATATGAATAAAAAAATAATATCATGGATTATGGTTATTGTATTTGCGCTTGGAATGGTATGCGTACCTTATGGTAGTGTATATGCCGGGAATCAGTTAAAAGTAAAAAAGATTAAACTGGTTAAACCTAAAAAGAAAACTATTAAACTGGAAAAAGGCAGTAAGTACAGATTAAAGGTGAAGGTGCTTCCGGGTAATGCATCTAATAAAAAGCTTAAATATATATCCAGTAAACCCAAAATTGCAGGGGTTAATAAAAAAGGTGTAATAAAAGCCCATAAAAAGGGCAATGCAAGAATTACTGTAAAGACAACGGATGGAAGTAAAAGGAAAAAGGTGATAAAAGTGAAGGTAACTAAAAAATTAGATAAAATTACAAACAACGGCAGCTTAAATAATGGTCAGTCATATACAGTAACACAGCCGTCTGTGACCGAAAAGCCTGACGGACTGTTTACCATTGCTTCAAAGAAAGAGGCAGTAAAGCTGTATATTGATGAAAATGCTGATGATTATGAAGGACTTAGGCTTGTATCAGAAAGCTTTGCAGATGATGTCAGGAAAGTTTCTGACGCAGAGCCGGATATTGTTACGGACAGCAGTAAGCTTACAGGCTCTGTTATTATTGTTGGCAGTATTGGCAAAAATATGCTTATAGATAAACTCGTATCGGAAGGAAAATTAAATATTGAAGATATAAAAGGAAAGTGGGAAGTGTACAAAGCGGATGTCATAGAGAATCCTTTCGCTGGTGTAGAAAAAGCGCTTGTGATTGCAGGAAGCGATAAACGGGGAGCAATATACGGATTATATTCAATATCTGAAATGATGGGCGTATCACCCTGGGTATACTGGGCCGATGTTAATCCTGAGAAAAGGGAAGAGGTATCGTTCAGATATTCACAGCTTAGGACTACTTCAAAAGAGCCTTCCGTAAAATACAGAGGAATATTTTTGAATGACGAGGAGCCGTCTCTTGGAACCTGGGTAAATAATAAATTCAAAACTACAAGCGGCGGCAAATTTAATGAAAAATTTTATGAGCATGTATTTGAACTCCTTCTAAGGCTTAAAGCTAATTATATGTGGCCTGCAATGTGGAATTCTTCATTTGGCGCTGACGGAGCGGATTTTCCTAAGGCAAGCGCAGAACTTGCGGATAAATATGGAATAGTTATGGGAACTTCACACCATGAACCAATGATGCTCGCGCATCAGGACTGGGTCAGAAATAAGAGTAAGTATGGTAATGGCGAGTGGGACTGGGTTACCAATTCAGACGGACTTACAGAGTTTTTTACATATGGGGCACAGAATTTTGGAAAATATGATAATATAGCTACAATAGGAATGAGGGGAGACGGAGATGCAACTATGCTTCCTGAAGGAAGCACGGTAGAAGAAAATGTATCGCTGCTTAAAGAAATAATAACGGCACAAAAGAAAATACTTTCTGAAAATAACCTGTCTGACAAACCTAAAATGATTGCGCTTTATAAGGAAGTGGAAGAATACTGGTATGGAGATGAAAATACGGCAGGTTTAAAAGAATGGAACGGACTTGATGATACAATAGTGCTTCTTGCTGAAGATAACTATGGCAACTTAAGGACTCTTCCTAACGAGGAAGACCGCAACCGCGCGGGCGGCTGGGGAATGTATTATCATTTTGACTATAACGGCGCGCCGGCTTCATATCAGTGGACACAGACATTCCAACTTCAGAAAGTCTGGGAACAGATGTCAATGGCATATGATTATGGAGTTAAGGATATATGGATTGTAAATGCGGGAGACCTTAAGCCTATGGAAATGCCGATATCATTTTTCTTAGATATGGCATATGATTTTGATACGTGGGGAACAGCCAATATAAATAGCGCCTCAGAATATGAAGATATGTGGTTAAAGGAACAATTTGGAAGTTATCTTAATGATGATGAGATAAACGAAGTATCAGATATTATAAATGATTATACCCGTATAACTACGCTTAGAAAACCGGAAATTGTGACCGGAACCACGTTTAGTCTTGAAAATTATAATGAGGCTATAGACATTCTTGATAGTATAGACAGCATATATGAACGCGCAGAAAAATATAAGAATAAACTTCCCGACGAAGCACAGGCGGCTTATTACCAGCTTGTATATTATCCGGCGGTAGCAACTACAAATATTATAAAAATGCAGATATATTCGGGACTTAATAAAGCATTTGCAAAGTCCGGTGTGGCAAGTGCCAATATATATGCAGAGCTTGTTGATAATGCAATAGCATTTGACAAAGACTTAGAAAATATATACAGTAAAGATATGCCGGGCGGAGTAGGAGATAAATGGGACGGAATGATGTCCCAGGCTACGAAGGCAAGGCATGTTGGGTATGCATCATGGCAGCCGGAGGGAGCTTACCCTGTTGCAGAGTATATAGAGCTTCCCGAACAGTCTTCGATGTATATTAATATAAGAGGTGAGACTAAAGTATATCAGGATGGAAATGTCAGCCTTCCCGAATTTACGGATATAAATAAAGAAAATATTTATATAAACATTATTAACGGCGGTAATAAGGCATTTGATTATACTGTAACTGCAGATGCCGACTGGATAAAGCTTACAAAAGAAAATGGAACCGTAAATGAGCAGGATACTATCGGAATATCGGTGGATTTTGATAAGATATCATCGGATTCCACAGGCACTGTAACTATTAAGGGCAATTCACAGACTGTAACGCTTTCGGTATCTGCAGATACCGTTGATGTTTCGGGCATTGAGAAAATGACCTATGTGGAAGCGCATGATTATATTTCAATAGAAGCAGCTCACTATTCTGATGCGGTTTCCGGAGAAAACGGGGCAGAATGGAAAGAAATAAAAGATTATGGAAGGACACTCTCAGCTATGAAGGTATTTCCAACAACACAGACATTTAACGACGTATATAATGCACCTTATCTTGAATATAAAGTATGTGTTGATAATGATGAGAGGTATACAATGCAGACACAGATAGCTCCTTCAAATAATGTTGACTGGAATAATGTAACAATGAAATTCGGAATATCAGTTGATGATGGGGATATTATGGTTGTAGATACGATTACTCCTTCATATGTGGCAGGTACATGGAGAGATTCAACATGGTCTAATGCAGTAAGAAATAATATAAGGACAATTGATAAATCTCTGGGTAATCTGTCCAAAGGAGTGCATACGATAAGGATATATGCAATAGACCCTGCAGTTGTAATTGAAAAGCTGATTGTATATCCTGATTCAAATAAACTGAAAAATTCATATATGGGTCCAAAGGAGAGTTACTATGTACACTAAATTTGGGATTGATTTATCGCAGGTTCCATTTTCAAGAGCTTTCTCTTATATGGCAGTTTCAAAGCTTCCTGAAAACTGGCAGGGATATGGAAATAGTGAAGGGATTTTTCTCAAAAATATAAGCGGGTCTGCAAAGGACCCGCTTATAGCAAAGATTATTTTTGGGTCTGAAAGTGTGCAAAAAGATAAAATTAAACATGTCTGCATGGAGAATTCAGTATTATTGTTAGAATATGCTAACATTAAATATGAGCTTGTATTTGCAGATAAGGAAACAATTTTGATACGTGCGGATGGGGCATCGGCAGAAATGACTCTTGATTTTATGACGGAAAGCGGTCCTTATGACTATATTTATGAACTTAAAAATAACGGCATAAATTGTTTTATGGCAAACTGCTATAAAAATAACTGCAGTTATGTTATGTGGGCACAAAAAGGCAGCGTTTTTCTTGAACAGAAGTGGGAAGAGCAGTCCTCTTTATATTCAAAAATTAATGTGAGCGGAAAAGATGGGTTCCTGTTCGTAATTAAAGAGGTTGCGCACGAATGGGACAGGATATGTCAGGTATATGATTTTGATATGTGCGCAGGAGAAACTGAGAAAGAGTTTCTTGATTTTGCAGATAAATATCCCAAACTTCCTGATGAATACAGTAAAACAGCACTTTTGGCGGCATACGTTAATTGGTCGGCATATATACACAAACGGGGGTTTTTGACACGGAATGCAATGCTTATGTCAAAAAATCATATGTGCAGCGTATGGAGCTGGGATAATTGTTTTAATGCGCTTGCATTATCTTATTTTAATGCAGAAGCGGCATGGGAGCAATATATGATAATTTTTGATGTACAGGATGCCTCCGGAAGGATTCCTGACAGCATAAATGATTCTAATATTATATGGAATTATTGTAAACCTCCAATTCACGGCTGGACACTTAAGAAAATGATGTTAAATATGGATATAAGTAAAGAGCAGCTTGAAGAGGTTCTTGAAAAGCTTGAAAAACATACTTTATGGTGGATGACTTATCGTGATTTTGATAAAAACGGTTTATATGAATACTGCCATGGAAATGATTCAGGTTGGGATAATTCTACGGTATTTGCTGCCGAACCTCCTATAGAATCTCCTGATTTACAGGCATTTTTAGTAATTCAGATGGAGACGCTTGGAGATATCTGTTATAAGCTTGGAATGAAAAAAAAGGGAGAAGAGTGGCATAAAAACTCTAAAGAACTTCTTGAAAGATTTATAGAAAATAGTTTTTGCGATAATATGCCTGTGGCATATCAAAGTTCCACACGAAAGATTGTTAAAAATGAAAGTTTGCTTCCGTATCTGTGTCTTATACTTGGAGAAAGGCTTCCGTATGATTATCGTATTAAAATGATAGAACAGTTAAAAGCAAAGGGATTTTTAACCCAATATGGTTTTGCTACTGAAAATCCTGCCAGTACGGAATATCGTTCAGATGGTTATTGGCGTGGGCCTATATGGGCGCCAAGTACAGTGCTTTTGTTAGATGGACTTGTAGAGTGCGGAGAATATGAGCTTGCCAAAACCGCAGCGGAAAGATTCCTGAAAATGGCGAAAAAAAGCGGGTTCGCTGAAAATTATGATGCGCTTACCGGGGAAGGCCTCCGCGACAGGGCATATTCATGGACTGCAAGCAGTTTTTTTATTCTTGCCAAAGAATATTTATAGTGCCTTGCTGATACTATTTTATATAAGGATTGTTATAAGTTTGTTTTTCCTCTGAACTCCTCCACGCCTGATACATTAAGTGATATTTTGTGCCAGTTATTCAAAATATTAATGTCTTTCTGCCCTGATATTCTGGCTTTTAATTCATCCGACACTTCGCCGTAGGAGCTAAGTATATTAATCAGGCTTTGTGATATTCCCTGCGCAAGGCCGATTATTTTGCCTCTTGATTCGCCAATGGCAATACCGTCTTTTCTGCCTTTGCGTATGCCTCTTTGTTCGCCACGGCGTTCACCCCTGCGTTCTCCACGACGCTCACCTATACGTTCCCCGTCACGTCTTCCGTGCCTGTATTCCTTCCTTAGCTCCTCTTCTGCGTCATATTCAAATATTGATATTGGCATACCTGTCATCTCCGTTCTCATCTTTATAAAAAATTTTTTTAAAATCCCACGCTTTATGCATACCATCACTGCTTTATCCACTGCCGAATCCAGCGACATCTTTTTCCATTTCCTGTACCTGCGCACCAGGTCTATAAAATAACAGTACCCGTATAAGGTCCTGCACGACCTCTTAATCTCTTCACTCATGCCCGCATTGATGTTAATAAACTGCACCTTAAGCTCCAGCCACGG
>CANQEL010000006.1 GCA_947594855.1 uncultured Lachnospiraceae bacterium
AACCGATAATAAAAAGTTATCTCTCATCCTCTACTACAATATCATACTTTTTCCAAATTATCACTATATTATATCATATTTTTTCTTTATTTTCTATAATTATACATATTATTTGTGCCAAACACATAATAAATCATATCACACTATATCAAAAACCCAAATCATTAATACTACACTCTCCACCTAAACCCCCATATAAAAAAGCACCACCCACCCAGTTTTATTTACTCTCTGGTTTGTGATGCTTATTTATAACCGCCTTTCATATATATACAACCCTTATTCTTTTAAATATATTTCAAAATTTCTCAACTCCTGACTTGCCAGTCCCATATGCATATATTATAATCAAATATTATATGGGCACTTACACAACATATATAAGGAGACTGACAATGGCAATAGATACTAAATACAAAAAAACGGCTTTAGATGAAGATGCATCTATATATTCTGAACATAAGGATATAGATGAACGGCAGAAATGGAAAAATATGAATCGTAATGAGCGCAGAATACATTTCAGGGAATACTATCTTGCCCCTATTTTTGTTGCAATTGCAGTTATTTTAATTGTTGGATATCTTGTATATGACGCAGTTAAAAACTATCGTGATGTAATTCTGATGGTGGCTGTTGTAAATGACAGTCTTGATGAAGATGCCCTCAAATCATTTAATTCAGATATTCTGGATTATCTGGGCTATAATGAATCCAAAGAAAAAGTAGATATAGATGATAAATATATGCTTTCAGGCACGAACAGCTCGGACTCACTGTCAGCAGCCGAATCAATAACTTCATATATATATGCCAAACAGCTTGATGCAATGATTGCCGACACCGGAGCGTTTAACCACTATGCTTCTCTTGGATGTTTTTATGACTTAAGAAATATCTTAAATGACGAGCAGTTAAACAGGTATTCTGACTATCTGTATTATCCCGAACTTGAAGAGGCAAATGATCCAAACGCACCAAAAGGATTAAATACCGTCAGACCTGATGAAACATATCCCTGCGGCATAATCCTTTCCGAAAGCCCTGTATATAAATCCCTTAAGGGTGCCCAAAGCACCCCTGTATTAGGTATTGTAATAACAACAAACAGACTTGATGATACATTAAAATTTTTGGAATATCTCTTTCCTGACGCATAATCAAATTGATATAATTAATTTTGGCTGTAATTAATTTGTGCGCCCTCTTTTTCTTTCGCGCTTATTCTGATACATATAATAATCACAAAGCTTCATGTAATATTCCAGTGACACGTCTTCATTATCTTCATATGTATCAACAACTACTACGCCGCAGCTTGCCTCGACCATATACTGGTTATCTGACGATTGATTATATTCATCCAGGTAATTATATACCCTCTTCTTAAAATTATCTGCTTTTTCATTATCATAATTCATGGCAAATACATAAAACTCGTCTCCACCCACACGCGCGCATACTTCATTATGCTGCGTTCTTGCATTGTCCAAAGCACGTCCAAGTGTATTTATTGCTATATCACCCTGTATATGTCCATAGGTATCATTAATATACTTAAGACCATCCATATCTATAGTCATAAGCATAAATGGAATTTTCTTCTGTGTACATTCAACATAATACTGCGCTGTCTTAAACTCAAAACCACGCCTGTTAAAAAGTCCTGTAAGAGGATCACTTATATACAGCTCCTCAAGCTCCATCAAAGTCTTTTTGAGCGACAGTCTTTTACTAAGGCTGTCAAGCGCGTTACCAATATTAACTGCAAATGAATAATAATCATTCTTTACTGCCCTGTAATCATAATAACTTATAGCCGCGTAACCAAATATTTCATCCTGTATATGTATTGAAGAAAAACAGTATATCTGCGGCTCTTCCGTAGTATATTGCGCCGGTATATAATCTGACGAATCAAATTTAAACGGTTCCGCATTTACATTTTTATTATCCATCATTGCAAGTACACATGTCAATTTTTTCTGAAATTCCTTCCTCGTAGAGATAAACTGTTTAAGGTTATCACTCTCTGGATCTGTCTGCAGACACAGGAAAAAATTATTAAACCTGCCATTCAGATACATATATTTATCAATTTTTGCAACAGCGTCATCCAGACTTTCTATATCCTGAAGCGCAACGGTAAAATATCTGGTCTGTGCATATATTGTCTCTGAATCCATACTGTCATAAAAGACATTGCTGTTTTTGAATATCCTGCCGTCTTCAGAATTACAGCCACATGACTTTCTTTCCAGCATAACGCCTTTTATCATTGTAATTAAATCTCTGTCTCTTCCATTAAACAAATCATCAATAATCTCTACCGAATTATATGCAAGATCTTTTATATCAATATCAACAGTAGTAAGTGAAATATCAGAAGGATTGTCTACATTATCAAATCCTGACACTTTTATATCCTCAGGAACTCTGTATCCTCTCGACGTAAGAGCTTCAACTACCGACATAGCCATGTAGTCGTTAGCACATACTATCGCTTCAGGAACTCCAAGCGGCGATGAAAGGAAATAGTCAACTGCCTCTCCTCCCTTATCAGTCCAGTAATTACCGTGAAAAATATAACTGTCATCATACTCAAGACCATTTTCATCCATTACATCCATATAAGCCCTGAGCCTTGCCTTGGCATCGGGTCTTCCTTTTACACCCGACATATATGCTATCTTTTTGCATTTATGTTTATCAATAAAATGTCTTACAACTTCTTTTATTGCTTCACTGTCATTAATCAGTATACTGTAATAACCATCAAGAGGCATTCTTGGCGATACCTTGGGGCATGTATACTCCGCCAGCTTCTTTTCAACTCTTTCCTCTACTGCCTGATTTGAAAATACGTCTTTAAGATAAATTATTGCATCAGCTTCCGATAAATCAAAAAATTCAAATATGGAAGCCTCTCCCATAACATAATTATCTGTCTGCCCAAATGGATTGTTCCAATGCAGTATAGCCAGATTATATCCAAGCTCTTTACACTTCAAAGATATATAATATGATAATTCCCGGCAATAATAAGTCTGCATATCAGATGCCAGCAAAACAATAGTCTTTAACCCATTCTTATACACAAGCACACCTCCACAAACAATGAATCCCCAACTGATTTCCGTATAATAGTGAATTTACTAAATTTTTAATTATAAGTATTTTACCATTCATTTATATTTTTTACAAGTATAAACCTTTATCGTTTTCAAAAAATTAACTTTTTCTTGACACACAATAAGCTGTTTAATATAATTTTTAGTAATAAAATTACATTAAAACAGGAGTGTTAAATATGAGAGGAATCGAAACAGCAGTTTCCAAAATACGTGGCAAAGTGCTTGAAGAAGTCGCGCGTGCTGCATACGAAGCAGATAACGTTACACAGGCACTTGAGGCAATTCCTTTTTCAATATCACCAACAGATGAACCGCGTTACCGTGAAAGCGTCTGGCGTGAACGCGCCATTGCATCCGAGCGCATCAGACTTGCAATGGGGCTTTCTTTAAGACCCTCTGACCATGCTGTACACATGACAGCAGGTTTTGAAGACAGCAATATTTCGGAAAAATACTATGAACCGCCCCTTATGCAGGTTATTCCTTCTGCATGCGACAGATGTGAAGATAACGTATTTGAGGTTTCCAATTCGTGCCGCGGGTGTGTTGCGCATCCATGTATGGAAGTGTGTCCGAAAGGCGCTATCTCACGTGTTAAAGGCCGTGCAGTCATAGATCAGGAAAAGTGTATCAAATGCGGAAGATGCAAAGCAATATGCCCTTATGATGCAATCACAAAAAAAGAAAGGCCGTGCGCAAGAGCCTGCGGTGTAAATGCAATTACAACGGATGAACTTGGCCGCGCATATATCAACCACGATATATGTGTATCATGCGGTCAGTGTATGGTAAGCTGTCCATTTGGCGCCATTGCGGACAAGTCACAGATTTACCAGATGATTAAATGTATTAAAGAAGGCGGAAACGTCATAGCAGAAGTTGCTCCGGCTTTTGAAGGCCAGTTTGGTTCTGACGTTACTCCGAAACAAATACTCGGCGCACTTAAAGACGTAGGTTTCAGCGAAGTTTATGAAGTTGCGCTTGGAGCCGATATCGGAGCGGTTGCCGAAGCGCACCACTATGTAAATGATGTAGTTACCGGTAAGCTTCCATTTCTTCTGACCTCATGCTGTCCGGCATGGGCAATGCTCGCCAAGAACCAGTTTCCGGAGAGTATTGAAAGCATATCCACGGAGCTGACCCCGATGGTTGCAACTGCAAGAAGCATTAAAAAGGAACATCCTGACTGCAAGGTTGTATTCATAGGGCCCTGCGCCGCCAAGAAGCTTGAAGCCTCTCGCAGAACAGTCAGAAGCGATGTGGATTTTGTAATTACATTTGAAGAACTTGCAGCAATATTCAGAGCAAGGAACATAGACTTTAATAATTATGAAAAAGGCCGCGCAATGCACAATGCAACCGGCGCAGGACGTGGTTATGCAGTAGCAGGAGGGGTTGCCAACGCCATAACGTCATGCATTAACGAATATTATCCCGGAACTTCGGTACATATTGAACATGCAGAAGGATTGCGTGACTGCAAAAAGATTCTTATGCTTGCCAAGGCCGGAAAAATGGACGGATGCCTTATCGAAGGCATGGGCTGTCCGGGAGGCTGTATAGCCGGAGCCGGTACGATTGCTCCTATCAAGGAAGCTAAATCCGCAGTTGAAAAAACGGTACGTGAATCCTCTGTTCACATACCGCCTAAAGATCTCGTTGATATCAAACTTGATTAAATATTTATATGTTTTTCTATGGTGCCGGGGAATTAACGGAAGTTGCCCCGGCATTATTTTTACTTGTAATATTAACGGCAACTACGCTATTTCCCGATGTTATTAAATTATCAGGTACATTGTCATATCTGACAGGCGCATTGCACAGTCCTTCACCTATATTAGAAAGGTCTATATACGCGCCGACATTTTCACTTGTATATGAATCAATCTGTTCACCTGTTCCGCTCAATCCCAGAACAACTCCGGTACTCTGGTCTGAGAAAGACGCCTGAAGCCCATCTTTCAGATTCCGTATTTCAATATCGTTAAGGGATACCAGTATATTATTTGAAACCACTCCATCCATCTTAACACGTACCGATACATTTTCTTCCTCGCTGACAAGCTTAAGCCCACTCGGCAGATAACCTGCAATATCAACATTAATCTCATAGCTTTCTCCTGCCCCGGTAATATCTACCGGAATCTCAAGAGCGTCTATTTTAGATAATTTCTTATTGCTTCCGCCAACAGTAACAACCTCAGGAGTATATTCATATTCGTTATTATAAACAAAGCCTTCCTTAGGAGTACCTGTCACTTTTATTACGACCGGGAGCGTTTTGGTATTATATATCGTTACCCCTACGTCTATATCCGTTATCATATTATCCCCGTTGTAAAACGTATAATATGAAGAATCCAGCTCATTTCCTTCTTTATCGTATGCAACCGGAATAATCTTACTGTAAAAACTCTTCTTTGCCCCGCTTACATCAACGGATAACTTTATGGAATCTACCTGTTCTATCTTGGATTTACCGCCGGCTATCATAATCATATTAGGTCTGACTTCATAATCGCCTACATAATAACCTTCTGCCACATCACCTGTAGTTTCAACCGTAACCTGCATATTCTTTTCGGCTATATCCTCAAGTTTAACAATCAGCATTTTATTACCGCTGTCAATCTCTATATTCTCAACCTTGTTACATACAACATTTATATCTGTAGCATAAACCGGAGAAAGTTTTGACAGGTCTGCCGTAGCGGTAAAATCATTCAGGCTGAGATTTTTAATTATGCTAGCCTTTCCCTTTACCGTAAAATCCACGGTATTTCCTTCAACAACCTCATATACCTGATTTATTGAAGATATTGCAGACTTATTAATAACTTCCACCGTAAGTCCCTTAAAGCTCTTAGTTGTGACAGGGTCGGCAACATTAATAATAATAAGCCATGCCATAACGGCTATTGCCAGCGATAATGCTTTATATAGGAAATTATTCATCAGCACTGTTCTTATAAAATTTTTAATATCATTCAGCCTGATTTTTTTCATTCTGTGCTGCTCTCCCCTTTCTATGCCAGAATCTCTTCCTGTCATTATCTGAATCTCCTCTGACATCCATAAGCGCTTCTTTTAGCCCTTCCTGTGAAATATTTCTCCTTATCAATCCATTCTCTGCAATAGATACTGCTCCCGTTTCCTCTGATACTACAATAGTAATACTGTCTGAAACCTCACTTATTCCGACAGCAGCGCGGTGTCTTGTTCCGAGTTCCTTACTAAGCTCATGGTTATCTGATAAAGGAAGATAACATGTTGCCGAAAGAATACGGTTATCTCTTATTATAACTGCCCCGTCATGCAGCGGAGTATTATATTCAAATATATTCATAAGCAATTGGAAGGATATCTTTGCGTCCATATTTATTCCAGACCTCTCAATATCCTTAAGCTTAATGTCCTTTTCCATAACTATAAGCGCGCCCGTCTTTGAACGGCTCATTTCAAAAACTGCCTTAATAATACAATTAATTGAACGGTCTGAAAGCCTGGTATCTTCATCATCTGAAGAAAACCAAGATGCCAGCGCATTTTTTCTTCCAAGCTGCTCTAAAGCGCTGCGAAGCTCCGGCTGAAAAACAATTACAATTGCAATAATTCCGACACTTATTGCATTTCTGAATATCCACAGTATTACATCCATCTGAAGTATTATTGCCACAGCACAAAATACAAGGAGAAAGATAATGCCTTTAACAAGCATCCATGCCCTTGTATTTTTGAGCCACATTATAATCTGATATATTGCAAATGCAATTATTATCATTTCAACAACATCTATAACTGTCAGATGGGGCAATGATAACTGCATCAGATATTTATGGACAAAATCTTTAATAGCTTCCATATGGACAGTACTCCCGTTCTTTAATCCTTTTTAGACAAATTGTAATCTACATTAAAAACCTCTGCAATATTAGCAGTATTACCGGTAGGGTTCTGCGCATGAATTGTTTTGACCTGCTTGTCAGGTGCAGATACCGAAAGTTTTGGAACCGCCTTTACATAGTAATAATATTCATCATCCTCGAACTGAATATGTTTAGTTCCTGAATAGTCTAACGACATTCTGAAAAATGACGCTATATAAGCTATAACTATACTTGCCGCAGAGCCCGTAAGTATTTCAAACATTGTATCCGAGCCTTTTATGAAAGCCGATACAATCAGAAAAGATACAACACTTATCATTGACGCAATAAGCAGCGCTATATTGGCGGCATGTTTGATTTTCTGCCTTCTGATTATGTATGTTACAAGAATAACTACCGAAAATATAATCATTGAGGCAAACATATACATATTATTTCTTAAATTATCAACTATTATATTAAAGAAATTGACTGTATTGGAAACGCTGCTGCCGTCCGAAACCCTGGCAGTATCAATTATTCCCCTGAACATATAGTATACAAATATTCCTATAATATTTGAGATTATAGAAACAGGTCCCATAAATATTCCGCATACCAGAGGAGATACATACGGAATATTAACAGCATACAACACAGGCAGTATAAGTATTACATATACCTGCTTAGGCGCAAACCGGACATACATAAAATATATAATCATATACATGGCAATAATCACAAATGCAAGAACCGGCGATATGCTGTATACATGTACAACCGTAAGGAACATTGTAATAACAATAAATACCGCATCCGGCGTCAGCGCCGATATAACAGAAAGCCCTGCTACTATAACAATACTGTTTACGGTATTATTGTAACCCATCTCATTATTTATAATCGAAAATACTACAAATGCTGCCAAAAGCTTAAACAACACCTTAATATACATACCGTATTTTTCACATAACTGTTTAACCGACTCTTTAAAATCCAAAAGTCTGAGAATCATTAATTATCCCTCCACAATACCATCCTCATCAGACTGGTAATTTTTCTGCAGATACTTAAGGTATCTGAAATATTGTTTTACGCGTTTTCTTGCTTTATCATATTTAAACGCATATACTACAAGTGATATAAATGCATATATTACCAAAAGAGCAATGTATATTCCGGCTATCCATATCACTATGCTTCTGTACGGCAGGTCAAATGTGCTTTCAATAATATACCCGATATTATACATTGCCACAAGTCCGACAATAAGCAGATAGGCAAACGTAACGCATATCAGGGATTTTATCATATTAAGCCTTACATAATCATTCTTGTAAAATTTTATGATATTGAGGTCCTGCTTTCCCTTTCCTCTTTCATAGTCTGCCATGCGAAACATTATCTTAATCTTTTTTTTGCTAAGCATGTACTTCCTCCACTTTTCATATTCTATTCCATTTTACCATTCATGAATGATGTTATCAATATTTTTTAGTCCTTAAATACTTTTTATCAGATGCTCTAAAAGCACTTTAAGTCCGAGAAGTATCAAAACCACTCCGCCGGCAATCTCTGCTTTTGACTTGTATTTTATTCCAAATACGCTTCCAATCTTAACCCCCGCGCATGTTATCACAAATGTTATTATCCCGATAATACCCGCTCCAAAGAACGTATTTATATATTCCGGCATGCCTGAGAATATACTTACCGGAACACAGACAAACGTTATTCCTACGGCAAGCGCATCAATACTTGTCACAACTGCCATTATAAACATTATTTTAAAATTAATGGACGCATCGGCATCATCTTCATCATCAGATGCGGCCTCTTTTATCATGTTAATTCCTATAAGCACCAGGAGTATAAATGCAATCCAGTGGTCTATGTCCACAATATATGATGCAAACCTTATTCCCGCAAAATATCCTATAAGCGGCATTAACGCCTGAAAGCTTCCAAACCAGAGTCCACAGACAACTGAATTTTTTACGGTAATTTTCTTCATGGCAAGTCCTTTACATACAGATACCGCGAAAGCATCCATCGCAAGACCCACAGCAAGTATAATTAGTTCTGCTAATCCCATAAATCTCTCCTTAATTTCATACCAATATTATTATAACACATATTTGTTTATTGTTAAACCATATCCATTCATGTATAATAGACATATCACGCAATATCATATGGAGGTTCCTATGCTAAACAATTCTGAATACTGTATAACAGCCGGCGAATTTGCAAAGCTGTGCAATACAACCAGGGATACACTTCGATATTATGACAAAACCGGAATTCTGATTCCAAAAAAAAATAAAATAAACGGATATAATTATTACAGCCCGGCTCAGATTACCTCCTTCTTTTTTATTAATTTTTTCAGGAGTGTCGGATGTCCTATTAATGAATTGAAAATTTACATGAATGAAACCGGTACCGACGGCTTTAATACATTTCTGTATTCCCAGTATGAATCCCTTCTCCGTACAAAGGAGGAACTGGAGCAGAAAATAACCATTATGTCAAAAGGAATAGAGATAATAAACCATACAAGCGGATATACCGACGGCGTTGTGATATTAGAGCATTTTAATAAACCGCTGACAGTTTTTGTTACAGATGTAAAATCATCTCCCGCAACAACATCCGGCGAAATTATTACCGACCTTACACGCCATATAAGCAGATGCAGCAAAAAAGACAATATAAATTCTTTTCCGCTTGGCGCAGTTATTGACTATAGCTGTCTGAAAAAAGGAATATATACTTATAAACAGGTTTTCAGTATTGCATCATGCCCTGATGATACCGACACGTATACACTGCCCTCCACCGATATGGTATGCTGTATCCAGAAAGATTCAACAGGGGACTCTTCCGATATTTACTCAGGGATAATCAATTATATTAATGAGCATAACCTTACGGCAAAATCCGACCTTTTTTCACTAAGCCTTATGAATATAGTAAACATCCATGATGAAAGAAAATATATGAAATATATATTTGTATGCGTTTGACACTAAAGGGCATAAGTGCTAAGATTAACATATTTATTGCACGCATATCAAGAAAGGAGCATACTAATGTTACAATTAAATGAAAATTACCTCAACCTCAAACAGAACTATCTTTTTTCAGAGGTTGCGCACAGAACAAACGACTACATGGCAGCACACCCGGACAAACCCGTTATACGTCTTGGAATCGGTGATGTGACCAAACCTCTTACAAAAACTACTATCGAAGCTCTTCATGAAAGCGTGGAACATATGGCATCGCCTGACACATTTAAAGGTTATGGTCCTGAACAGGGCTATGATTTCATGAGAGAAGCCGTTGTATCTTACTATAAAAGAAACGGGGCTGATATCAACCTGAAAGAAGTATTCATATCAGACGGTGCAAAAAGCGATACCGGAAATATAACTGATTTATTCGGGCCTGATAATATCGTATTGATTCCTGACCCCGTGTATCCTGTATATATGGACACCAATACAATGAACGGACGCAATATAAAATTCATGGACGCCACAAAGGAAAACGGATTTGCTCCTATGCCTTATGACGGACTTGAAGCAGATATTATATACATCTGCTCTCCTAATAATCCTACAGGCGCGGCATATACAAAAGAGCAGTTAAAAGTATGGGTTGACTATGCTCTTGAGCATAACTCATTAATTCTCTTCGATGCCGCTTACGAGTGCTTTATTGAAGATGATGATATTTATCCTCACAGCATCTATCAGATAGAGGGCGCAAAAAAATGTTCAATTGAGTTCTGTTCATTATCAAAAACAGCAGGCTTTACCGGTACAAGATGCGGATATACAATTGTGCCTCTTGAACTTGAATACACAGCTTCAAACGGCGCCAAAATGTCAGTAAATTCAATGTGGACCAGAAGACAGACCACCAAATTTAACGGCGTTCCTTATATTGTACAATATGCTGCCGCCGCAACTTTAAGCGAACAGGGAATTAAAGAATGTCTTGAGAACATTGCCTATTACAAAGAAAATGCAAGACTCATTGCATCATGCCTTGACAGCAAAAACATTACATATTTTGGCGGAAAGAACTCACCTTATATCTGGTTTGAATGTCCAAACGGAATGGAATCATGGGAATTCTTTGATTATATGCTGAACGAAATACAGGTAATAGGAACTCCGGGCGCAGGATTTGGCAAAAACGGCTCAAACTTCTTCAGGCTTACGGCTTTTGGAAACAGAGAAAATACAATAGAAGCTGTAAAAAGGCTTGACGGACTTCTAAGCTGACGAAATCATATTTCAAACTTATATGATAATTTAAAGGTTGTGGAATCTATTTCCACAACCTTATCTGTTTCATAATCCGGCTTCTCTGCCCCGCTTTTTTAAGTATTGAGCCCGTTGATACATTTCTTATCTTATGGTTATTAAATATAAATCTCGTAAAAGTTATTATCCATAATCCCGGCCATATAATGAATACTTTTCCTGCCTTAGGAAAACTTATCCTCATCTGATGATGAAATTCCCTTATATAATCTGACAGTTTATTGCCGCGCATCATCACCATGCGGTCTGAAGCAGATTTGCCAAACTCTTCTGCGTCAAGTATTTCCCTAAGGAATTCCGTTACATCATACTCATCTTTAATACCAAGCATATTTACTGCCTTTTTCGGAAGCCCCATATATATGCTGCATGTCATGGTTATCATATCCGAGAATCCCGTAAGTCCTGTATCGCTTATAAGTTTTTTATACTTATCAATTTCCTCATCCGGTACATCATGGCTCCAGAATACAACCCAGTCGCACAGAAGTTTTAATCCGAAACCTGCTCTCAAAAAGTGCTGCAGCATATGCAGCAGAAGTTCATACGCATGATATCCGCATGACAGTATAGGAAGTTTTACTCCCATGCAGTCAGCATATGTAATATTTTCCCTGCAGTCACTAAGCCTGTCGGTCAGATAATTATTAACTTTTATATTGTCATAATGGCCCGCAAGCATAATATGAAGCTCTACCTCAATTCCCTTATCGGCATCAAAAACAATATGATTCGGAGAACTTTGTACCTCTGCAATAACACATCCGCAGTTTTGGAATATTTCCGTAGCAGCCGTAAGCTTATCAGGTTCAAGCAGCAGTATATCCACATCCCCTGTCTTCCTAAGCTCAGGAACAGGATAAAACGAAGCCGTCCCCGACCCTTTAAGCAATACTGCCTGTATACCTTCTTTATTCAGCTTTTCTATAAGATATTTACTTAAAAATAATATACGGTAGTTCTGTCTTACTGCCTGACGCGCCGTATCCGTAACAATATTTTTTACATATTCAGGTACGGACTCATTCTCTGTAAGCACGTCATACAGCAGTGAAAGTACACAATGCTTTTCTGCAATGACACATAAAGCAGCCCAGTCAATGTCCTTTATAATATCATTCAGTTCATCCTGCTCTTTCCCATCTCCTGTAAGACCGTTTTTCAGTAAAAGAAACAGGCATCTCTCCTCTTTAGACAAAAAGCTTTCAGAAACCTCTTTTTTGTCACTGTCTTTATTATTAGTAAAAGCGGGAAAACGCTTTTCAAGCATATAAAACGCTTTTTTCTTCAACAGCGCAAATTCTTTAGTCCTGTGGTAAATCAGCAGATATACAATATTAGTTATAACAAAACATATTATCAGTCTTATAATACATATCGCCCACGGATTAAAACTGTTCGTAAGACGCCTGCATAATATATCCTCGCCCCACCACAATGCAAATGTAACCGACGCATATATAAAATAACGCAGGAAATACGATTTTGACGAAACCTTAAGATTATGTTTGTAAAGCATATAAGGTTCTACCCAAAGCGATGTAGTCACAGTACTTACCATGGTTCCTATAAATATTCCCGCCGTACCGAACATCTTTCCAAGTATAATGGATACAACAAGATTAATTACTGCTTCAGGTATCGCCTTGTAGCGGTCATATTTAAACACTCCCATCGAATCCCTGAAAACCAGAGTTGCCTGTCTCATTCCCGTTAGATAAAAATTGAGGCACAGAATAAGTGTTATCTCCTTTGAAAATACAAACTGGTTTCCAAAGCTGATTCCCACAAATGCATCTATAACTTCGTAAAGGCATATGGCAGCCAGTCCAAAAAACCACTGTCCCATAAAAAATGACGCCTCAAATATCTTTTTAATCCGCTCCTTACCTTCCAGCGCGCCGAGATTGCCAACGCTCGCAGTAATCCCCTGAAACATCTGATTTAAAACCTGCCTTATCGAACCGATGATAAGATAATAATTAGAATAGCGCCCTACGCTCATTGTGCCGACAAGTGATGACAGAAGCAGATTGTCTGTATTATTTACAAGTACATTGCCTATTTTATGCATTAGCATTGCTCGTATATTTTGGAATATATCTTTCTTTTCTGCAGAATCCAGCTTTTTAATGTTCTTTTCTTTCAGATACGGATACATTTTATCTGCTCTCCGCGATATTGCAAGGTTTCCGCCTATCGTACATAATATCAGTGTCGCCAGATACAGTATGAAATTGCGTGTAAAATAAAGTATAAGCATCTGTATAACATTCTGTATTATAAGAAATATTGTCTGATAAAATACCCCTATATAGCTTAACTGATGCGCATCAATAAGCGTCCTTTTATATATCATAAGATACGAAAGAACCGAGCTGAACAGATACATAAGATATATAATTATCAGATGCTCAACCTGAGGTTTATCATTTATAAGAATCCCCATGAAAGGAATAACCATAAGCCCGCACACAAGAACTATTCCCGCCACAATGCGGTAAAAACTTCTGTACAGCTTCATAAGGGATTTCTGTTTCTCTATATCTTTTTCTGCTATAGGCTTATATAGTGCATATGTAATAGCAGTACCAACACCAAGTTCAGATAATGCAAGCACATTAAGAATATCGGTAAATAACCCGTTGATTCCGACATAATCTTCAGCAAGCGTATGGGTAAACACTATCCTTGACAGATATCCTATAAGTATCGCGATAACTCTTGCAAACATCGCAACCGTAGTATTTCTTGCCGAATATTCTGTCCTGCTTTTTTCCGACACTTCTTTCTCCTCCCTGTCTTTAAGGATATTACTTCTCAAAAGATGATTTTTCAGGCAGACACTGCTCAAATATATCTAAAAGCTCCGCCTTAATCTTTTCCACATCCCCTGTAATATCAGGAGCATCATTTAAGCATATTACCTTTCTTTTTCCCTTCTGTATTTCACGCCTTAAAGCGCTGTTATCTTCAGCCACGTCATAATATGCAGAATCTTTCTGGACATTACGAGGATAAAAGTTACCTGTAAGCTTCTGCCATTCCCTGAACAGATACTGCGTTACATCATCTGCGCTTCTGAAACGGTTCTTTGACATACCGGTAAGAAGCTCTTCCTCTTTTTCCCATATCTCTTCATAAGTGCTCTTTAAGAAAGGAGAAGGGCCATGAACCGTATAAAAGCCGGTGTAAAGCGGAAATGCCATCTCAAGTATATTGTAAAAAAAATACAGAGGCGGATAACCTATTTTAAAATATTTGCCCGGCTGACTTTTAACATTTTCCCGTTTATTAAAATATTTGCACAGAACAAGGCTGTTGTTCATAAAAAGATGTGACATTACAGGATTCTTAGGATTGGCTACCACAGGCTGAAATGCCAGCATATCACACGGTTTACCGTTCCTGTAAAAATCATCCGGTTTCATAGGCTTTACAATAAACATATCATCATTAAAATTTACAAAATATTCTGAAAGCCCTTTTATTTTATGAGAATAGAGCTCAATTACATTGCTGTTAAACGTAGGCAGAAACTCTTTCGGAATATAATCCTCATGCCTTACAATATTTAATTTGGGATTAGACGTATCAAGCCATTTTGGGAGATGCCCCCATGTTATAAAATGTATTTTCCTGACCCATGGAGCATTTTTTTCAACTCCGCGGAACCAGTATTTAAAAAGCTCCCAGTCCCTGTAACGTTCCTCGCTGTCATCTATAATACCTGTTCCATCATAGCGCGCTTTATCTTCTCTCCAGGCTTTGTCTGAACCATCTACCCACGTTACTATAAAATCAATTTCCGTTTCCATAAACAAACCACCTCTTTATTACGCTTATTATAGCATTTTTCCACATATAATGATATACTTCATTTAATTAATATCATTACAAGAGGAATTGCCATGAAAAAAATACTCATTACTATTACAGTTCTTATGTGCTTACTGGCTGCCGCAGTATTTACAATATATCAAAACTTTCATCCCGTTTCTTATGAAAAGGCTTCTTTTAGTGAAACTTCCGAAATATATAACAACCCGTTCCGCGGCTTTTATCATATGTATGGATTTACCCTTTCCGAAGATAATCCTGACGATACCAAAGAACGGATAAAACAATATATTGAATCAGGAAACCTGCCTTTAATGCTCATACAGGTCAACCTGAAAAATTATAAAAACTCACGTTTAAGCGCTAACGCCTTAGAACAACTTAATAATATCCTCTATGAAACTGATGCGGCAGGGCATCAGGTAATCCTGCGTTTCCTGTATGACTGGGATGGAAAAGCCTTACAAACAGAACCTGATGATATTACACAGATTACTGAACATATGGAGCAGATATCAGATGTCGTAAACCGCTATACAGGTTCCGTATTCCTTATCCAGGGTACTTTTGCAGGAAACTGTGGTGAAATGCACGGCACAAAATACGGCTCGCATGATGATAACCGCGCTCTTATAACTCACCTTTCCGAAGCCATATCACCTTACATATATCTTTCCGTAAGAACCCCTTCACATCTGCGCGGCGTTACAAAAAGCCGTACTCCGGTATCTGAAGATACTGCCTTCAATGGTTCTCTTGGTTCAAGGCTTGGGCTTTTTAACGACGGTCTGCTTGGTTCCGTATACGACCTTGGTACATATGACGACACTCCCAATTCCAATACAACAGAACCTGAAGACAAAGGCACCAGAGACGAAGAAATCCGATTTCAGAATGATATATGCCGATATGTTCCAAATGGCGGCGAAGCAGTTATTGACAACCCTTATAACGATATTGACAATGCAATTTCCGATATGTCACAGATGCATATATCTTATCTTAACTGCGACCACGACGCAGCCGTTATAAATAAATGGAAAGCTTCTGCATACCATGGCAATGACTGTTTTGATGGCATAAACGGCTATGATTATATAGACGCCCACCTCGGCTACCGTTACTTTATAAATGACGCCCTTATTTCACATGGCCTTCTTAATGGAAGCCGTATAAATATATCATTAAATATACAAAATAACGGATTTGCTCCCTCTTACCGCAGATTTGACAGCTCCGTTTCTATTATAAATGAAGATGGTACGGCAGTACTTACACTGCCCGTTGAATCCGACAACCGTACAATAAATTCCAAAGATACGGAAACATTCTCCGTTACTGCTGATATAAGTACGCTTCTTTACGGAAATTACCGGATTTATTATTCAATGACAGAGCCGTATACTTCCCGCATTATTCAGTTTGCCAATACGGGTACAGACAAAAATCTGGGGGTATATCTTGGAAATATCACTGTAGAGAAAGCCTCCCCAAAAAAATTCTTTGCTTCTGTTTTGTCACATTTGCAAAACAGATAGGCGTTTTATCCTTTTTTCTTTCGGCATAAAGATATATATCTCCGGACACGGGCACAAAGTTACACTCTCCCGTCAAAGTCTCCCCGGGTAAAATCCTGTTAAGATTAAGGTTAAGCATACTGCTGTGCATCTTATTATTTTCATCAACGCACTCAATCCATATATGCGCTTCATGATAACATCTGGCAAACCCGACATTCTCTATGCTGACTTTCCATATACATACTGGATTTTTGCCTTTAATATATTTCATTATGACATTTCTGACACAAAATCTGTATCCCATATGCCTTCCTATATAATCATACATATTTATTCCGGACCAGTTGTCAACACTTTCCCAAAACGTATTTTTCCATAAATCCAACTGTCTTTTATCATAACCCCGGTTCAGGTAGCTTATATTCATAAGCCGGAGTCTGTTTACTGTTTCAACAGGTTTTCGCTTTTCTGCCAAGGCCTCATCATACAGCACCTCACCGCCGTTTGGAACATACCGGCACAGTTTCCCTTCAAATTCAAGTTCTTTTTCAATTCCCCAGGAATCAGTCCATTCATTACTTTTTTTTGAACCGCTGAATGTTCCGAGATGTGTTGCAGAACCAAATACCGCATCATCAAAAAGCCCTATACGGTTTTCTGAAAAATTCTCCCTCTTATCTTTATCAAAATTAATAGCTCTCCACTGTGACGGTTTACGTACCGCGAGGAAAGATTCCCTGCCCAGGCATTTGTATAACAGCGCAGAGAGCTTCCGCATTTTAAAATTGGAAAGAAACCGCGATGTATGCATTTCTCCCCAATTACCTATCAGCATCCCCTGATAAACATATATATGCCGTGCATATTTAATAAGAAGTCCGGAAAGCTGTGTTATATGATCTGTCACATATGAAAAAAAGAAGGGTTCCCTTTCCGGAGCTTTTCCTTTATGGTCATAAGCAATACGCAAAATAATATCCTTCTTTATCCCGGTAAAAAATCCAAGTATTGCATCAATATTGGCAAGGACCTCTTCATCAAGACTTTTCTCACGGTAAGCTCCTATGTCAATAAATACCAAAGCAAGCATATCTTCGTCATATGCGCACTTTTTATATTCCTCACAGTCAAACTGCTCCTCTGCGCAAAAAGTATATATCCTGTACCAGCCCCGTGCAGGATTAGGCAGTTCTTCAACGCTCTCAATAAGCGCCTCATTATGAAATTTATACTTTTTTTTCATAAAACTATGAGGCACTATTTTCATCAGCAACCCCCACATCTACTTTGTACACACGAATTCTTACCCAGACTGCTATTATGGAAAATACCATTCTGAACATATATATAACAGGTTTTAATCCCGAATGCATACTTACACCCTCGGTACGGGCATGCATAACGGCAGGAATCTCAGTAACATTAAATCCCAGTAAAAGCATCTGCATTATCATATTTGCATCAGGATATTTGTCATCAAAATGATTGTATTGGGAATAAAACAAAAATGCTCTGTAGCTAAGTCCCTGAAGCCCTGTTGTCGGATCTGCCACTTTTTTGCCGGTCCCAAGCTTTATAAGTGTCCTGAACAGAAACATCGCAAATTTTTTTACAATGCCAACTTTAAAAAATGTACTCCCCTTTAAAAACCTGGAACCAAGCACAATATCGGGATATTTACCATTCTCGTCAGGCGTTTTAAGCGCCTCATATAATTTGAGTACATTACATACGTCATGCTGTCCGTCTGCATCCATCTGTATAACATATTTATACTCTCTTCTGACCGCATACTTATATCCCAGCTGTAATCCGCTTCCATATCCCAGATTAAATACATGCGTAACTACTGTATGATTATGTCTCTTGGCAATCCAGTTAGTATCATCAGACGAAGCGTCATTCATAAACAAAACATCTGCAATTTCTGATATTTCCGGTTTTTCAAGCTCTGCCAGTACCCCTTCCATATTTTTGGCCTCATTATAAGCCGGTATAATAATAAGAACTTCCTTATTATTCTGCATTTCAGCTCCCCCTCTTATTTAATCTGTTAATTCCAATAATTTTCTTATCTCTTTCACATCTGAAATCTGCTTCTTAGCCGCAGCTTTTCCAAAACGCTCCCTCTTTTCCTCATCATGAATCAGACTCTTTATACCCTCTGCAATTTTTTCAGGGGTAAACTCACACAAAAGACCGTCTTCATCATTAATAACCTGTTCCCTGTTGCCACTGCAGTCAGATACTACAATTGCACATCCAAGCGTCTGCGCTTCCTGTATTGCAATACTCTTTCCCTCAAAACGTGTAGCGTGTACGTACAGGTCTGTCTGCGCCATGTAAGGATAAGGGTTCTCCACCGCTCCCGGCAAAAGAAAATCTTTTTCCAGTCCCAGTTCTTTTATTCTGGCTTCAAGCTCTGCGCGCTTTTCTCCCTCTCCAAGAATATACCATCTTACATTTTCACCGCTGTCTTTAAGGATTTTCATTGCCTCTATAGACACTTCAAATGACTTCTGGCTTGTAAGACGGCCTACGGTAAGTATTCTCAGGCCATCAAAAGAATCCTCAAAACCTCCCGGCATCTCTGCACGTGTGCGAATCATATCCTGATTAAGAAGATTATGGAATACCTCCGTGCGGTCACTGCACTCAGGATATATATTAAGAAAACTTGTTTTCACTTCATCAGATACGGCAAATATTCTGTCAATACCCAGATAACAATCCCTGTCAAGTTTTCTGCTGTAACCGGCTCTTGCATAATCCACATGAACAAAAGCCGCCTTTTTATCTGCATTTACATAATCCGCTATATAATATGTAGCCCCGCCTTCAAGATATCCAACTGCCAGGTCGTAATGTTCCTTCAGGCGTTCAGCTCCGCATGCCATTGCCTTCCACAACAGCTTATCGGTTCTTATATCTTTATTTTTTATCATTGTACACAGATTGCTAATCATATACGGCGCCATCCTAAATGCCGTTCCTCTGTTTAAAAGAGCCCGTATTACGTGTTTTTTCAGGTGTTTCTTTCCCTCGCTGCTTAAAACTGAACAGTTATCATATTTTCTGTTCAACACCTTTACATGCTCCGGAACATATTTTATCATCTCTCCCTGTCCCATAAGCACATACAGGCTTACCTCGTATTTATCAGGATCAAGGTTTCTGAGAAGCTCCAATAATGCGGTTTCCGCGCCGGCATGTCCGAGCGTATTAATTACTATAAGTATTTTTTTCATAGGCACCCCTGTCTCTTATATTTTTCTCTTTTCTACACCTGTAAGCTCTTCAATTCTCTCCAATATTCTTTCATTCTCCTGGTTTAATAATGATACCTGTATGGCAAGCTCCTGATTTTTTCTGGAAAGCTCAGAAACTTTAGAGCTCAGAAAATATGCTACATAAATAACACAGAATATAACAATCAGTACAAGCATCATTCCCAGTGTACTGACATATTTACTCCAGCCCACCGGCCTTAACAGAATACCTGCCAGAATAATCATTACCGAAATAAGACCCCATGTTATACAAAACGATTCGGTCATCTTTCTCCTCGCAAGAGAAGTTGTCGTCACACATAAAAGAAATATTCCTGTTATTATAATTATAATCTGCAAAACATTCCCCTGGGACATCACTACCACCATCCTTTACTCAATTTATTATTTTCCTGCTGTAAACCTTACTTGAAGGTTTCTTGCCAACTCCGCTGTCCAGTATGCTTCCGTTACAGAAAATATGTACGTCAAGGGTTTTTTCCATAACACGCAGCCTGTGGTACGCCATACTCCAGCCTACCGCAGCGCCGGCTACCAGACCGATTCCATACCATATGGGAGATAAAAACGTTGCAATAATACTTCCAATAAACGTTGCAATACAGAACGACAACGCCGTAGCCAGAGCGCCGTTAAGGTCATTAAAATAATACAAGAATATAATAGCCGAATACATTATAAATAATATAAAGTACCCTGCCGCAAGACATGGATATATCTTCATAACCATTCCACCAAAGCCTAACCTCGGAAGAAGTATTATACACAGGAAGAACACGACTACCGTTACTATAAACTGAATACGAACAAGATTCATAAGTTCATCCGAAAGCTGGCTGAACATTCTGCTCTTGGTATTCTCAACATCCATTCTCCTGCCTCCTATTACTGCCTCTGAATAGTATTTATACCTTTCGTGGAAATGCATTTCAACACGCGCTATAAAAATAACGCTGGCCGAAATGTTAGTAAACATTGCAAGACACGTTGCCATATCATATGGCTGGTTACATACAAAACTCTTTACCACAATCAGATGCATATCTGTAGTCCAGAACACAAAATTGTGTACATATAATCCAAGTATATACAGAAAATTAGTCGCAACCAGCTGCCAGTACTTTTTAAAATATTTAAGTACCTCCCTGTATCTTCCGCTATTCTGCCTGAAATAACTCCTAATTAGTGAATGTTCAAGACATGCTATTATAATGAATCCTATATCCAGCGCCACAAGCATTGCTACAATGACAGTAAAATGCAGCATATATACAAGTACAAATGATATAAACACTGCGGCAAGCATCCCGACGAAAAAGAATAGCGATATCTTTTTATAATCCTTACATATTGAAAGATAAAGCATCGAATAAAATACAAGTACAAGAGCAATATACCCGCAGAATCCCATAAACACATAAAAAATCCATACATGCCCTATCAGATATTCCCATATACAAAACGGTATGCCCACAAGACAGCTCAGCGATATATTCATTATCAGCCCGACATAATAACACGGAAGGATATCTTCATATAACTCCCTGTAAATAATATCGGACATATATTTTGATAAGACAGCATTAAACGGAGATGCAGTAAGAAGGGAAAAAATAAATATATACAGTACAGTACATGCATATAATTCTCTTTCAGAATAGCCGAGCTTAGAAAATCCCAAAAAGTACTGCATTACCATGATAGCCATTATTACAAGGAACATCGGGGCTACGGTAATTACCATACTGTATCCGAATCCAAACATACTTGTAGTAATCGTATTTTTACTGAATATCCTGTTCAGCCTTACTCCTATTCCCGCCATACGCAACAAACCTCCTATTCTGTCTGTTCAGCTTCTGTCTTTAAAACACCTGCAGGCCATGAAACATTATATTTATCTCCCAGTTGTCTGTAAATCTGCTCATATGTATCTTTCATCTGCTCTATACGGTAACTGCTCACAACTCTCTTATAACCGCTTTCTCCCATTTCCTCACGCATCCTTTTAGATTTACCAAGCTCTACCATGGCCTGTGACAGTTCAGCCACATTCATAATATGCGTCAGTATTCCGGCCTCTCCAAAATCATCATTGCCATATATAAGCTCGCGGCAGCAGCCGACATCAGTAGCAACTACCGGCTTATGCGCGGCATATCCTTCCAGGATTGTAAGAGGCTGTCCTTCACTGATACTGGTAAGCAGCGTAAAATCCATACGCCCCAGATATTCAGTGACATTAACCCTTCCTGTAAAAACTATATCCTTTACATCAAGCGCCTCAACAAGTTCAAAACATTCCTCCGCATATTCCTCATCTTCATCCGTCGGTCCCATAATCCACAGTTTCAGCGAAGGAAGTTCTTCTTTTGCAAATGCAAAGGCACGTACCATTGTCTTTACGTCTTTTATAGGAGTAACCCTAAGAACCGCCCCTATATTTATAAATTTCTCATCCTCAGCCGTTTTCCCTTGAAGATGCGCAAATCTTTTTATATCAATACCGTTTGGCGTTATCTGTATCTTTTCCTCAGGGCAGCCCAAATCTATCTGTAAATCCCTTGCATGTGCATAAAGACTTGTTACCTTATCCGCTTTTGTGTAAGCCAGAAGCGACATTTTACGGAACTGGTCAATCCATATGTTTTTATATATGCCCATTACCCATTCTGCTTTTAATATTTCCTCCTCACGTTCCCTGGTATATATACCATGTTCGGATATAAGAAGCGCACAGTTATGAAAATACTTTGCTATACATCCTATAAGCCCTGCATACCCCGTAGCCACACAATGGTATATATCAGCTTTCGGAAGCGGAGTCTGTAAAATCAGAAACAGCGGCAGATATATAGACCTCATGGTCCACAAAAAATCTGAAAATACTATCTGCGGATACCTGTAATCATACACTTCCTTTACGATATTAAGAAAATCTGCTCCCATAAGTAAGTCATCTATGGAAAATTTTCTTTTCTGGAACATTTCAAATATCGTATCCCAGTCTACTTCCTGGTTTATTATTATACTTCTCAGCGCCCTGTATTCCTGTTTGTCTAACTTTGTCCTCTTTCCATGTTTCTTGGTCTTACCCCAGTCTAAATCCTCAAGATATACTTCATATACGCCCGATACATTTTCCGGCATATCATAAACGAATTTACCGCTTTCCTCCCTTTTGGATATAATGGCAAGCACTATAAATTCTATATTGGGAAATGACTTTATCATACTATGTATCCAGCTGGAAACACCGCCTATAACATAAGGGTAACAGCCTTCTGCAACTACGCATATTTTCATATATCATCCCCCATTTTCAACATCAAATTTAAGAAGTCCCCTGTCCTTTTTCAAAGTAATCTTTACCTGTTCCTTTTGTGCATATATGATATAAGACCCGTCTTCTATTTCAACATATTCCGCGCCATCTATTGCCTCGATTGCCTCGCCGTGTGTACGGAACATAAAACAGCTGTCTTTTCCTTTCGTAATATCAAGCCAGACTACATTATCCTCACGCCGGGTATTATAATCC
Source organism: uncultured Lachnospiraceae bacterium (assembly GCA_947594855.1). Lineage (GTDB taxonomy): Bacteria > Bacillota > Clostridia > Lachnospirales > Lachnospiraceae > V9D3004. Next base: position 23,535 of record CANQEL010000006.1, read on the forward strand.
ATATTCAGGTAATTTCTTATCTTTACATCACTTTCCGAAAGCGTCGTTCTTTCAAATTTATTAAAAGGTTTCATATATGTATTAATATTACTTGCTACTTTCTCTGAAACATTTTCCCACTGGTCATCCTTTGACTCAGGCCATATAACATTATACATATCAAGAAATATGTTATTATATCCCAAAGCAGTTTCTATTGATTTCAAATACATATTGTCCGAATAACTGTGAAAATCCGCATATGTCACGCAATTCTGCAAAGTCACGTCATCATTATAATATGATATAACCGGCTCTTTTCTTCCATAACTGCCCGTAACAGTCCTTAAAGTCTTCAAAAAAGGATGTTTTTCCGCTTCCGCAGTGAATTTTGCCAGTTCAGTTTCACCCATATAAGCGGAAGTATATACATAACGAAGTCCTGTTTTGTTATAAAAACTTTCATCCTGATTCAGCTTATCATCCAGATTGCTTCCCCTCAGACACCCAAGCGACAACCCTGCCTCAGTATTAAATTCTTTAAACTGCTGCAGATAGAACTGCATATCTTCCGACGACGGCTGTATACTATCTGAATAGTCATACTGCGCAGTCATAAGGCATGTGGGTCGGTAATTACTATTTCCGGTTACCGATACAAGCGCAGGCCAGCATATATCACGCATTATAGCTGAAGGGCTTCGGCTGTACAGTTCCATTATTTTTTCATTATTTTCATCGGCAAATCCCGGAAAATTCACAATAGATATATTCTGCGCATTTACAATAGGGTATAATGCATACGAATCCGACTCATACATCATTGCGCTTAAGATGCCAAGCCCTGTCATGTCATTCATATAATCCCCATTTATCAAAAATAATTCACTGTCCCCTATATTATGCCTCCATATTACTGCCGGGAAATACTCGTTTCTTTCCTCAAGGTCTTTCATCATTTCATCCAGTATGCCTATCATATATGTTTTCGTTCCTCCGATAGGAACATACCATGGCATATGAAGATTAAGATCCTGTTTTTTCCGTTCAGACTGCGTTTCCTCTTGCAGCTCTTTTTCCGAAAGCTTATAGAAACTGTCACCGCCAAGCAAAAATCCGGCAAATGTATAGATGCCTTCGGTTTCTACATCATTTTCCCATACTCCTCGTATTCCAAGCAGAGCTTTAAGTCTTTCATTACTGCTTATCACTTCAGGCTCCGGCAGGTTACAGAATATAACCGTAACATCATACTCCGTAAGTTTTTCAAAAAAATCAAGTTCTTTTTCTACATCTATAGTATTAGAATCTACCATTATTGCGCGCGGCATATGGTTCTCATTTATCCTGTATCTGTCCGTATCGCCGTATACCGCCAGGTCATATTTCATATAATTGCACCATTCATGCACTGTATTATATACGTCGGTTTCATCATCTCCAAGGTATACCATAAATGTGCCGGACTCATAAGAAACATTACCATTATATGATAACGCCTGTCTTTCCGGTTCCCATTTATCTTTACCGCTTAATTTCTCCGCACTTATATAAGGATTGACATCATAATTACTCTCATGCTCCTTTATAATCTGTGAAAACTGGAACATAAACAAAATTACGGCCATCATAAGCATTATACTGAAAAAATTTCTTAAAGACACCATATGCCAATTCTCCTCTTTTCATTAAGAAATTTCTTTGTTGTACCCATAATTAATAGCAAAATTGAACAATCTGAACGGATTCTGCTCTATCCTGTAGCAGACGAATTTATCCGTTTCCATATATACATCCCATTCATTCGGATAAAGCCTTCCGAATTCCTGAGCCCAGTAGTACATCTTTGACATAAGAATCCAACGGTTTTCACCCTGGTACATATGTATTCCCGAATTCCTTGGAAGCGTTCTTTCAGCTCCTGCCCTCGCTATTCTCTGCCCGCTTTTTTCATAAGTAACATTATAGTCAATAGGCACCTTCTCAATAAAGAAATATACTACTTTTGTAGGAATACGTATTAATGAATACTCGTTAATATTTTCCAGTTCTTCAAGAAACGTGATTGTTTCATAATGATACCCATGGTCCCATCCCATACGAAGCTCATCATTCGCAGATACGATTGTCCATGAAAAATCTTCATCATTATGAATTATATTGGTAAGGCATGAAACCGCCTCATTCATTTCCTGTCCGCTTGGATTCCTCGGTTCTTTCACCCAATCAAACTCTACCGTATAATAAACTGCGCCCGCTACACAGGCAAGCGACAACGTATTAAGCAGAAATCTTCCAACTCCCGCCAGCCTTTTTTTCATGGGCCAGAACGGAAGATATATTATCGAGTCTGCCAAAAGTACCAGAGGTATCGCAACAGAATATGAGAAATATATACTTCCCCTGTTAGTATCCATAAGAGCCGGAAGTCCAAAATTGCCGGCCGTCATCATAATACACAACAGAAGCATATAAACTCCCGCCGATATCAGTATTCCACTATAGTAGTACTGTCTGAATAACACATATAATAAGCCCATCGCAATCAATATCAGAAACGAATCAAGTATCCAGTATATATAATCAGTATCCTTAATGTTGAATACGGCTTCACTTAAAGGCTTGTGAAAATATCCTCCCATTTTTTCTCCAAAGGACATTATCTTTTCAAATACATGTTTTACCCCTTCAGTAACACTCACCTGACTTTCGAGCGTATCCATATCCATATCTGATAAATCTGTCGAAAACTGTTGATTATCAGTATTATCTACTCCTGTAGTCGCCGAATTTCCGGTTCCTTCACCGGATGCTTCTTCACTGGTTTCCTCTTCCGTACTTTCTGCATTTTCCCCATCGTCTGCGCCTTCTTCTGCTTTATCTTCGCTTTTAGTTATAATATTCATTCCCCACATTAATGAGCCCTGAAGCGGCGTACCCCCGGCAAATGCAATAGCCATTGGAAGTACAGCGATAGCTACGCTTATAATACCCGTAACCATAATATTCCAAAAATATTTTTTTCTGAAAATAAACGCGCAGAAACCAACTGCAACAGCAATACAGTATATACCTGCAACCATGGTTCCATAGAAATGTACGGCAAGCGTCATGGAAAAGCTCATTGCAAAACCAACAAGATAAAACCAGGAACCGGGATAATAATTCTTTTTACCCCGGTTCTTTTTACGGAAAGGCATATATATCCTTGCTTTTCCTTCATTCTTCTTCAATTCATCATGCCTGCATTTAAAATATGCAATTATAAAATATATTGCCGGGAATATAAATATAAAACCAAACTCCTGCGGAAGTGTGGCGTAATAACGCGAATATGTATTGCCTTTAAAATAATTTCCAATTATATAAAGAATAACTCCTGCATAAGGCAGATATCTCGACCTGCAGCACAATTTAAGGAAAGCAAGCAACATAAGATGCAGCATTACATTCTGCACAAATGCAAATACACGAAGGATTACATATGTATCCACCCTGAAAACTGCATGGATATAATACGCTATGCAGTGAAATCCATACGGATATACTCCGGCAACAAAAATATCATTGTCATTTAATGAATTAATCCAGTAATTATGCACCGGAAGGTCTGAAGCCTTATATCCGAAGCTTTCAAGCAGGTTATATCCGTAAAATTTCCACATAATTACAAATATAGCTATCAAAAGAGCGCAGTCCGCAAATCTTCTTACGATATAATAACATACCCAGTCTATAAACCTTCCAATATGCCTTTTTACAATGGCAATAATCTTATAAAATGCAGTTCTTTTACCCATACGGCCTCCTGACAGCTTCTTTAAACTGTCAGCCATTACATAAAATACATCCGTGCGGTTTATCAAAAGCCTGGCTATTATTACGGGAATAAGCGTTCCAAGAACCAATGTAACAGGGTATGAAATTTTAAGCAGCTGAAGAACAAAGACAAGGTTCATTACATAAAAATTGCCCGTCATAAAATAAAATACAACACGTTCTACTGTTCTGTGTCCTTTGAGCTTATTGCCAAACACAAATGCCGGCAGTGCTATAGTCACAAAAAGATATGCTGCAAATATCCACGCAAGCTGTAAAGCCGTAAGCGTTACCATTGACATGCTCTTTTCCCCTTCCCTTATCCTGATGTTTATAAACCAGCCTAACGAAATACCCTTATAAGTTCAAGCGTCTCACTGTCTACCACTACCGCTGAATGTTTCAAATCTTCTATAACCTCAAAGAATTTTTCTTTCTGGCTACTGTTAAAATACAGTTTAAGCTGGCACGTATAAGTCGCAAGCGTATTAGGATACTGTTCTTTCGCCCTTTCACACCACTGTCTGCATCTTTCATATTCTTCTATCTCAAGAAGCCTGAGGCTTATTGCCTCATACTGCGCGCTAGTAAGGCGTAACGGTTCTTTTTCGTACACAATATCACAGATTTCATCTATTACCCCGACATAATTTCTCTGTTCCAAATCAGAAAACACATGCTGCTCCAGCACCTGATTAATATAATCTATCGTCATGCCCGCATATATAAGCTGATGTTCATCTTCCTCATGTATAAGGTTCTGCTGCTTCTGCACATTAATACGAAAATCATTCAGCGCATCCTGTAAAACCGAAGCCGCATAATGCGCAACTTCCGTATCTTCACTGTTAAGCGCCAGCGCAATGGAAGCAAGCGACTTCCGTATATCTCCACGCACCACATTCATCATAAGCAGACGCAGATTATCCGTATCAGTAATTTCAATAGCTTCCTCAAGCGGAACCATATTGCGCTCCCTGTCCTCCTCTGCATGAAGGAAAGTACGGACACGCTCTTTGCTGAATATTACGTCTTCAAGATCTACTTCCTTATGGAAAAACGTAAGATAAAATATGTACGCCAGAAAGAAAAAGCACGGTCCTGTAACAGGGCACAAAAACATAACAAATGCCTTAAACCAGCAGCTTTTATTCTTCTCCCTTTTTTTTACAAGCTGAATCAGAAGATATGCAATTGAGATTAAAGTGTTTAGGATTAAAATTACTATGAATAATCCTTCATTCCATACTCCTCTCATGCCTCCACATCCTTCACAATACAACAGTTATAACCCATATCTCCAAAACGCTTTATAACAAACTGCGCATCATTATCATTACTATTTGCAAGAAGCGTATACAGATTTCCATCCTCCAATGTACCCATATAATCTGTCTGACGCAGTTTATCCATAAGCTGATTACTGACGTCCTTATAGTCTTTTTCGCCGGCATCTACCCTAAGCAGTGTACATTCCGTTAGTCCTTTGCTCTGGGCATTCATAAACGCCTGCATAAGTGTCTTGAAAGCATCTGTGGTAAGCATCCTTGCACCCTCTACATATCTTTCGTGTTCAAGAATATCAAGATATCTTGTTGCACGAAGCACTGCATTCTGTATAAGCGCGCTGATTACTATAAGCTGATTAGCCTGGCCAAGCGTCATGCTTTCCCATGGGATACCCCATATCATCATAATCATCTGCATTTCATCATTATCTGAATAAATTGCATTCGCCATAAGCGGGTATCTTTCATCCATTTTACGGTTAATAAATACCTTACGCTCCAACATGGTTTCGTACATTTCTCCCATTTCGGTATATTTTATAGAATTACCAAGCACTCTCGCCTTTTTAGAGGTTGACGACAAAAGCCTGGCATATGTTTCATTGGAAATGGTATATATTGCCACGTCTTTGCTTTTAACAAGTTTTCCAAGCATATCGGCAGCATAAAACAATACTTCCTCCGGGTTGTACTTATCAAGCGCCGACGTAATTTTGTATATTTTCCCTACACTGTCATTCTGGTTGACAATCTGGGTCTCAAGCGCATTTTTTACGCGCACGTTACTTCCGTTAATATCCTGTATATCATCCAGCTGGGTAAAAAGGAAATCCCTTTCTTCCTCGCTTTCAAACTTCATCCGTTTAATCTGGTCGCGCATATATCCTACTACCAGACCCAGTATAAACAACTGCGCAATCCATATATATGTATTAGCATCGAGCATGACTTCAAACCCTGAACGGTCATACATCTGCCTGAAACAATATCCCGCAACTGCAAGAACCGCTGAAAACGTCGCCTGCTGCTGTCCATAAACTATCGCAAATAAAAGCACATACAAAAGATAGAAGTCCAGATTTGCAAAATACTGGCTTCCGACCGCACGGTTATTCAGCATAAAAAACGGAATGAATGCAATAAGATTTTCCAAAAAAGGAATAAGCGAACTTAACAGCCATCCTGACTTTTTGATGATTCTTCTAAAAAACGGTTCTTTTACATCCTCACCCGTAAGAAAAATATAAGGATACTTTTTCATGTGCGCAGCAATCTTCTGCACTATAGTCCTGGTATCGCAAAAAAACGGATTGCCAAATTCGCTGTCAAAGCGGTTATTTGATAAGACAACCCTGTGCTTATTATCATCACCCGTCATAACAATAGGCGCAGTATCACCCATTGCATCCTGTACTATCGAAGCAAGGTCGCTCATGGTAATCTCTATGGATGATGAAATATTATATACCTGGCTTCTGTGCGTCATACATGAAGCAGCACGGTAGATAAACTCTATTGCATCAGCTTCATACAAAAGCGAAACGCTGCGGTTTTTGTCAACCGTAATGGTATTTTTAGCCATACACTCAAGGCACATACGGGTACATACGTCAGTTACGTCTCTGAGTGTTTTGGGAATTTTATATAAATGGTCCAGTCTTAACGTAATAATGTCAAGATTCCTGTTATTGCGGTAACTTTCGCAAAGCTCCTCGCCCTGCGCAAATGACATTGCCTTAAAATCCACAGGTGAAGCCGGAGTATCCTCGCCTATATCATTATCATAGTTAGCTCCGTATATCTCTCCTGATGAAAGATATACAAATTTGCCTTTTCCTGTCATTGCAAAGCCCATAAGTATATTAACAAGGCTTGCGGAATATTTTACAGATTCAGCTTCTTCTCCCGACCATCTGAAATTCGTATCAAAAGCTCCCATATATATAGTCAAATCCGGCGCTACGCTTTCATATATATCCTTGATACAATTACAGTCGTATGTAAAATCATATCTTTCAAACACCCTCTGGTAAGGTTCTTTTGAATATTTGCTGCCTGTAAGAAGATATACCCGTTCTCCTTCTTTATTCAGCTTAATTATTAAATTGTTAATTAAACTTCCTGCACCACCAATCAACAGCACATTCATTATATATGTTCACCTACCGATTGTATTTCTACTCCATATTCCTCTAACTGTGACATAAATATTAGAATATCAGATATAATCTCATCCCTGCGGACCTGATACTCCTCAGACAGCTCATCTGCAATATGTTCTTTATCCATACCCTTTACCAGACGCCGGTATATATCAGCCCCCGTATCATTCATGGACAACGGCATCCTGCATGGTTTACCCTCCTGACAGGTATCAACGAGCCAGTACAAACCAGCAGCCTTTCTTAAAACATATCGCATTTTCTCACCCCGTATGAACAGAATAACCTTTTTTTATATTCTATTTATTATATCATTATAAATATACATTGTCAAAAACAATACTCCTTATTAATGTTATCACTCTGTCTTATTTTCCGTTGTGTTATTTACGATATTTCCGTGCTTTCTACGATATAAAAAAAATCGCTTACACCGCGCCACAGTGTGCGAAATCAACGGCCGTAATGGTCTGAGAAACAGCCATATACGCGTTAATACCCTGTAAATTATATTGTCTGCAGATATGCGTCTTCCTTTTCTTATAAGTTCTGTCAGTATACCCCGTACCTGGTCCGGGCGCAGCGGCCCTTCAACCTCTTTCTGATTGTCTCCTACAAGATAAAGCTCATTTCCTTTTCTTTTCCATATGCGGTGAAGTACAAGTATGCTTTCATCCCTGCGGTAAAGTATAACATCCCCGCGTTTTACCATATCAGGATTCACAGGAGCCACAACGACTTCATCCCTACCCGGCACAAGTACCGGATACATACTATAGCCCTGGGGTTTAATCTGAACCGTTTTCCCCTGAATAAGAAGTTCCTCAATATCCATTTTATTAATTCCGCTATCTGTTTCCGACATACGCTTTCCCCTCACCATTTTAAATATTGCAAGTATATTGTAGCATTTTCACCTTAATAATGCTATAATAACTTGTAAGCTGCCCGCAAAAAGGAGGTATTCCATGAAACGAAACGACAGTTATGTTTTAAGAAAGCTTGACGGTATTCCGTATCTTATGACATTCGGACAATCCCGCGCCGACCTTTGCCGCGGTGTAAAACTTAATGAAACCGGCGAATTTTTATGGAATCTTCTTGGCAGGGAAACTGACAGGGAAAATTTAATCTCTGAATTAGAAAAGCATTATAAGACACCGGAAGATAATTTCTCCGTTGCCGATGACCTTGATAATTTTTTGAAAGAACTTATCCGCCGTGGGATACTGGAAGAAGATACATATTCACATACAGATGATTCCCCGCCTTTCATGTATATATCCATAGCAGGTATTAATCTGCGCCTGTGCGGTCCTTCCGGAGCTTTTTATCATTCATTTGAAAGTTTCCGTATTGAAAAACCCGACAAAATACATCAGACTATAACCCTTATTAATGATATGCCCCCTAATAAAATAAACGGCACGCTTCTTATCCGAAACAATGAACTTACTGTTGTAGAAAGTGCAGACCGCTATGTGCTTTTCTTTCCCTCAGTCCCTGAGATTATCGAAGCCCATATGTCAAAAGACGGAAAAGAATCCCGCTTTTATTACATAGCAGAGATTAACGATACTTTCCGTGAAAATATGTTCCATGCAATAAGGCTTATATATCTATATTTTATTATGCGAAACGATATGTCGGTTATTCATTCCGCATCTTTACTTTACCGGGACCGCCTATGGCTCTTTTCAGGCATATCCGGCACAGGCAAATCAACCCATACAAAACTGTGGCATAAGTTACTTGATACGCCGTTAATAAATGGCGACCTTAACCTTATCAGCCTAAAAAACAATCAGGCTGTCGTACACGGCATCCCCTGGTGCGGAACTTCAGAAATATTTGACACCAAAACCCATGAGCTTGGCGGAATTATACTGTTAAAGCAGTCTCCTGATAATTATGTGGAAGAACTCACTCCTGATAAAAAATCACTTCTTATATCACAGCGTCTTATTACTCCGGTATGGACAGAAGATATGCTTGATATGAACCTTGATTTTACAGACAGGCTTCTTCCTCATATACTCGTATGCAGACTGCATTGCAGCATAAGTGATGAAGCCGTATATACAATAAAAAACAGAATAGACGGCTATCTTTCCGAAACCGGCGCAGAATAACCGTCTATCATATATATTAAAACCCTCTAACCATTTCATCTATCTCTTCGTCATTAAGAATCTCACACTTTTTATTCCTGATTGCATATACGCGGTTACATGCGCTAAGCACCGTAGGTCTGTGCGTAGTTACGATACAGGTACGCGGATATTCGTCATGCATAATATTTTTCAGCACCCTTCTCTCTGTAGCCACATCAAGCGCTGAAGTTGCTTCATCTAAAAGAAGTATCGGCGATTTTCTAAGCAGCGCCCTTGCAATCGAAAGCCTCTGCGCCTGCCCTTCGGACAATCCGCCGCCTCTTTCCTTAATCTCGCTGTCAATGCCGTCAGGAAGTTTCTCTACAAAGTCCCATGCGCATGACATCTTAAGCACTTCCACAATCTCCTCATCCGTAGCGTCAGGCTTGACATTTCTCATATTTTCAGCAATCGTTCCTGAAAACATTGTATTGCCCTGCGGAACATAAGAGAACAATTTTCTCGTTGAAGGAGTAAGTTCTACTTTTGTAGAATTCCTTGTATCAATATCTGCGTTTCCACCGCACAGCGCCGCTTCGCCCTCTTTTATCGGCATAAGCGACAGTATAAGCCTTAACATGGTTGTCTTACCTTCTCCTGAAGGCCCGACAAGCGCAATAATCTCATGCGGATGGGCATCAATCGACGCGCCCTCAAACACTTCCGTTCCTGTCTTATATGTATACGACACATCTCTCATACATAGACTTATGCCTTCGTTTACATACTTACTGCGAAGCTCCTCGACTTCCTCATCATGCGAGCAGTCCTCCCTTGGCATCTCCACAATATCCATAAGACGCCCTGCGGATGTGGTAAGCCCGATTGCCGTAGGTATAAGCGAAGTAAGGTTATGCAGCGCGCCGGTAAGCGTACCGGACAGCGAAAGGAACATCGTCATCGTACCGTAACTTATCGCGCCACTCCACACTCGGTATATTCCCCATCCATACGAAGCATACGATACTATAAGCCCCGCCGTTGAGAGTATTATCGACGTGCCGATGGACATTTTTTGAAAATCCAGTTTCATCGTAATATATTCTTTCTGAAGCTGTTTAAGCCTCGCCACATACAATTTGATAAGGTCAAAAGCCTTAATCGTCTGGATATTGGAAAATGTCTCCTGGTTAAATCCCGACATCTTAGCTCCGAGAGCCGCGCTCTTCTTATTATTATTTATCATACGGTTCATAAGAGTCTTCGACAGTATAAGGCTTACAGGCATACCTAAGAATGCAAATACCGCAAATGTCCAGTCATAATATATAACCATTGCAAATGCGCTTATAAACCTGAATACATATATTATGAGATTCGGAATAAAACTTAAAACACCTGATGAAATGCCAGAAGCATCCGAACCCCATCTTGTAAGCAAATCTCCGGTATGGTAGTTCGTAAGCGACTCCCAGTCTGTAACGAGAATCTTCTCAAATATGTCTGATTTGATTTCCGCATCTACCTTCATGCTTATGTAGCTTGAAGCATAATCAGACGCCATGCCAAGCAGTGTAGTAAATATGTTAAGACCTATCATCATACAGAAAGTACCTATAACTTCGCCCGTTTGATGACCTGTAATAATATCTACAAGGTCCCTTGATACAAGGCTTGTAAGAAGCGCAATTACAGTACTTACCATGCCGAGCGCAGTATAAAATATCATAGCAAGCCAGTAACGTCTTGCATAGCCGTATATCCATTTGGTTTCACGCCACATTTCCTGAAGGCGACCTTCACGAATACGGCCTATGAAAAATTTGATTTTTTCTTTCATCGGAAAAAATCCTTCCTTTAATATATTGAAACTTTAGTATAAGCTATACTAAACAAAACTGAATAAAGTCCTGCAGAATCTTTTTAAGATTCTGCAGGACTTATAAACTTAATTTTAATATAGCATTATTATACGTCACCTATAATTATTAATGCTGACTACAATGCTTATTACATTGAATAACTGGATCACTTGCAAGTGCTAAATCTGCTGAATCAGATGTTACTATTATATCACCAGTACCAATATGATCTGTATAATTTTGATGATAATTATACTTAATCTTAATTGTCATACCAGAAGCAACAACAGGAGTTCCTTGTGAACTCTTATACTCTACAGGTCTATTAAAGTTCAAAATAACAATTTGCTCTTCACCATGATGTTTAGCTGAATGATCACCATTTACCTGTATACGATAATCATATCTGCCAGTCTGAGGCTCCTGATGCATTGTGGCGTTTGCTGTATAACAATCTCCACTTCCAGCATATACGCCTTCAGCTACTTCGTCATTTGCCAGAACTACCGGCTTTGCATAACTTTTCATTTTTCGCATCTCCTCCTTAAAATTCTACTTACCTTTATGTACGATACTCTTAGCTATTATCAGTTTATACCTGATTTTTCTAATTGTCAATAATTGAAGATAAAAATTTTATAAAATTTTCACACTTTTTGTCTGACCTTTATTGCGCAATATCTTTAAATACTGTTTTTTCTTAGCTTTCGGCACTTTTATTTTAGCCTTTTTACTAATGCCTTTAAATGCGCCGGCCTTAACTTTCTTCAGCTTCTTACTCTTTATGACAATAGATTTCAGTTTCTTATCTTTAAAGAATGTTTTCTTTCCTATTGAAGTCACATTCTTTCCGATAACAGCCTTCTTCAGTTTCTTCATACCGGAAAATGCCTTTGCTTTTATCGAAGTAACTTTTAAGGTCACGCCGTTTACGCTGATTGTATCTGCTATTTTGATAGATTTAAGTTTTTTCGAGGTCACGCCGTATGCTGCTGCCTGTTTTTTATCCGCATTGGTTATACAATATTTTATGCCAGATACGGTAACTATGTCCCCTTCTTTTACCTGTTCTGCCGGGCCGGTTACTGACAGATTGTCGGTAACTTTCGGCGGATTTATCTGTGCATCAGGTTTCTGTGTACTTTCCGGAGCTTCTGTTGTCTGCGGAGTTTCTGTCGCCTGTGGAGCCTCTGTAGCCTGTGGAATTTCCGTAGCTTCAGGAGTTTCTGTAGGTTTCGGCCCTTCTGTTTCTTTTTCACCTACTTTCAAACTCATTTCTGCCTCAAGCTCTCCCGTTTCTTTGCTGCTCGTCACTGTTACGCTGATTCTTTTGCCTGATACTGATTCGGGAATGGTATAAGTTCTGCTGACTGCGCCGGGTATAACGATACCGTCTGCTTTCCACTGGTATGAATACTTTCCAGTATTGTTAGAATCAGTTATTACCGCAGCAACCGTCTCGCCACATTCGGCTTTTCCCGATATGCTTAGTTTACCTTCAAGTTTCCCATAAGCCGGTTCAGCGTACTTAACCTTAACTACTGTAAACGACATTGCGGGAACAACATATTTTAATTCCCCATTCATAACCGTACTCTTTTTGGAAACCGGTATTACAGTTTCATTTCCCATATTATTTATAGCTTCACCATCGCCTGACAGACAGATAAACTCTGCTTCTGCCCCGTCGGATACTCCTGGGTATTTTATTGTAATTCCCTTATCGTAACTATCATGGTTTACAAGCTTCAGATATACATACTGTTCATCCATTGACGATACCTGATATATATCTTTCTGCGTATCTGCAAGCGCATCATAGCTTCCTGAGTTATTTACTTTATTTAACGCAGTATTTACTATGGTACTGCCGTAGTTATTGGAATACATATACTGTACGTAATAATTTGGCGTACCCATAGTCTCATACTCATCAAAATAAATCAGGTTAGGCGACCAGTTTGCAGCCCCGACTTTCTGAAGAAGCGGCGCGTAAGACGCATGCCTTACAATATCGGCATTTCTCTCAAGACCGGTCATATAAGCTGCTTCGCCTATGGCTGCCTCAAGCGTATTGATGCTGCTATTTACTGCATATTCACCTACAAATACATCGCTTCCGCCATCTTTAAGACGCTTGTAAGAATCATAACGGTGAGTATTGTCAAGCATCCAGCTAAGGCCCATGTAATAATGTTCGTCTACAAGTGTCTCACCGGGCATTGAACTGCTAATCCAGTTCCATGCATCATCCATCATGGAACCTTCTGCATATGGTCCTGTTGAAGATATAAGAGTAAAATCTGCATAACGCTCAGGATAATTTTTCTTTCCATATGCATCTATAATATTTTTGATATATTCAAAATTATCAAAATAATTTACTCCTCTGGAGGAATCATTCCAGTTCTCATTTCCTATACCCATATAGTGCAGCTCAAACGGTTCTGTATGACCGTTCTCAACACGTTTCTTAGCCCAGTATGCCTGCTGTACGTCACTGCTGTCCGGGTCACCCCAGCAATAATCAAGAAGGTCTGTCGCATACTTGGCAAACTTATCAAGCTCTTTACCGGAAGCAGCCTGCGCACTGTCTTTAAACTGACAGTATATACCTGCGCTTAAGATAGGAAATGCTTCTGCGCCAAGGTCTTCACAAAGTGTCAGTATCTCATGATAACCGAATTCATATGACATCATGTATCCATATTTCAGATTATCAAGGGTATCATAAAAATATTCCTGCTTGCCCCAGTAGTTTGCAGTAGCTTTTCTCTCCTCAAGAGGCCCTACTGAATTTTCCCAGTTATAGAAACTGTTCTTTCCTGAATCTCCTTCTACAACACATCCGCCAGGGAAACGTATAAAGCTTGGCTTTAATGCCTTAAGGCGCTCTACAAGGTCTTTTCTTATACCTGCGCCATAAGCATAGTTCTTATTGCCGTATCCATAGCTGTCCTGCGGAATAAGAGATACCATGTCAATATACATTACATCAGATGTTTTTGCATTTTCAAAAGTAAGAACTATCTTACCCTTTTCAGTAGAATTACCCGTTAAAGTTGTGGAAACCTTCTGCCAGGTTCCGTCTTTAACAAGCGTCAGCTGCTTTTCATCAGTAATGGCTGTTCCGGAGGCATTTACCACTTTTACTTTTACAGAGCCCGCATAAGAACTGTCAGCTTTCATAAACATTGAAAAATCAAAACTGTTACCCTTTACAATAGGCATAGCTGCAGCAGATGAATCATAGATTTCTGCAAAGCCATTATTAGTCAGACTCATATTGCCGGTAATCTTTGCATAGTTTGTATTCTTTTCGTTTAATCCGTCTTTTTGTTCTACAACAAAATTACTGCTATTGGAACTGTTCCAACTCCATTTCCAGGTACTCTGGTTTCCATGTGCAACCTCATTTGGAGTTGCAACGTCATAATAATTCTCAAACGAGTTATTCTTTACCATTTCAGGTGATAACCCGCCGTCGCCTGCACTGTTAATATCCTCATAGAACAGACCGAAAAGTTCCTGGCTTATATCTACGCCTTTATTCTTCACATCTACTGTCATCTCATATGCTGTTTCATCTTTTGACAATACAAGGATATTAAATTCTTTTCTCAGAGTAGTATCATTAATCTTAAGTACAGCTGTAAGTTTTACTGTTTTATTTGCGGCCGGCGCTTTTACTTTTCCGTCTGTTCCAATAACAGACTCATCACTGCTTTCCCAGTTTATAGTGACAAGGTTACCCAGAACTGAACTATTCAGTGTAAGACTGTCATACATACCTGTAGAAAGCACATTATCTTTGACTTCCGGAATATTAAGCGCTTCTGATACATTCTGCAAAATCTCCGTATCCGTAAGCCCTTCAGTATACAGCTCTCCTACCTGCTTGTCATCCATTGACCTGTTATATACGGAAACTGCTTTTACAGAGCCCTTAAAGAACGGGTCAGGGTAAAATGAACGTCCGATAAATGAATATAACCCTGTTCCCATATCTGATATTTTGCGGGAAAGTGTATATGTATTGTATTTCTCGCCATTTATATATCCGGTAATACTGTTTTCCGTAATAACTGCAGTATAGTGTGTCCAGCCGCTTCCGGTCACAGGACCGTCTGATATATTAGAGCCCGGTGATAAACCTGTCTCTCCGCCTGAACCAGACCACGTGATACACACTTTTGCCGTATCTGACGTAGGGTTTTTGGGATTTATCATAAAATAGCTTTCAGTATCTTTTCCAAAGAAAAATGCTGATGTCCATGCCGAACCCATATCATTTTTAATCCACATTGACAGAGTTAACTGATTCTGTCCGTCAAACATCCCCTGTGGAAGTTCTACATATCCTGCTGACGAGCCATAATCTCCGCCGGGAAGCGTAATCACATTATCAGAAGCAGTTACTCCGCTTCCTTGTACTACTGCGTCATTTCCATGACCTGATATATCAGATATGTACGTACCCGCCGGCAGTGTTCCGCTAAGTCCCGAAAAATCATATTTTGCCAACATTCCTTCTATCTCAGGTATTTTTTTCGCAACCGTAACCGTAAAATCTTTCGTTACTGTCTTACCATTAAATGAAATATGTGCTGTTATCGTTCCGGTAACATCCTCATCCCCTCTGGTAACTATTAACTGGCTGCCGCTAATCTGCAGCGCGTCATGATTTTCTGTCCATGTAACAGTAACTCCATTTGGTAAACTCTCGGTAAGCTGCATATTTGCAGACAACCTCGGTCCTATATTAAGCGTCTTTGACACATAATCAAGAACCAGTTCAGTAAGCGCATCATCTTTCTGCGCCATAACCTTAAAACGGTATACGCCCATAGCCTGCGCGCTGTCTGCTACCGTCATATTCATACGTATTCCTTTTGTAGTAACTTTTTCTACAGAAACAGAATTATATTGGTTTAATGCAGTAATACTGCTATAGTCTGATACCATTTCCAACGGTTTCCATGATGTTCCGCCGGCATCAAGATATTCAAAGCTTACTGCCTTGGGAACCCTTGTACCGCCGCCGTCATCATACCAGTATATCTGAAATGTATCTGTCGTAATCTCTTTATCCCAATTATATTGTATATAATGTCCGCTTCCGGCATCCTGCGGCCAGTTACCCCAGCCAAGCCCGGTCGTACCCATATTGGAAGCAGCCGGCTCAAAATCAGGATTGTTAATTCCATTCAGATTTTCCCAGGCAGAAGTAAAATCCGAAGTTGGCACTGCATATATTGCCACATCCGCCATTTCCGCTGCCTTAACCGGAATTTCCACTGCCGGAATAAGACCAACTAACATAGCTGCCGACATAAAATATGCCAACGCTCTTTTCAATCTCATAACCATATACGCCCCTTTCAATTTTATCTTTTACAAACAGCCGGCAAGGTTTTGTTTACCTGCCATAAGTTGGCGAGGGCAGCGAAAGCGTGCCTGTGCTGGCACATAAAATTCATTTAATCCCATGGCAAACAGGCAAACCAAACCTCGCCGGCTCATTTGTTAAATAAAGGGACCGGATACTAATACTATTAATAACGGTCCCTTTATCCCGGTATTTTAAAACACCTTACGGCCTATTTATTTTACAGTTACTTTCATTGTTGCTTTTTTGCCGTTGAACGTCTTTACTGTTATGGTAGTAGTACCTTTCTTAACAGCGGTAATCTTTCCTTTCTTATTTACCTTTGCAACCTTCTTATTGGCCGACTTGTAAGTAATTTTATAACTTGCCGTCTTCTTTGGCAGTTTCACCTTAATCTTAGCTTTCTTCTTAGGTTTAAGAGTAATACTCTTCTTCTTAAGCGAAAGTTTCTTAGGTGCTTTCTTAACAACAACTGTATACTGTGTTACATTGCCCTGACTATCCGTTATAGTTATAACTGCCTTACCTTTCTTCTTACCTTTTATTGCGCCTTTCTTTGTAAGCTTAGCAACTTTACTGTTTGAAATAGTGTATGTGTCTCCATTTTTATAAACAGTCTTAACTTTCTCTTTCAGGCCAATCTTCATCTTCTTATTAACTGAAGGTGCCTTAACAGGCTGCTGCGGAGTACCTATAACACCCGGACTTGTTGCCTTAGGTGCATCCGGATTATCTGTAGGATTGCCTGTTGGATTATCTGTAGGGTTATCCGTCGGGTTATCCGTTGGATTATCTGTAGGATTATCCGTCGGAGTATCTGTCGGGTTATCCGTCGGGTTATCTGTAGGATTATCCGTCGGCGGTGTAACTACTGAACTTTCTTCGACTACGACTTTAGTAACAGTAATACTGTCAAAGTCTTCCGCATCCCACGACTTTTTCTTAAGCTCAATAGTATCGCAGGCCTTATCCGTTACAGTATATTCATACGTCGTACCCCATTCCATAGGATTAACTGTATTTGAGTGAGCAGCATCATCGCCCATAGATGTCAGCCATGCTCTTACATCACCTGTATTTGCTGAACCTGATACCGTAACCTTGATTGTATCGCCTACATTATAAGTCTTACCTAACGGAATAAATATACCCTGTACTCCTGCGCCTTCCGTAACATTGGTTTTCTTTGATACGGTTACAGAATTATTTGTTTCATCATAATCAACAACACCCTGATCGTATATCGGCTTTACTCCGCTAAGGTCAATACCTTTATCCTCACCGCTCATAAGAGCCGCATACTCTTTCTCTGATTCCGTAAGTACAGCATAATTTGTTATTTGTGCCTTCTGCTCATCAGAAAGTTTATCATATGCCTTACGTGCAATCGCAATCTTGATTCCACATTCTTTTGTTGCTTCTACTTTACCAATGTCTTCGATAAGTTTTTCCATTGCAGCTATAGCTGCATCCTCATCATATACTTTCCAACGGCAGATACCCATAGCTGCTGCCTCGTCACGTACTGTCATTACAAGCCTGATTGCCTTTGTAGTAATCTTTTCAATCTCAATTGTATTATACTTATCCCTTTCCTGAACTGAAGCCCAGTCTGTTATCATTTCAGCATCCAGCCAGTCTTCATCTACTAAAGGATCTCCGCCTTCTTTAAGATATTTAATGGTAAGTGTTTCCGGTATCCGTGTACCACCCTGGTCATCATACCAGTATATATCCATTCTGTCCGTAGTTATATCAGAATCCCAGGTATACTGTACATAATGCTCGCTTCCTGCATCCTGCGGCCAGTTACCCCATGTATTCTTACCATCTCCGTAAGAGCTCTCAGGTTCCCAGTTATTATGTATTCCTTCAAGATTCTCCCAGTCTGAAGTATAATCTGAAGATACCGTCGCATTAGCGCCTACCTCTGTAAGGTCTATATCAGGTATCTCATACTCAGGCTCATCGCCATATGCCCATATAAGCATCTTAGAAGAATTATTCTTTATAACTCCCGGTACATAATCAGCATCATCGCCTCTGTTATTCCATGAATAATAAGGCACTGCCTGAAGTTTTACAGCTACAGGGTCAGTAAGCGGTCCTGTATAATAAAGCGCGTCGCCTGTAATCTCTACTACTCCGTTTAACAGGTTTTCATTATATTCTGCAGTAAGTTTTGCATCCTCAGGAATAATAAAGTTCAATGGGTCAAAATCTTCAATTTCAGGATTAAGCTGCGCATTTCCTGCTTTCTCCATACAATATACTATAGGACCTCTCTGAAGTGCTATCCTTCCTTTATTTGTCGTAACATTAGGATCGGCTTCAGTTCTTCTGATTTCCATCGGTATATCAATATCAATTACATCATTTTCGTTCCATGTTCTTGTAATGGATATATATCCTTTTTCTTTCTCTGAGGATACAGCCTGGCCATTTACTTTAACAGTAACAGTCTTATTCTCCTGTTCGTCTACCCAGCCGGGAACACGTATCTTCATTGTAAATTCTTTTGAAGTCTCAGGATTAACAGTAAGTTTTACTGCGCCGTTCCATGGATAATTGGTTTCCTGCTTAAGTTCTACAGGAGTTCCTCCTACAGTTACTTTTCCGTCGCTTCCTACATACATATTTACGAATACATTATCATTATGTACCGTATACATATAACCGCTTAAAGAAGCAATAGTTCTCATAAGGTTTGGAGGACAGCATGCGCAGTCAAACCATTCGGAACGTGCATTGCCTCCATCTACTTCAAGAAGCGTACTGTAATAGAAACGGTTTCCGTCAAGGTTTTCTCCTACAAGGATTGCATTATACAAATCCTTCTCTACAACATCCGCATATTTAGCATCTTCGTATACAAGGTTCATTCTCTGATTCCAGTTTGCCATTGATATAGCCGCACATATTTCACAATACGACTGGTCATTTGGAAGGACATAATCATCGCCAAAGCCTTCTGAATCTGCACTTGGCGCTGTTGTTCCTACACCGCCTGTAATATATGACCTTCTGTTAGTTACCGAATCCCATATAGTACTTAAGCTGTTCAGATAAGCTGTCCTGTCCTCATTGTCTTCAGGAAGAATAGTAGCAATATCTGTAACACCTGCATAGAAATAACCTGCCCTTACTGAATGTCCTACAGCATTGGTCTCATTCTTAAATGGAGTTGCATCCTGTGAATAAGTTCCTCCTGAATAACCGCTGTCTCTTAATGCCGGGTCTTCACCACGTCTGTCAATAAGCGTTTTTGCGGTGTCATAATATTTCTGTCCGGCGTCTTCGCCTTCATATTCTTCCGCAAGCTTTGCAAGTTTTACAAGACCTAATTCAATCTCCTCATGTCCCGGCACTTCATGACGCGTACCATTCGGTCCAAACAACGCCACAATGTCGTCCGCAAAACGTTTGCCGGCAACATAAAGCCTGTAATCAGGGTCTCCGATTCCTTCCCTGTAACGCGTATAAGCAACTATACTCTCCAGGAAATGACCGGCATTGTACATCTCATGGTTGGAAAATTCACTCCAGCGGTGCGTGCCCGGAGCTCCTCCGCCGGCATAAGTTGTGCTTCTTAATGTAAAATGCGTATCAATATAACCGTCTGCATACTGAACCTGCTCAATCAGGCTAATCCAGTAATCCACTTTCTCCTGAAGTTTCTGTCTCTGCTCTTTCATTTCTTCGCTTGTATCATTCTGTGTTGCAGATAACGTGTATGAAATGGCTTCAATACTCTTATAGATATCTGAATCCTGGAATACATATCCCTTGAATGAATCATAGCTTTCGCCATTCAGTTTCTTTATCGCATTTATGAAGTTAGGTTCTCCGCCTGACGTCTTTTCAATTTCTGAGATAGCCTTATTAAGAGACGTGATAGCATTGGTTTCCTGTTTAGGCATCCAGAAATTATCATTAAGCTGTACGTTTTCAAATGTAACGGTACGGTTTGCTTCACCCACCTGTGCAGGAGCTTTTACTGTTATCTCCGCTGTCGCATCAAATGTCTGTCCGCCATATGAAGCTTTTCCTTTTACGGTAAATGTACTTCCTACCTTATCTTCTGCGTAATTTTCCTCAGGTACGGCATCCCATGTAACCGGTATAAGTTTTGAATCAAACGTTTCCCCAAGTTCTACATTATTATGCCAGCTTGTACGTTGTTCCGTCGGCTCATCAAAGGTAAGTCCGTTTGCAACTACCGAATCAGGAAGTATAGGAGCTTTTCCTGCTGCCGTGGATGTCTTGTAAGTATCTAAGCTTTCTACGCCCTCTACTCTGATTGTATATTCCGTTTCCTTTGATACATCTTCTACAGTAGCCTTAAGCTTCAATGTACCTTTTCCTGCTTTCAATGCTTTTACGTTTACGGTCTTTCCTTTATTATCTCCCTGAATCTGAATAACCTCCGTCGAATCTTCAGCAACAGACCATTCATATTCCGCTCTGCCTGCCATTGTATCAGGTCTGGTTCCTGCAGTATATTCTGCAACAGCGTCTTCTGCAAGATTAGCCATACCGCTTATGGTTGCACCGTAAAGCGTGGTAGCATATTCATTACCATATACTTCCCATTCGCTGATTCCTACACCATCATTATCTTCTGCTCCGGTTCTGCGGTTTATCTTAAGACGCAGCGCCGTTGTAACAATCGGGTCATTGAATTTTACTTCATTCCATACCTTATTTTCACCATTAACGCCGCCATTAACGCTTGTATCGGCCTCTACGCCTACGGCGCCTATCTCTGTCCAGTCTTCATCTGCTTCTCCGCTTTTGCCTTCCTGCAGATATTCAACGGTTGCGTTCTCCGGGAATTCAACTCCGCCATCATAGTATGCCCACCATATAACTCTCATACTGGTAAGTTTCTGCGGAATCTCCCAGTCAAGACGCGCCCATACAGGATAATCATTGGTTCCCCAGCAGTTCCAGCTTGTTGAAGGAATATCTGTAGCCATCTTTCCATCATTCATAGCATCAGGCGTAACTTCTCCGAATGTATTAACATAGGATGCGCTTGCCTTAGCATTAAGAGCTACGTTTTCAGGTTCTTCCACATATTCCTGTCCGTATACTTTCCATTCGCTGATTCCTACGCCGGTAGGAGCCTCACCATTACGGCTTATCACAAGACGAAGTGCAGTAGTCTTTATGGTATCTTCAAAAGTAAGTTTATTCCATACTTTATTAGCTCCATTAGTTCCTTCTGCAGTATACTCTACGCCTACATCTCCTATCTTTTGCCAGTTTTCTCCGTCAGGAAGCAGATACTCAACATATGCGCTTAACGGGAACTTTACTCCGTCTCCGTCTGCCCACCAGAGAACTTCCATATCGGTCAGTTCATAGTCGGTATCCCACGTAAGAGTTGCCCAGGTCGGGTCTGTCTGTGTACTCCAACTATTCCAGCTTGTATTTGGGTCGTTTGTTGCAAATTTGCCATCATTCATTGAAGCGGCCGGAGTATTTGTATATTCTGCGGCTGCAACGGCTTTGGTTGCAACGTTTGTACGGCTTCCCGGAACCTGTTCTCCATATACTTTCCATTCGCTTATTCCTATGCCTGTTTGGTCCGCCGATTCATCAGGCCGCTCTACCATAAGACGCAGCGCTGTAGTTTTAATTTTGTCCGGGAATGTAAGCTGATTCCACATGGTATTGTTTCCTTTAGTTCCATCGTTATCATGCTCTATGCCAACTTCATTTATTTCTTCCCAGTCCTCATCTGATGTTCCGGTTTTACCCTCTTTCAGGTACTGTACATTACAGCTTTTAGGAAATTGCACTCCGCCGCCGTCTGCCCACCAGAGAACTTCCATTCCTGTAAGTTCATATTCAGAATCCCATGTAAGGCTTATCCACATAGGGTAATCATTTGTTCCCCAGCTGTTCCAGCTTGTAGCGCCATCCTCTCCTGCCAGCGTATTGTCGTTTACCGCACCTGCCGTTCCACTGTAATAATTGGTGTATTTCGCATCTGCGATAGCCTCAGGCGCTACATTGGTACCTTCCATATCAATTGCCATCGGCACATCCGCACCTGCACCATCACCTGATGCCGCCTGCATCGTATCTGCAGGCAGCATGGTGAAGATCATGGCAAGGCTAAGCATAACAGACATTAATCTTTTTCTGATTATACGTTTCCCCATTACTCATCATCTCCTTATATTATTTTTTAATCTTAATTTTAATAACTGCTTTCTTCTTACTTCCGTCAGTAGCAGAAGCGGTAATGGTTACCGTTTTTCCTACACCGGCTTTCTTAACAGTTATTTTACCTTTTTTGTTCACCTTAGCCCATTTGGTATTAGAGCTCTTCCACTTAAGTCTGGCATTGGTAAATTTCTTCTTTCCTTTAATCTTTACCTTTGCCTTTGCTTTATATTTCTTACCTGCCCTGACTGATTTTACTGTCTTCTTTTTGCCATTTACGGTAACTTTCTTTACCGCATTTTTCATGACTTTAATCTTAACAGTCGCCACGACATTGCTTCCGTCTGAAGAAGTTACCGTAACAGTAACTTTCTTACCTATGCCGGCTTTATTGGTAGTAACTACACCGTTATTAACGGTTGCATATCTGCTGTCTGAAACACTCCATATAAGTCCTTTGTTTACAGCATTATCAGGATTTATCGTTATTTCTTCATTAAGGTCTATCGTCTTTCCTGCCGCAATCCTGTAAAGTTTTGAATTAAATCTGATACTGCTTACTTTAACCGTATCCTGCACGCCTGATACTTTTACCAATGCGGTCTGTGCGTCATTCAGGGCTTTCAGGGCTGCATCTACCTGGGCCTGTGTTGCATTTGCGTCACCTGCCGTTTTTTCTGCTGCGCTTAATGCGGCCGCAAACCTGGCCCAGCTGTCAGCTGTATAATCTGCCTGTTTAAGCGACTTAGCTGCAGTAATGGCATCATTAAGTCCCTTTTTCTCTGAAACTGCTCCAGGTTCTTCTGAAGGTTCATTTGTAGGAGCAGCCGTCGGTTCGTCTGTAGGAACTTCGGTCGGCTCAGCTGTCGGTTCCTCTGTAGGAGCTTCGGTTGCTTCGCTTCCTTCATAGCTTACTTTCCAACGGAGAATACCTGTAGCGGGTTTATCTGACTGATGTGTAAGTACAAGCCTTACTGCCGTCGTAGTCACAGTATCAAAATTAATTGTATTGTACTGATTGATGGCAATAACATCTTTAACATCAGAAAGCATATTTGCTTCCTGCCAGCTGCCGCTTTCATCCATATACATTATTTTAATGTCTGCCGGCACTGCTGTATCTCCACCATCATCATACCAGAATATATCAAACCTGTTCATAGATACCGGAGTATCCCAGTCATACTGTATCCAATGCTCGCTGCCATTATCCTGCGGCCAGTTGCCCCATCCATTACCTGTTCCAGGCGCAGAAACTGTAGGCTCATAACCTTCTTCCTGAACTTTATAAATGTCTTCCCATTCAGCGGTATAATCCGAAGATACCGATGCGGTGTATTCAAGATGTTCCGGATCAGAAGCAGGCGGATTAATCAGCCTGAAGCTTCCTTCTATTACAAGGTTTTCTTTTACATTCTCCACAGTGTATGTATTATCTTCCCCAACCTGTACGCTCTCGCCGTTTACCGTAAGCGTCTTTACCATATAACCTTCTTCCGGGGATGCGGTAATAACAAGGTTTCCGCCTTCTTTTACCATATCGGCGCTGACACTGAATGAGCCAAATCTTGGAGTTGTATTGCTTACTGATACTTCATACCATGGTTTGCCGTCATCATCTCCGGTAATTACCTTAAAGTATGCATGGTATGCCTGGGTTGCATACTGCGGTGCAAACATCGGAGCAAAATTGTAACCATTTGCAGTAAGTACAGGGAATCCTGTATTTACATCCGTATCTGTTTTAATTGAATCTGACAAATTTTCTGATAATACCAGCGTCTTCCATGATGTGCTGTCATTCTGTCCGGCCATTACAAACGGACCATACATTACGCTCGCAACAGTTGAATTGCCAAGCTTATCAGGAGTCTTATCAAGATGCAGTGTCCATGGCATATTGATTTCGATAACGTCTCCTGCCTTTATTCCAGTCAATTCTACATATGTGCTAATCTCAGCGTTTAACTTAACATCTGAATTATTTAATTTTACATTAAATCCTTTAACGGCCCAGTATGGAACACGTAGTTTCATTTTAAATGTCTGCGCCTCTTTGCCATCTATAGCGCTTACAGTAAGTTTGGTGTCCTCTGATGGGAAATTGGTTTCCTGAGCAACCTTTACTCCCTTTTCATCCCATGTAAGCGTAGATGGAAGATACAGACCTACATACAATGTATCATCTGTCTTTGCATATGCTGCTTCCTGATACTTCACATGGTTCTCCATTCCTGTTCCGTGGCAGCATGTGAACGAATCGTAATCACCGCCAAAACTTCTCATTCCGCCCGGTCCTATCGGAAGCATATATGTTGTTCCGTTATGCATATCAGCTCTTACATTTGGAGTCTGGGATGCCAGAATCTGGTTATAAAGCGTTCTCTCATAATAATCCATATATTCTGCATTATCAGGATTATAATTATTGAGCATTTTTGTAAGCTTCATCATGTTATAAGCCGCACATGTCTCACAGTTTTCATTGCCGCTTATGTTGTTTGCCTGTTGGTATGGCTGCGTGAATTTCTCACCGGTACCAACTCCGCCAATTGAATATGCATATCTTGAAACAGCCATCTCCCAGAAGTTCTCTGCTATATCATAGTATTTAACTTCAGGACTTCCGCTCTCAACGGTTGCCTCATACATCTTCATTGCACCGATAATCTGAGGTATATGCTGATTTGCATGGCGTCCTCTGATATCATCTACATTTGCTGCAAGTTTATTAAAGAAATTAGTATTGTCAAATAACTTTGCACCTTTAAGATATATATCTTCGCCCGTGTAGATATACAGCTGAGCCATGGATTCATTCATTCCTCCAAATTCACCTGCTATATACATATCCCACATATTTGTAAGCTGCTGCTGGCTGCATGCGCTCAGACGTTCATACGCCCATTTACCAAGTCCTTTTGCTACAGTGAGAGCCTCTTCATTTCCTGTATACGTATATGCATCAAGGAATCCTGCAAGCAATTTATGAAGCGTATAATACGGAGCCCATATACCGCTGTCCGGGCTTCCATACGGCGTATACTGTTCCAGAAGCGCAAACTGGTCCGGCGAATAAGCGCTTAAGAATCCTTCTCCCCATTCTTCAGGGTTAGTGCTCCAGGTGGATACTTTGACGCCGTTAGTCTTAAAGTCTGCCGCTTTTCCTTTTGATTTCTGCTGCAGCCTGTGCATCTCACTTACCATTCCGTCAAGCTTTGTTTTAATATCAGCATCACCGGTAGAAGCATACGCAAGCGCAAGCGCCGACATATAATGTCCTGTTGAATGACCTCTTAGCAGACCTGTAGGTTCATCCCATCCTCCAAGCGGAGAAACATCTGCTATTTTATCGTTTTCACCAAATGTTTTATAGAAGTTATAAAGCATACGCTTATTGTCTAACAGCTTGAGGTATGCAATATCCCTGTCTCTGTTCTGTGTAAGTATAGAACCGTTTTCTCCAATCTTATCAAGCGTAATATCGCTCAAATCAAAGCTGTCTGATACTACTTTCTTTGCAGCCTCTTCTTTATTAATAACTTCCACATTTGCCGTAATATCAGTTGTCTCGCCGACAATAGAGCCGTCTACAGTAAAACTGCCTTCTTTACTGTATTTATCTGCATCTATATCTACCGGCCAGATAGTCTTTAATTTATTTATACTGTTATCTGAATATGTAACCTTTACATAATTGGGAAGCGAAGGGCTGTGTCCTACAAGAGTCACTACATTTATTTCTTCCACTTCCTTAATAGTTACAGCTTCACGCAAAGCTATTACAGTTGTTTCAATTTCCTTTGTAATAACTTCCTGTCCGCAGGTTACTGTCATTATCAGTTTACCTTCAGAATTTGCTTCTCCCTGTGCAGGGCGCGTTACTACGGCAGTTCCGCCTTCAATACTGATTGCAGGATTCGTGCTTTTCCATGTGATTGTCGAACCCCATTCCGGCAGAGGGAGCCTAATATCCGACATAACGGCAGACAAGTCGCCGAGCGCTGCAAGCGCCGCAGCCGCATCATGTTCTGCAATCTGTTTATCCGTGTATTCAGCAAGAACCGTCACGTCAAATTCTTTTGTATCGCTTGCAGTTCCATATTTAATTGTTGCCGTCAGTTTTCCTGTGGCATTATCTGCTCCTTTAGCGGGTCTTGTTACTTTTGCAGTTCCATCCGTAATCTTAACTGCAGGGTTCGCGCTTTCCCATGTAATATCAGAACCATTTACACCTTTAGACGGAAGCACAATATCTTCTGTTACCCCGCTTGTATCTCCAAGGTCTAATTCTGACTTGTCGCTTGATACAATACCTGCATCATCCACATAATACATTGCCGCTATCTCATCTGATGATAGCGCCTTATTGTAAATCTTAAATTCTGCAAACCATCCTTCTGTAGGATTATCCGTAGAATGTTGGCTTTTACCGATATAGCTTCCGGTAGTCCTGCCAAGGTCATTTACCGTAAGTCCGGTATCGACAGTTGTTCCTATCTGTTTACCGTTCTCATAAAGAGACATTTTTGAACCATCCATTACAACTGTAGTAAGCACCCAGCGGTTCCTGTCTATGTTAGTCTCTCTATGAACGCCTTTTTCATTAGACCAGCCTGATGTCGTAATACCTGCGGCATAACCTGTAAATCCCGGATTCCATCCATCTGATAAAAGATATATATAAGAATCAGCGCTGCTTCCAATATCCCATATTCTCTGATATGCATTATCCGTAGGAAGTTTTACCCATGTGCTGATCGTAACGGCATTATTGCCATTAAGAATACCATCGGGCATCTGAAGATAAGGTCCTTCTGACCCTCCGGTAAGTTTCAGAGCTTTTACCGTCTTTCCGTAAATATTAGCTTCTTCAATGGAATAAGTACCTTCTACACTTCCGCTTCCATTGCTTTTAAGCTCTCCGGCATTTTGGTGACCGGAAGCATCAGTTATAACAGTCGAAAAAGAATTCTGCAGATTAAAATCATAATACAGAATCAGGTTATCTTCTGTACCCGCTGCTTTTGCAGTATTCCCATTATAAGAAATATTTCCTGTCAAAACCATTGCCGCCGATAATACAACCGCCAGTCCTCTTTTAAGGAATGTTTTTCCCCTTTTCATTAAAATATCTGCCCCTTTCTTCTAAATTTAATTATTTACATATATTTTCTTTTTTCCGCTCACCTCCCCATATATTTTATTTCCATAAGAATCTATTTTATAAGCCGATGCTTTAAAGTAATAGATTCCTTTTTTCATTTTTTTAATTGTGCATTTATTTTTGCTAATGTACTTATTTTTTACTTTTTTGAATCCGGCTTTTTTTGAATATGTAATCTTATATCCTTTTACGCCTTTTATTTTTTTTATTTTCAAAAATACTTTTCCGCCCTTTTTAGCTTTCAGTCTTACAATCTTTGCCTTTTCCACTTTTATCTGCTGCACGGCCGCGCTGTCATAAGGATTGATCGGATTCTGTAAACCGGTATTTTGTTCAGGTTCTTTTGCCGGCTCTTTAGTCGGAGCCTCTGCCGGCGTTTCTGTTGGTACGGATGTCGGTTCAGGTTCTTTAGTTTGTTCTGCTACAGGCGTTTCTGTCGGCTCTGCTGTAGACTCAGGCTCTTTTACCGGCTCTTTAGTCGGAGCCTCTGTTGGAGCCTCCGTCGGCTCTGCCGTAGGCTCAGGCTCTGTCTCCGAACCCGGATATACATAATTATTAGGAACAGAACCATTCTCCCATGGTTCCGGAAGATATACATCTGATACATATATTTCCGAAAGGAGCTCATACGCCTCTTTATCATATACTTTAAGTTCATTTCTTGTATTAATCGGTCCGCGCACGCCATCCCACTGTCCATCCCATGTATCGTCCATAGCGTTGAACCACATTGCCGTTATCGTTGCAAAATATTCATCAGAATTAGAACCTGCATAAGAATTCGCCCATTTTCCGTTTCTAACAGCGTTTGCATACACGGTTTCCACACGTCTCTGCTGAGCCTCTGTCAATCCATAATTTTTTACTGTATGCGCAAATTCATGCGTAAGAATACTCTCGTCTGTATACCCTGTTGTATAGCTTCCTGTCGTCAGGCGGAGCACATTTGCATCTTTTATTGACGCAAGCTGTGTTCCTCCAAAGCCTTCTACATACAGATAAGCTTCATCATATTCAAAACGGTGTTCCGGAATATCGTATGCAATTTCACCATTACCATATAGTCCAAGCATACAGCCCATGCTTCCCATTCTTTTTGCAATCTGCTCATTTGCAAGAATAACTTCCAGCATTTCTTCAGCCTTGTTCATTGCTTCAGGCCTTACATTTTTGCTGCCAAGAATTCTTACACCGCAGTCCATTATGATTTCCTGCTGGTAAAACGGTTCATAGGTATCGACATTTATTACCTGTGCTTCTGCATATTTACCTGAATTATTTTTGATTTTGCCTCCTAAAACCGTTACCTTAATCTCAGGCAGATTCTCCAAATCGGTGATTTGGTCAGTAAGACGTATGGATGTCTTTGGCGTATCAAAGCCATCCGGATTTTCAGAACTTTTTGGATTATAATAGACTATGCCCTTCTGGGTATAATTATACTCTTCCCATGTATACGAATATATTTTATTTTCCCTGCCATCAACCGTAATTGAAAAATTCTTTTCATCATCCGCGCCTGTGACTTCCTGATTCCAGTATAATTCAAGGTCAGTACTGTTAATCATTTGCGCCTTTACAATCATTGGTGCTTCATCAGTCTGCCCTGCTTTTACTGTCAAATTAATTGATGGAATAGAAACTATTAAAAATAAAAACAACACAAAAAATATATGATTCCTCTTTCTGGGTCCTCTCATAAAGCCATCTCCTTATATTTTCCGGCAAAATCTTCACTTTAAAAAGCTAATATAATTTTTATGTTTCTTTATTTATTTTTTTATATTTTGATACGTTATATATCAGTTTTAGTACATTATATATCAAACTTGGGATTATATAAATAGAAAATTATGACATAAAAAAGAAGTTTTTATTGCATTTTTATTAAGTTATTATTAAGAAGTTTACCTCAGCGCTCTATTGGAAATTTCTCCGTTTTTTTCCACCCCCCCCTTTAAAAACCACATTGCCAGCAAAATGACTCCAAGTATCAGAAACATTCCATATGACGCCATTTCTCCAGTAACCTGCGCGATTACTTTAGACAATACCGGCATTACGGTTACGCTGGATAAATTGATTATAATATGAAGTATAATTGAATCGGATAACCTTTCACGGCACATCCTTACATATGCCAGCACAAGCCCTATCGGAACCGCATAGCAGAATTGTACAATGTTTCCGTGAAATATTCCAAAACTTACTGCAGTTATTATTATGGAAGCTGTCACAGAAAAACCATACCTTGCAAAATCCATAATCAGACCCCTGAATATAAGTTCTTCAAATACAGGCGCCAGAAGTACTGTATATATAAGTATGCTCTTTGTCATGCTTCCGTCAATATTTTTCATAAGCTCATTATAATTGCGGAACACGTCAGTATCTGCCGCAAAATAATATATGATGTTAAGCAGTCCCGTACTTAATAACTGAAGCGCTATTCCAAGGACTATAAGTCCGGGAATTGTAATTTCCCTTTCAAAAAATGCACCATTTTTACCACTTACAGGCTGCAGAAATGAAAATCTCTGCCTGATATAACGAAATACGCAGATAATTACTATACCTATCACAGAATACACTATATAAAACATTGACATAAAATGCGGTTCATAATTCCTTACCGCATTTAAACCTGTTCTGGTTATTAACATCATTATTATAATAAGTCCGTTCTGAAATACTAATACTCCCAACAATCCCCCTATAAGCAGCACTATGGAAAGTATTTTCCTGTATACCGTCTGTTTCACCTATGATTACCCCCATTTATCTTTTAAATATTGTATATAATAATTTATATTAAATTCCTCCGACATCATTTTTTTCAAAATTCTGTTCATGCCTAAAGTCTTTCCGTACACATATATATTTTCCCTCAGATAATTTCTTATTTCATTTATACCCGCCTCAGGCATCTTTTCCTGAATATGATAATATATCTGGGCTGCGGCTGCGCTTCCTATCAGGTATGACGGAAAATATCCGAACTCTCCCATTGCCCAGTGTATATCCTGAAGCACTCCCTCTGAAGCATCAGACGGTATGCTTCCAATATAATCTTTATACATGCGATTCCATTCTTTTTCTAATTCCCCTGCCTTTATTTTACCCGATATTAATTTTTTTTCAAGCTCATATCTTATTATTATATGAAGAGGATAAGTAAGCTCATCTGCATCTATTCTTATTACTCCCTGTGAAACCCTGTTTATTGCCTGCATAAAGTCATCAAGCTGTATCCCTGACAGCTCTTTTGGAAATGTTTCTTTAAGCCTTGGGAACCATACCTCCCAGAAACTTCTCTGTTTTCCTATCATATTTTCAAAAAATCTTGACTGCGCCTCATGCATCCCCATAGAAGTACCTGTTCCCAAAATAGTAAGGCTCAGTTTATCTGCTATCCCAAGTTCATAAAGCGCATGTCCCGATTCATGCAGCATTGAAAATATTGGTCCGAATATATCACGGTTTCTGTAATTGTTAGTAAGCCTTACATCCCTGTTGTGGACATTGATTGTAAACGGGTGCTCGCTCTCACCTATTACGCATTTTCTGCTTTCCAGTCCGATATATTCTCCAAGGCGCATACAGAAATCATCCAGTTTTTTTACATCATAACCTTTATCCATACACGACCAGGAATAATCCTTATCATCTTTTTTCTGTTTTTTTACTGCATCTTTTACAAGCGGTATCACAGCATCTTTCACCTGTCTGCATATTACATCAAGCTTTTCTGTCAGAAACTCAGGCTCATACGCTTTCAGAAGCACATCATACAGATTTTTTTCTCCTCTGCGCTGATATGCAGCAAATTTCTTCTTATAATTGATTATTTTTTCCAGCTGAGGCACAAATTCCTCGTAAGAATCATGTTTTTTTGCAGAAGTCCATATATTTACCGACCTGGCTGTCAGTTCTGAAAAATCCCTGTATTCATCCGACGGTATCGGAACAAGCTCCGCACTTTTTTTTGCCGCTTCACGCACAAGCGCGCTTTCTACAGCTGTAAGTTCCTTATTTTTGGCTTCTTTTTTACATTTCTTTAGAAGCCTTATAAATCTTTTACCTGTAAATATATCATGATATTCATTAGCAATTACCCCTGTAATCTGGGATGTATTTCTATCCGCTTCGGGCGGCGCATTTACCTGGCTGTCATAATCTATAAGATTTAATATGGCTGTATAAACTGCCGCTTTTTCAAGTTCTTTGTTAAGCTCATTAAAATGTTTTGACATCTCATAATCTCCTCTTTACACAATAACCTGTTATTATGATATACCTTTTTTATGAATATTACTCTAAAATGTTTGCAATTATATTATAAAAAGAGTATCATGTACTAGATATATCAGATTGTATTGCTGACTCAGCAGATAGGAGGACATATGAAACTTTGGGGAGGCCGTTTCACAAAAGATACCAATAAACTTGTTGAAAGCTTTAATGCTTCCATAACATTTGATAAGAGATTCTGGCGGGAAGATATCCAGGGAAGCATTGCACATATAACAATGCTTGCAAAGCAGGGCATAATAAGTGATGAAGAAAAAAACATTATGGAAAAAGCCCTTCTTGAAATATCAGACGACATAGCAAACGGCAGGCTTACAATATCGGAGGACAGCGAAGACATACACAGTTTTATAGAAGCCGTGCTTACGGAACGTATTGGAGAACCCGGCAAAAAACTTCATACCGGAAGAAGCCGTAACGACCAGGTCGCGCTTGACATGAAACTCTATGTAAGAAAGCAGATTACAGAAACAGACGGACTTCTTAAACATCTTCTTACTACTATACATACAATCATGAAGAATAATACCGAAACATTTATGCCCGGATTTACGCATCTGCAGAAAGCGCAGCCGGTCACGCTTGCGCACCATATGGGAGCATATTTTGAAATGTTCAGACGCGACCGCTCACGTCTTTATGATACTTTAACACGTATGAATACGTGTCCTCTCGGCGCCGGTGCGCTGGCAGGCACTACTTATCCTTTAGACAGGGATTACAGCGCAGAGCTTCTTGGATTTGACTGCGCAACCGCAAACAGTATGGATTCGGTATCCGACAGGGATTATATCGTTGAACTTTTAAATGATTTATCAATTATTATGATGCATCTTTCAAGATTCAGCGAAGAAGTAATCCTATGGAATTCAAACGAATACGGTTTTGTAGAAATTGATGATGCCTATTCTACAGGAAGCAGCATAATGCCTCAGAAGAAAAATCCTGATATTGCCGAACTTGTCCGTGGAAAAACAGGCCGGGTATACGGAGCCCTTATGTCGATGCTTACAACACTTAAAGGACTCCCTCTCGCTTATAATAAGGATATGCAGGAGGACAAAGAATTTACTTTTGATGCAATCGACACGGTAAAGGGATGCATAAGCCTCTTTGACGGTATGCTTGCCACAATGAAATTCAATAATAAGCGTATGGAAGAAAGCGCAAAGAAAGGCTTTACTAATGCCACTGATGCTGCCGACTATCTTGTTAATCACGGCGTGACATTCAGGGATGCACATGCGATTGTTGGACAACTTGTACTTTTCTGTATAGATAAAGGTATTTCCCTGGACGATATGACGCTTGAAGAATATAAAGCAGTCAGCCCTGTATTTGAGGAAGATATTTTTGAAAAAATATCTATAAAAACCTGTGTTGAAAAACGAAATACAAAAGGCGCCCCTGGAAGAGACGCCATGAAGGAAATCATTAAGGCAAACGAAAAATATCTTTCTGATTAATCGTTATTATGTATATTTACATCAAGCTGGTCGAATGGAATTGAAATACCGCAGCTGTCAAACTCTTTTTTGATTTTTTCCTGCATATTCCATTTGACCTGCCAGTAATTTTCCTGATTTGTCCATACCCTGAACCCAATCATAACAGCGCTCGCTCCAAATGAATCCACATATATATCCACGCCTCTGTCACGAAGAACCATATCATCAGCAAGGGCTATCTTATTAAGGACTTCTTTTACCTTATCTATATCTTCTTCATACTGTATTCCTATATTCAGGTCAACTCTTCTTACCGGCTCATTAGTCACATTAGTTATTACGGCATTACTAAGTTTACCGTTAGGAATTACCACAAGCCTGTTGTCTATAGTAAGGATTCTTGTATAAAAAATATCTATATGCGTTACAGTACCTTCCGAGCCTTCAGCAATTATATAATCTCCGAGTACAAACGGTTTGAGTATAAGTATAAGAACTCCGCCCGCAAAATTTGCAAGGCTTCCCTGAAGCGACAATCCGATTGCAAGTCCTGCCGAGCCTACAAGCGCGGCAAGCGAAGTGGTCTCAAGCCCCAAAAATCCCGCAATAATTATAATCAGTATAATATGCAGTATAATATTAATTACTGAAGCCAGAAATCTGCTTACACCTTCATCCAGATTCGTTCTGGCAAAACTCTTTTTTATAAGTTTTATAAGCAGCTTTATAAGCTTTTTGCCAATAAAAAATATGATAAGCGCAACTATAATCATAAGTATGTAAGTTATAACGCCCGGTATATGGCTCTTAACATAATCCAGCCAGTTTATAACGTCATTCGATACCTTATCAACTTCTTTGCTTATCTGTTCGGCTGTTTCATCTATCGCCTCAGGCATCTCTTCCGTTAATCTAACAAACAGACTACCGTTTGACATAAAAAATTTTCCCCCTAATCAATTATTCCTCATACCATTGTGTAATTACTTCTCCATCCTGTGTAGTTGTCTTTTCAGTATGCATATATTTCTTTAAAACAGGCTCCATCATAAACGAATACAAAAGCGAGGCAAGAGCAGGTACGACAAGCGGCACAATAGGAAGATACGGAATGAGAAGTATTAAAGCCATTACTGCTGCCAGACTAATCACAATAAACGGTATTGTAAAATATATATGCTTAACCGCCATATATAATGAAAGACGCACAATCTGCCTTTTCTTCATTTCAAATCTCGAAAGGACCGGATAAACATAGCATGAAACAGCATATATTATAATTCCCATTACCATATATGCGCCCGTCATAAAATTAACTGCGCCGCCATTGTCTTCTACTACTGTAGATACATTAAAAATCATAACAACAGTGAGCAAAAGCTGTATAATCCACAGAATGGTTGCATTCAGGAAATTCAGTCTGAACGAGCGGAAAAATTCCTGGAAAATATATCCCCTTTCCCTGCGTATAACTTTAACTGTTGTATAATACAAAGCGGTAAGCGATGCGCCTATAGTAATTACAGGAAGCGAAAATATTATAAATAATATACTAAGATACCCTATGTCAAACAGCTTTCCCAAAACCCTCATAAGTTTGCTGTCACTGTTAAAAATCTCCCTCATATCCCACTCTCCAATCATTCAAGGCTGTGTATAAACAATCCGCTCCTAAGCTTTGGTTCAAACCACGTAGACTTCGGCGGCATAAGCATACCGGCATCTGCCACTGCAAAAAGTTCATCAATTGAAGTAGGATATAGCGCAAATGACACTTTCATATCAGAATCGGCTCTCCTTTTAAGCTCTGAAAGCCCCCTTATGCCTCCGATAAAGTCTATTCTCGAATCAGTTCTTGGGTCTCCTATGCCAAGCACAGGTCCGAGAAGATAATTCTGAAGCAGTGATACATCAAGCGATTCTACCGGATCCGATATCGAAAGAAGCTTCTCATTAGCCCTTAACACATACCATTCACCCTCAAGATACATTACGAACTCACCTTTGCGGCTGCATGCTGCAGGTTCATTTCCAATACTTATTATATCAAAATTTTCTTTTATGCGATTTATAAATTCATCTTTATCAAGTCCGTTAAGGTCCTTTACAGTCCTGTTATAATCCATAATCATAAGTTCGTCATGCGGAAACAGTACAGACAGAAATTTATTAAATTCCTCATTGCCTGTATAATCCGGATTCTGTTCACGCCTCATAAGGCTTACCTTAACAGCTGACGCAGCTCTGTGGTGCCCGTCTGCAATATATATGCTTTCAATATCCGAAAAAGCCTTTTCTACAGCTGTAACATCTTCTGTTCTGCCTAATCTCCATACTATGTGATGTATTCCGTCAGAGGATATAAAATCATATATAGGTTCATCTTTCTTCGCATTATTTACAATATTATTTATAATATCATTTGAACGATACGCAAGAAAAATAGGCCCTGTCTGCGCATTACATGTATCCACATGCCTTATCCTGTCCATCTCCTTATCTGCTCTCGTATTCTCATGCTTTTTGATAACCTGGTTGATATAATCGTCAACAGAAGCACAGGCTACAATACCTGTCTGGGAACGCCCGTTCATTACCTGCTCATATATATAATAAACTTCCTCGTCATCCTTTTCATATACACCGTCAGCTATCATTTTATCAAGAAGCTCTTTAGCCCTGGCATATACTCTTGGGTCATATGTGTCTACACTATCATCAAATCCTGTCTCCGCCCTGTCTATATTAAGAAATGACAAGGGTTCTTTTTCAGTCACCTTTTTTGCTTCCTGCCTGTTATAGACATCATATGGAAGTGCCGCTACTTTGTCCGCCACATCTTTATTTGGCCTTATGCAGCGAAATGGTTTTATCTGTGCCATCTGTATTTCCTCCAAAATAAATTTACTCTTTTCATTATATATTCTCAAAATACTTTTGACAACCCATAGCAAATATTATAATATATTTAAAAAAGATTGAAGGACATATAATTTCATGGAAAACAATAAATCTGAAAACAATAAACCAAAATTTTTTAACAAAAAACTTTTGCCTGTTTCTTTTGCACTGTTTTTTGCCATTGCGCTAAGTATACTCTTTTTCTTTATAGTATATAATGCAAAAGATGTAAACCTTGGACTCGGCAAACTTATATCGGCTATAAAGCCTTTCATATACGGCGCAGTATTTGCTTATCTGCTTGTTCCTATGTGCAATTACTTTGAAAGGCATCTGAACAGGCTTTTTATAAACCGTTTCGGAATGGAAAAATCCAAATCCGCAAATATATGCCAGATAATAAGCATATTCTTAAGCCTGTGCCTTGGATTATTCGTCATATATATACTGCTGTCGCTTGTCCTTCCGCAGCTTATAGTCAGCCTGACAACAATTACAAGAAACTTTGATACATATTATATAAAAGTGTCTTCATGGGTACAGAATCTATTTAAAAACAACGAATTTTTACGCAACTATTTTGAAACAATATCAGATAACGTGACAGATGTAGCTTCACAGTGGATAAAAAATGAACTGCTTCCAAGCACAACAACGCTGATAAGCAACCTTTCGGGAGGACTTCTCGGTGCATTTTCCATAATCAAAAATATATTTATCGGCCTTATAGTCGCAATATATTTCCTTAGAAGCCGCGCGTCATTTGCCGCGCAGTCACGAATTTTTGTACATTGCATTTTCCGTCAGAAGCTCGCAGACCGTATTATAGAAGAAGTAAAATTTGCCAATAAAATGTTTATGGGATTCATATCCGGCAGACTTGTAGATTCAACAATAATCGGCCTCTTATGTTTTATAGGCATAAGCATTATGGGTATGCCTTATCCTCTGCTTGTAAGCGTACTTGTAGGAGTAACCAACATAATCCCGTTTTTCGGTCCTTTCATAGGAGGTATACCTGCTGCCTTTATTATACTTATGGCAAGCCCTGCCAAATGTATATGGTTTATAATATTCATTGTTATACTACAGCAGATTGACGGTAATATAATAGGTCCTAAAATCCTTGGTGAAATGACGAATCTGAGCAGCTTCTGGGTACTGTTTTCAATTATGCTTTTCAGCGGCCTGTTCGGATTTGTCGGAATGATTATAGGAGTGCCTGTATTTGCAGTAATATATCACATGGCGCAGGAACTTATTATGAAAGGAATGAAACGGACAGGTTACGTGCCAACCCCTGAAGATGCGGAAGTATCCAAACTAAACGCTTACCTGGCCGCTAAAGAATCTCCCCCGCCACCAAAAGAAGAACATAAGAAAAAGATATTGCAATTTAAAAATCCGCTTACAGATATAAAAGATAAGAATAAAAATAAAAACACGAAATAATTAAGAACCGGAGTGATACAGTATTCTGTATTTCTCCGGTTCTTTTTATATCTCAGTTATTCTGTGACAATGCATCATCTACTCCGTTCCCTACATCATCTACCGCATCATCTACTCCGCTTCCTATATCCTCTACTGCATCTCCCACACCGTTAGTAACATCATCTACTGCATTTCCCATATCGTCAGTAACATTGTTTGAATCACCACTATTGTTATCGTTTGCTGCATCGTCTTTCTTATCATCAGTTCCATTGGTAGCGCCATTGGTATTATCATTATTATCTGTTTCCGCATTACTATCGGCCGGTTTTTCTGTTGCCTTGTTATCTGTTCTGCCATTACTATTGCCGCATCCGATTAATGCAAATGACATACATGCAATGGTCATAAATAAACATAATTTTCTTTTCACAGTATTGTTCCTCCTGAAATATTTTTTTCAATTATATTATTCCGCAGATAATCAATTTTATACATACACAGGTACATGCATTTCTTTCATACAATATATAAAAGGAGAATTTATATGAAAAATATAATTAAAGCCAATAATATCTGTTACTCAGGATATATTAATAATATATCATTTATATGCAGCGAAGGAGAAATCCTTACCATAAACACATGTTCAGAATATGCTTCTTCCGCTATTCTTTCAATAATATGCGGCCTTATTATACCCGAAAAAGGCAGTATTACCATAAACAACAAAAAACCTGAAGTGTCATTTCTTAATTATGGTTATTTTTTCACTTCAGGTTCTAATGAGATTAATTATCTTATGCTTAATAATATGCTTGAAACATATGGAATAATAAGTCATAAAGCGGAGAATACGCTTAGCCGGAATTATGCTTCATTTATAAAATCCCTGCTTTCACTCCCTGAAATAATTTTAATCAGCGAGTCTGTAAGCGCTTATTTTTATAGACATGAAAGCCTGTTAAACTTTCTCAGAGAAATTGTTTCAAATGAAAACAAGCTCTGTATAATGACTGTTAATAGTTCTCTGTTACCCCGGTCAAATCCTTAACTACTTCACCGGCAATGATCATTCCGGCAACAGAGGGTACAAACGCATTGGATGCAGGAAAATCGCTTCTTGTAACAATTGGTTTTTCCTTTGAATATACTACCTTAAGACTTTCTATGCCATTTTTCTTAAGTTCTCTCCTCATTACTCTTGCAAGAGGGTCTTCTGAGGTTTCATATATATCCGCTACCATAAAACCTGCAGGATTCAATTTGTTACCTGCACCCATACTGCTTATAACAGGTACTCCTGCTCTTTGTGATTCTAAAATAATATGAATCTTTGCTGTTACCGTATCTACTGCATCCACTACATATGAATAAGATGTAAAATCAAATTCGTCTTTGGTTTCCGGCAGGAAAAAACATTTATAAGTATTAACAACAGCATCAGGATTGATATCAAGAATACGTTCTTTCATAACATCAACTTTATATCTTCCGACCGTCTTGGTTGTAGCTATAATCTGCCTGTTAATATTAGTAACAGACACAGTATCATTATCTATAATATCGATTGTACCTACTCCGCTTCTTGCAAGCGCTTCCGTTACATAGCCGCCAACACCACCTATTCCGAATACCGCTACTCTGGAATCATGCAATATCTGCATTGCTTCCTTTCCTAACAATAATTCTGTCCGTATAAATTTCTCTTCCATGATATTATGCCTCCTGCTATACAAAAAACTACATACTCTTTCGAGTATGCAGTTTTTTCATTATTGTATAACTAATTTTAATTATTTACAGGTTCATAGACTGCCCTGAATACCCTGTCCATATTTCTCCAGTCATCATGTCTTGTCATATCAGTGCTTACAGTCTCTCCTGTTCTTACATCAATCCATTTTACAAACTTGTAACCTTCTTTAGGTTCAGGAGCTTTAACTTCAAATACTACGTCTGCAGGTATTGCTGTCGGCCATATCATACTCGTCTTTACACCCCTGTAATCAGTAAATCCTTCACAATATTTCATATCAGCCTCGTATATAACTCCCCATACCACACGTACAGCATCCTTATACTTACCTGTTTCCATATGAATATTGAATTCTGCATTAGTATACGGCTGATAACGTTTACATCCTTCATTGCCGCATCTAAGTCTCTGCTCACCTTCAGAATTGGTATATTCTACCCAGTTATGTCCTTTTCCCGGTCTTGATTCCAATATATCACGAGCTTTGCACTCAGTACATTCCCTATACTTTACATAACCCAGGCATACCGAATCGCATATTATTATATCACTCCAGGTATGTTCTTTAGTAGGAATTATCTCCGGTTCAATTCCATTTTCATATGCGCCGCATCTTGAACATGCGCTATATTCAGTCATACCGGCTTTACTACATGTTGCAGGCACTTCAGCATGATGAATATAATCATGGCCTACGGCTACTATTGATGTATAACGTGTATGGGTTTCACCGCAATAAATACATTCTGAACTCTCTGTTCCCCTCTTCGTACATGTTGCGTCACCATTGTAATGGTAACATGTATATTTGTGTCCGTGAGGCTGCACGTAAGACACCTTATCAACCACACCGCAGCGCTCGCATCTATGGGTACTATATCCGCCTTCTGTACATGTAACCTCAGCAGGAATTACTCCGCCCCACTTATGTCCGAGCTTAGGAAATGTAACTTTATCTATTACATCTCCACAGCGTGTACATTTCTTATATTCTGCCCCATTCTTTGTACATGTTGCTTCCTCCTTAACTTCCTGATAATCATGTCCCACCGGTTTATCAGTATAGTGGAAGAAATCCTGTCCGCAAATAATACAATGTGAATGTTTTTCGCCTCTCTGTGTACATGTTGCATCTCTGTCTTTCTCCGGATAAGGTTCTAACTTATGACCGTCGCTGATAATCTTCGTCTCCGTAAAGCCACATTCTTCACAAACACGTATTTCCTTACCTGTTGTATAGCAGGTTGCTTCCTTTATTGTCTGCCATCCGTTAAACGAATGGGAGTGTGGTAAAATAACCTGCGGTTTGGTAGCATAATCACAGAGTGAACATGTTTTATAAGCTGTCTGTCCTGCTGCTGTACAGGTTTCAGGTATTGCATCATGTAATATAATAGTATGTCCGGTCATAGGAATAACAACCGACACAGTATAACCGCATGAGCATCTTCCGACTGATTCTCCGTTTTCTGTACATTTTGCCGCAGATACAGTCCACGTATAACTATGTTCATGAGGCGCTTCTATAACCGGTGCTTCCGTAGCAGGGGCTTCTATAGCCGGTATCTCCGTAGCCGGCGCTTCTGTTTCAATAACGGGAGTCTCTGTAGCCGGCGCTTTCACAACCGGTGCTTTCGTAGCCGGAGCTTTTGTAGCCGGTACTTTTGTTGCCGGTACCTCTGTTTTAGTTACAGGGGGTTCCGTCTTTGGAGCCTCTGTTTTCGGTTCCTGTGTTTTGGAAACCTGTTTTTCTATCGACGCTGCCTTTCTGGAAACATCTGCTCCGCTAAGCGCTGCACTTACTGCTGCATTTACTGCTGTATCCACAGCCGATGCATTATTCAATACAACAGGGCTTACGGCATTATAATCTGTTTCAGCAGCACTGTTTCCTATAGTCTGCATACTTAAACCTGATTTACAGCCTTTTCCTTCAAAAAGGCTTTCATATACATCCAGTCTGGATTCCGGAACTTCAAGCACTATATTTTTTACACCTGTAAACGCCTTATTTCCAACCTTTGTAAGACTTTTTGACTTTACAGTGATTCTTCTGAGTTTTTTACATCCTGCAAACGCTTTCTGTCCAACGGCCGTAACTGTTAATGAATATTTACCTTTTTTTACTGTCTGTGGTATTACTGCTGAACTTATATTCTGTGATTTACCACCGATTACCATTACTGTTCCCTGTTTCTTTTTCAGGGAAGTAATCTGATATTTAAGACTTCCACTTGTAAAAGTAGTTCCCTTTCTGATTGAAGAAGCAGAAACTCCTGCTCCGACTGCCATTGTACCGGATATTACCGCCAGTACAAGCACTATCATTATAATACGTTTTTTCAATCTCATATCGCTCTCTCCTTTTTACTTTAAAAGCAACTTATAATATTTACAGAAACAAAACAACCGCTGGTTACAAAACCAGCGGTTAGCATACATCCATCTTAAAATACAGGTACGACATATATGTATAACCTATACAAAATAATATAAGTGAATGCGGCAACCGGCTGTCATAGTCTTAACGACCTTAGACCCTTGGCTTTGCGTCCTTAATTTTCATTAAGTTTGCCCTTATGTTAAATTAATTTACGCTTACACACCTATATCATACCTGACAAAAATATCATTGTCAATTAGATGAAATATTAAATTAAAATGCCTTAAATAAACATTTTATTCAAACATTTTTAAATCAATAGCTCCTGCCATTACATCATATCCGTCATAAGGATGAAGTCCGTCAGAATGGGTATATTTTTCCAGGATATTTTTAGGATTTGACGGATCTGCAACAGCGCTTTCAAAATCTATAATTCCGTCCATCTGCGAATCCGATGAACGCATCCAGTTATTAATCATGGTTCTTACCTTTTCGGAAGCATCGCTGTAATAACTGCTTGTTCCAAACGGAAGTATTGGCGCGCCATATACTTTTATTCCATTATCATGGCAAAGCTTAACCATTTTCTGATACTCAGGAAGAAGCTGGTTATATTTACCTGTATCCCCAAGTTTATCAAGGTCATTTACACCAAACAGGATAATACAGTATGCAACGGAATCGTGCTGCAGCAAATCCCTTGCAAACCTGTCTTTTCCTGCATCAGTAGGATAAGAACCTAAAATCGAATTAGAACCTATTCCCTCATTTATTACAGCTACATTTTTTGTTTTTTCATTAGCCTGAAGCCGTTTAGCAAAATAATCTCCCCATCTTGTATAACTGTCGGGTTTCCTGCCAAGATATCCTGCATCTGTTCCGTAACCATCAGTAATAGAATCGCCAAAGCATACAACAGCCCTGCCTCCTTCCGGTGTCCATAAAGACACGTCTGCAAGGAAGAACCAGCTTGTAGTTGTCTGATATGAAGTAAGCGTTTTATCTGAAACATGGTTTCCCGAAACCTGATAAGTAGTAGCTCTGGCTCCTCTGTGACCTGTTATATTATTAGACGGAGTCTGCCCAAAATATGCTGATATCGCAATATTTTCCAATGCATTTACATTAAAACTTACCGCATCCGTTGTTATAACTTTTCCTTTTGGTATGGTAAATTCTTCCTTACCATCTACAGTAACTACAGTATCCGTTGATGTATCAATATCTGACTTATCAGCTTGTACCTGCTTTGCTATATGAAGCGATTTTATCTGTACATCGCTTCTTCCGTACTGATTTGAAAGCCTGAGTTTTATTTTTTGACCTGCAGTTGTAACCTTTATAATCTGTCTGACTGTTGAACCGTTCAATGTCAATTTAGGCATTGCATCAGATGTAATATCACATTTTTCCTCTGCAGTTCCCCAGGTAGTTACCCAGCCCGGCTCCGCTGTAGGTTTTGGTTCGACGTTCTTTCTTTCTATAACAACTTTGGTAATTGTTATAGATTTAAATGGGTCGGAATTCCACTCCAAAACTTTAATTTGTATATGGTCTGACGATGATGCAGTACTTTCTGCCGATTCTTTTTGAATTGAATCATCTGAAACCAGCGTATATTCCTGTCCAAATTTCATTGGTTTCTGTTCATCTGACCACCGCTTTGCCTCACTATCCGACAGCCACATCCTCATACCATCTTCGCATTGGCCGTATACCGTAATTTTAACGGAATCACCAGAATCAATACCGGTCTCTAACGGAATCAGAATACCTTTTACATTAGTACCTGTAACTGAGCCATCTGCATTAGCAACTACTTTTCCTTCATTATAAAGAGTCTTTGCACCTCTTATGTCAATCTCTTCCTTATACGTTCCGGGTGTCGGCACAGGTTTTGCCGTTGGCGTTGCTGCCGGCGGTGTTGCCGTTGGCGCCGTTGTTGATGCCGCCGGTGGCGTTGCCGTTGGCGTTGCTGCCGGCGGTGTTGCTGTTGGTGCTTTTGTTGATGCTGCCGGCGGTGTTGCTGTTGGCGCTTTTGTTGATACTGCCGGCGGTGTTGCCGTTGGCGCTTTTGTTGATGCTGCCGGCGGTGTTGCTGTTGGCGCTTCTGTTGATGCTGCCGGCGGTGTTGCTGTTGGCGCTTCTGTTGATACTGCCGGCGGTGTTGCCGTTGGTGCTTCTGTTGATACTGCCGGTGACGTTGCCGTTGGCGCTTCTGTTGATATTACCGGTACATCCGTTACCTTTGGTGAATCTGTCATATCCGGCATATCTGTTGCCATAACGGAAACATCGGTTACTGTTACATTACACCTGAGTTTTTTCTTTTTTCTGCCGACTTTATATATAGCAGTAATTTTTGCTTTTCCAGCCTTTACTCCATATATTTTAGCGTATGCTTTTTTACCTTTTGATTTCTTTTTTATAATTTTTACTACAGATTTCTTATTTGTTTTCCATTTAACCTTAGTTTTCTTAACAGCTTTCTTTACTTTAACCTTATATATAGTGCCTACACCAATAGTAATATTTGAAGGGCTTAACTTTAATTTTCGCATTTTAGCCCCGGATTCTACAGGCATTAACCCCACTATCATTGCTGCACACAAT
Organism: uncultured Lachnospiraceae bacterium; assembly: GCA_947594855.1. Lineage (GTDB taxonomy): Bacteria > Bacillota > Clostridia > Lachnospirales > Lachnospiraceae > V9D3004. The sequence continues at coordinate 68,324 of CANQEL010000006.1, forward strand.
ATTACTGCTATACTTTTTTTAATAGAATTCATATTTTACCTCCTAAAATTTAGTTTCTAAACAAGTCAGAATGGGTTCCAGTTCTAACAAGTTCTAAATATTCTCCATTATAACGATATATTAAAAGCCAATCCGACAATATATGACATTCTTTAAATCCTAAATAATTCCCGATTAAATTATGATCTTTATTTTTCTCAGGCAATTTCTCAGGAATACGTAGCATATCAATAATATCCTTTAAAATTTGCAAATCATAACCACGTTTGGCACATATTTTTAGATCTTTCTTAAATCTGCCTACATATTTTAAATCATACATCTTTAGTCCTCCAGCAACACATCAAAAAACTCCTCCGTAGAACCTCTGAATATCTCCCCGCCGCCGTTCTTTAACTCATCCATGGCAGCCATTGTCTCCTCATTTAATTCTTCTTCTCTATTAATTGTCAATCCCTGTATATAACCGATTATATACGCAATTTTGTCATCTGGTACAGAGTTTAATAATTGTATTACCCGTTCTCTTTCACTCATTTTACGCACTCTCTTTCATAATGGATTTTACCCTTGTATATACAATGGTGATAACGTTCCTGTTTCAATGATATATATATTATAAACTAATAATATTATTTTATCTACAAAAATTTATCCATATTCGGGATAAGATTTCTCACACATCTGCAAAACAAAAACCCTTTGAAAGCATTACACTTTCAAAAGGTTTTACTTCGCGTGCATGAGAGGATTCGAACCCCCGACACCTTGGTCCGTAGCCAAGTGCTCTATCCAGCTGAGCTACATGCACAGAACTTTGATTATAATATCAGATGACTTTATGTTTGTCAAGCAGATTTCAATACAGTTGACACAAATAATTTAATATATTAATATCAATACTCATAAGATAATATTAACAGTATCTATAATAAGGAGGATTTTTATGTCTGTTTTTACAAAAAAAGATATCAAAACTACTAATATTAATCCATTTAACATGATAGGAAGCGACTGGTTTGCACTTACAGCAAAAAAAGGTGATAAAGTAAATACAATGACTGCCGGCTGGGGCGGTTTTGGAGTAATGTGGGGTAAGAATGTAGCATATATTGTCGTGCGTGACAGCAGATACACAAAGGAATTTATGGATTCCGCCGATTCATTTTCCATGACATTTTTTGATAATTCACCTGAAAACAAAAAAATTCTGGGATATCTTGGAAGCGTATCAGGCCGTAATGAAGACAAACTGAAAAATTCGGGACTCACAGTGGATTATTACGAGGATACCCCTTATATAAATGAAGGCAGTACGGTATACATATGCAAAAAGCTGTACCTTTCACCTATGCCTGCCGACTGCTTCATTGATGCCTCTATTGATTCCACCTGGTATAGCGATAAAGACTATCACAACCTGTATATAGGTGAAATAACCGCACTGCTTCACAAAAGTTTATAAGTTTTTCAACTCATTCTCTGCTTCCTGAAGCTTTTTAAGATTTTTCACATACCTTTTCTGACTAGATGTCAGCTCATTGTAACACTGTCGTATGCGCGCAAGAGTTTTCTGCAATGTTGCTTTTCTACTCTTGTCTACCGGGCCGATACGTTCTATTGCATCAACTACAAACTGTGCAATTTCCTTATCGCCCTGTGATGTTATTGATGAAGACTGCGTTCCCGGTAGTTCATAGCATATGACAGCTGTTCCTTTGTCCACATTTTCATATATTTTCTGCGCTATATAAAACGGAAGATTCACACAGCCATGCGAGCCATTGGCTTTATACAGGTTAGAACCGAATTTGCTGCGCCAGGTAGCATCATGCAGACCAATATTACCGTTAAAAGGCATCCAATATGATACAGGTGTCTCATAATCCTCGCCGACAAGTGTTGCATCTCTTTCTTTATAAGTAATTCCATATACTCCGTCGGGCGTACGTCTTTCAGGCGTATCTTTTCCGGAAACAAAATCTGATTCAAGTACAAGCTGCCCGTCTTTATAAAAAAACAGATGCTGTGCAGTAAGATTTACTTCTACATAAGTATCACCATAATCTTTACTGCCATATGCTGCCGCCTTCTGATAATATACCGGCTCTCTTTCGCATACTTCACCTTTTTTTATAAGCTTTATTACTTCGTCAGCCTCTGCTGAACGGTTCATCCACCAGCCGTAATCTCCATTTTTAATATTTACCGTTTCACCATATGTCGTTTTAAATGTACGCGGTCTGAATATAGTATCGTATTTGGAACCCAGACTGCTTACATATTCCCTGATTTTTTCTTCATCAAGTTTTACTTTGCCGTTTTTCTTAATAGTCATCCAGCCATAAACCATATCACCATCAATAACAACATCTTCTTCACCAAAATGATATGTGATTCTGGTATTCGTAAATTTATTAAGATATTCTGCCTTTTCTATAAGTGTTTCATCAGAAGCATATGTTTTCGGCTCTATATAACATCCGCTGTCTTCAAGGTCAAGCGTTTCTTCCATATTTATAAGCGCCTCTGATATCTTTTCTGAAAGTATATGGGTATCAATCATATTACCGGAAACTTCTGGAATTATCTGAAAACCTTCGCCCGGAATATAGTCTGATATATATGCATCCTTAGGTTCTACTACTGTGGTATTACGTACACATTCAAGTGTTTTTATCATTTTATCAAATGCATCTTTATCATATTCCAGCTCAAAGTCTGCCGAAAGAACATCTTTTCTGAACAGATGTACAGGCCATAAAAGCACTTTTTGTGAGGATATAATCTTATTTCCATATCCTTCGGTGACGTATCTGAGTGAAACATCCTGTGCTTTTATGGCTTCCGTATCATCATCTCTCGTCTTCAGGGTGAGTACATAATCTGCAAGCGTATTATTAATACGTTTATCTACTGCAGAAGTACTGCACCCTGACAGATTAATATTTTTAAGACTGGTATTCATAAATACATGTTTTGTAAAGAACAATGCCATTACAACATATACTGCGACCAGCACACCCATAAGGGATGCCGCTGATATAAGTATTACCTTTTTCGTTTTCATATTTACAACTCCCATACTAATTTGAACCGTCAGAATTATTTTAATTCATTATTATCAAAATTGCAATTAGCAGAGATGTAAAATATATGTGTAATATGACTATTCTTCATTCAGTGCAATTTTTCCTCTTGCACCGGTACGGACACGCATTACATCTTCAACACCGCTTACAAATATCTTTCCATCTCCAAGTCCGCCTGTATAAAGCGCTTTCCTTGCTGCCGCAACTACAAGACCCGGAGCAACGGTAGATACTACTATATCAACCTTAACTTTAGGTATGAGGTTCATACTTGTCTTAACACCTCTGTATATACCGCTCTTGCCTTTTTCAATACCGCAGCCCATTACATTGGTAACTGTCATTCCGGTAACGCCTATGGCTGCAAGAGTTTCTTTAAGTATTCCAAATCTGTCTTCATTACATATTATACTTATATTAGTATACTGTCCGCCTGCACCTGCTGTACCAGCCGTGATATCTGCCGGCTTAAGCCCTGTAATATCGACAGCCGAATTCTCATCATCTATATAAGTAGGAATCGTAGGTACGAAGTCGGCATATGCGGAAGCAAGACCATGCTCGCTGACATCAAGACCTGTGATTTCTTCCTCGGCAGTTACCCTGAGACCTATAGTATGTTTGATAATCTGGAATACTATTGTCATCATAATCGCCGTATATACTCCAATTGTCAATATACCCAGGCACTGTACTCCAAGGTGATGGAATCCTCCGCCATAGAACAAACCGTCATTATAATCAAATAAACCTACTGCCACAGTACCCCATATACCGTTAAACATATGCACTGCTACGGCACCAACAGGGTCATCAATGTGGAATACATTATCAAGAAGATTAACTCCGACATCAACAAGTATTCCGGCTACTATACCAATAATGAAAGAACCGAGTGCATCTACATTGGCGCATCCTGCCGTAATAGCTACAAGACCTGCAAGCGATGCGTTAAGACACATTGAAACATCAGGCTTGCCATCCTTAAGCCACGTAAATATCATACATGCAACTGTTGCCATTGCAGGAGCAATAGTAGTAGTTACAAATACAGAAGACAGCGACTCAATATCTGTACAGGCTGCACCGTTGAATCCATACCATCCAAACCAGAGAATGAATACGCCTAAGGCTCCGAGCGTAAGAGAATGTCCGTGGATAGCATGAACAACTGTCTTGCCCTTTTTATCCTTTGTAAATTTACCAATTCTGGGTCCTACTATAATAGCTCCGATAAGCGCTGAAATACCGCCTACACTATGAATAGCTGCTGAACCCGCAAAATCAGTGAATCCCATCTGGCAAAGCCAGCCCTGCGAATTCCATACCCATCCTGCTTCAATCGGGTATACAACCGCACTGATTACTGCTGAATATACACAGTAAGCAGAGAACTTTGTACGCTCTGCCATAGCGCCCGAAACAATCGTAGCGGCAGTAGCACAAAATACAAGGTTAAATACAAAGTTAGAAGTATTTCCATCAGCAGCAAATCCTGAAAAATCAGTCAGTATATCAAGATTTGGCACACCGATTACCCCCATTACATAATCTTCAGATAACATAAGTCCGAAACCAAGGAATATAAATACACCCGTACCTATACAGAAATCCATAAGGTTTTTCATAATTATGTTACCTGCCGACTTAGCTCTGGTAAATCCTGACTCCACCATAGCAAAGCCACACTGCATGAAGAACACCAAAGCAGCACCAATCAAAAACCAAATCGCAAATTCCATATAACTTCCTCCATTCATAAAATATAGATTTTTTAATGAATAAGCATTTGGGCATAAAAAAAAGACAATCGGCAGTTTTCCTGCTATTGTCCTCTTTGACTATGCTGTCGCTATTCATTTACCGCATTTATCATATATCACATTATATATAATTAAAAGTGACAATTTTTAATTATTATATGGTGACAATTTGCAAAGTAATATTCCGGTAATTCAGGTACTTTTATGTAGTTTTGGTTTTTCGACGACAAACGGAATCTTATAAGTTATAATGTAATTATCCAAAAATAAAGGAGTGATATTATGAAAAAACATATGATTACAAGCATACTTGTTATTGCACTGTGCATCTGTATGTGCCAGAGTGCAAACAGTAAGGCGGCGCCCATCAGGTTAAACCAAAAGAACATAACTTTGAAAAAGGGCTGCAAATGTACTCTTAAGATAAAAGGAGCTAAAAACGGCAAATCAGTCAAATGGACATCCAGCAACAAGAAGATAGCGTGTGTTAATAAAAACGGAGTGGTTACAGCCAAAAAGAAAGGCTGCGTTACAGTCACAGCCAGATTAAAAAATAAAAAGCTGTGTTGTAAAATAACCGTAAATCCAAATAAAACCCTACATACAGACGCGCCTTGCGCAACGCAGTGTCCCGCATCAGATGTTAATCCGGGATGCAGCAGTATTCCGGATGTTCCAAAAGTTACGCAACCTCCAAAGGTTACACAGGCTCCGGCGGTTCAATCACCTTCAGATGTGCTGCCTAATATTTCAGACAGATTTCCATCTCTTAATATACCCGGATTAAACCTGTGGATTCCCAATGTTACACAGAGGCCGTCTGCTACACAGGCTCCGGCTGCAAGCAGTAAACCTTCAGATAATTCTTCATCTTCCGTAACCGAAGAACGTGCATATCAGATACTTAATTCACTAAGAAGCACTTATCCTGAAGGAATGTATCTTACAAACAGCTATTACTATTATTCTCCATGTTTTGGAAACGGATATGGCTGTTATGGTTTTGCCGCCAAACTGAGCGATACCGTCTTCGGTGTTAATACGCCATGCAGTACACATACTTCTTTTGACAAAATCAAAGTTGGGGATAATATCCGTATAGGCAACAGCCATTCGGTTATCGTACTAACCAAAAACGATACTGCCATTACAGTTGTAGAAGGCAATTACAATTCATCAGTACATTGGGACAGAACCATTACAAAAACTTCCCTTGCAAAAGACGGTTTCAAAGTAACAACCAGATATTAAACTGCAGACTGTATGCTCTTTAATAATCCTCAAAAAACAGGTGACACCTAAACGTGCCGCCTGTTTTTCTTTATTCCATATACTGCCTGTTAAGCCGCTTTATTTCTTCACGTATCTGCTCAAGCACATTACCCGGACCCGTTATTTTTATTCCTTCTCCCAAAGAAATAACCCAGGACAAAAACTGCCTGCTTACAGCAACTCTTACGCTGACCGCAAAATGTTCATCATCTACTTTAACAATATTTACATTTTTTCCAAACCTGTCAATAATTACACCTATAAGAGAGTTCTCACATTCAAGTTTTACAATACATTCCTCACCGCCAAACATTCCAAATGTCTTTTTGGCATATACTGCTATATCAAATTTTCTAAACAATTCCCTGCCTTCACGTTCTTTATCCATTATATCAATATGCAGCATCTTATCTACCCGAAAATGCTTAATCTTCTTTTCAATACCGTCATACGCTATAAGATAATAATTCTCATCATCACAGGATAAAGCCCATGGACTCACCTCATACAATTCACCATTTTTCCGAAGAACCATCTGTTTATTAATGTCCCATCTGAAATACTTAAAAGTTATTCGTGAATTCTCACCAATTGCCGTATGTATCATATCAACATTATAATAAATGCTTTCGTTTACGGTCTTGATTCTTTCGGCTATATATACCTGTCTCTGCAATTTGGATGCTTCGTACCTGCTCGCCAGCCCCTCTATTTTCTTTATAAGCTCATTGGTTTTCTTTGCCGTTATAAACTTGGCAGACTGTACAGAATCTACAAGAAGTTTTAATTCCGCAAGTTCAAACTGCCTGTTTCCAACATAATAACAATACCCTTTATCATGCTTTTCTCCAATAATGTCTACTCCATAAAGACGCAGATTCTCTATATCGTTGTAAATACTCTTACGCTCCGCATCTATTCCATATGATTTAAGCGCCGCAATAATTTCAGACATTGTTATGCTGTGGGTTTCATCTGTACGCTCCATAAATATTTTCATCAAATACAGTATTTTAAGTTTCTGGTTATTACTTTTTGCCATATATGCCTCCCGAATCTCTCACATCCGCTGTCCCTGCCGCAGTGTCATTAGTATGCCTTATATCACTATCACACCTATAATCTTTTACTATACTCATTATAACAAATATCAATATAACTATCAAAGCCGATATTATAAATACTTCCTTTTTCTTCATAACTGATACAACTCCATTCTTTTATTTATATACAGTAACAAAAAATAAGGACCAAAAAAGGAACATGTCCTGTTTTAATCCTTATTATAATATTGCCCTATGTACTATATAAAGGTCTGAAAATGCGAACTGATGTTTTACTGTAACCATTGACGCTACAACGGGATTAATGTATAATAATGAAAGAAATGGGGTGTATGAGTTGAAAATAACATCCAGGTTTACAGTAGCAGTCCATACCCTGCTTGCTATATATACTTTTCAGGATAAATATAAGGTAACTTCAGATTTTATCGCATCCAGCGTTAATGTTAACCCTGTTGTGATAAGAAGAACCCTTCAAAACCTGAAAGCGGCAAAACTGGTAGATATCAAAGCAGGTATCGGCGGTGCAACCCTTGCCAAAAATGCTGCTGACATTACTCTTTATGATGTATACTCTGTTGTCGATTGCATCAACGAAAATCTGTTTAATTTTCATGATAATCCAAATCCGGACTGTCCTGTAGGTAAAAACATTCATTCTGTTTTAGATAAACATCTTACAGCCGCACAAACAGCTATGGAAAACGAACTAAAAAACGTTACTATTGAAGATTTATCCAATCAGTTGAAAATATACACTAATAATGATTAATTCTGGGATTAATAAAAAGAGTTTAAAAATTTTAGTTGTAACTCTTGACATTACAACATGACAGTGATATATTTTAGTTGTAATCATATTAGTTACAACTAAAATATATATTATTTGGAGGTATAATATCATGAAAAACTTTAATAAAATAAGTGTAACAGGCACAGAAAGGGTTGAACTTCATGATAAGATTAATCTCACGGGTGCCGAGATTAGTGTAAACGTATTACCTGCAGGAACAGGCGTACCATTTGTCCATACACATAAGCAGAATGAAGAAATTTATGTCATTCTCGAAGGAAAAGGGTATATGACTCTTGATGATGAAAAAATTGAAATTGAGGCAAACGATTACATCCGCGTCTCCCCGTCAGCTAAGAGGCAGATTTCTGCGTCTTCCGACACCCCAATCAAATATCTGTGTATTCAGGTCAAAGAAAACTCACTTGAAAATTATACTGCAACAGATGGAGTTGTACTGCAGTAATTCATAAGATGCATAATGTTTATTGATACTATGGTACTGAAATAATGGCTGCTTCAATCTTACTGGATTTAAACAGTAGGTTGAGGCAGCCATTGTTTTAAAAACCAAGTTGGTAATCACTATTTTTTATTCTTATCAAGTGCAGGACAGATAACTCCTACTTTCGCTACTCCAGACTATTATTGATTTCATTTATCCACTCATTATCACTACTTTCAAGCAATTCCATAAATCTTCCAAAATTGCTACTTCCAGTAACTGTATCAATCTTCTCAAATTGACTCACCCGTTGACTCATATCCCTGTAATTTTCCACAGTAATACATTCCATAACTGCTTTAATCTGATCCGCTCTACCTTTATAATTTTCAACCCCAGTAAATTCTTTTATTAAAGGAGCATTCACCGGTTTTGCCGGAGATTTCAGGTTTTCATCTGTCCAATGCTTGGATATTATCTGCATAGTACAAGGGTTAGCAAATATCACGACTTCATCTGCAGCATTATCCACACCATGAAACTCATTAATCTTGCGTTTAATATCCTCATACTGCTCATGAGGTTTCTTTTCAGTATCACAGAATACAAGCACAAGTTCTTCTGCTCCATTTTGGTATCGGTCTTGATATCTCGCCGGGATATTTCCATTGCCTCCGGCATTAACTAATGAAATATCATATTGCTCGTTCCACACTTTCAAATCTTTCAAGCGCTTAAGATATTCATATTCCTCATTACCTTCGCAGATAATGCAGATTCTGTGCTTATCAAAAAATTTAGGGAGCTTATTTGGCATCGGCGGCATCCCCCTTTACATCACCTTTAATACTAAGCAAAGAGTTAATCAATTCTGGATCAGGCAAAGCACCAAGTGCACCTTTCCTATATTTTCCTATAACATCTGTCGTATCTCTCACTCCCTGCTGTGCAGTAAAATCAGCAAGTGAATATACATATACGCCTTCTTCATCCTTGTGGACAAACCAAATCTGCTCCTTTCGGAACATCCTCTTGCAATCCATAAGATTTATATCGTGAACTGTAAATATCATCTGAGCACTTGTATTTAATTCATTATTAAACATCGCTACAATTGCCCTGGTAAGCTTAAAATGAATACTGCTATCCAATTCATCTACCACAAGAATTCTTCCCTGTTCAAGTGCTTCTATAACATAACTGGCAATAGCCGCAATCTTCTTTGTTCCTGTGGAATCAAATATCATGCTTGATACATGAACTCCTTTATATGTGGAAACCAGTCTAATTTGATCCATAATATTTTCTGGAATATCAAGTACTTTCTCGTCCGGTTTTTCATCACGTTCACCAGTTTTTAGTTGTATTTTATCCATGTCCACATATTCAAAGTTATCCATATACAAGTCTGCATTTTTTATGAACTCAACAACTTTTTGCTGTAACTGAGCCTTATTTTTCATAAGTTCAATCGTATGCTGCATAGGTATGTTATTCATATTAATAATATCAATTTTCTCAGCAAACCCAACAAGAATCTGCTTCATCTCATTGATATGTTCAAATTTACTTGTATCTATTATATAACATAGCAAATTATTTTTCGATACAACTGGAATCATAGTCTGCACAACTTCATCAATACATTCATATATTTCACTAATAGTATCCTTTTTCAACCAACATACTTCTTTTTCATTATTATACTGATCTTTAAATATCTCAGAAAATGATTCATATATATATTCTTCCTTTTCTACGTCATACTTAAAGTCATAAGAAAACTTTCTTCCAGATGACATAAATGTTATGCCTAACTCACATACATCACTCTCAGTAAATATATTAGACATCAAACTATTTTTCTTATTTAAAAGCACATTTTTTATTGCCATAATGCACTTAATCAAACAGGTTTTTCCTGCATTGTTTGGACCATATATTCCTACCGTTTTTAGCACATTAAAATTATTCTCTTTATGAACATTGGCTCCAAATTTCTTATTTCGCATATCCGCTTTCATTGAAAATGTAATGTCATCCTCAAATGCATAACAGTTTTTTGCCCTTACCTCTATAATCATGGTTCATACCTCCGCGTCATTTTCTTCTTTCCTTATCATTATTATACCACAAAATATTTTTTATGCAACTTTATTTCATAAAAAATATTAATTTTAGTGTCAAAATCAAAAGAAAAAGTTCGCAACGCCCATATTACCAGCTTTGCGAACTTTATAAAATTATCCGAACTCAACTTCAACAACTATATACAGTATTTTAAGTTTATGGTTATTACTTTTTGCCATATATGCCTTCAAGCCATTCCCTGTATTCATTGTTATTCTCTGCGCAAACCGAAAATCCGCCTTTTTTAAACCATTTTTCTGATTCTGCCATTGTATCAATAGCTTTATATACCCAACTTTTGATTTCATCATACCCTTTTGTATCAGCTCTTTTGTTTTCTGCAATAATACGGCCTAAAATAAACTGCAGACCTCCCCATGCTAAATATGAAACTGCTTTTTCATTTTCATTAAGGAAAAAATAACTGAACAATACCACGGCATAATTGTATATTACAGGCTCATCTATATTTAACACCTTTATCATATACCTGACTGCCTCTATTTTTTCTTCTCCATTAAATACAGTCATACCATATAACAAAAGAAGTGACACCATTATCTCATATTGATTATTTGAGCCGTCATCAAAACGGATTCTTTCATACGGTCCATCCCATATATGGTTATCTTTCTCTTTTTCTGATTGCTTCTGTATCAAAAAGAAATCCTTACGAACTAAATTTTCAATTACTATATGATTAATATAACTGCGTATATAATCATCACATGAATTCTCTATAGAAATCAGCAACCGACAAAAATCATTAAAAAACAAAAGCGACATATTTTCTTTATATTGCTCCATAACAGCAAATATCCTGTCAATTATCTGCTGCTCACGAGTTTTATCCTCAACATTCCAGTTTTTATTAATAAACGTATCTTTAACAGGATTCATTAAAGTACTGTCATAGCCGCTTAACTTTCCTCTTTTTTCTATCTCCTGCTCCATCTGCAAAAGTATCTGTTCAATTATAGACAAATCTACTGCTTCAAGCTCATCAAGCCTGTCTACTTCTATAAGCTTTTCAAGTTCTTCATAACGCATTTTCATACTTTTTAAAATATCTTCCGAATCAGTACTTATCTTCAGATTAATATCAGCCAAAAGACACGAAACAAATCCTTTTAATTCCGCAAGACCGGATTGCTTATCAATGTCTTTTCTTTTTGACATGGCAATAACCACACTATAAAAATCATAACTTTTTCTTGCGTTGTCATAGAAGCTTTTCATACTTTTAACATATTTCATACACAGCTCCCATGGAGCATAATCAAAAACAGCATATGCCAGTTTGGAATTAGACATCATATTAGTCTGACACACAAAAACCGTATCGAGTATAGGCTCTATCTTTTCCCAGTCCTCATTGTCCATATCGCTGAACCAGTAACGCAAAAACTCATACTGGTTCAAATTAAAATATCTGCTTTGTTTCTTATAAAATTCATTATATATAATTAGCCAGTTTATCAGTTTCTTTTTCTGAACTGCAGAAAATTCCTCTGCAAAAGTTTCCACCACATTAATAGCAAACCGTCCTTGAAGCGGAATACTTTTTTCCGTAATAAACCCAACAATCTTATCAAGTTCTTCAGGCGCATACTTCATCAGAAGTTTTGCCGCATACCTCCGCTCGTCATCATTAAGACCTTTAGATTCCAAACCTCTGATATAATTAATAAAACATTCTCTTAATGCATATTTATCTCCGCAGTATGTACCATGCCGGTCAACATAGGTACCGTTTAAAAAGTCAAACACAGTTTCTGAACGGAGCACGTCAATATACTGCCACAAATCCCAATATCTTAAAGCCTCAAGCGTATGAAGCGCAAGAAGCCTGATTAACCTGTAACGCTGCTCCTGTGAATCATATTTCCAGCGCCTACATTCTCCCAGAAGAGAATCAATAATCAGCTTACGCTGTTCCCAGAAAATTGGCAGCGGCTGTTCCAGTATAATACGGTTATAACGATAATTTCCAACATACTGTTCTCTTTCAAAAAATTCCCGCGCATCTGCTTTCTGTACGGAATCTCTTATATTTATCTGAACTTCTTCACCATTTCTGATTTTTGAAAAATCCTGTGAATTTTTATCACTTCTATTATTTCGTTCATATTCGAGCATATCATACTGGTGTTCTATATTCCACCTCACAAGATTTAAATACCCCTGAACAGGTTCCATATAATCTCTGTCGTAATTTCCGATGCGGCACAGATTTGGAATATTTAACTCCTGATTTTTCCAATCATCACTCCAAAAATCAATCCATGCTTTTTCCATCGGATTCACATGATACTGATTACCGTTAGTTTTATCTTCATCATAAACATTTTTAATAATTGCGTTAAGCTTTTTAAGCTGCTCTATATAACCGGCAAATTTCCGGTTAAGGGTCTGAGGTATATGATTGCACAAATAATCTGCCGCCAAAAGCCAATCATCGCTATCCTGATTATAATACCATAACAGCCCGACAATCGTTTCCAAAAGAAGCTCTGTAGCAATATCATCTTTTATCCCGTAATAACTGTTCTTTTTTAAATGTTCTATATATTTGCTATACCACTTTTCACCTGTACACGGGCTAAGCAGCAGTAAAAGCACATCTAAAAGCGGCTGATACTCTCCCTCCATTATAAGTTTGCTGTCATGCTGCCAGATTCTTTCCGGCACAAGCGAATTGTTATATTCATATTCAAAATTCGCCATTTCATTTCCGTACTTCTGAAACACAGCAACATATGTAAAAATCCAATACATATCATTCAAAGATACTTTTATATCCCAACACTTTAAAGCTGTAAAACACAGGTGGCGAAGTTTTCCTATATTGCCATCGAGATATGCTGCGTCTGCTTGTTCCTTAATATATTCTAACTGCTCTTTAAAATCACCTTTTGTAAGCAATATCCTCTCATCAGAAAAATATATCGTCGGAGGCTCTATAAACATAAGCTCTTCTGTCAAATCCAACGTTTCAAGCCCAAGCTTATTTAAACGTCTGCGCATCCCGGTGTCTTCCCGGTCTATATTTAAGGCCTCTTTCATAAAAGTTGATAAAATCTGCTCAACTATATGATTTTTGAATTCCGGCAAATTAACCCATATATCTGATAATTCATCTGATATTCCATCCTGAAATTCAGGGATTCCGTCTGCCGGCTCAAATATAACATGCTCTATTTCGGCATTAATGTTTTTTAAACGATTATTATACAATTTCACCAGACGGTAATGATTTCTGAGTGCGCGGTATATTTTTTCATGACGCTTATCCGATGGAATAAGTTTACGAAAAGTAATTTTTACGATATGATTTCTAACTCCATCTACATCGACTGTCAGCGCATGGCGTATCCAGTGCGCCATATTTTCCATAGTGCCATGCCTGTATTTAATTAACGTAACCGTATCACACCGGTTAGAATCCTCATCTAACAAATCACACACAGCAATAACCGCATTTAGGGCCGCAACCTTATCAATATCAAGCTTTAATTTTCTGATACTGTCTGTATTTGAAATAAACTTTGTGTCCCATTCCCAACACTGGTGGGAAGCCGCCATTCCAATTACCACCAGCATATGATCCTTTAATAAAATTCCATTTAAAGAGCCTGTTTCGGTCTGCAGTTTTATATCTTTTTCAATCTCTTCCTTAAGCAGTCTCAAAACCAACCCCTGCAGTCTGATAACATGTGTACGCCTCACCCAGTTTGCAATGTCAGCAAATCCCTTCATATTTGTTTGCCTGTCTTCGTCAGGCAGGTCCCGTGCATCCTGTGAAAGCATCCCTATATCATGTATAACAAGGGCCAGCAAAAGATAACCAGCCTCCTGCTCCGTAATCTTATCCAGCCAGCCATCAGCTTCCGCCCATTCCGAAGCCCTTCGTACAATACTGCAGATATGCGGCAACGCATGATTGGTAAATTCGGGCATATGACAATTATCCGCCAGCCTGTCCACACTTTGAATCAACAACCTTAAAATATTCGTATACTGTGGAAATGGCGGCTTTGCAAACGCTTTTTTTGCTAATGGGCCCGCCATTATATAATCCATTGCCTGTGATAATTCTATATCAAAATCCGGTATTTCTTTCATTTTTATCTCCTACATATATCATTAAAGGTATGTGAAGTGGTAACTATAGCATATTAAATAATTCCGTGTATCTTTTCTATCAGCGTTATATCTGCAGGAAGCCAATCCACACTTGTTAATTTATCTGCAGTAAGCCATTTTGCTGCCTCATGCTCTTTTAAAACCGGTTCACCTGATTTTATTGTACAAAAAAAACAGTCCATCGACAGATGAAAATCCGGATAATCATATTCAACCGTATCTATCTTGTCGCCTACCTGTATTTCTATCTCAAGTTCTTCCATAATCTCACGCACAAGAGCCTCTTCGGGAGTTTCCCCTTCTTCAATCTTACCGCCCGGGAATTCCCAGCCGCCCTTAAATTCACCATATCCACGCTGTGTTGCAAATATTTTATTATCATGTACAATAATTGCTGCAACTACTTTTATAGTTTTCATTGTTTATCCTTTCTAGCCATTTGATGGTTAGCATATGGACTGAGCTGGTGTATTTTTAAGCTTCTGCACCAGAAACTGGTATTTCATCAACTACCCATCAACTAAAATTTTATTACAAATCAATACCTAAAGTCCATATTTTAAAGGATTCTTATAAATCAACAGACAAATAAATCTCAAAGTTATCAACTACCTATCAACTAAAATTTATGCCCAATAAGGAATATATCTTCTCAATTTAGGCGCAGCATTTTCATCCGACAATTTAATGAATCCTGCATCTATGGCACTTTTTATGATTCTGGACACAATAGCTTTATTCTTCTCCTCTATACCAAATCGCTCTCTTAACACTGCATTTGCTACTTCAATTTCATTCACATAGCAATAACACGTATACAGATAACAGGTTCTGATTTTATCTTCCCTTGTCCAATCATTCAGATTGTCATACCAATAAAGCTTAGTTCTTGTAAAATCATCACCTGTTTCAACCTTCGGTGCCGGAATGGTTAAATCACGCATTCCTTCTTCCATACGGTCAAATCCACTGCCCCGCTCCTCACAAATTCGAACAATTCTTAAAAACGATGCCATAGACTCATTCCTAGAATGTGGTACGGTATCAATAATACGATTAACTTCTACCAAAAGACTTCCCGGATTAGACGCTTCCACCTTTGTGTCAAAAATTTCCATAATCGGTCCACTACCATGCGCATTCAAATCCTGATGAATAATTATATTTCCAAGCATTTCTCTAATTGCCTTACGAGGAAACATAATATGCTCCTGTCTTCTACCACCATCTATTTCTTCCCCCTGTGGAATCAAAGTCATAATATAATCCGTAATATCGTCAAATTGAATCGCATATCCTTTTGTAAAAACTTGTTCTCTAATAGCATTAGTTTTGCCGTTTCCTTTGTATTTAATTACACGAATTGCTTTTCTCTTCAAATGTGCAAAAGTATTTAAATCTTTTGCCAGAAGCAATGCTCCCATATTGGTAATTTCATAATTTCCATTGTCCATTTCACGAATAAATTCCTCATCCATCATATTATGAATAATGGTCTCCCTATTGCTAGGCAACGGCAATTTCATCAGGGTATAATATGCAGCACAGTCTAAGAACTCTGTCACTTTAGATGCTGTAACATTCTCCATCGCCACCCGCAATTCAAACGGTTTCTGTTCAAACGAAAGCCATAATTTTCGTTCTTTCTCTGGAAATTCTTTTAACTTTTTCTTATATGAGCCTATGCGCACAAATTCTGTCCCTTTGAAACTGGTTGGTGTATTCACTGCGGCAGGTATCTCCATCACAACAACTTTTCCTTTATCCGTGTTTACCTCGATAAATTTAAAGTCCACTCTTGGTTTCAAACCACCGGCCAACCAATTTTCAATTTCTTCATTTCCCTTTTTTGTTTTTCCTGGTGAAAATATCGTTCCTTCAATCTCATGAGTCTTATCATTTATTCCCCATAGAATATATGCTTTTTCTTTGCCACAAATAGTAGCTGAATTGCTCAGTGCTGATATATACTCCCCAATCAATTCTGGTTCATAATTATTTACTTTATACTCCAACCACTCAGTTTCCTTCGGTAATTGACGCAGGCGTTCAATCAGACCGATATAATATTCTTGTTCTGAATTCATAGAATTTCCCGCTTTCTAATTTTTATTTTTGTGTGTGTTCTAAATAAAAACATATGCCATATTCAACACCTTCTTTAAATGCATATAATTGCTTACAGTTTAAACACATTCATTTAAACTGTATTACTCTTTGCAATTCTAGCCATTCACAATATATTCATATATATCTTCACGTACAGGTGTATCTAATATCCATTCAATCTCAACTGCAGTTTTATCAGTATTTGTCATAACAAATTCTTTTATCTGACCGGTTGCTTTCATATGTCCAAGATAATAAAACTCTTTGGAAATTTTATCATCTTTATTTTTTCTCACAAATAATTCTACTTTAATTCCTCTTTCTTCAGCTTTCAAAAAATTCTGTACATCTTCTGAGTCTTTAGTTCTGCTCTGCTTTGAAATAGCAATCAATGTAGAAGCATTTTTAAAATGGTCTTCGTATTTAATAGTATCCTGAATGTCTTCAGATTTATCATAATTAATAAATACCGGTAATGTCTTAGTACTTTTATCATATTTATAACCACCAATATTTAAAGGAATTTCATTAGCTTCCCAATTAAGCAGCCTGCATACATCTTCATATGTATATTTTTTATACAAAACAAAATCAGTATTCCTATAACGCTCGCTGTAATTTAGTTTATAACGCATTATTCCAAACTCTACCAATTCTTTAAAAATCTTATAAAATTCAGGATTACTCAACATTCTCTGGAAAGATTCTGAAATATTATAATCATCTATATTGGTATCTTTTTCTATAAAAACACAATCTGCATATGTACTCTTTCCTGAGCCTGTTAAAAACTCATTGGTCATTATATTAATTATATTTTTTTCTACTTTGTCATCCAATTGTATATTATAATTGTCATCTAAAGATTTTTTTAATATGTTCAGTAAACCAACACGGTATGTCAACATCCTATTTAAAAGTTCTAATTCATGAATACGCTTTCCGCTTGCCAATTTTTTTGAGATAAATTCAATTACTTTTTCTTCTGAAGCACTCAATCTTATCTTATATTCTTTTTCATATTTAACTAAAAATCTGTAATAAGAACCAAGACTATTATTATCAAAAATTCTTAATACATCCATCTCACCATATTTATCAAAATCCATTAATGAAGGAATTCTTCCAAGTTTATTCTTTAAATTTCTGTAATTTTCCTTAATAAGTTTAATATCACTAAAATTTGCTGCATCAATTGCAGCAAAAATACGCTTTTTTGAAATTGCATCAAAATGAATTGTAGATGACCCTGGTATAATACGCTCACCTTCCAGTACATATCTGCGTATATTGTCTTTATTGTAGCTTCTATCTCCTGACAGAGCAATAGGTATCATAAAGTTATTTTTATAATTACCAATAAAATCAAGTATTACAACATATTCCTTATCTATTGCTTTGCGAAGTCCTCTTCCCAACTGCTGTACAAAAACAATTGGAGATTGCGTTGGCCTTAACATAATTATCTGATTAATTTCAGGAATATCTACACCTTCATTAAATATATCTACTGTAAAAATATAATCCAATCTATCTTGCAAACTTTCGGAAGCAAGACGTTCTATTGCTGTCTCCCTTTTTTTCTGATTATCCTCTCCTGTAAGTGCAAGTGTTCTATAACCACGCTCATTAAATTTATCACTTAATATTTTTGCTTCTATTTTAGAACTGCAAAAAATCAATCCTTTAGCTCTGTCACCACTATAGCCATAAAAATTAATCTGTTTTATAACATAATCTACACGTTCATCACAAGTCAATCTGTTAAAATCCTTTAGTAATGTTTTATCATCTAACGTCTCACCATCAACCTGAAAATCGGTAATCCCAAAATAATGAAACGGACATAAAATATTTTCTTCCAATGCCTGCTGAAGCCGTATCTCACATGCAATATTATGATCAAAAGCCTCATAAACATCATAATCATCTGTTCGTTCAGGGGAAGCTGTCATTCCAAGCCAAAACTGTGGTTTAAAATAATTTATAATATTCTGATAACTTGCGGCACCTACCCTATGCGCTTCATCAATAACAATAAATGCGAACTCATCTTTCTTAAATCTTTCAAACACTTCCGTTTTAGACATCATCTGCATTGTTGAAAATAAATAATCCGCTTCATAATCTTTAGAATTACCTGAAAGCAAACCGAATGTCTTAGTCTTACCAAAAATCTTTTTATAACTTATTATAGCTTGTCTTGCAATTTGTTCTCTGTGAACCAGGAATAAAACTTTACCTTGCGATTCCTCCCGTAAAGCAAAAGCAGAAGCATATGTTTTTCCTGTACCTGTTGCCGAAATAAGAAGCGCTTTTTTCTCACCTGCAGATATCATTTTATGTAAATTAACAATAAAATCTTCCTGCATTTTATTAGGCGTTAAACGATATGTCTCTATAGATGGAATATCTTCTTTAACAGCAATTGCACGCTGTTTTTTTATCATATTATATCTTGCGGTATATCTGTCTATAAACTCATCATAATAGTATGCCGTATCAGAATTCCATAACCTATCAAATTCTTCAATAATTTCTTTTGCATATTCTCCCTGTTCAGAAGATATAATTTTAGTATTCCATTCATAATTCTTTGTCAATGCACTCAGTGTTAAGTTAGCACTGCCAACAATAATTCTGTATACTTCAGAATTTTTAAAAATATAACCTTTAGTATGAAATCCCTCTTTAGAATTATCTACTGAATACATTTTTAACGTAATATTATTAAATTCTGCCAGCTTATTTAATGCCTCAGGTGAGCTGAAATCTAAATAATCGGTAGTTAAAATCCGACCGCATATATTTCTCTCTTCCAATTCTTTTAATACCGGCAATAACGGAGTAATTCCGCCCATTGTAATAAAAGCAACACTAATAAAAAATTCCTCACATGATAAAAGCTCACTTTCTATCGAAGTGAGTACTTTTTTCCCCTCTTTATAATTATTCGATATAAACTGCGGCTTATATGCCAGATTAGAACTAAATGAGGCATCCAAAAATGCTGTTTTTATACCACGATTTATTTCTGTAACAATATCATTATTCATCAATATCTCCCTACTATTTACATTAGGTGTACATGAACTAAAATAACGGCATCAGCTGCCGCGTGTTCCTCCGGGATATTCCAAATAGTTGAACCGAGACACCGGCAATACGTTTCCGTACTCCTCCCGGAACTGACGCCGATATTATTATATCTCAATGTATAGTAACGCGCAAGACTGACCTCCCGGATTAAGGCAGCCATTGTTTCAAAAAATAAGTTGACAATCACTCTATATCATGCTATTGTTTTTATTGTCAACCAAATTTTATAAATTGATGACAATTGTTTGACGAAATCTTTTTAATACATGACAGAACCAAAAGGAGATTTACGATTATGGATATAATAAAACTAGCAGAAGAAATAATTGCAGGCAGAAGAATTACCCGCAAAGATGACCTTTCCATATTTTTGAACTGCGATTTAAAAGAGCTCTGTGCCGGAGCGGACCAGATACGTACTGCGCTAATCGGCAAAAAGGTAGACTTATGTTCCATAATCAACGGCCGAAGCGGAAAATGTCCTGAGAACTGTAAATACTGTGCACAGTCTGCACATTATAATACGGATTGTGAAATCTATGATTTTCTGCCGGAAGAAACTATACTTAAAGCGTGCCGTCTGAATGAATCGGAGGGCGTACACCGCTTTTCTATCGTAACGGCAGGCAGAGCGCTGACGGGAGAAGAATTTGAAAAAGCATTACATACATATGAAACCCTGAAAAAAGAATGTAATATTGAACTTTGTGCGTCTATGGGATTTTTAAACGCCGAACAGCTGCACCGGCTTCATGAAGCCGGCGTTACAAGCTATCACCACAATATTGAAACTTCCCGCCGATACTTTCCTTATATCTGCACCACACACACTTTTGAGCAGAAAATAGAAACATTGAAAATGGTAAAAGCTGAAGGCATGTGCGCCTGTTCAGGCGTAATAATAGGAATGGGCGAAACCTGGGAGGACCGCCTTGATATGGCAATATGCCTGTATGAAACCGGTGTAGACTCAATTCCAATCAATACTCTGATGCCAATAAAAGGCACGCCCCTGGAAAATCAGGAGCTTCTTACAGAGGAAGAAATACTGCGTACCATTGCATTTTTCCGTTACATAAACCCTGAAGCCAACATACGCCTGGCTGCCGGCAGAGCCAGACTTACGGGCGACGGTGAACTTGCATTCAAATCCGGTGCCTCTGCTACTATTACCGGCAACATGCTAACAACGGCATCATGCGCAACTATACAGAGCGACAAGGCAATGCTTAAAAAATTAGGGCGCAAGGTTTAGCAACAATTACCGATGTTTTTTTGCAACAATAAGGTATCTGTGAATCGTTCCTTCCACGCTGCCGTATATTTCAACCATTTCCTGCATTTTTAACAACTGTTCAAAACACTTATCCACTGAAAAATCAGGAAACTCCCATTCTATAACATGGGCAAACCAGACAAATGCCCCAACATCATAGAATTTAATCTGACGATATGCTTCATCTGCCAGAATAATCTCAAATCCGGCATTTTCAAAGTTCCTGCGCTGCTCTGTCAGGTTCATATGCGGAAACGGTTTCTTTGCTTCAGGCAATACCATTTTGACTAAATCCCTGTCGTTATCCTCTCCTACCTGTTCCGTAATAAGCAATCCATTCTGACGTAATAACCTAAATAATTCCGCAGCATCAAAACTTCCATGCCGATTAATAATTATATCAAATGCTTCATCCTCAAACGGAATA
Source organism: uncultured Lachnospiraceae bacterium (assembly GCA_947594855.1). Lineage (GTDB taxonomy): Bacteria > Bacillota > Clostridia > Lachnospirales > Lachnospiraceae > V9D3004. Next base: position 89,940 of record CANQEL010000006.1, read on the forward strand.
TGTTTTGGGTCATTACATTCCTTGAAATTGATTCCAAGCGGCGATAATCTTTCGCGACACAACAAGACATTTGGAGGATACCCTTCTGTTGCAGACGTCTTGTTATATGGATGCTGCAGCGACAACAGAAACTCGCCTCCACCCGTGTCATAGTCCAGCATATCCATACTGCTCTTAAGATACTGTCTGACAATCATTTCATAGTCCCACGGCAGGTCATTTTCCGCTGTATATCTGTTTTGAATATGCGAAAAATCCCAGCCATGAATATGTGCGGCTTCTTCTTCCTGCTTCCAAATGGTTTTCAAATATTCCTTATCCATAAAACTACCTTTCTCCTATTTGAATAATATGCCTTAACATCTCAAATCTTCAGCTCACTTTTATTTTGCAGACATTATTATTATAACAGAAATACATGACAAATGCCCGTGTTACAAAACATCTGTTTCATAACCGGGACATTTGTCATGTAAAATTCCTATAATAATCAGAAAATCTCTTCATATAATGGTTTCTCAGAAGTTTTATACGCATCTGTTAAGAACTTCCCGTACTCAACATAGCTGTATTTTCCTGTCTTCGCATTCAAACGAAGTCTTGCACACAAAATTGTCACCTGGTAAAGAAACGCTTTCTGCTGTGCCGGAATTTTAAAACTAACTGTTTCCGTCTGGCTTTTACTCCACTGATCCGTCATTGAAACACTGAATCCCACTTTTACACCAGCTTTAATTACCTCAGCATTAATTTCAAAATTGACTTCTGCAGCAATTCCAACTGTGGACTGTGTCATAAACCCACTGGTCAGACTCTTGGAATATGTAGTCTCGGCATCAGATAATGTATTATCAATAAAGCCCACTTTCTGTAAGTCAGAGGAATAAAATACCATAACATCCGCATATTCTGTGTCTGTTATTAGCGGAAGTGAACAAATAAAAGTATCCATATTAGCAGGCGGAAGCGTATCATATACCTTGACCTCTGATATAACGGGAATAGAATTTTCCAGCAAACAACAAGCTCCTTTTTTATTGGCTAATACCATTGCATAATGCGATTCTAAAAGATTAACATCTGTATATAAAAGAGACCTGGCTCCTATCGTCAGTATTGTTTCATGCCTTGGCTCCTTCTTTTTTTCCTTATAATTCTTAATCTGCAAACGCCAGTTACACGTTACAATACCAACTCCGTCACATTCTTTTCTCGCCGGATCATAATTATACAACAGAGTAATAACGCGATTATTTGTCACATCATAATCACTGGCAAAGGCGCTTTCATTGAGTCCTACTAAAGCATTGGAAAATGTTGCATCCAGTGTGACTTTATCAATTCCCTGTACCGTTGCTGCTGTACATGCAGTTGCCGCCTCTAAAAACATTTCTTTAATAGCATCAACTGTGCTGACCCGTTGTTCTATTCTTTTCTCAGGTTCCTCTGCCCAGGGGAAATTCTTTGCTTTTTCTTTTAAATACCGATAATTTTCAGCTTCCTGTAAAACAAGTAATTCCCCCAAATAGTCACCTACGCTTCCTTCTGTCCAAGAACCCTCTGCCTGCTTAGAAAAACGACTATCCAGCAAATTGCATAATGCATCTTTTGTATTTATCTGTCTTATTACATCGTCTGCCAATTCTTCCATTTTTATCTGACCATCATCTTTGTATACACCAAAAGTCGTCAATACACCTAACCCTACTTTTGATGTGACATCTTCAATATTTTTCTTTAATTTTTCACCATAAGTTTCTTTACAATACAACCCCATTTCGTTAAGCTGCTTTGTCAATTCTTCAGGTTCCAATTTTGTAGCCGTTTTAGGCTCCAGGTCGATTGGCATTCCTGAAATATGTATACCTGCATTGTCCCTCGCTTCTGATATAATAGTTGCCATACACATCTTCCTTTCCCTACATTTTAATAAATATATTCCATTTTCTAAATTGTTATTTTTTCAATAACGTTTACATAAGGCCGGCACATATGTAAATGTTATTAGCATATATATTTATGCAAATATAATAACATTATAAATGGAATAAATATATACTATCATGTTATATCCCATTAAAATGGGATTCAGGTATTCCCGTATAGGAATACCTGAATCCCATTTGTCAACAAAGAAATTTTATAACTATATAAACAATATTCTCTACTAATAAATTTAAATTTATTCAGTTTTCAATGCAGGGAACATTTTCATTAAAACCGGGTGGCTATTGTATTACAGTCAGGAATCCTGTTTATTATGTTAGCCTTCCTACAGTTAATCTTATTCATAATGATTATCTCATATATGATTAATAATTCCCATTATCATCACCAAAAATCGTGTCTAATTTATTAATCCAATTATCTATTGTTCCTACTATTCCATCAATATTATCAATAGTATTTTCTACTGAATCTACGAATGTTTTCCCTTCAATATAAGCCAACGTAATTATCATTTCCTTAAGCGCTGTTTGATTATACGTTGAACCTATAACAGCTCCAGGTATACAATTATCATCTCTAAGTGATTTATAAAGTGATTTATATGAAATAGACCCTTTACTTCCCATCATACCATTATCATAATATATTATATCTTCTGTAAATAGCATCCCTTTTTTACCACTTCCTGCAATAGTTATATCAATTAATCCTAGGACATCTTCCGTACTATTTGCATTTGCATAACTTCGACATGCATTTGATAATTTATCATGAGGAATATTTCCATATGAATATGCAGGCCAAGTTCCAGATGCATTACCAATATATTTTCTTATTATATCAATTTTCTGTTGCCTTTTACTCATAACTTATCTCCTATTTATTTTAATCAATTATTATAATATATAAACTTTTATCTATACATATATATTCATATACACATATAATAACTTACTGTTCTGTCCAGCCTAGCTTGTGCTTCCCCCCCCCTCACACACACCAAATATATACCAGTGTATATATTTTTGCTATAACAATCTCACTCCTTTCAATAATAAATCTATTAACTATTTGCAGTATAATATACATATATGAACTACTCTTTCTGTAATTGTATTAAAATACTTTTTATAAACAATTTCTAATATTAATTAACTAAGAAAGAGTTCGTTCATACTTATGTATTTCAACATTAAAAATTATGGTATTAATAACCTCCACCACTTAAATCAAATGTTTCCCCAAACTGCACTTCACCACTGTTTCCACACCATGCACAAGTAAAATGATTACTTTCTCCATTATAACAAGTTAACTTGCCACAATTTCCGCAACTAATCCAACCAATTCCTCCACAATAAGGACAACCCGGGTATTCTGTGTCCATATCTACACGACCCGATATCATTACATTTTCATATCCTTCATTGTTACCTGCTTGTTCAGAAAGCTTAAATGCCCATGTATAATACCATACGTTATCCATACGCTTCTCAATTCGAATTCCGAATGGTCTTTTTGATGACTTGCATTTTGCCATAACAACATTCGCTTCCCTAACATCTTTCTTCATATTTTTATCCCCCTTATGAATTATTATATTTATAGTACTACTCATGACTCCTACATCATGAGCAACCACTATATACGTTTTTGTTCCAAACTACATTTCAAAAATGAAACACATACTATCAACAACTATATCTTTTTCAAACCTTTTCGTTTCCTTTTGGTAAACCTTATTTTATGCATGTTCGTTACCATATTAACTGTTAAATAAATTTTCTTCATTTTTGTTATGCAAAATTGATTTTTCAAGTAAGTCATTGCTTCAATCTCATAATTTATCTAATTATTTAAGTAATCTAAATATTTTTCACACCATACACTCACAATTTCAGATATTAAGACTTCATCATACCCATAATCATCTGACATTCTTTTAATATATCTATTTTCCAAAAATGAATCTGCTTCTTTTTTTTGTTGTAAATCTTCGACTATTCCAATTGTCAACAATTGACTCAACATATTTACTTCCCTTTTGTACTCTGGAAGCAAATCTAATAAAATACCTCTAAATTTCGTATATTCATTAGCTAAATGCATATATCGTCCAACTCTTTCTGAGAAAGCTTTCTTAAAACCACTATCTACTTTTATTTCTTCGATATAGGATAAAAACAATGGTGAACTTGGTTTTTTGTCCATTTGAAGCTGAAGTAAATCCCTCCTAATTGACAAAATGTTATCTGCCGATAATGAAATACCACTTTCTTTTGCAAATTTTTCTATGTTTTCATCTAAAAATGATGTATCTTTGTATTTTTGCATATATTTTTTCAAACCAATTACATATTCTTTTCTATTCTTAAATATATTTACAATAGAGTTAGATTCTGAAATATCTGTATGTTCATCGGACTTATTTGTTGTCCGCTTACTACGCGTATTGCTTTTAGTGGAGTTATTTGCTTTATAAATATTTATATCATTCTTAACATCTGCTACTGTTATTCCATATTTACTATCAAAATGATTTGAACGAATTAAACCAGCAAGTTGATCTTCTGTAAGATTTGGATTCTTTGACCATTCTCCAATCAGGAAAACATAGGTACTATCCTGTAATGCTTTTTCATTACTACCACCTATAATATTAATTACAGGCTTTGGTGTTGGTTTTGAATTAGGCACACTTACAAAATCATTATTATCTGTTGACTTAGTAATAGGTTTATATGTAGGATCTTTTTTGTATTTTCTAATATCAGACACAACATCTGCTACTGTTATTCCATATCTACTATCAAAATGATTTGAACGAATTAAACCAGCAAGTTGATCTTCTGTAAGATTTGGATTCTTTGACCATTCTCCAATCAGGAAAACATAGGTGCTATCCTGTAATGCTTTTTCATTACTACCATCTATAATGTTAATTACAGGCTTTGGCGTTGGTTTTGAATTAGGCACACTTACAAAATCACTATTATCTGTTGACTCAGTAATAGGTTTATATGTAGGATCTTTTTTGTACTTTCTAATATCAGACACAACATCTGCTACTGTTACTCCATATCTGCTATCAAAATGATTTGAACGAATTAAACCAGCAAGTTGATTTTCTGTAAGATTTGGATTCTTTGCCCATTCTCCAATCAGGAAAACATACTCACTAGAATCTAATTTATTTTTTTCAAAATTATTATTCAATTTTTTTAAAGTGCCATTAACTTTATATAACCGTTCCCTAATTGTCATAACCAAATCACCTCATCCCTATATGTAGCTTTATCACTCTTAATCATATTAAATTTCATAATAATCTCTATCCTTTCACACTAAACGTAATAACTCTTATGTTGGTTTCATAAATATACAACTTTTCCATGACTCAAAACCTATTCATAATATAGTAACTTTTATTACCTATGCATCAGCTAATTTTTTTATTATTCCGCAACATTTATAATTCTTTAAGGTAGTTACTTCAATCGGAACCTTTTTTTCTTTCGCTAATTGATACACGAGTCCTAATTCATTTGAATTTGCAAATTCGCAAGAAATCAGCACTTTCCAGGGAACTCTTCTCAATAAAACTCTTGTAGTTTCACCTATTCCAGGTTTAATAAAATTAACACTATTAATACCATATTTCTCTGCTAAAAACTTTACCTCATCTGGTCCATTTATTTCACAATCCTCATTTGTTGTCTCAAAACAATCTTGCAGATTAAATAGACTTTCAACTTTATTAATAAACTCATATGTTCTGTCTTCATCACGTAATTCTTCATAACAAACAGCCCCATGAAAGTCACTGCTTCCTATAATGTCACTTCTCAAGAAAGTTCTACTAATCAGCCCACATACTGTACTATTTAAGCAAGAACTTGGAATAAACAAATCATCATGCGTTCCACATAAGTAAGTTAATTTTGCTGGGTCAGCTAATACAGCAAGTTCTGCTTCTACTTCTGGAAAATCAATTAGTGTTTTTTTTAATTCTCCAAAAATTGCACCTTTTCCTATCCAACCATCAATAAATATCAAATCTTTAGGATTATGTTTAGACAGAATATATTTCATTGCATTCTTATCTATACCTCTATCTCTTATAATTGAAATTGAATAGTGTGGTATACTAACTTTATATTTTTGCTTAATATACCTTTTGATAAGAACACCAACCGGAGTTCCTGCCCTTGCAAGCGAAATAATAATTACATTCTTACCCTTTTTCTTCCAAATTTTTTGAGAAACATTGCCCACTGCAGCTGCAGTAGACTTAGAAAAAACCTCTAATGCTTTTTCGTATATTTCTATATATTTTGACGAAGGTTTATATTCCAAAGGTAACATCTCACAATAATGTGTTCCTCTCTGTATTTTTTTTTCTCTTTCTTCTATTGACAACGGCGTTATCATACCACTGATATCTTTCAATAACAACTCAACATCGTCAGCTAAAAAACTACTATTCATATTATTATATCCCAAATATTCTGTAAGGCTTACTCCTTTCCTAATATTACTTTTTTACAACCCACATTTTTCAATGCCCCACATACAATCTTTACAGTTCTATATGACACACGGTTTGAATCCGTCAAAATAATTACTAAATCATAATCAATCAAATTATATACATATGTTGTTCTAGTTTCATCATAAAAGCTTAACAGCTTGTTACGCTTAACTAACGGATATCCGACAGAATTACTAACTAATATAGGACTTCTTGTTGTTGCATGAAATCTAATCTCTTTATCAGGAAACATATCTTCTAATTTTTTTGCAACCATCAATGGCGGAAACATAAATTCTTCTGTCCCTAGCACCAGAATTTTATGGTCTATAGTAAAATTATATCTTGATACAATATCATTCACATATTTATCAATAACTGTGTAATACTCTTGACATTCATGAACATAACGCAAATTCATACAGCTAGTATTAAACATCTCACATATTTTCTCATTCTCAAACATCTGATCATTATTTTCTAAATAATCATAGTGATCAATTGAATTAATTTTATACTCAAAAGGAATCTTATCAACATACAGGCAATCAATACCCTGATTTTGTAATTCTTCTATTCTACGCTCTGTCATACTATTAAGAATCGACAGTATTGAATAATTAACATTTACACCAAGAATTTTATCATTAATCAAATTTATTAATTTAACAATCGTATTTCCCGTTGTTACTTCATCCTCAACAAACACTATCCTATTAGCTACTTTCACCACAGATGAAAGTCCATCAATTATTAAACTCTGCTCAGCAGCATGACTATGCGATTCTGTAAAGCTCAAATATTCTGCATCCTTATATTTTTCTCTTGTAGTTTGCATACACCACTTGACATTATCGGCATAAAAAGCAACACCTGCGCCAACTGCAGTTGCAGTTTCTGCAAAGCCAATTACCAGTATATCTTCATCAGGATATTTTTCTACTAGCAAAGAGGCCATATATTCAAATAGTTCCAACGATTTAGATGGTACTACTGGTATATGTTTGCCTTGAATTGGATTAACATACAAATATGGTCTTTTCGTATTATTGTCTCGCTTCGCTACTGTTACTAGCTCATCTATCGAATATGTAATCAACTTACCATCTTCCTTTTTCTAATTTATTCCATATATCCGAGCCAAAGCAATTGTTTTTATAGCCCAATTACCATGAGTTTTTACTTCGTTCATTCTCTCGCCATTGATACTTTTACCAACCTGCAATGTATTATTTTGATTCCATCCTAAAATACTTAACGCATCTTGATAATCTTTTATAGAGACTTTCAATACTTCATTAACTACTGGTATCTGCTTAGGATGTATTACTGTTTTTCCAATAAACCCATTTAGCTTATCTAATTTAGTTTCCTTAATTAATCCATATTTCCATTCATTATTATCACTTGAAAAAAACTCCCATACCGGTCCTGACACAATATATTCTCCACCAAAAACAGTAATAATATCTGACAAAATATTAGCAATTGGCAAAATATCATAAATTGTTTCATTATAATGCCTTCTAACGGCAAAATAATTCGATAAATCATTACCACCTACTCTAACATTTAGAACATACTCTGAAACACTGTCAATCTTTTTTTTTGTTTCAATTAGAGTATCTCGACGTGTTGCATAGTCTACAATATTCTCACTTTCAAGAATAGGCATCATATAAATCTTATTAATTGAATTTGTGTTTATTCTAAGTATCTGCTCGTTGTACTCAGTGGCATTTTCTACTGAGTATTTAGGTATAATAAATCCACATAATATCTCTCTTTCTCTTTTCAATTCATTATATAATCCACCAATTTGTTCAGGTTTTCTGACACGAATAAAGATTTTAGGCAAATAAAAATCACAAACTTCTTTTCCCCTATAAATGGTCTGCAAAGAAATTAATAATTGTTTCTCTGCCTCTTCAACACAATCATCTGCTATTGTATCCTCTAAACACAAAGCTAATGAATACTGTTTTCCATATTTTTCATTTATTACTGAATATGCTATCCTTTTATTACTAGCTGGAGAGTACATAAGAGCCCCTACGCTATATTTAATTTCTGAATCTTTAATCATCCTTAACCCTCGATTACACGATTAATTAGTTTGTTAATATCTTGAAACAAAAATTTACATTCTGAATAAATCACTTTATCATTGTTCAGATAATCTCTTAACTCAGCACTTGCTATGGCTTTTGCATCAAGATTTAACATTGGAACATCAAATTCACTATCTCCAGCCGTAAAAAACTCTCCTACCCCAAACCTACGAATATAACGCTCTACACTAGTTCCCTTATTAATAATCGATGCAATAACATATATTTTACTAGAATCTTTTCCTAAAAAAACATCATTACAATTAACAATTTGTTTTAATAGACAATAATATTCATCAACATCATTACAAGAAAAATAAAACATAAAATCCTGAAGTACATTTATCTTTTTTACTTTTTTGTCCTCTTTAACTCTCTTTAATATTCTCTGAACTTCTACATTTTGCGTTCTACTAATCTCTACACTATCACATAACCATTCCTTATCAACCATTCCATCTACCAAAAGTACCCCACCATTACAAACCAAAGCATGCTTATTATGTACCACATCTTGCAAAGTATGAATTCTCATATACTGTTCTATACTTCTAGTTGTAACCGGAACAAAAAAAATATTTTTGTATTTAAGTAATAACTGAAACAGTTCAACAGTCATATAACTCTGCTCTTTTCCATTGAGATATTCAACTAAAATCTTATCCTCTACACATTGCTTTCTGTGAGAAAAAATCAAAGTGTTATCCAAATCTGAAAAAAATGTTATCATCCTCTGCCTCGATTTCTTGAAATAATCACTAATCTTACTAGTTGTAATATTTATTATACATACAATTTTGAAGCACCAAATTCTACTGTCAATGTAAACAAATGAATACACACTATCGCTCATTTATACAATTATTGGAACTTCTATATGAGCAATACATTTTTCCTCTTTGTTATTACTCCATTCTTTTTTCCTTCCTAAAAGTCCATTAACAGCTAAATTAGGAATATTTATACCACTTGCTAAACATGACATTTGAATTCCACCAGACATTCTTGTATTAACTTCGAGGAAATACGGAATATCATCAAGGTATTTAAACTGAATATTACAAGGACACTCCAAGCCAATTTTTTCATAGAATTCTTCACATATTTCAAGAATCTGTGCATTATACTTAATCTTTTCAACTCTTGTAAAATCTTTCACTCTCGGAAGCATAACAATGCCATTATCTGTCTTCAAACAATCAACACTAACTTCATCTCCAGGCAGATACGGCATGACAATAATTGGTGAAAATTCTTCTACTTCTGATAAAACAGTAACAACATCATCTAATGTTATTCTTGTACTCTGCTTTTTAAACAACATCGTATATCTTTTATGATTATTATCAATTAATCTGTAACTTTTTCCACCTTCGTCTTCTATAAACTTAAAGCACACTTGCTTATATTTTTTTAAAATAAACTCATATGCTGATAAAAAGTCATTTACATTAGTAACGGTCCTATAATCCGGAACATATCCAATATGCTTATTTAAAAACAATTCATATGCCTCAGTTTTGTGATTCAATATATTAACTATCTCATAATCATCAACCATGACCTTTACTCCTATATTTTCAAACCTTGACTTATTCTTACTAATCGAAAGCATACCTCTTCTTGGCATAAATATATCTACTGAATGTTTCTTACAAAATGAACAACAATACTCTATATATTCTTTATCCTTCAAAACTGGTTCAACATACCATTCATCACAAACTGTTTTATATACAGCATGCTCATTTTCATTCGTTCCAATGATATAAAAGTCTTGTTCATTTTCCTTAATCAAATTGATGATATTATAAGCTGTACTAAACCAATGATTTAACCAAATTCTTACCATTGTTAATCTCCTAATTATTTTTTATAAAACTTCAATATATCCTACACCTCTATACTAATCATATTTATTCAAGTCAATCTTTTTTAATTTTCAGGCATAAACACTACCTTTGCAATATTATGAAGCTCATTAAACATAAGCACAAAAGGCTTCCTTTCTCCCTTATCAAGCATAACATACATTATTGCATCCAATGTCTTTTCCTTTAACTCCTCTATTCTTTGAAATTCGCCTTTATCAGTATTAGCTTTGAACATAATTTCCTTAGCATCAAACCTTTTATACATCAATTCTATTATCTCTGAATAAGAACTTACAATGCTCTTTGTACTGTAAAAATAATTTAATCTTGTTGAATTACAAATGGGTAAATGTACATCTATAGGCTTATGATCTTTGAGTATTTCTTTTGTTGTCACATTAAAATAATCATAGCTAATATGATGAATATCCGTATCATACATATTATCCCATGTAACATCTACATGATATGATTCATTTCTAATTTTAACCAAATTCCAAGCATGATAATTATCGCCAGAAAAATCTCCTTCTTTATTCACCTTACCTAAAACAACAATACATTTTATGCCAAATTCATTACAAAGAAGCTTAAACGCTTTTGCAATTCCGTCGCATACTGCTTTATTATGTAAAAATGCACCAACTATTGAATGTGCATCAAAACAATCTTTCTGTTGCAGTGAATCATAATCATATGCAACACTCTTAACCACTGTATCATGCAAGTATTTTTCCAACTTAAACTCATTTGCTTTTAGAGCATTTGCTTTTATTGAAACTTTATCAATAATTTTTCGGATTTGTTTTGTAATTTCATTTATTTCTCTATTTACATATAAAAACTCCGGAAGTACAATCCAATATCTTGGTTTTCCAGTAATATTTATTACAGTTTGATTCACATAAAAAAATAATGGGTTGTCATATAAGACTTTTACATAAATCTTCTGAATCTGTTCCAGTCTAAGATTTAATGCTATTACAATATTAAAAGCTCGTATTTTCAAGCCTTCATAAATCATCTTATATGCTTTCTTCTCTTCATAAGACATTAAGCTATAATAATATCGTTCATTTTTCAAATCTAACTACAACCTTCATTCATATTCTCACTACCGTGAATTTATCGGCATAAACCTTGATAAAACACCTGCAAATTCTTTGATGTTTTGTGTTTGAAGTATCACTCTTCCTGGACCAGTTATTTTTGTAAGAAATAACCCTTCTCCACCAAATAATATATTCTTAAATCCTTGCACCATTTCAATATCGTAAGACATACCATTTTGAAATGCTACAACATTACCAGTATCAACTTTTATAACTTCTCCTTGTTTTAATTCCTTTTCAACAACATCGCCATCTACTTCTAAAAACGCTGTTCCTCTTCCAGTCAATTTCTCAAGGATAAATCCTTCTCCACCAAATAATCCTGAAGAAAACTTTTTTGAAAAAGTAACTTCTAAATTGACTGTAGATTGAGAACACAAAAAAGCCCCTTTTTGGCATATCAAACCATTTGGATGATTTTTCATGTTTATTGAAATTATACTTCCTGGCACAGTTGATGCAAATGCAACAGTTGCTCCAGCTTGTTGAGCTTTATAATGCGCCATAAACATACTCTCACCCGCAAACATTCGTCCTAACCCGGATAACAGACCACCGTTTGTATCTGATGACATAGATACCCCCTCTGACATCCATGACATTCCCCCTGATTGAGTTATCATTTCCTCTCCAACTTGCTCAAAATATACTTCAACTGCAGGAACCGTCGTTCCAACTAATCTAAATTTCATTAGTTATCCCTCCATTAATAAAGCAACAATTTAAATGTATTCTAGTGTGGAATACATAATATCACCTTTATGCCTTATATCTTCTTATATGCAATATTTCTTGATTTACAATAAGTTTCTACATAATCATTATTTTTTATAGAAATTTCAATTTCTGGACATCCTTCAAATGCCCCATCACCAATAAAAGAAATATTATCCTGAACTATTACACTTTTCAATTTCCGGCAATTTGCAAAAGCAAAATTTCCTATTCGCTCAACACTTTTAGGGACACTAATAGTTTCCAATGATAAACAATTATAAAAAGCACTATCGCCTATAACCACAATACTTCTTGATAACATTACACCCCTTAATTTTGTACAATATTGAAATGCTCTTTCTCCTATTATTACAACGCTTCCAGGGAGCATAAGATTTTCTAAACTATTACAAAATTCAAATGCTTTGCTTCCAATCTTTTTAAGAGAACCCGTGAATGTAATTGACTGCAAATTCTTAGTACAGCTAAATGCCTGATATCCAATTTCTTCAACTGAATTCTCCAAGTAATAACTAATCCCATTCATTCCTTGGGGATATCTAATTATCTTTTTTCCGTTACGATCATGGAGCACTCCATCTATCGATTTAAAAACTTTATTTTTCCCATCAACGACTATCTTTTCCAATTCCATTGTCAAAAAGAAAGAGCCCTTCTCAATTTTTTCAACAGTAGATGGTAAAAATATCGTCTTAACTGGACTCCTATCAAATGTCCTTTTAGCAATAGTTATAATACCCTTTGCAATTAATATATTTGGCTTTTTTGTAGAATTCTCCGCCCTAACAGTTTTCCTTTCTTTTTTATCAATCAAAACTCCATCCAGAACCTTATAATTTCCATGGTCAGACGTTATAATTTCTTCTAATGCTGAACACCCTTCAAAAGCACAGGTACCAATTCTTTGCAACCCTCGTGGCAAAGTAATCGAATGCAAATTAGTACAGTTCAAGAAAGCTTTAGGATATATAGCTTTAATTGAAACTGGCAAATCTATATTCTCAAGCACTGATTGTGCAGCTAAAGCCTTAAATCCTATACAATCACATTTTTCTAAAGCCTGCATTACTTCTTCTTCATTTTTATAATTTGTCCCCTTTAACAATGTTTCAAATTCCATTTGTTCATTGTTATTTACATTGTTTGTAGCGGACATTTCTTCCATTAATCTGAAATCATTTCCTGTTAAACAGCCAACAGCCTCTGCCAAAACAGTAATTGCATATCGTGCTGCGACTTCTGTAATCCAAATATCCGACATAAGTTGCTTTATGCACTTATTAATTCCAAATCTCTTTTCTTCTTCTGTTTTATCTGATAAATTTAGTAATTGAGAAAGGGTTCCCTCTTTCATAACCATTACTATTAACTTTCTTTCTTTTTCACAATGCGGTGCATAATCCATAAGCAATGCATTTGTTCTTTTTACATCCAGCAGCACATCTTTCCCATAACCTTCAACTAATTTTTTTAGAGTCTGGCTAATATCTTTATTAACCTTATCACCTGAAACAAAGTTATTTCCACAATAGGGACATATGTACGTATTACTAGCTATATTATTAAACTCATTCCATATTTTACCGCATTTAGTACACTTCATATTTTCACCGCCAACTAATTGAGCAGAAGGAATAATAATTGAGAATTTCCGTTCTCTCATGTACCTGCCGCATTTACTTGTACTTACAACAACTTTTTAGATTCCACCTCACAGCATACATATTAATGTTCAGCTATGTGTTTTATCGTTGCTCACATTCACTCAAAACTTTCATCCGTTAGAATTTGTCCATGCGGGGTAAATAAATTGCAGATATATCCGCTATGAGATATATCTGCATACCTTACCCTCTATATATTTCTTGCGAATAAAACTATACTATTCATCAATTTTTACTTCTCCATCTGCCTCTGTTAAAGCTCTCTTAGGTTCTTCCACCACCTTTGCTTCATTAACACTAATTTGAGAGTTTTCCCCTATTCCTGCTTCTTCAGAAACATTTTCAAATCCAGTATTTTCTGTTATTTCTCCTTCCAAATTTACTTTTTTGGGCATATTCTCATCTAATAATTCACCTAAAGGAACCATATCTGCATCAGCGACCTGTTCTTCTACTTTCATAGAAGATTCCGAAGAGATATTGCTATCAATTACAGATTCATCTAGCTTTTGCTCGATATTTTCTTTTAACTCACTTTCCGTAGGCTCTAAATTAACTGGAATAATTTGAATTTCGTCATCTGGCTTCGGCGGCATCTGTTTAATCACATTTAACTCTATTCTTGCTCCACAAGAAGGACAAAATTTTTTGCCAAGTATGAGCTTTTCGCCACACTCTTTACATAAATTCACTGGTTTTCTATCTTTCGACAGAACATTTTGCTGTCGTTGGAATTTAGCATGTTCTTCTTCTACCCGCCTTTTCTCAGCTTCATTCTTTTCAGCTTCTTTACGGGCATTCTCCTCTACTCTAGCCTTTTCCTTTTCTCTATCAAACTCTTTCACAACTTCAAGCTCGGGAACAAGATCAAAATCAAAGAGTGCAGCAATAGATACATCATCACCGCTTCCTTTTGCTGAAAGTCTGGGAAGATATTCTTTTAGGCCATTCTTTGCCTCTTCAAATTCAGAAGTTCCAAACGAATATAATATTGTTTTATACAAGTTATATAATTGCTCATTATTACTAAAACAATCATCAATTCCATCAGAGCCCACAAATACTGCCGCTGGTAGTTTCTCCGAATAAAAATGTCTGAATCTTTCTAATGCATCTGAATCACAAATTGATGTAGTCGCATTTAAAAAGCATTTCGGATCCCAAGGAATAGGTTGAACAAACTTTCCTTCAGGATTTACTGCAACACACTTACCATCGCCAATATGAATTCCAAACCAGAATTCTTTTGTCATAGCAACAGCAATCAGTGTAGTTCCATATGCGCTCTCAATTTGACTACCAAGTTTATATCTTTTTCTTGCTTTTTCAGATACACCGCTCAGTTCTGCCTCTGTAAATGGCGTTTGACTGAAGTGTACATATATCGCTTCATTCCATCCATTTATAATACTAGCTTCCAAATTCTTAATATTTTTTTCTGGATTAGCAAAAAACTGCTCTTTTGTAATAGTATTCAAGAAATTCACTATATTATTTTTAGAAACATTTACAGCTATTGCAGAACCCACTGCACTACGCATATAATCATCGCCGCCATGACCATCACATACGATTGCAACTGCCATCTTCTCATCAAAAAAACTTTCTGATGCATCCTGACATTCTTTACTCTTCTTTATATGACTAGCGCCTTGGACTGATAAATTGAAGGATTTTGCATTCATAAAATGCCTCCTTTCTACTACCAAACCATACCATCATCATCAAATGAATCCCATTCTGCAGCTTCTTCAGACTCAGTCTGAGCCTTAATTTCTTCAATAAACTCATCCTGCTTACTAACAATTTCTGCTTCTTCATCAGAGGAACCTGAGGAACTAGCATTTGAACTTTTACTTCCAATTTCAGATGCACGAACACTAACAAACTGAATCCATTTTTTAAGTGCCTCTGGGGTATGCACAGTAATAACAGCTTCTATATTACCTGTAAAATCAGCAAGTACACCCTTATTAGCATCATCACCAATTGCTACAGCAACCTTGATAGCCTTTTTAAACCAGTTATTCTGCTTTAATTTATCTAATCCATGCTTATAGTTATCAGTAGGTTCTCCATCAGACATAAGGAAAATCGCTGGAGCAAATGAACCTGTTGCATCACTCATAAATGCATTTCTTGAAAGTTTTTCATTAAGCTGCTGACATGCTTCTCCTAAATCAGTAACACCATTTGCGTCCAAGTAATTCCATCTAAAATTCTCAGCTGCTACAGGAGCGCTATCAATCCAATGTGCACCAGTAGAAAATGCAAGAGTTGCAACCTTAATCTGTGCATCTGCATTACTCTCTGATATATCTTTTAATTCTGGTACAATTTCTTCAATTGCAGAATTTACTGTACCAATTTTTGAACCAGTCATACTTCCTGATGTATCAACTACAAAAAATAAAACCATTGTTCTCCTAGGTACTTCTACTACTTCATCATATAATCCCATTTCATTAACCTCCATTTAAACATTAAATTATTTCGCCTTCATTTCCATTACCAAAATTAATTTTCAAACCACGACCAAGCTTTATTACCTGACCATTTGAATATGGCTTTGATATTCCATTCGGTAAAATTGCTGTCCAACTAAAATTAGAGTTATTCTTCAAACCAACCAAAGAAGGATCCTGTCTACTTGTTATTATTTCACCTTTAGCTTCCTTAAAATTATCGCTATCATGAATCGCATGACATGCATACACTAATTTACCTGGTTGCATAACAACATGATATTTTTTAACTTTCAAAATCATTGGTCTTTGAATATCTTTTCCACAGTTGATACATTTACAAGTAGGTTGAGTAACATCAATAAAAGTTTCTCCACCACAGCTACACTTCGCAAGACAATCTCTTAATGATGTAAACACTTCCTGCCACTTCTTTTCAGTCACCCTATGCTGAGTATCAGCACCAACCATTGCCTCATGACTAAATGCCTCTTCAAAAGTATCTCTTACAAATTTAGGATAAATAGGCCAAAACTTGATTTCATTTATATGAACACCCCGAACAGGTCTATTTGTGTCATCATTTGAATCCCATACAAATACTGGATCAGAGCCGTAGAATTTACGTTCCAACTCCTCTGTAAGACAGGGGCACATTGTCCTTTTACCCTCTAATGGATGATTTAAGAATAATAAAAGATACAAAACTACCGCTAAAGAAAAACGGTCCGTATGAACATCAGGCTTTTTCTTACCCATAACAACCTCTGGTGCCATATATCTACACTTTCCTGCGATACCCAATGCATCTCCATATTCAGCAACGTTATCATTATCACAGATTAAAACGTCACCATTTTTAGGATTTACAAAGAAATTTCCATCATTCAAATCCTGATAACTGAATCCCGAATTATGTAATTCCCGAAATCCATTCGTAATACAAAGTGCTGCGTTTACAACTGCTTCAATACTGGCAAATCTTTCTTTTGCAAGTAAAAACAAAGAAAAATCCTTATACTCTGATGGTCTCAACTCCATCAAATATCCAAAGCTTCCTTCAAAATACTCTGTAATATCTAAAGGCCATAAAAATGCTCTTGTGGGTGCTCCTTTTTTGATATTATTCTGAATATTTCTATAGAAACGATCTGGATCACTCAATTTGTTTCCAAAATACCACTTCAATGCAAGATCTTTACCATTATACCTTACTTTATAAACTACACCTTGTCCACCCTCGCCAAGCTTTTGTATAACTTCAAGCTCGCCACCTGAAACGACCCTGATTCTTTGTCCTTTTGCAAACTCTTTCACCTATAACACCTCTCTTTCCAAGTATTAAATATAATAATTATACGTTTCCACCAAAAGAACGCACAATAGCTTCAAGACCACCCTGATATCCAGCTGCAACAGCATTGAACTTCCATTCACCATTCTTCTGATACAATTCTGCAACTACTAATGCGGTTTCAATTGAAAATTCCTCTTCAAGATCAAATTTAAGCAATGTTTCTCCTTCTTCATCAAATTCATCTGACCTCTTAGCCAAACGGATATAGGCATTAGAAACTTGTCCAAAATTCTGACGACGAACCTCTGCCTCATCAATAGTTACACATATAGCAATTTTCTTAACATCACTTGGAATCTTCGTAAAATCAATATAGATTACTTCATCATCACCATCTCCATCACCGGTTCTGTTATCACCTGTATGAATTACAGCCTTATTTCTACTCTCCAAGTTGTTATAAAAGATGAAATCTTCATCTCTCATAAGCTTTCCATTCTCACCAAGTAAGAATGCTGACGCATCAAGGTCAAAATCATAACCACCATCATAACGATTTGTGTCCCAACCAAGACCTACTAATGCAAGTTGAAGTCCATTATCAATTGATACTCTCTGTCCTTTAGTTAAATTAATTGCCATTCTATTATCCTCCAATAAATATATTATCTATAAAGTTGAATTAAAGAATCAAGTCTACTTGCTTCCTGAACAGGCTGTCCAATTGCATTAAATTTCCATTCGCCATTCTTTCTGTAAATCTCACCAACAACTAATCCTGTCATACCATTATAATTCTCAGAAAGATTAAATCTACAAATTTCAGTATTATGATCCATATCAACAAGACGAATAAATGCATTCCTAATCAAACCAAAATGTTGATTTCTTTTACGAGCATCATAAATGTTTACTACAAAAACAATTTTGTCGACTTGAGCTGGAACCATTGGAAGATTAACCATAATTTGTTCATCATCCCCATCCCCCTCACCGGTAAGGTTATCACCCTGATGCACAATTGCCCCACTTGAATGTTTCAAATTACCAAAATATACACAGCACTGATGAACATCGCTACTAACAACTTTGCCATTAGCTCCACATAAAATAGCTGATGCATCGCAATCAATTGGTTGTGGTTTTGGTGCAAAAAAACCTCTATGTTGTTCAGCTTCGTCCCAACCAAGTCCTACCATAATCTGACGTAAACCTCCGTCATTTTTCGTAAGATCGATTTTTTGACCTTTTTGTAAATTAATCCCCATATATCATGCTCCTTTCTAATTATATCTTATGCATATTAATTTAATATTCTGGTCAACGTATAAAACCCAATTTCTTATTTATATTACTATCATCCTCCTCATTTAAGAAAATACTACAACAACATCAATCAACTATACCTCTTGATTATTTGAGCATAAGCGACAAATTTTCAATCAGTGTTATATCTAATAATAGTTTCTATGATAAAAGCTGTCGTAATTATAGTAGTTTTTATTTAGGTAAAATCTGAAAAGCTCTTTTTTTCTAACTATCAATCACACGAATAAATATGTTTTTCAATATTCTAAAGTGTTGATTCTTTTTTAGCTTCATATATTTTACCGGAAATACTATTTTAGCAATAGACAAAGCACATAATTCAAATCCACAAAATCTGTATTATGCTAAGTTCCATTCCAATCAAGTTCCAATATAATTTGTAATAATCCTGCTCTCTCTTTTGACAAATTGATTGACATACTTAACCCTCCCCACTTTTATTCTTATAAACAATACACTTACGGATCAAATCAATTGGAATCATTGTTACAGCAAGAATAATAGTTACAATCCACCCCTCGACTCCAAATGGAACACAACTAAACATATTTCCAATCCATGTAAATACTACAAGAGGCACCAAGGCCGCATTGACGATAATTGCCTGAACAAGCACAATAGTAAACCAAACCTTTAAAAATCCAGGATTAGCACCAAGATTTTTAAAGATTCCAAATCTATCATCACGCACATTAAATCCATTAAATAATGCTGATACAATAAACAAAACAAAATATGCCGTATATTTTTGTGCATCATTTTCAAAAAACTGGTTAAAAAATGGTACATTTAAAAACACAAAACTAATAATTGTTAACCATGCACCCATAATAAGAATCTGCGAAAACATCTTCTTACCTATGATACTTTCGTCTCTTCTTCTAGGCTTTTCTAACATATATTTTTCTAATGCCGGCTCATTACCAAGCATTATTGCTCCAAGACCATCCATTACAAGATTTACAAACAACAAATGAGTAACCTTAAGTGGTTCTTCTATGCCAAAGAAAGGACTAATAGCACTAACAAATACTGCAGCCACATTAATAACCAGCTGAAACTTACAAAACTTAAGTATATTGTTATAAATTGTACGTCCATACAAAATAGCATCCTTAATTGACCTAAAGTTATCATCAAGAACAACTATTTCACCTGCTTCTTTTGCAGCTTCAGTTCCACTACCCATTGCAAATCCAACATCTGCTCTCTTTAACGCGGGAGAATCATTTACACCATCACCCGTCATTCCAACAACAAGATTCATTTCCTGACAAATTCTAACCATCCTTGATTTATCTGTTGGAAGTGCTCTTGCAATAACCCGTATATCTTTAACAATAGCTTTTAACTCATCATCTGACATTTGCGCGAGTTGCGCAGATGTTAAAGCTATATCCATATCACTTTTAATAAGTCCAGCATCCTCTGCTATTGCAATAGCAGTTTCAAGTCTGTCACCAGTAATCATTACTACTTGGATTCCAGCATCTTGTACTTCTTTGATAGCATCTTTTGCTTCAGGCCTTACATCATCTCTAATTGCCACAAGTCCAATAAGAATAACATCATCATTAATCTGATCTTGAACCATCTTCTTATTAGAATATCCAAAAGCCAACACTCTCATTGCTCTTGAAGCGAGCTCATTGATTTTTTCATTAAGCGCATCTATATTAATATCTATCACTTCGCCATTTTCATTTATGGCCTTAGTAGATTTTTCAATGAATTTCTCTGGTGCGCCCTTGTAAAATGTTTTGTTTAAATCTGTAATTTCAACTTGACTGAATTTGTTAGCAGAATTAAACCCTTGTGAAGCACCCGCAATATATGTTGTATCGCTACTTATAAGCCTATAATTATCTTCTCCTAAGAACCTCATTAACGCCTGATCTGTCGCATTGCCGCCGATTACCTTATGGGAACCGTCATACATTGATGCAGAGTTCATTCCAATTGCAACATCAACCATTGTTTTAATTTTGCCATAATTTTTTATCTCATTAAAAGGAATCTCATCACCATTAGCAGTAAAAAATTCAACAACCTCAAGCGAACCTTTTGTTATTGTTCCCGTCTTATCACTAAATAAAATATTTAAGGACCCTGCTGTTTCAATACCTACTGCTTTTCTTACTAACACATTGTGATCTAACATTTTCTTAGTATTCTGCATTAATACTAAAGAAATCATAAGCGGAAGCCCCTCTGGCACAGCACACACGATAATTACAATAGCAAGAGAAACAGCCTCGACTAAATCCTGAATAATATTTGACCAACCAGTAGAAAAATAAGCCCCAAATCCACCAGCTCTAAGAACAAAAAATGTAATATATAATACTGTAATAACCGCTGCACCAATATAACCAAATGTTGATATCTGTTTTGCAAGAATTCCTAGCTTAACTTTTAATGGAGAATCCAGTTCTTCATCTTGCATATCCTCAGCCATTTTACCCATCATTGTTTTCATGCCAACTTTGCGAACATCAAGAACACCTTCGCCATCAAAAACTATTGCTCCCCTGAAAAGAGAATTATCATCTACAAACACATCACCTGTTATCTCCTCAGGAAACACTTTTTCTTCTGAAGCAGCAAATTTCTTACATTCCTCCGCTTCACCATTAAGCGCAGAATTATCAACTCTCAAATCTCCATTAATCAAAATACCATCGGCAGGAATTTTATCGCCTGACTGAAGAAGAATCTTATCTTCAACAACTACATCGTCAACATCAATAACTGTTACCATTCCGTTACGATATACCTTACATGTATCTTTCTTTTGACCGTCTTTCAATTTTCTATATGCTGTATCACTAGCAACACCTGTCTTGGCAGACACTGTAGCTACAATTAATACAGCAACAATTGTTCCAACCGGTTCATATATCTCTGCATATCCCAAAAAGAACATTACTATCATTATGCCTGCGATAACAAGCAAAATTTTAATCATCGGATCACCAAAAGTTTCCTTAAATTCATCCCAAAAAGTGGTTGGTTCTGAATTTGGAATAATATTAGTTCCATTTTTTTCGCGAGACAGCTTTACCTCTGCATCACTTAATCCATTGTACTTCATAGATAATCCTCCATGTTTTTATTATGTATAACATCTAAAACTGTATATAATTTTGTGAATTATCGTTAAAAATAATCTTACAACTCTAATTAAACCAACTTTTTTCTAAAACCCAATCTGTAAAATTCTCATTTTTTTATAAATTTGAGGAAACCTAATAATCATTTCATTTACTAAATGTTGTTTTTTGTTAATCGTATATACAATCTTCAAATAGATTTTAATATCTTTTTATTACAGCTTACTTTTTCAAATAATTTAGACATTATTTATTTTCTTTATAGTTTCTACCAAAAATCTAATTATAGTGATTATATCAACTATTATACATATAGTCAATAATACAACACCAAATTTTATTGATTTTTTTCTTCCACCAAGTTATAATGCAATAATTTAGATTTAATCTAGATGACTGAAAGAAAGAATACGAAAGGAAATTATAGTTATGACACACGATTTTCATTATATTTCAAAAAGTAATAAAGATGTGCAGAAAGCAATCATAATATTTTGGATATGATTTCAATTTTAATATTGAAGTGAATGATGATAATATTTATTCTCCTAAAGAAATCAAATAAATTCTCATGTATTCATTTGGAATCATAAGTTATAAATATGGATATGGAAGACCAGAAAATTCAACAAAAGTAATAACTATAAAGAAAGTCAATTATTTGACTTCGAAAATATTACACAGTCGTGATTTCGCTATAATAAATATCATAATGGCGAAAAATACAGGCAAGACAGCACATATTTGCACATATCTAAAGCCTATGAAACTTGGAATAGATATATGACTATCTAAGTATAATGACTCATACCGGCTGTCTGAGTAGTATTCAAAAGTCCTTTTATACAGGCGAAATTTTCCTCATGCTCCTGACATGAATTTTGATTTTTTCTGTGGATTGGTCTCTTGTCTACCCTGCTAGAGTGTATTTCCCCTGTCTTATCTGAATTGTTTATATCTTGGATTATTGGTTTAATCACCTTAAATCCTGACACGGGAATCAGATGCTTTTACCCTCTTTCTATAAAAAAAAATGCAAATTCATTGCTAATCGTTGCTCCCGTTCCATTCTCTATTACAGTCCCACGATATGTACCAGCCTCCTTTTCTGCATCTACAATCTCTCCCTGTATCCCTTGAAAGGGCAGTGCGGTAATTGGTCTGATTTCTCCATTCTGCATTATTCCCATGGATGCATCATAAATTTCAGCAGGTATCTGTACTCCCTTTTCTACTCTGGCTTCAACCTCCACCACCACATGATAATAAAATCGTTTTGCTACCGGTGGCTCATCCAAGTGACCTGCCGGATATATTGCATTTGTATGTAACATTTCATCTTTCTGTGGATTTGATATAAATACAAACCTGAAAGGAATTCTCAGTATATCTAAATAGTAACCTAAAACAGCGGCATATACCTCACATTCTATATACAGTGGCCCACGCTGCCCCTC
This sequence comes from uncultured Lachnospiraceae bacterium, assembly GCA_947594855.1. Classification (GTDB taxonomy): domain Bacteria; phylum Bacillota; class Clostridia; order Lachnospirales; family Lachnospiraceae; genus V9D3004. The sequence goes on from CANQEL010000006.1 coordinate 113,581, forward strand.
TGCATAGGCCTTCACATCCTGAAAAAATTTACCTTCTTTAAATGTAAGTACAGCAGCCGCTCCAACCTGCTGTCTTGCGACATATCCCGGAGTATTTATCCCTAAATATTGGAAACACGGGGCGAAAAAGACCATCTGCGTGAGCTGCCGAAGCTGCTCCTGTGTACATTCTACATTATTTCTCAACATCATTTCATCCTTTATTCCCTGTGGCTTTAACATCTTCGTATAAATTTCCAGATATTCTACCGCCGGGAAATTTTCATCACAGCCTTTTCCCAATAAAATGGGGGAATCCGGTACTCCAGGGATAATGTACACATCTGACAGTGTATTTGGCATAGAAAAAAACTTCCCATTTACCCTGCAGTTCCACCATAATTTTACCTGTGTAAATTGTATTCTTTGATCCACACATGCCTTCACAGACGACTCCATTTCCACCTCATAATCTACCCCAGCCTTTCTCCCCTGGGCCTTATATGTAAACTGGTCAAAAAGTTTTTTCTCCCCCTGCATAACGGTAGCCGAAAAATCTACGGAATAGATTCCCGCCTTTACCTTTGAATTGTCCGTAATCCTGTATTTGACTTTAATTTTAACCTTGTCTAATTGATCCGCAATGTATACAGCTGGAGCCACACAGTGGTTTTCATAGGTCCATTCTGGTCCGGCTATGGTTCCTTTATGATTCCGGCATCTCACTGAGCTGACACTATACTGATCCGGGGAATGTTGAAAAGTAATGGAAAGAAGTTTTACGGAAATATCCTCCTTATCATCCTCATCCGGTTTATCCTCATGCAATTTATTAATATGTGAAACAATACTGACAGCGCCGGTCATAGCAACCACACTACCTATCGCAAAAAGCTCTGCATATTTTCCAAGTGATTCTACGACAGAAGCCTCTCCAACTGCTGCCACGGCTCCGGCTGCTACTGTTGTCCCCGATGAAAACTGAAGCGCCTTTGTCAATGTCTTTGCATATGTCTTTCCAAGAGAACCTACTGCCCGAACAGCTTCCTCCAACTTTATTTTAGCTTTCACATACAGTTCCCATGCGCTTTGCAGCATCTTTTCATGGTTCGATACATAATTTATCAGTGCTGCGATAACGCTACCGGATGCGCAGCATGCACAGCCGGTCATAGCAGTACCGAAATCAATATAAGAGGTAACAATTTGCTCCGCCTGCCAATGTTTCATGTCGGAAGCTGCCTTCTTTGTATAATTTATCCGGAACTGATATAGTTCTGAGCGAGTCGTCTCCAATGTCCGCTGTGCCGGAAATATACCACCTTTCCCTGCAGTAATTCCAATTCCATCTGTCAGTTCGCACGCCATACCTCCCTCAAAGGAAACAAGAGCAAGCAGATCATCCTCAAAAATAAAGGGATGGTTTTCCATAAAATCTGCCGCATCCTTTTCTGTCAGCACTTTTTCAAAAATGGCAACAGTATGAATGTAATTCTCACACAGCATCCCCGTATTTCTATCATATCCACCTATCCTGAAATCGCCCGCTTTCTTCCGCACCAGCGCTGCCCTGGCTGTCTTTTGACAAGCGGCCTTGTTGATATATGACGAAACAGATTTTCCATCTACACAGAGAATCACATCTACCCAGCTATAGTCCGGCTCTTTGGCATCCAGACAGATTTCTTCCTCTCCATACTGAAAAATAAAAGCTGTCTTATCCCCCGTCTTGTCACAATATACCGTTATACTGTCATCACACCCAGGTACTCCATTGGTAAAGAGAATCTGCCTTCCAGCTCCTCCCGGTCTTATGTATAACTTTATATAAATAGAAAATTTTCCAGAAGCAAATCCTCCCGGATTAATCCCCTCCGGTTCTGAAAAAGTGACAACTCCACCGTCTCTGGGGCAGTAAATATCCACCAGATCCATAAACGTACATCCTGCACGATTATACGCCGAAACACCTTTTCCACTCAGATCCGGCATTCGCTCCTGTGTCATATCTATAAACCCGACCAGTTCTGGCATACTATCCGCCTTATACTCTGTCTTCATAAAATATTTGCGAAATGCCTGCTCGTCCAATACCGAATTATACAGACGAAAGCTCCGTACATACCCGGTAAATTCTTTACCTAGCAGAAAATCATTATCATTTCGGATATTTCCCGAATAGGAAATATTTCCAAAAATATTTCCATTTATCAATATGCTTATCTGTTTACCGTCAAAGCCCATATAAAGATTTACCCACTCATATTCCGGTATCTTCAAAATCTCGTTCCGGATGACAATACTATTCCTTCCTATTTTTAAAATAACCTTATTCTGCACAATCCCCAGGCTGAATCCCTCTTCCTGGGAGACCAGAACGCTGCAGTCTCCATCCGTATAAAACCAAAGATCAAATCCGAAACATTTTCCAGAAAATTTTGCACCACTTACGGATATATAATGACCATATCCAATGGTATTATCAATCCTATATGCGGTATATACATTTTTTACTTTATTTTCCATATTCATTCCCTCCCGTTATATTTCATCTCTCGATTCAGTTCTGCCACCAGCGCTTCTAATTCCTGCTGATATCCTTCCTTCTTCTGCGATGGCTGTTCCTTTTTCTTCCCTATCCGGTTCTGACATCCAAAATCTCCCGTATAAAATCCTTCTGCCACCAACGCTTCCTCTGAATCAATGCGAACACTGAAAACTTCTTTATTATATTCTATCAAATGCAATTCTTTGATCGAATCTCTTCCATCGTACATTTCCAGGATATCAGCCGCCGAAAGCTCATCCGCCCTCTTCCAGCCGCCCTGTGTCAGCATGGGATGATCCCGTGTCACACAAATGCATTTACCCCTTTCCGTACCTATCATAGCCAGGGTTTCTTCCCTTCCCCGGATCACTTCTGTCACTATGGCAGAGCTTCCCTGTATCTTTATCTGATCCCCCTGACGGATTTCCTCTATAAATTTTTCCGAGTAGTCCGCCATTAAAATGCGGGTTCCTTTTGCAAAACATCCCCACTCAATCTTAATGGGATTAATCGCACAATAAGAAGGATCCTTATGCTCAATATCCATGCTTGATATGGTGATAGGAATAGCAATTCCCTTTTCTGTCTCAACATACATTTTACAGTAAAACTGGGCATCATTTGTCAGATGAAACTGTGATGAATCCAGCCAGTCATGCCAGTTTGACGGGAATTTCCATGACAATGTTCTGTCGGATATTGCCCATTCAATTTTATTCCAGAAACTCATATTAAAATTGGCTGCCCCTTTATCAACCAGCTGCAGCATAAAGTCTTTATTTTTGTCTACATAAATCGGGGAAAATCCTTTCATAAATGTTACAGAACCTGAGAAATCAATATTTACTTCCACCTTATTATCTTTTGTATTTACATTATTATAGTAATAATCACAACCCTTTCCTGTACGGTTATTGTAGTAGAGAACCGTCTTTTTGGCACCTGGATGATTCTTTGGCATAGGGTCCTTCACCACCAGTTTTTCAACAATGTTATTTTTCCCTAATACCTTCAGTGCGTCCGTCTCATGTGTTTCACTCACAAGTCGTTCATGCCCATCTTTATCCTTTACAATCTTGTAAAATGTAGAAATTGCCTGAAATTCATAATCATTGCTTTTTATCAGGGACGAGGATTTACAAAGCGACTCTCCTTCCAGATTATGCGCATCGCTTACTCCCACAGCAAAGCCATCCAGGGACTGATTGTTTGTCTTATCATACAATTGTCCTATAATGGCCAGACTCTTGTTTTCTTCCACCATAGACATTCCGGAGGAAGTATACACATTAGTCTGGATATCATAATTCAGCGTGCGTATCCCTATGGAATCTTCCAAGCCATAATTATCCCCTTCCGGCAGTGAAGATTTCAAAAGAGGAGCCGTAGTCAGTCCGTTTGCTACACGCCTCTCCTGTTTACTGCTATAATGCAGAATCTTATACAATTCCGGACAGTTTTTTTTCAACCTGTCCTCTCCTCCCAAACGTCCCATTATAAACTGAAATTCATTTTCATCAGCTAGATTGTGGTATATTTTTACTGTTTGTTGATTTAACAATGTTTTCAATATATTTCCTTCTTCCGTGTTTATACATAATAATTTTTTGTTGTTTTTTATTATAGCATAGCATTATACGGTTATCAATAGTATTATAGTTTAATTTTTTACATTAATATATATAAATAATTGGTAATAATTTTACTTTTATTTATGTTATTTTATTTATGTTATTTTATTACCACAATGCATTAAAAAAGCCGAAAAGTCCGCTGTTTAAGCGGCTTCACGGCTTTCCGTTTATTAATCAAGATCGGCAAATGCTAATCAACTTTGTTTAGAAATTATCCTTTGCCATATTTATGATGCTTTTGATTATTTGATATATCCATATTATCTGCCTATATTAACTGATGTTATTAATTTTTTATGGGGGATAATAACACTGACCAAATCTCTGCAAAAAAATTTCACTCATGATACTGTTATATTAATCTAAATTTTAGCCAAGTAACTGTCTTATTCGAATTTACCTTTTTATCATAAAAATTTTAACCAAGATGCAAATTTTCCTCACCATTTAACAGTTTCAGATACTTATCACATACCCTACACAGCACCATAATTTCAGATGCGTTGATATTGTATTCCGGCAGACACCTAACATCCTTTTCGCATGCTTTCTTGATTTTATCAAATCCTCATACACATTTATCCGAATCTGATTGCAGTTACTATAATCCTTTTGAACTACCACATTCAGCAATATTTCTTGAAATGTTTCCTACAGTAACATAAACTGTTCGATTCTCCGAATCCTATCACAATAAATTAAAACTTCCAAATATTTCGTGTAAACCAAATCAACTGTTTTATAAATCTGTTACAATAAAGAGTCATGCACTTCGTCCTAATATTTTTAATCATCATCCTATTTTCCAAAATAACCAATCTTAATATACGAACCATAACCCATTTCTCCAAAGATTCATAAAATACCAACATTGCAATGCGAATCAAATAGCCTTCCTCATCAAAAAGATGAGATTTTTCCATCAATATCGTATCTTCAACACTTGTCTTTTCCGGTATCAACCTGCCATGCCCGACTGCCTTTCCTTTGAATAACTCTATTGTTCCCTGTTTTAAATCCTAGACTTTCAATTTGAAAATCGGCATACTATCATATATTCTGCATTGAGATTTTAGGAGTGCTTTATCCAGTTCTTTCCCAGTAATCGTCCTCATAGTGCTGCCGAAACGATAAAAATATTTCCATGATAACTAATATGCAAAGAGAACTTATCCACACTAATTTCAATATACCGATTGTCACCTTCATACAGCAAATTGACACCTACTACAATACCCATTGTATCCGTAATCTTGTTTGGAATAACCTTCGACAGCTTTTCCAATATCTCCATTATATCTAGCTTTGTCAGCGTAAATTTAATACCACTCTTCAACATATCCATAACTTTTCTATCATACACCATATCAAGAAATAATATCTTCTTTTTTTATTTCATCAAACATTTCCTTCACAGCAGGCGCATTTTTGGTTAACTTCTTAATACTCAAATCTTCTGCCTTATTATTAGCCAACCGAAGCTGATTTTCAGACGAAATAAGTGCTTCTCTTGTTTTTTGCAGGTGCGAAATTGTTTTATCAATTTCGTCAATAGCAGTCTTAAATTTATCGCTAGCTATTCTATAGTTGCGTGCAAATCCCTCTTTAAAGGCATTCATGTTGTCTTCAAAATGTAAAATATCTATCTGCTGATGCTTTGCTAGTTCTAACTCCTTCCGATATTTTAATGAATTCAACGCAGCATTTCTCAACAACGTAATAAGCGGAATAAAAAATTGCGGGCGTATTACATACATTTTTTCGTATCTGTAAGAAACATCTACAATACCATTATTATACAATTCATTATCAATTTCTAACAAAGAAACCAGTACCGCATACTCACATCCTTTTTCACGTCTATCTTTATCAAGTTCTTTTAAAAAATCTTCATTCTTGTGTTTAGTCGCTGTTTCGTCCATCTCATTTTTCATTTCAAACATAATGGAGATAAACTCTATTCCTTCCGCTGCCTCTCTAAAAATAAAATCCCCCTTACTTCCTGTTTTTGCGTCATTATCTTTTTCAAAATATGCTGTTGGAAATGCCGTCATTCTTAATGAATTAAATTGATTCAGACAATGTTGCTCAAGGCTTTCTCCTATCATTTTAGTAGATTGTCTAGCTTTAAAATCTTTATAATACTCAATCAACTCATCTTTTGACTTAAGTTTATCTTCATATTCTCTATGCAAGGATTGTTCTTTTAATTGATTTTCTGTTTCTTTATTCGACAGTTTACTTTTTAGTTCCGTAATTTCTGTTAATTTTTGAGAAAGTTCTTTTTCTTTCTCCTGAACCGCCTCTGAAACTGCCAGTTTCTTTTCTGCTTCGCTATTTTCGAGCTTAGCCTTTAATTCTTCAATAATACGACTTTTCTCTATCAATTCCTCGATTTTTCTTTCTAATACCTCTTGTTTCTCCTTATCCTTTTTACTAACAGCTTTACTAACTGCTAATTGTTTTTCGATTTCACTCTCAGACATTTGGGCCTTTAGTTGTTCAATAACTTTATCCTTTTCTCTGTCCTCAGCAGAAAACTTTTCCTTCAACACATTAATTTCTTCTATTTTCTTTGAAATTTCTTTTTCTTTACCACTAACAGCCTCTGAAATAGCTAGTTTTCTTTCATTTTCACCATTTTCGATTTGGGCCTTAAGTTGAGCAATCATACGATCCTTATCTGCTAATTCGTCATTTTTCTTTTCAACTACAAGTTCCCGTTCCTTCTCCTTTTTATTAATAGCTTCGCTTATTGCAAGCTGTTTCTCAGTCTCATTTTCAGATACTTGTGTCTTTAATTGTTCAATCATTTTATCCTTTTCCACAAGTTCTGCTTCTTTTGAAGAAAGAAATTTATCAAACTCCTCTTTCTGCTTCATTTTAACCAGTTCTATATCTTTTTCTTTCATTTCTTCAAAATCTTTTTCTCTTTGTTTGATTTCTTTATCGAATTCTTTATCCCTAACTTGTTGAACAATCTGTGCATAACCAGATTCATCAACCACAAAAACTTCTCCACAATTAGGACATTTAATTTCCTGCATGGTTTTACATCCTTTCAATTCATATTTCTTTACACTATGACGGTTTTTGTTCCTTGATTCTACCATAGTATCGAAGATTCCTCTACAAGAATATAGGGGCACAGCACCGCCACGTCCTACATCTCTACCGTTTCAACAATCTCTCAATTTTCTATTTTTCGTAAAAATTATCTCATTCTTTACAAAGCAATTTCATGCGTTCAAATCCCTCACTTCCACCTGACAATCTGGCTATATACGTTTATATTTCCAGTCAAACTGCGTATCCCATTATTATTTGATTTTATCTGTTCTGACACACATATCCAACCAATCAGATCCTTTAAATCATCCAACTTCATGCTTCTTTTTTTCTCCCAATTTATATATCAAAAGTATATTTATATTTTTTATCTCATATTTTCTAATTTTAATGTATCTTTTTTAGTCATTTTGAAGTCACAGGGCAAAAAATCTCTAGAAATCCTTTAAAACAGAGCATTTTGGAGAAAGTAGAATTATTCGAACTTGATTTCGTTAACTACATCTTATGTATAATCAAATTTTGCATTACTATATTTTGTATGTTTACTCTTGATATTCTATGTATTTTTCCTCATTTTGAGACTTTTTGCAAGCATTTTTCAATTATACTATGTCTTTTTCTTCTCATTTTCTCTTTGACATTATCTCCCTCGTCATATCCTGCTCATATTTTTTTCTTATAATTCATCTGCAAAGTCATCCTCCGGCTCTTTACCATTTCTTCCTATTCAAGAGCTTTAGTAATTCTATAATATCTACTCTCCAAAGCCTCTCTTCCTCCTTCCATTACGTCACAAATAGCATCTCTTATCTCAAAATCTTGTAAAGCGCCTGAATGAGATGCATTTATTTCTCCGCCTGCAAATTCCATATG